>JAJNQA010000002.1 GCA_021155085.1 Heliomicrobium sp. | reverse complement strand
TCGGGACAGACTGAAGTCCGTCCCACGCCTGATTAAGTCAGCGCGGACGCCCCGCGCGCCGCGTCATCTTGTTGGCAAGCGTGTGAACAATCACCGCCAACTCGCGGGTCAGACTGCCCGCGCCGGCGACAAAGAACTCTCCGGCGCGCGCGCGGAAGAATCCCGCAAAGAAGCGCAGCCGCGTTTCGCATTGAAAGGCCGCCGCCCAGCGGCCTTGCGCCAGACACGTCAGCCAGCTTGCTGCCGCTTCCAGCGCCTGCCGGTAAAGGTGCGACGGCACGTCAAAGAGTCTGGTGGACGCGCGTTCCACTTCCGGCACGCGCATCGCGGCGTAAAACTGCCCGTGCCCGGTGTGCCAGCGCCGGTGGTAGGCCTGCGTTAAACGGTCTGCCTCCACCTTGTGGCTCAACCACAGATCGGGCAGGTAGAGTCCCTGGCGGCCAACTTCGTAAAGTCGCGACAGTAAATCCACATCCTCCGTGCCGCCGATGCGGCCTTTGGTCACTCCCAGCGCCGGGTGGTAGCCGCCCACGGCGTCAACGTCGGCGCGCCGGAACGCGCCGGCCAGCAGACAGATCGGCTTGTTCGTATTGGTGCGGAACTCCTCAGCGCCGTAATCAGATAACGCCAACGCCGACCAGTGCTCCCGCGTCAGCCAGGCCGGCGCCGGTTTGGCCCATAGCGGCAACACCTTGCCCGCGACGACCGAGAGGTCCGGATTTGCGCAAAACACCTCCCAGACACGGTGCAGGTAATGCGGCGGCAGCACCAGATCGTCGTCCGCGATCACATAGATTGCGCCGCGCGCCGCGCCCAGCCCCGTGTTCAGCGCGAACGATCTCCCCTGACGCCCCTCGAACAAGTACCGTATGCTTTCATGTCCGTCAGCAATCAGACTCTGAACCAACGGGCGCGTGCCATCGTCGGAATTGTTGTCCACCACCAGAATCTCGTACGTGAACGCGCCGCCCGTCTGTTGCGCCATTGCGCTCCGCAACAGTTCCCGCAGTTCCTCGCGGCGGTTGAAGGTGCAGACAAGCACGGTGATGTCCACCGCCGTCTGAGTTCTTTCTGTCATCGTTCCCATTTGCATAAGCACTTGCAGCTCCTTCACGCGCCGCCTTTCACCGCCCGCGCCATCATTGCCCGCGCGAAGTCGCTCAACTCGTGAAGCACGCCGCCGCCCGCGGCGCGATGATCGAGGTAGCGCTGCTCGATAAAACCGATGAAGAACCGAAGCCGGGTTTCGCGCCAGAAAGCTTCCGGCTCGTCTCGCCGCAACAGGGCGACAGCCCACTCGCCGATGCCCCTGGCCATTTGCCGGAAGAGGTGCGCCGGGATATCGAACAGACGCCCGGCCTCCGATTCCTCAAACTGTTCATCCCTCATCAGCGCCGTGCAGCGCCCATGCCTGCGATGCCAGCGGCGATGGTAATCCTTGGTCAGCCGCTGGGGCATCACTTGCGCCCAGCCGACGATGTCCGGGAAATACATGCCGCGAATGCCCGACCGCCACAGGCGTAATTGCAGTTCGCTGTCTTCGGTCGAACAGACATCGTTGGTGGTCCGCTGCGTTAGCGGTGAAAATCCGCCCACGCTGTCGAATGCGTCGCGCCAGATGGCGAAGTTGGCGGTGACCAGCGTCTGCCGCCGCTCGGCGTCCAGCGCCAGCGGTTGCGAACCATAATCAAGCAGCGCAATCGGCGACCAGTGTTGGGGCGTCAGCCAGGCGGGACACGGGGCCAGCCAGAGCGGCAGCACCTTGCCGCCCACGTAATCGAGTTCGGGATGTGCGTCGAAGGCTTGTTTGATCTTCAGCAGCCAGTCATCAGCCATGCGCATATCATCGTCGGTGAAGGCAATCAACGGCGCGCGCGCCACGGCCACTCCGGCATTGCGCCCGTGCGACACGCCCTGCTGCCCTTCGAAGACATAACGCAGCCGCCCGTCGCTGCGCGCGACATACAATTCGATCACCTCGCGGGTCCCGTCGGTGGAATTGTTGTCCACCACGATGACTTCGTAACGCACTCCACGCTGCTCCAGCAGGCGCGCCAGCGCGTCTCCCACCCGGCCCGCGCGGTTGTAGGTGCTGATGACCACTGAAATGTCTGGCGTCTGGTTCATGGATATCAATCACAACTCAAAAATTTCTTTGCATAATTGGTCAGGCGAATGTTTTGAAGTCTTTTCATTTTCCATTTGCCGGTTGTCATTTTTCATTTGTCATTGCCGATGCCGCGCTTTCGGCGCAGTGACAAATGACAAATCGAAAATGGCAAATGGAAAATAAAGAGCCATCACACCTCAACAATTTCTTTATTCATGACGGGGGCATTCACCACCGGGCGGAATTGATGCGGCATATAACTGCCGCCACGCAGCGGCTTGCTGCCATTGACCTGCAACAGCGCGCAGCGGTATTGCCAATCAACCACCTCCGGATCGCTGGCGCGTTCGATGGTGGCGTCAACGTAGTAGGTGCCCGGCAGCAGCCCCAGCACAGGGCAATGGAATTCGTAAACATGCCGTCCCGACTTCAACTCCAGCCGCTCCGCGGTCGCCAGTGAGGTGAAGTGGCAATCGAGCTTCCCCGCGCCGTCGTAAAAGAGCACGTTAATGACCGCATCGGCGATGCGGTCATTTGCCTGACATTCGACGCGCACAGTGAGGCATTCTCCTGTGCTCAGCGTCGCCGCCTCGCGCCCGCCCTCGTCAAAAAACTTCAGCGAAGTGATCTCGGCCCGCTTCGAAATGGTTCCGCCATGAATCGCAGGCGGCGTGGAGGCAACGAAATTGACGCCTGATTGGCGGTACTCGGCGATCACCTGGCGCGGCGATCCGTCGGCAATGATCCGGCCCTGCTGAACCAGCAGCACGCGGTCGCACAACCGCTCGACCGCGCTGAGGTCATGCGAAATGAAGATGATCGTCTTGCCCGCGCGCTCCAATTCGCCGAGTCGCCGCAGGCACTTTTCCTGAAAGCCCGCATCGCCCACCGCCAGCACCTCGTCCAGCAGCAGAATGTCCGGGTCCAGGTGTGCCGCGATGGAAAACCCCAGCCGCACGTACATCCCCGACGAGTAGCGTTTGACGGGCACGTCAATGAAGTCGCGAACGCCGGCGAAATCAATAATGCTTTCGAGCTTTTCGGCGATCTCTCGGCGGCGCATCCCCAGAATCGAACCGTTCAGGAAAACGTTCTCGCGTCCGGTCAAATCCGGGTGGAAGCCCGACCCGACTTCGATCAGCGCGGCCAGCCGACCGTTGATGGTGATTTCGCCAGTGGTCGGCGTGGTAATGCCGGACAGCAGCTTGAGAATCGTGCTTTTGCCCGCGCCGTTGTGGCCGATGATGCCCAGCGCTTCTCCCCGCTCAACCCCGAAGCTGACATCGCGCAGCGCCCAGAACTCCTGTTTGCGCCTGCGCAGGCGTTTGAGCCTGCGCAGCAGCGCCTGGCCGCCCGCCGCGCCACCAGTTTTGACAGCCGCCGTGGATGCATCCTCCTGCGAGATGCGATACCGCTTTGAAACTGCGTTGAATTCAAGATCAATCATATTCAAATGATGTCCGCCATCGTCGCATCAACATGCTTGAAGTAGATATAGGCCAGCGCGAACAGCGACAGAGACAGCGCAGCGGCCAGCGCCAGCTCGCGAAAGTCCGGCGCGCCACCTTCCAGCACGACGCGGCGAAAGTTTTCGATCAGTCCGCCCAGCGGATTGAGTTTGAAGAAGGGCTGTAACCGCGCGGGCACCGCGCTCAGCGGGTAAACAACCGGCGTGGCAAACATCCACAGTTGCAAAAACAGCGGCAGCGCCACGCCAATATCGCGAAAGCGCACCTGCGCCGCCGAAAGCGCCAGGGCGGCGCCCGCAATGAAGACGGTCAGCACCGCCATGATCGGCAGCGCGTAAAACAGATTCGCCGTCAGCGGCACCCGGTGGTAAAGCATCAGCGCCGCCAGCACAGGCGTGGCAACCAGAAAATCGAAGAGCGCCGCCACCACATAAGTCAGCGAGATGATTTCGCGCGGGAAGTAGACCTTTGTCACCAACTGGTTGTGCGACACCAGCCCGCCCGTCGCATTGGTCAGAGCTGTGTTCAGGTAAAGCCACGGCAACAACCCGGCATAGGCGAAGACGGTATAAGGCACGCTGCCAGTCGGTACGCGAACGATCATCGCGAAGATCAGCCCGTAAACCAGCATCAGCGAAAGCGGCTGCATAATCGCCCAGGACACACCCAACACGGACTGCTTGTAGCGCACCTTGATGCGGTGCAGGCTGAGCGTATAAAACAGGTCGCGGTAATGAGTCAGCGCCCGCAGATCATTGGCCAACCCTCGCCATGAAAACGACGGCGGGCGGATGACCTTCACGCGGCGCGGCGCGGCCCCTGACTCCCGCGAATCCATCTTGATCTGTGACGTTTCGGTTCCGGCAGTCAATTTAATCGCCCCCTTCGGTAACTTCCGCGACGCTTCGCCTTCCACCGGCGAACGCGCGGTCGGTGTCTTCCGCCTTGCCTGAATCAGCCGAGCTTCGACCAGTAATCATCTCGTGGTAGAGATCGGCGGTGGCCGTCAGTGTGCGGCGGCGGTTGAATGTCGTCGCACACTGCCGCCGCCCTGCCGCGCTCAGGCGCGCAGCCAGCGCTGAGTCATTGAAGATCGCCATGATTTTCCCGGCCAGTTCCTCATCGTCCAGATGCGCGTGCAGCAACCCGGTTTCGCCTTCCACAATTAACTCCGGCACTCCGCCGACCGCCGTGGCCACCACCGGCACTCCCTGTGCCATCGCTTCCAGCACCGCCAGCGCCAGGCCTTCGGTGTGGGTACACAGCACACTGACATCCATCGCGGCCAGCAGCCGCACCACGTCTTCGCGATGGCCTGTGAAAACGAAATGCGCCGTCAATCCGGCTTCGGCGACCATCGCCTGCACTTCACGATAATGTTCGCGGTAATCGCTCTGGCCCAGATAATCTCCCACGACCAGGAAGCGTGCTCGCGGCTCCACGGCCACTACGCGGGTGGCGGCCCGCACCAGGGTCTCGTAATCCTTCTGCCGGGCAATCCGCGCCACCATCCCCACAATTTTGGCGTCAGCGGAAAAGCCGAACTCCCGGCGCACGTCGCGCCGCGCTTCAGCCGCGTCCACCTCGACAACATCGAAGCCGTCGTGGATGACCTCACCGCGCGCCGCACCAACTCTGGCTCCAAAGCATTCCCGCGCATTGCGCGAAACAAACACGAACCGGTTGACGGCCAGCAGGAAGCTGGCGTCCCGGCGCGAAATGTCGGGACGCTGCGACCGCACGTGGCACACCACCGGCACGCCCGCCAGCCGGCCGGCTACGGCTGCGTGGTAAGCCGCCAACACCTCCTGGCAATGCACCAGATTGACGCTCCGCCGCCGAAACTCGCGGGCCAGGCGGAATGCGTTCCGCAGAAAGGCGCTTGGATGCCGGTAGCTCGGCTCGATCGCCTCATAATCCACGGCCTCGAACCCGGACGCTGCACACAAGCGCGCCACGCTCTCAGCTCCCCGCAGACAGAAGGCCGTGTTGTGAAAGTGATCGCCTTCCAACCCCTCCATCAATCGCAGGGCCGCGATCTCGACGCCGCCGACCGACGGAAAGGGCAAAATATGTGCGATGTGATGAGTCATATGCAGTCTTGTTGAGCAGTTAGGCGAATGTTTTGAGGTTTGTTCATTTTCCCCTTGCCAATCGCCATTTTTCATTTCTCATTGCCGCTGGCGCGCTTCCGGCGCAATGACAATGAAAAATCAAAAATGGCAGATGGAAAATTTCGCAGTCCTCTTAAAACTTCGTGTTCATCCCATAAACAAAGTGGTCTCGCGCTTTGTAAGCTTGCAGGAGCAGCCGCGGAGCCAGGCGCATCGCGCGCAGCGCCAGTGCCAGCTTGCGGCTCTTGAGCTGGGCGTTGGCTTCAGTTAGCGCGTCGTCCGCCACATCGAAATCGCCCGCGAAAAAGGCTCGCTTGCCGTCGTGGAATCGCAACATCGCGCGGACGTAATTGCAGCGGCGGGCAACCATCGCGCTGTCGGCGGGCAACAGGTCCAACTCCCGCCGCGCTTTTTCCAGCACACGCAGGTAACCGCCCCACATCGCGACCGGGTCGGCGCTGAGCGCGCCGCCGCGCTTGCGGTATCGCCACAGCGGCTGGCGGTGATAAACAAATCGCCCGCCGGCCTGCACGATGCGCAGCCACATGTCGAAGTCCTCGTTGGTGCGCAATGCTTCGTCAAATGGCCCCACGCGCTCGAGCCACGTGCGCCGTACAAGCGCGCTGACCAGCACGTTGCATTCCATCTCGACCAGACGCTGGAAGGTCACCTCGCCCCGCGACGGAAAGATGGACATGTAATCCTTCCCGGCATCCAGGCTGTCGCCGAAGATCATGGCGTTGGCATAACTCACGGCCACGGAGGGTTCGGCGTCGAGCGCCGCCACCTGTACGGTCAAATATTCCGGATCCCACGCGTCATCGCTGTCCAGCAGCGCGACATACTGCCCGCGCGCAACCCTGATGCCGGCGTTGCGCGCGCTGGAAAGTCCACCGTTCGGTTTCTTCATGTAACTGATCCAGTCACGATCAGCCACCAGGGCGCGCTCCAACTGCTCGGTGTCCGGCGAGCCGTCGTTGACCACGATCACCTCGTAATCCCTGAACCGTTGCGCGCGAACGGAGGCCAGCGTCTCGCCGATGAACAGCGCGGTGTTGTAAGACGGAATGATCACGCTCACCTTCGGCGAACCATTTGCCCTCTGCATATCTGCCACGGAAGTTGGGTTCATAAACACACCATCAAGGCCGCATATCGCCTGTCCGCACCTTTGCCGCGCGATTTCGCAGCGCCACCACGTCAGCGCCGATGGATTGCACGCCGCTGCCGTCAAGCGCGGACGGGAAGAAGTTGCCCGCCGGGTAAAGTTCGCGCCGCCCGCCCATCAGCACATTTCCCGTGAACTGGGAGGCAGGGAAATATTTGTCGAGCGCGGCCTTGCCCGACCCAACGCCATCGCCAAACACGCCGTACTCGTTGTGGCGGGCGACGTTGTTGGTGAAGGCGAAATCCGTATTCGACTGGCCGTAACCAGTCACCAGGTTGCCGGTGTGAAAGACAGTGTTGTGATCCACAACAACACAGGACGATTCGGTGACCTGCAGAAAGCTGCCATTGCCGCCCCACTGCGCTCCGCCCACATCCTCAAACAGGTTCTGCTCGATGCGCACGCGCCTGAGCTGCTGGCTTGACCGGTTGTAATCGCGGCCCAACAGGTTGATCCCTGCTCCCACGCTGCGCACCACATTGCGTCTGAAAGTGATGTCTTCCACCACGGACCACGGCGCGGTGCCGTCCTGGTTGCGCACCGTCAACAGAATGGCGAAACCGTTTTGCGCGTCCGCCCAGTTGCGCTCGAAGACATTCCCTTCCACCAGCACGCGGCGGGCGTTCTTCAGCTCGAAAAGGTTCTTTACGGATGGCGGTCTGGTTCTGGCGGCGGCGCCCGTCATCTGCTCACCGGCTTTCCACGCCAGCGGCTTTGCGCAGTAGTTGTCGCGGAATTCGATGTCGGACGGAACCAGATTAGGGATGGAGGGGTCGGCGCCACCAAACATGACATTTTCGCCCGCGCCTTCTAGATAATTGTTGACGATTTTGAACGGCCCCGGCCCGTTCCAGCCAGCGATGGCCTGGGTGTCGTAGCCGATGCCCTGGCAGGCGGCAATGTAACTGTCAACCACCGACGCGCGCGCGCTGTTGAGCGCGATTCCGCGCCGCAATTCGCCAGTTCCGTTGCCATGCAGGTAGCAGCGATCCAGGATCAGATCATGCGGAACCACATCCAGCGAACGCTGCGCGCCCGAGCCGTCGCCGAAGAGCACCAGGCCGTGATTCTGCCTGACATTGGCCCCGACGCTGATTTCAATGCCGACCAACCGGTAATGGTGAGCGCGCGGCGCGGTCTTCACCGCCGCATCGGCATTGGGCGTGATGATCTTCGGAAGCGACGATGAGACGGCCGGGGTGATGCGCATGTCCTGCGGCGGCAGGACCACTTCGGACGATGGGCGTATCGTCACCCAGGCCTCACCGTGCTTCTCCGGCAGTGTGAAGTTGCCGACGAAGATCGCTCCGGCTTTCAGTTCAATCACGTCACCCGGCGCAGCGCTGTTCAACGCCATTTGCAACTTGCTTGCGGCATCAGGGCCGCCATTCACACTGATCGTGCGCCCGGTGGAACTGGCATCGAAACTGGCAGGCGCCGCCGGCAAACGGCAGATCGGATCTTCCTGCGCATCAACCCGGTGAGCCGTGGCATTGCTGACGCCGCGATTCGAGGATTCGCCGATCCCGGATGCGCGCCGCCCCCATCCGCCCGTGGTTGCCCATACGGCCAGCAGGGTCATAAGCAGCAGACAAATGAACAAAACCCCCTTTATCCGGGGCCTTCTCAGAAAATTGATCCGGTTCGTCATGTTGATTCTCATTACTCGTTATTCATTTCAAGCCGTTGTAAATCACCAAGTGGCAAATTTCCTCCGGCCACCGTGCCTCCCGCCCCGTCCCTGATTGCCGTTCGTTGGATTGACGAATCGGCCTCACGGACAGGCGTCCAAACCACGTGGCCGCCGCCGGTCAGGAATTTGAGCGTTCCGATCAGCGAGGCCGTGTTGGCCAGCACGAAGTAGTAGGGCAACGCCAATGGCCCTACGCGAAGTTTCAAGCGATCAGCGATCCAGCCAGCCAACGCGGATCCATAAAGCGCCGCCTGCGCCAGAAAGGCGTATTGATAGATTTCACCGCGCTCTACCAGCAGCGCGTTGCTCGCCAGCGCAATCAGCAGCAGCGGCGGCACGCAGTAGCGAAGCACCTTGTGCCCCAGCATTTGGAAAGCGAACAGACCATGGCGCCAGGGATTGAGCACGGCACGATACCGATGCAGCGCGGTCAGGGTTTGTTCGATGACGCGGACGCGCATGCGGAATTCATCGCGACCGCGCTTGTTGGTTTTCTCGGCGGCCACCGCTTCCGGCTCGTAAACCGTGCGCAGGCCGCGCAGGCGCATTTCCGTGGCGATGACGAAATCGTCAATCAGATCCTGCGTCAGCATCGCGAAGTGACTGCGCCTGACCGCATACAGGCAGCCGCTGACCCCAATCAGGGAGCCAAGCCGGCTTTCGCAACTCTTGATGAACTTTTCGTAGCTCCAGTAGGACTGGCAGCCCTGTCCCACCGCCGTTGCGTCTTCATCCATGTAAACCAGTTGTCCGGCGACGCACCCCACTTCCGGATCGGCGAAGGCGCGCACCAGTTTGCGCAACGCATCCGGGGCGTTTGCAGTCGTCGCGTCGCAGAAAACCAGAATTTCGCCCGAAGCCATCTTGACCGCGCGGCGCTGCGCGACAGTCTTGCCGCAACGCTCCGCCTGGCGGTACAGCAGAACGCCGCGCCCGGCATACCCCTGGACAATCTCGTCCGTCCGGTCCGTGGAACAATCGGAAGCCACGATGACCTCCAGCCGGCTGGCCGGGTAATCGAGCGCGAACGTGTTCTCGAGCTTCCTGGCGATGTCGCGTTCTTCGTTGTGGGCCGCGATGATCATCGAAACCCTGGGCGTAATTTCCGCCCTGCACACCAGGCGAGGAAACAACCGGCTCAGCGCCCAGACCGTCAGCGGATAGCCGCAATAGGCGTAGGCGATGAGGAAAATGGCCGCGATAAAAACAACTTCAAGCATCATACGAATCCTTCTCCAATCTGTAGCTTCAAGGTGGGTTTGTTCGTAGCACCGGCGTTAGCCGGAAGCGTTCTCACGCCAGACCTTCCGCCTGAAGGCGGTACGACGAACTCCTTTTTCTTGAAGCCTGTTTCTCCTGTTCATCTTCTATTCACTGCTCCGCTCGGCTCCTGGCCGGGCGTTTTGATTTGGCCAATTCGTCCGAGCCTGGTGCGCGGCTCTACCTGCCACTGATCCGGACGCTCGAGTTCGCCCCGCGTTGTGGCCTCGCCAGCCCGTGCATCAACCTGCCCATCAATCTGTTCAATGGCGTGAATCCGGCGCACAGCGACCGCATATGCGGCGATGTAATAGAGGAACCACTGGTACTGCACGGAACCGAAGAGCGTGCATATGATGTAAGCGGCGAAGGCCGCCTGTAGTGCGATGCTCAGGTAATAACTCTCCTGCCAGCCTGCGCGAGCAGTGGCCAGGGCAGCATCGGCCCGCAGAATGGCCGCCGTCTCACGCTCGACGCGCCGCATTGAGTGCAGCGGCGCCAGAATCAACACCAGGTAAGCCAGCAACCCCAGCGCCCCGAGTTCCGCCGCAACCTCCAAATATGCGTTGTGAGCCGACTTTTCCCTGATCGAGTAGATGTGAAAGTTGCCGATTCCGACCCCCGTGACCGGATGATGCAGCGCCACGCTGGCTGCGCGCTTGAGCAATTCATGCCGTTCCTGTGACGAACCGGTCTTGTCCTGATCGCTGGCCAGAATGGTCGAAAGACGGTTGCCGTAATCGCTCGGCATTAAAGTCAGGAAAACGCCGCTCACCAGCAGCACGCCCATTGCCGCCGCGGTCCGCTTGCCGCGCCCGATCTTCCACAACAACACGGCTCCGGCGGCCAGCAGTCCCAGAAAACCGCCGCGCGAAAAGGTCGCCACCACGCCCAATCCCATGACGACCGCGCAAGCGACGTAAAAGAGCCTCTTCCATCCGCGACTGTTCAGCGCCAGCGCCGCCGCCAGCGGTATCAGCAGATTCAAGGCGATGGCCAGATCGTTCGGATTGCCGAAAATGCCGCTCACCAGGCCTTGAATGCGATGCTCGTTATTCGTGAACTGTCCCGACCGGAAGCTGTAGATGGCGTCCAGCGCCAGGACCGCGCCCCAAACCACGACCAGTTTCAGGATGGATCGCAGCCGCGCCCGCGTGTCCAGCAGGTTGACCAGCAGGAAGAAGATGCAGACGACTTTCAGATAAACGTCCGTCAGCGTCTTCCAACTGTCACCGGGCGAAGCCGCCAACGGCATAAACAATGCGCCCAGCCCACAGATCAGCAGCACCATCCGCAGTTCGATCGTCCAAATGGTCAGCGCTTCGCCGCGCGCAATTCTGCCCATCAAGTAGGCGAGCATGGCGAAGACGGCGACAATCTTGACCAGCGGAAACTCGCCGAAGACCCCAGGCAACATTTCGTTGGGCCGCACGTAAAGCAGCAGCGTGAAAAGCCACAACGCCGCGAACGCCACCGGCAGGGAGCCGGCCGTGGCCCGCGACTCTTCTGCTGGCCGAGCGCCTGGCCACTGAATCGCGCGCGCCGTGCTGATTTGTTCGCTGCCTGTGCCCATTCGTTTAATACCGCGTTAAAAAAGCGAGGAATTGAGAAAACCCCACCAATGACATGACCTCGGCGATCGCCTTCCGGGCGTTGCCCCGCACAACCAGAGTGTCGCCTGCCTGCAACGTCAGGTTTTCTTCCAGCAATGACTTGCCTTCCAGAATCCGTTTGATATTGATCCTGGTTTCGACCAGCCGCCCGCCCGCCGGGCGCAACAGCGTGACATTGGATTTGCTGCCGGTATAGGCAAAGCCTCCGGCGGCGGCCACCGCGTCCATCACGGTCATCGGCCGCGCCATGACGATGATGCCCGGCGCTCTGACTTCGCCCAGCACGCCGATCTTGGCGCTATTGGCTTCCAGCAATTCAACACTCACTTTTGGGTTGAGCAGGTACTCGCCGAGGTCCCGGCTGAATCGCTCCAGGATTTGCTCGACGGTCCGCCCCGCCACTTCAACATCGCCGAGCAATGGATGGTAGACGCGTCCAACTGGCGAGACCTTCGCCCGCTCAACCGTGTAATCGGGTTGCCACGCCACGCGCAGCGCAAGCACATCGCCGGGGCCCAGCCGGTAGGTGTCGTAAAAATTGCGATAGATTGGCGCAAAGACTCCATCGCCAGCCTCCCCCGCTCGTCCGTCGCGTTCGGTCTCAGCGGTTGCCGCGTTGCCAGCAACGGACAATCGCCTCTGCCCCAAAGTCGCGCCGGCCAGCGCCGCGATGAGCGCCACTGCCAACAACGCCTGACGCAATTGAATAACTCTTGGTGTCATAACCGGCTTTTTCATCACCATCTCCAAAGTACTTATGCCGCGTATCAGCGTCCCAGTTTGCCCGCAATCACGATCCGCACCGTTTCGAGCAGGATCAGCGCGTCGAGCGCGGGCGACTGGTTCTTGATGTAATAGAGGTCATACTGTTGCCGTTCGTGCGCCTCTTCGACCGAAGCGCAATACTGGCATCTGACCTGCGCCCAGCCGGTCAGCCCCGGTTTGACCAGATGACGCTGCGCAAAATAAGGAACGGATCGTTCGAGAATCGCCACGAAGTTCGGGCGTTCGGGGCGCGGGCCGATAAAGCTCATCTCGCCGCGCAGCACATTGATAAATTGCGGCAATTCGTCAACGCGCAGCTTGCGCAGCAAACGCCCGATCTGAGTGATGCGGACATCGGCTTTGGCCGCCCACACCGGTCCGTCTTTCTCAGCATCGGTGCGCATCGAACGCAGCTTGATGATGTTGAAGATTTGCCCGTACTGGCCGACGCGCTCCTGCCGGTAGAAAATGGAGCCTGGCGAGTCAAGCTTGATGGCGACCGCTGCCAGCAGGATCAACGGCGCCGACAGCGGCAGCGCCACGACTGCCAGTGTGATATCCAACAATCTCCGGGCGCGCTGGTACAGCCGCTTCGTCCACGTGATTTCGGCGAAGACGAGCCGGGAAAGCAATTGCTCCCAGGAGACTTTGCCGGTCAGCCGCTCGTAGAAAGAAGCGGCATCTTCCACCGCCAATCGCTCTCTGAGACGCAGGTCCAGCAGTGATTCAAGCGACAGCCCTTTCTCCATTCCTCCGGTTGCCACCACCACGCGGTTGACGCGATGACGGCGCGCCACCTGCAGAATTTCCCCAGTCACACCCAACACGCAGGGGTTGATCAGGCTGCGCCCGACCAGTTGCGGGTCGCTGCCGATGAAACCGACGACTTCGTATCCCGCTTCCCGCCGCTGTAGTGCTTCGCGCGCAACGGCTACCGCGTCCTCCCCAGTGCCCAGAATCAGCACTCGTTCACCCAACTCGCGCCTGCCCAACACCCACGCGGCCAGCAAGCGCCAGCCGCCCATCACCGCGATCATCAGCACCAGACTAAGCAGAAAGACGCCCCGCCCCAGTTTCATCTGCGGCGCCAGGTAAAAAATCAGGGCAAGCGCGAAAGAGGTCAGGCCGACCGCTTGTCCGACCGGCCGCAACACCTCAAACAGGCGCGGTGTGCGGTGTGCGACCGCGCCAAGGTTGTAAAGGTCCAGCAGGAAGAAAGACACCATCGTCGCGCCAGAGAGCAGCAGCAGCCTCCACCAGACGTGCGGTTCATTCAGCATCGCCTGCGTTTCTTCTCCGAACCTCACGCAAATGGCCGCCAGCCCGCACAGCATGGCGATTGCGCCATCACAGCAGAGCAGTCCCAGAACTCTTAAACGATTCCCTAGCCACATGCTTGTCAAATCCCTTTTATCAGCTTGAGCAGGCGGGCAAATATTTTGCGGTGTCATGGCCGGTCATTTTTCATATCAAATGTTGCATATGAAATTTGACCTCAACGCTGATCTCACCAGTTGTCTTGGTGACGATACATCGCATAATTTTTGTCCGAGTGCTCTCGAAGCGCGCGCATAACTTGATGCGCTTGCAGAAAAAGCCCGCTAAGTAGCAAGCCGGTTGAGTACAACTCCGAAGATGTCCTTTCGGGCGATTCGCGCGACAGCCCGTGCGGCCTGTGCCGAACTGCACTTGCCCTGTGCGACGACCATCAGCGCGGTATCCACCAGACGCAGCAGCAAAAGTGCGTCATCCGCCACCAGCAGAGGCGCGGAATCGAAGAGAATAAAATCATATTCGTGGTCGAAGCTGTCCAGCAGCCGTCCGAAATCAGGCGAGGCCAGCAGTTCAGCCGAGTTTTCAGGCTGGCCCTGCGTCGGCAACAGATCGAAGCCGCCCGGAAGCACTTTGCAGAGCGCATCATTCGCCTGGGATTGGTTTGCCAGCACCTCGGTCAATCCCATTTCCACGTCCAGCCCCAGCAAACGCGACACCGATGGATACCTGAGGTCAGTGTCCACAACCAGCACACGCCGATGTGCCTGCGCCAGCGCTCCGGCCAGATTCAGCAGCACGCAAGTGCGCCCATCGCCCTGCAACGCTGACGCAATCAGCACACGTTTCAGCGGGCGATCGGCGGCGGCGGCAATCAATGAGAAAGCCACGCGCTGGTACTGCTCTGCGGCGGCCGGGTCATACTCGCTGAGCAGCACCAGGTGCGGGTCCATTCTCCTGGTGTCGAGCTGGACCTCTCGCACCGGTTCGTGCCTGACTCGGTGGGGCGCTTCCGCCAAAGGCACGGATTCACCGCGAACCTCCACCCGGACTGTCGCCGCCGGATTGAGCGAATAACCGATAAAATCAAACTGTTCTGTGGGTGATGATTCAGGTGGGGTAAGGTGACCGTTGACCTTCCCATTCCCGTTGCTGTGCCCATTCTGCCCGCTCTGCGAAGCCTCGATCAGTGGCGGGCCTTTCTCCTGTCCCGTCACTTCCAGCCGGGCAATTGCGTCTTGAATTCTTCCCATTCTTTCTCCTTCCGCTGCTTGCCTTGAAAACGTCCGTGGATTTACCGAAACGCAATTTGCTGGATGACGCCCGACTGATAAATCAATATCACCAGCAACGGCACGGCCACCACCGCCAACCCCAGCAGAACCATCCTGCGCGTGAGCAGCAGGCGCCGTTGGTGACCGCGTTCGTCCGGCGTCAGAGTTTCCGGAATGAATCCCACGACGGGGACACCCAGAAAATATTCGGCATCACGTTCATCCTGAATCATTCGCAGGCGCGGTCCTTCAATTATCGCGGCGGCTCCCAGTCCACTGGCCAGGGCCAGGGCCAGGGCGAATAATTTGAGTTTGGTGCGATTTGGGCCGGTCGGCGCAATCGGCAGGTTGGGCGGGTCTATCAGGCGAAAAGGCGCCACCCCCCGCTCAATCGGCGCGGACAGGTCCATCTGCATACGATCATGTTTATCCAGCAACGAGACGTAGCGGTTTTGCAGATAGTTCATTTCGGCCATGCCGGGTCTGCCCCCTCCATCAACCGGAACCGCCGTCATTGCCGTTGAAGGGCCGACGACCGGCATCTCCATCAATGACTCCGAGCGTCTGTTCAATTCCCGCTCCGTCACCTCCAATTCCGTTTGCAGCCGTGACAGGTCGCGCTGCAATGCTCGCAGCTCGCGCGCTTCGGCCGTCGCGGCCTGCCCCTCAGCGCCTTCAGCGGAAGCATTGAGCTGTTCGAGCTGGCGGTTTACTTCCTGCTGTTGACTGCGCGCCTGCATCACCTTCGGGTTCTTGTCGGTGTATTGCGTGGCATAGTCCTTGAGTTGCCCATCCAACTCGGCCTTGCGCACCAGAAGTACTCCTTGTGCCCCATTCTCCTTTGCCGGCGGCGCGGACTTCACCAGCTTTTGTTGCTCGGCGATCTCGCGCTGCTGATCTTCAATCTGGCGCTTAAAGGCAAATTGTCTGTCCTTCAGCGACTCCACGGTGGCAGCGGCCGCCAGACGCTCGGCCCGCACCGTGCGCGGATCAATCGTTGGGGAAGATGTCCTGCGCTGCATTCGCTGTTGGCGCAACTGCCCTTCCATTTTCGCGATCTTTGTTTCAATCGTGCGCGCTTCCTCGGCGGTCTGGCGCCCGATAAGTTCATTCGTGCCGGTGAAAAGCAGCACCACATCGTTCAACACACGCTGAGTAACCGCCGCGTCAGGGTAACGAAAGCTGAGGGCTACGGCCTCTGGTAAATCCGGGGAGTAGCCGCGCATCCTGGTCTCCAGTTTAAGCGCTTTCAGCATCTGGCCGACCTGCGCTTCTCGCGACAGGCCCTGGTACAGGCCGTGCTGCCGGATCAACGATTCCAACATCGTGCGGCTCTCAAGCTGCTTGGTGATCAGGCTGATTTCGGTCGCGACGGTCAGTCCCCCCTCATCACCCCGCAATCCCACCACCACCAGCAGGGCGCGCGCCTCATAAATGTCCGGCACGCGTTTAATGACGATCCACGTCGCCAGTAACACCACGGCCGTAATCAATAAAATGAATAGCTTCTTGCGCCAAAGTAACCCTGCGTATTCCGTCAGAGTTCTCGGTCTCAAACCAGTCATGACGATTCTCCGGAAAGTAAGAAAGATATTGTTCCCAGTCGTTTTTTGAGGCTATCTGAATGTGGACGGCTCCCCATCATCTTTTTTAGAGAGCCACAGTCTGGTGACGGCGAAAGTCAAAAGCAGAACAATGCCCAGCAGAAGAAGTAAGACATTTTCCGTCTCACTACTCAGCCTTTGCCGCAGAGGGCGCTCCACTCTTTCTTTCTGTTGCGGAACTGTCGCCATTGAAAGATCTATCTCAGAGGTTCCAGTCTGGACCCTCGGTTTGGTGCCCGCTTCGACACCAGGCCGCAGGCCGGCCAGCGGTAACGTCCCCGCTGTGCCCTGACTTACCGCACATAACAAAATGACGAAATGCAAAATGACAAAACGAATGATTACCAGCGTTGCGCACATAAACCGCATACACTCATCCCCACCAGGCAGCTATTACTGCCAGATTTAACCAACCTATAAGCTAATGTTCCTGCACAAGTTACCTGCTCCGGTAGAGCAGGTTGTTTTGAGGACGAGGGCCGGGCTGTTTGCCTCCCGGTTTCATCGAAGCGGCATCGGCGTGTGGCCGGGTTTCGCTTCCATGAAGTTCAGGCAATCAACAACTCAGCGGATTGAAGCCTATATTCGACGAGTTAGAGAGAAATCGCTGTTCAATTTTGAACATGTGTGGAATATAACGGCGGGCAAGGTTGACTGTTTTAGCGTCCGCTCCAATCGTCATTTGCCTGGGGAATGGCAGAACACATCTTCGTTATGTCATTTCTGTCTCTCCTCGGTAGCTGGCTGGTGATCAGCGTCGAACGCAAGCCGTGCCGGTCTTCAATCAATTCAAGCAAATCGTGCCGCACTTGTTACGGCAGCGGCTTGAGGCCGAAATCATCCAGGATCAGCAGGTCGGTTCGCGCCAGCAGGGCCACTTTCCTGGAATAGCCGCCGCCGCCGCGCGCGATGCGCAGGCCGTCAGCAACCACAGCTTTCGTTCGTCGCGCACGCTCAAGCCCTGGCGGCAGGCTTGATGGCCGAAGGCGCAGACCAGCCAGCTTTGCCCGTGCCGGTCGGGCCGGTGATGTGCAGCTTGTGGTGCGCCCGAACCCAGTCGCAGGTGATCAAGCTCGCCAACAGGCTTTCCGTCATCATCCAGTAATTTCAATTCATCACCCGGCACGGGTTTGCCGCTCGAACCCGGCGGACAATCCTTTGCCGTATTCGAGCAGAAGATATGCAGCATCTCCGCCGAGCCGATGCCGTCGAGAATGGAAAGGCCGAAGCGGTTCTTCCATTTTCGCCACGTTTCAGGCGCAAGTGGTTCGGCGGCGGAAATGCAGCATCGCACGGAAGACAAATCCGCCGCAGCACAAGCCGGATCATTCAACAGCCCGTGATCAAGCGTCGGAACCAACCCGATCACCGTCGGGCAATCTAAACTAGCGGATGTTTGGATAACTCAGCCCCGCGCCGAATTTGAAGAGCGGCGCCTTTGAGTCATATGGCAAATCTTCTAACTGTTCGCGTACCGCTTCCATAGACGCAGGCAATTCAAACGGGAGCTTGCCCGTCGGATTGAACTTGCCCATCAGCACGTCAAATAAGGCCGCGTCACTGACGCCAAATACCGCCAGCAACGCGGCGGATTCGTTCGCTAATTCAGGAATCACATGCGGACTATCAAATTGCATGACGATGATCGTGGGTTTCTTTTGCATCAATGCGCGCAACGGCGTCAGCCGCGCCGCCGGCAAGGTCAAATCAACCGGCTGGTTTCCGCCGCCACCGAATCCGGCGCCCGGCCTGCCGCCGCCCGCGCCGGGTCGTCCGCCACCTGCGCCGCGCCCGCCACCAAATCCGCCGCCGGTTGCGCTCACACGCACGATGCACACGTCCGCGTCATCGGGGTTATTCGTTGAAACATAACCGAACTGTGCGGCAACGGCTGTGTCCAGGCCTTCGACATACATGCGCACGCCTTTCTTGAGCGGCAGAATGTCCCTGTCATTTTTCAGCAACACAATGGATTTGCGCTGCGCCAGATCGGCTTTGTCCTGAAACTCCTTTTTGCGAATGGTGCGCTCGGCTTCGTCGGGATTGGCATAGGGGTTTTCAAACAGGCCGAGGCCGAAATGCACGCGCAAGATGCGCCGCGCCGATTCGTCAATGCGGGCTTCGGTCAACGCGCCGCTTTTGACCAGTTCGACAATGAGTTCCGGCGTAGCGTCGCCGCCAATCCGATCTACGCCCGCTTCGATGGCTTTTTTGTAGCGGTCTTTGACGCTCAGGCTTTCGACGCCCCACGGCATCCCCGTCGAAATGCCTGTGTCGGAATTCACGACGCCCATATAACCCAATTTGTTGCGCAGCAGATCGGTGATGATCTCCTTGTTATAAGCCATGCCGAGGTCTTCGCTCGTCAAGCCTTTGGGCACGGCGTAATACGGCATAATCATCGCGGTTCCGGCGGCAATGGCGGCCTTCCACGGCTGCAAATGGTACTCCAGATTCCTGCCCGGATAGACCTGATTTTTGCCATAGACAAAATGCGCATCCAGCCCGTCATCGGCGGGCCCCGCGCCCGGAAAATGTTTCGTCGTCAACGCCACGCTATGCGCGCCGAGCTTCTCGCCCTGAAAGCCGCGGATCAGCGCCGTGATGATGTCCGCCGTCAATTTTGCGTCTTCGCCAAAGGTTTCGCGGAAGCGGTTCCAGCGCGGCTCTGTCGCGACGTCGGCGGTCGGATGATACGCGCCGCGAATGCCTGCGGAAACGTATTCCTGCGCGGCGATGCGCGCGAATTCTTCGATCAAGGCCAGGTCGCGCGTAGCGGCCAGGCCCAGCGTGCCGGGCCATTGTGAAAAGGCGTTGCTCGCTTCAGCGATGCCGAACACATTCGCCGCGCCCATATGATTGCGCGGATTGGTGACGAATACGACGGGAATGCCCAACCGCGAACCTTCAGCGATTTGCTGCACGGCGTTCAGCCAGTTCACCATCGTTTTGGGCGCGGCGTTTTCGCGGTTGATGAACTGGCGAATCTGTCGCCTGAGCAGCGCATCCGTCGTGGCAGGCGTATTCAACGTGATCGGCCCGCCGGGGTTGAACGGATTAGCCCCATAGCCCGCCTGTTCACTCACGCCGCCGCCCGGCCCCATCGGCATGGTCGGCCCCACCATCAGGCCCGCTTTTTCTTCGACCGTCATTTGCGCCAGCAGATCGTTGACGCGCTCATCAATCGGACGCCGCCAGTCTTCGTAAACATCCAGCTTGCCGTTTTTGTTGAGGTCTTTGAAAAGCAGACCGTTGACTTGCAGCACTGACACGACGCGCGCATTAACTACAGGTTGGGGCATAACGCTTTGTGCCAGCGCATTCGCCGTGAGCAACGCGATTAAGCCAAGTTGCAAAAAGCATTTCATCGAGGTTTCTCCAGTTTCAACAGTTGTCGAGCATTGCCGCTCAAAATTCTTGGAGTGGCTTTTGAAAGGCAGGTACGTCATCCAGGGTTGTTGCACTTCACGACCCAACGCGAAATTGGCAGGCAAGGCGAACGCCGCCGGATCAAGGGATTGTCCGCCTACGCCCACAGTGGGGGTAGCAACGCGAATATTGCTGCGCAACAGATTCGGACATTCGCCGCCGCCGCCGATGATGCCGCTGACATTCTGTAAGGAAGTGACGGTGGACGGCAAGCCCGTTTGCCACGTCAAGCTGCCGTTGGTTTGCCAGCCCCCCCAAGACCGCGCCCGCAGCGCCCTTCTCGATTCGCAATGCGTGCCGCGATCTGCACAGACTTGGCGCAATCGTTGCCGCGCCTTCGGATCAAGCACGAGAAAGGCACAACCGATGATCGCCACGAGCGGCATTGCGATGGCGACCAGTGTGAACATTCGAAAGCACATCTTCAACGCCGGGATGAAACCGAACATCGCCGAAAACCCGTGCAATCGCCAAAAACCAAAACGTGGGCGCAAACGATTCTTTGATGATGCTCTCTACGCTCACTTGAACCGATTGGACACCGGCAGGCTACACGCCGCAGGTGCGCCGTCTAAGGTAAAGGAAATCACTCGGAACCCGGGGATACCATTTGTGCTGGTGACGAAACAAATTCACCTGGCGATTGCGTTAAGTCGGCGTCCAGCGTCTGAATCAATTCCTGGTAGGTCTCTTCCGAAAGCAGTCCTTCGTGAAGCAGACCAGCGAGCCGTGCTTTCTTGACGGCGATCAGATGGCGCAGCATCCGATTTTTCAACTCGATGTCAACTTCCTGGTCGGTCAGATCGAATTGGCTGAGACGGCGCGATAGTGACTCCCGCCTGTGTTCCAATTCCGGCTGTATCGCCTGATAGACACGCTCCGTAACCAGGCCCTGACCCCGCAATTGGTCGAGTTCGGCAACCGCCGCTATCTCTGCCAGCAATCCTCCGCGCGCAGCTTCGTAAGCCTGGAGTTCCGGCTGTGGCGTGGAAATTTTCAGCCAGCGCAGGAGCGGCGAGATCGTCAAGCCCTGGACAAGCAAACTGAAGATCACCGCACCAAAGACCATTGTCACCAATGTTTGCCTGCCCGGCAGCGTCACCGGTAAGCTCAGTACGAGTGCGATTGAAAGCGAGCCGCGCAATCCTCCCCAGAAGAAAATGTGCTGCCACCGTAAGGAGATCGGCTCGGAGCGCAAATTGGGCAAGCTCATCAGGCCCATCAGGCCGTAAACTGTGATGATCCGTGCGCCCAGCATAGCCGCCACCGCCCAAGCAATCGCGCCGAGGTTTTCCGACAATGCCGTGACCTGGATTTCCAGACCGATCAGCAGGAAAACAAGTGAGTTGACGACGAAGGCAGCGTACTCCCAGAACGAATTGACCGCGACCTGCGTCGTTGGCGACATGCCTTTCTGGCGACCGTAATTGCCAAGAATCAGTCCGGCGACCAAAACAGCGATGACCGGCGAAACATGCATCTCTTCAGCCAGCAGGAACGAGCCGTACGCCACGATGGTTGTGAGGGTAATCTCCAACAAGTGGTCATCGAAATAGGAAGTCAGCGTCGAAGCGGTGACGCCGATAATGGCGCCGACGGCCAGACCGCCAAAAACCACGATGCAGAACTCCCGCACGGAACTGAAGATCACCTGCCCGGTTGAATTGAACGCAGTCGTACCGGCGACAATGCCCAGCAGGATGCGGAAAACAACGACCGCAGTGCCATCATTAAAGAGGCTTTCGCCTTCGATAATGGTGGTCAACCGCTTGGGCGCGCCGAGCTTTTTGAAAAGCGCAAGCACCGACACCGGATCGGTCGCGGAAATAATGGAACCGAAGATCAATGCGGAAGACCATCCCAACCCGATACCATAGTGCAAAATTACGCCAATAACGCCGACTGAAAGGCCGACGCCCACGGTTGCCAGTGTCAGGATTGGCAGGAGGTTTTCGCGCAAGTGTTGAAGCTTCAGATTCCAGGCGGCTTCAAACAGCAGCGCGGGCAGAAAGATGAGCAGGATCAATTCCGGCGAGACGTGGACAACCGGCAGAAAGTGCATTGGGCTGATGACCAGTCCCACTACCACCAGCGCCAGCGTGTAAGGCAATCGCACCCATTTGGTCGCCATCGCCACGCCCGAGGCAACCAGCAACAGGGCAATCAGTACGGTAATCGAGAAATGCGTTTCGTCCGCAGGGACGGGAGAAGTCTCCAAGAAAATCAGCAGTGATGTCGGCATTGTGCTTCCCACTTTTTTGAAATGATAATCAGGCTTGCCTGCGAATCATACCATCCAGGCGATGGAAAGCATTACGGCGTCTGATTGACCGCCAATCTGGCTGTGTCAGTCAAACATCGTTAGAACTTTTCACCACCTGTCCCACCGCTGCCGGGTTTCTCCGGGTTAACTCTTCGACAATTTGATCGAGCGCCATCTGCTCGCCATCGGAAATTTTACTGCTGATGCCGAGGAAACCACCGGAGGCCATAGCAATGCGAATGCAGAAACTGATCAAGTCAGTCCTGCCCGCGACGCGCTCATTCACCGTTTGAACCTCAAGCATGTGACGTATGATCTTTAGCGTTGTCAGGAAGAATTCGTCCGACGGGCGTTCGTCAAGCCAGTTGTTCAACTGCTCCCAGGCCAGGCTGTCTTTCTCCACGCCCCGCCATTCACACAGGCGCAACACCATCTCACGCTCGCGCGGCGTAACGCTCCCGCTGGCCCAGGCGATCTGCACCAGCGGGACCAGATGCAAGAGCTTGACTGTTTCGCGCGTGTAGCCCATCTCCTGCAGCGACGCCAGAATCTCTTCATCCGCCACGCCAACCGCCGCGGCCAGATCCTGGCGCTCCGCCTGTTTTGCCGCCCGGCTGCGAATTTGTTCAATGAATTCCTGTTCCTTCTTCCGGAAGTATCCTTCTTCCATCGCCATCCTCCGTTGAGTAAATCCATCTTTTTCCGGCATAAAAAATCTCCTTCGATGCGTTTTGTTGATTGCGACCGATGCTCGGTCAGAAGTTATGGCAAAGAGTACAGAACAATGGCGATCAGCACAGTGAATAGCAAGGCTCCGGCAAAAATCCAATATTTCAATCTCACCAGTTCCGACCAGAGCCATCGCTCAAACATATGCTCTGCTCTGGTGTTTGGGTCTCTTTGCTTGGACATTCCTTTCAACATAACTTTTCCCCTTTTGATTGTCTCTTCTCTATTCCGAAGCAGTGGCTGATAATGACGCTTGGCGGGAAAAGAAACTATGCATACCTGACCGTCGAAACACACAATAAAAAGTCGTCTGCCGCTTTACTTCCTGTCTGATATGAGGCAAACGGTATGCCATTTAGCATGCCGCTGAGACATTAGAAGGAAGCGTTTCCCCTTGCTTATTTCAGAGAGGCGTGGGAGCAGAGTGGGCTGGGGACGCTTCGGCCAAACGCGTTGCGGGCAAATTGCCACAGGCAAAGTTGTGACTGATGTGGCTAATTCCCACAGGGCCAGCCCGAAATTGAAGCACATGAATTGGGTCAGTACCGCTCGCGGCACTGACCCAATTGCACCCAGCGGGTGGTTGATAAACTTGCCGGAGGGCGAGATTAAATGCAGGAACTGAATCTGGGACAGCAGGCACTGGAAGAACATTGGACGAGATTTTCCGAACGGCTCAACGCCATCAATTCGCGCCTGGCGCAGGAGCTTGAAAGCTGCTGGCGCGATGTCAGCGCGATTCTTGACAGGCAATTGAAGCAACTCAACGGCGTCGGCCCAGCCACGCTGGTCACGGCTGATTTGGACGCATTTCAGCGAGAGCGCGCGGAGGCAGCGCGCGAACTGCTGATTGAACCGATGGCGCAGTGGGAGCGCAGGCGGCCTTATAAACGGGCAATGCTGGCGATTGACAGTTATGACCGCAGCCTGGCGGAATTGATCAGGTCGCTGCCGGACTCGGTTTTGACGAACGGGCCGCTGACAATGGAATTGCTGGGGCGGCACGTCACCACGGGGATGGCGCGGCGCGTGGCCGGATTCAGACGCAAACAGTACGCCCTGCCTCTGCGCGCAACCATCACGGCCGATGCGCAGCGGCTGACGATGCAGCGAGCCAGCATCGAAGGCCGGTTTCTGATGACCCTAGCGCAAGCCATTCAACAGATACGAAGCGATTGGGAGGTGCGGCGCGAGGCGCTGGATTGCGCCGCACAAGGAGAGCCTTCGCCGCAACGGGAAGCCGCTGCGCGTAAAGCCGAAGTGGTCAATGCCGCCGGACTCGTACGGCAGGCAGAAAGCGCGCTGTCGGATTGGCGCGACTGGTCGGCGGGCATGACCGCGCAATTCGCCCGCCCGCTGCTGAAAGGCGTCGCCTGGCGGCGCAAAATCAAATCGCCTGCTGCCGGCGGTCAGCGAGCTGCCTGCCTGATGCATTGGAGCGAACAGGCGCGTTCCATCGAAGACGAACTCGGATTTGAACAGTCTCTGGAACGCAGTGAAGACACTATTCTCAGGCTGTCGCAGAGCGGGCTGGATGGTCTGGCCGAGGAACGCGGCCAACTGCTGGCGGAGCTTGATTGTTTCATCGGCTGGCTGCGCAACCGCTTATCAGGCGGCGCGCAAGCAGATGTTCCGCCGCCGAAGGCGGATATTGTTCCGGCGTCGAGCAGAATGGCTGAACTGGAAACGAGATTGGAAGGTACGTGGAGAAATCTGCCGGAGCGCGTGCGCATCCTGACGAAATTTTCGGCACTGCCGCGCCGCTGGGCCGAACCAAAGGAATTGCGCCCCGCCGCGACCGCCCGCGAAGCCTTCGAGCGAAGCGGGCGCGAAGAGATGACTTCGACCTTTGCCGAAGCTGAAGCCAGCCATCACCATTTGGTGCGAGTGGTCGAACAGGCTCGCGAAGTTGTCGCTTTTGGCCTGACCGCGGAAGAGACAGAACAGAAACGCGATCCGCAAATCGCACTGGAAGCTTTGCAGAATGCGGTGTCACTGCTCGAATTTCACCGCAACGAAACGAAAGAATCCCTGACTGATGCCGATGCCCGCTTCACGCGGGCGCTGGCAAGAGTCTTCGGCGAAAACCGCCTGATCCTGAGCCGCAACCGGCTTGGGGCTTTCGCTTACCTTGGCCAGCAGGGTGCACAACAGGGTTTCGCCATCGGCAGCCGCCGCGCGCTTGAAGCAACACACCGATTGCTGCGCCTTTCGCTGCGGACGCTGCAACAAGCGGGACAAAGTTTCCTGATCTACATTGGCTGGCTCCCCGATCCTTCACCGGAAGTGGGAGAGGTCGTCGTGCGGCCTTTCCTGCCGCAGGAATTCACCGCCGACCTGAGCACGAAGGAACTGCCCGCAATTTACCGCCGCCTGTTCCGGTTTGAAGCGGTGCAAGACCCGCGCTTTCTGGTCGGGCGCGACCGCGAGATGGAAGCGATCGCCGATGCGCGCGCGATGTGGGAAGCGGGACGTTCGGTGGCCGTCTTGATCATCGGCGAGCGAGGCAGCGGCAAAACCAGCCTGATCAACTGCGCCATCAAGCGCCCGCTGGAAGGACTGGAGATCGTGCGCGGCGAATTCAATGAGCGCTTGTCGAATGCCGGCCAGTTACGCGAATTTCTGGCAAAACTGCTCGGCCTGGATGATCCGGCGCAGCTCGAACAGGCGCTCAACAAACGGCGCCGTGTCGTGGTTTTGGAAGAACTGGAGCGGTCGTTCCTGCGGCAGATCGGTCATTACGCGGCAATGCGTGATTTGCAGCGGCTGATCGCCGCAACCTGTGGCAACACGCTCTGGATTGTCGTGACAAATCAAATTGCTTTTCGCTTTCTCGACGCATCGGTTTCGATTGGGCAGAGCTTTTCGCATCGCATCAACGCCGCCAGCGCCGCGCGCGATGCGCTGCGCGATGCCATCCTGTTGCGCCACAACCTGTCGGGTTTGCGTTTGCAATTCTCACTGCTGTCTGAAACGCGCACGATTGTCGGCCGGCTCAGAAACCGGCTGCGCGGGCAGGCCGATCCCGAAGCGATTTTCTTCGATCAACTGGCCCGGGAGTCCGCCGGAGTCTTTCGCACGGCCTTTGAAATCTGGCTGGGCCAAATCGAAGCTGCGCGAGCGGGCACGCTGTTGATGAAACCGCTGGCCGCGCCCGATCTGACGCCCGTGATTGACGCGCTGGATACTGACGACCTCTTCACGCTGGTCGCGGTGCTGCAACACGGCAGCCTGATGGCGGATGAACATGCCACTATTTTCCAAAAGTCCCTGGCTGCCAGCCGCGCGCAGATTGATGAACTGCTGGCGCGTGAAATCATTGAACAGGACCCGGGACGGCCCGGCTTCCGCATTCGCCCCGAAGCGCTGCGCGTCGTCAAGGAAGCGCTCTATCGGCGTAATCTGCTGTAACTACGCGAGGCAAAGTCTATGAACGCACTCTTGCTGATTTTTCAAATAACGGAAAACCCGGTTGAATTTCTGACCCAATTCACAGGCCAAAACATGCTCTATGCCGCACTGGCCGTCGCGGCGACCTGGCTGCTGGTGCGGGTAAGCAATGCAGTTCTGGAAACACTGTCGAAGCAGGCGCCGCGCGCGCGCTTCTTTTTCAAGCTGCTCGCGCCGACATTGCGTTTTGGTTTGTGGCTGGTCGGCACGGTGGTTGTGCTGAATATCTTTTCGCCGTCGCGCGACACGCTGCTGGCGGTGCTGGCTTCGGTCGGCATCGCGCTCGGACTCGGCGCGCAGGACCTGGTCAAAAACATCATCGGCGGGCTGGTGATTCTGGTGGATCGCCCGTATCAACTGGGCGACCGCGTCAAAATTGGGGACGCATATGGCGAGATTGATCATATCGGATTGCGCAGCACCAAACTGACCACGCCCGACGACACGCGCGTGACCATCCCAAACAGCGACATTCTCAGCGGCAAGGCCTGGAACGCCAATTCCGGCGTGCCTGATTGCCAGGTCGTGACGGACCTTTACGTGCCGCACGACACCGACCCGACCGAGGCCTTGGAGATCGGTTACGAAGCGGCCTTCAGTTCGCCTTATCTGCTGCTGGCGAAACCCGTAGTTGTGCTCTTACAGGATCATTTTCAGCATGCGCCGTATCTGGTCGTTCGGGTCAAAGCCTACGTCTACGACCACCGCTTCGAGCCGCGTTTGCAAAGCGACATCACGATGCGAGCCAAAGCCGAACTTTTACGCCGAGGGATTTTGCAACGATGGCGCGGTTCTGGCTTCGCGCTTCCGGGTCAAAGCCCGAATGGTGAATGACGAATGAGAATGAACGAGGAGAAAAGACATGACTGATTTTGTTGACCGCTGGCTCTTCGATCCTACCGTCGGCAAATTCGTGGCGGTGGTGATTGGTCTGCTGATCGTGATCAGCGTGATCAAATTCGTGAATCGTTCGCTGTCGAAATTCGTCCGCGACACCGAGATTCGCTATCGCACGCGCAAATTTATCACCTTTCTCGGATACGTGGCGGCCGTGTTTGTCTACAGCAGCAAACTGGGCGGTTTAACCGTTGCCTTCGGCGTGGCGGGCGCTGGGATCGCCTTCGCCTTGCAGGAAGTGATTGCCAGCACCGCGGGCTGGTTCGCCGTCTCGTTCGCGGGCTTTTTCAAGACCGGCGACCGCGTCCTACTGGGCGGTATCAAGGGGGGTGTGATTGACATCGGCATTCTGCGCACGACGCTGATGGAAGTTGGTGAATGGGTCAAAGGCGATTTGTACAGCGGGCGCGTGGTGCGCATCGCCAACAGCTTTGTGTTCAAAGAGCCGGTCTTCAATTACTCCGGCGATTCTCCGTTACTGTGGGATGAAATTGTCCTGCCGATCAAATACGGCAGCGACCGTCAACTGGCGCGCGAGATTCTGGATTGCGCTTTGGGTCACTCCCCGCCGGTTAACTGCCGAGCGTCTTGTGCGATTTATGAGCGAATTGAGATCGGATCTGCCCGACCCGGAAAGAGAGTCACTCATCACCGCTTTTCGGGAGGTTTTGCTGAATGCAATGGAACAGGGCGCGGGCTTCAATCCTGAACTGGTAGTGGAAGTCGCAGCCGTCCGCTCGCAGCGAGCCATCACTTATTACTTCCGCGATCCTGGGTCGGGCTTCAATCAAGAAAATTTGCCGCACGCCGCCGCCTCAAACACGCCCGAAAATCCTATCGGCCATCTGGCATACCGTGAGGAGCACGGGATGCGTCCTGGCGGTTTCGGGATTATGATGACAAGGCAATTGGTGGATGAAGTGATCTACAACGAGGTGGGCAACGAAGTTCTGCTCATCAAACATCGTTGTTGACGGTCTTTTCAGGATAACGGACAACTTCAACTGTGCATGAAGCGTGCCCGGCCACCTTACTCGAAACGCTGCCCAGCAGAAGCCGCTCAAATGTGTTCAGCCCGCGGGCGCCCACAAAAATACAATCCGCCTTCCACGCATCAGCCTCTTCGATCAATGCGCGCCTGGGATCATCCAGGAGAGCCTTGCCGGAGGCGTTCAGCCCAGCCGCGCTGAGCCGGGCCAGGGCTACAGCCTGTGCCTTCCCGGCAAAACTCTTTTCCGATTCAAACACGCCGGGATCGGTTTGGCGGCGAAACGGGCCATAGCAGGTCAATACCCGGAATTCCGTACCGAGCGGCCATGCGCGCCTCGCCACTGATTCGATGACGGCAGTGGAACCAGGTGATCCGTCCACTCCAATAACATTTCTGACCGGCGTCTGATCGCGCCTGACATCACCCCGAACAACCCGCACCGGGCTGTAAGCGCCGTGTAACACGGACATCGTCACGCTGCCCAGAAATAATCGTGAGAGAGCCGTGCGCCCGTGTGATCCGACGACGATCAATTCCGGCTGCCAGACATCAGCCTGGGTCAGTATTTCCCTGACCGTCGAACCGGCATATCCATTTGCTCTCACGGTCCACGCAGGAAAATGCTGCTTGATCCGCTCGGCGGCTGTTTGCGCCAGATTCTGCGCCTCGTTTTTCTCGTGCGAAATAAATTCGTAGCTTGGCATTGGTAGTGCGATCCCGGTATGTGACACCACTGGCACAAAGACTTCCGATACTGACAGCACATGCGCTTCAGCCACTGACGGCAACCCCGCCCGAAGCAAATCGTCCAATGCTGCGTCGGAAAACGTAGAGCCATCATAAGCGATCAGTAATTTCATCAGGTTCATTCTCCTTCTTCTTCACTTCCTGACGTGTCCGAATGTTCATTACCCTATGCCGCTCTGAGATATTGCGAAGTGCCGCTGGTCGGTTGATGTCTTTCCCCTCTCATCTCATTTACTCCGCATCCTAACAGCAACATCTTGGGCAAGGGGAAACCATGGTTGCAGATGACGCATTTGTAAAATGATCGCTTGCGCATTCCGTAACAGCGCCAGAGCGTCTGACAATTTGGGCAATGGACCAAAACACTGTTTTTCCATACCGATTGTGCGTTATTGTTTTTTTCTTTTTGTGCCATTTCACATTGTCTCCATTATCAATTTCAGCAGGCTCAGCTAAGCCAGGCAGAGAGGGTCTTGAATACTGGGTTAAGTAAACTTGTGCAGGCTGCTTTGACTGAATCATTGGCCCGCGTAATCACCGCCGAGAATCGGCGCGTGACTCGAAAAGTAAATGATATGACTTCTCTATTTATTAAGTACGGCAATTCCTGTTCCGGTAAAGCCAGCTTGCAGTGCGCCTGGAATGTCCCTTGCGATTGGGTGATCAGAGGCTTTCCGGAGAACTTCCAACAATACGGATGGCAAGAATCTGGGGCAGGATGCAACACGGTGTTGCTTTATACGCCATCGCTCACAAATGAACTTTATGTTGATCGGAGGTAAATCCAAGAATGGCTCAAAAGAACGGGCGGTGCGCCAACCCTGCTTGTGATTGCCCGACGTATAGATTAGACAAGTTCTGCAGCCGGTACTGCCGGGCAAAGTCCGCTGCTGGTGCAAGCATTCGGAGTGCAAGGGACAAAAGGCTAATAAATAACTCTCAATCCGCATGTGGCAAGGCTGGAGGTTTATGTGGCAGGCGATTCGCGCTTCCACACACAAGGGGCGAGATTATGAGCGAGAGCATTTCGAGTGAAACGAGCGTGACAAGTGCGCGGCTGATTCGCGATGCTCAACCTTGTCGGCATCAGCGAATCGGCGCTGGTGGCGCTGGCGATTGTCTGTCGCGGTGGCTTGAGGTGCCTAAAAACTACATGTTCATCGAAACTCCGGGCGACCACTTCCCGCACCGCATTGCGGATCTGGGCGGAGTGCGGTTGATCATGTAACCCTGTTCGATACTCGCGGCCACCGAGCGAAACTTCACCTGAACAGCCTGCGCTGCGACAGCCGCCCCGGCAAAAGCTGCAAGCGTAACTGTGGCAACAAGGCCGATAAACATTCGACAATAGTTTGTTCCTTCCAATCGGGCGATATTGTTTGATTGGCTTCAATGTGCGGGAGCGGAATCGGCGGTTGATCAGGCTGCTTTTGCCTTCCGCGGCGATCCGAGGGAGTCGGTGAGGGAATGGCGTGCATGACGCCACTTTGTATCGGCTGGCACAATCAGGCGGCTGCCTGTGCGAGAGTAATGACAAGGAACATCCCCGGCAAGGTAAACCCCGCCGCCAGTAAGACGCTGCCAGAATGATGCGGTGACGTGATAGACCACCGGCTGCGAAGCAAATGATTCGCTTTGTAAATAAAGCCCGTTGATCCGTCCCAGCAAACGGCCGTTCTGCGTAACGATTTCGGAGATAAGCAAATCGTCAATTGCCCGAACCCCCTCTTTCAGAATTCGTGTCACTTCAGCCGCCTCAAAGCACGCTGGACCGAGCGCGACCACGGCTTTGGCTTCTCGGTGAATGACGAAATCTTCCGCCGGGAGGACTTGCTCAATGCCCGTCTCATTGCCAATCAGCAGCGCCAGCGCCTTCCCACTGGATGGATGAATGATTACGTCCGAGACCTTCCCCAACTTCCTGACTGTATCGGCCTGAAGCACCACACATCCCTTTAGTTGTTTCTCTATGTTGACAGCCCTGACAGTTTTCATTTCTCTTCTCCCTTGGATCTCAAAGCCTGGCGGCAGCATATTGCCGCAACCGACTTTGCCAATCTTTCACCAACGACAGGTGCAAGTCTGATGCCATTACAATAAGAGTGCCAGAAAGCGAGAAACACTGTCCTCACAGGCTTGTTGCGCATTTGGCGGCGGAATTCCGGCGCAGCCGATGTGGCAATTCGGGACCCGGTTGTTGCCAGCCGCAACAGCCGGGTCCATCCTGACGGACGGGAATCCGGAGAATTCCGCAACATTGCGCGAACGTTTTTGAGCAACAGCAGAACTGAAAGGGAGAGAGTGAGCAGGTCATCTTCGCCTTCTTTTTATCAGCATCGCGATGCATGATGGCCCGGTCTTGCCGGAACCAAGTGAAACCTTTCTGGCCGAACTCGAAATTATTGCAGATCAATGACGGTCGAAGTTGTCCCTGACCGTGGGGAAGGAGTGTTTGAGATGAGCGAAACTGGTGAGGCAACAACCTCCATGCGGCCAATAACGAAGTGGAGCCGTTGGTTTGCAACAAAGTTGGGCGTGTCGTCACAGCGGAAGGAAGAAATTTATCTGGAACTTTCGAAGTCAGCCACGCTGCACGATCCGGCCTACTGGCTACAACTGATATTCGCTGCCGGGATTGCCACGCTGGGGCTGGTGTTGAACAGTCCAGCGGTAATTATCGGCGCGATGTTGATTTCCCCGTTGATGGGACCGATTCTGGCCAGCGGGCTGGCCTTTGCCGCGGGCGATTTGATTCTGGGATTGCGCGCAGTGGGAATTTTAGCGCTGAGCTGTTTGGCTGCGATTATATTCTCGGTGCTGCTGGTCGGACTGCTGCCATTCAAGGAGATGACGGCTGAGATTGCCGCGCGCACGCAGCCCAATACGCTGGATCTGGCAGTGGCGCTCTTTTCCGGCGCGGTCGGTTCGTTGGCGATCTGTAAAGAAGTGAAGGGGGTCGTGACTTCGATCCCCGGCGTCGCGATTGCTGTCGCGTTGATGCCGCCGCTGTGTGTGGTCGGATATGGCTTCGGTCTGGCCCTGAGTCTGGACAGGGCGGAAGGATTGCGCGCGGCACTAGGTGGCGGGTTGCTGTTCCTGACAAACCTGGTGGCGATCACCTTCACGGCCATGGTGGTTTTTCTGGCCTTGAGGATCGGCTCGCGTAGCGCCAGAGAGAAGGCCCTCGAATGGCGACAGACGGATGCCGAAAGCGAACGAGTGCAGAGCATAATCAGGTATCTGCGCATCCCGGAAAGAGTCGGGACGATTGGCGGCATCTGGGGGCGCTTCCTGATTATTTTGATCCCTTTTCTATTGCTTCTGATTCCCTTGAGCCGTTCGCTCGGCCAGCTTAAACAGGAATACGCCACCAAAAGACAGGAGAATAACGTCCGGCGCATTGCCACGGATTATTGGCAGCGGCAGTTTGCAACTCTTCCAGACGGCAGCCAGCGAGCAGTGCTCGACCGGATGGTGATTTCAGATGCGAGCGGCAAAGTCACGCTCGCGTTGCGCGTTTTTACCAGCCAGCCTTTTACGCCTGCGGAAAGGAGCGAGTACACGCGCCTGGTTGCCACACGGCTGGGAAAGCCGCCGGATGCCGTCGAGGTGAATTTGCTCGAAATTCCGACGGCGGCAAGCTTGCTGGCGGTCCGGGCGCGAGAATCGGAGCGGATTGAGGCCCCACCCAACCTTGCCCAGTTGCGCGCCAGTTTCGGACAGGGCGTGCAGGCAGCGCTGAACGGGCTGCGCCTGCCTCCCCCGGTGCGAGTAATTGATTATCAAGTCGTGACCTCATCAGCCGGGACAATGGAGGTAGAGATCTATTACCTGGGCGACCACGAGATAACGGCGGATGCGCAGGCGCTGATTGCCGAAGATGTGCGAACTCGATTGAATGACCCGGCGGCGCTGATCAAATGCACCCGCATTCTCGACTCCTTTGATACGGAACCCGTCCCGCGCAATCAGACGGCACTGACCGCCGCGCTGACCGGGAGCATTGACCGCGCCGGAGAGATTTTGCAGCAGCACCCGCAGTTGCAGATTGAGGTTGCTTCAAATCAGGAAGAGCGCGAGCGTGCAGGCGTGGCCGAAGCGCGGGCGCAGGCTGTCAGCGATTATCTGGCCACGAAATGGCGGATCGCCCGCGTGCGTATTCACGTGACCAATGGCAAAGGCTTAAAGCGCACCATCAGTCTGAGAATCAAAACGGTGGCATAAGTGATACCGAAGCATTGAGACCGTCCCGATGAACGCGGAGGATTGAATGGAGACAATCAAGTACTGGCTGGTTCAGACCAAAGGTTTTCTCGACTTTCCGATTCTGAAGATTGGCGAGACGCCGATCACAATCTGGTCATTCATATCTTTTATCATTCTGCTCCTGCTGCTGTTTTACACGGCGGGAAAAATCAGGCGCCTGCTGGTTAACCGTGTGCTGACCCGAAGCCAGCTTGACAAGGGCGCGCGCGAGGCAATCGGCACGATCACCCGGTACATCGTGCTGTTCATCGGCTTCCTGATGATCATGCAGACAGTCGGCATCAACCTGACAACGCTCAATGTGCTGGCTGGCGCGGTTGGCATCGGCGTCGGTTTCGGGTTGCAAAACATCGCCAACAATTTCATCAGTGGCCTGATCATATTGTTCGAACGTCCGATCAAGAACGGCGACCGCATCGAAGTCGGCAATGTGGACGGCGATGTGATCGAAATCGGCGCGCGCAGCACCACGGTGCTGACCAATGACAAAATCTCGATCATCGTGCCCAACTCGAAATTCATCACCGACAACGTGACCAATTGGAGCCATACCGACCCGCGCGTGCGCTTCCATATGAAGGTGGGCGTGGCCTATGGCAGCGATGTGCGACAGGTGGAAAAGCTGCTGCTTGAGGTCGCCCGCGCCAACCCCAACGTTCTTAGTGACCCGCCGCCGAAAGTCTGGTTTCGCAGTTTCGGCGACAGCGGCCTCGACTTTGAATTGCTGGCCTGGAATACCAATCTCGTCCATAGCAAAGGGCAGTTCATCAGCGATCTGAACTTCGCCATTTATGAGAAGTTCAATGAGCACGGTATTGAAATCCCCTTCCCGCAGCGCGACCTGCATATCCGCAGCATCAACGGTGAAGGACTCGAAATCAAACCGCCCGCTCCCGAAGACCAGACAAAAGTGAGCGGCGTCGAAGTAATCAGGCCCCCAAAGAATTCCCGTCCCCTAGCTATCGAAAACAAATGGCAAAATACCTGACCCCCGAAAACATCAAGGCTGCGTTGACGCTATTGATTCTGATCGCAGCCATCTACAGCTTCGTCCGCGAAACGGTCCCGCCGGATGTCACGGCGCTGCTGGCGATTCTGGCTTTGCTGCTGACCGGCGTCCTCACACCGACAGAAGCCTTCTCCGGCTTCAGTCATCCCGCGACAGTTTCGGTCGCCGCCGTGCTGGTGCTGTCGGCGGGAATTGAGCAAACCGGCGTTTTGACGTTGGTGGCGAGACGCATTTTCGCGCCACTTGGAAAATCGGAATGGCTGCTGACCGGCGTGATTATGGTTTTGATCGGCGGCATGTCCGCTTTCATCAACAACACGGCTGCGGTGGCGATCTTCATTCCGGTGGTGATGGAAGTTTGCCGACGCACTGGAGCGAGTCCAGGACGAGTGCTGATGCCAATGGCGCACGCGGCGACGATGGCCGGCATGTGTACGCTGATCGGGACTTCGACCAATCTGGTGGCGCACGAATTCGCCCTGAAGCAGGGCTTGCAGGGCTTTTCAATGTTCGAACTCGGCAAGGTCGGCCTGCCGATGGTGGCTGTGGGCTATGCCTACATGCTGTTTGTCGGTCGCCGTTTTCTGCCGCGCAACGGGCAGGGAGAAGAGGGGAAGTGGGAAAGCGCAGGGCGTTATCTGGTGGAACTGATCGTACAGCCGGGATCGCTATGGATCGGACGCGACATTTCGGCCTTCATGCTCGAACGTGATTATGACCTGCGGTTGCATGGCGTGGCGCGTGGTGGTCAGGTGATTGACATTGACGGCGCGGGGACGACCTATCTGGCCGGAGATTCGCTTCGCGTTTCAGGGCCGGTCAACAAGGTGTTGGCGCTGGCCGGGCAAGCAGGGCTGGAGCCGCACCGTCCCCAATCGGCGCTGGCGACCACGGATCAGAAACATCATCAACAGATTTTGTCATACGGCACGTCAACTGAAGCTGGCCCGGAAGAAACGACAAATGGTGATGAGAATAAAACCATCCTGGCCGAAATTGTCGTGCTGACTCCTTCCGGATTGATCGGCCAGACGCTGAAAGCCGCGCGATTCGCCGAACATTACGACGCCATTGTGCTGGCCCTCAGGCGAAGCGGACACGTCAATGAGCGTCCCTCCACAAATCCATTGCACGCGGGCGACGTGCTGTTGGTCGAAAGCAATCAGCAAGCGCTCAGAGAACTGGCCGACAAACCCGGTTTCCTGGTGCTGGGCACGCTGACTCCACCAGAGATGCGGACCGGCAAAATGGCCATTACGTTATTGACTCTGCTGGCAGTCGTACTGACGGTTTCCTTCGGTCTGCTGCCCATCGTGACGGCGGCCACCGCCGGGTGCGTAGTGATGATGTTGACCGGCTGCCTGCGTCCGCGCGAAGTTTACCAGGCGATTGACTTGAGTCTGGTATTTCTGCTCGCTGGCTCGCTGGCGCTCGGCATGGCGCTCGAAAAAACGGGGCACACCGCGATGCTGGCGAAAGGCGTCGCCGGTTTGACTGGCGTGACGGGGCCATACGTTGTGCTGGCCGGGTTCTTTCTTGTCTCGGTGGTAATCTCGGAACTGATGTCGAACAGCGGCACGGTCGCGCTGCTCGGGCCCCTGGCTCTGACGGCGGCGGCACAGATGGGAATCAATCCGACAACGCTGCTGGTGGCAGTGACTTTCGGCGCGTCCGCCGCGTTCGCGATGCCGATTGGGTATCAAACCAGTTTGATGATTTATGGTCCCGGCGGTTACCGCGCCCGCGATTTTGTCAGAATGGGTCTGGTGCTGGATCTGATTCTGGCAATCCTGGCATTAGTCCTGATCCCGCGCTTCTGGCCTTTCAACGCTCAATAACGATAGATCGCAGCGACCGGAGCGTTGTCTGGCATCTGTTCCGGTTTCACGGCGTAGACCTTGCCGCCGTGCGCCAGCGTTTGCAGCGCAGCCAGATCAAGCAGGTCTTCATCGCCGGGCTGCGCTTCGGTGTGCATTTCAAACCTCTGCTCCGCCGCGTCGAAATTCCCCCAACGATGCACGCCGACCGGTACGAAAAGCGTGGCCACGCGGCCTTGTGTGGCGGCGGTGAGGGTTTCACCGACTCGGTTAGTCGCGCGCCCGGTACCCAGCATCTGGTGATAGAGGTCAGCGGCCTGTTCGCGCTGCCGCAGGTGTTGCGGATGCACGAGTGTCCACGCCTGTTGCAACAACTCGGCGGCGGGCAGGTGTTCCGGATTGCCGTGAATTCCTTCGGCCAGCAAATGCGGGTAGGTGTTGGCTTCGCGGTAGATCGGCAGCATGTATTCGACGCCCGCCAGCACGAGCGGCGCCTGATTGTCTGCCAGATGCTCGCGCAGATGTGTATTGAGCTGGCGGAAAAAGCGCAGCAGCCGGCCTTTCGTCTGTGTGCCCGCATCGCCGTGCCCGTGCATGACCGCGCCACGCCCCGCGCTATGAGCCTGCAATTGCGGCTGCGCCTCTTCTTCTCCGAAGGCTTCGGCGATGTTCGTGGGGAAGCCCGGCAACGTCAACTCTTGCAGGCTGTAGCGTGTGCCCTCGAATAGCTTGACCTGTTTCTGGCTGAGCGTCAGCAGGTAATAGTTGCCCGTGCCGCCGAGCACGCGCAGCAGTGGCTTCAGATGAAAACGTTCCGTGACAATAGCCAATTCCGGTACTTCAAGCGGCAGGTTGTAGTAACTGAATAACTCCTGACTGAGAAACAGCGCCAAGCCCTCGCTTTGTTGCTGCCAGAACTGTTCGTCGGCCAGCAACTCTTGCACGGGGCGCAACGATTTTCGTGCGGTGTCTTCTTCCACGCCCAACGAGAGCAGTTGGCTTTCGGCCGAGCGCAATAAATTCTTCAGACGGATTGGGTCCTGCCGCATTTCCGGTCCCGTGCGATGCGTCGGCAGATAGAGCGACAGGCACCATTGTCCGGCTTGATTCAGCAGCGGGCGCAGGTCTTCCTTATTCAAATTGTTCATAAATATCCTCTCTCCTTTTCATTTTCGCACGGCGCAAGAGATATTGGCCGCGCACTGACTGACTGTTCACCAATGCCAGCCGCAGTTCAAGGGGAGGCTGTGGCTGGCGTTTTTTGCGCTGGCGAAAGACTCAGGCCGAGTGAGTCAAATATGTGAGAGTTCATCCTCCACATTTTTGCCGCGAGCCAACAATCTTTCCTCAAGCACCTTCCGCGCCACGTCGCGTCCTCCCAACCCAAAGGCCAGCGCCGCGCCAAGCATCAGCGCGCCAAAAGCAATGGCGAAGCCAGCCGTGACGATATTCCGCGCAATTTGAAGCTGATCCAGCGCCATCGCAAACGCAAAGACGGCGATCAGCAATCGCACGGCGCTGCCGACCAGATGCGCCGAAGCGAACCCGGCGTTGACTGTCGCCAAAACCGCCGCGCGTGCCAGAAAATTGCCGAGCAAAAAGCCGATCAGCACGATTAACAATGCCGCCAAGATGTGCGGCAGGTAGCCAAAGAAATCCGTCGCCAGCCGGGAGAAAGCATCTACTCCAAGGGCGCTGACCGCCGACATCAGAAAGACAATCCAGACCGTCCAAAAAAGACAGCGGCCCGCCAGTTCCGAAGGCGGAGCCAAAAGATCCGCGCGACGGAATAATTGTCCCATGCCGCTGGTTTCGCAAAATTTATCGAATTTGGCCGCAACCAGTGCGCGCCGGACCAGTTTTTTCAGCGCCAGCGCCAGCGCCCAGCCAAGCGCGATGATAATCAGCGCCCCCAGCAGACGCGGCAGAAACTGCATTGTGTTGGCGTAAAAATCCCGCAATACCGCCAGTAAATCCTGCATAAAAGAGTTGTCCATTGTTTCTCCTTGTTCACGCATCCCAGCGTTCGATGAGATAGGGCTTCTGTTTCTCGAATTCCAAACATAAGGCTTCCAGCCTGCGCTCCACATCCGCCGCACCGGCTTCCTGAGTGCTCAAGACGAATGAAGCGACGCGCCCCAGATAAAGCGGCGTGAGCGATTGGAGCAGATGTTCGCGGTGAACCAGATCGCGCCGCCAGGCCACGGCAAAATCGTAGACAGTGCGTGTCCAGACCTGGTCAGGGAATTCAAATGCCGGCTCCGCGCGCGCCGCCAGGGCGATGACCTGCGCATAGGTTTCCGCCGCCAGGGCTTTTTCCCAGATAAATCCCAGTTCGCGCGCGCCTTGCGTGAAACTTTGAATCATCCGCTCCACGTTGACTCGCACCGGTTCCAGGCCGACCGAGTATTCAAATCCGAAGAGCGGGACCGCCACGGAGTCGTTTGTCTTGCGCCAATATTGCTCGTTCGTCTCCATCAAACTAAAAACCGAACTGATGACCTGTGTCAGCATCGCGCTGAGGTCAACGCCCGGGTCTTTCGGATCATGAATTTTCGCGCCCAGAAATGACTGGCAGACTTTGAAGCCGCCGGTCAGCGCCGTCGTCGTCATCCAGATGTCAATCCCGAAGCGCGCCACGTCCGTGTGCCAAACGTCGTGCTTCAGATAGTGCGCGGCCAATCGTCCTGAGAAACCGAAGTCGCCGCCGATGGGTTGCCGCACACGCTGGCCGTAAAGCGCGCGCGTCAGCGGGTAAACGATACTGTTGGTAATCGTGCCGTCATACTTGTGGCGCAGATAGAGTGGCGTGACGTAATCGAAGCCTTCATTGAGTACCGGGCTGAGCAGCAACTCGATCCACTGCGGCGTGATGCTGCGCAGATCGGCATCAACGACGGCGCAGGCTTTGGCCTGCAGTTCCGCCGCGATTTGAAAAATCGTGCGTAAAGCGCTGCCTTTGCCCGGCAGCCCGTGGTAAGGCGTGATGATCTTATGCACCGGGCGCAGCGGGTGCGCCGTCAGCAGCGTTCGATAATCGTCAATCGCACTGCGGCGGACAAGCTCCGGCGTGCCGTCGTGCGAACCGCCGTCGGAATTGACCAGCAGCGCACGCCGGCCGGGGAAGTATTTGGCGAAGCCTGTGTTGATGGCGCGCGCCACATGTTCAATCGTGGCGGCGTTGTTAAAGCTGGGAATGCCCACCAGAATGTCTACCGCGCCGAGTTCGGCGATCTGCTCGCCCACGGCAGGACGCAGCAGGTCATTGCCAGGCGGCGCTTGTTTCGCTTGCATCTTTCTCCTCTCGTTTCGGTTGATTGCATTGTCGCGGTCATCCGCCCGCCAGTGAGGGGATTCCAAATTTCATGCCTGGGATTTGAGCGCGCACCCAATGGCGGCAGCACTGCCGGCGCTTATGTCAATTGCCTGAATCCGATTCAAAACATAGCTGATGGCGGCATTCCACCCGTGCGGTCCGCTGGCTTGCGCGAAATTGAGTTGTGGGATCTGCAGCTCCAACCCATCGGCAAAAGCGCCATTCGGCCGCTGCACCAACACGGGCCAGTCAACTGCTTTCAGCAAGGGCGCGTCGTTGGGACTGTCTCCGAGGCCGATGGTGAAAATATTGCCACAGGCTCGGCGATAGAACGACGAAAGCAGTTTGATGGCCCCCCCTTTGTCGTTGTTGCCATGCAGATGCCAGAAGCGCCCACCGATCGAGCATTGCAACCCCGCCTGTTTAATTCGTTGCTGCACGGCGCGCTCGGCTTCAGGTGTGGGCGGCAACAAACGAAATGGCTCGTCATATTCACGCGCTTTGGCGCACCGCGCCTTGTCCAAAGGCAGCTCGCAAATAACCGCCACTTCCTCCACGGTCAAATCGCTGAACCCGGCCAAACGATACGGCAAATGCGAGCGTAGAAGCCGCAAAGCCGTCACCAGTTTTTCATAAGGCAGGCCCAGTTCGATTACCTGGTAAGCCTCACGATCCTCGCTTCGCTCAAGCTCGAAAGGGAAATATCCACTCGGCACATAAACAGCGCCACCGTTTTCCACGATGAAGGGATGATGGACTCCCAACTCATGCTGCAATACCTCGATTTCCGCGCGCGTCTTGCTGGAACAAAACACTACGGGGACGCCGCACCGCAGCGCCGTCTGCAAGGCGGGCAGCGACGCAACAGCCTCATAGCTATGATGATCCAAAAGCGTGCCATCAAGATCGGTATAGATAATCAACTGGCTCTTCGCTTTCATAATCATTTCCCGTTGTTATCCGCTTCGACGGCCGCCGACAGTTCCTCCATGAATTGAGGCAGCGCCGAGGCCACTCGATTCCAATTCGGGATCAGCGGCACGCCGAGCGGGTCTTCAAAAAACCTCTCTCCGGCGATGCGGATGCCGCGGGCGAAGGTGTCCACGGCCGTCTCTTCGGCATTGCGGTCGAATTGCAATCCGTTGAGCCAGGCATCGCCCTGATAACGATTAATGGTGTCTTCCGCAATCCGCACATAAGTCGCCTGCAAGGTTGCGAAGCGTCCTTGCGTCAGCTCGACGCCTTGGGCTGCCAGGGTGCGAAAGAGCGTCTTGCTGACATCAATGCACATTTTGAGCAGGCCTTTTTCCGGGTCCCCGGGCGAAAGTTCCTGATGTTTATGCTCATAAGTTTCGGCGATATCTACCTGGCAGACGCGCTTGATCGAGGTATTGCGGCGCACTTCGGCCAGCACGCCGATCTCCAATCCCCAATCGCTTGGAATGCGGTTGGCGCGCGCCAAATCAGCCTGCATACAGAATTCGCCCGCGAGTGGATAGCGAAAGCTGTCCAGATAGCGCAGAAATTCGATATGCCCAACGATCTCCTCCAACGAGCGAATCAGCGGCGTCATCAACAGCCGCGTTGCGCGTCCATACATTCGATCCGTCACTCGCGCATAGAAGCCTTTGCTGAATTCATAGTCAGTGTGTGGATTGGCGACCGGATAAACCAGCCGTGCCAGCAACTCGCGCGAGTAATTGACGATGTCGCAATCATGCAGCGCAATCACCTGGGTTTCCCCGCGTGCCAGAATGTAACCATACGAAAGCCAGCACGAACGTCCTTTGCCGCTCAGCCCCACACGCATTCCGGCGGCCTCCAGTTTTTCATAGAGCGCCGTCATCCGCGGCCCGCTGTTCCAGACGATCATTGGGCGTTGCGGCAAGCGGCCAAAGAATTCACGCGCGTGTTGAAATTGTTTGGCGTCGGCGCGATCCAGCGAAACAACGATCTGGCTGAGATATTTGACAGGTTTCAATTCTTCGATGATGCCAGGCAGCGCCGGACCTTCCAGTTCGGAATAGAGCGAGGGCAGAACGAGCGCAATCGGGCGCTGCCTGGCAAAGCCCAGCAATTCGCTCTCGAGCCGCTCGAGGTTGGACTGACCCAACCGATGAAAAGTAGCCACCAATCCAGTTTGATAAAAGTCTCCCATTAATTTCCTCCGTAAGAGATGAAGTGGATTTGCGCAAAGTGCCAGGAAACAATCCTGCGTTTGTCTCCAGGAGGGGCAAATGCAATGCCAGCAAGGCTAAAATGAAAATCAGGCGAATTTATGCCATTTGCCTGCCATCACTCACGGATCTGAATGGCGCATTAGGCGGCATAGTGTGGCCAATAGGGGCATGCAAGGCCCGGGAAACGCCTGGTTCTTCGGGCACGCATATTGCACTTTCTAAAACTGGTAATTCTCGAGTTTGGCCATGGAGAACCTGTTGCAGGCGCTGGGCCAATGAGTTCGTCAGTTTCAGAAAGGAGTCGTTCATGTCGCGGACGAAGCCCTGAAACAATGAAAACGTGGGACAGACTTTAGTCTGTCCCACGTTTTCGGAGGAGAAACAAAAATGCAGGAATTCATGAAAATTATGATTGCTTACGATGGGTCGTCACGCGCCGAAGCCGCGTTGCGGGATCTGCAATATGCCGGTTTGCCAAGACATGCCGAAGCAAAGCTGGTCTCTGTCGTGGAACCATTGATCACCACGGGCCCGCCGGAAGCTGCCTTCAGTGCGCCGGTCATCAGGCTCGCTCAAAACGAAGGACAACAGGCCAAAATGAATGTCTGGCAGGGTGCGGCCAGATTGCACAAGACCTTTCCTGCCTGGGCGTTGGACACGGCGGTTCTGTGGGGCAATGCGGCTCTGCAAATTGTTACCGAAGCGGAAAATTGGAATCCGGAGATGATCGTCATCAGCCCTCTGAATCGCAGTAAATTTGAACGGGTGCTCTTCGGCAGCTTTTCGCGCAGCGTTGTAGATAAGGCTCCTTGTACGGTGCGCGTCGCACGCGAGGTCGGTGATGAGGAAGCAAGCGGTTTGCGGTTAATGATTGGGTACGATGGTTCACAAGGAGCGGAAGCGGCGGTTTGCGAAGTTGCCTTGCGCCAATGGCCACCCAACACGGAAGTGCGATTGGTCGCGGCGATGGAGCTTGGTTCCCTGGACAACATTGTGGAAAGCGCAATCAACCGGCAACCAGCGGCATCGTTGTTCGAAAATGCCGAGCAGCTTTTGCGTCAAGCCGGCTTGCGTGTTTCGACTTCAATTCGCGAAGGCAGGCCGAAACGTGTATTGCTGGATGAGGCCGAGGAGTGGGCAGCGCATTGCATCTTCGTTGGCCGCAACCGGCACAATACTTTTAGCCGCATCTTCACCAACAGCACCTCCGCAGCCATCGCTTCGCTAGCGCCATGCTCCGTCGAAGTCGTGCGCCAGGAACAACAACGCCGCTGGACCAGAGCGCCAGCGGTGACCCATGCTCAATTCTCACCAAGTGCTGTTGGCGCGAAAGAACACTGAAGATTGCCAATTCCGGCTGCGGCCTGATTTCACCTTTCGCCTTCCTTTTGTGGGACCGGGGCAAGGTGTTGGCGGGGTGGCTGCTGGGACTGGTGGCGCTGGCATTTTTCGGTCTGTAACTGGTTCGAGACTCGCTTAACCCCCTCGACCGAGCGAGCAATATTTTCAGCCAGGCGTTTGACCTTACAACTTCCCACTTCGCCTCGCAGTATTACGATTCCCTGATTGGCAGTGACTTCGATTCTGCAAAACTCAATCTCTTCCTGCTCCTTGAGCAGCGCGCAAACTTCGCCGAACGACTCCTGTACTTTCTTACCAATGTTTTCGTCGCTGAATCGCGAATCCAACTCACGACGATAGTTATGATGGTACTCCCTTGCGCCGTATCCAACGTGATAATTGTGCCTGTCTGGCATGCCTGTCTCCCTAACGGCTGATCGTGATGGTCGTCACTGCGCCGCTGCTGCTTTGGTACATGGTGACCCAGAAGTTTTCCTCCTTGATTACCGCGCGAGCGACTTTCGAGCCATTGGACTGCTGTTGAACCTCAGCGCTGCCTACGGCTTCGGTCCAGGCGGGTGCGCGGGCGACATCGGTGAAAAAGAGTTGGATGGTTTTGACGGCGCCTTGTTCGTCGTAGCGGACGGTCATCAAATCATTGTCCTTCAGCTTGAATTCATCCCAATCCTTACCAGTCTGAGACGATTTATCCATTGCGTCTTTGACCTGCCCGCGATTCATCCCCAGCTTAATGCCAAGGTACTCGCGCAGAACCGGCAGTGATGGCGGCGCGATTGTGGGGTGCGTCTGCTCTTGTTGTATCGGTTGCGGTGGCTGTTGCGCCTTTGTCGAGAGAGGTATCCATCGATGGAATATCACCAGGACAAACAACGCCAGTGCGAAGAGGGTCGTAGATAGTTTGAACATTGTTCGATTCTCCTTGTGTTGATAAGTGGCTCTGGTGGAGGCCGATTACGACCTGGCCGCTCACCGTTGCCTGCCGGGTTCCGGGTCACTTCGCGGCGGCCTGAACTGCGCTCCCAGCTTGAAGCAGGCGCGAGCGACCGGTGTTGCATTGCTGCTCATTCGGTGACCAGTCGTTCGGTGACCAGTCGTTCGGACGATGCGCCAACTTGATAACGAAGCGTTGGCCGCAATCGCGGCAGGGATGCTCCTCGCCATTTTCTACTCCAACGATCAACCAATGTTGCCCGCAGTGTGGGCAGGTTTGAAGCTGGCGCTTCAAAGCGTCCAACCAGTCCTTTTTGTTTTCTTTTTGATGCACTGAGTTTCTCCGGTTAGTAATGACCCCGGCCTGGGTCGAATTGTGAATTTTCGGTCGCATTCCTAGCTGATTAGTACAAGCAACGTGCCAGGACCGGATAAAGATAAGAGCTGTCAAAAGGCCATTTAGCAGGCAATTTTGCGCGGCGCAACGCAGGCTGAAACAAGGGCATGTGGCATTCTGGGACTCGAAAGTGGGCGAACGCCGCAATCGCGCTGCCTGCCGCCTGATTGGCGGATTCAAAATCATGGTTCTATGATGGTTGACACCTCAATAGGCGTTGACATGCTGTGACTGGCCAATAAGTTGCAGAGATGGTGAATTTTGGCGGTAAGCAGTGCCGGCATCGTCGCTGGCGGAGGAAGGCCGTAGCATGAGCCTGAGTACGAGATTGATTTTGCTTCTGACCGCGGCTGTCGGCCTGGTAATGGTCCTGGCCGGGTTTTATCTGCTGCGGCAGCGGCAGGAGATTCTGGCTCGGGCCTGGCGAAACGAACTGAACGCGCATGCGGTTACGCTTCAACTCGCGCTGGAAGACAGCTATCGTGCCGGGCGCATCAGCGACGCGCAACGGCTGATTGACCATCTGAGCGAAAATCCGAGAGTTTTCAGTGTCATCCTGTTTGACGAAGAAGGTCGCACGGCCATGCTCTCCAACCCGCTGCTGGCCGGCGAGGTCGCCGGCAGGCCGGAGGTGCGCGGCATCATCACCGGCGTCATCACCACCGGGCAGCCAGCCGAACTCGTACAGGGGCGGCATGGACAGGAGGTCTTCTCCGTCATTCTCCCCGTGCGTATCAGCACGGCGCGGCGCGGCGCGGTGGAGATTTCACAGCCGACCGATTTCATCAAGGCTGACAGCATCCGTGCGCGGCGCGACATTGCGCTGGTCACGCTGGCGCTGTTTGCGGCGATCATATTGCTGGTGATCCTGGTTATGCGCCACAACCTGCTGCGGCCGATCAAAGAGTTGCTGATGGGCGCCAAGGCCGTTGGGCAAGGCGACCTGGCGTTCCGCGTCATCGTCCCCGGCAACGGCAACGAAATCAATGAACTGGCACGCGAGTTCAATCGCATGGCCGAAAGCTTGGTCGAGCAAAGATCGAGGGCAGAACGGGAGGCGGAAGAGAGGCTGGCGCTTGAACGCGAACTGCGGCATAGCGAACGGCTGGCCACGGTGGGCCGTCTGGCGGCGGGCGTGGCGCACGAGATGGGCGCGCCGCTCAACGTCATCAAAGGCCGCGTGGAAATGATGCGCGACCGGCCAGAAGCGCCGCTTGAGAAGCGGTTGCAGAATCTGGAGATCGTTGGCGCACAGGCAGACGCAATCACCGGTATTGTCCGCCAACTGCTCACCCTGGCGCGCCCGTTTCATTTGCGGCGAGAATCGCTGGCCCTGTCTTCGTTGTTCGCCGGGGTAGTGGAACTGCTGGAAGAAGAAGCGCGGCAATCAGGCGTAAGTATCGCGGTAAATTCAAATCACGGTGTCTGGGTTGATGGAGATCGAGCGTTGCTGCACCAAGCGCTAATGAACCTGTGCGTAAATGCGCTGCACGCAATGGAAGTCAAAGGTGGCCAGTTAAAGATCGAGATGATGAGTGGACCGCCGACCGAATCCCTGCCGGCGGTGGGCGCCAAGAACAGCGCAAGGTTTGTGGGCGTGCGTGTATCGGACACAGGGTTGGGAATCGTGCCTGAGCACCTGCCGCACGTCTTCGACCCATTCTTCACCACGAAAGAGGTGGGAAAGGGAACCGGATTAGGACTGTCTGTTTCTCGCCGCATTGTGGAGGAGCACGGCGGCTGGATAGAAGCTGCCAATCGTCCGGAAGGTGGCGCGGCTTTCACCTGCTGGCTGCCGCTAACAACGATAGCACCCGAACCAGAGGATCAAAATGCCAGGAGGAGATTGGGATGAATGCACGCATTCTGGTGGCTGAAGATAACGCGGACCTGCGCGATCTGTTGCAGGAGTTGCTGGAAGACGAAGGATACACCGTGACCACGGCAGCGGATGGCCGCGAGGCGATGGCGCAGATTGAGCGAGCCAATCAAATGATTGATTTGGTTGTGACCGACGTACAGATGCCGGGCCTCGGCGGCAACCAACTGCTGGCCGCCGTGCGTGAATCTCGCGGAGAGACACCGGTCATCGTGATTACGGCTTTCGGCTCAGTCGAGCAGGCCGTCGAGATGGTCAAAGCGGGGGCATACCAATACCTGACCAAGCCGGTTTCCAACCGCGATTTGCTGATGACCGTCGAAGCAGCCCTCGCCCGCAGCGCTCCGCAGCGCGAACAAGCGCGTCTGCGCCGCATGGCCGTCGCACCGGAGCGCATCATCGGCGCGTCGCGCCCGATGCAGAAGCTGTTCGAGTTGATCGGCGTCGCCGCGCGCAGCTCGAGTACGGTGCTGGTCACCGGCGAATCTGGGACGGGTAAAGAGCTGGTCGCCCGCGCCATTCATCAAATCTCAAGTCAAGAAACCGAACGTAAAGGCGATTTTGTCCCCGTCAACTGCGCGGCGATACCGGCTGAACTGATTGAGTCTGAGTTGTTCGGCCACATGGGGGGATCATTCACCGGCGCCAGGCAGGCGCGCCTGGGATTGTTCGAGGCCGCTGACGGCGGCACGATCCTGCTCGACGAAATCGGTGAGTTGCCGCTGGCGATGCAGCCGAAGCTGCTGCGCGTGTTGCAGGATGGCGCAGTGCGTCGCGTTGGCGCAAATGTGGAGCGGAAGGTGGATGTGCGCGTCATCGCCGCGACGAATCGCGACCTGGAAGAAGACGTGAAACAAGGCAGGTTCCGGGAAGACTTGTTCTGGCGATTGAACGTCATCCAGCTTCGTGTGCCGCCGCTGCGAGACCGCCCGCTGGACATCCCGCTGTTGGCCGACCACTTCATCACCAAATGTTGCCAGGCTGCCAATCGCATGCCGCTGGAAGTTTCGGCGGAGGCGCTGGCGATCCTGACGGCCTATTCCTGGCCGGGGAATGTGCGCGAGTTGGAAAACGCGATTGAACGCGCGGTAGCTTTTTCCACCGGTGCGGCCATCACGGCGGAGGTCCTGCCGGAGCGGATTCGCACGACCGGCGCGGTCGCCGCCGTGATCGCGCGTGCCAGCGAAAAGATACTGACGATGCGCGAACTCGAACGCGAATACATCCTCGACATCCTGCGCCGCACCGAAGGCAATAAAAAACGAGCGTCCGAACTGCTCGGCCTGGACCGCAAAACTCTTTACCGCAAGCTAGACGAATACCGCGCCGAAGGTTTTCTCGAATGATTACAACAATCCCCAGGAAAGAGAAGTTGGCATGGAATCTGGTCAGAACGCGACAAAGCATGCGCTCAATCAGGAGCGCCGTGAAGTTTTACAACGGCTGGAAAATTGGCTCGAAACGCCGATGCTTGTGCTCGGCTTCGTCTGGCTGGCGTTTCTGGTCGTGGAATTGATCTGGGGCTTGAGTCCGTTGTTAGAAACGGCTGGGACGGTCATCTGGGTTATTTTCATTGTGGACTTTGGTGTGAAATTCATGCTGGCGCCGCACAAACTGGCTTACCTGAAAAGCAATTGGTTGACGGTCATTGCGCTGTTGGTTCCAGCGTTGCGTGTTTTTCGCGTGGTGCGGGTGGTGCGACTACTGCGGGTGGCACGAGCCGCGCGCGGAATGCGGGTGGTGCGCGTCGTCACCTCGCTCAACCGTGGAATGAAGGCGCTCAGCGCGAGCCTGGGGCGACGCGGGTTCGGCTATGTCATCGGGTTGACTGGGTTGGTGACCTTCGCCGGGGCGGCGGGGATGTTCGCGTTTGAGAATGAAATCCCGAATGGCTTCAAATCCTACGGCGAGGCGCTTTGGTGGACAGCGATGCTGCTCACTTCGCTCGGCTCGGAATACTGGCCACATACGGGCGAAGGCCGCGTGCTTTGTTTCCTGCTCTCGCTCTACGGCTTCGCCGTCTTCGGCTATGTGACTGCCACGCTGGCGACCTTCTTCGTCGGGCGTGACGCCGAAAGTGAGGAAGCGGAATTGGCAGGTGCTGACTCAATCAAGGCGCTCACCTTCGAGATCACGGCGCTGCGAGCAGAGATTCGCGGATTGCGCGACGATCAAGCCGGCGTCGAATCCTGACCGGATTGGCCGGTGGTTGCCCTTCATGAGCATATTTGCTTCGAGAGGATAATATTTAATGATCAGTGAATTGGCCCTGTCTTTTGCCATGCAGACATCCTCCGCCCCGCCGGGGGAATTCGATGTCAGAGTGGTGTGGCGCACAATCAGAGGGTTGGGAGAATCGCTGCTCGCGCGAGCGCCGTACATCGTGATCGGCATGATCGTCTTCCTCAGCTTCCTGCTGCTGGCGCGGATCGTCAAGCGCGCAATTAGGACGGCGGGTGAACGCACGCGGCTGGATGTTAACCTGGCCGATCTGCTGGGCCGTCTCGCAATGCTGGTCATCTCGGCGCTGGGCATTTTCGTGGCGGCAGTCGTTATATTCCCAACTTTCAAACCGGGCGACTTGATTACGGGTCTTGGCATCACGTCGGTCGCCATCGGGTTCGCTTTCAAGGACATCCTGCAAAACTTCTTTGCCGGCATCCTCATCCTCTGGCGGCAACCTTTCGTGGTCGGCGATCAGATTCGCAGCGGGAATTACGAAGGCACAGTCGAAGAGATCAACGTCCGCTCGACACGGCTCAAGACTTACGAAGGCGAACGGGCCGTCTTGCCGAACGGCGATGTGTATACGAACGCGGTGCTTGTCCGCACGGCCTACGACAAACGGCGCGTCCGATTCACGGTGGGCGTCGGCTACCCGGATTCGCTTGAGCAGGCGCGCGCGACGATTCATCGAGTGCTGAAAGAGACGGATGGGGTGCTGGATGATCCTGGCCCGTGGGTTTATGTCGCTGAACTGGCTCCGTCGTCGGTGAATTTCAACGTCTATTTCTGGGTCATGTCGCAGCAGGCAAACGTTCTGGCAGTCAGTGATCGTGTAGCGACGGGAATCAAGCTGGCGCTGGATGATGCTGGCATTGACATGCCGTTTCCACATACAGTCGTACTTTTCCACGATCAGACAAACACACGGCAATCGGATAGAAAGGGATAGTTTCCGTAATGATCAATTGGTGGCAGATTGCTTCTCACCTTCTATCGGTCGGCATTGCCAAACGGTGTTTAAGATTGAAGACGAAACCAGGAACGACGACGAATAATTTGACAGGGCACGTAAAGCGGCGGCGACTTGGCCCGCTTCACGAGCCAAACCAGGTCGCCACCGCTCCTGTACCGCACCATCACTCAAAACGGCAGGCCTGCTTGGCAGTCACGCTCCTACTGCTCTCTCCATCCCGTTTGTTGAAGATTCGACGGCTTCGGCCAATGACGGTCTGGCATGCTTGTCTTCAGTATCGGAAGGAACGATTAGGCGCTTTCCATCCAGCGAGTACGCTAAAGGCATGTTCCCGGCCAGAAAGAATCCGCCGCCGAAAAACCGCTGCAAGGTTGATTCTGCGATGCGGTAAATGGCCATCCGGAACTTCTCGGAAACGTGAACCTCGCTCACGCGACCGAGCAGTTTCCCGTCTTTTGTCACCACGTTGGCTCCGATTAGAGTGCCGGAATTTACTCCTCCGGCTAGCACATCGCCCGTATCCATGGTTGGTCTCAATGCGCCCGCGGCGACCATCACCGCATCCGGGCCGATGATGCAGTCATCCGCGGCCAACGCAACTGAAGCTCCTTCCATTGTGCGCAGCCCGACCCCCAGTACCTGCCCATTGGTTGGGTGAATGATCAAATCTTCCACCTCACCCAGTTTTTCTCCTGTGTCAGACTTCAGTACGGCTCTCCCTTTCAAATCCTCGGCGACGTTTAACATGTTCCATTTGTTATTTGTTACTTCACTCATCTCAATTCTCCTTTTCCTTATTTCGTGATTGGACTGAGCCGAAGAAACGGCTCTTCATTAGACATGGAGCAATAGCTGTACCTCAACCGCAACCACCGGCCAGAACGTGTATCCTTAGATTGGGTCCTGGAATACGCGCTGATGGTGCCGGCCCGCGAAGTGGATTGTGTGGCAATCTGGGACTCGCAGTCCCTGGATGCCCCCTTTTCAGAGTGGTCACCGGGTGCAAACGATCGGCTAGATGGCTTGGCCCTCATTCACCCGCCATTACATTGAGCAAGAAAAGCGCTGTGTTGCCCAACCGCTTTGGCATTGCCGGATTCGTCAAGGGGGCACGTTGATTGCAGTCTATTCAGGTAGGAAATCCCTCGAAGGTTAGATGATCGCAATGCTAATAGACAGATAAGGAGAAGGAGCAAACAAATGAAAAGAACAATTTACAGCCTGGTTCTGGCGGCAATGATTGCACTAGCCGGGCTTTTCACGACCGCGCAAGCGCAACAGCCTTATCGTGCAAATCACGAGCAAGTCAAAAACCTGATCGAGCGCATTGAGAAAGGGGCCGACGCCTTTCGCGCCAGCCTCAAGAATGCGCTCGAAAAAAGCCCCCTGGACGAGACCCGTGCGGAAGGCAACATCAATCAATTCGTCAAGGATTTTGAACACGCGACCAACCGACTGAAAGATCGTTTCGGCGATGACAACACGGCGGTCGCCGCAGCCGAAGAAGTGCTGCAGCGTGGCGCGGTCATCAACAGCTTCGTGGAGCGACGCTGGCTAAGCCAACAAGCGCAGCGTGACTGGAGGAATCTACACCGGGAACTGAGTGAACTGGCGCGCGCCTATCACGTCGGCTGGAGCTGGTCCAATTCCACGATTCATCCCTATCGAGTCAGTCAGGACAATATGAAATCACTGATGGAGTGGATCGAGAGGCGATCTGACAGCTTCCGCGCCAGCCTGGACGATGCGTTGGATAAATCTCGTTTTGACGGAAGCAAGCGCGAAGACAACATCAATCAGTTCGTCAAGGACTTTGAAGTAGCGACTGACCATCTGAAGGATCGTTACGCTGACACTTATTCGGCCGTCGGCTCAGTCAGTGAAGTGTTACGGCGCGGCGCGCTGATTGATCACTTTATGCAGCGACACACCCTGACCTCGCGAGCGCAAAACGATTGGAGATTGCTCCGGGGAAACCTGGATGAACTGGCGCGCGCCTATAACGTCTCGATGAACTGGAAAGACTGGACAATAACGATTCGTTAACATGCTGAATATTAGTGAGGTATTGGGAGCGGGAGCGACGGGGTGAACGCGCTAGAGGGCTCCTCATTACCTCACTTGTTTTCCATCTCAAAAAAGCTATGAAAAGAATTGCAACAACCGGCTGTTTGTTAATCGTCGCGATGATGAACTCATGCCCGCGCCTGAAGGACTCATCCGCGCCCGCTGTGGATCAACAAATCATCCAGCCGGTCATGGCGATCGCTCCGTTGGAACAGGGACGCGGGCAATGGCAAGTAGCTTCTGCCGATAAGGTCACGGTGACGGTGACAGCCCCAGGTGCAAAACAGGTATTAATCCTGGGCCGTCCTGAAGGAGTGGCCGAGGACGCGCAAGAAGATATGGAAGAAAAGCAGCTTGAATTGAGCAGGCTTGGCGCGTCCACGAGCGGTCAGAATGAGCGAGACGGAAAGTTCATCACTCAACTGACTCTGTCCGCCGATTTTGCCGCCGAGGTATGGGCCGAGGCCGTCTATGCGGATGGGGCGAAGAGGCAGACTGAAACCATCGCTCTGGCGGCTACAGCCCAGGATGTAAATCCAGATAATCCGGGAGAAGCCGCTGGCGGCTCAATCGGCACGGACGAATCAGCGCGTTCGGATAAGCTGACTGGTGGCCGCATCAGGCGCGCGACGTTTCAAGCCGGAGAACCAGACATTCGCCTGACGGTCAATCTACCAGCCTTCAGGCTAACGCTCTGGCAGAACGGCGCTGAGGTCAGGGTGTATCAAATCGGAATTGGTCGCAAGAACTTCCCCGTGCCTGTCGGCGAGCGCGTAGCGACAGCAGTGATCTTCAATCCAAACTGGATTCCGCCCGACAGCGCCTGGGTGCGTCGCACCAAGGGCGTAGAGCCTTATGAAAAGATCACGGCGGACGACCCACGCAATCCACTGGGCAAAGTCAAAATCCCGCTCGGCGCGGGCTATCTGATTCACGAAGCCGCAAAACCGTCGGACATCGGGCGGCTGACGTCACACGGCTGCATTCGAATGCTGCGGGAAGACCTGTTCGATCTGGCGGAGAAGATTATCTCCGCGCGCAACTTGCCGGTGACGAAGTTGCAACTCGGACAATCCAGAAAAAACTCCGAGCGGCTGGTGGTGCAACTCGATGCGCCGCTGCTGGTGGACATCAACTATGATTTACAAGTGATCGAGAGCGGTGTGCTACACCTTTATCCTGACGTGTATAAGCGCGGGGCGTTTGCGCTGGATAGTCTGCGGGCAGAGTTGCAAAGTGTTGGAATAGAGGGGGCCAATCTGACGGACGCGAACCTCCAGGGAATGTTGGATCGCGTGGATAACAATCGGCAATTCGTAATCAGCGTCGCTGACATGAGGCGAGGCCGCTGGAATGCCGGAAAAGCTTTGCCAGTGGTTGAAACCTCACTTCAGGGCATGGGAGAACGCGCTTCGGTAAGGTAGGTTGTTAAGGCAGCCACACTGTGAAGCGGGAGTCTCGCCACGAAATAGCTCTCAACCTCTTACAGCAGCGTCCAAGTACGGAGTGGTAATTTATCCAGCGTCAGTTTTTTGGGTACACCTTAACCCTCTTGCGGAAATACTTGTCCCGCGCAAAAGATCCGTCATTCAGCTTCACCTTGCTCGTCCTGCGCTCAGGGTTTGCCGGCGCCAATCAGCTTTATCACCTCGCAGCCATTGTGATCACCGCGTCAATGATTCTGTATTCTTCGACCGATGTGCTGGTTGCGCGCTGGTTTCCTCGCGACACGGACGCATCCGAGGCGGCTGCCGGGGACAGGCAGGGCGCTCGAACCTCGACCGGCGGCGGCCCGCCGTTGCACTGCTCGGGTGCGTGGCAAAGCCGCTACGGGCGGGGCGGCGGCTGGTCAGCTTAGTGCGCGGGCCGTGCGGTCCCGTACGGCTTCCACGTGGAGACGGTCGCGCGCCAACAACTCGCTGCGCTCGATCAACTCGGCGATCGAACCGAGTTGATCCCTGAGTGCCTGGCGGCGCCGAGGGCTGCGCGTGTTGACCGCTATCATTTCAAGACTGCGTAATAGCCGCAGGATGACGGTGAGATTGCCGGCTGCGCTGTTCATTATTTGGGTAAAGGCATGGGCCAGCAACTGTTCGAACGTCGGGCCGAAGGCGATCACGCGCAAGCGCCCCTCGGCGTAGCGGTAGGGCGAAGGAATTCGCTGCAGCGCCAGCCGCACCAGGATCGCCGTCAGGTAATCCAGGCAGGTAACGGCCGTCGTCGTGTCGTTGATGCCGGGCGAAAGCGCTTTGAGCGCCACGTCCACGATCTGCCGTACGCCGAAGCCCGCGTCCTGTTCCACCGTCCGGTAACGCTTGACGCTCACCGTCTCGTTCAAACTCCTGGCGAACGCGCCGTCCGGCGCGCGGTCGAGCGCCACCATCGCGAGGGGCGTCCGCTCAATGACGAACCCGCCGATGCGGCATTCAAGCTTAATGACAGCATCGCACTCGCGTGCGAGCCGCAGCAGTGCGTCGCTGTCCACCGACTGAACATAGCCCGTCCGCGCGGCGAGCACCGTCTGCCAACTGAGCGCATCGAGCACTTCCTGAGGCGCGCGCGCGTTTTCCTTGTCCAGGTCGTCGCCGAGTTCTTCGGGATAGAGCCTGTCTACCGCCGCGACCGTTTCTTCCGACAACGCGGCTAGAATGTGCGACGCCTGAATCGAGACGGCGGCATTGTGGATGAAAAAGATGAGCGCGCCCACACCGGCGAGCGCCAGAATGAACCCGAACATGACCGAGAGCGACGGCACGAATTGTATTTCGTCGCTGCCGCGCACCGTGCGCAGCACGATCAGGCAGTAAACGAAGACGCCCGACAGAATGCCGAGCGTGACCTGCGTCGTTCGGCTCCGCATAAAGTTGCGCAGGATGCGCGGCGTATACTGGCTCGAGGCCTGCGCCAAAGACGCCACTGTGATCGAAAAGGACACGCTGACCGCTGTCATCATTGAACCGGCGATTATCGTGAGCATCCCGCGCGAGCCCTCGGCGCCAGCCCCGAACAGGCGCGGGTAACGATACAGCAGATCGTCCTTGACCATCCCGTCCAGTTCGACCAGGCCCGCCGCCAGCGCCATCCCGGCGACGACGAACACTACAGGCGTGAACCACAGGCTCGACCGTAAGTCATTCCACCACTGCTTCAACTTCATCATTACATTTCTCACTCCCGCGTACCGGCTTTCGGCGGGCACGGGGCGAATCGTCGTGCCTCCTCGATCGAATCCGTGTAGCCGATGCCGGCGGTGAAACGCACGCCGCGTTTGTCATACGCGGTGTGGACCAGGACGGCGTTGGTTTACATATCGCTGTTGGGGATGTGTATGCGATCAGTGCCGCTAGCAGGTTGACCAGAAAGTTCGCCCTGCTCCGGTCGTGACAGAGGGCGACGCTCGTGACATCTACAAACAAGATGTTGCTGCAATGTTCGTGCCGTCAAAGCGGCTGTGGTCGAGCGACATATAAACGCTGGCGAGATTGACGCCGACTTGGTGCGGATGAGTGGGAGGGGCCAAGTCCGCCGACCATGGACTTCGGACAAGACAGGTCTCCGGCTGCGGCTGCTCTCCTTTCTGTCCGCTGACGATGAAAATTGCAGTGCTATCGTTAGGCATAGGGCAAGCAAGCCCGCCCGCCGGAACGGACGCCCTTCTTTAATGTTAGAAGCCGTATTGAGCGCATCAATTACCGCTCCCACTCCGATGGAAGCTGCCCACAAGGAACCGAACGCGCCTGTTACCAATAACCGGGCTGGCCGTAATAGGCGAACAGCCGCTCCTCGTACTCGCGCGTAATTGCCGCCGGATGGTCATAGCCGGGCGCGTTCTTGATTGTCTCACGGGCAAGCTGCGCTCTGACCTTAGACCGCGACCAATCAATGGCTTCGATCCAGCGCGGACTGAGCAGCACTTTCCGCCCAGGCAGCCATCTGCCGGTGTCAATCACCAAGTGATGAATCTGCCAACTTCATTGATGCTTGGATGATTACACTTCCAAGTCGTCCACACTTACCCTTCGGCAATAGCCATGCCTAGCAACGTGATTGAATTTGGAGTGTTTAAATGACGGTGGATGGGGTGAATAAGGCCACCGGTGGGGAATATTGCCTCGCACAAAGAAGGCGCGAGCCGTGCCTGAACGGTTAGTTTGCGGCCTGAAGTTGCTGGCATCGCGATTGCGATAAAGCGTGGCGAGATTTCTACCGGAGACTTCAAGGCATGAATAACTCAAGCTTCATCTCAAAACTGTTGCCGACCACTGAGACCACTTGGCCGGACTTGCGTCTGCTGTTTGCCGCAGACCTGGTGATTGACCTGGGCACGGCCAACACACGCATCTTCGTGCCGAGGCATGGCGTGGCGCTTAACGAACCTTCGATGATCGCGATGCGTGAATGCGACCAACAACCCGCAGCCACTGGCCGCGCGGCCAAGCTGATGAACGGGCGCACGCCCGCTTCGATCCGCGTGGTGCGCCCGCTCAGGGACGGCGTAATTGCGAATGTGCGAGCGGCAACCAAGATGCTGGCGATCTTTATCCGCCGCGCGCTCGCGCAACCGACGCTGCTTCACCCGCGCCTGTTGCTTTGCGTTCCGGCTGAAATCACGGCCGTCGAACGGCGCGCGCTGGAGGAGGTGGCGCGCGGCGCCGGCGCGCGCCAGGTGCAGTTCATCGAAGAGCCTGTAGCTGCTGCTGCCGGCGTGGGACTCAAAACGGAAACAGCCCACGCCTCCGCGATCATTGACATTGGCGCGGAGACGGTAAACGTGGCCGTGTTGAGCGCGGGGAGGTTGATTCATGCCGTGACCTGCTGCACGGGCGGACGGGCAATGGATCAGGCCATCGCCAATCACCTGCGCAAGCAACACCATTTGGAGATAGGCGAAGAAACCGCCGAAATGATCAAGCTGCGACTCGGCTCGACCGCGCCGCATCGGCTCGACCGCACTATCGAAGCTGGCGGGCACAGCTTGGAAAAGCTGTTGCCCGCCAGCGTTAGCGTGGCGAGCGACGAAATTCAAATGGCGCTCAAACCTGTGGTGACTGTGATCGTGCGCGGAGTGACCAAAGCACTTGAGGATCTGCCGCCGGAGGTCGCCGCCGATCTGCTCGAAGCGGGCGTGGTATTGACCGGCGGCGCGGCGCAGCTTCCGGGACTCGCGGAAACGCTCAGCGCGAAGACAGGGATCGAAGCGCGCCTGGCAACCAATCCTACATTGGCGGCAGTGACAGGCGCGGCGCGTATCCTTTGGCCGGAAGCTGTTACGGCAGAGCCGTGGCCATTGGTCAAGCCAGCCATATCTGGCGCGACCAGGACGCCGGATTAGGTGGTTATCTATTGAGCGCTGAGAGTCTGAGAGAAGACGCAAAGAATGAAAGCAGGCAAAGACAATACAGTTATCGGTGACTTACCGGAAACTCGCCAAATTACAAGGCGCTTGAGAGCCTTGCTCTTGTTGGCGATTGCCATCTTTATGGCCCTGGCAGTGCGGTTGTGGTGGTTACAGGTGATGAACCACGAAAGCTTTGCCGAACGGGCCCGGCAGAACCGCACTCGATCGCTCCTCATCCCGGCGCCGCGGGGGAAGATATTCGGCAGGAATGGCGGAGTCCTGGCCGAAAGTCGCCCTTCCTACAACATCATCGTCAGCCGTCGCGATATGCGAAGCGTAACAGAGGAGATAGAAATCCTGGTCAACCATCTCGGCATTGATCACGCCTGGCTGGTCCGCCGTTTTGAAGAGGCCAGATACGAGCCGAAGTATGAATCGCTTGTCGTCAAAGAGATGGCCTCGGCCGCTGACATAACGTGGGTGATGGCGCATCAGTACGAGTATCCCGAACTGCGCGTTGAGTCTGTGCCGCAACGCCATTACCCCAACGGCGGCTTCGCCGCGCACGTGCTCGGTTACGTCGGGGAGGTCAGCCCGCGCGAACTGCAGGCAGGACGGTTTGGCCGCGAGAACGGCTACAAAATGGGTGACATCATAGGCAAGAGCGGCGTTGAGCGCCTTTACAACGAAGTGCTGATGGGCAAGGACGGTAAGCGCATCGTCGTTGTAGACAGTCGAGGGCGCATTCAATTCGAGGTTGACCGCGTCGAGCCGACGCCAGGGCGCAACCTGTACACGACGCTGGATTTCGATTTGCAGCAGGCTGCCGAACAGCAAGGCGACCTGATGCCCAAGGGGCGCGGCGCGATTGCCGTGATGGACCCGAACAACGGCCAGATGCTGGCCCTGGTCAGCCGCCCGGCCTTCGACCCCAATCTCTTTTCGCTACGTGTCAAATCGCCGGAAGACCGGTCGGAAATCCGCGACGTTTATCAGGACGAAGGCCGCCCGCTATACAATCGCGTGGTGCAGGGCGCATACCCGACCGGCTCGACCTGGAAGATCTTTATGGCCGTTGCCGCACTCAATGAAGGCGTCATCACGGTCGAAGATTCCCGCATCCAGGACGGTGGCTTGCAGATCGGCAATTACTTTATGCGCTCGCTCTCGCACTTGGGCCGCCCGGACATACACCTGGCGATTGTTAAATCCGCCGACGGTTATTTTTATCGCCTCGGTCTGAAGATGGGCATCGAGCGCATCGAGAAATGGACTGACATCTTCCGCCTCGGCCAACGTACCGGCATTGACCTGCCCAACGAGCGCGCTGGCATTCCGCCGAGCCGCGAGTGGAAAGCGAAGGTCAACCCCAAGGACCCACGCTGGCGCGACTACGACACGGCGGCTGCCTCCATCGGCCAAGGCATCGCCATCACGCCCTTGCAGATGCTGCGGATGGTCGCGGGAGTGAGCGTTGGCGGGCGAATGGCAACACCGCATCTGTTGCTCAAAGCCGCTGCCGGTTACGACCGCGCGGGCAATTGGCAGGGCGAGTTCCGCTACGTGGACAAAGACGCCTTCACCGTCCCGATAAGTCCGCGGATTCACCAGACCGTTACCCGCGGGATGTGGGGCGTGGTCAACGAAAACGGCACTGGCGGCGGCGCGCGCGTCGAAGGCTTCGATGTGGCGGGCAAGACCGGAACGGCGCAGGTAGCTTCGACGCGGCGGGCGGGCGAGAAGCACAAGGATCATGCCTGGTTCGTCAGCTTCGCGCCCTGGGACAAGCCGGAGATAGCCTCTGTTGTGCTGACCGAGAACGCGGGCTTCGGCGGCACGCACTCCGCGCCGAAAGCGAAAGCGATTTACGAGGCCTATTACCAGCGGACGCGCGGCCTGAAAGAAAAACAGCCAATCGCGGGAGGTTTATGAACAATACCGACGATGCGATTAAACAAACGCTCAATCACGAACGTGGCGAAAGGAGGGAATATGTTCTTCAGTGACTGGACTGGGCTACTGCGCGTGATCATTGTCGGGCTGCTATAGCTTTTAAGAAAAAGAATTTCTCCACGAAGCCACACGAAGAAGCACGAAGAAAGAGAAGAGACAATCAGGATCAGGTCATTCGATTCCCTTCGTGAACCTTCGTGTGACTTCGTGGAAGAATCTTTTTCTTGAGGTC
>JAJNQA010000070.1 GCA_021155085.1 Heliomicrobium sp. | reverse complement strand
GTCGGCGCTCGCTCACGCTCGCGTACCGTATCGAGAGAGGATGTATGGAGAACGGAATTTATCGGGCGGTTGTGGTTGGCGGCGGCATCGGCGGATTATGCACGGCCATCGCGTTGCGCCAGATCGGTCTGGAAGTCACGGTTTACGAACAGGCTCCTGATTTCGGCGAAGCTGGCGCGGGGCTGTCTTTATGGGCGAATGCGCTCCGGGCGCTGCGCAAACTGGGCCTGGCCGAAGCGGTGATTGCCGCCGGTGTGAAGGTTCAGGAAGGCGCGCTGCTTACACGAAGTGGAAAAGCGCTGACTTACACGCGCACCGGCGAGTTCGAAACGTTGTTTGGCGAACCAACCATCGTCATTCATCGCGCCAGGTTGCATCAGATTTTGCTGAACGCGCTACCGGCGGAATGGATTCGATTGGGGGAAACCTGCGCGGGATTTCGGCAGGATGAGACCGGCGTGACGGTCCGTTTCGCCAGTGGCCGCCTGGATCGCGCGGACCTGCTGGTCGGCGCGGATGGCATTCATTCGGTTGTCCGTCAAAAACTGTTTCCCGACGTGAAGCCGCGCTATTCAGGCTACACGGCCTGGCGCGGGGTCGTGACGACGGCGGATGCCCTGGCATTGGGCAGAACGTCGGAATCCTGGGGACCCGGAGCGCGTTTTGGCGTCGTTCCGGTCAGCCGCGGAGAAGTGTATTGGTACGCCACGGCCAATGTGCCGGCCGGGCAACGGCTGACGGCAAAGGAGAACAAGCATTCTTTGCACAGGCGGTTTCGCGGGTGGCACGATCCAGTGGAAAAATTGATCGAAACCACACCTGCTGAATCCATTCTGCACAACGACATTTACGACATAGAGCCGATGTCTCAATGGTCTCGCGGGCGCGTTGTCCTGGTGGGAGACGCCGCCCATCCGACGACGCCCAATCTGGGACAGGGCGCGTGCCAGGCGATTGAAAGCAGCCTGGCGCTGGCAAGGAGTCTTGCCCAGGAACCTGACCTGGACGCCGCGTTTCGCCGGTATGAAATCGGAAGGATGGAACGAACCGCCTGGATCACGAACCAATCATGGCAGATTGGTCGAATCGGACAGTTGGAAAACAAACTGGTTTGCGCCTTGCGCAACTTCGCGATCCGCCTGGTTCCGGACAGTCTGACGAAGAAACATCTGGCTCAGGCCATCGGAATTCAATAAGCTGATCCGGCGTTGACACGCCTCAACTCGTTTCCGATACTCCTCAGCCATGAGCGATCCCCAGTGGAAAGAACAGGAACAACAACAGCGAGATCCTTTGGAAAATACGCCGCCGGATTCCAGCGCCGCCTATCCCGCCTCCATCGAAAAGATGAGCGAGAAGTGGCGCGAAATCCGGCAGCAGGGCGATGAACCGCCGACGCGCAATTTCGTCGAGCGGAATTACCTGGCGCTGGGAATCGGCATTGCGCTGCTGATCATTGCGCTGATCGTCGTTATCGGCGGCTATGTTTTTCTGATTATGCGCGCGAACTGATTCGCTCGTCACAGCTTCATCAACAACACCATAACTTCATGAACAAAATTGCTCTCGGACTGGAAGTCTTACTCAGCGAACGCGCGGAATTGCTGCGTGGCGCGCGCGTTGGATTAATCTGTCATCCTGCGTCGGTGGATCACGGCTTTCGCCACGCCGCCGATCTATTCAGCAAGCATCCTGACATCAACCTGACCGCGTTGTTCGGTCCGCAACACGGCATTCGCGGCGAAACGCAGGACAACATGATCGAATGGGAAGGCTTCCACGATGCGCGTACCGGGGTGATGGCGTATTCGCTGTATGGTGAAGTCCGCCAGCCGACGCCCGAAATGCTAAAAAGTGTGGATGTGCTGGTGGTTGATTTGCAGGATGTCGGCACCCGCGTTTACACCTTTATTTATACGATGGCGCTGGCCATGCAGGCGGCACGCGGCGCGGACAAACGCGTGGTCGTGCTTGACCGCCCCAACCCGATTGGCGGCGTTGGCGTCGAAGGGAATCTGCTGGAACCCGGCCACGAATCCTTCGTCGGAATGTACCCCATCCCGATGCGCCACGGATTGACCATCGCCGAACTGGCGCGGTTGTTTAATGAAGAATTCGGCATCGGCTGCGAATTGGAAGTCGTGCCGATGCAGGGCTACAAACGCGAATTCTGGTTTGACGATACCGATGCGCGCTGGGTGATTCCCTCGCCGAACATGCCGACCGTCGAAGCGGCAACGGTCTATCCGGGAATGGTGATGGTCGAAGGCACCAAATTCAGCGAAGGCCGGGGCACGACGCGCCCGTTTGAAATCAGCGGCGCACCTTATGCCGACGCTTATCAACTGGCCCAACACTTGAACAACCTACAACTGCCCGGCATCCATTTCCGCCCGCACAGTTTCAAACCGACTTTCCAGAAACACGTGACGGAGCTTTGCCACGGCGTGCAGCTTCACGTGACGGACCGCGAAACTTTCAAACCTGTCATCACCGGCGTTGCGCTGATCAAGGCCATGTGCGACCTGTACCCGGCGGGATTCAAATGGCAGCAGCCGCCTTACGAATACATTTACAACCGGCTGCCTTTCGACGTGATTGCCGGAACCGCGAAACTGCGGGAACAAATCGAAAGTGGCGCGAGTCTCGAAGACGTCACCTCTTCCTGGCAAGCAGGAGAAAAAGAGTTTACCGAACGTCGCCAACGTTATTTGCTTTACTGATCTGACTCTTACGTCCGGCACTATTCTTTCTTTTCCGATGCCCGGATCAACACAGCGGGAAGTGAATGATTGGAATGGAGGAATCAGTATGCAGCTATTTCGTAAAATCGCCTTTGTTCCGATCCTTCTCGTGGGGATCGCGCTGGTTTTGGCAGGCTTCGCTCTAAAAGCGGTTCATTCTCGCCAACAGAGAACCGCGACTGATCCAATCCATGACTTGTTGCAAATGCCTGCCCCGCCTCCGGGTTGGAGCGCTTCTTCTTCCCAATCGAAAGCGGATTCTTCCTCCGACGAAAAAAACGAAGTTCCCGGCGACGATGCGCCGCTTGATGTTTTAGTTGAATACTGGTCCGCACGTTCGTCGCTTCCGGAGATGAAACCCTCCGTTATTGCGCGCGGGCGTTTGCTGGAAGGCGCGGAGAAGATGCCGGAGGCCTTGCCGCTCCTGCTCAATTTGCTGCCGGACACGGTGGATGCGCGCGACCGCGTCAAGAAATTGCTCGACCAGGAAACGCTTTCGCCGCGCTTTCACGCGGATTGGAAAAAGCGCGTTCGCGAATGGCTGATGATGAACAGCCAATATTTTCGCGAGGAACTGGTGCTGGCAGCAGGCGTCGCAAAAGATGATGAAGGATGGGTGAAAGGCAAGGACGATCTGAACGCGCTTGCCCGGCTGGATTGGCAGCAGGCGGAACCGTTGTTGAAGAGACTTGCCGCCAGTGACCAGGCGCGCACCGCCGCTTTGGCGCTCTCGCTTTTGTATACAAATGCCGCCAAAAACGGGAAGGCAGCGCAAGGCGAAGAGTATCGCGCGCGCTTGAAATCCGTCGTCACTGATCGCAAAGCGCCTGCTTCCGCGCGTGACACTGCCTGCGAAACATTGCTCAAGACGGACTGGAAGGGCAGGGAGGAATGGTATCTGTCGCTTTTCGCCGACGAGACGCTGCGGAATCCGGTTGATGGAAACACGATGTATTCGCCGCTCGCCACGCCGGTTGCGCTTGATCCTGAACGGTGGATTCCCCTCATCGCCAAACAAATCGGCCACAAAAATCGAGCCATTCACGATGCGGCGGTCAGTTGCCTGGCTCAGTTTCACCTGGGCAATGCGCGCAAGGATGCGTTACAGCCGTTGTTGCCCTGGCTTTTCGATCCGAAGTGGTCGTCGGCGCGCGACCGGTTGCGGCTGATTCAAAGCCTGGAAGATTTGGACATGCCAGAGAGCGTTCCGGGGCTGATTCACGTTGTCGAGTTCGACGACGACGACACTCAGCGCGCCTATGCCGCTGAGTCCCTGGCGGCATACCGCGACCCGCGTGCCGTTCCGGCGCTGAAAAAGGCGCTGGCAAAAGAGAAGGATTCATCTCATCGCACAAAAATCATCAACGCGCTGGTCGTTTGCGGCGGATTGACTGACATAGAGGCCGTCTCGGCGCTCGAAGCTTACGCCGCGCAAATGGCCACCCCACAGGGACGTGAACGATTTGAACGCTACACGTATGACCTTGGCGGCGAGAACTCCATGCCCGCTGAACTCAGCATCGGGCATTTTCTGAGTGGTAACGGCTTGCCCCGCGAAGAATTGACGGCGCGGTTGCTGGCGCGCGCCACGGAATTACGGCAGAAGCAACCCGGCGTGGCGAAAACATTGCTCGACATAGTTCATTCCTGGCCCGCGAACACCGTTGATCTGGACATTGTCAAACGTATCGCCGAATCAACGGCGGATGCCAGCGCCATTGCCGCCGCATTGCAGCGGCGCGACGCCTTACAGCAAAACATTGGTCAGTCGCTTCAGGAGTTGACTCGCAAAAACGGCAGGCCTCGCGGAATTGCGCTGGTGCTGCTCCGCGATCATGAAGGCGCACGCGTAACACTCGAAGGAACCGACCAGGAAGCGCAACGCGCCTTGCTCGCCTGTGCGCGGCTTGTCCGCGAGCCATTGCCAATCGCGCTTGTTGGCAAATTGTTGAACGACTCTGACCGCGCGCTGGCGCTGGCCGCTGAAACTTATCTGGAAAGCGAAGACAGCGCGGACGCCAGACAACTCGTCCTGGCCGCGCATCCCGGCGAAGCGTTGATTCTGGGCGCGCGCCAAGGATTTGATCCCGGCCACGGCAGCTTCCCGGCATTCGATCAGCTCGAAGACCAAATGCGTGGCGAGGTGCGCCAGAAAGATGGCCCGGATGAAATCTATGCGCTGCTTAGCGCGGGGTATTGGGGCAGTGCCGGCCAGATGATTCTTCGCGTTCGCCAAAGCAACGCGGAACTTTTTCTTTACAGCGACCCGGCGCGTTATCGCCGCCGGATACTTGCCGGAAGAGAACTCCAAACATTCAAAAGCTTTATTGCGGAGAATCGCGTCGTAGACCTGGCGCCACTCAATACGATGGTTCATGACGGGGTTCAGTACGAATTCGTTCACCTGACCAAAGATGGCGGACGGCGCGTTTACATGAACAATCCCGGCGTCGCCACCACTGGGGGATCGGTTTATTCGCGGCTGGTTCATCGGTTTGTGGAGCTTGAAAAGTCCGGCCAATTTACAACGCACTATCGCCTGAGCGACCGCGTCAAGGGGCTGGAAGTTTTCCTGGCGGATGATAAAAAGCCCGTCAATGCGGTATGGAAGTCGGGAGCCGAACTGCGGGTGCTGACCGGCAGCGATAGAGAAGAAACATTGGAGTGGCGATCTTTCACGGAAGGCAAGTTGGGAGAGCGAGCCGCGCAACCAGATGGTTTCTTTCTTCTCGGCGCGCGGGACGGTGTTCCGGAGAAAATGGAGATTCCTGACCATCTCAACAGTGGTGCCTGGGAATCGAAGCTGGGCAAATTCAGCATTCAAGTTGGAACCTGGAAACAGAGTCAGGGAATTTGGAAACTGGGCAAGGAAGCCACACCCGTCAAACTCGTGGATGGGAATTGTGCGCTGCCGATTGTCACGCCTGACGGACGTTGGCTGGTTGCGGCAAAGACGGACACTGACTGGAGCAAGCCTAACTACATCATCCGCATGGATTTGGTCACCGGCAAAATCTTCAAGCTCGATGTGCCTGCTGCCGACACATTTGTTCCCGTCGCGTTCATTCCCGCGCACAATCGCGTCCTACTTCTGCGCGCTAAAGACGAACTTGTGGGATCGAGTCAACGGGAGCATCGTTTGCTCGATCCGGCAACCGGCCATACTGAAATCGTTGCCGGGCAGTTTGCTCCCTGGTCACAGCGGACCTACCGTCCGCTGCAACGGACCGCCAACCCCAATGAAGCATGGGTGGCGCTCTACAATGAGCAGAAGGAGGTAACAGAGGTCGGACGGTACGACACGAAAAGATTTGTGTTCACTCCAACCGCCGCTTTTCCGGAAATTCGCTTCGACAGCATGCAGATGTGGGTGGACGAAGCTGAGGGCAGGATTTATCTGGCCTATCATGGTCATCTGCTGCGTTTGCCGTTGCGGCAATGAATGACCGTCCGCCAACAACGACAATCTGACGCGGCGCAGGGTAGAAGAGGGGAACGATGAAAAACTTGTCCGAATATCTGACCGAAGCCGAACGCAATCACGGCCATATGTGTCCGGGGCAGGTGCTCGGCGTGCGGATGGCGATGCTCGGCTGCCGTTTGATTGGCATCGAAGAGCCAAAAGTCGGCAAAAGGCTGATCGCCTTTGTTGAAATTGACCGTTGCGCGGCGGATGCAATCAACACTGTCACCGGGTGCCGCCTGGGCAAACGAACGTTGAAGTTTCGCGACTTCGGCAAACTGGCCGCGACCTTCCTGAACACCGAAACCAACGAAGCCGTGCGCGTTGTCGCCGTCGAATCGTCCCGCGAACTGGCCAGACAACTCTTCAGCCATCTGTCGGCGAAAAAAGAACAGCAACTGGAAGCCTACAAAACGCTGCCGGACGAAGACCTGTTTCGCTGGCAGCGGGTGCGCATGCACTTGCCCGATGCCGACAAACCCGGGCATCCATTGAACCGCGTGATGTGCGATGAATGCGGCGAGGGCATTAACGATCATCGCGAAGTTTTGCGGGACGGCCAGATGCTTTGCCGGGCTTGCGCGGGTGAGCGATACTACCAGCCTATCAACTGACAAGGAGGCGATGTATGAATTCTTCAACAGCAACTCTGGAAGTGGCGGCTGATCTGGCTGAGACGATTAAAGCCAATGCAGTGGCGCGGCGGCAATCTCTCGATGAATATCTCAGGGAAATGATTGAGGCTGACAAAGCCGAGACGAGCGAAGTCCCTGACGCCCAAACCACCGAAACCACCGAAACCGTGCCGACGCCGAACTACGCCATGCTTGAGATTCTGAAGAAAATTTCCGAACTCAACAAAGATAGACCTTATACCTCCGGCGAGGATACACAGAGAATATTGCGTGAAGCCAGAGCAGGAGCCATGTTTGGTTATGAGCCAACCGAGTAACACCAACGGGGTAGTGGTTGACGCAAATGTTTTGATTGCAGTCTGCGCCAATGAGCATGGGAAAGCGGACACCGCAGAACTGGCAATGGCTGATTACGCATCCAGGGGATGGGATTTTTACGCGCCGAACGTAATCATTGGAGAAGTGTTGTATGTGCTCTGTCAGAAACTTCATAACGCGGAGCTGACTCAGTTTGAATATGAAAAGTCTGTGACAATCTTCAAAAACCAACTCAGAGGCATCCTTCTTTCTCCCAGCGGAGAATCATCACTTGTCGCACGCGCAGTGGAAATCAGGCAAGGCTACGGTTGCAGCCGTTCATCTGACAGCCTCTACATCGCATTGGCCGAAGAGTTGGCGGTTTCGGGAAATGCGGAACTGCTGACGTTTGACAAAGGTTTTATCAATCAAGTCGCCAAAAACGCCCCGACCGTCAAAGTAAATTTGCTCCCGATTTGACCGCCCAGGGAATGTCGCAAAGAAGCGTCCAAACAGATCATCCGCGATGAGTACTCCGGCATTACAACATCACGATCACGCCGACCATCACGACCATTCCGCTCATCACCATCACGATCATGCGCGCGGAGCATCGCAACGCACACTTCTCATCGTGCTGACGCTGACCTTCGGTTACATGATTGCCGAAGCCGTGGGCGGGTATCTGGCGAACAGTCTGGCGCTGCTTTCCGATGCGGGGCATATGTTCACGGACGTGGCCGCGCTGGCGTTGTCGTTTCTGGCCGTGCGATTTGCTTCGCGCCCGGCGACGGCGAACAAGACTTATGGCTTTTACCGGCTGGAAATTCTGGCCGCACTGGCCAACGGCGTCACGTTGATCGTGCTGTCGGTGCTGATCTGCATCGAAGCTTACCAGCGGTTTCGCCAGCCCGAAGACGTGCAGGGCTGGATGCTGGTCTGGATTTCGTTGGGCGGGCTGGCGGTCAACATCGTTTCGGCCTGGCTCCTATCGCGCTCGCATCACCACGACAACCTGAATATGCGGGGCGCTTATCTGCACGTGATGGGCGATTTGCTCGGATCGGTGGCCGCAATTGCGGCGGGCGTTTTGATTCTCTGGCGCGGATGGCGCTGGGCGGACCCGCTGTTCAGCGTCATCATCAGTCTGCTGATCGTTTACAACTCGTGGCGCATTGTAAAAGATGCAGTTAACGTTTTGCTTGAGGGCGCGCCTTCGCACATCAACCCGGCGGCGGTCGAACAGGCGATCCGCGAAGTGCCGGGCGTACGCGCCATTCACGATCTGCATATTTGGACGATCACTTCCGACCGCCACGTGCTGACCGCGCACATTGTCGTCAGCAGCGCGGATGAAAGCTGCCGCGTGCTGCGCGAAGTCCGCGAGCTACTCGCTCGACGCTTTCATCTCGCGCATTCGACCATTCAAATCGAAGACCCAACTTTTGCCACGGTCGTCAATTTCAAAAAACGAGACTCCTGCTGAACTCAACCCGATGAAAACCCTACTTGCCGTTCTATTCCTTTGCGGAATTTCTGTTACCGCCGCCGCCCAAACGTCCGCCGACCTGGTTTTACTCAACGGAAAGGTTTGGACAGTCAATGACAAAATGCCGGAAGCCGAAGCGGTTGCCGTCATCGGCAACCAAATCGCTTTTGTCGGCTCCAGCCGCGAAGCGCGCAAATGGATCGGCGCGCAAACCAAAGTCATTGAGCTTCAGGGCAAGCGCGTTGTGCCGGGCTTTAACGATGCTCACGTTCATTTTCTGGATGGCGGCGCGGGCCTGGCCAGCGTGCAATTGCGCGATGCCGCTTCGCCGGAAGAGTTTCGCAAACGAATTGGCGAGTTCGCGGCCAGGCTTCCAAAAGCACGCTGGGTTTTGAATGGCAACTGGGATCACGAAAACTGGAAGCCTGCGAATCTGCCAACGCGGCAGTTGATTGACGCGGTCACGCCGGATAATCCGGTGTTCATCAATCGGCTGGATGGGCATATGTGTCTGGCCAATTCGCTGGCGTTGAAATTGGCAGGAGTCACCCGCGACACCAAAGACCCGGACGGCGGAACCATCGTCCGCGATGCGAATGGCGAACCGACCGGCGTGTTGAAGGACGCGGCGATGAGCTTTGTCTACAAAGTCGTTCCCAATCCGATCGAAGACGAAATGATCGAAGGCATCAAAGCCGCCATGCGCTACGCCGCCGAAAACGGCGTCACCAGCGTTCAGGATATGTCCGCTTCGCCGGACGTGCTGGCCGTGTATCAAAAGCTGCTCTCTCGCGGCGAGCTGAACGTGAGAATTTATGGCCATCAACCTCTCGCGCAATGGGAAGGGCTGGCGCGCGTCGGTATCCACGCGGGCTTCGGAAATGACAAGCTGAAAATTGGCGGGCTGAAAGGTTTCGCCGATGGTTCGCTCGGTTCGACCACGGCGCTGTTTTTCGACGCTTACCTGGACGATCCGAAAACGGCGGGCTTGCCGAGCGACGAAATGTTTCCGGAAAGCAAGATGCTCAATAACATCTTGAAGGCGGACAAGGCCGGATTGCAGATTGCCGTTCACGCCATCGGCGATAAGGCCAACAAGACGATCCTGGACTTTTTTGCCGAAGCCGAAAAACAGAACGGTCCGCGCGACCGCCGCTTCCGCATCGAACATGCGCAGCATTTGCGTCTGGAAGAGATCAAACGTTTCGCCAGCCAGAAAGTGATTGCTTCCATGCAACCGTACCACGCGATTGACGATGGTCGCTGGGCGGAAAACCGGATTGGCGCGCAGCGAGCAAAAGGCACTTACGCTTTCCGGTCATTGCTCGATGCCGGAGCGGTGCTGGCGTTCGGCTCGGATTGGTTCGTCGCGCCAATGGAACCGCTGATGGGAATTTATGGCGCGGTCACGCGCCGCACGCTCGACGGCAAGTGGCCAAACGGCTGGGTTCCGGAACAGAAGATTACCGTTGCAGAGGCTGTCAAAGCCTTTACTCTGGGTTCGGCCTACGCCAGCGGCGATGAAAAGGTGAAAGGTTCAATTGAAGTCGGCAAACTCGCGGATTTGGCCGTGCTTTCGGCGGATATTTTTCGAATCAACCCCGTCGAGATTGAAAAGGCAAAAGTTGTTATAACGATTTTCGATGGAAAGGTACTCTACGAAAGGCGATGAACTATTGCGCCTGCTGGTAACCTGGATGCATGTAATTAGTGTACAAAAATAACCAGGTCGAGTATGCATTGATCGTGACTGACGCCAGAAATAAGATAATCTCCAAGGGCGTTACTTTCCTTGGCGAGTTTTCGAGCAGGATCAGGAACATCCACGGAAGTAGTTCCAACCCATACCGGTAGGAAATCTGCCAGCCGCCGGGATTCCCGTGCAGCCATAATACCAGCGTTAAAATTCCAACAGCACCCCAGGCAAGGAGCTTTAATGTGGCATCTTTCGCGCCGAGCCTGAAAAGGAAGATCAGAAAAGGACAGCTTAAGAAGATCGAACCTCCAAAACCTGTTGGCACCAGATGAGGGAATTTGGAGATATGTTCCCAAGGTTCAAGTAGCATCGCGTAAGCATTTCCAGGAATGGCGTGGATGGAAAAAATACCATGCTGGTACCAGGGCTCTTCCAAAACACCGGGAATTCGCGCGTAGCCAAAATCAAAAAACGAATTAAATCTGCCGTAGTTGTAAAGCAGCGTTCCGACTCCCAGCGCAATGGGAATGGCGACGAAACGATCTACTGCTTTGCCAAAACTTAAACTGGCGGTTTGCCCGCTGGCGCAGTGTCTGTAAATTAAATAGAAGAAAATTGGTGCAAGTAACAGCAGTTCAGTGCGATTGCCGAAAGCCACGGCAAACGACAGGCCCGCGAGAAGGGGGTTGAATTTGATCAGGATGAAATAGAGTGCTGCCAGTTGGCCCGCGACCGCAAAGCCAAGCGCGACGTGCCAGGCGCCGGCAAAGGCCAGGTTGGCCCACATCCAGGTTCCCAGAGCCGGAAGTAAGGTCAGGATCAGTCGCCGGTAAAGATTGTCGTTGTACCTGCCTGAAAGCAGAAACAATAGCAGCGTAATTATTGAAGCCAGCAAGGCTGCCAGCAGCACTCCGGGAAAGGCCTGGGCTGGCCGTATCAGTTTGAGAATTGCCAATGGCAGCATGGTCAACACGCTGCCCAAGGGGAATGCGGAATAATATTTCCCATTCAATGGGATCATTTCGTTGAGCCACTGGGGCGGTTGTTCTTCAAGTCCCAGTTTGCCGTGAAGCAAGGCGTCAGCGATTCTGAACGTGTAATCGTAAAATGATCCGGATTGTGGGTTGGCGAAGTAATAAGCGAAGAACACCAGAATCACTAAACCAGCGGCGAGATATTTTGACTGACTGGTGCTTCTGAGTTCTTCTCCTGTCATCTGGAGTACCTGAGGTCAGAGTTTGATGCCATTTGAATTTGGGGTAGGCGTGGCTTCGGCAGATACGGCCTGGGAGATGAGAACTTCCTTGATCCGCTCAAGCTGAGCGTCCAGATTATCAAGCGCACTGCGGGCGGCGGCCTGATGAGCGCCTTTGATGGTTGTGCCTTCTCCCGTCGCCAGGCAATGGCCGTTGACGCGTAATTCGATTTGAAAAACGCGTTTATGATCCGGCCCCAGACTTTCAACGATGGCGTACTGCGGCGTTGGCAAGCCGAAAGATTGCAGTTTTTCCTGAAGCGCCGTCTTGTAATCCGTATTGGCCAGATTTTCCGGATCAATGTCATCCAGTGCGATGACGAACTCCCGGCGAACAAATTCCCGTGCGGCTTCGATGCCGCGATCCAGATAGATTGCCGCGATCAGTGCTTCGTAGGCGTCAACTTGCAGCGCGGACTTGTTTCTTCCACCGGTCTTCTCTTCCCCGCGGTTGAGTAACAGATAATTCCCCAGTTGCAGTTTCGCCGCCTGTTTTTGCAGATTGACGGCACTCACCATGTAAGCCCGCATTTTGGAAAGAGTGCCTTCGTTGTGATTCGGGAATAGCTCCAACAGCCAGGAACTGACAATGAATTCGAGGACGGCGTCGCCAAGGAATTCCAATGCTTCATTATGCTGTGGGCGAGGATCTGTCTGCTCGTTGGCAAACGAACGATGCGTCAACGCGCGGCGCAAAAGGGAACGGTCGCGGAAGAAATAGCTGATCTCCTCTTCGAGTTGAGTCAAGCTGTCTTCGAATGAAAACGGATCAGTCACAATAGTTACTTTCAGAGTATCGGAATCTCTCAACTGCGACGAAAGCCAGCTCTCGGCCTGAGGGCTGGCTTTCGTCGAGCTTGGATCAATTGTTATCTGCTACAACATGTCGGCAGATTTTGGTTTTTCCCCTGTTTAGGGTCTTCTGCCTTTTCGTCCCTTTGCGGGCGCAGCTTTCTTTGTCGAAGCCGGCTTTGCTCCGTTGGTTGCGCTTTTGGAGGCTGCTCCAGGGGCGCTGCCGGGCCCGCCGCCAACAACCATCGTTGGTTTTTGCGCTGTGCCGGCCGGAGCTTCCAGAGATCCGGTAGCGCTGTCTTCAGCCTTCACGGGAATCGCTGGACTGGCAACCGTTGGATCAGCATTGAAGGTTTTGAGGTAATCCGCCGCCTTTTCAGGAGCATTGGTGCGGTATTTCCAATACGCATCGAAACTGGGTTGAGCGGCATCCTTCAATGATTTTGCCTCGGGCTTCGTCGCTGCTGCAATCACACGGGCGTAATCAGGAATCAGCTTGTTATCAATTACTTCGTTGACTTTCTTCAGCAGTTCTTTACCAGGCTCGCCGGTTTTTTGCTCGTCAGTCAACTTGTCATATTCAGCACGCAGGGCCTGATACTCTTCCAGCGCGATGCTGGCGCGCAGCCAATAGTTATTCGGGTCTTTCCACCCTGCGCCGTCCTTGTTTTTGACCTCAGTCGCTTTGGTCAAATAGGCGACCGCTTGAGCTTTGTCCCCTTTGGTTTCAATCAGCCGGTAACCCAGGAACTGATTTACCTGCGCAGTGATCAATTCGCGCAAATTATCCCAGTCAGCTTTTGGCCATCCTTCCGGGGCTGTGGTGGGTTCAAAGACTCTTAGCGCTTCTTCTCCGTAGCCTTTAACCTTGTCAAAGTTTTTGTAGATTTGGCCCATTGAACCATGCGCGCCTGCAAGAGCAACTTGACCGATAACGTACTGATTGCCAGGGACTACCTTCAAAAACTCATCACCCGCCACAAAGAGCTGATCTAATTTGTTGGCATCTGGACCTGCGTAGTAGGCCTTTAGCGCAGCCTGAAATTTCTCGTTAACACTGTCAAGGGCCTTGCTCTGCTCGTAACTGTCAACTTTTCCACGAGCATTTTTGGCGTAGGTGCTATTCGGGTATTTTGCCAGCAATTCTTTGGATTGCTGATAGCATTTTTCTACATTCTTTTCGGTATAGCACGTCGCATACCAAGTTCTCTCGAACGTCGCCTGGGCTTCGTCTTGTTGAGCATTAACAGGGGAAAATGCGATTGCGCTGGCGAAGAGCGCGAATGCAATTGAAAGACTAAACTTCTTCATGAAATTGATCCTCCACAGTCTTCGGTCTAAATCTTCGATCTTAGAGTTTTCTTCCCGGAATTATGTTCTCGGTCTTTTGGGGATTGGCGAGTCTCGGCGGCGCGCGACTCAAGCGACCTGACAAAATAATTACCGTGTCCTATTTGACACCGGATACGAGGCGTTAGTTACAAGCATCGCGCATTTTTTACAACCGCCCGAGACCGCCGCGGACTTGATGGCGGTGCATTTCAATCTACCATCAAGTAAGGGAGACGGAGAGATTGAGAAGACACGAAATCCTGACGGAGCTTTATGATGATGCTGTGCCAACGGTTCTCTTAAGAGCTTGTCAGATGAGTGGGTATTGTGCATGATTCAAATGCTTTGTCAAACCGCCTATGTCCAACTTATTTAACCATTTCAACGCGCGCCACCAGGTTATTCTTGACTCGATTCGCACTCTTGTCGAACGCGAAACCACGTCTCGGGAAGAAGCCCGGCTGAACGAAATCGCCGGTTTTGTTGCCAATTGGTTGCAGGAGTTAGGGGGAGTTGTCGAACTCACTCCGCAACCGGGATACGGAACTCATTTGCGAGCCAGATTTGATTTCGGGCATGCCTCAACCACTCCGCAATTGCTTGTTATCGGTCATCTCGATACGGTTTGGCCGGTCGGGACGCTTCAACAAATGCCGTTTCGTGTTACGCCGGAAGGCGTGGCGCATGGTCCAGGCATCTTTGATATGAAATCCGGGATTGTCGTTGCGATAGAATCTCTGAACGCAATTCGGTCATTGGCCTTGCAAACGAAGCGGCCAATCACCTTGCTGCTGACTTGCGATGAAGAGATAGGAAGCAGGACTTCACGCCCGTTGGTTGAGGAGGAGGCCAAACGCGCTGCCGGTGCATTGGTGCTGGAACCGCCGATTTCCGGCGGAGTCGTCAAAACCGGGCGTAAAGGCATTGGCGTTTTCAATCTCCGAGCCGTTGGACGTGCCGCGCACGCGGGACTTGATCCTCGTCAAGGTGTCAATGCGATTGTCGAGCTTTCGCATCAGGTGCTGCGTTTGGCGGCGCTGAATGACTACGAACGAGGGGTGACGGTCAGTGTCGGATTAGTGAATGGCGGTTCTGCCTTGAACGTGGTGCCGGCAGAGGCAACGGTCAAGGCGGATGTGCGGTTCTGGACGCCGGAAGACGGCGACCGGGTGGTGAACGAGATTCGGGGATTGAAACCCTTTCTGGAGGGCGCGCAACTGGAAATTACCGGCGGCATCAACCGTCCGCCGATGCCACGTTCGCAGAAGAACATCGCACTTTACGAGCACGCGCGCACATTGGCGGCCGAAATTGGATTCGATTTGAAAGATGCCGTCGTCGGCGGTGGTTCGGATGGAAACTTTACAGCGGCGTTGGGCGTGCCGACGCTGGATGGGCTTGGCGTTGATGGGTCCGGAGCGCATGCCGATCACGAACACATCATCGTCAGTGATATTCCGCGCCGCGCGGCGTTGTTGACCAGATTGATGCAGACGGTGTGAATTATGGAACGCCTTTACCGCGATCCCGTCCACAACATCATTGCGCTGTCGCTGTCGCAACCGGATGACGCCTTGCTGGTGCGGCTGATTGACAGTCCAGAGTTCCAGCGGCTGCGATACATCAAACAACTTGGCCTGGCGCTTTATACCTTTCAGGGTGCGGAGCACTCGCGATTCACGCATTCGCTTGGTGTCATGCACGTGATGACACGGGTGCTGGATCATCTCGGCAAGCGTTACTCAATCAGTGATGAGGCGCGTGTTGTGGCTCGCGGGGCAGCTCTGCTTCATGATCTCGGACACGGACCGTTTTCCCACGTCATTGAAAAAGTCCTCAAACACAATCACGAGCGCTGGACAACGCAGATCATCGCCGATCCGGCAACGGCGGTTCATCAGTTGCTGGCTGCCTTCGATTCCTCTCTGCCTGACAAAGTCATCGCCACAATTGAGCATCGCTACCGTCCGGCATTCATCGGCGATCTGGTTTCGTCGCAGCTTGACGTTGACCGGTTCGATTATCTGCTGCGCGACAGTTTGATGACCGGCGCAAAGTACGGCAATTACGATCTGGAATGGATCATCCACGCGCTGGAGATTGACCCGGAGAGCGAGCGCATCTTTGTTGCCGCCAATGGGTTGTATGCCGTCGAGGAGTATTTGCAAGCGCGGTTTTATATGTTTCGCCAGGTCTACTTTCATCGCAGCCTGCGTTCGGCGGAAGCCGTGCTGATGAGCATTCTGCGACGTGCTGTGGGATTGATGAGAGCGGGCAGTTTGCAATTCGTCGTGGCGGATTCAGTGATGGAACGTGTGCTGAAGGGCGAAGTCCTGACGACGGCGGAGTATCTGCGATTTGACGATCACGACGTGATGTTCCATCTCAAGCAATGGATGCGCGAACCGGACGCCATTCTGAGCGACCTGGCCCGGCGATTCATCGAGCGGCGCTTGTTCAAGGCAATTGATCTGGAAATGCCTGACGGCGAACGTGCCGAGTTCATCGCGAAGGCACGCCAATGTGTCGCTGCGCTGGGATATGATCCGGATTACTATTTGATTGAAGACCGCGCGGCAGACATCCCCTATTACAGTTATTACCGTCCGGAAGGCAAAGCCAGACTTTTGATTCAACCCAATGGAGCAAATGGTCCGGGGCATCTGTCAGACATCGCGGATGTTTCAGGCGTTGTGCGTGGGATGCGGGGATATGAATTGCATCGGCTCTGTTTTCCGATGGAAACAATCAAAGCAATCGAAGAAGTGAGGGCGGGTTGAAATTTGTCCTCTACATTTTGTTCTGGGTGTTTACCGGTTCACCGTTCACGTTAGTGCAATCACCAATTCGGCTGGCGGTCGTTGATTTCGTCGGAGAAGAGGGCTGGGAAGTCGCGGCGCAGCTTCGGAATTTGGCGAAAGCATCAAACATTGAGTTTGAAGTGCTGGATGACGATATGGTTCGGGCCGCATCGCGCGGCGCAGGTTATACCGGGAGTTTGAATTTGAACCGCGACGAAGCTCGTGCATTGGGGCAAAGTTTCGGCTGTGATTTTTATGTGCTTGGGAAAGTCCAAACCACGCGACGCTTGTCGACAGGCGAGCAGTTTTACTTTGACGCCTTGGCTGGGTTGTTCTTTGTCGAATCTCGCACGGGAAGGTTGATACTATTTACCTACGAACAAGCCAAAGCAGAGGATGAGCGGCAGGCAATGAATCAGCTCAGGGAAACCCTCAAGCGCAAGTGGTCATATTACGCCGAAGCGATCACAGCCGCGCGCGCACTCCAATCCGCAGCGATTGACAATATTGGACAATCATCGCCTTCTGCCGTTGAAGTGTTGACCGATGACCTGGCAGCACAAGGTGTTCAACAGCCATTCTTTTACCAGCGCATCAAGCCTGAGTATACCGAGCAAGCTGATCTGGCAGGCATCGTTGCCACGGTTGAATTGGAAGCCGTTTTCCGGGAGGACGGGAAAGTCGGGGAAATTGAAATCGTTCGATGGGCGGGCTTTGGATTGGACGAGTCCGCGATTTCGACTGTCAAAAAATTGCGATTCAAACCCGCCGAGCGCGGCGAAAAGGCGCTAACAATCAAGGGGCTGGTCAGGTATAATTTCCGCCGACCCCTTTCGCAGGCTGAACGACAAGAGGAAATTGAACGCCTCAAGCGCAGCCTGCGGGACATCAAACAAGATCCGACGCAAACTTCCAGGCGCCCCAAACCATAAACCAATTTCGGTAATCTGTTTTCGTCATGGTGCGTAAGTCTTCGCTAGCATTCTGGCTGCTCTGTTTATCGTTTGCTGTGTTGCTGGCAGTTTCGCCGCACGCGGCTTATTCACAACAAACGTCTGTTTCTCTTTCGCGCGAAGAGCGTCTTAAAGTCTTCGATCAGGTTTGGCGCGCGATCTACGATAATTACTACGACAAAAATTTTCGTGGTGTTGATTGGCGACAGCAAAAAGACATGTTTCGTCCGTTGGCCGAATCGGCTGCCACCAGCGCGGAGCTTTATCGCGTGTTACGGCAAATGTTGGGCAAGCTTGGCGACGCACATACGCGAATATATTCGCCGGAGGATGGCTTTGATCGTTACCGCCCTTCCGGGCTGACGGTTGGACTTGTTGTCCGGCGCATTGAGGGGCAGCCCGTTGTGACGTGGGTTGATCCGAATTCCGATGCCGCAAAGCAGAACATTCGTGCGGGTTATACTCTCTTGCAAATAGATGGTGAGCCGGTGGAGAAGGTGCTGCTGCGATCGCGCAGGGAAATCGGCGATAGCTCGACTTCGACCGCGCTGGAATTGCAAAGTCTCGACAGGCTTTTTTATGGTCCCCGTGACTCGCTTGTGACCGTGACATTTGCGGATAGCGAGGATCAGCAAATGACGGTCAAGCTGGTCCGCCGCCAGACGGAATTTCAACGACGCGTCACTTCCAGACAACTCCCTTACAAGATTGGCTACATTGAATTGACTGGTTTTGGCCCGGAGATCGAACGTGATTTCGATTCGGCGATGCAGCAAATGCAGGGAACGAGAGGGTTAATTCTGGATTTGCGTAACAATGGAGGCGGGTTTGTGACGACAGTTTCTCAAATCGCCAGCTACTTTTTTGCTGAAGAAACTGATCTGGGCGAGTTCATCACCCGTTATGGGCGTTCGACTCATCGCCGGACGCTGAAATTGCGCAATGCATACCGCGAGCCGTTGATTGTGCTGGTCAGTTCACGGTCAGCCAGCGGCTCTGAAATTTTTGCGGCCGCGATGCAAGAGCGGAAACGCGCGCTCATTCTTGGTACGAACCCCGCGACTTGCGGCTGTCTGCTGGGGGTTAGCCGAACCTTGAAACTATCCGATGGCGGCAAATTGAATATCAGTGATACGGACTATCGCACCGCACTCGGACGCCGCGTTGAAGGATTGGGTATTAAACCTGACCAGCAAATTGAAATGAGAATCGCGGATTTGACTGCTGGGCGCGACCGCTCGTTCGAAGAGGCTGTTCATTTGCTGGGGCGTACGATTGCCTTCGGTTCGCGCAACTCCGTCATGGATTTCAAACTCCGCATTCCAGATTTTGGGCTGCGTTCGTCGGGGCGTACGCAGCCAGTCTCGCAGCTTCAAAGATAAACATTCCAGCAAAATTCGACAGAAGGAGGAATTATGAATCGCTGCAAACAGGTTTTGCTGATGGCGGTTTCCTTTTTAGCGACGTTTGTCTCTGCCCAGGCGCAGTGGTCGGTCGCTTTTCAAGACCAATCAAAACGGGATTTGAATGTGGTCTTTTTTTTGGATTCACATTTCGGATGGGTGGTGGGGGATCGTGGGATTATTCATGTCACTCAGGATGGCGGGCAGGGATGGGGGCCACAAGATCCAAAAGTCAACGCCAATATCAACGACATTTTCTTTCGTACGCGTGAGGAGGGGTGGTTGATCACAAGCGGTGCGCGAATTTTTCGCACAGACGACGGAGGAGACAGTTGGCTTCCTGTTTATCAACTTAGCCTTGCCGCTGGAAGAGATAGCAGGGATGCGCCTGATTTTTACAGTATTGTTTTTCCATCCAAGAAGCTTGGATGGGTTGTCGGCACTCACGGGAGAATTCTGTTCAGCAATGACGGTGGGCAAAGGTGGCAGGCGCAGGAAAGTAACACGAAGGAAGAGTTGGTACATCTTCGCTTCGTGAATGAACGACGTGGTTGGGTAGTCGGTGACAAAGGGATCATTCTATTCACCGATGACGGAGGACGAACTTGGGAACGGCAAAATACCGGTGTCAATGGACATCTTTATCATGTCGAAACACGTGGGAAGGATACGGCCTGGGTTGTAGGAGAGAACGGTATTATTCTCCGCACAACCAATGCCGGTGAGACTTGGGAGCGGGTTGCTGTTGATACGCGCGAGACACTTGTGAATATTGCTTTTACCAATAACAATCAGGGATGGGTGGTCGGCTGGAATGGAACGATTCTAAGGTCCAGCGATGGTGGTAAGAGCTGGGTTGAGCAGGAAAGCGGTACTCGCACAAATCTTTATGGACTTTCGGCTGTGAAAAATGGAATCTGGGTATCTGGTGCTGAAGGTTTTGTACTGAAATATGCTGGGAGCGGGAAATAAAGAGGCGGAAATAGAAAAACGTAATTGCTAAAAATCAAAGGGCCGAGTCCAGATGGACTCGGCCCTTTGATTTTGTGCGCCCGGCAGTGCGCATTCACTTGAGGGTGAAAGTCCCTTACGACCCCGGCAGGGGGAATCGTTAGCCGGACGGCAAGGGTGTCCATCGCGAGGTGGAATCCGGAGGAAGCCGCAGGCAAAACGCTGGCCTGAC
>JAJNQA010000063.1 GCA_021155085.1 Heliomicrobium sp. | reverse complement strand
GGATGGCAACGATACAATCGTGATCATCAACCGCATTGGTGGCAACCTGGGTATCGGTGCAAGCACGTTGGGCGCGTTGTTCGGCATCTTCTATGATGATGCTGAAAACAGCTTGAGCTTCACCTATTCCGGAAGCTGCCAGTTCCGCAGCGTCATCTCCAATGCCTTCCCGCGCTTGACGCCTCGCTTCGAGACGTTCATTCCGGCGGGTCGCAGTGGCTGGTACAAGACGTACAGCCAATCTGACATCGGCATCCTGGGTGCGCAGATCAATTTCAATGCAAACGCGAATGCGCAAGCGAATGCGTTTAACGGTGGCCACAACCTGCACAAGCTGACGTTGTCGGCAGCGAACACCTACACCGTTCCTGTCTTCCCACCAAGCTGCTAGCAAGAAGCTTTCTGGAAATCAGAGAACAAGTTTTCAAAAAGGCCGGGCGTGCCCGGCCTTTTTCTTTACTCCGCCACAGGCCATTCCTACAACTCAATCACTCTTTCTACTTTTATCTCATCTAAAAAAGCTACATCGTGGCTTACCGCAACTAACACTCCATGGTAACGATTAAGTGCGGAGGTCAGCGCTTCGACACTGGGCAAGTCCAGATTGTTCGTCGGCTCATCAAGAATCAGAATTTCCGGTGATTGATCCGTCCCTAGCAAACAAGCCAATCCAGCGCGCATTCGCTCGCCGCCGCTTAACACCTGAGCCAGCTTGTGGGCATCGTCACGAATAAACAAAAAACGCCCAAGCAGCATCCGCAATTCGTGCTCAGCCCGCAATTGTGCAACTCGCTTCAGATTTTCCAGCACGGTCAGTGAATCGTCGAGCACGCTGACTTGTTGATCAAGTATGCCGATTCTCGTCGTATGAAGGCTGATCGTTCCCGTCACAGGCTGTTTTTTGCCGCAGATCAAATCAATCAAAGTGGACTTCCCTGCGCCATTCACGCCCTTCAGCCAGATACGTTCCGGCCCAATGACTTCGAAATTCAGTGCTGAACGCCAAAGCTGGCCTTCAGCATCCGGATAACGATAATTGACTTCGGTGAACTTAATCATGCGTTTTTGAGACGGCGGTGGTTCATTTGCCAGATCCACTTTGATCTGGTTTTCAGCCGTTAAACGACTGCGAGCCTCTGCAACTTCCTGGCTGGCCTGCGCGATTTTCTGCTGGTGCAGCCCTTTCAATTGAGCTGCACTGGTTTCCGCAGACCGCTGTAAATTCCCAATAACAATTGCCGGCAGACCCTTTTTGAAAGAATTCCTGTGGCCTGCGGACTGACGCTTTTGCTGCCGTTCCCATGTCCGCTGAGCAATCACGCGCGCCTGCTTCAGCCGTTGCCGGGCGCTCGATATTGCCTGTTCAGCCGCCGTCCGTTCAGTCTGCCGCTGGTCTTGATAAAACTCATAATTGCCCCCATAGAGTTTCATTCTATTTGGATTGAGTTCGGCAATTTGATCAAGATGTGAAAGAAGTCGTCGGTCATGACTGACAACGAGTAAGCCTTTTTTCCAGCCAGCAACCAATTCGTAAATAAATTCTCTCGCTGATAAATCAAGATGATTCGTCGGTTCGTCGAGAATCAGAAAATCAGGCTCTTCCAGCATCAATCCTGCGAGCCGAACACGTGTCAATTCGCCGCCACTCAAACTGGCAACGGTGCGATTCAAGGTGATGTGCCCAATCCCCAGTTCCGAAAACGTATGATTGATCCGCTCTGGCAAATCCCAGCGATCCGCAATGATCTCGAAATCTTCGAGCGTGCTTTCACCACCAATCGCCCGGCCATACGCCATAAGCGCTTCAGCCAGGTTTATCGCTTCGCCAACCGTGGCGGCCAAGTCGAGATGCGCCCTCTGCGGGAGGTAGGAAAGACGGCCACATCGGACGACATTACCGTTTGATGGCTTCAACCGCCCAGTCAGAATTTCGAGCAAGGTCGTTTTTCCAACGCCATTCACGCCCACCAATCCGGTGCGAACTGCGTTGAAACTAAATGTAAGGGAATCGAAAAGATGTGAGCCATCAGGCAGGTGATAACCGAGATTCACCCCGCTCAGGTGATTTTGCATAAACCAAACCTTTCCAGACAAAAACAGATTGAAATTCGCCGCCCAAACGATTTGTACAGTTCGGCGACACGAAGGACGTTTTTGTTGATTTGGTTTAGCGACGCATAGCAATTCCGATTTTTCGCTGCGAAATCAGTATTACAGCGGAAATCGGACCAAAATCTCCTTTGGCTATCAATAAAGTGCGACGTGGCGTTGATTCTTATTTCGCCAAACGGCCAAGAAAATACGTTGGCAAGGGGGAATCTGTCAACTCACGAATCGCCAATTCGCCAGTCTCAAAGCTCAGAGCGACTTCACCGCTTCCTCAAAATAGCGTCGCAAGTTCCGCGAACCAACGACCGGTGCGATTGAATCCACCTGGGTCACCGCAATCCCAAAATCCATCAGCGCATAAATGCGGCGATTGAAAAGCTTCAGCGGCGCGACCATCAGTTTGAACAATCCGGGCGGAATCGAAACGATGCTTGGCTTGCGGTTCAGCGCGGCAAAAGCCATTTCGACTGTTTCCCGGCGCGTGAAAATTTCCGGGCCACCCGCAGGAATGTCGGAGGTTTCACTTTCCAGCGCATCAACACAAACTGTTGCGACATCGGCTTCGTGAATTGGATTGGTTTTGCAATGGCCTTTGCCGACAACAAGTCCACGGCCCTTCGCCGCGAATTTTAGCAATTCCAGATTGAACCGGAAAAATCCGGTTGGGCGAATGACCACGCTCTTTACTTCCGACGCGCGCAAGGCTTCGACAATTTTTTCGTGTGCGTCGGCGTATTCGGTTTGACGCAGGTTTTCGGCGCCGGCCAGCGAAACGTAGACGAACTTATCAACATTCGCTTTTCTGGCTTCGTTGAGCAGATGGAGATTGCCCTGATAATCCACTTCGTAAAACGATTGGCGATCTTTGAAATCGTTGATGTTCATCGAAGCGCCCGCGCAGGAAATGACAGCGTCCACGCCATCGCAAACACCGCGCATAGTCTCCGGTTTGGTCAGATCAGCAGTTACTGCGTCTTCGATTCCGAGGCTCGCCAGTTTCCCTGCGTCGCGCGCGATGGCGCGAACCGCATAACCACGAAGCTTCAATTCCCGCACGACGTGTTTTCCCAATTGTCCGGAAGCGCCAGCGACCAGAATCTTCGCCATCAGCCAACCTCCTTTGTTCAGCAACTCGAACGTTCGGATTGCGCGGCACCGTTTAATCAAATACAAATTTTGGCGGCAGTTGGAAATCGTCGAGCGAACCTGAGCCTGGACCGGCAGAACCTTCTGTCCGGCTTGCAATCCTTGTGTTGAGAACTTCGCCGGGCCATTCAGTCTTGGGCCGAAAGTTATAGGTCAGAAAATGCTGGTTGATCGTTGCGCTATTCCAACGTGTGACTCTGGCCATTTTCTTTTTATCGAGCAACGCCAACGGTTCGACCAACCGGGAAAAATTGACAAAGTCTTTCCATGAACCAACGAACTTCCGTGGCCAGCCCAGCCGCTTGGCTAATGGATGATCAATCAAACGATGGCCATCTTCGGAAAGCTTGCGGTAGGTACCTTGCTGATAAATGTTCAGAGTGATCGGTTGGCCAGTCGGGTAATACTTCTTTTCCGAATCGCCCGCATCGGCGGTGATGGTCATCTCTTCCCAGCCTGCCAGCAGCGTGCCATGTTTGCCCCATTGCGCGTTGATGCGCGGACGATGGCCATGACGCCGCGCATCGGCAAGCGCAGCTTCGCCTCCTGCCAGAATGCGCCCGTGAAAGTACGCCCAGACCTTTTCGATGGATTTACCGTCCACTGAATATTGCACCCACATCAATTCGTGATCCGCCGGGTCGTTGTCTTCCGGGAAATCAATGTCGTCTTCCCAGAACAGGTGATAAGCGATTTGTCGCGCGGATGGATGCAGAATGACGGCGAAATCCTTGAGCGGGAAAAATTCCATCGGCGTGGTGTAAATGCGCGGCGCAAAACGGCGAATAATCCGCAACTCTTCCGCCGTCGGTTCGCGCGGCGGATCGAGCTCCAGCGCGCGGGCATATTCGCGGCTGGCATCATCCAGACATCGCCGGTTGTGATATTCGACGCCGCGCCGGTGATGCGCTTCGGCGGTATCATTTTGCGCATGGCTGAAATCCGGCGAAGCAGCCAAAGCCAGACCAACCAACAATCCGCCGGCAATCAGCCTTGCGGCCGCAAACAATTTCATTCGTGACGGGATGCACGGGTTATGATTGGCGAGCATTACCGGTTTCCTTTGGCTGGCGTTCTTTTGCCGGTCAGGTGACGAATCAATTCGACTTCCTCAGCGCGGTAAGGTGTGCCGTCCTGTTTGAAAATTTCATGGAACCAGATTGCCGGTTCGCGATCTGTATAAGGTTTCTGCCAGGAATCCCACGGCAGGAAGGTTTGCGTCTTGCCTGCCACAAATCCCCAGTTGTAGGCGGCAACACGATACTGTTTGGCCATGGGCAGCGAACCTTGAAACGTGCTTTTGTTGCCGCGCGCCATGTACTCCGTGCAGAGCAGCGGGCGATTGTAGCGTTCCAGCCATTTCACTCGCTTTTCAAACTCCGCGCCGTCGTCGTAATTGTGAAACGAAACAATGTCGGACAATTCGATCATCGTCTTGTCTATCGCTGTCATCTTTTCCGGCGCTGACCAGTCGCCTTTCCAAACGCCGCTGGTCAGCGGTTGCACAGGCCTCGCCGCGCGGGCCCAGGAAAAAACCTGCGGCAGCAGCGCCGAAACCAATTCAACTTTGTTGGCAGGCTCCTGCTTGCCGTAACTGGAACCGTTCGTGTTGTCCGGCTCATTCCACACATCCCAGGCCAGGATGCGATGGTCGTTCGCAAATGCGCCGACCACACCTTTGACGTAGGCTTCCAGACGCGGATATTGGGCTGCATCCTGTAAAGCGTTCGCGCCGGGGCTTTGCATCCAGCCGGAATTATGCACGCCTGGTTTCGGAGCGCGCTGTGGTCCCAGTTGCGGAAACGGATCCCAGCAGGAATCAAACAGCACGAACATCGGCTTGATTTTGTGCTTCTCAGCGATGCGCAGGAACTGACCAATTCGTTTCTTGAAGCCTTCGGCGTCCTGTTGCCAAAGCAAGTCATGCAGAAAAACGCGCAACGTGTTCATTCCCAGCCCTTCCGCCCAACCCAATTCCTGATCAATCGTCTTCGGGTCAAAGGTCTCGGCCTGCCACATTTCCAGTTCATTGATCGCATTGGCTGGAATGTAGTTGCAGCCGACCAGCCACGCCTGCCGCGCATACCAGTCGTTGGCCTGTTTTTCCGACCAGCGTTTGGACGCCACCGGAGCCTGGGCCATTGCGGCAAAATTGCACAACAGCAACGTGAGAATCAGTGCTCGTTTCATGGAACCCTCTTATTTTTCAGAAGACTTGCGCGGTCTGGCGCAATTTATGACCGCAGGTAGGAAGCGCCGTTTACATCAACGATACAGCCCGTCAGAAAATCCGTGCCTTCCGAAGCCAGGAACAAAACCGTCCGCGCGACTTCTTCCGGTTTGGCCACCCGTTTGAGCGGGCTTTGGTTGCGAATGCCTTCGCCTTCCCCGCCGTCCAGGCGATATGCAACGCGCTCGGTTTCGACAAATCCCGGCGCGACAACATACACGAAGATATTGTGCGGCGCTAAGGCTTGCGCCAAAGATTGGCTCATGGAATTCAACGCCGCTTTGCTTGCGCCGTAAGCCGGAGCCTCCGGTTCGCCGCGAAATGCTCCACGCGAAGAAACGTTCACGATCCGTCCGCCGCCTTGTCCAATCATCTGCTGCGCGGCGCAAAAGCTGACGTTCGCCGCGCCGATTAAATTGGTGTCGAGCGTCCGCCGCCACGAAGCCTGCCAGTCTTCGTAACTGACTTTGGCGATCGGATGCGCTTCAAAGATGGCGGCGTTGTTGACCAGAATGTCCAGGCGGCCCTGTTCGCGAACAACGGTTTCAACAAGCTGGCGCGCCTGTTCAGGGTTGGTGATGTCCGCTTGGATCAATGAATGCGACCCGCAGGCAAGCGAGGCCAGTGTTTTTTCGGCATGCACGCGGTTGGTATTGTAGTGCAGCGCGACGCGCGCTCCGGCAGCGGCAAACTGCTGCGCAACGACGCGGCCAATCCCCTGGGCCGCGCCGGTAATCAAAGCGACTTTTCCTTCAAAGTTCTCGCTCACGATGCTTTCCCCACAAAATCATCCCAATAACTTTTGATCGCGATTTTGGCCAGCTTCCACATCTTGCCCCATTGAATTTCGCTGTCTTCGCCATAAATCAGTTTCTTGATCAGCAGATCGCGAAAATGCTTTCCTTCGCGGCGAATCATGAACTCTTTGGCAAACGGTTTGGCCACATCGAAAAAGCTGAAATTCGGGTCCATCGCAATGCCGATGCCTTCCAGCGTCATAATTGCCCGCATGACGTAAGTGAAATGTGGCGGAATGCGGAACGGGTATTCGTAAATCACTTCGGCCAGTTCGTAGGTCAATTCCTTGAACCGAATCTCGCCGAGTTTCAGATTGAAATAATCGGTGAAGAGCTTTTCGACGACCGGTTTGATGACTTCCTGATCCACGGTCGGGGCCAGGAACTCCAGATTGATCAAATCCTGCGTCAGCCCCTTCACGTCTTTTTCGACGATATGGAAAAAGGCGTCAATCAACTGGCTCTGCAATTTCGCCGAGATGCGCCCGACCATTCCGAAATCGAAGAAGGCCATTCGCCCATCATCCATCACCCGCAAATTACCCGGATGCGGATCTGCGTGGAAGTAGCCGTCTTCCAGCAACTGTTTCAGGTACGTTCGCGCGATCAGCTTGATCACATCCGGCGGATGAATGTTGCGCTCGCGCAGCGCTTCCAGGTCGGTCACTTTCGTTCCGCCGATGAATTCCATCGTCAGCACACGCGGGCTGGAATGCGACCAGTAAATCACCGGCACGTAAACCTCCGGCCATTTGCGGAAATTGGCGCGGAAAGTTTCGGCGTTCTGCCCTTCCTGGACGTAATCCATTTCTTCAAAAACAACCGTCGCGAATTCGCCCAGAATCCCTTCCCAATCAATGCCGCGCAGCACCTGCGGAAAACGCATCATAAACCGGGCGATCTGGCGCAGCACGGCAATGTCGAAATTGATAACTTTCGCCAGGTCTGGCCGCTGAACTTTGACGGCGACCTTTTCGCCGGAATGCAATCTCGCCTCGTACACTTGCCCTAACGAAGCCGCAGCAATCGGCGCATCTCCAATTTCAGCATACAGAGCGTCAATCGGCTTTCCCAACTCGCGTTCAATGATCTGCATCGCAACTTGATGGTCGAACGGCGGAACGTTGTCTTGCAGCTTGCTCAGTTCCTTGATGTAGGCCAGCGGCAGTAAGTCCGCCCGCGTCGAAATGGACTGGCCAATCTTGATGAACGTCGGCCCAAGTTTCAGCAGTTGGCGGCTGAGCCATTCGCCCTGCCATTGCAGATGCTTTTCTTCGGATTCGTCCTTTTTGCCGATGAACCAGCCGTGGTGATAAGCGTAAAGAAAAATGTGATATAGCCCGAACGTCCAGATAATCTGGAACGCGCGCAGCCAGCCGCGAATGCCGTTCCCTTTGATTTGCGCATTCGGGTCATAATGGGCGACGTTGGTGGCTTCGATTACCGGCGTTGCCTCAATCGCCGCAGGCGTAATCGTCAGCGCTTGTGTGCCGTTACTTGTTCCCATCTGCCGTTCAATCTCTTGAGTTGCCAAAGTCATAATTGCTCTTCAGTGTGACATTTTTTGGTCGTGGGGAGAATTCGGCGCGCAACGATCCGGTTTCAATCCGCACCGTTCCCACTACCATTGAAGACATCTTCCAATTGCGTCGCGTCCAGCAAACGCAACCCCATCGCTTCCAAGGCGGCAAGATTCGCCTTTTCAATCTGTTCCCGCGCCCATTCCGGCAAGGAGCCAAACCGGCGTTCAAGCTGGCGATACAGCATCTTGGCCTCGCCCTTCTCGATGCCCTTCTCGATGCCTTTCTCGATGCCTTGCTTGATTCCTTGCTCGACCCCATCCTCAAGACCTGCAGCAAATGCTTGCTTGTAAAAGAGGTTATCGCGAATATCCAGTGAAATGCCCATTTTGTGTGCCTCCTCTTGCACCAAGTGTTCGACGCCTCTGATGCCAGACAGAATCATCAGCTTTTCAAACCAGTCCAACTGTTCATTCTCCGGCAACTTGCCTAGTTCTTGGACGATTCTTTTGATGTTCTTCGGTTCGTTCCCTTCGCTGGTCAAAACCACCAGCACACTGTCCGCAGGCGAACCGCTTTCGAAGAAATAATCCGTATTGAGCCAGCGCAAGTCAATCAGCCGGTAACGGAACTGCAACGACTCAAAAACAATTGAGTTTTTCATCGTCATCGGCTCCACCCCAAAATAGAGAACGATTTGCATCGGTGGCTGGTGCATTTGGCGAAAGATCAACTGGTAATACTCCAATTCGCGCCATTCCATCCCGCCATCGTTGTCACCCTGTACTTCCAGATGAATGATCGCGCCCTGATCGAATCGGGCGACAAAATCCGGCCTGCGCATACGAACGCTGGGAAATTCAACCGTCAGCACTTCGGTTGGCGGCTCCAAGCCCAACACACGCCACAAACCAGGCACTCCGGCTTGCAGTAGTTCTTTCAATGTCGTGTCATATTTCATTGATCTCTCCGGCTGTAATGTACGAAGTAAATGAGAGATAGGTTGCGACGCTGGCTTGAAAGACCGCTCCAAAAACCGGAGTCCGTCAAACGGCTCAGAAAACTTAAATTCAAACAAAACCCAAGTTACGGCGTACCAATGCCGAATCAAAATACCGAATGGCGCGGTCGCGATCTCTGGCAATTTGCGCGCGCAATTCATCCACGCCGGAGAATTTCTTTTCGCCGCGCAATCGGTGCAGGACGCGGACACGAAGGGTTTTGCCGTAGAGGTCCTCGTCAAAATCAATCAGGTGGGTTTCGACTTTCGATTCCAGTTCGCCGCCGAAGGTCGGGCGTTTGCCGATGTTGGTGACGCTGCGATGCCACACGCCATCCACCAGCGCCAGCGTCACGTAAACGCCGTCCACCGGCAGCACGCGGTTTTCCAATTCCAGGTTGGCGGTGGGAAAAAGCAATTGGCGGCCAATGCCGTGGCCTTGCGTAACTGTGCCTTCGATGCCGTAGGCGCGTCCGAGCATTCGCCGCGCGACGTTGACGCGTCCGGCTTTGAGCAGCATCCGTACCATGGTCGAACTGATGCGATGGCCGCGAAGCCGGACTTCCGGGACTTCGGCGGCGTGAAATCCCAGTTGCTGGCTGAGCGTTTGCAGCAATTCAATATTCCCGCGCCGCCCGTTGCCAAATGCGAAGCCTTTGCCCAGATAGACTTCGCGCGCTTGTAAGCCCTCCACGATGAAGCGCTGGACGAACTCTTCCGCCGGCAACGCGGCAAGCTGCTGATCGAAATTCAGCACGACGACCTGCTGAATTCCCAACAGCCGCAGGCCTTCCATCTTTTGATTGAAAGTTTGCAGCAAGGGCGGCGCGGTGTCGGGTTTCAGCACCTGACGCGGATGCGGGTCGAAGGTGATCAGTGTGGGCGTGGCATCGGCCAGCAGGGCGCGTTCGACGACGGTGCGGACAATTGCTTGATGGCCCAGATGCAAGCCATCGAAAACTCCCAGCGTCAGAACTGTTGGGCGGCGAAGGTCAGCGTGTTCAATGCCTTGAAAGATGTTCATGTGTCGGTTTTCGATTGTCAGTTGTCAGTTAGCGTCGCGTTCAAAGCCGTCACTGGCAACTGACAATGAACTAAATTTCAATCTTCAATCCGTCGTAAGCCGGTTCGACGCCTTCGGGCAGCCTGCGGCAAAGTTCGCGGTGTTTGAATTGATGACCCATGTGCGTCAGCAACGCGCGGCGCGGTTTCAATCCGGCAATGTAATTCAGCGTTTGATCCAGATGCAGGTGCGTGGGATGCGGTTTGAATTGCAGCGCGTCAATGATCAGTAAATCCAGGCCGTGCAGTTTTGCCAGCGATTCTTCCGGAATGAAGTTGCAATCGGTGATGAACGCCAGGTCACGCCGGCCATCAGTGAACCGGAACCCCGTAACGACCAGTTTGCCGTGGATAACATCAAAGGGCGTCACCCGAAGTCCGCAAATGGAAAACTCGCCGTCAATTGTGTGCGGCTTCAATTGCGGCAATCCGCCGCCGATGTGCGTTGCCTCAAAAATGTAGCCGAAAACCCGGCGCAAGTTTTTCCAGGTGATTTCACTGGCATAGAGCGGAATCGCCCCGTGCCGGAAATTGAAGGGGCGAACGTCATCCAACCCGAAGACGTGATCGGCGTGACAGTGAGTGATCAATAGCGCGTCCAGCCGGTCCATTTTTTCGCGCAAGGCCTGCTGCCGGAAGTCCGCGGAAATGTCCACCACCAGCCGCTGGCCTTCGTTTTCAATCATCAACCCGGTTCGCAGCCGTTGATCACGCGGATCATCCGACTGACAAACTTCGCAATCACATCCAATCATCGGGATGCCCACGGAAGTTCCGGTGCCGAGAAACGTGATTCGCATAAATGAATCGTTCGTAGTCCCGGCTTCAGCCTGAAAAAGCTTCCGGCTGAAGCCGGGACTACGAACGGACCACGAAGAGCTTATTTCCGTATGGAAACGAACTGCGTCTGCAGATCGGCGAGCAAGTCTTCGTAAAAGCGGGCTTCTCCGCGCGTCAGGTTGCCGTTGGTCTTTTCGTGCAACATCACCAGCACGTCAATAGTTTCCTTGGCGGCCATCAAATCCACTTGCCGGCGGCCTGTAGCGGGGTGTTCGACCAATCCCAGATAGACAAATGCCGAAGAGGCGATGTTCATCAAAAACTCGGTGAACATGGTCTGTTCGGGCATCTCGTTTGGATCGTCCTCCAACATTTGTGAGTGTTCTGGTTCCGGCGCGGGAGTGGCGGCGGGTGCAGGCGCAAGCGGCGGCGCTGCAATTGAGGTTGGTTCGGGTATTGGCGCGTCTTCGCGCATGGTGCCGTCGGCATTGAACAAACGGCGGTCGGTGACTTTGAAACCTGACTGGTTCTCTTCAGCCATAAACTGATCTCGCTCCTTGAATTATCGGTTGGATTTGAAGCGAGATATTAGCATCGCCGGTTGCCGGTTGTCAGTTAATTGCAGTACGCGAGCGTGAGCGAGCGCCAGGCTCAAGGCCGCTCGCTCACGCTTGCGTACTCCATCTTGGGCTAACGAACTTCCACGTTGTTGCTGGACAGTGTGACCGACAGCGCTCGCTGGAGTTCCGCCACGGCTTTCGTGTAATCGGTCAGCGCGCGCAGTTCGCGGCCACGCGCGGCGGACATGGCGTTCTGCCGGTCGAGTACGAAAAAGTTCGTGGATTGACCTGCGTCGAATTTGCGTTGTTCGCTTTGATATTGAAGCTCGGCGTTGACGCGCGAGTTGGTCGCGGCTTCGACGCGGCGCTTGGCGGTTTCGACGGCTTGCAGCGCATTGCGGACTTCGACCTGAATCGCCTGCTCCAGTCGTTCGCGCTGCACATCAATCTGTTTGCCTTCGGCCAGCGCGCGTCCCAGGTTGGCTTTGGCAGTTCGGTTATAGAGCGGCAGGTTGATGTTCACGCCGACTCGCCAGGCGCGAAAATCGTTCTTGAACAAATTGCCCAGGCTTTGCCCGTAGCCGCCAAGCAGAAAATCCGGAATCGGTGTTTGCTGGCCCGGAGGAATGATCGGAATCAAGGGCGATGGCGCATTCGGCAATCCATTGACGAAGCCGATCAATTGATTGATGCGCGTGGTCGTCAGCAAACTGGATTCCGTGAAAAAGTTCGTCCCGGTGCGCTCGGTTCCCGCCAGACCGACCGTGCCGTAACTGGCGAAGAAGTCCACCTGCGGCCTGGCCTGATCCTTGAAAAACTCGGCGTCAATTTTGTTGATTTCGCCACGGAAACGGAACTGCTCCATCTCCGGGCGGTTTTGCATGGCCAGACGGCTGGCGTCTTCCAGCGGCATTCCAGCGTTGGAATCAAGCTGCGGCTTTTCCACGGGCACAACTTCCGTAGCCCACATTTCGGCGTTGCTGGGTTGCAGGATCAGCGCCTTCAGCGCGTTTTCGGCGCGTTGAATGGCATCAAGCGCGGCTTCGGACTCGTCGTTGCGGCGTTCGAGTTCGACGCGCGCCGAGATGATGTCCGCCGGAGCCAGCGTTCCCGCATCCACCAACCGTTGATTGTGTTCAAGCTGTGTGCGCGCCAAATCCACCGATTCGCTTTTGATTTCGCGGTCGCGGCGGGCAAAGACCAGATCCCAATAAGCGCGCTGCACCTGCGCGATGATTTCGATGGCGCGCTGGCGAAACTGGCTGTCGGAAATGTCCAGCCGCTTTTTGGCGATCCTGATCTGGCGGCGCTGTGGATCAATCGTCCGATTGCGAAAGATCGGCTGCGTGAAGCTGAACGTCAGATTGCTGGTGTACTGCGGATTAAGCTGGTTGAACAGGTTTTGCGTCGTGTCGCGTTTGTTGTCAAACGTCCCCTGAAACAAACCGCCCTGCTGGGTCATGCGCTGCGTCAGGGTGGTGGCGAAGCTGACGTTGTCAGTCAGCAAACCGCCATTCGCTCCTCCCGCCAACGGATTGGCGATGGGTGTGTTGCGCCGGTCGTAAAACAGACTGGACGATAGCGACGGATCATAAACGCCTTCCGCCGACCGCACGTCGAATTCATTCATCTGCACGTTGAAGCGTTCGACTTCGATGTCGCGATTGTTCTCCAACGCCATCAGCATTACATCGCGCAACGTCATGGTCGCGCGCTTTCCCCCATCCACACCGACGCGCTTATCCGATTGCAGATTGCGGATTGCGGATTGCGGATTCGCGGCTTGAACGGGTTCTTGAGCATCAACGTTCATCGCCAGCAGTAAAGTAAAAGTGAATAAAAGCATCGCCGCTAAAATCCGCAATCCGCAATCCGCAATCCGCAATCTCAATTCTTGTCTTGTCATTTCAGAACTCCTTCCCTGCTTGTTGCTCTTTCGCTTTTCGATAAACAACCGCCGCCGTCGCCACATCTTCGATGGCGATGCCGAGCGATTTGAAGAGCGTGATCTGTTCGTTATTTTCGCGCCCGGGCATTTGGCCATTGACAACGTGGCGCAACTCTTTCACGCGTTCCCAGGTCAGCAACCCTTTTTCGACCGCCGTGACGAACTCGCCGGATTCCATCTTCGCCTGCTCCAGCGAATCCACTGCGAGAAACGAAGCGCGTTTCACGGCTTCGTCATCCACTTCGCGGCGCAGGACGGAATTGCCTCCGGCTGCGTTGATGTGCGTGCCGGGTTTCAGCCATTTGCCTTCGACCACTGGTTCGCGCGAAGAGGTGATGGTGATCAGAATGTCCGCATCGGCTGCCGCTTCGGTGCTTTCCACCGGATGAATGTTGGCCAGTTTCAATTCCGCGTCCATCTGCTCGCAAAAACGTTCGCGGTTTTCCGGTTTGCGGCTGAAGACCTTCACTTCTTCGATCCGGCGAACAGCGCAGACCGCCGCAAGCTGGCTCTGCGCCTGCCAGCCGGTGCCGAAAATGCCGACGGATTTTGCGTCTTCGCGGGCAAGATACTTTGTCGCCACACCGCTTGCCGCGCCGGTGCGCATTTGGCCAAGTTTGTCAGCTTCGATGAAGGCGAGTAACTCGCCGGTCATCGCATCAAACAAACTGACGTAAAAACGAGCCTTTCCACGCGCGACCGTGTAGGACTTCAGGCCGAGCAATCCCTTAAACTCGTCAAAGTTCGACAAAGCGCCGCTCATGATCATCAACACGGAACCTTGCGCGCGAACACGGCGGCGCGGCTCATTCGTGGCGTCGCCGGTTGCTTGCAACTTGAAGGCAGACTCGACGGCGGCGAGCGTATCTTCCATCGTCAACAATTCGGTGACTTCTTGTTCAGTCAAAAACATGGGCATGGTCAGTTAGGCTACGGCAAAACCGGTGTACGGACGTTTATAAGGCGCGTGAAAAGCCAGCACGATGTCTTCCTTCGGTATACCGCGATCCATCAGTTCATTGGCAACCCCATATTCGGTCTGATCGCGCTCAATCCAGATCTTGCCGTTCTTGATGCTGGCGTGAATAGGGCAACCGAAAATTGGCTCTGTATTGTCCCGCCATCCCACCCTGAGTAGTTGGTAATGATCGTGCTCCCGATCAACAATCAACTGAGGCTCGACTTCATCTCCCTTCGGACGCAACGCGGAACGAGAGAGACGATAGTGCTCTTCCAGCACGCTCTGCAGGCAATCACGATAGTGATTCAGCTTGTCCATAAGACAACAACCTCCTTTTCAGGATCAAAGACGATCAATTTGATCTTTTCTTCTTCAATGGCCAAACGAGCGATATCCGATTTCAACAGATTTCTTTGAGCATCTTCAGAAACAGCCAGATACAAGAGCCTTTCCGGTTCAACAATTTTCAACACGCGATTGTAATTGAGATATTGCCCAAGCGCAGTGTGAAACTCATACAAGATCGAAGTGCTCAAAAAGCTTTTGATCTCGACTGCTATTCTGCGTTCGCCTTTTTGCGCAGCAATCACTCGCTCCGCGCCAAGATCAATGAAAACTGTGTCGTCACCGAATTCAATCGTCAAAGGATCGGCAGTGACTGTCCATCCATCTTTGGTTAAGGCATTGCTGACAGCATTGTGAAATAAGTCCTTCGCCGGCATCGCGTCACCTCACTTGTTGAACAATCCCCAAAGCGAAGACGTTGCCGTCGCTGCCTTCTGCCTGATTCCGCCCGTCAACGCACTCCATCTGCCGCCAATCCGTCCCCACAAAGTCGAGTTGATTGCGTCGTCAAACAGTGAATAAGCCACCGGCGTCACCAGCAGCGTCAGCAGCAGACAAAGCGATTGTCCGCCGATGACCACCACCGAAGTCGAACGGTTGATACCGGCCCCGGGGCCGCTGCTGATCGCCAGCGGAGCCATCCCGGCGACGAAGGCAATCGTGGTCATCAGGATGGGACGCAGACGGTCGCGGCTGGATTGCACCAGCGCGTCGTGGCGTTCCATGCCTTTGGCGCGCAAACCGTTGGCGTGGTCAATCTGCAAAATCGAGTTTTTCTTCACCATGCCGAAGAGCACCAGCAAGCCGAGCATCGTGAACATATTGAATGCCTGCCCGGTGATCAGCAGCGAAACCAGCGCGAACGGCAAGCTCAACGGCAACGCCAGCAACACGGTGATCGGATGAATGAAGGATTCAAACTGCGCCGCCAGCACGATGTACATGAAAATGAACGACAGCAGGAAAGCCATGATGAATCCCTGGCCGGTGCGCGCCAGTTCCTTGCTGTTACCAGATACGCCAGCGACATAATCCGGCGGCAGATTCATCGCTTTCACTTCGGCGTTCAGACCGTTGAGCACGACGCTCTGCGAAAATCCGGGTTTCAAGTTCGCGGTCAGCAACACCTGCCGCTGACGCCCCGTGCGTTCGATCTGCGTTGGACCGGTGGCTTCCTGCATCCGCACGATGCTATCCAGGCCGACGCTGCCTCCGCGCGAGGACGGGACGTTCAATTTGCTGATGCCTGCGGCGTCAGCGCGAAAGCCTTCGGCAGCGCGGATGTGGACTTCGTACTGTTCGCCGGTTTCGTTATATGTGGACACCTGATCACCGCCGACCAGCAACCGCAGGCTTTCCGCCACATCACGAATATTGACGCCCATGTCAGCAGCCTTTTGCCGGTCAATCACCGTGCGCAGTTCGGGTTTGCCGACAATCAGCGAATTATCGGCGTCCACCACGCCCGGCATCGCTTTCATCTTGTTCATCAACCGCTGCGAATACTGCTCCAGCTTGTCCAGGTCAGGCCCTCGCAGCATGAAGGAAATGTCGGCGTTGAAGCGTCCGCCGCCGCCGCTGATGGCCGCCACCGGCGAAACCGTCGAACGCAGATTGTAGGAATCGAACTTCGTCAGCACCTGGTCGCGCACCTTCCCCATGGCCACGAACTGCGAGATGGGGCGTTCCGCCAGCGGTTTCATTTTGACGTAAATATTCGCCAGATTCTGCGACCGCTGCTGATCCTCGCCGATCGTGGTCAGCGTGTAAGCGATATAGCCGTCTTTCAGATCGCGAATTCCCGTCGCGACCTGCTGGGAAATTTCGAGCGTCTTTTGCAGCGAAGTTCCCTCTGGCGCGCGGATCGTCACCTCGAATTCGTCCTGATCGTCCTGCGGGAAGAAGTTGAAGCCGACGTATTTGGCGAAACCCAGCGGCGAAAGCACAACCAGAATCGCGGTCAGCACGATGATCCAGCGGTGGCGCAGCGAAAAGACGAGCATTTTGGCGTAGATGCGATCCAGAAATCGCATGATCCACGACGCTTTTTCAGGCTCGTGCTTGCCTGCCTCGCCTTCCTTGGCCGGGCCTTCTTCGGATTTCCGCTTCACCCGTTTGAGCATGCGCGCACTAAGCATCGGCGTCAGCGTGAAACTGACCAGCAGCGAAACCATGATCGCGAAGGCCATCGTCAGCGCGACACTTTTGAAAAAGCGTCCGGGAATGCTCTGCATGAAACCGACCGGCAGGAAGATGACGACCAGCGACAGCGTGGTCGCCATTACCGCCAGCCCGATTTCCTTGGTCGCTTCAATCGCGGCTTCAAACGGACTGAAGCCTTTTTCTTCAATGTAGCGGAAGATGTTTTCCAGCACGACAATGGCGTCGTCAATCACAATACCGACCGAAAGCGTCAGGCCCAGCATCGAAGGGCCGTTCAGGGTAATCCCGGCGTATTCCATCGCCGCAAACGTCGAAACGATGGAAGTCGGAATCGCAATCGCCGCGATGATCGTCGCGCGAATGTTCTGCATAAACAGCAGCACGACCAGCGCCGCCAGAATCGAACCCAGAATCAGGTGTTCGCGGATGGCGTGGAAGGATGCCAGGATAAAAATGGATTGATCGCGCACAATCGCCAGCGAATAACCGGCGGGTAATCCCTTTTGAAGTTCGGCCAGCCGTTCCTTGATTGTGTCAATGACATCAATGGTGTTCGTGCCGGATTGGCGGCGCACTTGCAGCAGCAGCGCGGGCTTGTCGTTCAATCGTCCGGCAGTCAGTTCCTCTTCCACGCCGTCTTCGGTGTGGCCGACATCGGAAATTTTGATCGGATACCCATTGCGGGTGGCGACGACGATGTTGTTGAAATCCGCCGGCGATTGCAGCCGTCCCAGCGTGCGCAACGTTAATGTGCGGTCGCCTTGTTCCACGCGCCCGCCAGGCACTTCCAGATTCTGTCCCTGAAGCGCCTGGGTCACGTTGGCAACCGTCAGGTTATAAGCGCGCAGTTTGTCGCCATCCAGAAAAACATTGACCTGCCGTTTGCGTCCGCCGACGATCAGCACCTGGCCGACGCCATTGACCGATTCAATCTGCCGCCGCAGGACTTTATCGGCGAACTCCGTCATTTCGCGAACGCTGCGGTTCGACGCCACCGAAATGGTCATAATCGGCGAAGCGTCCGGATCGAGTTTTTCAATCGTCGGCTGATCAATCGTCTGCGGCAGGTCGGGCAAAACGCGGTTGATCTTGTCGCGCACGTCCTGCGCGGCGCTGTCCAGATCGCGCTCCAGCTCGAACGTCACGAAGACCAGCGAAACGCCTTCCGCCGAAGTCGAGCGCAATTCATCAATCCCGCTGATGGTGTTGACGGCCTCTTCGATCTTGTCTGTGATTTCGGTTTCGATTTCCTGCGGCGCAGCGCCGGGCAGCCGTGTGGTCACGGTGATGGTTGGGAATTCAACGCGCGGGAAGCGTTCGACGGTCAACCGGTTGTAGGAAAAGATGCCGAGGACCATCAAGGTCATGATCAGCATCGTGGCGAAGACCGGGCGGCGAACACAAATTTCGGCCAACTTCTGCATAACTTCTCCCTCCTGCTCAAACAAAGTGGGACGGACTTTAGTCTGTCCACTTTCGGCGAGTTGGGACAGACTAAAGTCCGTCCTACTTATTTTTTACTTGCCCGCGGTGACCACGGTGCCTTGCTCTAATTTGTCGGCGTTGCTGCTGGCGACGGTTTCTCCCTCTTTCACGCCTTCAACAATCTCAATCAGATCGCCGTCAGTCGTGCCGAGCTTGACGATGCGTTCGACGGCTTTGCCGTTTTCGATGACGAAAACCTTGGTCAGGCCGGCGACCGTCACCACCGCGCGGGCGGGAATCATCACAGCGGGAGCGTCTTTCGCGGTAATCAGTTGGGCTTTGGCGAACATTCCAGGGCGCAGCAGATTGCCGGAGTTATTAACTTCAGCTTCGACGGTCAGCGCGCGCGTCTGTTCATTCAGCGAAGGCCCGATACGAACGATGCGGCCAGAAAAGGTTCGACCGGGGAAGGCTTCCACGCTCAGCGTCATCGTCTGTCCTTTGCGAACGGCGGCGGCGTAGGATTCCGGAATATCGGCGCGCAACCGCAGCGGATTGATTTTGACCAGCGAAGCGATTTTTCCGCCGACTGCCAGATAAGAACCTTTCGCGGCCAGTTTTTCTTTCACCGCGCCAGTGATCGGCGAGCGGACGACCGTGTCGGTGATGGCTTTTTTGGCCAGCGCCAGCGCCGAGCGCTGCTGTTCCACCAGCGCCAGTTGCTGGTTGACAGCGTCGAGCGCGGCTTGATAACGCGCCTGGGCGGCGTTGTAACTGATTGTCGCCTGATCATAAACAGACCGCGCGATATCGCCGTTCTCGATCAATTTCGTGTTGCGATCCAAATCCATCTTCGCCCAGTCAAGCGAAGTCTTGGCGACTTTGACATCGGCGGCTTGCTCAGGATTGAACTTCACGCCCTCTTTCATCCCCAGCCGCGCCGTAGTTTGTTTCAGCGTGGCTTCGGCCTGCTCGACTTTCAGCTTGGCATCGCGCTGGTCAATCACGGCGATGACCTGCCCCTGCGAAACGACGCTGCCGAAATCAACATTGAGTTGTGAAAGTTCGCCCGCCACCTGCGCGGAAACGACGACTTCATCATCCGCCATCATCGAACCAACAACTTGCACGTCGCGCTGCAAACCGCGCGTGATGGCCGACGCGGTCGTCACTTCAACGGCCGCAGGCGTGGCCGAAGCGGCAGGTTTGGCGGCGGCTTCCGCCGATGTTTCCGGCTGCTTGCTCCCGCCGGAACAGGCAGCGCCCAGCACGGCGAATAAAAGCGCGGAACAGAGCGTCAGGGTCGTTTTGGTGAAACTCAATTTTTCCTTCTCCTGAAATGGTTTTTGTTCACTCATTTAATTCACCCAAAGTCTGATCGAAATCAGTCACTTTTTCGGTGGTTATTGTTGCGGCGAGGTTGCGGTTGTGGTCATTGAGACAAGAAACAAATTGGTGAAATACTCCGCCGCCTGACGGTTGGTCATGGTCATCGGCTCCGTGTCGTACCGCTGAAAAAACTTCTTGAACATGACGTGATTGATCACCATTCCCATAAAACAGCGCACCGCCATCACCGCATCCACGCGGCGAAATGCGCCTTCAGTGATTCGTTTTTCGACATAGTCCGTCAACTGGCGGTGCGTTTTGGCAATGTGGTTACGATAGATCATCTCGGCGAGTTCGTGCCCTTCCAGCGCGCTGTAAAGCAAAATGCGCATCGCCATATCATCCTGATCGTGAAATTCCAGGACGTTAAAGGCGAGCAATTCAAACACCCGCCGGTCGTCTCCCGATTCCATTGCTTCATTCAACAGAGACTGCATCTGCTGCACGTTCGGAGACTTCGCCTTGCAGTCCATAATCGCTGAATAAAGTTCGCTTTTTGTGGCGAAGTGGCGATAAATGATTGCTTCGTTGACTCCGGCAGCCAGCGCAATTTCCTTCGTCGTTGTGCCGCGAAATCCTCTTTGCGAAAAGAGCTGCAGCGCAACATCCAAAATCTGCTGGCGCCGATCTTCCGCCGCCATCCGGCACGAAAATCCCGATTCCAGCTTTTCCCGAATCTTTTTAGTAGGTGTCATTACTGGCGTTTTTGCGGCTGCGCTTTACCATCTTGCGCTCACCTTTTGTCCTTCGTCTTGATTTCAGCGAACCGCTTTTCGCGCCCGCCGCTCACCTCTTGTAAGTAAGTGCCTACTTACTTAACACACGCCTGCCAAAACTGGCAAGCGATTTTTGTAAGTGGTCACTTACTTAACCAAAAGATTACGCGCCATTGGGCCAAAGTCTTCCGCTATGTGCTGCCCTGTGCTAGGCTGCGCGCGCTTTTCACTCACCTAAACTCAAATCGGAGCAAAACAGACATGGCAACACAGGCTTCCAATGCGGGATCTGCGGCAACTTTCGATTCGACTCAAGACAACACCGGAATTGGCGGGCATCCGCGAGGGCTGACCACGCTCTTCTTCACCGAAATGTGGGAGCGGTTCAGTTACTACGGCATGCGCGCGCTGCTGACTCTGTATCTGACCAAGGCAATGGGATACGACGAGAAGGTGGCGGCGACAATTTACGGCGCCTATACCGGGTCGGTTTACTTAATGTCTGTTCCCGGAGGCTGGATCGCGGACAATGTTCTTGGCACTCGCAACGCGGTTTTTTATGGTGGCATCCTCATTGCGCTCGGACATTTTTCGATGGCCGTGCCAACCACAATCAGTTTTTTTCTTGGCTTGATCTTGATCGTGCTGGGCACCGGGTTGCTTAAACCGAACGTCAGCGCCGTCGTAGGAGAACTTTACAGCCCCGATGATCAACGGCGCGATTCCGGCTTTTCCCTTTTTTACATGGGAATCAATTTAGGCGCTTTTATCGCTCCATTGATTTGCGGGTATTTGGGAGAAAAGGTCAATTGGCATCTGGGATTTGGTCTGGCAGGCCTGGGAATGACGATGGGTCTGATTCAGTACTATCTGGGGCGGGACAGATTATCTCACGTGGGTCACGCACCGAAACAAACCAGTGCTGAAACCAGGCGCAAAGCCTTGATTGGCGCGCTGTTGATGGCCGTCATCGGAGCCGGTGTCGGATTCCTCTTTTTCGGCCCCGCCTGGATCACCGAAAACAAGTTCTGGATCATGATTGGGAGTCTGGTTCTTTTCCTTGTCTGGCTGTTCGCTTCTTACCTGAAGCCGGAGGAGAAAAAGCCTGTCGCGGTGATTGTCATCCTGTTCATCTTTTCGATCATCTTCTGGGCAACGTTTGAACAAGCTGGAAGCAGCTTCACTCTTTTTGCCGACCGGTTCACCGACAGAAGTGTTGCGCCGTGGCTGTTCAACCTTTTACCGGGATGGCTGCAAAATCAGGTACGAGATGGATTCCCGACGAGTTGGTACCAGTCGGTCAACTCGATCCTGTTATTTTCACTGGCTCCTGTTTTCTCCTGGATCTGGTTACGTCTGGGGAATCGCCAACCCTCCAGTCCGATCAAGTTTTCCCTGGGACTGCTCTTCGTCGGTTTAGGCGCGGTGCTGCTGGTCGTGGCTTCGCTGTTGCTGATTGATGGGGGGAAAGTCGGCCCTTGGTGGCTGGTTGGAGTTTACCTGTCGCAAACCATCGGCGAACTATGCTTAAGTCCCGTCGGTTTGAGCACCACGACCAAACTTGCGCCCGCGCGTTTGACGGGCTTGATGATGGGAATCTGGTTTCTGTCAATTTCGTTCGGCAACTTCTTTGCCAGCTTTTTTGCCAGCGAGTTCCGCAACGAGCAGCAAGCGCTGGTCGGCTTGTTTACCAAAGCCGGCGCCTGGCCGATTGCCGCCGCGGTGCTTCTGCTGGTCCTGACTCCGTATATTCGCAAACAGATGGGCAAAGTCCGCTGACACCAAAATAAAAATGCGAGGCGGAAAGCTTGAAGCCTTTCGCCTCACATCATCCTTTCCCTTCCCAACTTCTGCTTACCGTCTGCGGCCGCGCAAGCTTCCGTCAAATCTGTTTGGTCTGGTCAGCCGTTCACCGGTTCTGTCGCCATGTTTTTCGCGCCGCCCCATGCCCGGCCCTCTTCCAATCCGTCCGGCGCGGGGAAGTGAACTGATCAGCCGGGAAACGCCTGAATTCCCGAACTTCTGCACCAGCGCTTCATATTGCTGCGGATTGCTCTTGATGATGGCCAGCGCCTGAATCGCCAGACCGGATTCAGCTTTCAAGCTTTCGCTGCTATGGACGGCCACCAGATTGGCGATGGTTTGCGCCTGCGCATTTGCAGCCGCGGCATCGCCTGCCATAATCGCTTCCTGGTAAGCCTTCCGCGCGGCTCCGAGCGCGGCGTCCGGCTCCTGCGACTTCCGCGATTCACGGAACTGTAGGACCAGAGTTTTCAATTGCTCTTCCTGCTGCGAACTTAACGCCGGCGCGCTGGCGCTTTCCAAAGCGCGCTTCAACCCGCGCAGCGAATCCGGCGTCGGTCGCACGGTTTGAGCAGTCGCGGCGACCGCCGCAAGCGCCACGCAGAAAATTACCGCTCCGAGTTTTTGATTGAGACTCTTCATTGTTTCCCTCCAGTTGTTGATTTGATTGTGATGACAGAACGCTGTCATCAATGCTGGTCGCCAGCCTCAGGATTAGTTCCACGAAGAAACAACCGCCGGACAGGAAAATCGGGGACAGGAAAATAAGCAGCAAAACAGGTTCTATTTTCCTGTCCGGTATTTTCCTGTCCGGTAAGCGTTCTCATTCAAACCGAATTCCCTCTGGCCGCCTTCCTCGCCGCATTCGTGGCACGCCGCGCCGGTTCGACTTCCGATCTTCGACCACGGTGTAATCCGCTGGCACTTCAAAAAGCGACCTCGCAGGTTCGCCGCGATTGATGCTGGTCAGCCGGTATGTCGTTTCGCCGAGTCGCGGGTCTTTGTGTTTGCTCAAAACCACCACCTGCAATTCCGGTGATTCCCAGCGCTCGGAAACGATTTCGATGGGACGGTCATTGCCGATTTGCCCGGTCGGAATTGTCAGCGTCGAGCGCGTGCCTTCGGCTTCGACGCCTTCGATGGTTTGTTTTCCCAGCGCTTCCGTTTTGCCAGAAGCCGGTTTGAACGGCGGCGGACCGGAAGGTCTTCCGGCTGACGAAAACTGTTTGCGCGCCGTCTGGCTGCGCGCATCCAGCAAATATTGCGTGCCTGTCACCGCATCGTGGATGAACACCAGCCGAGGCGGATCGCCTTTAACGACAAACGGCCCGGCGATTTTCAATGTCTGTTCGCGGCGCGTGCGGCCTTCGCCGTCGCGGGCAATCGCCGCCGTGGTTTTGTTCGTGATGCGCGTTCCGTCGGCAAGCACCTGAACCGTTTCGGTGACAGCAGTGGCGGAATACGGCGCCCCCTTCACCAGCCGCTGATCGAATCGCATTTCCAAAGACATCAGGTCGAATTGCGGCGCGGGTTCCGGACGCTGCACGCGTCGCAGATTCATCCGCCGGCCACGCCCGGTTCCGGGCGGCTCCTGCCCGCGCGATTGCGCCAGCGTCGCTGGAACGCTGGCCAGAAGCAAAAACAAGACAGCGGCAATCTTCAGCAAATTGATCATTGTATTCGTCCCTGAGTTTCGCCGGTTTTTACAAAGCGTATGGCCAGCGGCACGCCGTCCACGCCAACCATCAAATCTGCGTTGACCAGTTCGCTGCCCTGCCCGGCGTCCAGCGGCAATCCCATTCCAATCAAGGCCGCGCGCGAAACTTCCACGCGGACGACCATCTTGTCCTGCGGCGCATCCGCATGGGCGGCGTAAGTCAGTGGAATATAAGCATCCTCTTCCGTTGCCCGAACGCGGCGGCGAGAAACCGCCCGGCGCTCGGACTTGATTTCCGGCTGTCCAGCCAGATGCGCTTCGGCTGTCGTGGCGGGAGCAGGGGTTGGAATCAGCGTTGCAGTGGAAACAAGTTCCGGCGTTTTCGGCAACGAATCGCGCAGCCAGCTCGAAAGCGTCACGACAAAAACAATCGCCGTAATTGCCGTTGCGACCGCCAGCGTGGGGCGGACTTTCGTCTGGCCCCACCACCGGGACAGACTAAAGTCCCTCCCACGTTTTCCAACAGCAACCGGCTTCCGCGCTTCAAATGCCGCGCGCAACGATAGTTTCAATCGCGCCGGAGCCTCGCCCGCCGTGCCTTCCGCCAACACATTCAAACCCGCGGAAAGCCTTCGCTCGCTGGCCAATCGCCGGGCGCAATGTTCACAGCTTTCGGCGTGAGCCAGCGCGCTGACGCGAGTTTTGCCGGACAGCAATTGATCTTCCGCCAGTTCGCCGGCAATCAGTTCAAACTCCTGACAGTTCATGCCTTCCTCCCCACTTGCGCCAATTGGTTCGGCGCAACGCTCGCGTTCAACGAATGCAGCTTTTCGATCAGCATCGCCCGCGCCCGGTTCAGCCGCGACCGCACCGTGCCGACCGGGCAATCAATCACCGCAGCCGCCTGGTCATAGCTCATCTCGTGCAGACTGCATAACACGACGACTTCGCGATAATGCTCCGGCAAACTCAGGACGGCTTGCCGGACGGCTTCGATGGTTTCGTTGCGCGTGAAATCGCGGAGCGGATCATCCAGCGCGGCCAGCTCCTGCATTTCTTCTCCCTCCTCCCCTGCATCCATCGAAACGAACGTCCGCTCGCGCTGCAACCGCCGGAGCACGCGATGACGCGCCATTCCGAACAGGTACCCGGCCACCGTCCCGCGCGCCGGATCGAATTGATGACCGTCGCGCATCAATGCCATGAAAACCTCCTGCGTCACATCTTCCGCCAGTGCGGGCGAACCGCTCATCCGCAACGCGAACTGATAAATGCCGCCCTGCCGCCGGTCGTAAAGCTGCTCAAAAGCGTCCGCCTCCCCGGCCAGCATTTGCCGAAGCAGTTCTTCATCATTGGGAACCGCGGTCAATTTCATCGCTTTTGTGCTGCTCACCTGGCATCCGCTCTTGCCACTTCATTTCGTTTCATCGGCAATGGACGCCAGGCGGCAAATCAGTTCCATCTTTTCACGCCGAATTGCGCAAGCCATTGAGGGTGATTATACTTCGCGCCGTTCATTCAGCTCTGACAGCGTTTGGCACCATTTGGCTCAGTTTTACCGGCCAAGAACTTTCCCCAACCCGAAATTTGAACACGAGGAGAATCATTCATGCTTTCCGATAGTCAATTGCAACAAATCATGCCGGCTTTGCCTGCGGCAAAACGGGATGCCTACCTGCCCTATCTGGATGCGATCCTGCCCATGTACGGGATTGAATCGCCACCGCGATTGGCAGCCTTCCTGGCGCAAATCGCACACGAATCAGGGCAGTTGAAATATTGGGAGGAAATTTGGGGACCGACCGCCGCGCAGAAACGATACGAGCCGCCGAGCGATCTGGCGGCGCGACTGGGCAACACAAAAGCCGGCGACGGCAAACGCTACAGAGGACGCGGCCCGATTCAAATCACCGGGCGCGCGAACTACAGAAAATATGGCGGCTTGCTGGGCTATGACCTGGAAAACAATCCTGACCTGGCGGCGACGGTGCAGGTCGGATTGCAGGTTGCCGGACAATACTGGCAAAGCAATGGTTTGAATGAACTGGCGGATGTGCAGGATTTCCTGACCATTACCAAACGCATCAACGGCGGCACAAATGGCCTGGCCGACCGCGAAAAATTCTACGCCGTTGCCAAGCGGGTTTTAGGCGTTGGCCCGCCACGATCTGCGACACGGGCAGCGACACGTGGCGCGCTGTCCTTCGCGGCGGTGGATGCTTCTGCCGCGGAAGAACCCCCACCGGCTTCCCTACCTCGCGGCTACGAAGCCATCAACGAATTGATCGGTGATTCTCCCACCAGCGGTTCTCCGGAACCCGCCGCAAAAAAAAAATCGGCTCCTGGAGTGGCTAAAAAATCTGCTGGGGTGGTAGCAGCCAAGCCATCTGGTAAGAAAGCCGCGAAAAAAGCGCCCGCCAAGCCCGTCAAAAAGGCGGTCAAAAAAGCGGCGAAGACCGTGAAGAATGCAGCCAGGAAAGCAGTGAAAAAGGCCACTGCCAAGCCGGTCAAAATAGCGGTCAAAAAACCTGTGAAGAAGATTGTCAAGAAGGTGGCCAAGAAGCCAGCCAGGAAGGCCGCCAAGAAAGCTTGAACAAGCGGCGGAAATTCATGCACGAAAGGGCGCGACTCAAACCGAGTTCGCGCCCTTCGCTGTTTGTAACTGATTTTGCGAAGACCGCGGTTTTACCCCCGTGCGACCCGCCCCCGTATTGCCGAGTCGCAATTGCAATTGCGCAGCCTTCGCAAACTTGATTCAACCGCTCCGCCGATTAGTCTGAAGAATATTTTCGGCAAGCAGTTGATAACTTTTGGCCGATCAACTTTGTTTGTCCGACCGGCACCTTCTTTCCGGCTCACTCTCTTAAGCGGAAAACCGGCAGAAAAACTTGAACGCGATGGAAAATAATTTTCGTGCTTCAATCTCAAGGTCTGATTGCTGGCAAGTGCGCGGACTGAGGTGCTATTCTTGCAGCCGCTCACTTGAAACAAAACAAACACCTTAAATTCAGTCTGGTACGGATTCTTTCTCTACGCGCTGAAGCCGATTCAGCATCAACAAAACTCTCAATCAAGGAGAATTTATGTCAATTAGCGCATCACTCTTGCCCGAACTGGATCAGGAAATGGCGGGCACCCGCACAACGCTTGAACGCATTCCGGAAGACAAATTCGATTTTCGCCCGCATCCGAAATCGTTCACGATGATTAACCTGGCGACCCACATCACCAACATGCTCGGCTGGGGACGGGACACATTGACCACGGAATCTTTCGATGTCGCGCCCGTCGGCGGCGAACCGTACAAGGAAGAGCCAGCGGCGTCCGTCGCGGAACTGCTCGAAAAATTCGATAAGAATCTGGCCGAATTCCGCGAAGGGCTGGCCAAAGCCACGGATGAAGAGATGTTCGCCAACTGGTCGCTGCTGGCGGGCGGCAATGTCCTTTTCACCATGCCGCGCATTGCCTGCATACGCGGCATGATCCTGAATCACCTGATTCATCATCGCGCGCAACTCACCGTTTACCTAAGAATGAATGATGTGCCGGTTCCGGGTCTGTACGGCCCGTCGGCGGACGAAGGAAACAGTTAATCCGGAAAATACAATGAACAGGTTCATCCGTTTCTCGATTTTCGCCCTGTTGGCGGCGCTGGTGGTTTTGCCCCCCAGCGCCGCGCAAACTCAACGCGCGGCCAAACGCCCGAACATCGTCTTCATCATGACCGACGATCACGCGGCGCATGCCATCAGCGCTTATGGCAGCAAGCTGATTCAAACGCCGAACATTGACCGGCTGGCCAGGGAAGGCTTGAAGTTTGAAAACTGCTTCGTCACCAATTCGATCTGCACGCCCAGCCGCGCCGCAATTCTGACCGGCAAATACGCGCACCAGAACGGCGTGCCGGTCTTCAATCACATAGACAACACGCAGCCGATGCTGCCGAAATATTTGCAAACCGCCGGTTACCACACTGGCATCGTCGGCAAGTGGCACTTGGGCGGCAACGATCCGAAGCGGCCCGACGAAGGCAAACCGGCGGGGTTCGATTACTGGAATATCCTGCCCGGACAGGGCGCGTATTTCGACCCGGTAATGATTGAAAATGGCGAGAGAAAGAAACTGAGCGGTTACACGACCGACATCATCACCGACCTTTCGATGAATTTCGTCAAGAACCGGCCACAGGACAAACCGTTCTTTCTGATGTACCACCACAAAGCGCCGCATCGAAACTGGCAGCCGGACGAAAAGCATCGCAAGCAATACGAAAATTACGAGCCCCCCATTCCAGCCACCTTCGACGACGATTACAAAGGCAAGTCGGACGCCGCGCGCCAATCCACCATGCACATTGACACGGACTTGACCGAAACCGACACGAAGGTCAAACCGCCCGCGGGTTTGAGCGGCGCGGAACTGAAGCGGTGGAAGTTCAAACGTTATATGCAGGATTACCTGGCCTGCGTGCAGTCGGTGGATGACAACATCGGGCGTTTCCTGGAGTTTCTGGACAAAAGCGGACTGGCCGAAAACACGATTGTCATGTACACCTCGGATCAGGGTTTTTTCCTGGGCGAGCACAACTTTTACGACAAGCGGTTTATGTATGAAGAATCCTTGCGAATGCCTTTTCTGATTCGGTGGCCAGGCAAGATCAAACCCGGTTCGGTGAGCAAAGACATCATCCTAAACGTGGATTTCGCGCCGATGATGCTGGATGCCGCAGGTGTCAAAGTTCCTGCTGACATGCAAGGCCGCAGCTTTCTGCCGCTGCTTTCGGGGCGAACGCCGAAGGGCTGGCGCACTTCGATGTATTACCGCTATTACCATCCCGGCCATCACAACGTCGCGCCGCATTACGGTATCCGCACGCATCGGTACAAACTGATCTACTTCAACAAACTGAATCAGTGGGAACTCTACGACCTGCTGAAAGACCCGATTGAAATGAACAATGTGTACAGCGATCCGGCTTATCAAAAGATCGTTGCGCAGCTCAAGAAAGAGATGAACCGCCTGAGGAAGGAATTAAAAGACGAAGATCAGTTTACCGACACTTTGCCGAAAGATGACGTCGGCGGTTGACTTCACGCAGCGCCGTTTCTGGATTCCCGAAGTTGAAGTCTTTCTTCCATCCCGATGTTTGCCGATTGATCCGCTTAGACGGACCGCTCGGTTAGTTCACTGTTCCATCAACTCCAATTTGAAAGCGAGACCTTATGCCCGAAGAGCCGATTCTGACGCACGTCGAAAACCGAGTCGCCACCCTGACCTTCAACCGTCCTGACAAACTCAACGCGCTGAGCCGCGATCTGCTCAACCAATCCATTGACTGCCTGAAACGCTGGAGCCGCGATCCGGAAATCGGCGCGATTGTCCTGACCGGCGCGGGCCGCGCTTTCTGCGCGGGTGGCGATGTCGGCATGATGGCCAAACAGGACGAAGCGCCGCCGTCTCTGGAACAACAAATTGACGGCTTGCGCGAAGCGCAGGAGTTATCCTGGCTGCTCTATAACATTCCCAAAGTGACCATCGCCGCCGTCAACGGTCACGCGATGGGCGCGGGACTGGGCGTTTGTCTGTCTTGCGACCTGCGCATTGCGTCAGAGTGGGCGAAATTCGGGACGGCGTATGCCAAAGTCGGCTTCGGCGGCGATTTCGGGACGACCTGGCTGCTGGCGCGCAGCGTCGGCGCAGCCAAGGCCAAAGAGTTGTTTTTCCTCGGCGACATCCTGGACGCGGCGGAAGCGCACCGGCTCGGTTTGGTGAATCGCGTTGTCGTGGCGGATCAACTGGCAGCGCAAGTCGGCGAAATCGCCACGCGCATCGCGCACGGCCCGCAGGTCAGCTACCGCTACATGAAAGCCAACGTCAATCTGGCGATGACTACGGATTTCCGCACACTGCTCGACCGCGAAGCCGAAACCCATCTGCGCTGCGGTCAGACCGATGACCACAAAGAAGGCGTTCGCGCGTTTCTGGAAAAACGGCAGCCCAACTTCACAGGACGGTGAACAAGCTGATCAATCCCGCCAGATTTATGGAATTGCATACGTTGGTCCGCTGAGCCAGTAAATTGCATACCCACTGATTGCCAGGGCAATGAAGGATTGCCAACGTGGAAGTGATGCCAGGCCGAGGATAAGCGTTAACGAAACTGCAATTATTGCGCTAAGCAGTAACAACCCTGCTGTATTGCCGGACTCGAATATAAACTTGACTCGCATGAATGTGCTGATTACAAGGAAAAGAAATCCCGTGACCAAGCACAACCATTTGGCTCTCTCCCTGAACTTTGCATAGTTCGTTCCCATAAGCAGAGTTTACCGCAGAAGCTCGTCGTCATCAGATAGGGGAAATATGGAATTCCAAGAAATCATTTATGCCAAAGAAAACCGTGTCGCCACGATCATACTCAATCGCCCGGCGAAGCTGAACGCTTATTCAGAAGTAATGGTGCATGAAATCATTGCTGCGCTCGGCGATGCGCGAGACGATGACGAAATCCGCGCAGTCATCATTACCGGCGCGGGCCGGGGCTTTTGTTCGGGCGGCGACATCTCGCAGGATTTTCAGTACCCGGCGCGGTATCGCGGCCATAAGATGGAAGCGATGCTGGAAATGCGCGAGAACATGCATCAACTGGTGAGGCTGCTGCGCCGCTTTGATAAGCCGACGATAGCCGCCATCAACGGGCCGGCGGTGGCGGGTGGATTGACGCTGGCGCTGTGCTGCGATTTCCGCATCGCCGCCGAAAGCGCCAAGCTGGGCGACACCAGCCTGAAATTCGCCCTGATCCCCGACGAAGGTGGCGCGTATCTGTTCCCGAAGTTCATGGGCTTGGAAAACGCGCTGAAGATGTCGCTGTTTTCCGAAGTCTACCCGGCGGGGCAGGCGAAAGAGCTTGGCCTGGTGACCGAAGTAGTGGCGGATGCGGAATTGATGACGACAGCGCGCACCTGGGCGGATAAGCTCGCCGATGGTCCGCCTATTGCCATCCGCATGACCAAACGGATGATGTACAAACAGCAAACGATGGATTTGGAGAACGCGCTGGAAGACGCCGCCCTGAGCGTGATGATCACCAACTACTGTGAAGACGTGAAGGAAGGAACCGCTGCCTTTCACGAAAAGCGAAAGCCGGATTTCAAGGGGCGCTGAGCAATTCTAGACGGATCGCGGACGTCCCGTCCGCGCTGCCTCGCTTCTTCAATAACGCGCAGACAGAATGTCCGCGCTCCGGCCTGACGATTTCTTGACAGCATCGGGTTCAGCCCCTACCATTCCGCTTCGTTCGTATCGAGTTTTTCCCAAGCCCCGCGAGCGTTAGACCTCGCGGGGCTTCTGCTGTCAAAAGCGCTCGCCGAACGAAAATCCCAATCCAACACCAAAGGTTGTAGATCCATGACAGCTCAAGCAAAAAGACGTGTAGGCATTCTCGGCGCGACCGGCACGGTCGGGCAACGGTTGATTCACATGCTACGCAATCACCCTTACTTCGAGGTGACTGCGGTGGCCGCTTCCGACCGATCGGAAGGAAAACGCTTCGGCGACGCCTGCAATTGGAAGTTGCCGTTTGAAATGCCGGAAGCTGTCAAAGACCTGACGCTCTATCCCTCCAAAGTTGAAACGGGCAAGCCTCGGATTGATTGCGACATTATCATCGCCAGCTTGCCGGGAGATATTGCTTTGGAGTCCGAAGGTTCATTTGCTGCTGCAGGCATCCCGGTCATCAGCAATTCGTCGGCGTTCAGAATGCCCGCGGACATTCCGCTGGTCGTTCCGGAAATCAATCCCGATCATCTGGACGTGATCCCGACGCAGAAGAAAAATCGCGGCTACGACAAAGGCTACATCGTCACCAATCCGAACTGCACGACGATTGGTCTGGTGATGGCGCTCGCGCCCTTGCAACAGCGCTTCGGCCTGGAAGCCGTGATGATGACTTCGATGCAGGCGATTTCCGGCGCGGGTTATCCCGGCGTCGCTTCGATGGACATCCTGGACAACGTCATCCCGCACATCGGCGGCGAAGAAGAAAAAGTCGAAGAAGAACCGCAAAAGATTCTGGGTAGATTCACCGGCGCGCAGATTGAATGCGCCGCCTTCAAAGTCAGCGCCCAATGCAATCGCGTCGCCGTGCAGGACGGCCATCTGGAATCCGTCCGCGTCAAGCTGAGCAAATCCGCCACCGTCGAAGATTTGAAAGAAGTTTTTGAAAGCTTCACCGGCCTGCCACAGGAATTGAAGCTGCCGACGGCTCCGGTGCGCCCCGTCATTGTTCGTTCCGAGAAAGACCGCCCGCAGCCGCGCCTGGATCGCGATGCCGAAAACGGCATGGCGACAGTCATCGGGCGCATTTCAAAAGACACCATCTTCGATTTCAAATTCACGCTGATCAGCCACAACACAATTCGCGGCGCGGCGGGCGCGGCGTTGCTAAATGCGGAGTTGTTGGTCGCCAAGGGTCTGCTGTAACTGCGTTTGTAGTTCCGCCTTCAGGCGGCAGGATTTCTCAAACAGAATCCGCCGCCTGAAGGCGGAACTACAAACATGATTTCCTATGCTTATCGTCATGAAATTTGGCGGCACTTCCGTGGGAAGCGCCGAGCGCATTGCGCAGGCCGCCGAGCTTGCTGTCAAAAGCGCGAAAGAAGGTCACCAGGTCGTCGTCGTTACTTCGGCAATGAGCGGCGTGACAAACAAATTAATTGCGGCGGCACAGAATGCCGTCGCGGGGCATTACCACAAAACCGTCAGCGATGAATTGCACGAACCACACCGGCAAGCCGTCCATCAGTTGATGCCGACGGAAGCCGCGCGCCGCCGCGAAGCGTTAGAGTCCTTGCGGCAGCGGTTTGAGCGGTTCGAGGCTTTGTGCAAGGGGTTGACGATGGTGCGCGAATTAACGCCGCGCACGCTGGACGCGATTTCGGGGATGGGCGAAATGCTCTGCACGCCGATCCTGGCCGGCGCAATCGCCGAGCGCGGTGTGATGTCGCATTCCATCGAAGCCACGGAGTTGATTGTCACCGATGACCAATTCGGCCAAGCGGAACCGCTGATGGCGGAAACCCGGCAGCAGACGCGCGACAAGCTGTTGCCTTTGCTCGAACGCGGCGAAATTCCGGTCGTGACAGGCTTCATTGCCGCGACCAAGGAAGGCGTGCAGACGACGCTTGGGCGCGGCGGCTCGGACTACACCGCTTCGATTCTGGGCGCGGCGCTCGACGCCGATGAAGTCTGGATTTGGACGGATGTCAACGGCGTGATGACCGCCAATCCGAACGAAGTGCCCGAAGCCCGCACGATGCGCGAAATCAGTTACAGCGAAGCTTCGGAACTGGCCTATTACGGCGCGAAGGTGCTGCATCACAAAACGATTCTGCCTGCGTTCAAACAAAATATCCCGGTGCTGATTCTGAACAGCTTTCAGCCCTCGGACACCGGCACACGCGTCAGCGTTGCGGGACATCCGTCTTCGCGCGGCGTCAAAGCGGTCACGTCCATCCGCAATGTCAGCTTGGTCGCCATCAGCGGCAAGGGTATGCAGGGTATTCCCGGAATCGCGGCCAAGACCTTCGCCGCCGTTGCCGCCGAACGCGCCAACATCCTGATGATTTCGCAGGCATCGTCGGAAAATAACCTGTGTTTCGTGGTTAACTCTTCGGAAGCCGCGCGTGTGGTCAGAGCCTTGCGCGCATCGCTGGAATTGGATCTGCTGCAAAACCACATCGAAGACATCACGATTGATGATTCGATTGCCGTCGTCGCGGCGGTTGGTGACCGGATGCAGGGCGCGCCAGGGATCGCCGGCAAGGTCTTTGGCGCGCTGGGGGCGGCCAGCGTCAACGTCATTGCCATTTCGCAAGGCTCATCCGAACGCAACATCTCATTAATCGTCTCGGCGGAGCAGGCTGCGGACGCCGTGCGAGCCATTCACCGCGCGTTTGAATTGCATCTGCCCGCGGCGGAGTAAGCCGAATGCCAGGCCGGAAACGCGTTCCCAATCCACACGATGCCTTCTTCCGCCGCGTGCTGTCCGACCTGCCGGTGGCGGCGGAGTTTCTGCGCCACTACCTGCCACCCGCTGTCAGTGCGGCGCTCGACCTGACCACGGTTCAGCTCGAAGAAACCTCGTTCACCGACCACAAACTGCGACAGCACGCGGCAGACCTGCTCTTTCACGTCAGGCTGGCGAAAGAAGGCGAGGCATACATTTTGGTGCTGCTCGAACACAAGAGCGCTCCGGATGAGCGCGTGGCGTTGCAGGTCTTGCGTTACGCCGTGTTGAAATGGGATCGGCTGTCATTGCCGCTGCCGCTGATTCTTCCCGTTGTCGTCTATCACGGGGCAATACCGTGGCGAATCGGCAGGAAGCTCGGCGGTTTGTTCGGTAAACTCTACCACGAGAAAATCTGGCGTCGTTATCTGCCCGACTTCGAGTATCATTTGTGCGATTTATCGAAATTTGACGACAATGAGTTGCAGGGAGGAGAAGGCCTGGGCGCTGTGTTGAAACTGCTCAAGCATGTATTTCGCCCCGACCTGAAAGAAACCTTGCCGGAAGTCATCCTTGATACGGCAGTGGCGCTTTCCGAAGTTAAGGCCACAGAGCGACTGGAAACCATGGCGGTCTATTTGGGTGAGGCTGGCAAAGTCAGTGAAGACGCTTTCGAGGAAGCATTATTCAAAGCATCGAATGCAGGAGGTCTAATGGAAACTTTTCTGGAAAGGCTGGGACGCAGGTTGAATCCGATAGCTGTTGAGGCCGCGACCAAAGAAGCGATGGAACGCGGAATGGAACGCGGAATGGAACAGGCGGTGTTGGAAATGACCGTGGCATTATTAAAACGCAAGCTAGGAAAATTGAATAAACGATCAATGAACAAGATTCAGCAATTGCCAATAACTGAATTGAAACAGTTGGGAATGGATTTGCTGGATTTTCAATCGCGCGCCGATTTGGATCAATGGCTGGAACAGCAGGCCCAACATACGGAGCATAAAGATTAATTATGCCATTGCTGCGCTGCCTAAACTGCCAAGCCGAATTTCCGGCCAATTCACGAATCTACACTTGTCAAAGTTGTGCCGGCCTGCTGGATGTCGTTTACGAAGTGAACGAATTCAGCGGCGAGCGCCTGATGAGCGTCTGGGACTGGCGGCGCGCTTCGCCCAAAGCCGTTGACCAAAGCGGCGTCTGGCGCTTCCGCGAACTGCTGCCCGACGCGGATGAATCCGAAATCATCACCCTGACCGAAGGCAACACACAGATTTGGAATGCGCCGCGCTCAGCCAACTACGCCGGAATGAATCGGCTGTGCTTCAAACATCTGGGAATGAACCCGACCGGTTCGTTCAAAGACCTGGGGATGACGACCGGCATCACACAGGCCAACCGCCTGGGTGCGACCAGCGTCGCGTGTGCCAGCACGGGTAACACGTCGGCTTCGATGGCCGCGTATGCCGCGCGCGCCGGAATGAAATCGTTCGTGTTTATTCCCTCCGGACAAATTGCGCTCGGTAAATTGTCACAGGCCCTGGATTACGGTTCGACGGTGCTGCAACTCGAAGGTGATTTCGATGACGCGATGCGTCTGGTGCGCGAAATTGCCAACGAAACGCCGATTTATCTGCTCAACTCGGTCAATCCTTTCCGGCTGGAAGGACAGAAGACGATTGCCTTTGAGCTGATGCAGCAGCGGGGCTGGCAAGCGCCGGACCGCATTGTTGTGCCCGGCGGCAATCTGGGAAATTCGTCGGCCATCGCCAAAGGTTTCCATGAATTGCTGGAACGCGGCGTCATCACGAAGATGCCGAAGATCACCATCATTCAAGCCGAGGGCGCAAACCCGCTTTACAGGATGTGGCAATCGCAGGTGGAAACGCTGACCCCGGTGGCAGGAGCCTTCACACTGGCCAGCGCAATCAAGATCGGAAATCCCGTTTCGTGGCCAAAAGCGATCCGCGCGCTGCGCTGGAGCGGCGGCGAAGTCGAGTCAGTCAATGAACAGGAAATCGCCGATGCCAAAGCCATCATTGGCAGTGATGGCATCGGCTGTGAGCCGGCTTCGGCGGTCACCCTCGCCGGCATCAAAAAACTCACCGCCGCAGGCACGATCAATCCGGACGAAGACATCGTCGCCCTGCTCACGGGGCATGTTCTGAAAGACCCGGATTACACGGTCAATTACCATCGCGGCACGCTCGGCTACACCAGCAAAAGCGGCGAAAAGGTGGAACTTGCATCGAATCACGCCAACGCTTTCACGCAGGTGCCCGCCGAACGCGAGGCGATTTTGAAGGCGCTGGGATTTTGAGCGCGGATCGGTGGCAGGCATTTGACAATCAGGGCGACTCGTCAATAATCAGCCGCACCATCAACAGACTCTACCCTCCTCCTGCTTCGGCCGCGCCAGCGTGATTGATTTGATCGAACGGATTTTTGCGGAAAGTCAGCGGACTTTCCGCGGGGAAGCGTAGGTGGAAGGTCTTTATTCAGGAGCGCGCCAATTCTGAATCGGCGCGTGGAGTTCACGATGCAGAAATACGATTTGATAGTTATCGGTTCAGGCCCTGCAGGTCAGCGCGCCGCGATTCAGGGGGCGAAGCTGGGCAAACGAGTCGCTCTGATCGAAAAGCGCGAAGCCGTCGGCGGCGCCTGTATCAGTACGGGAACCATTCCCAGCAAGACCATGCGCGAAGCCGTGATTCATTTGTCCGGCTACAGCTATCAGGGGCTGTACGGAATGAATTACCGCGTCAAGGACAAGATCACGGTTGCCGATCTTTCCTTCCGCGTGCAACACGTCATCAAGACCGAAACGGACATCATTCACGCGCAGCTTTCGCGAAACGGCATTGATGTCATTACGGGCGCCGCCAGCTTTCTGAACGCGCATCAACTGCACGTTGAAAGTTCGCGCAGCCAGTCCGATTACGAAGCCGAATTTATCGTTATCGCGGTCGGGACCCGCCCCGCTGAAACCGCCACGGTTCCGCTCAACAATCGCACCATCGTCAACAGCGATCATATTTTCTCCCTGCTGGAAATCCCCAAAACATTGCTGGTGGTGGGCGGCGGCGTGATTGGCGTCGAATATGCCTCGATGTTTGCGGCGCTGGGCGTGCGTGTCATCCTGATTGAAAAACAGCCGCGCTTGCTGGGTTTCGCCGACACTGAAATCGTGGAAGCGCTGTCTTATCACCTGCGCGACAATCGCGTTACGATGCGTTTGAACGAGGAAGTCCAAAGTGTCGAAGAAGCTGAAGACGGCACGGTCATCGCCAATCTGGAAAGCCGGAAGAAAATTTCCGGCGACGCGCTGCTCTATGCCGTTGGCAGGCAAGGCAACACGGACGGGTTGAAACTCGAAGCCGCCGGCCTGGAGGCTGATTCGCGCGGACGGATTGCCGTTGACGCGGATTATCGCACTCACCAGCCGAACATATTCGCGGTTGGCGATGTGATCGGCTTTCCCCAACTGGCCTCGGTTTCAATGGAACAGGGGCGAATCGCCGTTGGAAACGCCTTTGGCCTGGAACTACAGACAAATCCCGCGAATTACCCCTACGGCATCTATACCATCCCTGAAATTTCCTTTGTCGGCAAAACCGAAGAACAACTGACAGACGAAGACGTGCCTTATGAAGTCGGCGTCGCGTATTACCGCGAAATTGCGCGCGGCCAGATTCGCGGCGATACCACCGGACGATTGAAACTGATCTTCCACCGCGAGACGCGTGAACTGCTTGGCGTACACATCATCGGCGAAGGCGCGTCGGAACTGGTGCATATCGGGCAGGCCGTGCTGACGCTGAACGGCAAGGTGGATTATTTCGTCAATACAGTCTTCAACTACCCGACGCTCGCCGAATGCTACAAGGCGGCGGCGTTCAATGGATTGAATAAACTGACCAAGCTGACCGGGCGGCTGGGCAGCACAGTGGTCTGATAATGTATCGGCGCCCCGACCGTCAGGGAGGGATGCCTTTCAGGAACCTCTATGCAGAAAACGATTGGCGTGATGGCTGCGGAACATATCGCCGCCGGACTGGTGGAAAACAATCTGGTTGCCGGCGCGCTGCACGTCTTTCCAATGGCGGGCAGCAATTCAGATTACCTGTCCGAAATGCGCGCGGAGCAGATTGCCGAAACCATCTTTCAACAGATTGAAAGCGTCCGGCAGGGACAGGAAATCGCCGCCATTGGAGTTGGCTTCCCAGGCATTATCCGCAACGGCGTGATCGAAGACTCGCCGAATTTGATCCAGACCAAGGGACTGAATCTGGAACGCTCATTGACCGAACTGCTCAGCCGGCAGGGCCTTTCCGTGCCCGTTCGCATCTTCAATGACACGGACGCCATGGCAGCGGGCGTGGCCGCGACCAAAGGCCACCTGGATAAACTCATCCGCGTCTGGTGGCTGGGTAATGGCACTGGCTTCGGGCGCTATCCACAAGCCGAAGGCATGTGGGAAGGCGGCCACATTGTGGTCTCGCTGGATCCGAAAGAGCGCTTCTGCGCCTGTGGCGGCATAGGCCATCTGGAAGGCATCACCGGCTACCGCGCCATGCGGTTGCGCTTCCTGGACCTGGAACCCGAAGAAGTCTTTGAAGAAGCCCAGCAAGGCGATGTCCGTTGCGCAGAATTCGTCAAACTCTGGCATCGCGCGCTGGCCGCCGCCACCGCCAGCAGCATTCACCTGGATGGCCCCGGCAAATTCTACATTTCCGGGCCAAGCGCCCAATTCGTCCAGATCGGCCTGCTGGATTTATATCTGAACGAAATGGTCAAAATGACTCCGTTGCAAGGCAGCCAAGTCGAAGTCATCTCCACCAGCGACGAAACCGCCGTCATCGGCGCGGCAGTCAATGCCGCGCGTGCGATTGGCGAACGCTGACAGATTCGCAAAAGTCTTCAACCCGATCTTGCGGTTTCATGGATTTTTTCAAGTCGGACGGCTATGATGCCGCGCGCTTGCAGTAACACGTCTTTCAATTCGTTTCACAGTTCGTCCAACCCAACAAAGCGGAGGCAGAAATGAAGAAGTTTTCGACCTCTTTTCTGGCAGGATTGTTTGTTTTCGCCCTGGCGTTTGCAGCATTCAGCAACTCGGCCCGCGTGACGGTCAGCGCGGCATTCAGTGATTTCGGCAGCAATTCAAGCAGCGCCTTGAGCAGCGCCGTTGCCGGCGAAAAGCGGATGACCATCGAAGACAGTCTGGCCATCATGAATATCGGCGCGCCGCAGTTTTCGCCCGATGGCAAACGCATTGCCTACACTCTGGGCGAATGGGACCGCAAGGAAAACCGCCGCGTCAGTCATATCTACCTGGTAACGGTGGATACCGGAAAAACCGTCAAACTGACCAACGGCGAAAAAGGCGAATCCGCGCCGCAATGGTCCCCCCAGGGTGAACGCCTCGCGTTTCTGGCCGACCGGGATAAGGGCGCGCAGATTTGGATTATCCCTGCTGATGGCGGCGAAGCCGAAAAGCTCAGCAGCGAAGACAATGGCATTCAAGCCTTCCGCTGGTCGCCGGATGGGAAAACCATTGCCTTCGTCACCCGCGACACGCCGAAAGACAAAGACGCGCGCGAAAAGCGCAAGAAAGACAAGTTCGACACCATCACCGTGGATCGCGATTTGGTGTATTCGCATCTGTGGACGATTTCCGTGGCGACGAAAGAAAAGAAGCGCCTGACCGAAGGCGAGTTTTCCGTTCAAGCCCCGCAATGGTCGCCGGATGGCAGTTGGATTGCGTATTCCGCCTCCAAAGCTGGGGCGCAGGAAAGCATCTTCACGGATATTTCCAGCGACCGTGATAGTGACATCTTTGTGATTGCTGCGACGGGCGGCGCACCGCGCAAGTTGACGACCAACCCTGCGCCGGATGGCAATCCGCAATGGTCTCCCGATGGCAAATGGATTGTTTACGTCGCCAGTATGGATTCCTGGGCAGCCAAAATAGACGTAATGCTGATCAGCGCGGAAGGTGGGACACCGAAAAATCTGACTCCCGGTTTTCTGGAATCCGGTGGCAATGCCAGTTGGTCAGCCGATGGCAAAACAATTTACTTCGGCGTCGGCCAAGGAATGTATTCGCACATTTACAGTATTCCCGTAGCAGGCGGTCAGGTCACACAGGTCACGAAAGGCAATCGCTTTTACGGCCAGTTCGATCTGGCTGGCGACGGCAAGCGAATCGCCTATCTGGTCAATGACAACCGCACTGCCGAAGACCTCTGGGTTTCGACCATCGGCCAGAACGATGCCAAACAATTGACCGCCGCCAATCCGCAACTGAAAGATTTCGTGGTCGCCGAAACCGAAGTCATCAAATGGAAAGGCCCGGACAATTTCGACATCGAAGGTTTGCTGATCAAGCCGCTCGGTTATCAAGCCGGAAAGAAATATCCGCTGATTCTGCAAATTCACGGCGGGCCGTACGGTAAATTCAGCGACACGTTCAACAGCCGGAACCAGATTTGGGCGGCGAACGGGTACGCTGTGCTGATGCCGAATCCGCGCGGTTCGACGGGATATGGCGTGAAGTTCACGCAATCCAACCTGGGTGATTGGGGCGGCAAGGACTTTCAGGACATTATGGCGGGCGTGGACGCGGTGATTGCCAAAGGCGTCGCCGATCCGGACAAATGTGTGGTGATGGGCGGCAGTTACGGTGGTTTTATGACCTTCTGGACGGTGTCGCAAACCGACCGCTTCAAAGCAGCCATCGGCCACGCCGCCATCAGTGACTGGTACAGCTTCCACGGCCAGAGCGACATTCCAGGCCTGATGGAATACGGTTTCAAAGGCACGCCCTGGGATGTGCCGGAAAATTACCGCCGCTGGTCCCCGATGACCTTTGTCAGCAAGGTCAAAACGCCGTTGATGATCACCCACGGCGAGCGCGACTTCCGCGTCAACATCCAGCAGGGCGAACAGTATTACCGCGCGTTGAAAAAACGCGGCGTCGAAGTCGTCTTTTATCGCTTCCCGCGCGAAGGCCACGGCATTCAGGAACCGAATCACGTCATTGATCTGACCAAACTCCAGTTGGAATGGTTCGATTCGCACCTGGGAATCAAGCGTGACAAACCGGCGGAGGTGAAAGCCGCAAGCGGCGGGACCGGAAAATAACAATGCAAGATCAACTGCTTGAAACCTGGCGGATTCACAACCGCATCAATCTTTACCTGCTCGATTCAACCAAACCGGAAGCGTTAGGCGCCGTCTCGGCGTCCAAAGGACGCACCGTCGCCGAACAATTCGCGCATCTGCACAATGTGCGACTGATGTGGCTGAAATCCGCAGCGCCTGAGCTGCTGGCCGGTTTGGACAAGATTGAGAAGGAGAAAGCGGCGGACAGTTCCCTGTTGCGCGCCTCGCTGGAAGCATCAGGCAAAGCAATGGAAACGCTGCTCGGCAAAGGCTTTGCTGAAGGCAAAATCAAGGGCTTCAAGCCCCACGCCGCCGGCTTTCTTGGCTACATCATCTCGCACGAATCGCACCATCGCGGCCAGATTGTTTTGACGCTTAAACAGGCAGGCCATCCGGTGGACAAAAAAACCGCTTTCGGCATATGGGAATGGGGGACACGATAAGTGTCCCCCTCCAACCCAATTTCCTCCCATCCAGGAAAAATAGAAAAACCATCAACTATGAATCAATCCAATCTGAAGCGTGAATTGCTTGCGGAATTTCTGGGCACGCTGGTTTTAATTGCGCTCGGCGCGGGCGTTGTCGCCCAAGTCGTGCTCGGCAACAAACAGAACGGCGAATATCTTTCGATCAATCTGGCCTGGGGTTTTGCAGTAACCATGGGAATTTACGTCGCGGGCGGTGTGACCGGCGCGCACCTGAATCCGGCAGTAACCATGGCCCTGGCGGTTCGTCGTCAATTCGCGTGGTCAAAAGTGCTGCCGTATTTCGTCGCCCAAATCGCCGGAGCCTTTTGCGGGGCGGCGACCGCTTTCTTTGTCTACCGTGAAGCCTTTCACGCCTTCGATGGAGGCATCCGAAAGATGGATACGGCGGGAATCTTCGCGACTTATCCGGCCAGCTATCTTTCCACCAGCGGCGCACTGATTGATCAGATTGTCGGCACGGCAATTCTGATGCTGGTAATTTCGGCGATTGGTGATGCGCGCAACAGCGTCCCCGGCAACGTCGGCCCGCTTGCGGTCGGTTTTCTGGTCATGGCGATCGGAATGTGCTTCGGCTTGAATGCCGGTTACGCCATCAACCCGGCGCGCGATTTCGGGCCACGTTTGTTCACGGCGCTCGCTGGGTGGGGCGGACAGGTCTTTACCGCGAATAATTATTATTTCTGGGTTCCGATTGTCGGGCCGCTGATCGGCGGGCCGCTCGGCGCGCTGGTTTACGATTGGTTTATCGGCAACCGGTTTCCGGGGGAAAAATCCTGATCAAAGCTTCAATCATCTTTTTGGCTGCCGTCCTGCTTTTGGGATGCGCTGATACTTCATCGCCGACACGAATGGTCGGCAGTGCGACAAGAGGCGAAGTGCGTTTTCTGAATTTGGCGATCAGCCGAGAAGAGTTGTTGAAAGAAATCACCGAATCGGGCGAGGTCAACAGCCTGGTTTCTTATGCTGATAAGCAACTCTTAAACGCATCTACCTGGTGTCATTTGACAAAGGTTGGTGATCGCACCGCCAATACAGTAAAAGTCAGTTTTTACGATGGCGGTACCTACAAAGGAACTCTTGGCCTGGGTTTCTATGAGAAAGACAAGTTTTTCTTGAAGTTCCATAGCTATAACGTCTCAAAAGTGATGTGCATATCGGATCGTGAAAAGAATGAATTTTTGAGACTGCTCGGAATCTCCCAGGAAGAGTTCAACCGAATTTTCAAAGCTGACGAGAGATAGCCATAAATTTTTCCACTCGTTGAGCGTCAACTTCGTTTTGCCACTTCCCTTCCCGCTTGAAATGCGAGCCGATGATGAAGCCGTCGGCTTTCGGCCAAAACTCCAAGATGTTTCGGGCATCCACTCCGGAACCTAAAATTATCGGCAAACGGCAGCGCGCTTTTGCGTCTTCGACGTCAGCCAGTTTGGGCGGATCGCAGGTCACACCGCCAGTGATAATCACCGCGTCCCCGCGCATGAATTCGACCGTTTCGGCCATCACGCCCAAACTAATATCTGCCGTAATCGCGTGCGAAGAATGCTTCTTCTTCACATCCGCCCAGATTTGAACGCGGTCAGCCCCAATCATCTTGCGATAACGAAGCAGCCTGGCAGCGGAAGATTCGATCAGTCCTTCGTCGGCGACGTGCGCAAAAACGAAGCTTTCGGCGCGGATGAAATCCAGATTTGCAGCATGGGCGACGGCCATCGCTTCGATGTTCGCGCCGGCCAGAATCTGAATTCCGACCGGCAATCGGCTTTCGGCTTTGACGGCCTGGCCGACCAGCGCCATGGTGGCGACAATCTCGGGACCGACTTCGCCGCGCAGATAAGGCACATCGTGCATGTTTTCGATGGCGATTCCATCCACGCCGCAGTCGCGATAGACAGCCGCTTCGCGCACAGCTTGCGCGATGATTTCGGCGACGCTTTGTGAATTGGCCGGCGTGCCGGGCAGCGCGCCAACATGAATCATTCCGATGACTGGCTTGTGGGAGGAAAACAGTGTGTTGCGCATTGCAGTTTTCTCAGAAGGTGTTTTTCCGGGTTGTTTTCTCGCACCCGGCAATCCGCTAGAATTCGTAATCGCAGATGCGAGCTTTGGCGGCGCAAGATAGCATCAAAGGCTGCGTTCGGACTATACCGGGTGAGCGAATGTCTGAAGAAAGCAGGTTTTGCAGCAGGAGAAGTAAAAATGATCAGTTTAATCAAGTATCCAAAACGAAGCGTCGGACTGATGATTGCCGTGGTGGTTTCGGTGGCGGTGCATTTGGCCGGAATCTTCGTCATCCGTACTTTGCCAGTCGTTGAACTGGCGATGAACCTGCGTGAAATCCAGTTCGTGGAAGAAGATTACAATCGTGGCATTCTGATCACCTTCACCAAACCACTGAAATACCCATCCGGTTATGCGGGCTTCCATGCGCCGGAAAAAACACGCTCGCTGGAAGAAATCAAGAAAGACGAACTGCTCCATGCCCGCCGTGAAGCCGCCCGCCGCAAACGCGAAGAAGAACGATTGGCCAAACAGCGCGAGGAAGTCGCCAGGCTGGAGGCTGAAAAGAACGCCGCTGAAGAGAAAGCCAGAGCTGAACAATTGGCCCAGGCAGAAACCACTCCTTCCACAACGCCAACCCCGCGGCCGGATGGATTCGGCAGTTTCGGCAAAATTAACACCGCGCCGATCAAGGATCAGGTCAAACAGCTATACGACGCCAAAAAAGCCGGCACACTGGCCTTGCCCGAAGGCAAGCTGAAAGTCGGCGCGACCGGAACGGTTCAGGCGGACGGCACGCTCGCCGATTACCGCATCAGCATCTCTTCCGGCATCAAGGAAATTGACGACGCGGCGCTGGCCATTCTAACCGCTGTCAGCGAAAGCAAGGCGCTCGGCCCGCTACATCAACTTACTTCGCTGAGCATGGTTTTGGACATTGATCAATCCGCGCAATTGATCGTCACCGGCTTCACCGAAAATGAAGAAGATGCCCGCAACATCACCAATCTGGCGCAAGCCGCGCTGCTGGTTGCGCGGTTCAAGAAATCCAACGACGCGGGCGCGATGATTATGCTCAACAACCTGAAAGTCACGCGCACAGGCCAGCGCATTCAGGCGATCATCAGCATGCCGCGGGAAAAAGCGTCTGACACGCTGACAAAAACAATGGATAAGGGACAGGGTTGATCGGTGGCTGGTGACAGATGGTCGTCAGATTGGATCGCGGACGTTGCTGTCCATGTAGCTAAAGATTAGCCATAACCCTATGGCAATAAACTTGTTCTTTGAATGCCCAATTGCTCGAAATTGAGCGTGACCTTGTCGCTCTTGAGAGAGCGTGCAAGGGCTTTTCTGATTTCCGCTTTGGTGGATTGTTTTTTAGACAACTGCCTCAACGGATCTTTGAGCGTGACTTGTCGCGCTTCGGTGGCGGCCCGCATCAAGCCTTGCCGTGTTGTCGGACGTTGTTTGCCGGTTCCGGGCTTGGTGTAGTCGGCGACAAATTTCAGCATCTCAGACAGCGTTTGCGCCGTCTCCTGGCCCAAAGCCTCTAACAAGTCGGTGACGCTAGAGCGCAGTCGTCGCCAGAGTTTGGCCGGAGCAAGCTTTTCTCCGGCCAGGTCTTCGGCCACACCGCTGAGCCGGTTGAACAGCAGCAGGGCAATCAGTTTGGCGTAAAGCTCGCATTGGACGCGGTGCTTTTCGCGTCCGAGCGTCGTCTCAAGCCTGGCATCACTTTTGAACAGCTTGAAGGCCAGTTCGACTTGCCAGCGCAGACCGTAAACTTCTCGTACTGTCGAGGTCGGCAATTGTGTTTCACTGGCGTTGGTCAACAACAATGTCCAGTCGCAACGAGCGAGCGTTTTCTGCGTTGGTTGTCGTCCGTTCTGACGCGCTTTCTCGCGCGCTTTACGGCGGCGGGTGGCCGCCACTTCTTTTGGCACGGGCGTGATGATCAGGCGCGCGCTGACCTGTTGCTCCGGGCCAAAGACGATCCCGAGTTCAAACAACTTGCGCGGCGCGCGCATCAGAAAATGATCCAGGTCAAACGGCTCCAACTGACCCGCCGCGCGAGGGCAATAGAACACCGTTTGCGAAGCGGCCAGGCGGCAGACAAAGAAGCTCGCCGCCGCGGCAATCTGCGCCAGAAATGGGGCGTTGAAAAAGCCCAGGTCAAATATCCATAAGGCCCCCGGCGAATGACCGGCGAGAAATTTCTCGCCCATATTCTGATCGGCTTTGCGACCGGCCTCGATCTGCATTGTCTGGTAGCCGCCGGTCAAATAGTTCAAGACCAGATAGAGCTTGGCCGCAGCTTTCGCGCCGCCTCCGCCACAACCCGGATACTCGGTCTTGAGCGTTTCCGGCAGTGTGATGGTTGAAGAGTCGAGCAGATTGACTTCGCTGAAAGCCGCCAACAAGGCAATGGCCCGTGCTGGGGCAGGTGTCGTCATTTGCAACGCCTCGGCAAACATCTGTTTGAGATACTCGACGGCCAGCGAATTGAACCGCTCTTTGAAGGCTTGCCCGGTGACCTTGACCTGGGCATTGATCCGATGGGCGCTGATGGCCAACTGGTCGAGCACGATCACTCCGAACTGAAAGACATTGAGCACCAGGGTTTGGAGAAAAATGCTGCCAGTGAGTGCTGACTGGCGTTGAACGAATTTCGTTTCCTGCGCTTTTTTTGAGCGGTGTTGAGAAAGAACTTTTGCGTTTGGTCGTGATATGTTGTGGTCGAGTCAGGTAAGGTCATGTTAATTTTTCCTTTGTAGAAGGGTGGAATTACATGATCACATTTACCTGACTCACCAACTTCATACCAAACAATTCCGTACATTGGCTTTAACTACTAACTTTAGCTACATGGACGTTGCTGTCCGCATTATGGCCGATCAGTAGCGCGAACGGAACGTCCGCGATCCGGCAGGAAGATTTCAACTTACTTTCCGATTTCAATCTGCTGCTTTAAGGCCACGGCATCGCGGTTCAGCGGATCAATTCCCAAAGCCTGAGTACAATGCGCCATCGCTTTCGTGCGGTCACCGCGCGCCAGGAAAATTCGGCCAAGCGTGATGTGCGCTTCCAGCAATTTCGGATTCCAGGAAACGGCTGCCTGAAGAGCGCGCAAGGCGCTCTCCAGGTCATTGCGTCGGGTGTATACCACTCCACGCAAATAATAGGCTTCGGCATTGGCTGTATCGCCGGCCAGGATTCGCTGCAACTCATTCAATGCTTCGGTGTCGTTGCCGGCGCTGATCAACTGCTGCACGCGGTCAAGCGATTGCTGCTGCGAAATCTGCTGCGGTGATGGGCCAACGGGTTGCGCCTGTTGGGGGCGGCGCAAAAATCTACCCAGGGCCACACCGTTCAAATCCTCCTTCACACGCACCAACACAGGGATCTTCTCCGGCTCGACGGCCCATTTGGCATAAACGCTGAGATGGCGCTTGGCTTCGTTGTCGGCTTGTGCAGCCTCCTCGGCTTTACCGGCAGCGGTCAGCGCTTTTGACAAAATGTACCAGGCTTCGCCGTCGCGCGGATTAAGCTGGGTTGCGGCGCGCAACTGCTGGACGGCATCTTCCAGGTTCTGATTTCGCCACAACGCATACCCGTAATTGAACCGGTACCCCGCATCATTCGGGGAATTGGCGGCGGCGCGCTGCAAATATGACAGCGCGCGGGCATTGTCGCCTTTGCCAACCAGCGTCGCTCCGGCATTGTTCAGAATTTCAGGCAGCGGCACCAGTCCGGCCAGCGTTTCGCCGCTGGCAGAGGCGCTTTCATAATTTCCAGTTTTGAAAGCCGCCAAGCTCAGATAAAACAATCCTTCTTCATAATCCAGGTCGTCCTTGGTCAATTCCTTAAGCTGTTTTTCCGCGTCGTCAAAATCTGCCCGGCGGTAAAGCAGCAAACCGAGTTCAAACAGCGCCCGGCCATAATGTCCAGGCGCGCCAGCACTGTCGTGCTCCTGTAGCGCCCGTTTCAGAAAAGCTTCGCGCAATTGCTGATCCTGCGTTTGGAACCCCTTGACGAAGCTTTCATAGGCGCGGGGAGGGACGTTGGTCGCGCGACGAACAAACTGCTCCTTGGTGTACGGCAACGAAGGATTACGTTCGTAAAGCACGTGCCAGGCCAGTTGGCCCTGCATCTGTTGCAAATCCGCAAGCGGGCCGCTGAAGTTGAACACCTTGTTGCCGACCAGGCGGCCCGCCTGGGTTTCGATCAGCCAGGCGCGAATGGAAACGGTCAGGTTCTCCTTCTCCCCGCCGATATCGTATTCGCCGATCAATGCCAGATTCGCTTTCGCGCCTTCGGCAACGCGAATCATCGCCGCGCGCGTCAACAGGTCGCTGCGGCTCAGGTTTAACTGCCGGAAAGCCAGCGTGCGCTCATCATCCCCGATCAGGGTGATGCCCGGGACATCCAGCACATCCGCCAGCAGGATCGCAAAGCTTTCGCGAATCCAGTTGTATTGCGCCATCTGCGAACGGTTCTCGAACGGCATCACAAGCACCGCATCATTGACATTGGCTTTCGCCATGCTCACGCCGAACAGCAGAAATATCCCAAATAAAAAAACTTTGTAACGCAGTTTTGTCATCCTCTGAATCACCCCTGTGAAATGGGCCGATAAAAATTGAAAAGCCGCCCTACCGCTTACGAACTGCCAACCGATTGGCTGGCAAAAGCGATGAGGACGGATATATGTTGAAATAACGATTGCAACTCAAACTCTCTTTCGCAAAGTGCGCGAGCGCCTTCACCAAGACAGCGAGTCTAGCATAAGGCCAACCTCGAATGACAAGTCATCAACTCGCATTCTTGCCTGTCAGCATTTTTACGTGGCAGGAATTTCAACCGGCAGTTGAGTCAGCAGCATGATTGCGGGTGACTCAACTGCCGGTTCAATGACGGCCCAATGATCCACATCAGCCAGAATTCCCTGGCGAATGCCCTTTTCCCGCCCGGCAGGTCATCGAATGCGCGAATATTCACGTGGCAAGGCCTTCGTTCCGTCAATCAACTTCTGCCATACACTGGAACAGCCGCGCCGTTGATGGCGCGCGCGCCATCGGAAGCCAGAAAAAGAATGACATCGGCGATGGCTTCGGGCGAAACCCACTTGCTGAAATCAGCGTCCGGCATCGCCGCCCGGTTTTGTGGTGTGTCAATCAACCCTGGCAGGACACAGTTAACATTAACACCATCATTTTTCAGCTCATCGCTCATGCTTTCTGTCAACCGGACGATGGCGGTTTTAGAGACGCTGTAAGCGGCGTGCTGTGCGTCTCCGTGAAGTGCTGCACGGGAAGAGACATTAACAATCTTGCCGAAACGTTGTTGGAGCATCTTCGGAATCACCGCTTTGCAGGTCGCCAAAACCGAGCGGGCATTCAGATTGAGCATGAAATCCCAATCCCCAAGTGGCGTTTCATGCAGCGGCGTGCCAGCACGGTAGCCGCCCGCCGTATTGACCAGCGCGTCAATCCGCCCGAAGTTTTCGTGAATTTCTTCAATTGCCACGGCGACAGACCTTTCATCCGTCACATCAGTTGGCGACGCAATGAAATGATCAGGCGATCCGGCCAGTTGCGGAAACAACAGTGGCAACCGGCTTGGCGAACGGTCAACAAAAGCAATTCTTCCACCTGCGGCGGCAAAAGCATTGGCGACCGCGATCCCTAAATTTCCTGCCACTCCGGTCACGACAACGACACGATCTGTAAAATCCAGTTTCATAAACCTCCATAAAAGATCAGTGATTTTCCCGGCCTTGCAACAACTTCTCAGACAAAATGCCGCTTGGCGGGCAATTTATTTCTGGTATAAGATCACCGTGTTTTTTTTCGTCGCCTCCACCGCAGAAAATATTGATGCAAACTCGAAATAGACAATCCAAGACGGGATGTGACGCGTAAGCTAACTTACAGGAGATGACGGTGCAAATCGCCTCAGGAAAGACTGTAGACAGTATGGAGTCTCGTGCCCGCGATCAGGAGTTGATCTCCTTTGTGCAGGGAATTGCCAAAGGAGACCAGGCGGCGCTCGCGGCACTTTACGATAGTACGAACCGGCTGATTTATGGCCTGATATTGCGTGTGCTCGGCGATACCAGCACAGCAGAGGAGGTATTGCTGGATGTTTACACACAGGTCTGGCGACAGGCGGCAAGTTATGACACCAGTCGCGGAATGCCATTGGCGTGGTTGACAACGATCGCCCGCAGCCGTGCAATTGACCGGCTGCGTTCCGGTTGGCAAGATCAGCGTCGCAAAGAGCCGATGGATCTGCTCAAAGATCGAGAAACCGCCACAGCCAGTCCTGAAGATATGACTGTGGCTTCTGAACGCCAGCGTTTTGTTCGATCCGCGCTGACGCTGCTGTCGCCTGAACAACGCGAAGTGATTGAATTGGCTTATTACAGCGGGCTGAGCCACAGCGAAATCGCGGCCAGATTGAATCAACCCCTGGGAACCGTCAAAACGCGCACGCGACTGGGCATGATTAAATTGCGGGAGGCCCTGACGCCCTTGTTGAAATATTCAAAATGAATTTTTTTTGAGCCTCCCCCGCTCAAACTCTGGCAGACAAAAATCATGGACAAGTCGAAGTCTTGTCATAAAAATATTGCAGTTATTGCAGTTAAAGAAGGGATTTCCCAACCTTGCTCCCCTGGACCACTGAAGAACAGATGCAGGAAATGATGGCGCTCTACGCACTTGGCGCACTGGCAGAAGATGAAGCGTGGGCGATGAAAAATTTTTTGGCCGAAAACCGCAATGGTCCGACCGAAGAGTTGAAAGCCTTTGAAACCATCGCCACCTATCTTGCATTTGCCGCCCCGGAACAAACTCCGCCTTTGAAAATAAGGCAAAAATTGCTGGCCGTGGCCGCTCAGGAGAGGCGTCCATTGGCTCAGGAAACATTTTCCCTGCCGTTCGTCCCCCATTCAGAAGTTACACCCTTTTTCAGCTTGCATGCCGATCAGGGCGAATGGCAGGAAATCGGGCCGGGGATGTCGGCCAAAACACTTTTCGCGGATCCATTGCGCGGCATAGTCACATCATTGGTGCGGATGTCCCCCGGCACTAGCTTGCCACCGCACAAACATCTTGGGGAGGAGCAATTTTTTGTCCTTGAAGGCGATTGCATCGTTCATGGCACCTGCCTTGGTCCAGGCGATTTTCATCACGCCTCCGCCGGAAGCATCCACGAATCCACATACACGGTGGGAGGAACCACTTTCCTGCTTATCGCTCCAGCAAATTACGAGATTCTGCATCCAGTTCATTAACGCCGCCGCCTGTATGATCGCCGCGACGCGGCTGGTACCCGCCGTTTCACGGCAGACCAGGTCAGGTCCGCCGTCGTGTGCGACAAGGCTCCCAGCCATAAGCCGGCGAATCCCGCTTCGAAATAGTGCCTGTCGGTTTGCCTCCAAATGGAAAACAAGTCTCCTTTGACCATGTTGAATTCCGCAGTCCAGGTCGTTTGCTGCCCATGCAGGTAGGTGTGACGAATGTAGAGCAGCGACGCGGCAAGCAGCGAAAACATCACCAGAAAATAAACAATGCGAATCACCGTTCCCAAAACCGGGCCATGCGAAAGCGTGGAACGATGGGGCAGCGCCACTTGGTAGGGTTTCCAGATGAAACGCAATGGCCCCCAACGATTGTAGGGGCGGCTTTGCAAATCCAGATCAGGGCCGAACATCAGACCGGCAAAGAGCATCGCCGCGGTGGCAATTAAAGAAAGCGTGTGATTCCCGCCCCAATACATCTCAGCCGCCAGATAGGTCAGCGGAACCAGCATAAAAGTGATCGTGTCGTGGGTGTTTCCGTTAGGCATATAGGGTTTTCCGGTCGTCTTGACTTTGTTTCATCTGCGGAACTGGAAAGTACCCGAGACGATCCGGTGTGGTCAATAGTTCCAACGAACTATAACTGAACCCAGCCTTTATTTTCGTGACCGAAGTGAAACAGCCGAGGATGAATTATTTCCGCCAAAATCTCCAAAGACTCTGCCAGACGCGGCCCTGGGCGATTGAAATACTGATTGCCATCGCCAACCACAACACGGTTGGCCTGCACTGCCTTGAGGCCTTGCCACTCCGGTTTTCCGGTCAGCAGGTATGTTTCTTCGATGGTTCGCCGGATATCAAAACCACAAGGTGAAATGAAGATCACCTCCGGATCGGCCGCCACCAACTCTTCCCAATTCATCCACGGCGAATGTTTTCCTGCTTCACCGAACAGGTTCACGCCGCCCGCCATTCCGACCAACTCCGGCATCCAGTTGCCGCCCGCCATCAACGGTTCGATCCACTCAATGTAGGCGACCGTGGGGCGAATTTCGGCAGTTTGCGCTTTTGCTGAAATGCCAAGCATTCGCTGCTGCAAGCTGCCGATCAACTGCTCCGCGCGTTCGTCAGCGCCGAGCGCTTTGCCGACCCGGCGAAGATCCGTCCAAATATCCGCCAGCGAATTCGGTTCCAGCGAAACAATTGCGGGCCGCGAACTGGTGAACTGGCAAACTGCTTGTTCGACATCCTTGAAACTGACCGCACAGACTTCACATTGTGATTGCGTGATGATGTGTGTTGGCTGCAACCGTTCCAGAAGTTCGGCGTCCACGCGATACACGCTCAAGGATTCCTGCAAAATGGCTTTAACGCGCTGGTCAATTTCGTAACTCAATCCTTCCACTTCAAACTTTGGACTGGTGCAAACCGGCAGTTGTTTGACCGTGGGCGGAAAGTCGCATTCGTGCGACCGGCCCACCAGTTGGTCTTCAAAACCGAGCGCGCAAACAATCTCCGTCGCGCTGGCGATGAGCGAAACGATTCGCGGTTGTGTCATGGCTTCAAGATTTCCGTGGGATCAGATTGAAGGAGCGCTTGTCAGCGAGGCGTAAACGTTAATCGCGCGTTCCGCCATTTGCTGCACGCCGTAATGCCGGCGCACGCCCGCCGCGCCTTGCCGGGCCAGATCGGCGGCAAGCTCCGGATTTTTCCAAAGTGAATAGATCGCGTCCGCCAAACTGGCGGCGTCGTTCTTTTCGCAGATCAAGCCGCCTTCCGTGCGCTCGATGATTTCAGGGAACGATCCCCAACGCGGCTGCACCACCGGCACGCCGCTGGCCATCGCTTCGATGACTGACAGGCCCTTCGCTTCGGCATAGGTCGTCGGCACTGAAAGCACGTCCACATTGCGGAAGAAATTCAGCTTGGCTTCGCGTTCGACGGCACCGTGGTAATGGAATTCGTCAGCCAACCCCGCCTCGCGCAACGTGTTTTCAACCTTTTGCAGATAAGGCTTATGCTCCGGCGCCAGGTAGCCTGCGGCTTCCAGCTTCGCCGGCGGAAAATCATCGCGCTGCCGCAGCAGGCGGTACGCTTCGGCCAGCAGGTGCAAGCCTTTTTCCGGCGCGACACGCGCGAAATACCCAATCGTGAACGGTTCACTGACGCGCGGCTTTCGCGCTGCAATCTGCGTTTCGTAATCCGTCAAATTGATGCCGAGCGGAACGACGTGAATCTTGTTGCGCGGAATGCCCAGGTAGCCGGCCATGAAGTCCGCGTAATAATCGCTGACGGCAATGAACGCATCCACGTATTTCGTCTGTTCATGAATCAGTTCCAGCGCCTGACTGTGATAAGGCTCGCGCATTCCGTCCAGAAACAGGTCTTCACCTTGGAGCGTGCAACAGATGGGCAGTCCCGTCGCTTCCTTGATCGGTTTGGCCAATCCGATCAGCATCGAATTTTGCATATCCACTACTTCAAAGCCGAGCGGCGGCTTCGGTTCCGCTTTCAGCCAGTCAATGAATTTGCTGATCTCTTTGCGCTGATGGCCAAGTGAGCCTTTCAGAATCGAAATCGTCAGTTCGCCGAGCGAGTCCGGGTCAACGGCGATGGATCGCTTCGACGCGGCTTTCAGGGCGAAGCTGGAATCCCAAAGCTTATCCAGCCAGCGCGGCGTGTGGCGAAAGATGGCGGATTGTTGTTCCAGATAAACGCTGATGCCGCCGAAGAATGTTTTTTCGCTGCTGACATTCTGCTCGTCAGTTCGTGTCGGCGTATACAGCGGCAGCAACGTCACGTCGTGTCCCTGCCGCAGCAACTCCGACGCGAGCGCGTTGTCGCGCAAACAACTGCCGCAATACATTCCGGCGGCTCCGGCTGTCAGGTAGAGAATCTTCATAGGCTAACAATTTCGTCTCTGCTACAATGCCACGCGTCACGGCCACCCCAAAAGAGAAAACCATGACGAATCGTGACGACATCACTATCAAAGCTGAAATCAACGAACTGAAAGCTCAATTTACAGACATGCTTGTTCGCCAATCGAAAACCGAAGCCGCGGTTGAACAACTTAACAAGTCCATCGCTGCCGCAAACCAAATGACTATTTGGCAGTTCATCAGTTTTGTGGTGGTTATGGCCGGAACATTATTCGGTACGCTTTATTGGTCAACAAGCGTTCTCGAAAAACGACTCGATCAATTTGAACGGAACGTCAATTCCCGCTTTGAACAAACAGATAAACGCATTGAGCAGGCGGAAAAAAATATGAACGCCCGGTTTGAGGACCTTCGGCAGGTCGTAATCACCAAACGCTGAGCGTTCCCATTTCAAGCCATGGTTTCAAGCCGCTGTGGCGCGCTGAAAAGCCCGCCGCGCATACAAATGCTCGAACAAATTGCCTTCGTGCGGTTGATCCCAGGCGATTTTCATCGTCGGAATCGGGCCGATGTTCAAACGATCCACGTGCGGCGAAGCGACCATCTTGTTGATCAATTTCTGATCGTTAGTAATCGCCGTCACGACCAACGAAGGCCCCATCGCTTCGGGCAGTTCTTCCGGTTTGACTTCGACGACGCTGGCGAAGGGAAACAGGAATTCGCGATTGGCCAGCGGATGCTGGTGACTTTCAACGTGAACGATGGTCGGCAGCAGATAGGTTCCGCCTTCCCATTCAACCAACCGCGAACCGCGAACCTGTTCGGTCATATCGGTCGCGCCCGATTCGCGCAGGCCGGAATCCACGATCTTCGAGATGCGCTCGGCAACAGTCGGATTGGCGAATGGCGCGAGCAAGGCTTCCGGGTCTTCGGCATCGCGCGGAACGATTTTGGTGACGCGTTCGGCAATCGCCTGCGCAATCTCTTTGCCGTGCCGGGTTACCCAGACGCCCGAAGCATTGATGCACGAACGCCCGCCGTTTTCCGTAATCGAAGCGACCATCACATCCAGATACTTTTCCCAATCGTCCGCTACGTCATCGCCCAGCACGACTTTGCTGTAGCCCGTGCCGTGCAGTTCGATGCGTGGATCGCTGGCGTACTTGCCGACCGTCGAAGAATCGCCGAAGAACATCCCTCGCCCGCAGTTCTGCAAAATCGCGCCCGCGCCGCCGTGATCCGCAGCGTAATAGCCAAACGCTTCTTTCGGCACGCCCGCTTTGATCAACGCCTGCGCAATGCGGTACGGAGACCAGGGTTCAGAGCTGCCGGGCTTCAAGACCAGCGGGACCTTCATTGCAATCGCCGGAATCCACAAACTATGCACGCCTGGCGAATTGCTCGGCAGAATCACACCCAGTGAATTCGTGCGCGGAAAGAAACTTACCGCGTGGCCTTCATGCGTGCCGAAGCCGTCATCCAAAATCTTCAAATCCAGCCCGCGCGTCAGTCCGTCGAGGACGGATTTCATTTCGGCCATCACACCGCTGATTTTGGCCATGTTTTTGCGAACCAGCACGTGCGGCATTCCGCTGGTTGACGACAATTGCCGGACATAATCGTCCGTCGTCTGTGATTCGTCGCCGACCGGCAGCGTGTCGTTCATAAAATAATCCGCCGCCTGTCTGCACATCGCGATCAGTTGTTCGGTCGAAAACGCCGCGAGCGTCGCCTGCGCTTTATCTAACTCAAGTAAATCGCGCCGAATCAATCCGGCATTGGCCTGACTGACTTCGACATAAGTTTCGCGCGTTTTGAAATGCGGGACGCGCTGCACGTCAATGCTTTTGTAGGGATTGCCTTTGCGAAGAATCGGTATGTGAAGCATAACTTTCGTTTCCTGCCAGTATTTGTCTTTTGGAATTATCGGGCGCGCACCAGTTTGCCCGGTCGCGCATCCGTAATGTTGTCTTCTTGCGTGACTATTGTGCCTGAAACAACCGTCGCCACAAAGCCGCGAGCTTGCTGCACGAAACGTTTTCCGCCCGCCGGCAAATCACGTTTCAATCCTGGCATGGTGGGGCGCAATTGTTCGTAATTGATCACGTTGATGTCGCCTTTCATTCCAACCTGCAGCCGTCCGCGATCCTGCAAGCCCAGATAGTTTGCGTTCCGCGCCGTCAGCATTTCGACGGCTTGAGGCAACTCCAATCGCTCGCCACGCTGCCGGTCCCGCGTCCAGAAAGAAAGTAGTGTCGTCGGAAAACTGGCATCGCAAACCGTCCCAACGTGCGCGCCCGCATCGCTCAATCCGCACAGCGCCAGCGGATGATGCAGCATCTGCTCGACCACATCCAGTGAGCCGGGACCGTAATTGAAGATCGGAAAATAAAGTAGATTCCCGCCGTCCCCTTCGGCCAGATAATCGTAAAGCGCTTCCAGCGGACGCACGCCGCGCGCCCTGGCCTGCGCGAGGAAAGACTGGGCAAGCGTCGGCTCATAATTCATTTCGGCAGTCAGCGGGAACATGCGCGCCGCCAGCAAATCAATTTGCGCCAGCAGAATATCCACTAGCGGCGGAATCGCCGTGCCGTCTCCGGCCAGCCGTTCGGATTTTTCAGCCAGAATGCGCGCCTTGATTTCAGGCTGGCGCAGTTGCGCTGCGCGTTCGATCAGCGGCAGATGCGCCAGACTCTTGTACGACGGAAAGCCGATGAACGGATGGAAGCTCGCATCCAATCCGTTAATCACGCCGATGCCGCGCGCGGCGGTTTGCAGGCGCATCATCACGCCTTGAACATTGGCCTGCTCCGCGCGGGCGCGAATCTGTTTCCACTGTTCCGCGCCCGGTTCGCGCTGCAACCAGGTCATCGAAAGCGGACGCTGCGCCGTGTGCGCCATGCCTTCCAACAAATCGAATTCGGCGTCGAAGCGTTCCGGCGCGCGCAGCAGATCGAAATCCGACACGGCCTGCAAGACGCGATAACCCAGCCCGTGGAAGGCTTCGGCCAGACCATTCAATTCGCGCGCATCGGCTTCGGACGAAGGCGTCCATCTGCCCTCCGCCGTGCGGTGATTGTCCGTTCGCCCGATGGAAAGGCCGACGGCTCCGGCTTCCAGCGCCTCGTGCGCGAGTTGGCGCATCACGGCAATGTCGTCTTCCGTGGCTTTTTCATTCGCTTCCGCCCGCGCGCCCATCACGAAAATCCGCAGCGGGTCGTGCGGAACCTGCGCCAGAAAATCCAGCGAATGCGGCGTGGCTTCGAGCGCATCCAGATATTCGGGAAAGCTCGACCAGTGCCAGCAAATGCCTTCGGCCAGCGCCGAGCCGGGAATATCTTCGACGCCTTCCATCAGATTGATCAGGCGCGCCTCTTCGCCCCGGCGGACGGGCGCGAAACCGACGCCGCAATTGCCCATCACCACGGTCGTCACGCCGTGATAAATACTCGGCGAAAAAGTTTCGTCCCAGGTCACCTGCCCGTCGAAATGCGTGTGAATGTCCACGAAGCCCGGCGTGACAATGGCGCCATCGGCGCTGAGGGTTTGCTGCGCGGCTTCGCTGATCGAACCGATTTCGACAATCCGTCCGTCGCGAACGCCTATGTCCGCCGTGAACGGTTCGCCACCCGTGCCGTCCACCAAACTTCCACCGGTAATTTTCAGATCAAGCATGAATCTTTTCCCTTGAAAACGTGGGACAGGCTTCAGCCTGTCCACAGGGGCGACAGACTGAAGTCTGTCCCACGCCTTATCGAACTATTCAGCAAGCACCGCGGGCTTGACGGAAATCGAACGCCACGCCAGCGCCAGCGAAAACCCGCTGACAATATGCCAGATGCCCCACAAACTCGCGATCATCAACATGCCGAAATCCGCATTGAATTGCGCGCCGATGATGCCGATGGCCAGCGCCGAATTTTGCATCCCGACTTCGACCGTCAAGGCGCGCCGGTCCGCCACGCAGAGCCGCGCCAGCCAGGCCGATCCCCAACCCAACGCCAGCCCCAACGCATTGTGCAAAATCACGATCAACAAATATCCGCCGATGTTTTGAAACAGCAACTGCCTGTCTTTGACCACGGCCACGACAATGAACAGCAACAGCGCGCCGACGCCGAACGCACCGAGCGGCTTTTTGATGCGCGCTGTCAACTTCGGCGCAAAGCGTTGCGCCAACAAACCCAGCGTCAGCGGAATGCCCAGAATGAAAATCAGACTGATCCAGATGCCGTTCGGATCAATATCAATGCTGCGCAACCAGGCCGCCGTCGCCGGATTCGCCGCCACCGTCCAACCGAAATTGAACGGCGTCAACACCAGCGCCAGCAAACTGGCCACGCCCGTCATGCTCAGCGAAAGCGCCGTGTTGCCGCGTCCGTAATACGTCACGAAATTCGACAAACTGCCGCACGGACACGCCGCCACCAGCAGCATCCCGGCTTCGACATTCGGCGGCAAATCCACCAGCAACGTCGCCAGCCAGGTCACGCTCGGCAATAAACCAAACTGGGCGATCAGCCCGCAGAGAATCGGCAACGGCTTTTGCGCCACATCGCGAAAATCCCGCAACCGAATGTCCAGCGCGACGGAAAACATCATCACGGCCAGCACGGCGCTCAGCAGAATTTGTTGTTTGGGCATGTGTGGTTGTGGGTTGCCGATGCGCCAATCAAATGTATTGCATCTGATTGACCATTTCATCTGCTGTAGTTTGATTCAGTATACGAAGCAATCTTTGCGCAAGCTCGTAAGGCGGACGCCTTGTGCCAATGATGATGCCGTAATGAGTCTTACCGGCAGCAAAGTATTCCAAAGCGCGCACTTCAAAATCAGCACGGTTGTGCGTGAAGATCGCCCGTTGATGACTCACTGCATAGTTGATCGTCGTGATGATTGAGTTTGCCTGCTTCAACCGTGGTAGCAACATTGAACCCACAGGCGCGCAGCAAATCAGCCATCAGCACATTTACGTCTTCGTCAAGGTAGCGGTTGATGAACAGGCTAAGCAAGGTCTTTCACCTGCGGGCTAAGCAGATCGTCGGGAATGCGATTGCGCTCAATGTGAGCATTGATCTCGTCTCGACGGTCGCTGTAATAACTCAGCGCATCGAAGACCTGCGCCAGCGTCGAGTGAGGAAGCTGCCTGGAAATCTCTTCGGGCGATGATCCCAAACACCAGGTTTCAACGATGGCTCGCACCGGGGTGCGCATCTCCTTGATGATGGGTTCTCCGCCCAAAATTTGTTCGTTGGTAACAACGTAAAGATGTTCGGTTGCGACTGACATAACTGGATCTCCCCATTGCGGTTCCTCACTGACGCCGAAATCATCTTACGAACCAGAGGGCGCACGCAATACTGCTGGAAAATGATTCTTCAAAATCCACAACCGGAAAAGTTCGACAGCGAAACGATACCGGTCATCGCGCATTTCCACAATCTCTTTGCGGCTCAGACTATCGCCGCGCCGCAATTTCAAGCGGCGCGGCGATAGTCTCAGCCATACCCGTCGTCAGCGCCCGCAAGACTTCTCGTTCGGCATCGGAACACTCTGCCCAGTTGTTGTGGAAATAGGGGTACGCCGTCACCAGCGCCTTCGCCACCGCCACGTCCAGGTCGGCCATCGTCGCTGTCTGCCGCTTCTGCGCGTTCAAGTAATGGACCAAATCGGAGGCCACCGCCTGCAACAGGCACGGCTGGCAATGCGTAAGCGCGATGATTGCGTCCACCACGCCCGGCTCGTAGTGCAGCGCCGACACCGGCTCGGTCAGCAATTCCCGCGCGTCTTCGGGTACGAGGAAGCTTCCTGTGGAACCTCACACCTTGAAAGCAGAAAGGGGGAGCCTGGCATATGAAACCAGACTCTCCCTTTCGGTTGAAAGTGAGCGAGTTGTTAGCGGATGGTGACGCGCACGGTGTTGGCAACCTTGCCATCCACGCGCATGACGATGTCAACATCGCCACGGCCCGCCAGACTGCGCGGGAGTTTGAGGTTGAGCTGATCCAGGCCGACAAACGGGTTGGTGGCTCCGGCGTAGCTCACATCCACGGAAACGCCGCCGACGGTAACAGTGACTTTCGACAAATCGCTGCGTCCGCGGAAGCCGGTTCCGTACAGCACCAGGTACACGTCTTCGCTGGCGCCGAGGTCAATCGGGACCGCCACGAAGCGGGATTGCGCCGTGTCGTAGGTGGCCAGCGATTCATACAGGGCGGAGCCATCGGATTTCACGCGCAGGGTCAATCCCGCCGCAACGCCCAGTCCGTTGCCGGAGGCGGAAAACAGGCCTGGCGCGACAGGCGCGATTTCCACGGTACCGGAAAGCGTGCGATTGTCGGGCGCTTCGATGGTGATTTCCGCCGTGCCGAGCGCGAGTCCCGCTGGCAGGTGGTAGTTCAATTGACCCGGCGAAGCGAAGAACAGGCTGGCAACGCGAGTGTTGCCTGCGCTGTCGCGAATGCGGACTGTGGCGCCGCTGAGCGATTGCGGCAGCGGCAGGCTGGTTGCGCTTTCGGTTCCGCTGGCCAGGCCCGTGCCGAAGGCAGCGACGATGCTGTCGGCGGCAAGCTGGTCTCCACCAAAGCTGGCGGCCGACACGTTGGCGACCGCGGCATCCGCCAGCCGCAGCGTGATGGCGTCGAAACCGGCGGACAAGCCGTGAGCATTGATGTCGCCGATTTGCCGCTTGACAGGAGCGTCGTCAAAACTCAAGACCGTCTCGGGTGTTATGCCATTCGGCACTCCGGCAATCGGCATAAACTTCAGGGCAAGCAGGGCGCGCGCGCCGGGACTGAAGGCCTGCCCGGCGGGTAGCGTCAATACAATGCCCAGGCGTCCTTCCGAAGCTTGCGCATTATTCACGAGCAGGAAGGCATTGCGAGCGTCCTCTTCAAGTTCCGCGCTCACGAAGCGCAATCGCGTCGCATCGAAGATCAGACTGAATCCAGCGCCGCCTTCATTGCCGGCGGCGTCCAGTAACAGCCGCACCGTCCCGGTCTGCCCGCGTAACAAAGTCGGCGATGTCATTCGTAAACGCCTTGTTTCGTCGTTGGCAACCGGCGTAAATCCCGGCGGCGAAGCCGGCGGCCCGGTTGGTCCACCCGCCGGAACTGTTTCGTCCAGCCCTGCCGCATAACGCGCCGTTTGCAGCACGTCCAGAAGCGTCAACATTCCATCGCCCTTGTCTTCGCGCGGCGCGGAATCGGCGCGCTGAAAATCAGAGACGGAAATAACTTGTTCAAGACCCGCCACCAAACGTGCCACGCGTTGAATATCCAGGATGTTGACCTGGCTGTCACCATTCGGCGGCGGCGTGACGTCTCCTTCCAATCGCGGAGGAAGTGTGACCGCGCCGGTTCGATAATCACCCGGTAAAACGGTTCCGGTTACACTGGCAATCAGTCGCGGCACCGGCACATCCGCGAATGTGATGTTTGCGGTCGTTTCCGCCGTTTCCGTAATGGCCTTAAGCGTCAGTTTCAATAGCTCCTGCGGTCCGGCAGTGAATGTCCTGCCCGCTTCGAGCGCAATCACCACGCCAATTCTGCCCTGGACTGCCTGCGTGTCATTGACCAGGAAAATCGCTCCTGAACCAGTCGCAGCTCCCTGTGTCGCCTGCACGAACGCCAACAACGCCGGATCAAACGCCAGGCTAAACTGCAACGCATTCTCATCACCGTTCGATACCAGTTCCACCGTCGCGACCGTCATTCCGTTCTGCGTTGATTGCGTATCCGGGATACGCACAATGCGTGGGCTTGGCGTTGGTGTCGGAGTCGGCGTTGGTGTCGGAGTTGGATCCGGTGTTGGAGTTGGCGTCGGAGTCGGCGTGGGCGTGGGCGTGGGCGTGGGTGTTGGTGTCGGCGTCGGCGTCGGCTCTGGCGTCGGCGTCGGAGTTGGTGTCGGCGTCGGCGTCGGAGTCGGCGTTGGTGTCGGAGTTGGCGTCGGCGTCGGCTCTGGTGTCGGCGTCGGAGTTGGTGTCGGAGTCGGAGTTGGTGTTGGTTCTGGAGTTGGAGTTGGAGTTGGAGTTGGTTGTATGGGTTGAATTGTAATCAAGCTGGGTGTGAACGTGACAGGCAAGGGATTTGCTGACGTGTTCAAAATCTCTTGCACTGTCGGTTCATTGCCGAAAAGTAGCGGCGTGGTCAGGGCGGTGGCGTCGGTGCGTGCGGTCAAAGTCACTTTCACAAGTGTCAGCGCTCCTGGCGCAAACACTTTGCCACTCGGCAAGGTCAATCCAATGCCGATTTTTCCGGAAGCGGTCAGAGCTGGATTTAAGTTTAGAGTGGCGGGGTCGCCGTCACTCGATTTCGCGGCACTGTCGAGTTCAGCTTTCACAAAAACGAGTTGCAGCGGGTCGAATTCCAGGCTGAAGCTGATGGTGTTTTCCGTTCCGAGGGCATTGAGTGTAATTTTGACTTCATCTGTCTGCCCTCGATTGAAATTTTTATTTTCCGCGGTAATGGTGGTTTGCGTTTGTGCATTTCCGGCAGTCAGCCAGACGCCGGACTTAAATAGTAATCCCGTTGCGCAGACGCACAACAAGGTCAACAGAGTGAATGGCATTCGGTAAAGGCGAAAGCCTGGCATTTTCATAGTAGCCCTCCCAGAAGTGATACGGTGGTTTTTCGTTAGTGCGGGTGTATTGGGCTGCTGAACACAGTTTTTCGAGATCAGAATTCGGTCAGTGTTCTTTTACAGAGCGAATCTGAATCTTTGTGTGTCTTCGCAGCAATACAATTTGTACGGTTTCGCGTTAGATAGGGGAGTGTTGCTGTGCGCCGAACCGGCGCGATTGGAATTAACTCAAGAACCGTGCCGAATAGTGAAATTTTGCAATGATTTGGGGAGGATTTGATCCAGACTGAGAGATGAACAGAGTTTCAACGGGCCAAACCAGGCGACAGGAAAAGCGATAATACGCAATTGGCTTTTGAATTTGCCGCCTGGCCGCGGAATTTTAGTAGCCGCTTTTTGTCTGGTGGGAGCCGGACCGCCGGAAACATTTACTGTCCGGCGGTTTTCGGCGCGGGCTTCAATGCTTCCAGATTCAGGTTGATCGTGACTTCATTGCCGATGTCGAACCCGCCGCCCGGCAGCGTGCTGCCATAGTTCATGCCGTAATCGCGGCGATTGATTTTCGTCTGCGCCTCAATGCCGAAGCGGGTATTTCCGCGAGAATCCTTGATTGCTCCGGCAATGGTGAAGGGAATCGCCACTGGCTTGGTCACTCCATGCAGCGTGAAGTCACCGTGCAGGACGTAGCCATTCTTGCCCTTGCGTTCAACGCGAGTGCTCTTAAACATCATCTGCGGATACTTTGCCACGTCGAAGAAATCGTCTTTTTGCAGATGCTGGTCGCGCGCCGCGACGCCCGTGTCCACACTTGCAATCTTTGCCGCAAACTCCACGGAGGATTTGGTGATGTCCGCATCATCAAAGCGGATTGTCCCGTCAAAATCCTTGAAGCGGCCCACGACCCAGTTGATTTCATAATGCCGGATCGAAAACCCGACGGTGCTGTGCGCCGGGTCAATCTTGTAATCGCCACCTGGAATGGGCGCGTAGCTGACCTTTGTCGCAGGGGTTTGCGTGAATGCAGCCGAAGACGCCATTTTGGCTCCAGCAATCGGCAATATTGCAAATGTGGCTAGTGCGGCGATCCACAGCGTAGTTTTGAATTTTGTCATCGTTTTCTCCAGAGGTTTTGGTTACGACAACCAGAAGTTGGTTTCTAAAAACTGAAGATGCGGATTGGAAAATACTGGTCTTCCAACCCGCATCCGATGTCCGCAGGAAGTTAAGCCGTGGTTCCCACAGCTACCGCGCCTTGCTGATCGGCCAGCGCCGCATGAGCAGCCGCCAGCAGCGCAATCGGCACACGGTACGGGGAACAACTGACGTAGTTCATCCCCACTTTGTGACAGAAGATCACGGATTCCGGATCGCCGCCGTGTTCGCCGCAGATGCCGACTTTCAGGTCAGCTTTGCTTGAACGGCCCTTCTGGATGCCGATTTCGACCAATTGGCCGACGCCTTCCTGATCGAGCACCTGGAACGGATCGTCGCCGTAAATCTTCTTCTCGACATACGCAGGGAGGAATTTGCCGGAATCGTCGCGGCTCAGACCCATCGTCATTTGCGTCAGGTCGTTGGTGCCGAAGCTGAAGAACTCGGCGACTTCGGCAATGCGATTGGCGGTCAGCGCGGCGCGCGGGACTTCGATCATCGTGCCGACCAGGTAATCCACCGTGACGCCTTCTTTTTCGAAGACTTCACCGGCGACGCGACGGACGACATCAGCTTGCAGCTTCAATTCGGCCACGTTGCCAACCAACGGAATCATGATTTCCGGCTTCACCGTTTTGCCTTCTTTTTGGACGATGACGGCGGCTTCAAAAATGGCGCGCGCCTGCATTTCGGTGATTTCGGGATAAATGATGCCCAAACGGCAGCCGCGATGACCAAGCATCGGATTGAATTCGTGCAGGGATACGACTTTGGCTTTCGCTTCCTTGAACGGCATTTTGATCTTGGCGGCGAGTTCTTTCAGCGTCTTGTCGTCGTGCGGGACGAATTCGTGCAGCGGTGGGTCCAGCGTGCGGATGGTGACGGGGAAGCCGTCCATCGCCTGGAAGATGCCCACGAAATCGCCGCGTTGCAGGTCCAGCAGTGCCGCCAACGCGCCTTTGTACAACTGTTCCGGTTTGGCGATTTTCTTTTGCAGATCCTTGACGCGCTTGGCGGCATCCTTCGAGCCGGACTTTTCCGCTTCGGCGCGCGCCGTGTTCAGTTGCGCTTCCAGTGATTTGTAGTCGGAAGAAGACAGAATCATCTGGCGGACGCTGTCAATGCGGTCGCCTTCGAAGAACATGTGCTCGGTGCGGCAAAGGCCAATGCCTTCCGCGCCGAACCCACGCGCGACTTCGGAATCGTGCGGCGTGTCAGCGTTGGCGCGCACGCCCAGCTTGCGATATTCGTTGACCCACTCCATCAGCGTTTTGAAATGGCCGCTGATTTCCGGGTTGATCAGTGGAACTTCGCCAAGGATGACACGGCCTGTCGAACCGTCCAGCGTCAGCGGTTCGCCTTTTTTGACGACAATGTCGCCAGCCGTGAATTGCTGGTTGGCATAATCCACAACAACCTGATCGCAGCCAGCCACGCAGCATTTGCCCATGCCGCGCGCCACGACTGCCGCGTGTGAAGTCATGCCGCCGCGCGAAGTCAAAATTGCCTGTGCCGCAACCATGCCGTGGAAATCTTCCGGCGAAGTCTCAGTGCGGACCAGAATGACTTTCTTGCCTTCCTTGGCCAGTTCTTCGGCTTCATCCGGATCGAAAACCGCCGTGCCTGAAGCCGCGCCGGGTGATGCGGGCAAGCCCGTTGCGATCACATTGAGGCTGGCTTTCGGATCAATCATCGGGTGCAGCAATTGATCAAGCTGCGCAGGTTCGACGCGCTGAATGGCCGTGGCCTTGTCGATCACGCCCTCTTCAACCATTTCGACGGCAACGCGAACGGCGGCGGCGCCTGTGCGTTTGGCGTTGCGCGTTTGCAGCATGTACAGCTTGCCGCGCTCGATGGTGAATTCCATGTCCTGCACGTCTTTGTAATGGCGCTCCAGACGGTTGGCCAGTTCAACGAACTGGTTATACATCTCGGGCATTTCTTCGTGGAGCTGCGCGATTTTCTTCGGTGTGCGCGTGCCGGCGACGACGTCTTCACCCTGTGCGTTTTGCAGGTATTCGCCGTACAGAACTTTCTCGCCGGTCGCGACGTCGCGGGTGAAAGCGACACCGGTGCCGGAATCTTCGCCCATGTTGCCGAAGACCATCGTCTGGACGTTCACAGCCGTGCCCAGGTTGTCGTCAATCTTGTTGATTCGGCGGTAGTCTTTGGCGCGGCGGCCATTCCACGAAGCGAACACCGCCTTGATGGCGTATTTCACCTGATCCAGCGGATCGGTCGGGAATTCGTTGCCGGTCTCTTTCTTGACGATGGCCTTGTAATCGGCAACGACTTTGGCCAGCGTCTCTTCGCCGACTTCGGTGTCGCCCTGAACGCCGAGTTCTTTCTTATAAGCGTCGAAAACATGCTCGAACTTTTCGGAATCAATGCCCAGCACGATCTTGCCGAAGAGCTGAATGAAACGGCGATAGGCGTCCCAGGAAAAGCGCTCGTTGTTGGTCATGCGGGCGAGCGCAACGCGGGTTTCGTCGTTCAAGCCCAGGTTCAGAACCGTATCCATCATTCCGGGCATCGAAAATTTCGCGCCGGAGCGTACGGAAACCAGCAGCGGATTGTCCGTGCCGCCGAACTTCTTTCCGGTCGCGGCTTCGACTTTGGCCAGGGCTTCCAGCGCCTGATCCCACATGCCTTCGGGGAACTGCTCGCCCGACGAGTAATAGGCATTGCAGGCTTCGGTGGTGATCGTGAAGCCGGGCGGAACCGGCATGCCGGCGTTGGTCATTTCGGCCAGGCCGGAGCCTTTGCCGCCGAGCAGGTCTTTCATCTTCCCGGTGCCTTCGGTTTGACCATCGGCGAACAGGTAAACGTACTTCGTACTCATTGCTGTGTATTGTCTCCTTGAACGGTTTTCAGTTTTCAGTTTTCAGTTTTCAGTTCCAGCCGAGAGTTTCCGGCTCAAAGCTGAAAACTAAAAACTGGTGACTATTTCCACCGGCCGCAGCCGGCTTAGAACTTCGTAAGACCGCGGCTCGCGTTCCAGCGCGCGCGCGATCAATCGTGTTGCGATGCTGCCGGTTTGCGTGATCAGCCGGGCATCTCGCGGCAGCGATAAAAATTTTGCGGGGGCTTGCGTCAGAATTTCCTGGATGGTTTGCCAGACGAACTGCGGTAACTCTTCGCCGCGCCGAAGGCTGCAAGCAGCACATTGCGGCTGGCCTTCATTGGTCAGGTACACCGCCGGTTCGGCGCTCAAATCCTTTTCGCACAATCCACAATGCCGCCAGTCGGGGAAGAAGCCTCCCAGCTTCAGCATCCAGAATTCAAAGTACCTCGCCAACGTCATCAGATCGGCATTCCCGGCATTTTTCATTGAATCCAGGATGGCCGCGAGCAGCCGGTAAACCGTCTCGTTCGGTTCGTGATCGAGCATGAAGGAATCCACCAACTCGCCCCAGTACTGCATCATGCCCATTCGTTCGCTGCTGATTCCGGCGACGAATTGGGAACGAATGATGTCGCAGTTCGAGATGGAAACCAGTTCTTTATTCTCTTTTTGAAAGTAGGTCAGCGAGACTTCCGTGAACGGTTCCAGACTGGCGCCGAACCGGCTGCGCAGCTTTTTAGCGCCATACGCCACGCCGCGAAGCTTCCCCGCATCGCGGGTAAAAAAAACGCAGACTTTGTCAGCTTCTTTGAGCGTGAAGGTCCGGAGCACAAAGGCTTCCGTTTCGTGCAGGGGCATAGAAATCCTTGTCACCAACCTATTGGCGCAACACCTGATCGGGATCAACGCCGAGTTCCCGCAGCTTGGCGGCGAGTAACCTTGCTTTTTCAGCTTCGTGAGCCGCGCGTTCAGCTTCTTGTACCGCGCGCTCAGCTTCGTGAGCCGCCTTCGCCTTCGCCTCTGTTGCCAGTTCAGCGCCAGTAGGGAAAACGGTTCCTGTTTTGTCACACCAGCGCAGCCAGGTGGCGGGCGGGCTTGCGCGATAACTGCCTTCCCAAAGTGTCAGGCCAATTCCAAGATCAGGGAAATAGAGATCGTGATACCTGACGTAATGCCGTCCTTCCAGTTTGAACACCCGTATCAGTTCATCTTTCAAATGAAGTCCCGGATCGAAGACAACGTAGTAAATCACGCCCATCAAGGCGTAATCGCGCAGCTTCGTGCCCGTCTCATTGCCTTTTTGGTTGGAGACAATTTCGATGGCCACTTCGGGCGCCTTGCCATGTTCCCAGACAAAGTAGGAGCGGTTCTTTTTCCGCCACCAGTCCGAGGGCTTTTCGATGTCCAACTGGACGTCCAGACTTAAAAATGCGTCTGGCACCAATGGTGGTTGCCGCAACATCCAGAAAACGCCGACATCACTGCCGGCCAGGAACTTTCGCGGCGCGCCGGTTTCGTCAACTGGATGCCAATTGTCCAGCGTCTCCACCAGCAACGGTCTTTGGCGTTCTGAAAACCAGTTGTCCACGGGAGTGTCATCCTCCGTCACCAACGTCTCCATGTAAGCCTCAACGTCGGCAATCAACTCTTCGTCAGGGGCAAGAGCGGGTATTGTTTGTGCCATTACGAATCTCCCTTGAATCAGTGGCAGCGGCAGGTCAGCAAATAAGCGCGTAGTCTAAACTGGCTTGACCAACTTCTCAACCGCAGCAAATCCTGTTTTTCATTCCTTCTTGCTGTTCGATTTTTTCTCTGGTCCCGGTTTGCTGGGCTTGGGAGTTATCGTCGGCGTCGGAATTTCCGTCAGTTCCGGCGTTGGTTCAGAGGCGATGTCGCGCTTGTCCTTCAACGTCACGCGGGATTTGGCGAACATCCTCGGATGGCCGCCCGGAAAACGTATATTCCAGACCGGACCGCGGCGCGTGTCCTCGCCTTCAGCTTCGACGACGCCCAGATATTTTCCTGATTCAGTCATATAGGCGTGCTTGCCGATGGCGGGATTTTTTGCCGGAGAAGAATGCATCCGGTACCAGTAAAATCCGACGAAGGAGCCGCCAAGAATCAGAATGATCAGCACATGCTTCAGGAAGCCGAAGAAAAATTTCCAGATTACCACCAGAAACAACAGCCCTAGCAGCACGCCGCCGGCAATCAACATCTTGGTTGTGTATCCGTCCATGAATTCCCCCTTTTTCGGACCGGTAGCCCGCGCGTGAGCAAGGCTGCTTCGCCGAAAGCCCTTGCTCGCGCGCGGGCTACCGTGATAGCGAGAACTACTTTAAGTATTTGACGAACAGGGTGGCCAGGCCGAGGAACGAAAGAAAGCCGCCGACATCCGTGCAGGTTGTGACGAAAACGGTCGAAGCCAGCGCCGGATCCGCTTTCAGCTTTTTCAGCACCAGTGGAATGACCGTGCCTGCAATGGCTGCGATCACCAGATTGATGATCAATGCCGCCGCGATAATGCCGCCAATGATGAACATTTTGGCGGTGAAGCCGAACCAGACCAGCACGATGATGGCGGCGACCAGTCCATTGACCAGGCCATTGGCCAAACCGACCAGCACTTCCTTGATCAGCACACGGCGGGAATTTTCCATTGTCACTTCGCCCAGCGCCAACCCGCGCACAATCACCACCAGCGTTTGGGTCGCGGCGTTGCCGCCCATTCCCGCAACGATGGATTGGAGTGCGGCCAGCACGACGACCTTTTCAATCGTCGCTTCGAATGAATGCACCACCGACGCTGCCAGAATCGCCGTTGCCAGATTCACCAGCAGCCAGGGCAAGCGCAGCCGGACCGAACGCAGCGGCTTTCCCATCACGCCTTCCTCGGAACTGACGCCGGACAGGGCGTAAATGTCTTCGGTCGCCTCTTCGCGGATCACATCCAGCACGTCGTCCACGGTGACAATGCCGACCAGTTTGTGCTCTTCGTCCACCACCGGCACGCCCAGCAGATTGTAGCGTTCGACCACGCGGGCGACCTCTTCCTGATCGGTGTCCGTGCGGACGCTGATGACGTCCGTGCTCATGATTTTTTTGAGCGGCGTGGTCGGAGGAACCAGCAACAATTGGCGCAGGGAGGACACGCCCACCAGATGATTGCGGTCATCCACGACATACAGGTAATAGACCAGTTCGACATCGCGGCTGGCGTTTTGAATGTTTGAAATGGATTCGCTGACGGTCAACTCTTCGCTGAGGGCGAAGACGGCGGGCGTCATGATTCGTCCGGCGGTGCCTTCGGCAAAGCTGAGCAGTTCCTGCACGTCGGTCGAGGTTTCGACCTTCATCAGATCCAGCAACTGTTCGCGCAGTTCTTCGGGCAGTTCCGCGACGAAAACGGCTGCGTCATCGCTCGGCAATTCCTGCAGGACGTGAGCAATCTGCGCTGGGGCGAGCGTTTTCAGCAGCGCAACGCCTTCTTCCAAACTCAGTTCACTTAAACTGGCGGCGGCCAGTTTGGTTTCTGACTGCGCCAGCGCGGTGAAGACGGCTTTGCGATCCAGATCGCTCAGCGCGTGCAGCACCTGCGCGACATCCGCCGGACGGCCTTTTCGCAGCACGTTCAGCGCGCGCGCCGTCGCTCCGCCACGCATCAGGCGGCGGACCGAATCCAGCATCAATGAGAACTTTTGCGACTGCATAAAACAATTGCGAATTGCGGATTTCGGATTGCGGATTGAGCAGTGTCTTC
>JAJNQA010000098.1 GCA_021155085.1 Heliomicrobium sp. | reverse complement strand
AACGTTGAATGAATTGTCATCGTCGGGCAACAACAACCTGAACTCAAAGAAGTTCACGGGCTATGAGCGGGATGCAGCGACGGGTTTGGACTATGCAATGGCACGCAGCTACAACTCTGCAAGGGGGCGCTTTCTGCAACCAGACCCGATCAGCAGCAAAAGCGCCCCTCAAGGCCAGCCGCAAGGTCTGAATCGTTACAGCTATGTGCAGAACGATCCGGTCAACGCGACTGACCCCAGTGGAGAGTTTCTGTCGCACTGCGGACTATGGGAAAGGATCGCCATGGGCTTTGGGCTTGCAGAGTTAGTGTGCGGCGGCGGCGGCGGTTGGTGGGGAGGAATTGATTATAGAGAGGCGTACGCAAAATTAGCGCCGGTTTCCGGTGGGGGAGGAGGAGGAGGTGGCGGGAACCCACACTCGTTTGCAAGAATAACGTACTCCTATACAGCAGCAAAATTTGAGTACGGATCAGGTGGCACTGCCTGTGGCGCTGAGGCCGCTTTTCTGGTGCGGGTAAATGGTAGGCTTCTCCAATCTGCAGAGGGAAGGGAAAATACAAAGATTGATTCAATAAGCTCAGACGATCCGGTCGTAAAAGCAATACTTGGAAAATCTATCAACAGCAATTCGACAGACTTTAGTTCACCAGGCACTGGGCAATTTTACGATTTTCAAGGATTCCTATTAACAAGAGCTGACATTGACATCCTTAGGGAACGGCTGTCTAGTGGTCAACCAGTCATAGTAAAGTCCAGCACTACGATTGAGATTACTGACCCGAAAAATGATGGTAATCCAGCTAAATTTGAAATTAAAAGCGAAGGAGAGTTAAAATTTCAGGGAGGTGAGCTGTCATGTAAAGTTGGAGTTTCTCCTCAAAGCGGGACCGGGGGATTTTTTATTAACAATGATTAGCTTGCGCTGCTTGCTTGCCTATCTTTGACTTGGTTTATGGTGTGCTGAGTATCAGGCACTCAGATGCGCCCGCCGTGTCAAGCGATGTTGGGTAGTTAAAACGCTTTTTACTGAAAAAGGATAGATTACCTATTATGATAATAGTAAAAGAAACACTAATAACTATATTCCTACTAGTAGCTTTACCAGACATTAACTCAGTAGCTAGGGCTCAGGCAAATTTTGTACCTACCAACACAAGATTATCGCAAATGCATATAGAATCGTTTTTTGTCAAGGATATATCAATAGAGAAAGCGATCGAACAACTATCAGTTCAACAAAGAATTCCCATTGGAATGATCTGTATCCCAGACAACGATGATAATTCTTCAGAATCCCTCACTGTTAATCTTGCCCGAAGTACGGTTGCTGAAATTTTAAACATAATAATAACTGAATCATCGGGCTATGAATGGAGAGAACTTGATGGAGTGATAAATATTACTCCTCAAAATAAGGATATAAGTTTTATGCATGGAATTCTGGACTTAAAAGTAGAAAACTTTTCTATAGAAAAAAAGACTCCCCGGTTTCTAATTCGTAGCCGTTTGCTTGAGGTGCCACAAGTTGTCCAAATAGCTAGAGCGAACAATAAACGCTCATTCGCGGGGCAATATGGATGTGGATTTCAAAGCTGCTATATTGGTAATAATCCTGATTTCTCAGCGGTATTTTCTAACCTCACAATTAGGGAGATACTGAATTCTTTGGCAGTTAATTCTGGGATGTACTTTTGGAGAACATTTGAATATGAAGGCTATTATTCAATAATTTTTTAGGTTCTTGATGCTGTGGCTCGTGCAAGGGATCTGCCGCACGTACTTGATCGTCCCACCATTTTCAAGATAAACCGTGATTTCCGAATTCCCACAGCATCCCCCCGATGTTTTCAGTTAGAAATCTAAAGCCGTTTCCCCCTCGTCGGCTCTGGCTGGCCACCGGAGTTGCTTGCGGCTGGGTGATAGTGAGCAAGCCCAGGTCTTTTGCTTTGAGCAGCAACTGACCCGCAATCGGCGCGGAAGTCCGTGAGTCGTACCCGCCTTCTTCCGCCACCATGGCCCAGGCAATCTGCGGATTTTCGACCGGTGCGAACTAGCGGGGCGTCACCCTCACGAACAGCTACAATTCGCGCAACCTGCTGACCGGCGTTAGCTACAGCGACGGCACGCCTGGGGTCAGCTTCGGTTACGACAATTTCGGCGCGCGCACCTCGATGGCCGATGGAGAAGGCTCGACCACGTACAGTTACAACAGTTTCCGGCAGTTGGAGAGCGAAACCCGCACCTTCACGGCGCTGTCCGGCAATTATTACAAGCTGAACTATGCCTACAACGTGGCGGGCCAGACGACGCAGGTCAACTACGGCATCTACACCCTGTCGGGCGGCACTCCGGTCTACAGTTTCAACAAGAACGTCAACTACACCTACAACACGGTCAGCGCGCTGGGCGGCATCGGCACGGATTTGATCGGCAGTAATCCAAGCGCAACGACCAATGTCGTCAGTTCGGCGACTTTCCGCGCCAATGGAGCGCTGAACGTGCTGACTTATGGCAACGGGCGGCGGCTGACAATGGGGTACGACCAACAGCGGTCGCAGCCGACTTCGATGAAGGTGGATATGGTCAAAGCGTCCAACATCGTGAGGGTGCGGATCAAATGAACCGTTCCCGTTCTTTTCGTCGGGCAATCAATCCGGTTGCGCCACGAACCGGTAACCTACGCCGCGAACTGTCAACAGATGGAGTGGTTTGGCGGGTTCTTCTTCAATCAGCTTTCTCAGCCGGGCGATGAAATTATCAATGGCGCGCGTGTCCGTGTCTTCGTGCAATCCCCAAACGTCTTCCAGAATATTGCTGCGTGAAACGGCCTTGCCTTCGTGCTTGATCAGATAGCGCAGCAGGTCTGCCTCCATCAGCGTCAGCCGCTCCGTCCGCTGTCCGGCGCGCAACTCAAGCAACGAAAAATCAATCGTTTTTCCGGCGAAGCTGAAGGTCTCGCTGTTTTGTTTATCAGTGGAAGTTTTCTGCGAGCGGTGAAACCATTCGCGGCGGCGCAGCAGGCCGCGCAACCGGGCGATCAGAATCGTCAACTCGAAAGGCTTCGGCAGATAATCGTCAGCGCCGGCTTCGAAGCCTTTCAGCACATCTTCGGGGCGGTTGCGAGCGGTGAGCATCAGAATCGGCACAAACTGTCCGGCCTGACGCAACTCGGCGGCGATTTCAAAACCATTCTTGCCGGGCAGCATTACGTCCAGCAGAACTGCATCGAATCGGTTCGGGTGCGCCAACAAAGATTCAAGCGCCGTCTCGCCGTCGCCAACGACGGCGACTTCATAGCCTTCGGCTTCCAGATTGAAGCGAAGGCCATTGGCCAAATGCTGCTCATCCTCGACGATCAAAATTTCACCCATGGTTGTTACTCGCTGACTCTCGGCAGTTGAATTGTGAATGTGCTTCCCAAGCCTTCGCCCGCGCTTTCGGCGAAGACCTTTCCACCGTGTTTGTTGACGACGGAACGGACAATGAATAACCCCAATCCTGAGCCTTTGACTTTGAGGTGGATGCGGCGCGGGATGCGGTAAAAGCGTTTGAAGACATGTTTGAGATGGATGCGCGGAATGCCTATGCCCTGATCCGTGACGCGAAGCGCAAGTTGCCGGTCATCAATTTCAGCGACTTCGACCGTGACATTGATTGCCTGGTTGGAATATTTGATGGCATTGTCTATCAGGTTCGAGATGGCCGCGCGTAATTCTTCGGCGTCGCCCTTGACCAGCGCTTTTCGGCCATTCCGGCGTTCGACATAATGCAACGCGGTTTCATCCAGGTGAGTGCGCTTGCGGGCAAGCTCGACACACTCCCTGGCAAGAGCGCCCAGGTCAATGACTGCCGGATGAATCTGACGCTGCCGGTCACCCGTGCGCCCAGCGCGCAAAACCTGCTCGACCGTATGCAGTAGACGATCGCTGTCTTCCAGCATGATCTGGTAAAACTCTTTCCGCCTGGCTTCGTCCACTTCGCGGGTTTGCAGCGTTTCCAGGTAGAGCCGGATGGAAGCGATCGGGGTTTTCAGTTCATGCGTGACGGCATTGATAAAGCTATCGTGTTGTTCGTTGCGGCGAATCTCGCGTACCAGAAAGATCGTGTTCAGCGTCAGCCCGGCCATGATCAGGAGAAAAAAAATGACGCCAAAAACCAACAAGGCCACCTGACGCCAGTGAAAGACGATCCAGCCAACGTTCAGCGCAATCGTCAGCGCCAGCAAAATAATGCCCAGCACCGTGAAGAAGATGACTGATTGTTTGCGGTGACTACCGAATTTTGTCTTCACCATGAGGGCATTGTAGGCGAAGGGCAGGCAGGTTCAAGCACTCTCTTCGAGCGGTTCCAGTTCGCCCGGCTGTTGAGCAGGATTTTGTGAAGCGTTGAGTTTGAACAGGCGGACGTTGGTTGCCAGGCCGAGTTTTTGCAGCACCCAGATGCCATACCAGTTCAAATCAATTTCATACCAGGTCAGACCATGCCGCGCCGAGGATTGATGGGCGTGGTGATTGTTGTGCCAGCCTTCGCCGAAGGCCAGCAGCCCAACCCACCACAAATTGCGCGAATCGTCGCGGGTTTCAAACCGGCGGCTGCCCCAGACATGCGCGGCGGAATTCACAAACCAGGTCGTATGCCAGGAAACCACAATCCGCAGAAAAATGCCCCACAACACAAACTGCCAACCGCCCAGTGCGAACAGAATCACCGCCAATGCCGCCGTGGTCAGGTAATGCCAGCGCAACAGCCAAACGTGAAACGGGTCTTTCAGCAAATCCTGGGCATAGCGTGCGGTGGCTTCCAAATTACGCTGCACCGAATGCCCGCGCAGAATCCAGCCCATATGCGACCACCAGAATCCATCGCGCGGCGAATGCGGATCGCCTTCGCGTTCGGTGAAGACATGATGAATTCGATGTGTCGCCACCCAGGCAATCGGGCTGCCTTCCATGGCCAGCGTCCCACAGATCGTCAAAAAATATTCCACCCACTTGGGCGTCTTAAAACCGCGATGCGTCAGCAACCGGTGATAACCGATGCCGATTCCCAAACTGCCGGAAACCCACCACAAAAAAAACGCGAGGAAAAATGCCGGCCAACTGAAATTGAACAGCGCGACGACCGCGCCCAGGTGAAACGCAATCAGGAACAACGTTACGCCCCAATTGAACCCGTTGCGTCTAAAATTGATTTTGGCTTCGTTTTGCATGCGACTCCTTCCTGTTCGCTTACCATCAAGAGTGTTATTCGGATCACCGTCGCGACTATACCATCCTGACACCCAGATGCCGATTCAGATCGCGGGCTTGCCGGAAATGCCGTGGGAAGCCACAGCGCCTGGCGCGGTTAGCCTGAGAGTTCGCAAGGAGATAGAACGTTTCTATGATCACCGCTGGTTTGCTATAGTGTGCGCCGTTGGCATCAGGAAAAAGAGAGATGGTTCAATCGTCCGACACTTCACGCATCCAGTTCAATTTCGGGCAAAGAGGGATAAGCTTTTTGTTTGGCCTGGTTCTTTTTCTGACCTGTGCCTGTGGCAAGTCACCGCAAGCGAAGGCCGAAAAGGTGAAGACTTCTTCGACCGCCGCGCCGGTTTGGAGTGATTCGGACGAAGACGGAATTCCAGACGCGGCGGAACTTTATTCCTTCGATGACCGGACAAACTTCCGCCGCTGGTTTGCCACAATTGCTGAGATGCAATTTTACAATTTGAGTGAAGCTTGGAACCCGGAGCAGCGCGATTGCGCGGGATTGGTGCGATTCGCCTGGCGTGAAGCGTTGCGGCGTCACGACCGGATTTGGTTTCAGGGAATGGGGCAGGGTTACGAAGCTTTTGCGCCGGATGTGAAAGCATATTCACTGGAAAAGGGGCCGCTTGGCGAAAAGCTTTTTCGGACGGAATTCGGCGTTTTTGCGCAAGGCGATTTGTCTTCCGGCAGGTTTTCCGAATTCGCCGATGCGCGGACGTTGAAGAATTACAATGTCGCGTTTCTGACGCGGGACCGTCGCCAGTTCGAAAAAACGAATTTGCTGCAACCGGGTGATCTGCTCTTTTTTCATCAACCACAGGCGCGCAAATATCCATATCACGTGATGATCTTTCTGGGCGCGGCGCGCATCGCCGGCGAAGGCGCCAGTGATTGGGTTGTTTATCACACCGGCGCTTCGCCGCAGGACAAAGGCGAAGTGAAGAAAGTCCGGCTTGCGGTGCTTGCCGAACATCCGAATCCACGCTGGCGGCCTGTGGAAACTAATCAAAACTTTCTCGGCTTTTACCGGTTGAAAATTCTGCAATAAAGTTCGTCGCCACGCCTTCAGGCGGAATGGCTTGGCAGATCAAAATTCCGGACGCAAGCCCAATACCCGTGAACGGATGAAATTGAATAATGGAGCGAGCTTGAAGGAAGAATACGGAATAAACGGAAATCACGGAACAGACAGAAAAAGACCCGAAATCTGTCCCCATCCTTCCGTTGTTCCCGTTTGTTCCGTGTTCTCTTCGTGCTCTTTTTGAGGTTCATTTACTGGAATTGGGCCGCAAGCCGGTATTACAAACGGTGGTTGAATTATGAAACTGCGAAAACTTCTCGGCACAGTCACGGTTTATCTGATGGTTATTCTGGCGGCGTTATCCCTGGCGACCTGGCGAATGCAGGCACAGGGCGAGCAAAACGCCGCCCAGCCCGCAGTTCAAGCCAATGCAACGCCGCAAGCGGGCGCCAGCCCGCAACCGAGCGCAACGCCGGTCAAACCGTACTTTTCGCTCGCGACCAACCGCGCTTACGGCACGCAGGAAAAGACGCGCATATACATCAGCTATCAGGGCATTGATTCGCTGGATTTTCGCGTCTACAAGATTCGCGACCCGTTCAAATTCTTCAAACAACTCGCCAACCCGCACCAGATGGGCGACAGCGAAAGCGAACTGGTCAGCGAAGTGGCGCAAACCGAAAATCGCAAGCCGGGATTTTTGGAAAAACTGCGAGGGTTCAAAAGCGGCATTCTGTATGGCTTCAAAAGCTATTTCCGCACCCAAATCCGCCGCGAATCGCGCGCGGCGTTCAACGACAAATATCGTTCCGGCGAGCGGGAACCGATCAATGTCGCCACGTACGCGCAGATGCCGCTGCTCAATCCTGATCAACTGGAAGACAGTTTTCGGCAAATCCTGACGCCGCTCGACAGCCGATGGGACACGCGCATGGTGACGCTCGGCCAGAAATCGCCGGGCGTGTATCTGGTCGAAGCCGTGAATGCAGCCAATTCCAGCCTGCGTGCGTACACGGTTGCCGTGGTGACCGACCTGACGATGGTCAGCAAGATTTCGCAGGACGGCGACATGCTGGTCTATACGGTGGATCGCAGATCCGGTGAGCCGCGCGACGACACCACGGTCGAAATTGTCAAAGGCCGCAAAATTCTGGCCACTGGCAAAACCGACAAAAATGGTTTGCTGCGCGTTGCCGTGAAATCCGCCAAAGAAAATGCCGCGACCAGCGCCGAACAGGAAGCCGGCGCGGAACCTCCGGCCGACCAGGACGTGGGGCCAAATGATTATTTGATTCTGGTCAATCGCAAAGACGATTTTGCCGTTTCCGACCTGGCTTCCTATTACTTCAGTTGGAACGAAGGCGATGGCGAAGAAGGCGCGCGCGAAAATCTCAGCAGCTACATTTACACCGACCGCCCGGTTTACCGCCCGGAGCAGAAAGCCTATTTCAAAGGCATCCTGCGCCGCGTCGGCGAGGGCGGCTACGAGATGCTGGAATCGCGCACCGTCAACGTCACCGTCAGCAATCCCGAAGGCAACGAGATTTACAAACGCGACCTGACGATGTCGGTGCGCGGCACCTTCAGCGGCGAAGTGGATCTGGCGGCCAATGCGCCGCTTGGCGGTTACAGCGTCGTCGTCAATCTGAACGGCAAGGAAGCCGCGCGCGGCTATTTCGAAGTCGCCGAATACAAGAAGCCCGAATACAAGGTCAAAGTCACAACGCCGAAACCCTTCGTCACCGCCGGCGAGAAAACCAAATACCTTGTCGAAGCCAAATACTTTTTCGGCGCGCCGGTCAAAAACGCCGATGTGAAGTATTACATCTACCGCTCGAACTATTACCCCTGGTGGTGGGAGGAAGACGACGACGGTTTGGGCGGCGATGAGAGCGAGGACGACGAAAGCTATTACGGTTATGGCAACGACATGGTCAAGGAAGGCGAAGGCAGTCTGAACGAAGCGGGGCAGTTGGAAATCCCCTTCGACGTGCCGCCGACGGGCAAAGACCAGACGCGCGATTTCACCTATCGCATCGAAGTCACGGTCACCGATTCGGCGCGCCGCGAGATCGAAGGCAAGGCCAGTTTCGTCGGCACGCGCGGTAACGTCGTCGTCAACGCACGGCCTGACCGGTATGTTTACCTGCAAAACGACACCGCCCGCATCAAGATCAACACGGCGGATTACAACGGCAAACCAGTTTCAACTTCGGTCAAACTGAGCTTTCTGGACGTGAAGTACGAGCGGCTGGAGATTCTGGAAGAGGGCTACAAGCGCATCGAATACAAACGCAACACGCGCGAGCTTTCGACCGGCTCAGTGCAAACCAACAGCCAGGGCGAAGCCACGTTCGATTATCGCGCTTCCGCCATCGGTTCGATTGCGATTGAAGCCGTCGTCAACGAAAACGGCAAAGAGGTCAAATCCGCCGCCGGTTCGCTGTACGTCACCGACCGCAACAACGCCTGGGCGGATGAAGCCTATCGCGATTCCGACGCGATCAAGATGGTTCCGGACAAGAAGTCTTACAAACCCGGCGAGACCGCGCACATTCTGGCCATGCTGCCGACGGACAAGGCACATCTGCTGGTGACGACAGAACTTCAAAAAGTGCTGGATGCAAGGCACGTATTTGCCGAAGGCCGCGCGGTGATGATTGATCTGCCGATCAAGGATTCGTTTTCGCCGAACATTTATCTGAGCGTCACCTACGTCCGCAACGGCCAGATGTACGAACACAGCAAGAGCATTTCGGTTCCGGCGGCGGGCAAATTCCTGAACATCGAACTGATGCCCGACAAGCGCGAATACAAACCGCGCGATCCGGCTTCGTACACGATCATGGCGAAAAACTCAGACGGTTCGCCCGCTTCCGGCGTCGAAGTCAGTCTGGGGCTGGTGGACGAAGCGATTTACAGCATTCGTCCGGACTCTTCGGGCGATATTCGCCGGGCGTTTTACGGACGCCGTTACACCAGCGTCTCAACCAGCTTTTCATCGGCGTTTCAGTTCACGGGCTATTCCGGCGATAAGCGAATGCAGTTGGCCCAACTGGAAAAGAGCAAACGTTCGTACCAGTTGGCCGATTTCAAAAACGACAGCCAGCTTGTCGAGCCGAAGATTCGCAAGGAATTCAAAGACACCGCGTTTTGGCAGCCGGATGTCGTCACCGGCGCGGACGGCAAGGCTTCTGTCAAAATCACTCTGCCCGATAACCTGACGACGTGGCGGGCGACGGCGCGCGCCGTGACAGCGGATTTGAAAGTCGGGTCGAAAGTGGATCGCGTGCTTTCGCGCAAAGACCTGATCCTGCGATTGGAAACGCCGCGCTTCGCGACCGAAGGCGATTTGCTGACGGTTTCCGGCATCGTTCACAACTACCTGAACGCCGAAAAAGTCACGCAGGTTGAACTGAAAGTGACTGGCGCGGATTTGGTCGGTCAGGCGCAGCAGACGGTGACGATTCCGCAAAACGGCGAAACGCGGATTGACTGGCAGCTTTCCGCCAAACAAATGGGTGATGTGACACTGCTGGCGACGGCCAAAACCAACGTCGAATCCGACGGCATCGAACTGAAGATGCCGATCATCCCCGCCGGAACGAAGATCACGAAAGGCGAATCGCTGGCCATCGCCGAAGACAATTCAGAGAAGCAATTTTCCTTCGCCTTTCCCGGCAACGCGCATGCGCAAGCGCGCAGCCTGCGGATCGAAGCGTCGCCTTCGATTGCCGGCGCGATGTTCGGCGCGCTGGATTATCTGACGGGTTATCCCTACGGCTGTGTCGAACAGACGATGTCACGCTTCCTGCCGAACGTGATCGTCGCCCAGACCTTGAAAGACGTGAAGACGGCTTCGATCAGCACCGGGAATGATTTGGGCAAGAAGGTCAAAGCCGGACTGGATCGCCTGTACGCCTTCCAGCACGAAGACGGCGGCTGGGGCTGGTGGAAAGATGACAAGACCGATCCATTTATGACGGCTTACGTGATGGACGGTTTGGCGATTGCGCAGCGCGCCGGTCAGGGCGTGGACAGTTATGTCATCGAACGTGGCCGCAAGAAGCTGCAACAGTTGCTGGACACCGGCAAGATGGAAGACGGCACGCCTTTCGACTTTGAATCGCGGGCTTACCTGCTTTACGCGCAGCAAGTCGGCGGCGGCGCGGATGCACGCTACGTCACGGATATGTTCACCCGCCGAGGCGAACTGCAACCTTATGGCCGCGCGCTGCTGGCCTTGACCTTGAAACTGCGCAACGACAACCGCGCGCAACTGGTGGTCAGCGACATTGAACGTTCGGCCAAGCTGACCGATTACGACGCTTACTGGACATCGAAGCGACGCGTGATGCTGGATTTCAGCGAAGAGAACGATCTGGAAGCGACCGCGCTGTCATTGAAAGCGCTGGCGCAGATCAATCCGCAGAGCGAGTTGATGGCAAAAGCCGCGCGCTGGCTGGTCGCGCATCGCCGCAACGGGTATTACTGGGAGACGACCAAACACACTGCGTTTGCGATTTATGCTTTGTCTGATTATTTGCGCGTCAGCAAGGAACTCTCCGCCGATTACACCGTCGAAGTTTATTGGAACGGCGAGCAGGTACTGAGCAAGCGCGTAACCGCCGCCGACGCCGCCAACGGTCAACCGATCGTCGTCGAACGCAAAGGCGACAAAGTCGGTCCGGCCAATCTGGTCAGAGTCGTTAAGCGCGGCGCGGGCGTGGCCTACGTTGCGGCGACGCTCGATTACTTCACGAAGGAAGAGCCATCGGCGCAATCGGCCAACGGAATGAATATAACGCGCGAATACCTGCGGCTGAGCGTAACCGAAAAAGACGGCAAGCCGAGTTGGCAGGTTTCGCCCATGAGCGGCGAGTTGCATTCGGGCGATTTGATCGTCTCGAAGCTGCGCGTAACCGGCACGAAGGCGCAATACCTACTGCTGGAAGACCCGATTCCGGCGGGCTGCGAACAGATTGAAAGCTTCAGCGGGCTGAATCTGAATTATTCGACCGGCAACTGGAGCGACTGGTACAGCCAGCGCGAATTCCGCGACCAGCGCACGGCGATTTTCGTGGATCGCTTTGATGGCGATGCGACGTTCCAATACGCGATGCGCGTGCAGATTCCGGGACAATTTCGAGTGGCTCCGGCACGGGCGGAACTGATGTACCAACCGAGCACTCGCGCCAACACCGCCAACGTCCGGTTGAATATTTTGGAGAAGAAGTAGCCGGGAGCGCGAGGTGACAAACCAGCCCGATTACGACAGTCCGTGGAAAGACGTGCTTGACCTCTTTTTCGAGGGGGCGATGGAGTTCTTCTTTCCCCAGGCGCACGCGCAAATTGATTGGGCGCGCGGTTATGAGTTTCTCGACAAGGAACTGCAAAAGATCACCGCCGACGCCGCCATTGGCCGCCGCGTGGTGGATAAATTGGTCAAAGTCTGGCTCAAAACCGGGCAGGAACTTTGGGTTTTGCTGCACATCGAAGTGCAGGGACAACGCGAGACGGATTTCACCTGGCGGGTGTTGGTTTATCACTTCCGCATTCTCAATCGTTTCGCCGCCCCGGTCGCGACATTCGTCATCCTGACCGACGAAGACGAAAGCTGGCGACCCAGCGAATATCACGCGGAATTGCTGGGGACTGAATTGCGCCTGAAATTTTCGACCGCGAAACTGCTGGATTACGACAATCGCTGGAAAGAGTTGGAGCAAAGCGACAATCCGTTCGCCGTGGTGGTGCAGGCGCATCTGATCGCATTGCGGACGCGCCACGATCCGCAGGAGCGGTTACAATTGAAATGGCAGTTGACCCGGCGGCTTTTTGAACGTGGGTTCGACAAGCGCGTGATCATCGGACTATACCGATTCCTGGACTGGGTGCTGACTTTGCCGGAGAATTTGGACGTTGAATTCAAGGACAAGCTGACTGTTTACGAGGAGGAACACAAAATGAAATATGTAACTTCGATTGAACGCCTGGGAATCAAGAAAGGCTATGCCGAGATTATCTTGCGGCAATTACAGCGACGTTTTGGCCCGCTGGACGCCGCCGCGCAAACTCACATCCATGCCTTGCCTTCCGAACAGATTGAAGAATTAAGTGACGCCTTGCTCGACTTCACCACGCGCGCCGAGATGGAAATCTGGTTGCAACAGCACCCTTTGCCTAGTCCATCCCCCGCAAACGCACCGGCGATTGATCACAGCGTGAATTGAAAATACGACAGACAAAACAAAGGTCACGATGATTACTGACGTTTTCGCATCCATAGGCGCGGCGGCGCGCAAACTGTTTACCAACTTCGGCGCGGTGCTGATCGCGCTGCTGTTTTACGTGGCGTTGTGGCTGGCCGGGTATTTCTTCGTCACCACGCGCGAAGCGACGCAACTGCAAGTCGTTGTGAGCCTGATTGTTTTGCCGCTCCTCGCTCTGATCGCTTTTTTCGTGCTGCAAGTGATTGGCTTGAGTTACGTGCGCATCGGCGTTGGCGCGGGCTATTTGCTGAAACGCGCGCTGAAAGACTTTTGGAAGTTGCTGGTCGTCAGCCTGCCGCTGCTCTTGCTGGCGTGGGGATTGTGGGAGTTGTTCGGTTATCTCGGTCAGAAGTTTGTGTCGAGCGCCAAACCGCCGCGCCAATGGCTGGACCTGACGATGACCGTCGCGCGCTGGCTGGTTTTCTATTTGGTTTTGCCGCTGTGGGCGATTCATTTGTGGATGACAACGATTCGTGAAGGTCTGGCGCCAGCCTTCAAAGGCATCGGGCGCAGTTTGCTGGCTGCTTTTTCGCCGCGCTCAGTGCTAATTTACGCCGTCGTCATTGCTGTTTTTGGCACGCTGGCCTATTTCATCGCCTTCACCGAAACACACGTCAGCAGCGAATGGGGAGAATTGTGGCTGGTTGGTATTCGCTTCGGGCTGGCGCTGCTGCTGCCATTCGTGGGCTGGATGCTGGCGCTGGGCGCGATGGCGGAGATGACCGCGCGGCGGGCGATGAGCGAATTGGAGGTTTGAGATGTTGAAGGTGGGGCGAATCATTTCCGTGTTGTTTTTGTCAGCGCTGTTGCCGGGGCAGGCCTTTGTTCAAACCAGCAAACCGGCAAAAATCCTGCTGGCCGAAAGGGGAAGCTTTCATGGTTATGACGTCAAAGCACGCAACGGCGAAAAATGGCTTGGCTTGTATGTGACAAAGCGAGGCTCGGCGTTGATTGAGTCAACGGTCACTGTGCGGCGCGTGTTTGATGAGATCGTGGATGACGACCTGCGAAAGCCAACTGGAAAATACATCACCGTGGGGCGTCGTGAACCGCCCGTGTTTCTGGTGAAAAATGCGGAAATGTTAAAGCCCGGCCCCGCCATTACAGTTTATCGAGGCGATTTTACCGGCAAACACGAGTTGAATTCCGGGATACAGGTAAAGCTAAAATTGAAGGAGCAGAATTATCAATTGAAGGTTGTGAGCAAATATCCGCGTTCCAAAGAATGCCCGGACTGTTTGCCGATGGATTCTCGATTGCTACTTCAAAAAGGCAATTCGTCGCAAATGATTTATGACTTGGGGAAATACATGAAAGATGAATGGGGAGAGGCATTTGACGTGCCCGAAATGGTGTCGGATGTATCAACCTGGTATTTGCTCTGGGCTGGCGACGTGGACGGAGATGGGAAACTCGATCTTTATCTGAGCTTGAGTTGGCACTACAACGTCCAGGAGCGGAAATTATTTCTTTCCTCGCAAGCCAGACCCGGCCAGTTGGTGCGAGAAGTTGCCTCGCTCACACTGACGGGCTGTTAGCAATTGAATGTTTTGCCGGGCAAGCACAATTCTTCTGATTGCGTTTCTGCTTTGCGGCTGCACAAAGCCGCAAGCCTCCAGCCAATCTCCAATCGTCGAAAACAAGACCATCCTCAGCGAAACCGAATTGGATGAATCTCTGCAACGCGCCGCAGCTTCCGCGCTTGGCGAACGCGAAGGCGCGGTGCTCGTGATTGATCCGCAAACCGGAAGGCTGCGCGCCGTCGTCAATCCTCGTTTGGCATTTGAACAAACCTTCCCGCCTGGTTCTGCAATCAAGCCATTCACGGCATTGGCTGCGTTGCGCGCGGGCTTGCTTAATCTGGAAACGCGGCGGCAATGCCAGACCAAATACGCGCGCAGCGATTTTGAAATCATCTGTTCGCATCCGCGCAGCAACTCGCCTTTCAACCTGACGCAGGCGCTGGCGTATTCGTGCAACGATTACTTTGCGCATGTGGGCGAACGGCTCAGCGAAGGGAGTTTCAACGCGACGCTGGGCGGCTTCGGCTTTGGCGAGCGAACCGGCGTCAGGGCAAATGAAGCGGCAGGCACGCTGTCGCGTGGCGAATGGCGCGTGCAGACGGCGCTGGGCGATGACGATAAATTGCTGGTGACGCCGATTCAGTTGTTGGCGGCGTACACGGCGCTGGTCAACGGCGGGCATCTTTACCGGCCTCAGCAGACGAAAGACGTGGCTTTCGTGCCGTCGGAAAACGCGCGGCTGAATATCGCGCCCGCGCATCGGAAAGCCTTGCTTGAAGGAATGCGTGGCGCGGTGAAGTACGGCACTGCGGCGAAAAGTGATTTGGGCAAGCTGCCGTTTTATGTCTTCGGCAAGACGGGGACTTCGACGGCGAGCAACGGCTTTCGTACGCAGGGTTGGTTTGTGGGGTTCGCGGCGGAAAAACCGTCGGTCGGCGTGCCGCAGCCGGAGCAGGTCAAGCTGAGCGTGCTGGTGTTTTTGAAACGAGCGCACGGTTCGCAGGCGGCGGAGGTGGCCAAGCCGATTTTTGATTGCGGATTGCGGATTGCGGGTTGCGGATCAGTGCGGCAACACAACGGAGTGACAGAGCGGCGGGGTGATTGGACGCGTGACTTGGCTTTCAATCCGCAATCCGCAATCCGCAATCCGCAATCTGTCCGAGTTCGTTCGATCAGCGAAAACACGACGCGCGAATTGCCGCTGGAAGAGTACCTCGCCGGCGTGCTGGCCGGTGAATCCAGCATTGAAAACGAACTGGAAGCGCTGAAAGCCCAAGCCGTCGTCAGCCGTACCTTCGCGCTGAGAAACCTAGGAAGACATGCGCGCGAAGGTTATGACTTTTGCAGCACGACGCATTGCCAGCGGTTCGTCGTGCCGAAAGAGAGGCTCAATGCCGCGGCGCGCCGAGCCGTTGCCGCGACGCGCGGCGAGTTTTTGCGCGACCAGTCTGGCGAATCTGCTGACGTGTATTTTCACGCGGCTTGCGGCGGCGTGACGGCGAACATCGAAAGTCTGTGGGGCGTGGAAGCGCCTGCTTACCTGCGCGGTGTGCGGGATGATTTCTGCGCGACGATGCCACATCGCCGGTGGGAACAGACAATTCCGACAGCGCAGCTTGCCAAAGCTTTGCAAAGCGACGAACGGACAAATGTTGGCGCGCCAGTGAAAAGCCTGATGGTCAGCAAACGTGACGCAACCGGCAGAGCCGAATGGCTGACGATTGAAGGCGCGCGGCAACTCAAAGTGCGCGGCTGGGATTTCAAACTCATCATCGGGCGCAGCCTAGGGTGGCAGATGATCAAAAGTTCGCGGTTTGAAGTTGCGCGCGTTGGCGACGGCTTTGTTTTTCGCGGCGGCGGCTTCGGACACGGTCTGGGGCTTTGCCAGGAAGGCGCGCGCGGTGCGGCGCGGCGCGGTATGAATTACCGGCAGATTGTCAGCTTTTACTTTCCGGGCCTGGGTACGCATCGCTTCCAGCGTGCTAGTCTTGGCGGTTCGCCCCGGTTGACGCAGGTAAACTACTGGCCAGGTCCGCACGCTGGAAGCGATGCGTACCCAGGGACATTGTCGAGCGAACACTTTCGTGCCAGCTTCGGCGCGGGCAATGACCGCCGCGAAGTCGAAAACGCGCTCCGCATTCTGGAATCGGCGCGAACGGATTTGCTTCGGCGACTGGAAAAAGCTTCGCTGCAATTGAATGAATCATCACCGTTTGAAATCGCGATTCACGCAACGACGGCGGACTTCATTGCGGCAACGGGATTATCTGGCTGGGCGGCGGGCGCTACGCGCGGCAGACGAATTGAATTGCAGCCGCTGAAACTGCTGCGGAAACGCGGCGCGATTGCGATGACGCTCCGTCATGAATTGACGCATTCGGTGATTGAATTGCTTGGTGCGCAACGCGCTCCGCGCTGGCTGGCGGAAGGCTTGTGCCTGCATGTTTCCGGCGAAGGCCGGGCGATGACGCGGATCAAAATCACCAAACCACTTTCGCTCAATGAACTGGAACAAAGGCTTTCCGGGCCGGTTTCGGCTGCCGATGCGAAAGAATTGTATGCGTTGGCTTACCGCCAGGTGCAGGCACTGATTGCTGCCAAAGGTGAATCATCCGTTTGGCAGCTTGTCGCAAAATCAAAAGGGATACTGAAAGCTTGATGAAACCGCGCGAGGAAACAACTGAAAGCCCCGATTCGCCGCTTGACAGGAGGATTGCCTATCGCCAGCTTGAAAGCGTTATGGCCGCTGAACTGCGCTGTTTACAGTGCGACGCGCCGGTTGCCAATGCGGTTTGTGGACGCAAATCCCCGTGTCCCTGTTGTGGGTTTCCTTATCCACTGGGAGACTGTTCCGACCTGGCGGAAAATTGACCCGTAACCGCATATAAACAAAATTTATGGAGCCAGAGGAATTATGGAATTGACAGTCCCGTCAGCCGGAGTGTATAAGCCTTCGTCATAGCTGCATAGGTTGTAGCTGTGTTACTTCAAAACGAAACAAAAACAAATTCGATTTAGGAATTAAAGAAATGGAAAACCAAGCCAAAATCCGGCGTTCAGTCTTTTCTGGATTACCCATCAGTCGTGTTCACAATTCTGGTTCGTCAATTGTTACTCCTGCCTTCTTCCACACCTGTCGGATGCACTCCTCCAAAAAGTCCTGTTGTTGTTGTTGTTGTTGTTAGTCCTTCGGGCGCGCGAGTTTCGCGGCCAAAATCCCATACAACCTGTTTTTGAACTTAAGCCAGGGCTGAAGCTTATTCGGTCGAGGTCTTAAGGCACAGCGGTCATTTAGCTCTTGCACTTCGCTGCCGAAAAAAACGCGAAGCGCTTTTGTCCAGCCGTTGGCGCGTGGATTCCGGTTTGTATCTTTCGCGATTGATGCGGAAGGTAATGAGCCTCGTCTTTCTCATTTGGAAAGACGCATCTGCGGACGGTTTTACGAAAGCGGCAACTTTGAAGCTGAAAAGGAAAACTGCCATGAGCGTCAAATTTGAGATTGCCGATTGGAAATTTGAACTTACACTGAAAGAGTTGATCTGCCAGCCGATTGCTCGGCCAGACGCATTGCGCGAGACTCCGGTGGCGCGAAAAGCCGCCGCTGATCTGGAATCCAACAATAATTACTTCAACATCTACAACAAGGAGAAGAACAATGAGCTTGATTTCGCCGCACGGCGGTAACCTGATTGATCGCGAAGCGCGTGGCGCGGAACTTGCAGCGCTGCTGCGCACGGTGGCCAAGCTGCCGAGCGTCACCATCAATGCTCGCGCTGAAGCGGATTTGGAATTGATCGCCATCGGAGCGCTCTCGCCGCTCGAAGGTTTTTTGGGTGAAGCCGATTACCTGTCCGTTCGCGACAACCTGCGGCTGGCCAACGGATTGGTCTGGTCCATCCCGGTCACTTTGTCGGCAACCGCCGAAGAACGCGCCAGGCTGAATGTTGGTGAAGACGTGGCGCTGCGCACGCGGGAGGGGAAACTCGTCGCGGTGCTCCATCTGGCGGAGATTTACACGTACGACAAGCAACGCGAAGCCGAAGCCGTTTATGGCACCGCCGAGGAAAAACATCCCGGCGTGCAGGTTTTGTATTCGCAGGGCGAATACCTGCTGGGCGGCAAGGTCACGGTCGTTGACCATCCGAATGGTCACGAATTCAAACAGTATCGTCACACGCCGGCGCAGACGCGGGCGCTGTTTGCCGAAAAAGGCTGGCAGCGAATTGTCGCGTTCCAGACGCGCAACCCGGTGCATCGCGCGCACGAATACATTCAAAAATGCGCGATGGAAACCGTGGACGGATTGCTGCTGCACCCGATTGTCGGCGAAACCAAAGCCGACGACATTCCCGCGAACGTCCGGCTGCGCGCTTATGAAGCCATTCTGGAAAACTACTATCCGCAGAATCGCACGGTGCTGGCGGTGTTGCCGGCGGCGATGCGTTACGCCGGTCCGCGCGAAGCCATCTTTCACGCCACCATCCGCAAAAACTATGGCTGCTCGCATTTCATCGTCGGGCGCGATCACGCGGGCGTCGGCAATTATTACGGCACGTATGATGCGCAGAAAATCTTCGGCAATTTCACGTCGGAAGAAATCGGCATCACGCCGATGTTTTTCGACAACACGTTTTTCTGCCGCAAGTGCGACGGCATGGCTTCGCTGAAAACCTGCCCGCACGATGCTTCGCAACACGTCAGTCTGAGCGGCACGAAGGTGCGCGAACTGCTGGCGGCGGGCGAAATTCCGCCGGGCGAATTCACACGTCCGGAAGTGGCGCAGGTGCTGATCGAAGGCTTGCGGCAAAACGCGCTGAACGCGAAGGCATAGAACGAATTTGGCGTTACGGGGATTTTTGCGGGTAAGAAATGCTTTTTCATCTCAACGGGACAACGGAACAAAGGCACAAAGAATTTGAAGGGAAGAACGGGTTTCTCCTTTCCCACACACTTTGTCCCTTTGACCCTTTGTTCCTTTGTGTTGAATCTGATGACTCATTGAAGTCCTCACAGTGCTACGAATTTTCAGGCGGCGTAGCCAAGTGGTAAGGCGAAGGTCTGCAAAACCTTTATTCATCAGTTCGATTCTGATCGCCGCCTCCAATTTTTTCTGTACAGGGAGCGGTAGCGACCTGGAAATTGATTCAAAGGAAAAATAGTAATGTCACAAGGTTTTACACTCTGGTTTACGGGATTGTCAGGCGCGGGCAAAACGACTTTGACTGAAGCGCTGGTTCCGCAATTGCGCGAACGCGGCATCAAAGTGGAAGTGCTGGACGGCGACGAAGTGCGCACCAATTTGAGCAAAGGGCTGGGCTTTTCCAAGGAAGACCGCGACACGAACATCCGCCGCATCGGCTACGTTGCGCGGCTGCTGTCGCGCAACGGCGTCGGCGTGATTGCGGCGGCGATTTCACCTTACCGCGAAATCCGCGACGAAGTCCGCGCCAGCGTCGAAGGCGACGGCGCGAAATTCGTCGAAGTCTTTGTCCAGGCATCGCTCGACACACTGGTGGCGCGCGATGTGAAGGGCTTGTACAAGAAAGCCATTGCGGGCGAGATCAAGCAGTTCACGGGAGTTTCCGATCCTTACGAGGAACCGCACAACCCGGAAGTGCTGGTCAGCAGCGACACTGAAACCGTGGCCGAGAGCGCGGCAAAGATCATTGCTAAACTGGAAGAACTTCATTTGATTGCGCCGCTTTCTGCACGGGCGGGAGGTGCGCAGTGAACACGGGAACCGTGTATCTGGTGGGAGCAGGGCCGGGCGATCCCGGCCTGCTCACCCTGAAGGCGCGCGATCTGATTGCCGAGGCGGATTGCGTGATCTACGACTATCTGGTCAATCCCGAAATCCTGAAACACGCTTCGCCACGGGCGGAATTGATTTACGTCGGCAAACGCGGCTTCGGCGATTCGTGGACACAGGGCGAAATCAACGATTTGTTGCTTGCCAAAGCCGATGAGCATGAATTGATCGTGCGGCTGAAAGGCGGCGATCCATTTGTCTTCGGACGTGGCGGCGAGGAAGCGCTGGCCTTGACCGAAGCGGGAATCGAATGGGAAGTCGTGCCGGGCGTGACTGCCGGTTCTGCGGTCGCGGCTTATGCGGGCATTCCGATCACGCATCGCGGCTTGAGCAGTTCCGTGACCTTCGTCACCGGCCACGAAGATCCCAACAAACCCGAATCGGCGATTCGCTGGCAGCATCTGGCCAACGGCGTGGATACCCTGGTGTTTTTCATGGGGGTGGCACGCATCAACGAAATCGCTTCGCAGTTGATTCGCCACGGCAGAAATCCTGAAACCCCGGTCGCCTTGATTAGTTGGGGAACCTACGAAAAACAGGAAACTTTGGTCGGCTCGCTGGGGGAAATCGCCGCGCAAGCTCGCCGCGAAAACGCGCAAGCTCCCGCGTTGATCGTGGTCGGCGAAGTCGTCAGGCTGCGCGAAAAACTGCAATGGTTCGGGGAATTGCGGATTGCGGATTACGGATTGCGGATTGCGCGGGCCGAATCTGTACAGTTGGCAAATCAAAGTTCACCCAATCCATTTTATGAAGCACTGGCGAGTTGAGGTTTGTGGGACGGTGAAAATCCGCAATCCGCAATCGAAGATGCGCTATTACCCCGTTTATCTCGACTTGAAAGATCGCGCCGTGCTGGTGGTTGGCGGCGGATTGATTGCGGAAGGCAAGGCGCTTCAACTGGTCGAAGCGGGGGCGCGCGTCCGGCTGGTCAGTCCTGATTTGACTCCGCGTTTGGCTGAACTGGCCGAAAGCGGCGGGATTGAATACCGGGAAGGCAAATTTGAAAGTGGAGATTTGAAGGGGGTGGCGCTGGTTATCAGCGCGACCAGCGATCAGGCGGCGAATGAGGAAGTGGCGCGGCTGGCGGCGGAGTTGGGCTTGCTGTTCAACGTGGTGGATCAACCGGCGCTGTGCAGCTTTATCACGCCCGCGTTAGTGACACGCGGTAATTTGCAAATCAGCGTTTCCAGCGCCGGTGGCAGCCCGTCGGTGGCGCAACGGGTCAAACGCGAAATCGGCGAATTGATCGGCGATGAATACGGCGAATTGCTGGAAGTCGCCGCCGAAATGCGCGCCGAGGCCAAACGGGTGATTCCGGATTTCGAGGACCGGCGAAAAGTCCTTCACGCCTTCGCTGAATCGGAGGCGATTGAGTTGTTGCGGGCAGGGAAGCGCGAAGAGGCGCGGCAGTTGGCATTCAAGCTTTTACGAGAAGCATTGCAGAAGGTTGAAGGAGAAGAACTATGACGATTGCGACAAAACCGATTTCCGTGACGGAGTATGAACTGGGCAAACTGGCGGAGCGATTTGAAAGCCGCGGCATCGAAGAGTTGCTGGAATGGGCGGTGGACCGATTCGCGCCGCGTCTGGTGATGACTTCGAACTTTGGGGCGGAGGGCGTTGTGCTGATTGACCATCTGGCGCGCGTGGCGCCCCAAACGCCCATTGTCTATTTGAGCACTGGTTTTCAATTCGCCGAGACCGACGAATTGAAAGAGCGGTTGCAGGCGCGCTACAACTTGAACATCATCCAGGCAGAGGCCGAGCTGACAGTCGAAGAGCAAAACAGAATTCACGGCGAACGGCTGTACCAGACCAATTCCGACCTGTGCTGCCAGATGCGCAAGGTCGAACCGCTGCAACAAGCCTTGAGCGGTTATGGTGCCTGGATCGCGGCGTTACGCCGTGATCAGTCGCCGACTCGCGCCAACATCAAAACCATTGAATGGAATGCGCGGAACAATCTGGTCAAAATTCACCCCCTGGCCGCCTGGACGCGGGCCACGGTCTGGAATTACATCCTCAAACATAACCTGCCTTACAACCGGCTTTATAATGAAGGCTATTCCAGCATAGGTTGTCAGCCATGCACACGCCGCGTCTCCGCCGGGGCGCACGAACGCAGTGGACGGTGGGATGGAAGCAGGAAGATGGAGTGCGGAATTCACCTTTGATGCCCGGCGCCGCAGGCGGGACGAGTTAGATTGACATCCTCGCAAGGAGGCGTGTATAACCCGCCTGTATTTCGCTGCAACAATCACAATCAGTCAATTGAATTTGTTTTACCGCCCATGGGCCTGTGCGGGCAGGTCTGGTTTCCGGTTGCGCCTGAGAGGCCAATCGGAAAGATTCAATGTGGTGACTTGCGAGGCAGTTAGCTGTCGCTGTTTGGGCAGCCATCGCCGCAGTCGCTCTTCTCTTCCCGGAGCGTTGCTCTCCTGGTCGCTGTTTGGTCCCTGCTTCTTAATCAGGTTAAGAGGCGAACTCACGCCCCACGTTCACGAATCTGTCAGTTTAATCGGTCGGGCTGAAGTGTATCGTTTGAATGGTCAACCCTATGTTCAGGCGACTGGAAAGCAGTCAGAGTAACGCCAAAATTCTGCCAATTACCCTGGCATTTCTATTGCCTTTATTACTCCTGTTTTTATCAGCTTGTCGTCGCAGCGCCGGAGAAAAGCACGATGCGACGATTACGCTGTACGGTTTCAGCGTGGTCAAGGAGCCGCTGGAAAATGAGATCTTTCCGGCGTTTGAAAAACAATGGCGTGAAAAGACCGGGCAGCAATTGCATCTGGCAGGTTCTTACGGCGGTTCGGAAGTGGTCACGAACCAGATCGTTAATGGCGCCGAAGCCGAAATCGCCATCCTGTCCATTGAACGCCACGCGGATCGGCTGCTTCGTCCGGACGTGGCGCGGAACGATTGGCGCAAATTGCCTCATGACGGCATCGTCAATCGGACTCCCATGGTGATTGTCGTGCGGCAGGGAAATCCGAAACGCATACGCGATTTCAGCGACCTGGGCAAACCAGGCGTCAAAATCATTCATTGCGATCCCACTTCCTCCGGCGCGGGGCAGTGGTCATTGCTGGCGATTTACGGTTCGGAAATGATCAAGTCGGAAAAGCGTGATGGTCGCCGCAATGAGACCAGGGCCACTGAGTTGTTGCGGAAAATATGGAAGAACGTGATCACGACGCCAGAATCGGCGCGCGCGGCCCGCACGCAGTTTGAACGCAACGAGGGCGATGCGCTGGTGACCTATGAACTGGAAGCCTTGCAGATGCAGGATAAGAAGCAGCCCATCGAAATCGTCATGCCGCAGGCGACGGTTCTTTGCGAACATCCGGTGGTCATCATTGATCATCAATTGACGCCGCAGAAATACGCGCTGATCGAATTGTTCGTGCGCTCTTTGTGGGAGCGGCCAGCGCAGGACGCCTGGGTCAGAGCGCGGTTCCGGTCCGTGTTGGAAGAGTTGAACGGGCAATTTCAGACCATCCCAATACCGTTCCGGGCGGCGGATTTCGGCGGCTGGGACAAAGCCTACAAGGACATCGCGGAAGACGTCTGGAAGAAACAGATTCAACTCGGAAATTGAACCATTTTATGAATGCAGCAGGTCACAGCAGAACATTTCCCGGACGGCATGCGGACGTGGTGCGTCCCATGGGGATCAGTTTCATCGTGATTGCCATGATGCCGCTGGTGATTTTGCCGCTGGCTTCGATCTTCATCTTCGGTTTGAGCAAGGGGCCGGTGCATTTCTGGGATGCGCTGATGACTCCGGCGGCGCTGTTTTCACTCAAGCTGAGTCTGATGACAAGCAGTGTGGCGACACTGTGCAACGTCGTTTTCGGGCTGATTGCGGCTTATGTCATGAGCAAATACCGCTTCAAGGGCGGTTCCGCGCTGATGATTATCATCAGTTTGCCGACGGCCATCCCGACCGCCGTGGCCGGGTTCGCCCTGCTGCTGGTGTGGGGGCGCAGCGGACTGTTGGGACAGTTCCTGGAACATACCGATTATCAGATCATGTTTACGACGGCGGCGATTATCCTGGCGAATATCTTCGTCACCTTTCCGCTGGCTTTCGGCGTGATCAAACCGGCGCTGGACAATCTGGATCGCAGCTACGAAGACGCGGCGGAAACCATGGGCGCAACGCGCTGGCAGACGTTCCGTTTCGTCGTTCTGCCCTCTTTGCGTGGCGCAATTATTACCGGCGCATTGCTGACCTTTGCGCGTTCGGTTGGCGAATTCGGCTCGACCATCATGGTCAGCGGCAATCTGGCGATGAAAACGCAGACCGCGCCGCTGTACATCTTCACCAAATTCAACGAAGGCGACATCGAAGGCGCTAACGCGCTGGCTGCCGTACTGGCCATCATCTCCTTCGCCATCTTTTCACTAATTCTTTTCACCCGAAGCAAACTGGAACGATAAAAGGATGAGGGGTGAAGAATGAAGGATGAAGAACAAGTTGATTTCATCCTTCATCCTTCACCCCTCATCCTTCAAAAAACGAGGTGAGCGATGTCACAAACAAGGCTTAGCGAATTGCGGGAAATTCAAACATACGTTGAACCGGCGGTGGAAAAAAAGGTCGCCTTATCCGTCCGGGATTTGAGCAAGTGGTATGGCGACGAGCAGATTCTGGATAACGTCAGTTTTACGATTGCCGAAGGAGAGAGTCTGGTATTGCTGGGACCATCCGGGAGCGGCAAAAGCACTACATTGCGGTTGATTGCCGGTTTGGACACGCCCGATGGCGGCGATGTTTTTCTGAGCGGCAGGCACATCGAACACCTGCGCGCGCGCGAACGCAACATCGGCGTCATCTTCCAGAACTACGCGCTTTTTCCCCGCATGACCATTGCTGACAACATCAGTTTTGGGCTGCGGATTCGCGGCAAACGCAAAAAACAGCGTCAGGAAGTGGTGGAAAAGCTGCTGAACCTGATCGGCCTGGCCGACCAGCGCGACAAATATCCGTCGCAGCTTTCCGGCGGTCAGCAGCAGCGCGTGGCGATTGCGCGCGCGTTGGCTTATGAGCCGGAACTGTTGTTATTCGACGAATCCTTCAGCGCGCTCGACCCACAAACACGCACCGGCTTGCGCCGCGAAATCCGCAGCCTGCTGCAAAAGCTGAAAGTCCCGGCGCTCTTTATCACCCACGATCAGGAAGAGGCGATGGAACTCGGCGACCAGATCGCCATCCTGAATAAAGGCAGGCTGGAACAGATTGGCACGCCGCAGGAGGTTTACAACGATCCGCAATCCGAATTTGTCGCCACGTTTCTGGGCGCGGCCAACGTGATTGAAATGTGCCGCAACGATGGTTTCATCGCACTGGATTGCCGCCAGTGTCTGACCTTGCCGCCCTTGGATTCGCGGATGGAGCGGGTCAAAGCCATTTTTCGTCCGGAAGACGTCCTGCTTTCCCCAACCCCTGGCCTGGCTGAACCCCACGATCATCTGGGGCTGGGCGAAATTCAGGACATCGCGTTCACAGGCGCTACGGAAATTGTCAAAGTGAAGCTTCAAAGGCTGAATCAATCCGGCTATTCCTCCGTATCGGATTGCCCTCCGTCTCCGGATCAACCCTGTGACTTGATCATCAAAGCGCTGCGCACCAAGTGGGAGGCGCATCGTGTTCCGCTCAAAGTCGGAGAACCGGTTTCAGTCTGGTTGCGAGATTACAAGGTCCTATAGAACGATGAGAATCATGGAAATCCAAGAAGAACCCGGAACACACGGAAATAACGGAACAAACGGAAAGCCTGATTCTTTTCCGTCTATTCTGTTATTTCCCTATGTTCCGTATTCTCTTTTTCTTCCAGTCAGGAGAAGTCTTGCTGGTCACAATGCAGGGAACAGTTTGTTTAGCCGGCACCGCTGGCTGGCGCTGCTGGCTGGGTTGTTGATTGCGCCCATGCTCAGCCTGGCGCAAAGCCCTCCAGAGATGCCGAAGGAGAAAGGCAATTTTCGCGTGCCGGACCTGGTTGAACTGATCAAGCTTGATCCGACAATCAAACTGGACATCCGCTACGCCACCAGCAACAACTTTGTCGGCAAACCAGTCTACAAAGAAGCCCGTGCCTTTCTGCAACGTCCCGCCGCTGAAGCCCTGGCGCGGATCAATCAGGAGTTGCGAAAAAAAGGGGTTGGCTTGCTGATTTTCGACGGCTATCGGCCGTGGGCCGTCACTAAAATTTTTTGGGACATTACTCCGCCGGCCAAAAAACAGTTCGTCGCCAATCCCAGCCAGGGTTCGCGTCACAATCGCGGCTGCGCGGTGGATCTGAGTTTGTTCGACTTGAAAACCGGCAGAGAAATCGAAATGCCCGGCGCATACGATGAAATGACGGAGCGTTCCCATCCAAACTACAAGGGGGGCACCGAGCAGCAACGCAGGATGCGCGATCTTCTGCGCGCCGCCATGGAAGCTGACGGTTTCAAAGTCTTCGACGTGGAATGGTGGCATTTCGATTTCAACGACTGGCGCGAATATCCCATTCTCAACATCAGCTTTGACCAGATCAAGGACAAACCACCTCCGAAAATCCGGGAAAGAAAACCACGGATTTCGCCTCCCGGCTACTGAAAATGCAGGGCCGGTTTTCCGCCCCTGCAAGTGTTTCGCCGGTGCGGAATTCAGGGCGGATTGGAAAATCCGCCCTGAATTCAATTATCTCCACCAGTCACCGATTCCACGTTCTACTTTTCCGAACGATGCGGTTACAATCCCGGCCATGAATCCAACAACCAGCAATCTTTCGTTGAAATACACCTTGTTTTGCGAAGACGTTCGCGTCGAAGCTTCTGGAAGTTTGAGCTTGATCGGCGTCTTTCATCAAATCGTCGTACCGCAATTGCCGGTCGGACTGCTCAAATTCGCTGTGCTGAACCACTGGCAGGGCGAAGGACAGCAAATGACCGAAGTCCGCATTCTGACCCCCGACCGGATGCAAACCATTGCTGTTTCCCAGCCGAGCGGCTTTGAAGTTCCGCCGAACGGTTATGCCGACAACGTGACGGTTTTCGTCAATACCAGCTTCTACAAACCGGGCGATTACATTGTGCAGACGCTGATCAACTCGTCACTGTTTGCTGAAAGGATTCTCCCGGTCATGCTCGCCAATCAAGCAAGTTTGGCCAACCAAGATCAGTCAATCACGCAAAGTGAACAAGTCAATTGAGGAGAGAGACTAATATGGCAGATCAAAACTCACTCGACCAACTTTCGATCAATACCATCCGCACGCTGGCGATGGACGCGGTGCAACAGGCCAATTCCGGGCATCCGGGCACGCCGATGGCGATGGCGCCTGTCGCTTACTGCCTGTGGCAGCGGTTTCTGCGCTTCGATCCGGCAGATCCGATCTGGCCGAATCGTGACCGCTTCGTGCTTTCGATGGGGCACGCTTCGATGTTGCTGTATTCGATGCTGCACCTGACCGGCGTCAAATCCGTCAATCCGAAATATGAAACCCTGGGCGAACCTTCGGTTTCGCTCGATGACATCAAACACTTCCGCCAACTCGACAGCAAATGCCCCGGCCATCCGGAATACCGCTGGACTTCGGGCATTGAAACCACCACCGGCCCGCTGGGGCAGGGCGTCGCCACCAGCGTCGGCATGGCCATTGCCGGCAAATGGCTGGGTGCGCATTTCAATCGCCCCGGTTACGAAATGTTCAATTTCGACACCTACGCGCTGGCCGGAGACGGTTGCATCATGGAAGGCGTGACGAACGAGGCGGCTTCGCTGGCCGCGCATTTGAAACTGTCCAACCTCTGCTGGATTTACGACAACAACAAGATCACCATCGAAGGCCATACCGAATGGGCGTTTAGCGAAGACGTGGCGACAAAATTCATCGGCCTGGGCTGGAACGTCACCCGCGTCGGCGACGCGAACGATCTGGAAATGATGGGACGCGCTTTCAAGACCTTCAAGAACACGACCGACCGCCCGACGCTGATCATCGTTGACAGCCACATCGCCTGGGGCTCGCCGAACAAACAGGACACGCACGCCGCCCACGGCGAACCGCTCGGCGAAGAAGAGATCAAACTGACCAAGCGCAATTACGGCTGGCCGGAAGACGAGAAGTTCCTGGTTCCCGAAGGCGTTTACGAACATTTCCAGGCAGGCATCGGCAAGCGCGGCAACGAAGAACGCACCGCCTGGCTGGCGAAGTTCGACGAGTACAAAAAGGAATACCCGGACCTGGCCGATCACATGCTGCGCATGCAACGGCGCGAACTGCCCGAAGGCTGGGACAAGGATTTGCCGGTCTTCCCGCCCGACGCGAAAGGTGTCGCCGGACGCGACGCTTCCGGAAAAGTCCTGAATGCGCTGGCGAAAAATGTCCCCTGGTTGCTAGGCGGTTCCGCCGACCTTGCGCCATCCACCAAAACCCGTCTGACCTTCGATGGCGCGGGCGATTTCACCGCGCACAGTTACGAAGGGCGCAATTTCCACTTCGGCATTCGCGAACACGCGATGGGTTCGATTCTGAATGGAATGTCGCTGTCCAAACTCCGGCCCTACGGCTCCGGCTTCCTGATCTTCAGCGATTATGGGCGCGCGCCGATTCGTCTGAGCGCGATTATGGAAATCCCGACCATTCACATCTTCACGCACGATTCCATCGGCGTCGGCGAAGACGGCCCGACCCATCAACCCATCGAGCATCTGGCTTCGTTGCGCGCCATTCCGGGGTTGATCATTCTGCGTCCGGCGGACGCCAACGAAGTGGTCGAAGCCTGGCGCGTGACCATGCAATTTCACCACGAACCGGTTGTCTTCATCCTGACGCGGCAGGCGCTGCCGACGGTGGATCGCACGAAATATGCTTCCGCCGAAGGCGTGGCCAAGGGGGCGTACGTGCTGGCCGATGCCGAAGACGGCAAACCCGATGTGCTGCTGCTGGCCAGCGGCAGCGAAGTCTCGCTTTGCGTTGACGCCTACGAGCAGTTGAAAGCCGAAGGCATCAAGGCGCGCGTCGTCAGCATGCCGTCGTGGGAATTGTTCGAGCATCAGAGTCCGGAATATCGCGACAGCGTGCTTCCGCCCGATGTCACCGCGCGCGTTTCGGTCGAGCAGGCTTCGACCTTCGGCTGGTCCAGATTTACCGGCTTGACCGGCGAACGCATCGGCATGAAGACCTTCGGGGCTTCCGCGCCGCTGAAGGAACTGCAGAAGAAATTCGGCTTCACCGTGGAAAACGTGGTTGCCGCGGCGAAGCGGCAAGTGGAAGGGAAGTAATTGGTGAAGCACGAGAAGTGACAATTGAGTTTTTTTTATCGCAATGGAACAAAGGGTCAAAGGAACAAAGGAACTGATTGTAAAGAGCAACCTTTGTCCCTTTGATCCTTTGACCCTTTGCGATGAGATGCTCACTCCCCTGGAGTTATTCCATACACCATATTTGTAAAAAGTTAGAGGTTAGAAACAACGATGGATCAGACCGCTCTCGACAAACTCGCTATCAATACAATTCGCACACTTGCCATGGATGGCGTTCAAAAAGCGAACTCCGGCCATCCCGGCATGCCGATGGGCATGGCGCCTTCCGCCTACGTGCTGTGGACGCGCGTCATGCAGCACAATCCGACCAATCCGAAGTGGGCCAATCGCGACCGCTTCGTGTTGTCCGCCGGACACGGTTCGATGCTGCTCTACAGCTTGCTGCACCTGACCGGCTATGCGGAATTCACGCTCGATCAACTGAAAAACTTCCGCCAGTGGGGCAGCATGACGCCCGGCCACCCAGAATCGGAACTGTCGGCAGCAATTGAAACGACGACCGGCCCGCTCGGCCAAGGTTTTGCCAACGGCGTCGGCATGGCCATTGGCGCGGAATACCTGGCTGCGTATTTCAACCGCCCCGGTCACGAACTGTTCAACTATCACATTTACGCCATCATTTCGGACGGCGACCTGATGGAAGGCGTCGCGTCCGAAGCCGCTTCGATGGCCGGCCATTTGAAGCTCGGCAAATTGATTTATCTGTACGACGACAACTCGATTTCGATTGACGGCAGCACCAGCCTGGCCTTCACCGAAGACCGCGCCAAACGCTTCGAAGCCTACAACTGGCATGTCCAAACGGTCGAAGACGCCAACGACATCGCCGCCATCGAAGCCGCCGTCAAAATTGCCGAAGCCGACCCGCGCCCTTCGATCATCTGCGTCAAATCCGTCATCGGCTACGGCAGCCCGAACAGAGCCGGCAGCCAGAAAGCCCACGGCGAGCCGCTCGGCGTCGAAGAAGTCAAACTGACCAAACAGAATCTGGGCTGGCCTTCCGAAGAGCCGTTCTTCGTCCCCGAAGAATCGCTGGCGCACTTCCGCCAATGCATCGAACGCGGCCAGCAGGCCGAAGCCGAATGGGAAGAGAAGTTCGCCGCCTACGAAAAAGAATTTCCCGAACTCGCCGCCGAATGGCGCGATTGGGCGAGCAACAAACTGCCCGAAGGATGGCAGGAAAAACTTCCCGTCTTTCCGCCCGACAAGCCTATGGCCACGCGCGAAGCTTCCGGCAAAGTGCTCAATGCGATTGCCGCCAGCCTGCCGATGCTGATTGGCGGTTCGGCGGACTTGCGCCCATCGAATAACACCTTTCTGGAAGGGCTGGGCGAATTCCAGCCGGACAATTATGGCGGGCGCAACTTCCACTTCGGCGTCCGCGAACACGCAATGGGTTCGGTGATGAACGGCATTGCGCTGACTCGTCCGCTGATTCCCTTCGGCGGCACATTTATGATCTTTTACGATTACATGCGTCCGCCCGTCCGGCTTGCGGCGATGATGGGCATCGGCCCGATTTACGTGTACACCCACGACAGCATCGGTCTGGGCGAAGACGGCCCGACACACCAACCCATCGAACAACTCTCCGGGATGCGCGCCGTGCCGAATATGACGCTGATCCGCCCGGCGGACGCCAACGAAACCGCCGTCGCCTGGCGCGTCGCCATCGAAAACCGCCACGGTCCCACGGCGCTGGCCTTGACCCGGCAAAAGCTCCCCACCTACGACCGCACCAAGTTCGGTTCGGCGGAAGGCGTCGCGCAGGGAGCCTATGTCCTGAGCGAATCGCCCACCGGTACGGTGGACGTGATTCTGATCGGCACCGGCTCCGAAGTCTCCGTCGCCGTGGACGCTCAAGCCAAACTGGCCGAAGAAGGCATCGGCGCTCGCGTCGTGAGCATGCCGAGCTGGCAGCTCTTCGACAAACAGCCGCTCGATTACCAGGAAAGCGTGCTGCCGCCGGAGGTCACCGCCCGCGTTTCGGTCGAAGCCGGCATTTCGATGGGCTGGCAGAAGTACGTTGGCGATAAGGGGCAGAGCGTGGCGCTGGATCATTACGGCGCTTCGGCCCCGTACCAGATTCTGATGGAGAAGTTCGGCTTCACGGCGGAGAACGTTGCAGCATCGGCGAAAGCCGTGCTTGGCAAATAACATAAAAACCTGTCTGCGCGGCACACGGTTGATGTTGCCGCGCAGACAAATTTGATAGGGAATTCAAGATGATGAGCACTCAAATTTCTGAAATTTTGCAATTGAGTGTCGCCGAGCGGATTCAATTGGTGGAAGACATCTGGGATAGTGTGGCAGCTTTCCCAGATGACGTGCCCCTAACCGAAGCCCAAAAGAAAGAGCTTGACCGCCGCTTACAGGCTTATCGGCAGAATCCTGACGAAGGCATTTCCTGGGAAGAACTGAAGGCGCAACTGAGTCAGTCATGAAGCGAAAGATCATCATTCGCCCGGAAGCGGCTCGCGAAGTTCAGGACGCTTTCGACTGGTATGAAGAGCGTGACGAAGGTTTGGGCGCTGAATTCCTTCGTGCGGTTGAAGCCTGTTTATCGGCGATCAGAAGAAATCCTTGTAACTGCTCAGCCCAGTCTGCGAGCAAGCAGACAGACGAGCAAAAGAGTTTAGCGTAAAAAGCAAGCATGTTGAGTCGCGAAGAAATCAAAGCCGTTTACGATCAGGGCCCGGACGCAGTGATTGCGCTGGTCGAAGG
>JAJNQA010000092.1 GCA_021155085.1 Heliomicrobium sp. | reverse complement strand
GCTTCGACCTGCAGGTCGAAGCGATTCGGTGAAGAGTTGGCGCCCCCGCAAAAACTGCGTCCAGACGCGGTAATTGCCTGGTGCGGGAAAAAGCGCGTCAAAAGTCAGCGATGGTCCCCCGCGCTGTCTGGCGGCGTCCTGTTCCAAATCCACTTGTTGTTCGGGGTGGGAATGCACGACCTCAGTCTGATCTTCACTGAGAATCAGCATATGCCCCCACGCGCCAAGATAGGGGATCAAATCGCGCACGGGCTGTCCGGTCCGTGCATTCGTTAGTTGATAGTTGAGCGAGACTTTCTGCCCGCTGATAATCGGCGCACGATCAAGGGACAGCAGCACTTTCAGGTCGCCCGCGGTTTTTGCATCCAGCGCGCGTAAGTTTACCCCAAGTATGTCCGCATTCGCCGCAACGGATTTCAGACCACCGACGACCTTGGTCAGCGTCGTGCCCGGCGTCAGTTTCGCCTGTCCGCCCATTACGTCGTCAGCCCACCCTGCCGTCACGATATTTGTCTGCAAAACCTGCGGCGCGCCGTCGAGCGGATAGAAATCCGCATAGACCTTGTACAGTCCCGGACGGCGAAACACCGTGTCAATGACAAAACCGCCGTCAGGAAGTTGCCGAGGGGGGACGTGCTGAAAATCGCTCAAGTCCTGGCTGACCAGAAACAGATGAAACAGCTTGTCATGCATCAGGCCGAACTGTTTGACCTTCGCCCCCGTGCGTGGATTGAAGACGGCAAACTGCAATTTCAAAGGCTGTCCCGGTTGCGGCCTGACGGGCGAAGCTTCCATTTCCAGATCGAACTCTTCGGCAATGCCCGGCTCACTGGAAATCAGCGCCATCCCGCAGCGCGGGCATTTCCCGGCCTTGCTGGCCCGGTAATTCAAATGCATCGAACAGGTTTTGTTCATTGAATTTGTTCATCTGCGCTGTCTCTTGGAAAATTGGCGGTTAAAGCGCGCCAGGCTTTGGGCGTCATCCCTGTCCAGCGACGAAAGATGCGCGAAAAATGGCTTTGATCGGCAAAGCCCAATTGCAGGGCCAGTTCCGACAAGGGCGTTTCCGGTTGCCGCAGCATTTCGCCGGCGGCTTCGATGCGAAGCTGCTGCACGAATTCGCCAACCGTCGTGCGGTGAAAGCGGCGAAAGACGGAAGCCAGATGCGCCGGGTGAACGCCGGCTTCGGTGGCCAATCCGGTCATCGTATGTTTATCGGTGAATTCATCGCGCAAGCGAGCTTCCACCCGCCGCAGCCATTGCGGTTTTTGTCGCTCGTTTTGCGCCGGACGACGCACCAGCGCCGCCAGCAATTCCAGCAACAAACCTTCCATCGCCAGTTCATATCCTTCTTCGATTGTGTTGAATTCGTGATAAAGCCGCATCATCAGCCAGCCGGCTTCCGCGCCGGGCAGGACGAAGGGGCTGGAAGCGATGGCGGAATATTCCCGCAACGCTTCCAATCGCGCTGACGACACCTCGGCGTTGAAAAAATGACAGCCGCGCCGGCCAACGGCGTCCTGGTGTTGCAGCGCTCCCGGATGCCACATCAGCGTCAACGGTTTGTGCGTCACGGTCTGTCTGCCGTACCACTCTTCGTAATCCCCCCTGAGAAAAAACGAAAAGTAGCCGAACTCGTGCGAATGCGCGGGCAGTGCGCGCGGCTCCCTGTGTTTCAATTCCGACAGGACAATTCCGTTCAGCCGTTGCCGTCGCATGACGCTGCCGTAAAACTCACCTGCCTGAAGGTGTTTGTTGCATTGACCGCTCATTGCTCTTTCCTTTCCCGATTCGACGCCGTGTGTTCGCTCCCAAAAGCCTGTGTTTGTTCAAGACGCTCCGGCGCGGATTCACTACCGTAACCGTGGCGGGAATCGTTCCCGCTCCCATCCAGATTTATCAACAAGGAGAAATCGTCATGAACATCACCACCAAGCTCATCAAAACTTTTGCGCTCGCGGGCCTCATTATGACCTGCCTGCTGTTTTCCATCACTTCGCCTGCGCCCGAAGCCGCTGCCCTGTCGAAGCCGCAAAAATCGGCAACCACAGAAAAACCTGCCGCTGTTTTTGAAGGCCAGGACACGATGCTGCGACCGGAAGGTTACCGGGAATGGGTTTTCGTCGGCAGCTCGACCGGTCTCAATTACATGCCGAACCCCGCGCCCGCCAGCGCCAACAGCGACGAAGACATCAAACACGTTTACATCAATCCGTCGGCCTATCGTGAATTCATCAAATCCGGCAAGTTTCCCGAAGGGACCGTCATGATTCTGGAAATCGCCGAAGCCGCTCGAAAAAATGAAGCCGGGTTGCAAGGCTCGTATGCCAGCAAATTCATCGCGCTCGAAGCCTCGGTCAAAGACAGCAAACGCTTTCCCGGCGGCTGGGCGTATTTTGGATTCACCGATACGGAGGGCAAATTGCTGGCGAAAGCCAAACCTTTTCCCGACAACGCCTGCCTGTCGTGTCACCAGCAAAAAGCCGCCACGGACCGTGTCTTCACCCAATTTTATCCCGTGCTGAATTCCGCTCATTCAAAGTAAGCTCCCGCGTCCCGCCGGAATTTTCGCGCACCAATCAACCCAAAACAATTTTGAGGATGGGGATGCGCGATAGCACCAAAGAATCAAGCAGCAACACGATCACCAGCGACAGTCCCACAAATGGAAAGGCCAGTTCCATCACAAAGATGATGGCGACTGCGCCTTTCCACAGCGGGAAGTTCGCGGGCATCGCGGGCGCGCCCAATGTTTTCGCGGGTCTGCGCCGCCACCACACGACCGTGCCGCTGGCCGCCAGCAGAATCACGACCAGCGCTGCGAAAAGCATCAGCAGTTGATTGGCCAGGCCGAAGTATTTGCCTTCGTGCAGGGCGATGCCCATTTCCGTCGCTTTCGGAACCAGACTGTAATCCTGCCAGCGCACATCGGCCAGCACCTGGCCGATGTATTGATCCACGTGCAGCGTGGCTTGTCGCAGCGGGTCATCGGTCGGCGCGGAGAGGGTGTAAGCGCCTTCCGCATCTTGCGGCAGCGTCACCGTGAATCCATCCCGCACATTCTTCTCTTTGGCCAAAGCGAGGATGGAATCCAGGCTGACCGTGTCGCCGGATGAATTGCGCGCTGAAGATGCCGGCGAAGTTCGTGACGAATGATGCTCGTGTCCTGGCCTGAGGAAACACGCGGCGCACGGTGGCGAACTGTTCGCTCGCCGCCGCCTGTGATTGCGGCGATACGTACATCAGGTTGCGGTACATCAACCGGTCAAGCTGCGGTTTGAACAGATAAATAATGCCCGTCACCGACAGCATCACCAGAAACGGCACAACGAACAAACCGGCGTAAAAACGCCAGCGCCAGACGACGCGGTAGAAATGCGCGACGGGCGTCGAGGCAGCAGCAGGCGGTTTCATCGGATTCGCGTGGGTGTTTGAGTCAGTCATAAATGCCTCCGAAAGTTGCCGGGCGGATTTGATCGTTGCGCTGCGGTTCGGCCTGTCCACGGATTTGACGGTTCCTTTGAACTCGAACCGCTGTTCGCGCCGCCGCTGTCCCAGAGGCGAAGTCCACCGTGTGGGCGTTATTACCCCAATCAGTGCGAACGCGGCGGAACCGAACTCGCGGCGTGACATTTCAGCTCTGAATTTGTTTTGGAAATCCTTTGTTTGAGGTGAATGACGTTCCGCGTCTTCAGCCTGTCGGCCTGTTCCGTCTGAGCACGGAAGAGGGCGCAAGACACGGACCACCGCCTGTTTTCAGACAGTCGCCGGAAAAGCTGTAAGACTCGGATTGAAAGTGGATGTTTGGAGTTTAGAGAAGCAGGGAAGGTGGCTCGTGGGGAGACGATGGCGAGACATCCTGATCGGCGGCGATGGCAATTCGCCATTCGTGTGGACGGATGTTCAGAAGCTTGAGGCGCACGTCATAGGCGATGACGCCACCTGATTTCAAAACAAGACCTGGCGAAACCGAAGTCTCAAACGCCCGTCAAGATCACGGCGGTGCTGCGTCTGCCCAAGGAATACCTGGAACAGGCTGCGCGGAAATTCCCGTTGAAAGTGAGCATCAGCGGGTTCGGCGGGAATTTAAGCGGGCTTTCCGGCAGCGCGACGCCTGCGCCAAATGGCGGCGACGGCATTCCTTTCGTGCAATTGCTGCTCGATGGCAATTGTCCGACGGGGCATTCCGGCTATGCCAACAGCGACAACAATGGGCCGTGGGGTGATGCGCTGGTGCGGGAACTGATTCCCTACGTCGAGCGGAATTTTCGCTTGAACGGCGTTCGCTTTGTCACCGGCCACAGCAGCGGCGGGTGGAGTTCGCTGTGGTTGCAAAGTCATTACCCGGATGTCTTTCACGGTTGCTGGAGCAGTTTGCCGGACGCGATTGATTCCGGATTGCCCGCTCCGCCGTGTCTGAGATTGATCGCGAGCGGCGGCGGTTTTGCGCCGATGCTTTCGAGCAACTCGCGCTCGATGGGCTTGGCCGGGAGGGACTTCGCAGCAATGAAGTTCAGCTTAGACGGCTGTCGGGCGGTCCGGTGAATGTTTCCCGGGTGGAGGTGCATTGTCTGCAATCGCAGTTGATTCGCGACACATCCATCCGATGTCCGCAGTTTCGGCAGTAGATCGGCTGATTCGGGAGCGCCTCGGTTATGTCATTCATTGTCCGGCAGCGGCTACAGGATTTTTCTACCTTTCTTTCCATCTTCACCTTTTTTTGCCGCACCGGGCGGCTGACTGATGTCTATAACGAGGGGAGGCCGGCGACCTTGGTCAGCACCGCCTTTGCTGTTGCGGCCTTCGAGCCATCCGGCGTCATAAAAACAAAACCATCCTTGTTCAACTCTTCGTGAGCCTGGCCCGGCTTGATCATTTTCTTCCGGTCGTAAGTCGCAAAGACGCTCCAGTTTTTGATTTCATCAAGCTGCCGTCCGTCGGCATCGAAAAATGTCACGGTTGCGTTGACCTGCCCGATGGGCAGCGTGCCGGTGTTCTTCCAGTCAATCAACAGCGTCTGCACCGCTTTACCTTGTGCCGAAAGGGAAGGAACCAACCGAACGCGAATGACATCAGCCTGGTAGTTGCCAATTCCCCGGTCTGGAACCTGGCCTGACGACGGGCCTGATGCCTGGGACGATTGTTGATTGACGATTGGGGCACGTCCTGCCTTCCTGACTTCCCGCTCAGCAGCGCCTGCGTATTTTTCATCGAACCCTGCCAGCAGAATTTCGGCTGTTTTTCGCGGTCGCAGCAACCGCTTCGACGACAAGGCCCTTGTTTGTAATTCCGATTCCCCGATCAGATGCGCCAGGATTTGCCAGACCGGGATGCCTTCGTGTTCGAGCGCTGACAAGGCGGCATAGGTGGATCGCTCCGCGTCATTGAGCCGTCCCACAGAGGCTGCAATCCGCCTGAATCCTTCATTGTCCGCGCTGATCGCCGCCGCCGCATTTGCGCAGGTCCGGATGATGTTCTTCGACTCGGAATCCTGCCAACCCCAGCCAAGCAATTGATGCGATACGCCAACAATCACTTCCAGCTTGTACGGCGTGGCCGCCGCAATTACACGCAGTTCAGCCAGATGCCGGCGCGCGGCGGCGTCCGTGTTCAATCCCCCTGAGAGGAGCTTGATTGCTTTTTCGTCATCAATGCCGTCACTTTGCGCAAAAGCGGTTGACGATGCGAACAGCAGCAGGAAAAACAAAAGCGATTGTTTCACGGCGGAACCTTTCCAGGCACGTTGGATCATCGCGCGGACAAGCCTGGTCAATCAGGCCAGGAGCCTGTTGATCAGTTCGTGCAGTTGATCAAAATCAATGGGCTTGGTCAGATAGCCATCAAAGCCCACGTCATAGGCGGCACGCCGGAAGCCCGCCGTGGAAAACGCCGTGACTGCCACGATGGGCACGTTTCGCAGGCTTTCATCCTCCCGGATTTTTGTTGTCGCGCCCAATCCGTCCAGCAGCGGCATGCTGATGTCCATCAGAATGATGTTGGGACGCATTAAAAACGCGACTTTGACCGCCTCTTCGCCATTGGAAGCCGTGATCACACGATATCCTTCATGCTGCAGGTCCAGGCTGAGCAGGGCGACGTTGTCAACGATGTCATCCACCACCAGAACCAGAACATCCTTTTTAGGATTGCCGTCCGCTTGCGGACTGCCGTCCGCAAAGGGCAGGCTTCCCCCCTTTTTGGGCAGGTCGCTGGTTTCTTTATCGCCCGCGCCGGAAGAGGGATTCGCCGATGGAATTTGATCGCTCTCTTCTTCAGCGCCGGAAAAAAGAGGGGCTGACGGAATCTGATTGCTCTGTTCGTCAGATTCTGAAGATGGGTTGACAGGGAAAACCTTTTTCGTGTCCATGAGTTTCTCTTTGATGTTTACACGGATGATCAGGGGAAACAGGCACGCTGCCCGAAGCAGCATCGCAGGGCGGCAGTTTACCACTACCCAAACAATCCGACACGCGGCGCAAATCCATTCGGCGGATGATTTGTCCGAAGAGAACATGGCCGTCTCGGCACGTTTGGCTGTATTGAGGAAGGAACTGCAAATGAGTTGGAAGCAGATTGAATTAACCGAAGCCGAAAGGCGGCAACTGGACGAAGAGGGCATTTTGATCCTGGAGAACTTCGCACAGCCTGAAACCGTCGAAGCCTTGCGCCGCCGCATCGCCGAAGTTTTCGCGCAGCAGGGCGAGCAGGCCGGAGCGGAATTCAAACAGGAGCCGGGAACCGACCGTCTGGCCAATCTGGTGGAGCAGGGCGAAATCTTTGAATGGGCGATTGCCGAACCGAAACTGCTGGCTTGCGTGCGGCAGGTGCTGGGCGCGGGCTTCAAGCTCAGCAGTTTGAACGCGCGCTCGGCGCGTCCGCATTCCGGCTGGTCGCAGCCGCTGCATTGCGACACGGGCGCGCTGCCGGACGAAGGCGGCAATGCGGTTTGCAACATCATCTGGATGCTGGACGATTTCACGCCGGAAAATGGCGCGACGCGGTTCGTGCCGAAAACGCATCGGGCAGGCAAACTGCCGCAGGACGTGCTCGAAGATCCTGCCGCGTCGCATCCGGATGAAAAACTGGTTCTCGGAAAAGCCGGAACCGTTGCGGTGATGAACGCGCATCTGTGGCACGGCGGAACGGCCAATCGAACCGGCGCGCCGCGCCTGGCGCTGCACAGTTTTTATTGCCGCCGCGACCAGCCGCAGCAGCAGTATCAGAAAAAGTTGTTGAGCCAGCAGGTGCAGCAGCGGTTGAGCGAAGATTTGCGCTGGCTGCTTGCGCTGGACGATCCGTTGAATGATAAACTCAGCGCGCAATTCAGCGGTCGCAGCGGATTTCTAAAATAACAGTACCGCGACCGTCAGGGAGTGGCAGTCGCGTGATATGCGACGCTCCCCGATGGCCGCGGTACCGCACCAAACCCATCAATTTTCTATGCCATCAACCGACACCGCGCCGATTCGTCACGGCGAAGAATTGAATTGGGATGCGCTGGAAGCGTATCTGCACGAACATCTGCCGTCGAAGCTGGGCGGCCTGGCAATTGATCCTGCCGCGAAATTTGAAGTCGAGCAGTTTCCCGGCGGGCATTCAAACCTGACGTACTGCGTGCGCTTCGGCGGGTTGGAATTTGTCATGCGGCGGCCACCGTTCGGCCCGGTTGCTCCGACCGCGCACGACATGCCGCGCGAATACAGGCTGCTGGCCGCGATCCATCCGCATTTCCAACTGGCGCCGAAACCCTACCTGCTTTGCGAAGACAGGGAAATCATCGGCGCGCCGTTTTATCTGATGGAAAGGCGTTGCGGCATTGTTGTTCGACAGACGGTTCCGCCGGAAATCGGCGATGACTTGGGGCTGCGACACAGCGTCAGCGAAAGTTTGGTGGACACGCTTGCCGACCTGCACGCGGTGGACATCCAATCCACCGGCCTGGTCGCCATCGGCAAACCGCCGGGCTTTGTGAAGCGGCAGGTCGAAGGCTGGGCGGGACGCTGGGAACGGTCAAAGACCACTGAATTGCCGGAAATGACCGAAACGGCCCGCTGGCTGATTGAACGATTGCCGCCGGACACGCCGGCGCCGACCCTGGTGCATAACGATTACAAACTGGACAACCTGATGCTGGATGCCGCCAATCCGACGCGGATCGTGGCAATCCTGGATTGGGAAATGTGTACGGTCGGCGATCCGCTGATTGATCTGGGCTTGCTGCTTTGTTACTGGCCGCAGGCGGATGACCCGGAAATGCTTTCTGACAGTTTGCGCAGTGTGACGGCGCTGCCCGGCTGGATGACGCGGGCGGAAATTGTCGAACGTTACGCCGCACGGTCGGGCCGCGATGTGTCGAACATCGGTTATTACCACACCTTCGCCGTCTTCAAACTGGCGGTGGTGATTCAGCAGATTTATTACCGCTACCACGTGGGCCAAACGCAGGATGAGCGTTTTGCCAGTTTCGACAAACGCGTGGACGTGCTGGCAAAAATGGCTTATTCGATGATTCAGGCGGAAGGCTGATGGAAGCGAAGACACAAAGCTTCGTTGCTTCAAAACTGCTTCGCGCGGTGATCGCCAAATCGTTTGTTGAAGTGATTCTGGTTTGCGTGGTGGCGACGCTCGCCGGCTTTACGACCTTCAGCCCGCAATTGCGCGGCGCCATTGACGTGGCTGATCAGACGCGCGTTGCGGGGTGGGTTCACGATCCGCAATCGCCCGCCGCCGCGCTCGAAGTGCAGTTGTTTATTGACGGCAAATTCGCCGCGTCGAAGCTGGCTGATGAAAAACGGGAGGATCTGGTTCAGGCGGGCGTCACGGCCCAATCAAATCACGGATTCAATTTCGCGCTTGAATCCCTGAACCTGCCCGGCGGCCAGCATTCCGTGCAGGTTTATGCGGTGCGCGCCGCCGGAGCCAACAAAACGCTGCTGCCGATCACAACCGTTCCGCCAACCTTCCGCGTCAGCCGCTGAAATCTCTTCACTTGTTTTTGAGGCCGAAAACAAGATGCTGGCCGCGCAGGATCAGCATCTTGTCGGTGATGGCTGGCGTTGCCATCATCACCTCTCCCACCGGATTGCGAGCCAATAACTCAAACGTGGTTCCGGCTTTGACCACGAAGACTTCGCCGTCTTCGCTGGCGAAATACAGCCTGCCATCGGCGGCGACCGGCGAGGCGTTGAAGGATGCGCCGCGCCCCAGACGCCCGCGAAACCCTGCTTCGCCGGTTTTGGCATTGAATTGCGTCAGGATGCCTGTGTCCGAGCAGGCGTACAGATAATCGCCATAAACTATCGGCGTGACGACATGCGGTTTGATCGCCTGACTTTGCCAGGCCAGGTTTTCATTTGCCGCTGAAGTTTTGATGTCACCTTTGGCCCCGGCGCGAACAGCGTAAAAGTTCAGTTTGTCGTGCGCGCTGCCGCCGCCCAGGTAATACAAGCCGTGCGCGGCGACAGGCGTGGGAATCTTGACATCCGTGCCATCGGCCAACCGCCAAAGTTCCTTGCCTGTCAGCGGGTCATAACCGCGAAAGTACTTCGTCCCGCTGGCTACGAGTTCCGCCCGGTTGCCGCTTTCCAGGATGGTCGGCGTGCTCCATGAAGTGTCTTCTTCGCGCGGCGTGCGCCAGACCGGCTTGCCGTCGGCCAGATTGAAGGCCGCCAGAAACGACTGGCTCTGCGTGTCGCACTGCACGATGACCATGTTTTTATAAATCACGGGCGAACTGCCGAAGCCCCAGAAAAGCCCCTTGGCCGGCGTCCAACCGCCATCCAGCACGCCCAGATCCTGCCGCCACAGCAGCTTTCCATCGAGGTCGTAACAGAACAGTCCTTCAGAGCCGAATAGCGCGACCAGATGTTTGCCGTCGGTTGCGGGCGTCGAATTGGCGTGACTGGCCTTGACGTGGCGGCTGACTTTCGGCGCGCCTTCGCTGGCGGTCTTTTCCCACAAAATGCGGCCCGTGTTTTTGTTCAGGCAGTACACGCGCCAGACGTGTTTCGAATTGTCCTTGGCCGCTGCCGCCGTTTCCGTCAAGCCGAACACGAATTGGGAATCCGCCGCGCTGCTGATGGCTGTTGTGACAAAAACGCGGTTTCCCCAAACGACCGGGCTGGAATGCGCCAGGCCGGGAATCGGCGTTTTCCACAAAATGTTGGTGGATTTCTCAACGTCCCAGGTGACCGGCGGATTCATTCCGTCAGCGACACCGGAAGCCTGCGGACCACGGAACGACGGCCAATTTTGCGCGTGCGTCGCCGATGCCAGCCCTACGCACAGGGATAGCGAAAGCAGAAATTTCATGACTTCCTCCAGACGCTTGGCCTATTTCTTCTTGTTCTTTTCGATGTAGCCTTTGGCGAATTCGATCAGCGTCGGCTGGTTGCGCAGGCCGATCTTGTTGGCTTCTTCCAGCGCCTTGTCGAATTCCCAGCCGTCGCGCAGCACGCGGCGAATCATCCAGAATCCGCCGACGCGGATGGCCGCCGCGCAGTGAATGAAGACCGGGCCGTTTTTCAGTTGCTCATCGGTGATTTTCAGGAAATCGTCCGCGTCTTCGGCTTGCGGTTCGCGGAAGACGATCGGGATATTGAAATATTTCAGGCCGAGTTCCTTCGCTTTGGCTTCCTCGCGCCCGCCATTGTGTTCGCTGTGCGGGCGCAGGTTGAGGATGACTTTGATGCCGCCGTCTTTCAGCTTCGACAGGTGCTCCATTGTCGGCTGGCCGCCCGTCCAGACCTGGTCATTCAATTTCAGGAAGGCTGGAATGGCGGTCACTTCGCTCATGGCCGGAGTCTTTTCGACAAATGCCATGTCGCAGGCCGGGCAGCGTCCTGGCTCGTTGTGAACTTCGCCGTCGTGATTGCATCCGCAGGGCGGGCAAACGTACTGTTTCTTTTCCTGAGCAAGGACGCCGGAGGCCAGGACGGTCAGCCCCAACGAACTGGCAACGACAAATTCTCTTCTCTTCATTTCATTGATTCCCTCACGGCGATCCATTTCGTTGGATCGCCGCAGTCTGTTTTCAAGGGTTTTCAGTCAAGCAGAACGATCACGGTCACGAGCGGCTTTCAGACTAGCGGAAAGCGGGATTTTTGTATTGAACGAATCAAAGGTTGGGCGAACTGGCGGCAAGGCGCGCGCGTATCCCTGACTGCCATGAGCAAACAAGACTCCTGTTCCGAACACAATTCCCATCTCAGGGCCGGGCAGTTTTACGGCCACTCGGTCAACAAACAGCATGTTGCGGGGCTGATTCTTTCGGAATTGGTTCATGCCAATGGCAAATTGTTGCCGCGCCATTCGCACGAGGTGGGATTCTTCAGCCTCTTGCTGGAAGGCGCTTATCGCGAATTTTTCCGAACCCGGACCATCCATTATCGCCCGATGACCATTGTCTGGCATCCGCCGGACCTGACGCATCTGGATGAAATCGGGCGCGAAGGCGGAAAGTTTTTTACCGTTGAAGTACAGCACCAGTGGCTTGACCGCCTGCGAGAGTTTGCGGCGGTGCCGGACATTGTGTTCGACGTGCAGGGCGGAGATTTGGTCTGGCTGGCCTTGCGGATGTATCGCGAACACAAGCAGGCGCAAGGCTGCTCGCCGCTGGTGCTGGAAGGCCTGCTGCTGGAAATGCTGGCGATGGCCACGCGCCTGCGGCTCCCCAACGAAAGAACCCCGCCCGCCTGGCTGGCGCAGGTGATTGACCGATTGCACGCGGAGTTTCAGTACAACCTGTTGACCAGCGATCTGGCCAGGGACGCGGGCGTTCATCCGGTTCATCTGGCGGCGGTCTTTCGCCAGTTTCATCACCAGACCATCGGCGAATACCAGCAGCGGCTGCGGGTTCAGTTTGCGTCTCAATTGCTTGGCGATTTTGACCTGCCGCTGGTTGAAGTCGCGCAGTTCGCCGGTTTTTCGGATCAGAGTCATCTGACCCGCCTGTTCAAACGGTTCAGCGGAATGACACCCGGAGCATTTCGCGCACTGCTGACTGCCGGAGAACACGTCCCACAAGCAGCGGCATTGCTGAGGAATTCAACATTACCCATTCGCCATTGAGCATTACCCATTATCCGACAGAGGAAATTGGTTCTCCCCTGACGGCCAATGGGCAATGTGAAATGGGTAATGGATAATTTGTTTCTGCCAGTAATTTGCCGCCTTCGAAGTTCACCACGCCTGTAAATCCGCGGCAATCTTTACCTCAAAGTTGATCCCTTCTATGATGCCTTGCGCATCGCAGGCGCAGTCGTTCCACTCTCTGAAACAATCAAAACAAATGTCTATTCTCGAAGCTCACAACGTGACGCGCGAATACCAGATGAAGGCGGAAACCGTCCGCGCGCTGTCCGAAGTTTCCGTTTCCATCCAGCGTGGCGAATTCGCGGCCATTCTGGGCACCAGCGGTTCCGGCAAATCCACCTTGCTGAATTTGTTTGGCGGGCTGGATCGTCCGACCGGCGGCGAAGTTTTGTTCGATGGCAAAAGCCTGGCGCCGCTTTCGTCGCGGGAGATGTCCCGTTACAGGCTGCACAGCGTGGGAATGATTTTTCAGAGCTTCAACCTGATTCCGACCATGACCGCGCGCGATAACGTTTCGCTGGCGCTGGCGTTTGCCGGTTTGAATAAATCCGAGCGCCGCAAGCGTTCGCTGGCCTTGCTCGACCGCGTTGGCTTGTTGCCGCGCGCCGATCATCTGCCGTCGGAACTTTCCGGGGGCGAACAGCAGCGGGTTTCCATCGCCCGCGCCATCGCCAACCAGCCGCAGGTGCTGCTGGCGGACGAACCGACGGGCAATCTGGACAGCAATCGCGCCGCCGAAGTCATCGGCCTGCTGGACGAAATGCGCCAGCGCGATGGCAAGACCATTGTGCTGATCACGCACGATCAGGAATTGGCCGCCCGGTACGCGACCAAAATCGTCAGACTGAAAGACGGACGGGTGATGGAGGGCGGAGTATGAACTTTGCGGACATCATTGCGCTGGCGCTGCGGAATCTGCGGCAGGCCAAATTGAGGACCGCGCTGACGGTGATTGGCGTCATTGTCGGCGTGGCGGCGATTGTGACGATGGTCAGCTTCGGCATCGGCTTGCAGCAGAACATCATTGCCCAGGCGTTCGCGCGGCTGGATGCGTTCACTTCGATGACGGTGCTGGGCGCGGATGCCGACGATTTGTTGACCATGAGCGAAGGGCGCACGGCGCTGGATGAGGGCGAGCAGGAGGTGGAAAAGGGGGCTTCACCGCAAGCCTCTCCCGAAGCCGGAGCCTCACCAGCCGCACCGCAGCGCCCGCGCCGTGTGCTGGATGACGACGCCATTGCGGAAATCAAAACGCTGGAGGGCGTCAAATTCGCCGCGCCGATTGTCACCTTCACTTGTTACACGCGCTTCAATGGCCGGACACGGTTTCAGACGATTGGCGGCGCGACGCCGGTTGCCGATCCCCGGTTCAAAACCTTCCTGGCGGGGGGCAGTTTTCAAACGGACGATGCCGGAGAAGCGGTGGTCAATGAAAGTTTCATCAACGCTTTTTCCGCCGAAGCTTTTCGCCGCCGCCAAAACCGGCGCGGCGGGCCTCCGGGCGGCGGGCCTTTTCAAACCGTTTCCACCAAAACCGATGAAGAGCGTCAGCGCGAAGCGCAGGCTGTGATCGGTCAGGACATCACGCTGCTTTCCCTGCCTGGCGGCGGAAACGAGCAGGGCAGCATTTTCGGCATTCCGCTGTTCAACGCGCCGGGCGCGGGCGCGACTCCGCCAGCCGGCGGCGAAAACGATGACAGCCGCTACGACAAACGCGTGTTTCGCATCGTTGGCGTGCTGAAAAACGAAGGCGGCGTGAATTTCAGCCCGTTCGGCAGCGCAGGTTTTTACCTGCCGATGGAACAGGCCAAACAATTGCGCGAAGCCAATCTTTCGCCGATGGAGCGAATGGGCGCGACGCTGACCGGACAGGCGGGCTATCGCGCCGTCGAGCTTCGTGTCGCCGATCCCAGCCGGATTAAACCCGTTACCCAGAAGATTGAGCAACTGGGCTTTCGCGCCTTTTCCGTCACCAATCAACTGGAAGAAATCGAGCGTATTTTTCTGATCATCAACAGCAGCCTGGCGTTGATTGGCGGGATCGCCCTGCTGGTGGCGTCGTTCGGCATTTCGAACACGATGATCATGTCCATCCGCGAACGCACGCGCGAAATCGGCATTATGAAAGCCATCGGCGGTTCGGACGGCGAGATCATGCGAATTTTCTTTGTCGAGGCCAGCTTGATCGGTTTGCTGGGCGGCGTGCTGGGCGTGCTGGCCGGATGGGGGATTGATCGCGTCGCCAATGTGCTGGCCAATCAATGGATCACGCGGCAGACCGGGCAGGCGGTGCGCTACGTCGAATTTTTCTCGATCCCCTGGTATTTGTGGGGTGGCGCGATTCTGTTTGCGGTGATGGTCAGTTTGCTGGCCGCGATCTATCCGGCGCTGCATGCGGCGAAGGTGGATCCGATCAAGGCCTTACGGCACGAGTAGCGGCATGATTCACTTCCCGGGCATTTGCGCGATGAACCAGGTCATGATGCCGATGAAGAGGATGGCGGCCACCGTAATGGTGATGACCAGCGGGCCGGGCATCAGGCCGTTTTCGCCGTTTTCGCTGGCCTCGGCCAATGCCGCCGGTAGCCGGTTCGGTTTATCCATGCGCAAAATGCCCTCGTCTGCATGGCTGTCGTCTTCATCCTGGACCGCCCGAAAAGATTTCTCCACGGTTGGTTGAGCGGGTTTCTGCAGCCGGGTTGTGCCGCCGTGCACCAGCCGCCGCAGCTTTTTGTAATGCTTGTTCTGCTTCATAGCCAGTTGATCCTGCGGAAGTAGTAGTAAAGCGCCAGCGCGATGACCAGCATACTGGTGAGCGCGCCGGTGTAACCGTAGCGCCAGCCCAGTTCCGGCATAAAGTTAAAATTCATGCCGTAGATGCCCGCAACCAGCGTGGCCGACATCAGGATGGTCGAGATGGACGTCAGCCGTTTCATCACCACGTTCATTCGATTGCCGGAAACCGACAGATACGCATCCATCGTCGCGGCAATCAGTTCGCGCAGCGTGTCAATCATATCGGCGACGCGAACCAGATGGTCGTACACATCCTGGAAATAAATCATCGTGTCGCGCGAAAAGATCGGCTGTTCGCGGCGCTGCAAGGTGTTGAACACATCGCGCAGCGGGACGACGGCGCGGCGGAAAAAAAGAAGCTGTTTTTTGATATTGAAGATTTCCTGCAGTGCTTCGGTGCGGAAGTCTTCGAAGATCTGCTCTTCCAGTTGCTCGACCTTGTCCGACAGCGAATCCAGCAGCGGCAGGTAATCATCCACGATGGAATCCACCAGCAGATACGTCACCAGGCCACTGCGGCGCTCTGCCAGATCCGTCCATTCCTGCCAGAGCCGCTCGGCGGTCTGAATTGCGCGAATCGGTTTGCTATGAACCGTGACCAGGTAATTCTGTCCCAGAAAGATGTTCAATTCGCATAACTCCAAATCCCCGTTGTCGCGCATTTCGGCTTCATAGAGAACCATGAAGTAATAGCCGGTGTATTCGTCAATTTTCGGGCGCTGATGACCTTTTTTGCAGTCTTCGATGGCCAGCGGATGGAAATTGAATTCGCGGGCGAGGTCGTCGAAATCCCTGCTTTCCGGGTTGGGAACATCCACCCAGATGACGTTGTTCGTCCGGGCGCAGAGATGGCTGATTTGATCCGGGTCGTCGGTGCGCGTGAAGGCCAGGGATTTTCGGTCAAGGCATAGGGTGTTGATCATTTCCTGGGATGATTTCCCGATATTATTTTTGATCGGAGGTTTTGATGGCCCTGCCGCCGCCAAGCAAATCATTGACTGCTCGCAGGCGGATTTTTTTCACTTGATTAATTTTTTCCTCGACCGGCTCGCGGTCTTCATACGGCACTTCGCGCGCGATGAAGTCCAGATTGCGCGTCTGTTTGAAAATCGTCTGCTCAATCTTTTTCAGACAGTGATTGCGGTCTTTTTGTTGTGCGTCAGGAAGCTTGCGGGTGTAATCGTCGGCGTAAATCACCAAATCCGCGAAAACGTCCACATCCTGAACCGCGGCTTTGAATTCATTGGCCTGGACGCTTTTCAATGCGCTGGCCAATCGCGCATCCGAGACCTTGAGCGCGGCTTCAACGTGCGGTTTCGGATTTGTCTGCTTGAGGATGGTTTGGACTTCGGCTTCGCTCAATAGTTGAGGCAGGGCGCGGTCGTCCACCTTTTTCGTCTGCCCGGCGGCAAACGCCGCGAGCGAAAAGGCTGCCAGCAGAATGAAGATTGCTTTCCACTTCATAACAATTCTTCCTTACATTTACGATGCTTTACGGGTTCGGGCGGGGAATCGTCAGCCCGGTAAAAATAGCACCGCTGCCGAAGAAAAACCAACCTACAGTTTTTCCGCCTGCGTTTCCGCCAGATCGCCGATGACCGGCATTTTGAATTTCTCGCCCCGATACGCCTGATAAATCAGCCATAACGTTCCGCCAAAGCTCAGTAAATCCACGGCTCTGTCCAGCAACCTTTCCAGCCGCCAGGGCAGCACGATCCCCAGGATTCCCAGCGCAATGTTCAATGCCAGAATTGCCGCGAAGAAAAAGATGGACTGGTATGCGTGAAAGCGCACAAACCGGTCTTTGTTGTAAGGCGTCAGCACCAGGAACAGGATGCCGGTGACAAACGACAGCGGATAACACAGCGCCCCGGCGATGTTCGGTTTCAAATCTCCGCTGGCGACGGGCGGTTGGTACGGCTGCTGATATGGCATCTGGCCGTACCCAGGCTGTTGATATTCCGGAGGTGTTTGATACTTCGGCGTTTCAGGGTTTGGATAATTGGCCGCTGGCGCGGAATAGCCGCCGGCGGCTGGTTGCGTCGGTTGCAACTGTACGCCGCATTTGTTGCAGAAACGCTGTGTTTCGGTGACCTGAGAGCCGCACTGCGAACAGAATTTCGCCATAAACTTTTCTCCTCAATCCATGGTACGCATCGCTTCCAGCGCGCAGTCGTCCGCAAAAGTCGTCTTGATCAGGAAAGCGCGTACTTCCAACCGCGCAGGCTGGAAGCGATGCGTACCATGTCAGAATGATTGTCCAAATCGAATGTGAATCGAGCCGCGTGGTTGCCGCAGTACAGCGCCCGGCACGCCGGGAACAGAATACACCGGCGGATCGAGCAAAAAGCCGTAATCCACCCCCACCGGTCCCAGCGGTGTGTTGATGCGCAAACCGGCTCCGACAGTATGCGTCATTCCCGCCCAACTGAAATCACTGACGCGCCGGAAAACATTACCCAAATCGTAAAAAGGTACAAGCCGCAACCGCTGTGTCAGCGGATACCGCAGTTCGAAATTGAAAACCGCCAGCGCGTTTCCGCCCACTGGAACCAGTGTTGGCAGCACGAACGGCGTATTGGGGCCGGTCTGCTGGTTCGGGTTGAAGAGCACGTCCTGTGGGCCGGCGGTTTCAAACCGGAAACCGCGCAGCGTCGTTGCGCCGCCGGAAAAGAAGCGTTCGCTGATCGGCAAACGGGTTTCGCTGTCGCTGATCAAGCCGTCGCCATTGCGGTCGGCATCGCGAAACGCATTGGCCAGGCCAATGCGCGCGGAAAAGGCCAGTGTGGTGTTTCCCAGCACGGAAGTCCCTGCCGGAAAGGTTTTATACTGCTGAAAGGTCGTAAAGAACTTATTGAACGATTCGTTGCCGCCCAGAATATTGGCCGCAATGGAATAATCCGCGCTGATCAGTCGCCCTCTGGTTGAGTTCAGTGCGCTGTCGCGGGTGTCGCGGGTCACGCCGAAAGAGAACATCCCCAGGCGGATGGCGCGCTCGTTGCGGGTAATTTCGGTTTCCGGGACATTGTCCAGATTGAACAGCTTGGCGCGTTCCAGGTTGTAGCGCAGGCGGAGCGAAGTTTGCGGGTTTAGTTTGCGCTCGGTTTGAATGAACGCGGCAAAGCGGCTCAGGCCGAACGGCTGGGTATTGGGCACATCCTGCACTTCACCCTCGAACAGTTGCCGCCGCCGCACTGCCGGCAGCAGATTCCCGTTGCGGTTGTAAAAGACCGAAATCGTGGTCGGAAACCGCGTGCCGAAGGGCCGCAAATCCGTAAATGAAAGCTGTGAGAATTGTTCACGGCGGCTTCCGCGCAGCCGCAGCGTCAGCGAATCCAGCGTGCCGCCCAGATTGGTGTTGGCGATTTCGATCAGGCCGCGCGCGCCGTCGTCCGTGGAATACCCCAGACCGTAGACGAACAACAGCGGTTTGGCTTCGGTCAGATTGATGGTCACCTTGTGCGCCGAACCATCCCCGGTGCCGGCAGGGTTGCCTGTTACGCCGCTGACGGGTTCGGTGCGGACGGTGACTTCGCGAAAAGCGTTGGTGGCGTACAGGTCGCGCTGCGTCTGCGCAATCAGCGCCGGGGTCAGCAAATCGCCGTTTTTGAAGGCCAGGTAACGGCGCACCCACCCCAGCCCGGTTTTCGTGATCCCGTTGATTTCAATGTCGGAAACGATGGCGCGCGCGCCTTCGTTGATTTCATAAATCAGTTGGACGCTGTCTTCGTCCAGATCCGCGATTTGCAGCGCGGCATTCGATTCCAGGTAGCCGCGTTCGGCGTAAAGCCGCCGAATCTGCTGCGCGCCGAGCCGGGCGCGCGTCAGGGAAAAGGCTTCGCCGGATTTGATCGGAATGGCTTCGCGCAATTCCTTCGCGTCAAACACCGCGTTGCCGCGCAGCACGATGTCGGCAATTCCGGCCTGCACGCCTTCCTGGACATCGAAGATCACGATCAGATCGTCATTGTCCGGATTGAAGGCCAGCCGTGATTTCACGCGCGCATTGCGAAACCCCTGATCCACCAGTTTGCCGCGAATCGTCTCTTCGTCGCCGCTCAGCCGCGAATTGCTGGTCAGGCCGCGCACCGAGCCGCCAATCAGTGGCAAATCCTTGAGGAAGGGAATGCCGCCGACGATGCTTTCGGTTTGAGACAGCAGTTCGCCTTCAACATCCGCCAGGCGGACGTTTTGGGTGCCATCAATGCGAATCTGTTTCAGGTCGTAAATCTGATTCGGTTCGATGTCGTAATACAGTTTCAGATTGGAACCGGCGCAATTTACGGGTTCGCAGCGGTACGTGACTTCGGCGAAAAAGTAGCCCTGTTCCTGCAAATACTCATTCAACCGGCGCTCACCCAGCCGCGCCAGCGAACGGCTGAAGCCCTGCGTCATGACCGGCAGCAGGTCTTTCAGTGTTTTGTTGCTCAGCTTCAACTTGGGAACCGGCTCCACCGTGACCTGCGCCGAAGGAAATTTGGGGCGTGTGGAAGCCGCCGTACTGCCTCCACTGCCCGCCAGCACAGGCGGAAGCGGCGGTTGGAAACCGAGCGAAAAGCGCTGCCGCCCGCGCAATTCAATCGTGAATGCGCCATCCTGCACGCCCTGGCGCGCGGCGCTGCCCCCCTGACTGTATGTCGCCAGCGCCGAAAAACGGTTCGACAGGGTGTATTCGGCCAGCGCGGTCTGATCCTGGTCCGTGCCCAGGTTGGTTGAATAACTCAGATAGATGTTGCGCGAAAGCTGCTGGCCCACGGTCAATCGCGCCGCCGGGTTGGAGTTTGGACGCAAGATGGGATCAATCTGGAAGCGGCTCAAACCGAGTAGTTGTTCCGTCGGTTTCGAAATCAATCCTGAAGTCAGCAGGGAAGCCGCCGCGCCGAAGCCCTGCCGGAGCGGGTCCTGGCTGGTGAGCGTTCCGGCCTCCGTGCGGCCCGTGGTGATCAGGGCAATAATTTCGTCGCGCGTCAATTGGGGTTCCGAACGGAATTTCAACTCAATGGCGTCAATCGGCCCCAGCATGTCCAGATAGACGCGGTAGCCGCTGACTTCCGATTCGGCAACCAGATCCAGCACCGGCGTCTGACTGCTGCCCGCCGGCAGATCGAGCGTGCCCCGGGTGATTTCGTAGCGCTGGCCGCGAAATCGCACCAGACCGCTTTCGGTTTCGATGCGCCCGCGCGGGTCCGGATCCGTCAGTGTGCCGCCGATGGTCAGCAGCGCCGAACCGGCGGCATTGATCTGGTTGCCGCGAACCAGCAGCGAATCGCGCGCTTCGACGCGCAGGTTCAATGTGACCGGCGGAATCAGCGAAGACTGGGTGCCGCCGCCGCCACCGCCGAAATTAAATCCCAGATTGCCCGCGCCGCCGCCGATCAGATTGTCCAGATCAACGCGCGTCACATATTCGCCCTGTGGAACGGTGATCGAACCGTCCAGCCGCTGTCCCTGCGGCGTGCCGGCAAGCGTCAGATCGCCATTGACGGTTGCGTTGAATTCTTCGTAGTAAATCGCGGCTTCCGTCACCTTGATGCTGTATTTCCATTCCGCCGGCGCAAGGCCCGTCAATTTCGTCTCGCCAGTCATCACCAACCGTCCGTCATTGGCGTCCGCGGTGAAGTTTTCCAGCGTGATTTGATCTCCGGCGAGCCGCAAGCGGCCAGTGCCGTTTGAGACAAAGACCGGCCACTCCTGGGTCGAAAGACCGAAGGCGTTGAAGTCAACCGCGCCGTTCAGCACGGGTTTTTCCGCCGTGCCGGTCAATCGGGCGTCCACGTTGACCGCGCCGCTCAAAAAGACATCGGTCGTCACGGAGGGCAGCCGTTCCAGGTTGAGCGAGCCGTTCAGTGCGAAATTCATGGCCGCTTCCTCGCCCAGCCCGATTGCGCCGCCCAGCTTCAAATCAATGCCCTCGCCGGTGATGGGGGTCGAGGGAATCGTGATTTGCGAACGGTCGAGCGCAATCGTGACCGGCGTCGGAATGTTGATCGGACTGTCGAGCACGTCCAGCTTGATGGCCGTCAGCGTCAATCCGCCGCGCAACAATTCCGCAGTGGCGTTGCCCTGGCTGTCCGCCGTCGGCCCTTCGATCCGCAGCTTGCCGGTGATTGCGCCGCGCACCTGGGAACCGATGTCGGGCGCGAAGGTCGCGATGATCGGCGACAAATCCAAATCGCTCAGGTCGCTTTCGATCAACAGGGGGCGGCCTGGTTTTTTAAGCTCGATGCTGGCTTTCAGGATTTCGGGTTTGAAGGCTTTGTCCTTGGTGACCGCCGCCAGAATGCCCGTCACCAGTTCGGCGTCAATGCGTCCGCCGGGGCTGGTGTGCGCGGTCAATCGCAGTTCGCCCGCGTCGCGTCCGTTGACCCGGACGTTTTGACCAATGGCCGAGAACTCGATTTTCAGGCTTTCCCAGTCGAATTCCGGCGCCTGGCGCGCTCTGTTCAGTTGATCGAGCTTGCCGCTGACCTGGAATTCGGCGTCGGCGAACCCCTCGATCACGGTGTTTTTCAGCTCGAAGGATTCGGCCAGCGAGCCGAGCGCGATTTGATTGACTTTGCCCTGCGTTTGAAAGGCGTAATCGTCCAGATTCAGATTGCCGGTGACCGCCAGCCGGGTTTGGGGAAGACGGACTTCCAATCGTTCCAGCAACGCCTGTTTGCCGTCGAACTTCAGATCGGCAATCGCCAGTTGCGTGGGCTGATTGGCGACGGTGCCGTTGGTCAGATTGAGCGTCGCCGAACCGACCAGCCTGCCGGGCAATCCGGTCAGATTCGTGCTGCCGGAAACATCGCCGCTGACAAACTGTTCGGCATTGGGCGCGCCCGCCGCCGCCAGAATCATTTCCAAACTGATGCGGTCAATGGTGGCGATTAGATTGCCGGTTTCCGCCTTTGGATCGAGCGGCGCAAACAGATCGAATTTGGCCGAACCGCCGTTCGGCGCGGAGATCAACCCGTTTTGCACGCGCAACTCAGCCGCCGAAGCGACCACATGGCCTGACAAAGAACCGAGCAATGCGTCGCGCAGTCCAACGGTTGCCGCGCTCACATCGCCTTCCACGACGGGGTTTTCAATCTTGCCCGTGACGCGTCCCTCGAATTTCAATTCGCCCAGCAACTGCGGCTCGTTTTCGATGATGAAGGGCCGGGCGGCTTCAAACGAGCGGGCAATCTGAACAAGTTGTTCGGCTTCGGTGGAAAGGAGCGAAACGCGCAAATCGGATTCGCCGTCTGCCAGCAGCGTGCCGCTCGCCGTCAGCTTTGACGCGCCGGTGACAAGTTGGAACTGATCGAAGGTAAACACGCCGCGTTGCGCGGTCAGAGCAACTTCGCCGGTCAAGGGAATCGCTTCGGTCTTTTCGTTGGCTTTGCCCTCGAAACGGGCGGTGACTTTGCCGTCCAGACTGCGCAGATTGCTGCCTGAAAAACTCAGTTCGACCTCGCCGCTCGCCTGCCCGGTGACGGGAACGTCCCTGGCTTTGGCGACGGAGAGCAGGTCTGCGGTTTGCAGATTGGCGAAAGTGCCTTTGACGCGCTGCGGCGCGGCTTTCGCCATGGGCAGGACGTATTCGGCTTCGACCGTGCCGCCCATCGTGCTGGCTTTGATCTGACTGACGGTCAGCGCCGCGTTGTCGAACAGGGCTTTGGCGGTGGCGCTTTGGACTTCAGCGCCGCTGATGTTGCCGCCGTCCAGCTTGGCGTCGGCGTTGACCTGGTATTTGCCGCCCAGAATTTTGGTGGTCACCTTGCTCAATCGCAGATTCGCCAGCTTGCTGTCCGGCCAGGCAACGGTGGCGATGTTGACCGTGGGGGTTGTCAGCGTGGTTTCAGTATCCTTGCCGTTGAGTTTCACTTCGCCTTTGACATCGCCGATCGTGACGCCACCGATTTGCGCAATGTCCACGAGGAGCGATTTCACGCTGGCGCGATTGAGCGTCAGATTCAGTTTGTCGCCTTCACCTTCGGCCACGAGCTGGGAAAGCTCGACGCCGCGCATTTTGATATTTTCGACGAACAAATCATCGCTGGTGACATTGCCTTTGAAATTGTACTTTCCGCCTTCGCCCTCGATTCTGCCGGTGACGGAAGCCGGGCCGCGCACGGCCACGGTCGGAAACGCGAACTGCGCCAACTCCGCCGTTTTGATGTTTGTCTCGACATCGAAGCCGTAACGAAGCTTGCTGAAATCCTCCAGTCTGCCTTTGGCTTTTACGTCAGCAAGGGTCGAATCGAAATAAAGCTGTTCAACCTCAACTCCTGACTGCGCGATACGGGCTTTCAAGTCCAGCTTGCCGATCTTGATTTCGCGGTCTTCAAAACTGGCCCGGCTGGTGCTGGCCAGCAACTGCAAGGTGATTGAGTCCGGTGTCTGCGGCGAAAGCTGCGCGTTGATTTTCAAATCGCCAAGGTCGGTTTCGATTTTGCGCTGCCGGTCCTTGTAATGAACCGCGCCGCCGGTCAGCCCCGCCAGCAGTTTGGTCGAATCGAAGGTGAGCGCTTTTGAAGTTGACGGCGCGGCGTGGACGCCTTCCAGATTGCTTTTGCTCTGTTCGTCAATTTCGACGAAGACTTCGACGCCGTCGAGAATGAGTTTTTTGAGCGTGACTTCGCGGCTGAGTTTCAGCGCGTACAAATTCTGAATCTCGGTTTCCAGTTCAAGACTTTTGACCGAAGCGACCAACTGATTGGTTCGCTGGTTGTACACCTTCAGGTCTTTCAGCCGCGCGGTTTGCGTATCCCAGGCAAAACCGAAGCTGCCGATTTCTCCACGCAGGCCGTATTCGATCAGCTTGGCTTTGATTTCCCCGGCGACGAACTGGTTGAATTTTTCAGAGCGGAGCCACAGCCAGGCGCTTAAAACGACAATTCCTCCCAGCAGAAGCAGGCTGAGCAAGGTGATGAAAACCCGCTTCCGCCAGCGCGGCGAATTCGATGACATAGAAATTTGCTCCGAAGGTGTTGGATTCATTCGTTTACAGATTTGTCAGCGATGTAGGGGAAAGCAGACCTATTGTTTACAAAGCGGCGGCGATGAGCAAGCCAGCCGAGATTGCGGATTGCGGATTGCGGAATGCGGAATGCGGATTTCGAGTTCAGGCAGGGTCGAGTTATTCGAGTGTGTGCAGTAAACTGCGGCTTCCCATGAATCCGCAATCCGCAATCCACAATCCGAAATTGGTATGAAACGCATCATCGTCGGCACCGCCGGCCACATTGACCACGGCAAGACTTCGCTGGTTCGCGCCCTGACGGGCGTGGACGCAGACCGTCTGAAGGAAGAGAAAGAGCGCGGCATCACGATTGACATCGGCTTTGCCGATCTGACCGTTGGCGATGTGCATTTCGGTTTCGTGGATGTGCCGGGTCACGAGCGCTTCGTCAAAAACATGCTGGCTGGCGCGCACGGCATTGATCTGGTCATGCTCACGGTCGCCGCCGACGAAGGCGTCATGCCGCAGACGCGCGAACATTTCGACATCTGCCGCCTGCTGGAAGTCAAAGCCGGGCTGATCGTGATCACCAAAATTGACATGGTGGACGCGGAGTTTGCCGAACTGGTCGAAGCCGAAGTTTCCGATTACGTCGCCGGATCGTTTTTAGAAGCGGCGCCGATTTTGCGCGTCAGTTCGCGCACGGGCGAAGGCATTGAAGAATTGAAAAAGGCGCTCGCGGCATTGGCCAGAAAAGTCGAACCGCGTGATGAACGCGCGGTTGCGCGATTGCCGGTGGATCGTGTTTTCACGATCAAAGGCTTCGGCACGGTCGTCACCGGGACGCTGGTTGCCGGGCGCATCGGCGTGGGCAACGAATTGGAATTGCTGCCGGCATTATCGTCGGGACAGCAGCGGGCGCGGGCGCGCAGCATACAGGTGCATAGCCACGCGACCCAGGAAGCCAAAGCCGGCGAACGCACCGCGATCAATTTACAGGGAGTTGAACTGGACGAGGCTGCGCGCGGCCAAGTGCTTGCGCCCGCTGGAAGGCTCATTTCGGCTTCGATGCTGGACGTGAAGCTGCATCTGTTGAAATCGGCGCCGCGCCCGCTTCGCACACGCGCCCGGGTTCGTCTGCACATCGGCACGGCGGAAGTGCTGGCACGCATCGTCCTGCTGGGTCAAAGCGAACTTGCGCCGGGCGCGGCCTGTTTTGCGCAGTTGCGGCTGGAATCGCCGACGCTGGCCTTGCCGGAAGATCATTTCATCATTCGCAGCTATTCGCCGATGGTCACCATCGGCGGTGGACGCGTGGTGGATTCACTTCCGCGCAAACACCGCGTGCGCGAAGGCGCGCAGGCCGTCGCGCAATTGGAAAAACTGGCGAAGGCGGATGAAGTGGAGCGCGTTGCGCTGCTGGTGGAAATGGCGGGCGAGCAGGGAATGAATTTCGCCGCGCTTGCCGCGCGCAGCGGGTTGCCGGATGAAAATCTCAAGCGCGCTGCTGACCTGCTGACCAGGGCGAAACGATTGGTCGCGGTCGTCGCCAATCCGTTGCTGCTGATTGCCCGAACGCAGTTTGACGATCTGGCGAAACAGGTGCGCGCCATGCTGAAAGCGTTTCACCAGCGCGCGCCGCTGGAATCGGGCATGGCGCGCGAAGAGTTGCGCGAAAAACTGTTTACCAACCTGCCGCCGGAAATTTTCCGCGCTGTCATCGGACAACTGACCGAACGCAACGAGGTCCTGGCCGAAAAGGATTTGCTGCGTCTCGGCAGTCATCGCGTCGCGCTTTCGGTCGAAGAGCAGGCGGCAAAAGATCACCTGGCCGAAGTCTACGCGCGCGCCGGATTGCAGCCGATTTCGCTCGAAGAAGCGATTGCCCAGGCCGGTTCGCAATTCGGCATTGACGCCGCGCGCGCGCAACGCTTCGCGCAAATGCTGGTCACGAGCGGCGAACTGGTGAAGGTCGCCGATCTGGTCTTTCATCGCAGCGCAATTGAATCGCTTCGCGCCACGTTACAGCAATTCAAGGCCGAGCACGGCGCGAAACTGGATGTCGGGGCATTCAAGGATCTGACCGGTATTTCGCGCAAATATGCCATTCCGCTGCTGGAACATCTCGACCGGCAGCGCGTCACCAGGCGCGTTGGCGATGCGCGGGAAATCCTGTAACCTCCATCGGCACCCCCCCAACTTATATTTACACTCCCCAACTTGCATCAGCACCAACGCGGAAAAAGCGAGATGCAATTATTTCCCATTTGTCATTGCTTTCGGTGCGAATCAGCAATGACGAATGAAAAATGACAATTGGCAAATGGAAAATCAAAAGACTCAAGATTTTCTTGAGCTGCTTTGAGGCGATAAACCGATCCGAAGGAGGATGTATGCGTAAATTCGCGCTTCGCACTTTGCTTTTAGCGCTGCTGGTTGGCGGTGTTGTTTGGGCCGCCAGTCACACACATTTGATTGATGACGTTGTGTCGGCGCAAACGACGATTCAGTTGCAGCCGGTAGTCAGCGGGCTGAACCGTCCGCTGCTGGTTGCCAGCGCGCGCGACGGCAGCAATCGGCTTTTCATTGTCGAACGGGCGGGTCTGGTGCGCTTGGTAACGCCGGGCGCGTCTCAGCCTTTGCCGACACCATTTTTGAATCTGACGGCAAAAGTGCTGACCACCACGGCGCAGGGAGACGAGCGTGGTTTGCTTGGCTTGGCTTTCCATCCGCAGTTCAGCGCCAATCGCCGATTTTATGTGAACTACACCCGGCAGCCGGATGGCGCGACGGTTATTTCGGAGTTTCGCGTTTCGATTGGCAGTGCGAACGTGGCAGACGTGGAGGAAAAAATTGTGCTGACGGTTCCGCAGCCGTTTTCCAATCATAACGGCGGGATGATGGATTTTGGCAAGGACGGTTTTTTGTACATCGGCATGGGCGATGGCGGATCAGGCAATGATCCGGGAAATCGCGCACAGAACATCGAAGAATTGCTGGGCAAGTTTCTGCGCATTGATGTCAACACGCCGAACGGCGCTGTGCCGTATTCGTCGCCGCCATCGAATCCCTTCTTTGGCGCAACGCCGGGGCGGGATGAAATTTATGCCGTGGGATTGCGCAATCCCTGGCGCTGGTCGTTTGACCGCGAAACTGGTCAGCTTTACGCGGGCGATGTCGGGCAAGGGGCGGTTGAGGAAATAGACATTATTGAACTCGGCAAAAACTACGGCTGGCGCGTGCTGGAAGGAACGCGCTGCACGAATCTCGGCCCGGCTTCCTGCACTGCCTCCGGGTTTACGCCGCCGATTCACGAATACCAGCAGGCGTCCGGGCGCTGTTCGGTGACGGGCGGGTACGTGTATCGCGGAAAGCGCCAGACGCTGCCGGCGGGTTCGTATGTTTTCGGCGATTACTGCACCGGCGAAATCTTTCTGTTTGAAAACGGCGCGGCGCGTCTGCTGCTCGATTCGCCGTACAACATCGCTTCGTTCGGCGAAGACGAATTCGGTGAACTGTACGTTGTGCATCTGGGCGGCGCGGTTTACCGCATCAGTAATCCGAATGCGCCCGCAAACGCGTTGGCCAGCGTTTCCGCCGCCAGCTTTCGCGCCGGCGATCCGCTGGCGAGCGAATCCATCAGCGCGGCGTTCGGAACCGATCTGGCGGTGCTGACCCAGGCGAATACCGCAACGCCATTGCCGACCAGGCTGGCAGGCACGCAAGTGATGGTCAGAGACAGCACGGGAACAGAGCGTGCCGCGCCGCTGTTTTTCATCTCGCCAACGCAGATCAATTATTTGATTCCGCCCGGCACTGCCAATGGCAGCGCGACAGTGACGATTACCAGTTGGAGCGGTGCGGTTTCGCGCGGCACGGTGCCGATTAACTCCGTCGCTCCGGGCGTTTTTACTTCGAATGCCAGCGGGCGCGGCGTGGCGGCTGCGGTCGTCGAACGAGTTCGCGCCAACGGCACGCGCAGCACGGAACCCGTCGCGCAATTCGACCCGGTTCAGAACCAGTTCGTTCCCGTGCCGATTGACCTTGGGCCGGAAGGCGATCAAGTCTTTCTGGTGTTGTTTGGCACCGGGTTCCGGTTTCGCAGCGCACTGTCGGCAGTGACGGCGACCATTGGCGGAACGCCTGCCGAGGTGACTTTTGCCGGAGCACAGGGCGATTTCATCGGCCTGGATCAATCCAATCTACGCATTCCGCGCAGCCTGGCCGCGCGCGGCGAAGTGGATGTTTTGTTGACGGTGGATGCCCAGGCGGCCAATCCTGTTCGCATCAACATCAGGTAAGTCATCAAGTAAGTCCCGCCAGGTTGCATCGGGCAACCTTCGAGTTCAAATCTCCGGCAGCCGGTCGAGGCTGCCGGACGCATAGATGGAACAACCTGAGACGCCCAAGGTTCAACGGATTCAATTTCGATTGGATTTTCGGTGGACGCGGTGCACTTTGTTGACAGAAACAAAACCCAGTCATTATGCTACGTGCATTCGATTTCTGGGATACCGATTCCGTTCGGGCAACTTAACAAAATCTTGAAATGGCAATTCAGGGCGGTTTTCACTCTGGATTATTTTCTTTAACGTATGTCCACGACCGGTTATAGACCTTCAAAACGCGCCATCGCAGTGATCTTTGGGGTCTTCATGGCTTGTGCCATCGCCATGCTGGGGTATCAAGTCCGGCTCAGCCGGCTCCTGCCGGAACATACCTCCCAATCCTCTCTCATCAAATCCATCAAAATGCTCCACGAGCGGTCAGTCTCTGACGTTCAAGTGGAAGACGATGGGGCGACGGGAGAACATCACACGCTGGCGGTTGTCATTGTTGTTGATGGAGCCGTTCCTGGAGAGGAAATTCTGACGCCAGAAGGCTTCTCTCCGCTGCAACTGAACTTGTCGCCCTACTCCGGGTACCGCCGTCCACCTCCAGCCTGCTAGCAGATTTCTTCCACTTCAATTTGCGCAACTCCGATTTGAGTTGACTAAACCGATGATCGAACGTGATTGACGTTTGATTCCCTGGTTTTGTCGCTTTCGTCCAGTCCAGCGCCTGATCGCCTGGAACTCCCGTCTCCAGAAATGGGGGAGAGGGAGTCATGGCTGTATTTCATTTGCCGAACTTCAGTCTGCACAGGCTGCGCGCTTTGCCGCCCAGGACTCCAAGTCAAACTCCCCTGCACCCTCCAAATCTGTGAGGCAAGGGATGAAGCCGAGGATTGAGAATTCACGATGTTCAAAAAAAATCTTTGTCTCGCGTTCTGTCTGTTTCTCAGCATTGCCGTTACATCCTGCTCACAACCAGCACGGTCGGAGCAGGTCGAAAATCATTCTCCAACCGGCGCGCAAGCCGGCGCGGACAAGGCCATCACGGTGGCCGTGGCCAAAGTCGAACGGAAAAATCTGTCTCAAGGGCTGACGCTGGCGGCGGAGTTTCGCCCGTTTCAGGAAATTGATCTGCACGCCAAAGTTGCCGGGTATTTGCGGCAGATCAATGTGGATGTCGGCGACCGCGTCCGGCAGGGACAGACCATCGCCACGCTGGAAATCCCCGAATTCAAAAGCGAACTGCTTCAGGCCGAAGCGACGAGGAAACGCAGCGAAAGCGACGTGCTGCGCTCCCGCAGCGAACTGCAACGCGCGCAGTCCGTTTACGAAGCCGCCAAGCTGAGCCATTCGCGGCTGTCGTCCGTCGGAAAGGCGCGGCCCAATTTGCTGGCGCAACAGGAAATTGACGACGCGCTGGCCCGGCTGCAAGTGGCCGAAGCGCAACTGAACGTCGCCAAAGCCGCTGTCTCCGTGACCGAAGAACAGGTTCACGTGGTCGAAGCCACGGAGGCAAAGGTGAAAACGCTGGCCGCGTATTCGGTGATCAATGCGCCTTTTTCCGGCGTCATCACCAAGCGCTTCGCCGATAAGGGCGCGCTGATTCAGCAAGGCACAGCTTCGCAAACGCAGGCGATGCCGGTGGTGCGGCTGTCGCAGATTGATCATTTGCGGCTGGTTTTGCCTGTGCCCGAATCCGTCGTGCCGCGCATTCGCCTGGGCCGGATCGTGAAAGTAAAAGTTCCCTCGCTGAACCAGACTTTCGACGGCAAGGTTTCCCGCTTCGCCGAAAAAGTGGACACGGCGACGCGGACGATGGAAACCGAAGTGGACGTGCCGAACCTGCGCCAGTTGCTCAAACCCGGCATGTACGCGTACGCCGATCTGGAACTGGATCAAAAAACGGACGCGATTACGGTTCCTGTCCAGGCCGTCAGCCGCAAGGAAAACAAAACCTCCGTCATGCTGGTCAACGCGCAGAAGAAACTGGAACTGCGCGAAATCATCACCGGCATGGAAACGCCGGACAGCATCGAAGTCGTGTCGGGCCTGTCGGTGGATGACCTGGTCGTCATCGGCAATCTCAGCCAGCTTAAATCCGGACAAACCGTCCAGCCGAAACAGCAAGCGCTGGACGCGGCGAAGGGAGGCCACTGATGCCGAAGTTCGCCATTCGGAATCCTTACTTCATCATCGTCATTTGTCTGATCATCGGTGTCGTCGGTTCCGCCAGTCTGGCGCGGATGCCTGTGGATATGTTCCCGACGATCCGCATTCCCGTGGTTGTCGTGGCGACGTTTTATTCGGGCATGCCGCCCGAACAGATCGAAGTGGACATCACCGGACGCTTCGAGCGCTTTTTCACGCTGGGCAGCGGCATCGAACACATTGAATCGCGCTCGCTGCCGGGGGTGAGTCTGATCAAGATTTATTTTCAACCCGGCACGGATGCTGACGCTTCGGTGACGATGATCTCCAATCTGGCGATGGCGAATTTGCGCCGCTTGCCGCCGGGAACCCTGCCGCCCGTGGTGCTGAAGTTCGACGCTTCCAGCCTGCCGGTCTGTTTGATCACGGTCAAAGGCGAAGGCCTGACCGAAAGCACCCTGCGTGACACGGCGCAATACACCGTGCGCAATCAGGTGGCGAACGTTCCGGGCGCTTCCGTGCCGCCGCCGTTCGGAGGCCGCTACCGGCAAATCATGATTTACGTGGACCCGCTGAAGCTGGAAGCCCACCAGATGAGCGCGATGGATGTGGTGCGTTCGGTTAATGACGCGAATCTGATTCTGCCTGCCGGAGACGTGAAAATCGGCCCGATCAATTACAGCATTTATACCAACTCCCAGCTTCGCGACATTGACGAAATCAACCGGCTGCCGCTGAAAACGATCAAGGGCGCTTCGGTCAAGGTGGCGGATGTCGGCCAGGCGCGCGATGCGCAGCAGATTCAATACAACGTGGTGCGCGTGGACGGGCAGCGTTCGGTGTACCTGCCGGTGCTGAAACAGGGCGGAGACACCAACACCATCGCCGTGGTGGACGGCGTGAAAGACGCGACGGTCAGTTTGTTCGACGTGCCCAAAGAGCTGATCACGCAGGTGGTGTTCGATCAATCGCTGTTCGTCAAAAAAGCGATTCGCACCCTGCTCAGCAACGGCGGAATCGGTCTGGCGCTGACCTCATTGATGATTCTGATCTTTCTGGCCAGTTTCCGGGCGACGGTGGCGGTGTTTCTTTCGATTCCGCTGTCGGCGCTGGCGGCTTTTACAGCGCTCTGGGCGGGCGGCAGTTCGGTCAACACCATGATTCTGGGCGGACTGGCGCTTTCCTTTTCGCGCCTGATTCACAATTCCATCGTCGTGCTGGAAAACATTTACCGGCATCTGGAACTGGGCGAGCCGCCGGAAGTGGCGGCGGAAAAAGGCGGGCAGGAAGTCGCCCTGCCGGTGCTGGCTTCGACGTTGACGACGGTGGTGGTGTTCTTTCCGGTGACGTTTTTGTACGGCGTCAGCAAGTTTCTGTTTTCAGCGCTGGCGCTGGCCGTCGTGCTATCGCTCTTCGCTTCGTATGTCGTCGCGTTGACCGTTGTCCCCCTGTTTTGCGCCAAGCTGCTCAAGCGGCGTACAGACAATTCCGCGACGGCACCCGCGCCGGAGGGAGCGCCGGAAGATGTGTCTTCCAGCGCTCGCCGGCGCGGACGGCCTTGGAGCGAAAAATTCAGTGACGGGTTTCAGCGGCTGTTTGGGAAAGTATTGTCCGCCTATGCGCGCGGCGTGCGCGCGGCGATGGCCATTCCTCGGTTGATTGTCGCCGCGATGCTGGCGATCTTCCTGTTCAGTTTGCTGCTCTATCCGCTGCTGCAAGTTTCCTTTTTTCCCCGCTCGGATGCGGGCCAGTTCGTGGTCAACATCAAAGCGCCCTCCGGCACGCGGCTGGAAGTCACCGAAAGCGAAGTCGAAAAAGTCGAATCGCTGATTCGTCAGGTCGTCAGTCAGGAAGACCTGGCGACCATCGTTTCCAACATTGGCGTGACGCCGGGCTTTTCTTCGATCTACACCAGCAATTCGGCGCAGCACACGGCGTTCGTGCAGGTCAGTTTGACCGAAGAGCACAAGGTCGGCAGTTACGAATACATGAACCGTGTGCGCGAACGGCTGAGCGCCGACCTGCCGCACCTGAGCACGTATTTTCAATCGGGCGGCCTGGTGGACGCGGTGCTGAACATGGGCCTGCCCGCGCCGATTGACGTGCAGGTCAGCGGCTCGAATCTGGAAGCGAATTACGACGTCGCCGTGGAACTGGCGAGGAAGATTCGGCAACTCGGCGGCGTCAGCGATGTCTACATCCCGCAGGACCTGGATTATCCGGCGCTGCAACTGGACGTGGATCGCACGCACGCCAGCCAGCTTGGTCTGACGCAAAAAGAGATCGTCCACAACGTCATCACCGCGCTGACCTCGAACCAGATGATTGCGCCGAGTTACTGGATTGATCCGAAAAGCGGCAACGATTACCTGCTGACGGTGCAGTTTCCAGAAGGCCAGGTGAAAACATTGTCGGATTTGCAGGGAATCCCGCTGCGTTCGGCCAAACGCACGGACCCAACGCGCCTGGACGCCGTCAGCAGCGTGGCGCGCATACAGTCGCCGACCGAGGTGGATCATTATCAATTGCGCCGGATCATCAATCTGTATGTCGCTCCGTCGGGTGAAGACCTGGGCAAGGTGGCCAACGCGATTGATGGTTTGATTGCAGAAACCCAGATTCCAGCGGGCGTTCGCATTGATCTGCGCGGAATGGTGCAGGGCATGCGGGCTTCGTTCAACAGCTTCGGCATCGGCCTGAGCCTGGCCGTGGTGCTGCTGTTTCTGATTCTGGTGGCGTCGTTCCGTTCGTTCAAAGACCCGTTTTTGATTCTGCTGGCCGTGCCGCCCGGCGTGACCGGCGTGCTGCTGACGCTGTATCTGACCGGCACCACGCTGAACGTGCAATCGCTGATGGGCGTGGTGATGATGGTCGGCATTGTCGTTTCCAACAGCATTCTGATCGTCGAATTTACGCACCGCCTGCGCGAAGGCGGAATGTCCGTGCGCGAAGCCGTCATCACCGGCGCGCGCGTGCGTTTGCGTCCCATCATCATGAGCACCCTGGCGACCTTGATGGGCTTGCTGCCAATGGCGCTCAACCTGGGAACGGGCAGCGAAGCTTATGCGCCCCTGGCTCGCGCGATTCTGGGCGGGCTGATGCTGTCAGTCACCCTGACCATCTTCGTGGTTCCCGCCGCGTACTTCGTGCTGTACCGCAAACACGATGCGCCGCCCGCGCCGGTTCCAACGCCAGAGCCGCTGGCCGATGAAAAGGAGGGAGACTGATGCCGAAGTTCGCCATTCGGAATCCCTACTTCATCATTGTCATCTGTCTGATCATCGGCGTGGTGGGAACGGCCAGCCTGGTGCGCATGCCGGTGGATATGTTTCCCGCCATTCGCATTCCGGTGGTGGTGGTCGCGACGTTTTATTCGGGCATGCCGCCCGAACAAATCGAAGTGGACATCACCGGACGCTTCGAGCGCTTTTTCACGCTGGGCAGCGGCATTGAGCACATCGAATCGCGCTCGCTGCCTGGGGTGAGTCTGATCAAAATCTACTTTCAGCCGGGAACCGATGCCGATGCCTCGGTGACGATGATTTCCAATCTGGCGATGGCCAATCTGCGCCGCTTGCCGCCGGGAACCTTGCCGCCCGTGGTGCTGAAGTTCGACGCTTCCAGCCTGCCGGTCTGTCTGATCACGGTCAAAGGCGAAGGCCTGACCGAAAGCACCCTGCGCGACACGGCGCAATACACCGTGCGCAATCAGGTGGCGAACGTGCCGGGCGCTTCCGTGCCGCCGCCGTTCGGCGGAAGGTATCGGCAGATCATGATTTACGTGGATCCGCTGAAGCTGGAAGCGCACCAGATGAGCGCGATGGATGTGGTGCGTTCGGTTAATGACGCGAATCTGATTCTGCCCGCCGGAGACGTGAAAATCGGCCCGGTCAATTACAGCATCTACACCAACTCGCAACTCCGCGACATTGACGACATCAATCAATTGCCGATCAAAACCGAGGCGGAAACCTCCGTCGTGGTTTCAGACATTGGCGAAGCCCGCGACGCTCAGCAGATTCAATACAACGTGGTGCGCGTGGACGGGCAGCGGTCAGTGTATCTGCCGGTGCTGAAACAGGGCGGAGACACCAACACCATCGCCGTGGTGGACGGCGTCAAGGACGCGACAATCGGTTTGTTCGACGTGCCGAAAGAACTGATCACAAAAGTCGTGTTTGACCAGTCCATGTTCGTCAAGAAAGCGATTGAAACCCTGCTGCACGAAGGCGCGATCGGCCTGGTGCTGACTTCGCTGATGATTCTGATTTTTCTGGGCAGTTTGCGTGCGACGGTGGCGGTGTTTCTTTCGATTCCGCTGTCGGCGCTGGCGACATTCATTGCTTTGTGGGCGGGCGGCAGTTCGGTCAACACCATGATTCTGGGCGGACTGGCGCTGGCCTTTTCGCGGTTGATTGACAACTCGGTGGTCGTGCTGGAAAACATTTTCCGGCATCTGGAACTGGGCGAGCCGCCGGAAGTGGCGGCGGAAATCGGCGGACGGGAAGTGGCGCTGCCGGTGCTGGCTTCGACGCTGACGACGGTGGTGGTGTTTTTCCCTGTGACGTTTTTATACGGCGTCAGCAAGTTTCTGTTTTCGGCCCTGGCGCTGGCCGTCGTGCTGTCGCTGTTCGCTTCGTATGTTGTCGCGCTGACGGTTGTCCCGCTGTTTTGCGCCAAACTGTTGAAAGGGCACGTCGCGCACGGCGAGCATCCAGAAGCCACAAGCGAAAGTGGTGGCGCGGCGAAAGTCCGCAAAAGCTTCGGCCAGCGGTTCAATGACTGGTTCAACCGCTGGTTCGGCAAACTGCTGAACCTGTACAACGGCGCGGTGGGGAGGGCGCTGCGCTGGCCGCGAACGGTTGTCTTCGCGCTGCTGGGGCTGTTTGTTTTCAGCCTGCTGCTGTACCCCCTGCTGGGCGTGGCCTTCTTTCCCAGAACGGACGCCGGACAATTCGTGGTCAACATCAAAGCGCCTTCGGGCACGCGCCTGGAAGTCACCGAAAGCGAAGTCGAAAAAGTGGAATCGCTGATCCGCCAGGTCGTCAGCCAGGAAGACCTGGGAATGATCGTTTCCAACATTGGCGTGACGCCGGGGTTTTCTTCGATCTACACCAGCAATTCGGCGCAGCACACGGCCTTTGTGCAGGTCAGCCTGACCGAAGAGCACAAGGTCGGCAGCTACGAATACATGAACCGTGCGCGGGAGCGCATCAACGCGGAATTGCCGCATCTGAGCACGTATTTTCAGTCAGGCGGATTGGTGGATGCGGTGCTCAACATGGGCTTGCCCGCGCCGATTGACGTGCAGGTCAGCGGCTCGAATCTGGAAGCAAACTACGACGTCGCCGTGGAACTGGCGCGGCAAATCCGGCAACTCAGCGGCGTCAGCGATGTCTACATTCCGCAGGATTTGGATTATCCGGCGCTGCAACTGGACGTGGACCGCACGCGCGCCAGCGAACTGGGGCTGACGCCGAAAGAGATCATCCACAACATCATCACCGCCTTCACCTCGAACCAGATGATCGCACCGAGTTACTGGATTGATCCGAAAAGCGGCAACGATTACCTGCTGACCGTCCAATTTCCTGAAGGCCGGGTCGGCAATCTGTTCGACCTGAAAAGCATTCCGCTGAAGGCGCTGGAAGAAAAGAATCCCACGCGCCTGGACGCGGTCAGCAGCGTCCGCCGCATTCAGGCGCCCACCGAAGTTGACCATTACCAGCTTCGCAAAATCATTGACGTGTACGTGGGGCTTTCCGGGGAAGACCTGGGCCGCGTGGCAGATTCGATTGACCGCATCATACGCGAAACCAAACTGCCGCCGGGTGTGCGCGTTGACCTGCGCGGAATGGTGCAGGGAATGCGCGCCTCGTTCAGCAGTTTCGGCATTGGTTTGAGCCTGGCCGTGGTGCTGCTGTTTCTGATTCTGGTGGCGCAATTCAGTTCCTTTGTTGATCCGGGACTGATTCTGCTGGCGGTGCCGCCGGGGCTGATCGGCGTACTGCTGACGCTGTATCTGACCGGCACGACGCTGAACGTGCAATCGCTGATGGGCATCGTGATGATGGTTGGCATCGTCGTTTCCAACAGCATCCTGATTGTTGAATTCACGCACCGGCTGCGCGAAGACGGAATGCCCGTCCGCGAAGCCGTCGTCACGGCCTGCCGCGTGCGATTGCGGCCCGTGCTGATGACTTCGCTGGCGACGGTCATCGGGTTGCTGCCAATGGCGCTGAAACTGGGAACGGGCAGCGAAGCCTATGCGCCGCTGGCGCGCGCCATTATCGGCGGACTGTGCGTTTCCGTCATTCTGACGGTGTTTCTGGTTCCCGCCGCCTACCTGCTGATTTACGAGCGGAAGCAAAAAACAAACAATTCAACTGAAACCGTGGAGGACGTGGGTTAATGAGGTTACTGCGATTGTGTTCCCTTGTGACGATGATGTTGGTTCTTGGAATTGGCGCAGCGGCGCAGACGCCCGTCAAACTTTCGCTCAGCGAAGCCGAAGAAATCGCGATTAGAAATCATCCGCAATTAAGCGCCGCCCGGCTGACCGCGCAAGCCGCGAGTCAGGTTCCGACGGCGGTGCGCGCGGCGAAGCTTCCCAACCTGTTCGCCAGCGCCAGCGGGGCCGGGGCGACCGAAGAAGCGCGCATTGCCTCCGGCGCGCTGAATAACCCGCTGATTTTGAGCCGTGGGGCGATGGGATTTTCCGTCAGCCAGTTGCTGCTGGATTTCGGACGGACAGACAGTCTGGTGGAAAGTTCGCGGCTGCGCGCCAGGGCCGGCGAACAGACGGCGGAAGCGGTTCGTGCGCAGATTATTTTGCTGGTGGATCGCGCCTATTTTCAGGCCTTGCGCGCGCAGGCGCTGCTGAAAGTGGCGGAACAAACCATCGCCGCGCGCCAGTTGGTGGTGGATCAGGTGGATGCCCTGCGCCAGAGCGGGCTGAAGTCCGGGCTGGATGTCAGCATTGCCAGTTACAACCTGGCCGAAGCCCGGCTGTTGCTTTCCCGCTCGCAGAATGAAATCAAAGCCGCTTACGCCGATTTGTCCGCCGCTTTGGGCAGCCCGGAAGAGCAAGTCTTTGAACTGGCTGATGAACCCATTCCCGTCGTTTCGCTGCCCGACCCGTCGTCGCTGGTCAACGATGCGCTGCGCAAACGCCCGGAACTGGGCGCGCTGCAATTCGAGCGGGACTCCGCCTACCAGTTTCTCAAAGCGGAAAAAACGCTCAAGCTGCCTTCGGTCACGGGCATTTGGAGTGCTGGATGGACTCCTTTCGGTGACAGCCGCCTGACCAACGGATACAACGCCGCCGGATTCAGCATCTCCATTCCGATTTTCAACGGCCATCTTTTCAAGGCTCGCGAGGCCGAAGCCGAATTGAAGGCCCGCGCCGTGGAACAGACCCTGAAGGACGCTGAAAACCGCATCACCCGCGACGTTCGCATCGCAGTGCTCAACATCAACACGGCTTATGAACGGCTGGGTCTTTCCACACAGTTGCTCAGCCGCGCGACAGAAGCGCTGGATCTGGCACAGGAGCGGTACAAGCTGGGATTGAGCTCCATCGTCGAACTGAGCCAGGCGCAATTGAACGTCACCATCGCCGAAATCGAACGCGCCAATGCCCGGTACGAATACCTGCAACAGCGTTCGGTGCTGCGGTACCAAACGGCTTCGCAGTGATAAATCAAGAGAGTTTTCCCACGAAGACACACGAAGAAGCACGAAGAATCGGCGAACAGGATGTACTAAATCAACCAGCGTACTTTGAGACAGGATGAACGGGATTTCTCTCAGGATGAACAGGATGAAAACCTGCTTGCAACACCTTTAACATTGATGATCTTGGAAATCCTGCCAGAAATTCTGTTCATCCTGTCAAGACAAACAGTCTCAATGTTGGCTGTTCTGAACCTTCGTGTCTGCTTCGTGTGACTTCGTGGGAGCTATTTTCCGGCAAGCTACAAATTGATGTAGTTCGGCCCGCCGCCGCCTTCGGGCGTGACCCAGTCAATGATCTGGTACGGGTCCATGATGTCGCAGGTCTTGCAGTGGACGCAGTTGGAAAAATTGATTTTCGGGCGGCGTCCGCCTTCGACTTCTTCCGGTTCGTAAACCGCCGCCGGACAGAAATACTGGCAGGGATTGCCGTATTCGACCGTGCAGCGTTCAATGCAGATGCTGGTGTCGAGCACCTTCAAATGCGGCGGCTGGTCTTCGTCGTGTTCGGTGCCGGAGCGGAACACGTCCGCGACTTTTTCAAAGGTCAGTTTGTTGTCGCACTTCGCGGGTTCAGCCTGGACGAATTCGCCAGCCTGTTTCGGCTGACGGTAGTAAAAATGCAGCTTTTTCATGTGCTCGTGACCGGCTTCGGTGTGCAGGTCGCCGAACAGGCCAAAGCCTTTGGTCGGCACTTGGAAGCCCGATTCGATCAAGCCCCAGATGCGTCCGTGACGGAATGCCTGATGGAAGTTCCGGACTTCGTGCAATTCCTTGTGGACGTAGCTTTCCTTGATTTTCTTCTCGAAAACTTTCAGTTGCGCTTCGTCGAACTTGTCTGCCAGCAGAGCGTCAAAGATGGTTTCGGCGGCCAGCATCCCGGACTTCATCGCCATGTGAATTCCTTTCAGCTTCTGGGAATTCAGGAAGCTGGCCGAATCGCCGATGATCAAAAATCCGTCGCCGTAATATTTCGGCTGCGACAGCAATCCGCCTTCGGGAATGGTTTTCGCGCCGTAATGCAGCATCTTGCCGCCTTCCAGCATCGCCGCAATCGCCGGGTGCTGTTTGAATTGATTGAACAAACGATGTGGGTCGGTGAACGGGTCCTGGTAATCCAGACCGACAACCAGGCCGATGTCCAGCAGATCGTTTTGCATTCCGTACACGAACCCGCCGCCGAAAACATCGTTCGGCAGGGGATAGCCGAGCGTGTGCATGACGAAACCGGGCTTAACGCGGCCTTTCGGCAATTCCCAGATTTCTTTCACGCCGCAGGCATAAACCTGCGGATTCCGGCCTTCGTCGAGTCCCAATTTCTGAACATGCTTTTTGGTCAGCGACCCGCGCGAGCCTTCGCCGAGCACGGTGACTTTGGCGAAGATATCCGCGCCGGGCTGAAAATTGTCTTTCGGCTGGCCGTCCTTGCCGACGCCTTTGTCGCCGGTGCGCACGCCGATGACCTTGTTGCTTTCGTCATACAGCAGGGTAGCACCGGGGAATTCGGGGATGACCATCACGTCCGATTCTTCGACAATCGGCCCCAGCCAGCGAATCAACTTGTTCAAACTGACGACGTATTTGCCGTGATTGTTCAGCGGCGGCGGAATGATCGGCGATTTGATCTTGCGGGATTTCGTCAGGTAGGAAACGTCTTCTTCGGTGACTTCGGATTCGAGCGGCGCGCCAAGCTCTTGCCAATTTGGCAGCAATTCGCTCAAAGGGCGCATGTCCATCACCGCGCCCGAAATCATGTGCGAGCCGATTTCGCGGCCCTTTTCAATGACGGCGATGGTCAGTTCGCCGAGCGCATTATTGTGGTTTTTGTTGTGCTGGTTGATGAGTTGACGCAGGCGCAAGGCTCCGGCCAGTGAAGCCGGGCCCGCGCCGACGAAAAGTACATCAACTTCCAACGTATCGCGTTCGATGTTCTCGTGCTCAACGCCTGTCGGCATCATGGATGAACTCTCCTATTATTGTTTGTGTCGTGCCGTCCGTGGCAGTTATTTGATGCTGGTGATTTTACCGATCCGCTTTAATTCCATCAGCACCTATACTGCCAACCTTTAACAACTCAATCAAGAATCAATGGTCAAATGCTCACTGAGAAAAGAATTACTTGCCGATTGCAAATTTTCTATAGCCGTTTTGGCCTGAACACGTAAGTTTTACCGAATCGGCCAGACCGGCTGAATCTATGATGAAAGCCAAAAGATCAAAAAAGGCCGTCTTTATTGAGGTTTTCAGTGTTTTAGGAAATTAGACGCGCTCTGGCACCGTGGTTGCAATAGCCTAAGTGGGGCAACGAGATACCAGGTGGTTAATTCCACTGACGGTGTCAGCGGTCATCAGGGTGAGGAAGATGGCCGCACTTATCAGGCGCTAACAGGCAATCCCACGACTGTTAGCGCCTATTTCTTTTTCCGGCTTCACTTCAGGGAGACATCACCCGCCCGGCGAATGTCATAAGCAAACGCGACGAAGGTTTGCAGATAAGCGATGGTTGCAACAGCCAGCCCGGCATAAATCAACAATGGCAACCGTGCGCTTTCCGTCATCCAGACGGTTGCGGCAATCGCCGCGCACATCACCGCCGCCATCCACCAGCGGTAAATCACTCGAAACCACAACGCAAAAACGGCGATGAATCCCAGCACCGCAACCAGCGTTCCCAGGCTGTGCGGCCAGCCAAGCTGCAAGGCCATCGAAAAATAATAACTGACGACCATTCCGCGCACGAACTTTTGCAGCGTGAAGTAATGTTCGTAAAAGAAGGGAAAAAACGCCGTCAGCGCCGCCGCCACCAACCATTCGTTTCTTTCACCAATGGGAACGACGAGCGCACGGCAAAGCCAGTAATGCCAGATCAAGATCATCCAGATCGGCATCGAATTGCGAACCCATTTGGCCAGGCGAGAGGGCTGGATCAGCGCCAGATCGGTGATCAGGTAAAGGTAATAAGCGACTGGCGGCAGGATGATTCCCAGCCAGGTTTCGCCAAGCGTGCGGCGGCTGAAGGCCGCCAGCAGTGTGACGCTCATCGCAATCAGCGGGGCCCATTCGTAACTGCGGATGTGCGAAGGCGGCTGGCGATACCACTTTTCATAAGTTTCATGCACGCGCAGCGAAGGCGTCAGCGAACGGTTGATACGCTCGGCCAGGTCGCGCATCACCTGCTGGTGAAACTCCTTGTCTTCGCGGCGGGCGATGCGGTCAACTTCACTGAGCCGGATCGGTTCGTGATACCGGACAATGATTTTGGCCGGTTTGGGCAGCAGCTTCCATTTCGGCCAGGCACGGAAAGCCCCGCCGATGGTGACAGGCACAATCGCCGCACCGGTTTCAATCGCCAGCCGTGCGACGCCGGTTCTCAATTCGCCCATCGGTCCGGCTTCCGAACGCTGGCCTTCAGGGAAAATGCCCAGGGCATCACCGTCGTTCAGCACGCGCAACGCTTCGCGGAAGGCGGACTCGCCCTTTCCCTTGCGAATATCCACCGGGAAGGCGCCCAGCGTTTTGATCAACCGGCCAAGCAGCGGGACTTTGAACAACGCGTCCCAGGCCATAAAGCGCATCGTTCGCGAGATCGGCAACCAGACCAGCGCCGGGTCAAGGTACGACGGATGATTGCCTGCAATGATCACTGCTCCGGTTGCCGGGACGTTTTCCAGACCATGGTATTCGACCGCGAAGAGAACTCGGAACAGCTTGTGCGCAATGAACTTGAGGATCGAAAGCAGCATAATTGTCGAGCCGTTTTGTTTGGAATTGAATTGATACCGCTGGATGAGGCGCGATCTTAGCACGACCCGGCGGCGGAGTAAGCCGGAAGAGCGTGCTGAAACCATGTTAAAAGAAAATGTTTTCTGGTAGATTGTTTCTCTGTTGACAATTTTCAAAGAGGGGAGTATGCTCCGCACCGAGATGACGAAGAAAGTGAAAATTACACCGAGCGTGGCCGAGCAGGCGTTGATTCGATTGATGAGAGTTGGCGACCGGCTGTGGCGCGAATCGGACGAGCGGTTCGGCCAGTGGGGCTTGACGGATAACCATTACAATGTGCTTCGCATTTTGAATGGAGCCGCCGAACCAATCCGGCAGGTGGAAATCGGGCGCAAGATGCTCTCTTCGCGCGCCAATGTCACCAAACTGGTTGACCTGCTGGAAGATCGAAAATTTGTCCGGCGGCTGGCCTGCGGCGACCGTCGCGTCAATCTGGTCGAACTGACTGATGAGGGCGCGAAATTTATCGAAGACACACTGCCGGCAATCATCGGCAGCGCCAACGAAACCATGAAGCCGCTGACGCGTGATGAGCAGAAGACGCTTTTCACCCTGCTCGGAAAATTGCTCGAAGGCTGATTTTTTTGCCTGGATTGTTTATTGAGAAACTGTTGCTTGATGAACAAGATGGCCTGAATCAAACAAGAAGTGAGTCTACAAGGAGGTTTATGATGCAAATTATCGGAGCGAAAGATCGGTTCCATTTGGAGAGTGACTGGCTTTCGGCCTACTGGCTGTTCAGTTTCGACCGGTATTACGATCCGAACAACCTGAGCTTCGGGCCGCTGTGCGTATTCAACCACGATACGGTCGCGGGGGGAGGCGGCTTCCCGACGCACCCGCATCGCGAGATGGAAATTGTCACCTACGTGCTGGATGGCGAACTGGCGCACAAGGACAGCACGGGCGGGCGGGGCAGCATTCACGCCAGTGAAGTGCAGCGGATGACCGCCGGCACAGGGATCGCGCATTCGGAACTGAACGCATCGGACACCAAGCCAGTCAGGCTGCTGCAAATGTGGGTGCTGCCCGAACGCAGCGGATTGACACCGTCGTACGAGCAAAAGCAGTTTACGGCCGAACAGCGAACGGGTAGATTGCTGCCGATTGCTTCCGGAGGCGATTCCGGCGAAGCGGTGAAAATCCATCAGGATGTCACGTTTTACGTTTCGCGGCTGCAACCGGGAGATCGAATCGCGCACGAACTGAAGCCAGGACGGCGAGTATTCTTTTACGTGATCGAAGGCGAAGTCACGCTCAACGGCGAAACCTTGAGCACTGGCGATCAGGCGCGCATTGCCGATGCCACGAAGCTTGATCTGGCGGCATCCGCGATGAGCGAAATCATTCTGATTGACCTGCCCTCGGGCAGAGTCGTCAGCGAATAAAGAAAACCTGCGCGCCCTTTAGCTTCAAGCTTGACAGGGCGCGCTCCCGCAGGAGGAGCTTTTATGGACACACTCGAAATCATCAAAAAACGTATTTCCACCAACAAATTCGACACCACCCGGACGTTGTCCGAAGCCGAAATCAAGGAGTTGGTCAGCTATGCCACCGAATCTCCATCGGCCTACAACATTCAGAATTGGCGTTTTGTCGCGGTCACCGACCCCGAAGCAAAAGAGCGGTTGAAGGCCGTTTCCTATGGCCAGCAGAAAATCGTTGATGCCGCCGTGACTTTCGTCGTGCTCGGCGACCTGCGCGGTCACGAAAAACTGTCGGCAATTCTGCAGCCGATGGTTGACGCGGGATTGATGCCGCAGGCCATGGCCGATGGCTGGGTGGGACAAACTGCATCGGCTTATGGCAGCAATGAACAGTTCGCCCGCGACGAGGCGATTCGCTCTGCCGCCTTTGCCGCCATGACATTAATGATTGCCGCCGAAGCAAAAGGCCTGGCCACCGGCCCGATGATTGGCTTCGATCCAGAGGGCGTAAAACGCGAATTCGACATTCCGGATCGCTATGTTCCGGTAATGCTGCTGACACTAGGTTATGCGGCGCCTGGCAATTGGCCGCGCAAACCCCGTCTCGGTGTTGATGAGGTGCTGGCTTTCAATAAGTGCCGCGAGTTTTAAGGTCTGGCAACGGCTGGGATGGAGCGCCGGCGCTCCGCCCTGCCCCTTGCCTTGTTTCCCGCCACTTTTCAGGTCTGCTTTTTAGATCAGTTTTCATTTGCATGTACGGGAGAACTTTTCCGCTGGTGGAACAGGTTAGTAACCTGTTCCACCGAAACCATCCACCGAATGAAATCCGGCCTGGAACTGCCGAAACTGGTGAAAACAAAAAAACCGTAGCTGCGAACGGCGTCGGTTGATCCCTGACTTCCGTTTTGCGGCTACGGTGTATTTGGCAATCAAAATTACGATCACCTTTTTAGTGAATGATCGCGGCTCACGCGGTGGCGTCGGTTGAAAACCTGACTTCCACTTTTGGAGCATGCACGGGGCACTATATAAAAGAGGGGGATTCAGGCCGGGATGCCGCAGGGCGGCGTCTGAGAATACAAGACTTCCGCCTCGCTGCGACCTGAATGTGCCCCTTTGCCGAATCTGGATCCGGCAAAAAGCATCATAAGGGTTATTGGCCGGACGAAAATGCGTATTTGTACGGATATTACTGTAGTCCGAGCCGGAATTGCGTAAGACGCGGACGGCGCGCGAGGTGAAAACAGGCGCGGAACTGTGTCATCTTAATGAAAAACTGCTGTTGGAGCCGGTACACTCCTTCGGCAATGTTTGGCGGAGTCCCGGTAAACCTGCGCGAAATCACGGCTTGACCTGAGAAATCAAAAACAGCATCATTACCCGTCCTTTCAACAAAGCATTTTCGGAACAAACATTTTGAGTGGAATCGAGTAGAAGATAAACAAATCCGACCGTGATTTGTGTGTCAGGAGGACCTGACAGCAGCGAACCTGGAAGTGGGCTGGCATTTCTGATGAACCCGATCACCCGTAGCGTTCTCCAACTTCAAGAGCTAACCATCCTCATCGGGCGCGTGATGCGCGGATTTTTCAAATCGCCGCGTTACGGTCGCGAGATGATTCAGCAAATGGACATGCTGGGTTTTGGCAGCCTGGCCATCATTTTGTTGACTGGCACCTTCACCGGAATGGTGCTGGCGCTCAATTCAGCCACCACCCTGCAAAAATTCGGCGTGCAGAATGTGACCGGACAATTGGTCGCGACCAGTTTGATTCGCGAACTGGGACCGGTGCTGACCTGTCTGATGCTGGCCGGCCGGGTCGGCTCGGGCATTGCGGCGGAACTGGGTTCGATGCTGGTCAGCGAACAGATTGACGCCATGCGTGCGCTCGGCACCGATCCGATCAAGAAACTGGTCACGCCACGCATCATCGCATTGGTTGTCACGGCGCCGGCCCTGACTGTCATTTGCGATTTTGTCGGGGCAATGGGCGGCCTGTTGATTGCGATCACGATGTTGCATCAGCCATCGTCGGTTTATCTTTCTTCGGCGATGGAAGCCGTCAACTACAATGAAATCCTTGGCGGTTTGATCAAACCGACCGTCTTCGGATTCATCATCGCGCTGGTCGGCTGTCACAAAGGCTTGAGCACGACCGGCGGCACCGTCGGCGTTGGCCGTTCGACCACGGAATCGGTTGTCAACGCTTCGATTCTGGTCATCGCAGTGGATTTTCTGCTCTCGAAAGTGATCATCTCCCTGCTGCTCGAACCGAGGTAGCCGTGGTGTACCGTGCACTGTCAGTCCGCGGCAGCGTCGTCCGGACGATCCTTCGGGGTCACAATATTTTTTCAATGACTACCTCCGCGGACTGACAATCCACGGCACATTTCTCTTTATGCCCGCTACTCCATATGCCATAGAGTTTCGAGACGTATCGCTGGCCTTTGGCGACCGCGTGATTCTGGATCGCGTCAGCTTCAGTGTTCGTTACGGCGAATCGAAGATCGTCATGGGCGGTTCCGGCACGGGCAAATCCACATTGCTGCGGCTGGTGCTGGGGCTGCTCAAACCCGATTCCGGCCAGATTTTCATTGACGGCGAAGAAATCACCGATCACACCGAAGAAGAAATGATGCAGGTGCGCCGCAACATCGGCATGGTCTTTCAGGAAGGCGCGTTGTTCGACAGCCTGTCGGTTTACGATAATGTCGCTTACCGCCTTCGGGAACAGCGCGTTCCCGAAGATCAGATTGAACCCGTCGTCACGCGCATGCTGCGGTTCGTTGATCTGGACGATGCCATTGACAAGATGCCGAATCAACTTTCGGGCGGCATGCGCCGCCGCGTCGGCATCGCTCGCGCGCTGGTTGGCAATCCGCGCATTATTCTTTACGACGAACCGACCGCCGGCCTGGACCCGATCACGGCAAGGACGATCTGCGAATTGGCGCTGAAGCTGCGTGATTTGGAAGAGGTTTCTTCGATCTATGTCACGCACCGGCTGGAAGACATTGACGTGCTGGCCAGCGAATACGTCGTCCGCGATGATTTCGGCAATGTGCTCTTCGAGCACGAAGGCGACAAGCTGTGCCTGATCAACACCAAATTCCTGATGCTCAAGGACGGCGACGTTATTTTCAGCGGAAGCGACGAACAGATGCGCGAATCGCGCGACCCTTACATTCAGAAGTTTCTTCATCAACGATGATTGGCTTTGAATGACTTGGAGGATTTATGCCACAGAATAAAACACCACGATTATCCGAATTACGCGTTGGCCTTTTGGTGTTGCTCGCGCTGGCGATTTTGGTGCTGGTGATCTTCGCCGTCAGCGGCGACCTGAAAATCCCCGGCTTCGGCCAGACCACCGCCGTTCGCACCGAGATGCAGAGCGTTGACGGTTTGCGCAAAGGCGCGGAAGTTCGTCTGTCTGGGAAAAAGATCGGCAGCGTCAAAGAGATCAAATTCAGCAATCAAATCCCGAATTCGGCGGATGCCGCGAACAACATCGAGATTGTCATGGAAATTGACGGTAAGCTCGACGGGCGGCCGGCTATCGAACGCATTCGCACCGATTCGGTCGCGACACTGAAAACCGCCGGTGTGCTGGGCGACAATGTGATTGATATCACGCCGGGCACGCTGGCCGGCAAACCAATCAACAACGGCGACCGGATCAACAGCCAGGCGCAAAAAAGCGTCGGCGACATCCTGAACGCCACGAACGCAGCCATCAATAACTTCCTGAACGTTTCCGACGACATCAAGGCGATCACCGGCGGGCTGCGAAAGGGCGAAGGCGCGGCGGGAAAATTCCTCAAGGATGAAACCCTGTATCTGAGTCTGGACCGCACCGTACGTCAGGCCGAAACGTTGATGAGTTCAATCCGCGAAGGCCAGGGAACGGTTGGCCGTTTGATCAATGACCCGGTACTGTACGACCAGGTCAATGGCACCGTCGCACAATTACGCAGCATCTCCGACCAGATCAATAACCAGCTTGCCGGCAGCGGCAAAGGCACCATCGGAAAGTTGATCAAGGATGAAGAACTCTACAACAAAGCCAACACCTTGATTGCCAAAGCCAATGACATTTCCGTCAAGCTCGATAACACCATGCTGAAAATCGAGCGCGGCGAAGGAAACCTGGGCAAACTGGTCAATGACGAAAAACTTTACGCCGATGCCCGCGACACCATCGAACGGCTGAAGGGAATTGCCGAGCGGCTGGAAAAAGGCGAAGGCACCGCCGGCCTGCTGCTGAAGGACGAACGGCTGTACAACAACGTCAACACCCTTTCGACCGAGATCACCAAAATGATTTACGACTTCCGGCAAAATCCCAAGAAGTATCTGTCAGTCAAGGTGACGATTTTCTGATCTGGTGTTGGAGGCTGGTAAGAATCTTCCAGCCTCCAATCTTGATTTACTCCATCGGATACCCGGCATCCCGCCAGGCTTTGATCCCGCCCGCCATCGAAAGCACGTTTGTATACCCCATCTTTTGCAGGTTGTCCCCGGCCAGCGCAGAACGAAATCCGCCGCCGCAATAGAGCACAATTTCCGCACCGGTGTCCGGCACCGTTTGAACGATGTCGCGTTCGATGATGCCGCGGCCGAGATGCTGCGCCCCGGCAGCATGGTCTTTCAGCCATTCGTTGTCTTCGCGCACGTCAATGAAAACGAACTTCTCGCCCGCGTCCAGTTTCTGTTTCACTTCTGCCACGGAAATTTCGCGGACGCGCGATTTGGCGTCCTCACAAAGTTTTTCAAATGCTTCCGAATGTTTCATTATCAATTCCTTTCCGGTACCAAATCTTGAATCTAAAATTTACGGAGAAACCCACAATGCCCAACTTCATCGTTCGCCTTACCGCGTGCATTTCCATCAGGCTGGTTTCCGTCCTTATTGGGCTGGCCTTCCTGCCGTCATTGGTTGTAGCGCAAGCCCCGCAACCTGACAAGCAGGCAAATCGCGAATCCGCGACAACCACTGTCATACCGCGCAAACAGCCATTGGTTCACACCTATTCGATTGTGGCCCGCGACCCGGAAACCGGCCAGATGGGCGTCGCCGTGCAGTCGAACTGGTTTTCGGTCGGCTCGCTGGTTCCCTGGGCCGAAGCCGGCGTCGGCGCGGTCGCCACGCAATCCATGGTCGAACAATCCTACGGCCCGCTTGGCTTGCAGTTGATGCGCGCCGGAAAGTCCGCGCCCGAAGCCTTGAAATCCCTGCTCGCCAGCGACGCGCAAGCCAGCGTTCGCCAGGTGGCGATGATTGACGCGCAAGGCCGCGTCGCCGCGCACACCGGCGAACATTGCATCATCGCCGCCGGTCACAACGTCGGCGTGAACTACTCCGTCCAGGCCAATTTGATGTTGAAAGACACGGTTTGGGGAGCGATGTCAAAGGCGTTCGAGAGTGCAAAAGGCGATCTGGCCGACCGGCTAATGGCCGCGCTTGAAGCCGCGCAAGCCGAAGGCGGCGACATTCGCGGCAAACAAGCGGCGGCAATTCTGATCGTCAACGGCAAATCCACCGGACGCCCGTGGGCCGACAAACTCTTCGATCTGCGCGTCGAAGACAGCCCGGAACCGCTCATCGAGTTGAAACGGCTGATCAAACTGCAACGCGCCTACAACCATATGAACGCGGGTGATGAACTTTTCGCCAAAAACGACATCACCGGCGCCGTCCGCGAATACGGCGCAGCGGAAGCAATCGCCCCCAACAACATCGAAATGGTCTTCTGGCACGCCGTCACACTGGCCAACGCCCAGAAAGTTGACGAAGCCCTGCCGCTGTTCAAACGCGTCTTCGCGGCAGATCGCAACTGGGCGACGCTGGTCGAGCGCCTGCCAAAATCGAACATGCTGCCCAACGACGCGAAGTTGATCGAAAAGATTCTTTCGGTTGCGCCGAAAAAGTAAGCACAAAGGAATTGCCGGGAAGCCTCGGTGAAGCAAACAAACAACGTTGACTGCTTTCGTTGAAGTGCATATTGTTGGCTTTCACCGTAGTTCTTACATCACGAAGCCATGAAAGATCATTTGCCGCCCAACACGATCAAGCAGCCCTTTGATGTCTTTCTGTCGCACAACAGCAAAGACAAATCCGCCGTCGAAGCGCTCGCCAGTCGCCTGACGGATGAAGCCAAGCTGCAAGTCTGGCTCGACAAATGGCACCTCATTCCCGGCGAACCGTGGCAGGAAGAGATTGAACGCGCGCTCGATCAAGCGCATACCTGCGCCGTCTTTCTCGGTCCGAACGAATTTGGCAGCTGGCATCACGAAGAGATGCGCGCCGCGCTTGACCAGCGCGTTGCAGACCGCACGCGCAAATTCCGCGTCATTCCCGTACTCCTGCCCGGCGCAACGATGCCCGACCGCAGCAAGCTACCCGCGTTCCTCGCGCGCCTGACCTGGGTAGATTTCCGGCAAGGTTTGGAGGATGCCGAAGCCTTCCACCGTTTGGTCGCAGGCATTCGCGGCATTGTGCCGGGGCGGCCGGAAGGCGGCGCTATGCCAGCCAATGTCGAATGCCCCTATCGCGGGTTGGAAGTCTTTGACGAAGAGCACGCGCGCTTCTTTTTCGGACGCGAGGCGATGACCCAACATTTGGTCGAAGCCCTGCGTCCGACGCGTTTCCTGTGCGTGCTGGGACCATCTGGCAGCGGCAAATCGTCGCTCGCTCGCGCCGGGCTGTTGCCATTACTGCGCGCAGGCCAATTGCCCGGCAGCCGGAACTGGCAATACCTCGTCTTCAAACCGGGCGCGCATCCGATTGAAGAACTCGCGCTCAGCCTGGCTGCGTTGCAAACAGTGCAGGATCAAATCAGCGCTGCCGACCAGCTTATCAATAACTTCAAAACCACTGAGACGGCGCTGCATCTCTTTGCGCGCTTGTGGCTGAGAAACCACGCGCCAGACACGCGACTCTTCCTCCTGGTAGATCAATTCGAGGAAGTCTTCACCCTCTGCCAGGATGCCACTGAGCGCGAGCAGTTCATCAAAAACCTACGTTACGCCGGGACGATTGAGGGTGGGCGTACAGTCATTGTGCCGACGATGCGCGCCGATTTCCTGAACCGCGCCGCCGAATCGCCCGACTTGGCCGAACTGCTCTCGACCCATCAATTCATCGTCAATCCAATGGAGCCGGGCGAATTGCGCCGCGCCATCGAAGAACCCGCGCTGTTGGCGGGCTTGCGCTTCGAGCCGGGCCTGGTCGAACGCATCTTGAGCGACGTAGGCCACGAACCGGGCGCGCTGCCACTGCTCGAACACGCGCTGCGCGAACTGTTTGAAAAGCGCAACCGCGAAAACGTGCTGACCATGCAGGCTTACGAACAGAGCGGCGGCGTGCAGGGCGCGCTCGCCCAAAAGGCCGAAACAATCTACGCGCGGTTCAAGCCGGAGCAGCAGACCATCCTGCGCCGCGTGATGCTGCGGTTGACCCAACCCGGCGAAGGCACTGTCGACACGCGCCGCCGCGCCGCTCAGCACGAGTTGTGGAATCGCGCCGAGGAACGCGCCGCCGTCGAACAAGTCATCCACACACTAGCCGACGAACGGTTGTTGACCACCAATCGCGACGCCAGCGGCGAAGAGCAATTGGACGTGGCGCATGAAGCGTTGATTCGTGGTTGGCCGCGGTTGCGCAATTGGATCAACGATGACCGCGAGGGCTTAAGGCTGCGTCACCGCCTGACCGAAGACTCCAGGGAGTGGCTGAAGCAAGGCAAAGACAAAAGCTATCTGTATCAAGGCGCACGGTTGGTACAAGCTGCCGAATGGATGCAAAAAAATGAAGCAGAAGTGAATGAGTTAGAGCGGGAATTTTTGGAAGTAGGCTCATCACTGCAGAAGCGTCTGCAACAGGAAGAAATGAGCCAGCGAAGTGTGCAGTTGTTTGGGGCCATGTTCTTCCAGTCCGGCCATCGCATGATGAATCTCATGCATGAGATACGCTCACTCTCAGTATTAATTGAGGCCACCGACAAAGAGCCAAAACGACGTGCCCTACTCAGCGAGTTGGCTGTCCTGACCAAAATCGCGATGGAAAGCCTTACTCGACAACTCAACGTGGTTCGCCAGATGAAGGACCTTTGCCTGGAGATCCAAAACTTACGAGAATTGATCGTGGGAGCTTTACAGGAAGCCAACGTTAGTCAACGCGCGCCTAACCTGGAAGTGCAACTGCGCGTGCCGGAAAAGATTTTTGTACAGGCAGATCAGCGATTGATCCAAGAAGCTTTTCTCAACATCTTCTACAACGCAATTCGGATACTGCATCAGGGCGGATCGCTGACTATCTCTGCAACGCTAAATTCAGATAATCAAGTGGTACAAACCACTTTTACCCATACCGGTATTGGCATGAGCACGGCTCAAATCCAAGATGCGCTTTCCGGCTCTATGGTTTCGCAAGGTAGTGGCACAGGGTTTGGATTGTTCGTTTCACGATTGTTGGTGCACGCTATGCATGGCGATCTAAAAATCGAGAGCCAAAAGAGGAAAGAAACTAAGCTGATTGTAACTTTGCCGCGTGTCTAAATGGAGGAACACGAAGAAAGTCTTGGCAACCACCCAAATCGAAGTGCGCAAGATCACCGCGCAATTACTATTGAAAAAAGCCGCCGCGCGCAATCTGTCGCTGGATGAATACCTGCGCACAATGGCCGAAAACGATAGTTCGCCCTGGCTGAAGACGCTTGATGAAATCCTTACGCCCTTCCGCGCTGAAGTCGAGGCGCAGGGTTATTCTGAAGACGAACTCCATGAACTCTTCACCGAAGCCAGAAAAGAAGTCTTCCAGGCCAAACAAGGGCAGGCCAACCAGCGGCAAGAGCAGGGATGACGGATGAACACGCAGCCGAAAGAGATCGAATACTACCAGACGCGGGAGGGCGATTCGCCCTTTCGGGACTGGTTTGACGATTTGAAGGATCGGGCGGCGCAGATGCGGATTGATGCCTGGTTAGCGCGGTTGCGCGGCGGCAATCCAGGCGATGTCAAGGCCGTCGGTGGCGGAATTTCGGAGTTGCGGATTGATTACGGGCCGGGCTATCGTGTCTATCTGGCGATGGCGGGAACGCCCCTGGTCGTTTTGCTCTGTGGTGGCGATAAGCGAACACAAGCCGCTGACATCAAACGTGCCAAGAAGTTCTGGGCGGATTACCAACAACGTACCAGTGAAAGCGAGGAGCAGCAATAATGAAATCCGAAGCGGTTGTGAGTTACAAAGCAGACTTGTTGGAGCGATTGCGTGACCCGGAATACGCCACTGGCTACCTGAACGCAGTGTTGGAAGAGAATGACGAAGCGGCGTTTCAGTTGGCGCTACGTGATGTGGCGGAGGCTCAGCACCTGCCGTTGCCAGCGACACCATTGCAATGGGCGGAGGTCACGAAGCTGTTACGTGACCTTGGGTTGCAATTGCGACTTGATTTGGCCCAAGTGGCCTAACCTGTGCATAATGCCTCAGCCACCCTGCAAAGTTCACATTGTTCTGAGCTTTCGCCACCCCAATCTCAGGCCGTTATCAAATACGCTAAAAGCGTAAGCTTTTCGTTTCACCATCAAAGGAGTCAGCCCATGCAGCCAATCTTTCGCATGTTCCTTTTCGCCCTGTGTTTATGTCTTGCGCCGTTCGCGCCTGCACAGTCTAACGACACTTCACCGCGCGCGTTGCTCGCTGGCGTTGCCAATGCCGATATTGACCCGACGCCGTATCTGGTCAGCGAAAAATATGACGGCGTGCGCGCGCTGTGGGATGGCAAGGCGCTGCGGACGCGCGCGGGCAATGTGATCGCCGCGCCTGCGTGGTTCATTGCCAAATTGCCGCAACGACCGCTCGATGGCGAGTTGTGGATCGGGCGCGGGCAGTTTGAAAAGCTGTCAGGCGCGGTGCGCAAAACCGTGCCGGTGGATGACGAATGGCGGCAGATCAAATATATGATCTTTGAATTGCCGGATGTGCAGGGAACATTTGCCGAACGCTACGAACAGATCAAACGCGTCGTTGCCCAGGCTGGCTTCCCGCAACTTGTCGCCGTGGAGCAGTTCCGTCTGCCGGATAACGCAGCACTCAAACGCAAGCTTGCGGAAATTGTTGGCGCGGGTGGCGAAGGCTTGATGCTCCATCGCGCGGATGCGCCTTACGTCACGGGTCGCAACGACGCGCTGCTGAAATTGAAACCGCTGAATGACGCCGAGGCGACGGTGATTGGCCACATACCGGGCAAAGGAAAATACACGGGGAAGATGGGCGCGCTGCGGGTCGAAACCGCCGATGGCAAACGCTTTCAAATCGGCACGGGCTTTACCGATGCAGTGCGCGGCAACCCGCCAGCGATTGGCACGGTGATTACGTTTACCTATCGCGGCCTGACGAAGAATGGCTTGCCGCGCTTTGCCAGTTATTTGCGAGTGCGAGCGAATTTTTAGCTAATCAGGCCAAAAAAGATTAGGACAATGAAAAATTTCAACGCAAGGGCGCAAAGGAACAAAGACGCAAAGAGGAGTCTGGAAAAAGGGATTCATCTCCTTGGCGTCTTCGCCACTTTGCGCCTTTGCGTTAAAACTGTACCGCTGTTGCCGGGTTCGTTTAGATTGAAGAAGCGTCAGCCAAGGCTGGAAAGATTTTCCCGGTACCAGTCAATCGTTCGGCGCAAACCTTCATCCAAACCGATTTCGGCGCGCCAGCCCAGGCGCGCTTCGGCCTTGTCTGCCGAAAGATATTGCGCGTCAATTTCGCGTTCGATTTTGCGTTGCAGCATCACGCGCGGTTCAATTTCGCCTTCCTTGCCGGCGGCTTTGATGACGCGATTGACCAGATCAAGCATCTGCACCGGATCGCCCGCGCCAAAGTTGAAGGCTTCGCCGATCACGCCGTCAATCTTTTCCGCCAACAATAAATATCCGCGCGCCACATCGTCTACGTAAACGAATTCGCGCACCGGCGTGCCGTCGCTGCGAATGACGGGCGCTTCGCCGCGCAGCACCGACAGGATCGTGCCGGGAATGATCCGCGACAGATTCATATCGCCCGGCCCATAAATGTTGGCAAAGCGCGAAACCGCGATCGGCGTTTTGTACGTGTGCGCAAACGAACGCGCCAGAATGTCGGTGCAGGCTTTGGAAGCGTCATAGGGAAACAAACCCAGCAACGGATAATCTTCCTGGTAGGGCAAATTGTCGTGCGAACCGTAGGCTTTGTCACTGGAAGCGACCACGACGCTTTTGACCGTATCGCAGCGGCGGCAGGCTTCCAGCAGAAAGTAGGTGCCACGAATGTTGGCTTCAAAGGTTGAAAGCGGCGAGCGATTGGCTGCGCCAACAATTGCCTGCGCGGCCAGATGGAAAACGGCCTTGATCTCGTATTCGACCAGAATTCGCTCCATCAAGCTGTAATCTTCAATCGAACCCTGAACGACCGTCACGCGGCGGCGCAGGTCGAACAAATCCAGCGAATTCGATTTCACCGCGTCGCGCTGTAAACAGACGACGCGTGCGCCCTGTTCGACAAGTTGTCTGGCCACGTGCGCGCCAACAAATCCGGTCGCGCCGGTCACAAATGCTGTTCGGTTGTTCCAATAAGAAGTCATCTTGTTCTTCGAAAATCCGCAATCCGCAATCCGCAATCCGCAATTGCTTCACTCCCAAATTTTCCATTCCGCCTGTCCGGCGTCCCACAGTTGGTTGAATTCGACGTTATCCTTGTACGTGTCCATGCATTTCCAGAAGCCGGAGTGTTGGTAAGCAATCAATTGCCGTTCCTGCGCCAGCCGTTCCAGCGGTTCCCGCTCCAAAACACTGTCATCATTCAGATACTCGAACAAACGCTGGTTGAAGACGAAAAAGCCGCCATTGATCCATTCTTTCATCACCGGTTTTTCTTCAAATTCAGTCACCGCCGATTCGCCGTCGAGTTTGATAATGCCGAAGTTCGAGCGCGGGTGAACGGCGGTCAGTGTGCCGATGCGCCCGTGCGACTGGTGAAAAGCAATCAAGGCTTTCAGGTCCACGCTGGCCAGCCCGTCGCCATAGGTCACACAGAACGTTTCCTCATTGCCCAGGTACTTTTCGACGCGTTTGATGCGTCCGCCGGTGTTGGTGTCGAGTCCCGTATCGGCAAAGGTGATGTTCAACACATTTCCGTCAGCATGCTGCCAGCGCAGTTGGAAATCTCCTGCCAGGCCTGGCTCCGGCGCCAAATCGGCGTACAGCGGCTGCCGGTCGAGAAAATAGCGTTCGGTGAAATATCGTTTGATTTCTTCGCCCAGATAACCCAGACAAAGAATGAAGTCCGTCAATCCATGCCGGGCGTAAATTTTCAGCAGATGCCAAAGCACAGGCTGGCCGCCGATTTCAATCAGGGCTTTGGGCACGGTCGCGCCATGTTCGCCGAGCCGTGTTCCCCTTCCGCCGCATAAAATGACCGTTTTCATCAGGCCGAATTCTCCATCTCCCGCAGCATTCGCAACGTGTAAATGCCGGTGTTGTGGCCATCGCTCCAACTGATGCTGTATGCGTAGCGGCCCACGCCGGCCAGATCGGTGATGCGAATGTCAGGAAACTGATCGGCTTGCAGGTTCTGGCTTTGCGACGGGTGATGACCTTTGCATTGCGCGCACGGACAGGCAGCGCGCAGTGCCGGGAGCCGATGCCGGCTGGTGTGGCCGTCTTCCCAGACGATTTGTAACACCGATTCTTCATCGGTCAGTTCCAACGATTCGGGATTCACTTCGGTTGAACTGTATTCTTGCGACATAAAATTTGAGGACTTATTGAATCAATTGGTGATGAATGGTTAAATTGCCGCGCCCTTGCAATCGAAGCGCGACATTTAACCATTGAGGCCGTGCTTCGGCAAACGAACCGCAATGGTCGTGGGAGTAAAAAGAAAAATGCAGGAAAAGAACGTGACCCCGATGGCGGAAGTACCAACCAATCTCAAGGACCGCAAACAGGCGCGGGGATTTTTGAACGGTGTGATTACACTGATCCCGAATTTCCTGAAGTTGCTGTACCGGCTCTTCAAGGATTCGCGCGTGCCGATGGCAGAAAAAGCCATGCTGGTCGGGACGATTGTTTACATTGTTTCGCCGCTGGATTTGCTTCCTGATGTCATTCCGTTCATCGGCCAGGTAGATGATTTATACCTGACCGCATTGGTATTGCTGCGGTTGCTGTCGCGTACCGATGATGATGTCTTGCGCGAGCATTGGGATGGCCGGGGCGATTTGGCCTCAACCGTTGATAAAATCATCCGCGCGGCACAATACGTGCTGCCGAAACGTGTGCAGAGAATTCTGCTGGGCAGGGTCGAAATCGCGCCGCAGGTCAAAGGCGGAATATTTTCTTCCCCTGCTGCCCCGGAATCCATCGAAGCCGTCAGAGAAAGAGACAGAGCGTCACGACGCTAACAGGAATTGAGAGGAATTTAGATGATAGTTGCTTTAGCTGGCCGTCGCATTGACACGCCAAAAGCCGACCCGAAACGCTTTCCCGCTGAAAATGCCGACAAGGTGAAACAGCAAATCCAGGATTTTTTCAAAGAACATAATGCGACGGCCCTGGTTAGCGCCGCCGCCTGCGGCGCTGACATTCTGGCGCTGGAAGTTGCTGGTGAGCTTGGCATTCGCCGGCGCATCATTTTGCCCTACGATAAAAAGTCCTTTCGCGCCTCTTCTGTCGCTGACCGTGCGGGCGACTGGGGCGAGCGTTTTGACCGCATCGTTGCCGAAGTCGAAACGCACGGCGATTTGGTCGAATACTTTTACGACAAGGATCAGGAAGACACTTACTACGCCACCAACCATGACATTCTGGATGAAGCCGAAGAGGTCGCCGCGGCCGCCAAGCAGGAATTGACCGCGGCAGTCATCTGGAACGGCGAGTCGCGCGGCGATGACGATGTCACCGCACATTTTCTGGAAGAGGCCAGGCGGCGGGATTTGAATGTCACTGAAATCATGACGACCTGAAACTGAAAAAGTGACTCCCGGATGATCGAGATGAACGAATTGACCAAGGCTCCCCACTCCCTCCGAACGTCAGGCGAAACCTCAGAAATCATCGCACAAACTCCCTCTGAAACTGCTGTCAACGCCCCGGCGCAGGGCGGACGTCTGCTTTCGCTCGATGTCTTTCGCGGATTGACCATCGCGGCGATGGTGCTGGTCAACAACGCCGGGAGTTGGGATGAGGTTTACGCGCCGCTGCGTCACGCCGCGTGGGATGGCTGGACGCCGACCGATCTGATCTTTCCGTTTTTCGTCTTCATCGTCGGCGTCGCCATTCCGCTGGCTTTTGAAAAACGCAAAGCTGCCGCCCTGGCCGGAAGTGAGCAGCGTGATCTGTACCTGAAAATCTTTCGCCGCACGGCGCTGATTTTTGCGCTGGGAATGTTGCTGACGGGCTTTCCGTTCACGATGGAAAAGATCGTGCACTGGCGAATCCCTGGCGTGCTGCAACGAATCGCCCTGTGTTACCTGTTTGCTTCGCTGATCTTCTTGAAGTCGAAGGTGAGAACGCAGGTTGTCATCGCCGGAGCGCTCCTGGTTGGTTACTGGCTGGCGATGAAATTGATTGCCGCGCCGGGTTTTGCCATGGGCGACTTATCAAAGGAAGGCAGTCTGGCTTCCTGGGTGGACCGCACCTTGCTCCCCGGCCACATTTACAAGCCGGAGTACGATCCCGAAGGATTACTGAGCACGTTTCCGGCCATGGCGACGGCGCTGTTTGGGGTGCTGGCCGGGCAGTGGTTGATGCAAAAGCGCGAAGCGCTGGACAAGATCGCCGGTTTGTTTGTCGTTGGGGCGTTATGTGTGATTGTCGGGTACGTCTGGGATTGGGTTTTCCCGATCAATAAAGCGCTGTGGACAAGTTCCTACGTGATGTTCACGGGCGGGCTGGCGCTGCAACTGCTGGCGTTGTGTTACTGGATGATTGACTTGAAAGGCGGCAAACAGATCGGGCGCTGGGCGCATTCGTTTGTCGTCTTCGGCGTCAATGCGCTGGCGCTGTATGTCTTTTCCAGCCTGATGTTCAAGGTTTTGCTGCTGATCAAGGCGACCCGGCTGGATGGCGCGGAAGGCACGTTGCGGGATTTTATCTACGAGCGGGCATTCACGACCTGGCTTTCGCCGATCAATGCGTCGCTGGCCTTTGCATTGTGTTATGTCGCGCTTTGGTGGCTGGTGATGCTGGCGCTTTACCGGCGAAAGATTTTCATCAAGGTCTAGGAAATTGAGTCTTGGCCAATAGAAAAAGCGGCGTGGATTTCAGAATTGAACTCCACGCCGCTTTTTCATGGGCGCATTCGTCACGCCCGGTTCATTGGCTTAAAGCGGTTTATCGCCCGCGAATCCCCATTGCTGCACGCGGTATTGTCCGGAAGCGCTGTTGATGATGTACCAATATGCCGTCGTGGATCGCCAGACAGCAATGTCCGCCTTGCCGTCGCCGTCGTAATCGGCTGGCACCGGAATGTCGCCATGCGTGGTTTGCTGTCCCCAGAGCTGGCTCCTGACTGCGCCATTCGAGCTGTTCAGGATGTACCAATACCCGGTCGAAGATCGCCAGATTGCGATATCCGTTTTGCCATCGCCGTCGTAATCGGCTGGCACGGGCGCGTCGCGGTAAGGAGCGGTCTGCAACCCCCAGGCCTGGCTTCGGATGGCGCCATTCGAGCTTTGGACGATGTACCAGAAACCTGTCCCCGGACGCCAAACGGCCAGGTCGGCTTTGCGGTCGCCGTCATAATCTCCGATCACGGGTTTGTCGCCCGGCGCGCCGTTTTGCTGTCCGCGAATCTGGCCGGTCGAACTGTTGATGATGTACCAGAAGCCTGTTGAAGAACGCCAGATGGCCAGATCCGCTTTCCCATCGCCGTCATAATCACCGGGTACGGGAATGTCGCCATAAGGAACTGCTTGCAATCCCCACGACTGTGTTCGGAGCGCGCCCGTGGAGCTATTGAGAATAGACCAGACGCCGGTGCTGGGACGCCAGACAGCGGCGTCTACTTTGCCGTCGCCGTCGTAATCGTCCGGCACTGGAATATCTGTTTCAATACCCAGGGATTGCGATTGCTGTTGGTTGTTGGAACTGTAGATCAAATCCCAAATCCCCGTTCCCGGACGCCATACCGCGACATCGGATTTTCGGTCGCCGTCAAAATCAAAAGGAACAATTCGATTTGCCAACGGCCCGGGGGTTGGCGCCGGAGTCGGAGTTGGCGTCGGTGTTGGAGACGGGGTTCCGCCGATGGTCTGGTCAACGAAGCCGCCGAATTTATTCGTCCAGTACCAGCCATAAACCGAACCCGCCGCATATGCTCGTCCGATGCCCATGACTCTGTACGCCGAACTGAGCATGTTCTGGTTATGACCGGGAGAGTTCTTCCACTGATTGAATGTCGCTTGCGCGGTGGAATTGCCGGCGGCGATGTTCTCGCCTTTGGCCGTCTGATAGGCATAGCCGAAAGCGGCCATCCGCACGAACGGATCGCGTCCCAGACTGTCTGTGTGATTGAAATACCGATTCACACCCATATCCGCGCTCATCCATTTGGCGGCGGTGGTCAGCGTGATCGAAACCTGCAAGGGAGCCAGGCCATTCTGCTGGCGGTAATTGTTGATCAATTGCACGAAGGCCAGTTCTTCGCTGTCGAGCGTCACCTGTGCGGGCGCAGGGCTGGTGAAGAAAAATGCCAGCGCCAGCGAAATCAAAGTCAAAAAGCCAGGCACCCGCAGACTGCGCGGGCACGGAGGAATACTGCGAAAAGACACTACTGCTCCTTTTCGGGGGAAGCTTAAAAACGCGCCGCTCGGCGCACTGGATTGGGAATGCGGTTGTAGCCAGGCCGAAGAACCGAAGCCTTCAACTTCTAAAACACACCTTTACTGAATTGTAAGATCGTTTGATGAACCGGTGTGGATTTATCGAATAGCCGTTGCCGCGTAAGAGCGATTTTTGATTTTGGGGCTTGGGGAAGAATTGCGGAATGCGCGCTCCTTAATACATTAGCGTGTCAGCCTTGTAAATGACCGGCCTCCATATTTCCGGAATTTAATGAAGTGTCCGCAACGGCAACCTGACACCTGAGCGCGAAAATTTGTTCGATGATGATGATAGTTTTCGCCCCGCACTTCCGCCTTTACGGATGAGAGCGAAGCAGACGGCTTCAAATGAAGAATAACTTTTCAGACAAGAGGAGAATGCAATGAACAACCAGGAGCAGATAATCAGCGACAACATCAATGACCTGAACGTAAGCGACACCGAACTATCGGAAATCAAAGGCGGGCCGAAGAGAATTTTCATCGGCGGACTTTCCGTCAGAGAAAACGCGACAATGCTGCCCGACCTGGAACCGAACGGTGATGTCAAAGGTGGCATGTTGTTGCCTGCGGTGCAGAAGGTTCGATAAACCGACCCGCTCTTGATCGGGCGGAAAATCAGCCGCAACAAGAAAAGGCGCATGGGGATTTCAACTTCCTGTTGCGCCTCTTTGCGCGTTCTGGAGAAAAATCCGTCCGCCGCGAAAAAAAACATTCCACCGATGATAGTTTTCGCCGCCAACTTCCGCCTTACCCACTGAGCGAAAACGCCGTCAGATGTTGAGAGGGCAAACCGGCTGTTTGCCACAAACTTTATTTTGGGAGAAAAGTGATGCCTTCCGTTTCGACAACCGCACAATTGCCCGCCCCGAAGACTTCATTTCTTGATCTTGCGCCGCCGCATTGGGCCGCGCGCGGATTGGCATATTCGCTGATTATCGCGTTCGTGCTGGGCGCGATTGCTTCAGTTGCGATTACGATGCCGGAAAAAGTGACGGCGCAATTCGTGCTGGTGCCGGTGCGTGGCGCGGATCCGGTCAAAGCCACGCGCGGCGGCATCGTTGCCGAAGTGCTGGCGAGCGAAGGACAGGCGGTCAACAAAGGCGACGTGCTGGTCACCCTGCGGTCGGAAATCGCGGGCGACCGGACGGCGGAGATGCAGACTGTTCAAACTCGTCTGGCGGGGGCGGGCGAAAGCGCCGTCAATGCGCGATTGCGCAACGAACAGCAGCGCCTGGCCGATGAACAGGAGATTCGCCGCCTGGCGGACCGCGTCAGGCATCTGGAGGTTCAGATTGCCAATAAGCGCCGGCAACTGGCGCTGACCAGACAAATGACCGACAGCTACGAGAAACTTTACCGCGAAGGCATCGCCAGTCAGGCGCAACTGATTGCCAAACAGCTTGAAGACAGCGAACTGACCTCGGAAATCGAGCGGCTTGCCGCCGACCAGAACGACACGCGCGCCGAACACGAAAAATGGCGGTTGGAAATGTGGTCCCGCCAAACCGAGTTCCGCGAAAACGAGCGGAAATTCAAGGAAGAAACCAAAACCAATGAAATTCGCGCGGGCGCTCTGCAAGCGGCTTTAGTCAATACGGACGGAAACCAGGTGCGGTTGATCGCGCCATGCACCGGCACGATTCTGAGGCTGCGCGTCAGAGACAGAGGCGCGGTCGTGGGGGAAGGCGAAACAGTTGCGGAACTGGCCTGCGGCGGAGAACAGTTGGTGGCGGAATTGATGGTGCCGGAAGCAGGCGTGGGCAAACTGAAGCTGGATCAGGGAGTGAAGCTGAAATACGACGCTTTCCCGTATCAGCGCTACGGCGTGAAGGGCGGCAAACTCACCTGGCTCAGCCCCGCCAAAGCGGCCAATTCTGAAAGCGAAACCGCGTCCTCCTTCAAGGCGCGCGTCGAACTGAATGACAAGGAGATTATGGTCAAAGGCCAGCCCAGGAAGTTCGCGCCCGGAATGAGCGGCACGGCGGAAATCGTCGTCGGCAAGCGGTCCCTGATCAGTTATGTGTTTGAACCGATCCGGCAATTGCGCGAAAACCTGGCGGATGTACCTTAATGGAGCGCCCGGGAGCGCGCGCCGGTTTTCGGTTTGCTGTAATCCCCGGGCCATCAGGGGAGCGTAATCAACCAGATATCTTCTTCGAGCGAAGTCGCCGTGTAGTAAATCCACCTTTCATCGGAGGAAAGGATGGCTTCTTCAAGTGCCAGGGTAGGAGAGGAGAGCAGCAGTCGGGAGGTTTTTGCCGGACTCTGACTGTCAACCAGCCAAATCTTGTTATCAAAGTAATAAATCAGACGGCGATTGTCTCGCAACCAGTATGCGGAATTGCCTTGATTCGTGATCCGTTCATATTGGCTGCCTGGCGGTTTTTCCGGATCGTAAATCACCAGACCGGGAATTTCTTCCGTGCGCTTCCAAATGGTTCCGATGATGCGTTTGCCATCGTGGGACCAGTTGTAGGCGACAAACCAGGTCTTTTCGCCCTGGTCGTCGGGAGAGGGCGGCAAGGCAAACAATTGCTGCTCCTGATAGGGACGCGTCATATCCATGATGACGCTGCCGCTGCCGCGATAACTGAACAGCATTCGCAGGCCGTCAGGCGACCAGGACGGGTCGAGAAATCCGGGTTGCTCCGGGGCGCTGAACGTCAATTGGCGGCGGTCGCCGCCGTCCGGCTGGATGGTCCAGATTTCGTATTTTCCCGAGCGGTTGGAAAAGAAGGCGATACGGTCTTTCCGGGGAGACCAGCGCGGCGCGCGGTCAATGATGCCGTCGTTGGTCAGCAGGCGCGTTCCCGTGCCGTCGGTTTTCACCACGCCGATGTCGAAATGCGGATCGCCGAAAGTGTGATAGGTCAGCCATTCGCCATCCGCCGAAATGCTCATGTTCAGCGTGCGCCGTTCGGAAGTCGTGATTTGAGATGGATCGCCGGAAACCGTGCCGTTTCCGGCGTTGAAGGCGCGGCGGAAAATATTGCTGGTTTCGCGGCGCGAGGTGTAAACCATCCGTTTGCCGTTGCGGGAAATGTTCAGCCCGTAACTGTACAGCGACGGCGCCGGAATCGGTTCGGGGCGGCCCAGCCTTTGGCCGGTGCGTTCATCAATCGCCACGCGCCACAGCGTCAAGCGGCCATTGCGATTGCTGGAATAATAAAGAAACCGGCCATCGGGGGACCAGACAACGTGGCCGTCTTCGTTCGTGTCGTTGGTGATTTCAACCGGCTCGCCTCCCGCCGCCGGTATCGTCCAGATGTCGCGCTGCGCTCCGCCGCGCAGGCCCCAGAAAGCGATGCGGTGTCCATTCGGCGACCAGCGCGGCTCCACGGCGTCCGGTCCGGCGGGAATATGGCGTTTTTGACCGGTTTCGACATTCACAGCCCAGAGTTGCCCGCCGATTGTATTGCGATGAAAAACGTTTCCACCCAAAAGTGTCGAGTAGATGATTTCCCTGCCATCGGGCGACCAGTCAGGGTCGCGCCCTTCATCGGTAAGCCGCCGGAGATTTTCGCCTGTCTCTTCCATCACGTAGAGGCCGCCGCCATCGCGTGCGGAATAGAGCGCGATTTTGTCGCCTTTCGGCGAAAAGGCAGGGTCTCCGTCCGATTGCGGATGATTGGTCAGATTGACGACCGTGCTGCCGCCGACACGCTGCCGGAAAAGATCCCACTGCCCGTTCACCATCCTGCCGTAAACAATCGTCTGTCCATCCGGCGAGATGGTGGCATTGCCTTCGCGTCCCGGGAAATCGGTCAGCGTGGTGAACTTCGCCTCCGCCCAATTGATGGCGGGAGGTTCATTGCGGGGCAAGAACCGCCAGGCCAAAACGGCAATGGCAATCAAGCTGGCAGCGCCAGCCAGCGCCGGCCAAATTCTTTTTCGTTTGATCGGCGGCGAGCCTGGGGCAGGAACGGACGAGGAAATAGGGACCACTTCGGCGGAATCCAATTCGCGTTGCAGCCGCTTCAAATCGGCGCGCAGATCGTTCGCCGTCTGGTAGCGCATCTCCCGGTCTTTTTCGAGCGTCCGGCTGACAATGCGCTCGAGTTCAGGATGCAGATCCGGGCGGACCTTGGTAATGGGAATCTCCCGGTAATGAACGATGGCGTCCATGATGGCCCCTGTCCGGTCGCCTTTGAACGGAGGCAGGCCGGTCAGCAATTCGTAGAGCACCACGCCCAGGCTGAAAATGTCGCTGCGATGATCCACTTCCTGTCCCAAAGCCTGTTCGGGAGACATATACCGCGCCGTGCCCAGCACCGCGCCCGGATTGGTTTTGGCCAAATCGCCCTCCGAAGCATTCGTCGCTCCTTCAGACCGTTGCTTTTCAGTCAGTTTGACCAGGCCGAAATCCAGCACCTTCACATACCCATCGCCCCGCAGCATGACGTTTTCCGGTTTGATGTCGCGATGAACGATCCCGGCTTCGTGGGCGGCGGACAAGGCGGAGGCGATTTGGATGGCGATCTCGATGGCGTCTTTCATCGCCACGCGGCCTTCGCCGAGCAGTTCGCGCAGCGTCTGGCCGTCCACGTATTCCGCCGCGATGAAGTGTCTGCTTTCAACCTCGCCGATTTCGTAAATCGCGATGATGTTCGGATGGCTCAAGGCCGAAGCGGCGCGGGCTTCGCGTTCAAACCGTTTGATGCGCCCGGCATCCTGCGTGTATTGCGGCGGCAGCAGTTTCAGCGCGACTTTGCGTTCCAGTTTGCTGTCTCGCGCCAGATAAACCTCGCCCATGCCGCCCACGCCCAGCACCGAAATCACGCTGTAATGGCTGATCGTCTGGCCAATCAGTGAACGGTCTTTCTCCGACGCCAGATGTTTGGCGGCCAGATCGAGCGCCGGAAGTTTGAGAAATTTCGCTTCGGCTTTCTGGTGAGCGGCTAGCAACGACTGCACTTCGCGCCGCAGTTCCGGATCATTGAGGCAGGCTTCGTCAAGAAACACCGAGCGTTCGGCGGCAGGGCGTTCCAGCGCCTCATCAAGCAGTTGATCTATGCGTGCCCAACGGTCAGGAGTCATAACGGACAGTGTTAAAGTTGATGTGGACCACGGAGCCTGACTCCATGAGATTGATGCCGGCAGCGTTCTTTATTTTCCATCTATCAACAGTCATTTTTTAATTTGTCATTGCTGGGAGATGGCGTTGCGGTAAGCCGATGACAAATGAAAAATCAAAACTGGTAAATGGCATCGCTTCAGTCCCGAAACTTTTGCTTGGGGATTTTTATGTTGTTGGCGTGTTGCTCAATTCGCGGTACAGCCAGGCTTTCGCTTTATTCCATTCGCGGATGACTGTAATTTCAGCCACGCCCAGGACTTCGGCGACCTCTTCATTGCTCAGTCCGCCGAAAAAACGAAGCTCGACAATCTTGCACTTGCGCTCGTCGAATTCGGCCAGGCTTTTCAACGCGTCATCCAGCGCCACCAGATCGGCGGTTTTCCCGTCGCCCACGCCGGCGGCTTCTTCCAGCGAAACCTGATGCGCGCTTTCGCCCGCCACGCGCGGACGCTGCCGCGCAAAATCCACCAGAATGCGCCGCATCAATTGCGCCGAAACGCCGAAAAAATGCGCGCGATTTTTCCATTCGACATTCTTCCAATCAATCAGCCGCATGTAAGCTTCGTTGACCAGCGCCGTCGGCTGCAGCGGATGCCCTGCGCGCTCCTGTCCCATATAACGCCGCGCCAGCCGGTGCAACTCGGCGTGGACCAGCGGGATCAATTGTTCCAGCGCCGCTCCGTCGCCGCCATTCCAGGCAACCAGCAACTGCGTGACTTCGTGCGTCGAAGGCTCGTTCATAACTGTTTTCCTGCTGATGAAGTTCGGGGGTTGGGAACGCAGACTTTATCACAGCCTTCCGGGGCGCTCTACCAATTGCCGCGGTTTTCCGCAAAACGATTGACCCGCAATCACGCTTGCAGTATTACCGGCTTGTTTTCCGATGCTAAACCGTTTACCCCATTTCCACTGGCCAATCCATCAGGAGGCAGGCATGTACTCTCCTACTGCTGTTGACCCGATTTTTTCTCAGTCGTTCGGAGCGTTCGTTCGCGTTCACTTCGCTTGGCTGGGAATGTTGCTGGCGCTTGCCGCGCCATTGGCGCTGGCGCAACCCGCCGTCAACCCAAACTCCTTCAGACAAGACGACGCGGACATCCGCTCACTTGAACTCGGCAAACCCATTGAGCGTGAATTGGCGGGTGGGCGGAGCCATGCTTACCAAATCGCGATCACCGCCGGGCAGTATCTGAAAGTGGAGGTTGAACAGCGCGGGACTGATGTTGCAGTCGCCTTCGTTGGGCCGGAGGGCAAGCAATTGATCGAGACAGACAGTCCCAACGGAGCGCAGGGCACGGAAACAATCAAATGGATAGTGCAGTCGGCAGGGCTTTATCAGATAAAAGTGCGTTCGTTGCAAAATCAGGCCGGACCGGGACGTTACGAAATAAACCTGGCCGAATTGCGGGCTGCCACGAATCAGGATGTTGAATTGATCGTTGCGGATCAAGCATACCGCGAGGCCGAAAGCCTGAGCTCCAAGGGGCAATTCAGTCAGGCCATCCCGTTGGCGGAGCGTGCATTCGCCGGACGGGAAAAAATGCTCGGCGCGGAACACCTCGAAACTGCGTCGGCGCTCAACCTGCTGGCAGTTCTTCATTATGGCAGTGGAGACTTTGCCCGTGCCGAACTGCTCTTTCGTCGGACGCTCGCCTTGTTTGAAAAACTGCGCGGCGAACAGGATCAGCAGGTTGCCACGGTGATTAACAATCTGGCTTCGCTTTACATGGCCAAAGGCGATTACACACAGGCCGAGCCGCTTTTCCGCCGTGCGCTGGCGACCAAGGAAAAGGAATTCGGTCCCGAACACCGGCAAACAATCAATTCGCTCAATAATCTCGCCGGACTTTATCGCAGCAGGGGAGATTACGCGCAGTCCGAACCGCTGTATCGCCGCGCCCTGGCCATTGCGGAAAAGACGATTGGCGCAACGCATCCGAATACGGGGCTGCTGCTTCAGGGACTGGGCATGCTTTACGCCGCGCAGAACGATCACACGCAGGCCGAGCCGCTGTTTCGCCGCGCCCTGGCGATTTTTGAAAAAGCCGTTGGCGCGGAACATCCGGCCAATGCTCTGCCGCTTGGCAGTCTGGCCGGTCTTTATCGCGTCCAGGGCGATTACGCACAGGCGGAACAATTTTCCCGCCGCGCATTGATGATCTTTGAAAAGGTGCTCGGCAGTGAACATGCCGATGTCGCCATTTCGCTCGACAACCTGGCCACGATCCAACTGGATAAAGGCGATTACGAACAAGCCGAATCGCTCTTTCAACGTGCGCTCGCCATTTTTGAAAAGTCGCTCGGCGCACAACACCCCAGCACGGCGCGGACGCTCAACAACCTGGCTGTTTTTTATGGAGCGAGAGGAGAGATTGGGCGGGCCGTCAGCTTGCGCGCCCGCGCTCAGGAAATTGAAGAACGGAACATTACACTGAATCTGGCGGCCGGCTCCGAGCGGCAGAAATTGGCCTATCTGCAAACCTTGATCAAGGAAACCAGCCACTCCATCGGTTTGCACGTGCGTCTGGCTCCCACGGATGTCACGGCGCGTCATCTGGCTCTGACCGCGATTTTGCAGCGCAAAGGGCGGGTGCTGGAGGCGCTCAACGATGATCTTGATGCATTGCGGCGGCGCGCAACGCCGCAAGACCGGGCCTTGCTCGATCAATTGAAAGAGGCGCGAGGGGAACTGGCCCGTCTGGTCTTTGGCGGCCAACAGCGCGCCGCCGCCGAACATCAGCAAAAGATCAGACACTCCGAAGAACGAGTGGAAAAACTGGAAGCGGAAATCAGCAATCGTAGCGCTGAGTTCCGCGTCCAAACCCGGCCCGTCACGATTGCCGCCGTGCAAGCCGCCATTCCCTCTGATGCCGCGCTGGTGGAGTTTTATCGGTATGAGTTTCGCCAGGATTCGCGCTACATCGCCTATGTCTTACGACAGCAAGGCGAAGCGCAATGGGTTGAACTGGATGAGGCAAACGCAATTGACGAAGCGGTTCAAAAACTGCGGCGGGCTTTGCGCGACAAAACGCGCACGGACGTAAAGCAACTGGCGCGGGCAGCGGATGAAAAAGTCATGCAACCGGTGCGCACCCTGCTTGGCAATACGCGTCGCGTGTTGATTGCGCCGGACGGCGCGCTCAATCTGGTTCCGTTTGCCGCGCTGGTGGATGAAAAAGGACACTACCTCGTACGACATTTCGATTTCAGTTACCTGGGCAGCGGGCGCGATTTATTGCGTATGGGGGGCCAACGACAAAATAAACAAGCGGCGATGGTCGTCGCCAGCCCGGATTTTGGGGATGCTGATGCTGATAACGCACGGGAGCGCATTTTGACCTATCGTCCCGGCACGAAAGCTGAAACCAGCAATGGCAGTGTGCTGACGGCATATTACTTCCCGCCGCTCGGCGGGACCGTCGGGGAAGCGCGGGCGCTCAAGGCAATGATGGCGGATGCCACGGTATTGACCGACGTGCGGGCGACTGAAACCGCTTTGAAGCAAGCCGGGAGTCCGCGCATTTTGCATGTCGCCACGCACGGGTTCTTTTTGGATGATCAGAGGCCTGGAGTTGGCGAAGAGCGCTTGTTACGGCCGGTGGGCGGGGAAATGCTGCCGCTCGGACGAATCGAAAACCCGTTGCTGCGGTCGGGGTTGGCATTGGCGGGCGCGAATCGGCTGAAAAGCGGCGATGGCGACGACGGCATTCTGACCGCGCAAGAAGCCGCCGGACTGGATTTATGGGGAACGAAACTGGTCGTGCTCTCGGCCTGCGACACCGGCGTGGGCGAAGTCAAAACCGGCGAAGGCGTGTACGGGCTGCGCCGGGCGCTGGTGCTGGCCGGGTCGGAAACGCAGGTCATGAGTTTGTGGCCGGTGTCGGATGCCGGAACGCGCGATCTGATGATCGAATACTATCGCCGTTTGCTGCGCGGGGAAGGCCGCGGCGCCGCGCTCCGCGCCGTGCAAATGCAAATGCTCAAAGCGGGCGCGGCTCAGGAAAGCGGCGACCGTTTGCTGGTGGCGAAAAAAAATGACAGCGCCGGAAAAATTCCCGGCAAAAAAAGTGCTCCAGATGGTTATCGCCATCCGTATTACTGGGCGAGCTTCATTCAATCCGGCGAATGGGCGAATCTGGATGGTAAACGCTAGTGGCGCCAGGTACAGGCACATCAAAAATTGGTCATGGGGGAATTGGAGATTGGAAATTGAATAATCGGAAAGATTTTCTCCAGTTCCGGCTAACCGGGTGGAAGACCTCCAGGCCGCTCCACTAGCCGCCATCCAGGATGAACGATTGCCACCTCGCCGGAATATTTTTTCGCGGCGCAAGGATTCGCCGCAAAGTTGTTGACCCAAAATCACTGGAGGTCTGCATGGGCAATCGGTCCGTTTTTCGCGCGCTTTTTTCAAGGCCAATTCTTTCCTTCATCTTCCTCGCAAATTCAGTCTTGTTCCCGGGGGCAACACTTGCGCAAAACAACACGCTTGAATTGGGGAAACCCGTCGAGCGCGAGCTGGCCGGAGGCGGCAGTCATCAATATCAAATCGGGCTGATTGCCGGGCGGTTCCTGCGCCTGATTGTCGAACAACGTGGGATTGACGTCGTGGTGACTCTGGTTTCGCCGGACGGCAAACAGTTGCTGGAGGTGGACAGTCCCAACGGCGCGGAAGGCCCGGAATCGCTCGGCTGGGTGACGGAATCGGTGGGCGTTTATCGCGTGGAAATCCGGTCGCTGGAAAAAGACGCGGCGGCGGGACGTTACACCGTGAAGCTGAGCGAATTGCGCGCGGCGACTGCCGATGATTCCACCGCGCTGGCCCGCGAACAGGAGTTGCGGCAGGCGAGCTTGCTCGATGTGGAAGCCTGGAATCTTGCTCAGGCGGGCAAACTGGATGAAGCCTTGCCGCCGGCGGAACGGGCGCTGGCGCTGCGCGAAAAAGTTCTGGGCGCGGAACACGCGGATGTCGCCACGGCGTTGAAGACTCTCGCCGACCTTCGCAAAAACAAAGGCGAATACGACCGGGCGGAATCGCTTTACCAACGCGCGCTGGCCATTCGCGAAAACGCCTTGGGCGCTGAACACCCAAACGTCGCTTCCACGCTCAGCGCGCTGGCGGATGTTTATTATTTCAAAAACGATCTCAACCGTGCCGAAGCTCTTTACCAACGCGCCCTGGCAATTGTCGAAAAAACGGTTGGACGAGAACATTCCAACGCCGTGCTGATTCTCAACAACCTGGCTTCCGTTTACACACAGCAGGGCGATTACGCCAAAGCCGAAACATTGCAGCAGCGCGTGTTGGCATTGCTGGAAAAATTGCTCGGCGCGGAGCATCCGGCGGTGGCCACGGCGCTGAACAATCTGGCGACGATCAACGAAAACATCGGAAACTATCCGAAAGCCGAATCGCTGTTGCGGCGCGCGCTGGCGATGCGGGAGAAAACCCTGGGCGCGGAACATTCCGATGTTGCCGGGACGCTGAACAATCTGGCTTACCTGTACGACCTGACCGGCGAATACGCCAAATCCGAACAGCTTTACAACCGGGCGCTGGCCATCAAGGAAAAACGGCTGGGCGCAAATCACCCGGACGTGGCCACCGCGCTCGCCAATCTGGGATCGCTGCACCAAAAGAAAGGCGATTACGCCCAAGCCGAATCGCTTTTCGGGCGCGCGCTGACGGTGCGGGAACAGGCCTTCGGCGCGAATCATCCCGATGTCGCGCTTTCGCTGAACAACCTGGCGGGCCTCGCCCAGGAGCGCGGCGATTACGTCAAGGCGGAGACTTTGCAGCAACGCGCGCTGGCAATCTGGGAAAAAGCCTACGGGCCGGAACACATTGACACCGCCCGCGCGCTGAACAATCTGGCCTCGCTCCACAGTTCCAAGGGCGATTACGTTCAGGCCGAAACGCTTTATCAACGGGGGCTGGCCATCCGCGAAAAGGTTTTGGGCGCTGAACATCCCAGCGTGGCAATGGCGCTGAACAATCTGGCCTTCCTGCATAACGACAAAAAGGAATTCGACAAAGCCTTGCCGCTGCTCGAGCGCGCGCTGACGATCTGGGAAAAGGCGTTGGGCGCGAATCATCCGGACGTGGCGCTGGCGCTGAACAATCTGGCCGCCATTCACGAACAAACGGGCGATTACGAAGCCGCGCTGCCGCTTCATCGGCGCGCGCTTGAAATTCGCGAGCAGGCGCTGGGCGCACAGCATCCGGACTTTGCCGCTTCGCTCAACAATCTGGCCGTGCTGTATTTCAACAAGGGCGAACCGGCGGCAGCCGAACCTTATGCGCAGCGCGCCTTGAAGATTTGGGAGCAGGTCTTCGGCGCGGATCATCCGGCGGTGGCCAACGCACTGAACAATCTGATGACGATTTCCGACCGCAAAGGCGCTTATGTCGAAGCCGTCAGCTATGCCGCACGCGCCGGCGAAGTGATCGAACGCAATCTGGCGCTCAATCTGGCTGCCGGTTCCGAACGACAGCGACTGGCGTATCTGGCGACATATGCCAGGGATTTTGACCGTTACCTGACTTTGCATTTGCGTCACGCTCCGGCGGACGCACGGGCGCGCGATCTGGCCGCCGGCACGATTCTGCGCGTCAAGGGCCGCGTGCTGGATGCCACGGCGAACAGCCTGACCGCATTGCGCCGCCGCGCCGCGCCGGAAGATCAAGCGTTGCTCGATGAACTGAAAGAAACCAGCTCTCAACTGGCGCAATTTGCGCTCAACAGCGCGCAGCAAGTGACACCGGAGCGCCGGAATCGGATCCGGGAACTGGAAGCGCGAAAAGAACAACTGGAATCCGAAGTCAGCCGCCGCAATACCGAATTCCGCGCTTACTCGCGCCCGGTCACGCTCGACGCCGTGAAAGCCGCGATTCCGGCGGACGCCGCGCTGGTGGAGTTTTTTGTTTATCACCCCTTCAACGCGCAGGCCAAAGCGGGCGAACGCTACGGCGCGCCGCGTTACGTGGCTTATGTCCTGCGGCGGCAAGGTGAAACAAGCTGGGTGGAACTGGGCGAACAGGCGGCGATTGATGCGACGGTTGCCAAACTGCGCGCGGCGCTGCGCGACCGGCGGCGAAGCGATGTCAAACAACTGGCCCGCGCCGCGGATGAAAAAGTGATGCGCCCGGTGCGCCGGCTGCTCGGTCAAACGGCGCAGGTTTTCCTCGCTCCCGACGGCGCGCTGAATCTGCTGCCATTTGCCGCGCTGGCGGATGAATCCGGGCGCTATTTGATCCAGCGGTACAGCTTCAGCTACCTGACCAGCGGGCGCGATTTGCTGCGCCTGGAAATCAAACCGCCGAACAAACAAACCGCCCTGGTCGTGGCCAACCCGGATTTCGGCGAAGCAACGAACGCGGGCGCGGCGCAGGAACGAATTTTGAAATACCGTCCTAAAAGCTTCGCAAACGAAGGCGCTCCGCCGGCGGAGTTTTATTTTCCGCCGTTGCAAGGCACGGCGGGCGAAGCCGCCGCACTGAAAACCATGCTGGCCGATGCGACGCTGCTGACGCAGTCGCAGGCAACTGAAACCGCGCTCAAGCAGATCAACAGCCCGCGCATCCTGCACATTGCCACGCATGGTTTTTTCCTCGACGGCCAAACCACGCCGGCCGGCGAAGGGCGCTTGTTGCGGCCCACGGGCGGCGCAAATTCCGCCAACCAACGAACTGGAAACCCGCTGCTGCGGTCAGGCCTGGCCCTGGCCGGCGCCAACGCACAAAAAGGCGGCAGCGGCGAAGACGGCATTCTGACCGCGCAGGAAGCCGCCGGACTGAATCTGTGGGGAACGAAACTGGTCGTGCTCTCGGCGTGCGATACAGGCGTGGGCGAAATCAAAACCGGCGAAGGCGTGTACGGACTGCGCCGGGCATTGGTACTGGCCGGGTCGGAAACGCAGGTCATGAGTTTGTGGCCGGTGTCGGATGCCGGAACGCGCGATTTGATGATCGGTTATTACAAGCGGCTACTGGCCGGCGAAGGCCGCACTCAGGCCCTGCGCCGGACACAACTGGAACTGCTGAATCGCAAGGACCGCAGGTCGCCAAACTACAGTCATCCCTATTTCTGGGCGAGTTTCATTCAATCCGGCGAGTGGGCGAATCTGGAGGGGAAACGGTGACGAAATTGTCTGGAGCGGTATTGCTCGCTGATCCGCCTGGCCAGTTCGATTTTTCGGCGGAATTCTGTATGATTGCGCGTCCCTGATTCTCAATTCTGAGAAGACAAATTCATTTTTACGAGGTTTACTGAATGACGCGGCGCTGCCCGCTTTGCCGGCGAGAAACAACCTGGGATGACAATCCGTGGCGGCCATTCTGTTCGGAGCGCTGCCAGATCATTGATCTTGGCAACTGGGCTTCGGATGAGTACGGCATCCCGATGGCTGAAACGCCGGATGGGGTGACGCCTGCTGAATTTATAGATCTGGATAGGGAAAGCAGTTCTGATGAACAAAGATAACTTCGCCAATTCAATCGCAACTTCGCTGGCCGCGCTCGTTCTGGCCGCGTCCGTCTTTTCCCTGGCCTGCAGTGACGCGGCGGCGCCGCAACCGGTGTCAGGGGCGGCGGCGACGGCGCCCGCGGTCAACAAGCTTTCGGCGGCCAGCCAGGAAGCAATCAAGAAAGTGATGGATGTGCCGATCGCCAAACTCGATGGCGATTCGATCAAGCTGGTGAATTATCAGGGAAAGGTGCTGGTGGTGGATTTCTGGGCGACCTACTGCCCGCCTTGCGTCAAACAGGCCCCGCAACTGGCGGCGCTGAACGAAAAGTATCGTGACCGCGGCCTGGAAGTCGTCGGGCTGACTTCCGATCCGAAGGAAGATCAGCAGAAAGTCGAAGAGTTCATCAAAAAGGCAGGCATCAATTACACGATCGCCTTCGACAACAGTTGGATCTCGGGCGCGTTTTTGAAAGGCACGGAAGACGACACCGGAGCATCGCCGATTCCGCAGCTTTTCGTCATTGCGCGCGATGGCCGCGTGGTCGAGCATTTCATCGGCGAACAACCGGGCAGAATGCAGCAACTGGAAAAAGTCGTGAATGAACAATTGAGCGCTTCACGCTAAATACAACGTAAACAGAGTTTTTAGGCATTTTCCTGTCCCCTTTATTTTCCTGTCAGCCGGTGTCGCGGACAGGAAAATAAAGGGGACAGGAAAATAAAACCAATACCGGAAAACTTAATTTACGGCCTACTAAATCTAAAACCGAAAAAGCATGAAGTTCAGGCTTTCGCCTGCATGCTTTCTCCCTCAAGGAGTATTTGCGATGTCAAAAAATTGGTTCAAAGCCGTCTTCAATGCCGGCCTGCTGAGCGTTGTTTTCGCGTTGATGGTGGTGGCGGGGACTTCCAGACTTGGCGTTCAGGACATACCGGAATTGCCGATGGCTGATGGATCCGGCGACACACCGGAAATGCTGATTGACCTGCTGCCCACTGCCACCGGGCAGGCGCAGATGAAGCTCTCCAGCCTGCGCGGCAAAGTCGTCATGCTGGATATGTTTTGGTCGCAGTGCCCGCACTGCGAAGAGCATGCGCCGCACATTGTCGAAATCTACAACCAATACCGCCAGCGCGGATTCACCGTGCTCGGTCTGGCCACCGATCCCAAAGACGACAAGGCATCCCCGGGCCGGGTGAAGGCATTTATGGCCAAGGCAAAGATCACCTACCCGGTCGGGTACGTCACGAACGAAATCGTCGCATATTACTCCAACCCCAGGGATCACGGCGTTCCGCAGATGGTTTTGTTCGGCGCGGACGGCAAGATGGCGCTGCGCGAAATCGGCTGGAACGAAACCATCAGCAAGAAGGTCAAGGAAGCGATTGAAGCGCAACTCGGCAAAGTGCCCACCGTCAAACCCGGCAGTAAAGCCAGCGCCAAGCCCAATCACAACAAAACCAAGCATGGTTGATCAGGAATTCAGTGCGATGAGAAATAAAAGCAGAATCGGAACCGTTGTCAATTGCGTCTGGTTGAGTCTTTGCCTGGCGCTGGCGGTGATGGCCGCCGCGCCGCGCACCGGCTCCGCCGACATCCCGGAACTGCCGATGGCGGATGGTTCGGGCGACACTCCGGAGTTGATTGTTGATCTGGTTCCGGCAGCCGCCACCGCGAAAGCGGGAAAAGTGAAATTATCCAGCCTGCGCGGGAAAGTGGTTTTGCTGGATATGTTCCGCTCCACCTGCGCACACTGCGAACATCACGCGCCGCACATCGTCGAACTTTACAAAAACTACCGGCAGCGCGGATTTACCGTGCTCGGACTGGCCACCGACGACAAAAATGATCCGACGGCCGTCAAGGGGTTGAAGAGCTTTCTGGCCAAACACAAGATCAATTATCCGGTTGCCTATGTCACGACGGAGGTCGTCGCTTACTATGCCGACCCGAAAAATCATGGCGTTCCGCAGATGGTTTTATTTGGCGCGGACGGGAAAATGACGCTTCGGAAAATCGGCTGGGGGCAGACCTACGACCAGTTGTTCCGGCAAACCATCGAAGAGCAACTGGCCAAGCTGCCCGCGGGCAAGGCGGCAGCGGCGCCTGCTCAAAGCAAATCCAGAAAATGAAGAGAGTCAATCGTATGGGAAATCGAATCAGAACTATTCTGAATGTCAGTTTGTTCAGCATCCTGTTTACCGTGGCGGTGATCGCCGCCGCGCCTCGTTTGGGAACGGCGGATGTGCCGGAACTTCCCAAAGCCGACGGCACGGGCGCTTCGCCGGATATGATGCTGGATATGGTTCCGATCAACGTGGGCGGAGTGTCGAAACCTTCCCGAATGAAGTTGTCCAGTCTGCGCGGCCGTGTGGTGCTGATGGATATTTTCTGGTCGCGCTGCCATCACTGCGAAGAGCACGCGCCGCACATCGTGGAGTTTTATAACAAATACCGCCAACGCGGTTTCACCGTGCTGGGCGTGGCGACTGACGGCAAGGACAACAAGGAAGACGTTGCCAATCTGAAAAGTTTCATGCAGAAAGCCAAAATCAATTACCCGGTTGGCTTTCTGACCACGGAAATTCGCGCGTATTACGCCGATCCAAAAGACGCCGGCGTGCCGCAAATGGTGCTGTTTGGCACGGACGGCAAAATGGTGATGCGCGAAGTGGGCTGGAATCCAGCCACCGGCGAAAAGGTCAGGAAGGCCATCGAAGCTCAACTTTCCAAAGCCCCGGCAGCCAAGGCTGGCGCGAGCGCCGCGCCGCGCAAAGCCAAGGCATAATCCATCCATTCCGTGGACGAAAAGCGAAGAACTCTTTCGCCTGTCCGCTTTGATCCGAGGTGCTAAGTGTCAAAACTCATTCCACAAGTTTCCGTCCGTTTCACACGCTTGATGATGACGCTGCTGCTGGCTGGGGCGTGCGTCGCGTTTTTACCGGTTGTTTCCACGGCTAAATTGAAGGTCGGCGAATTGCCGAAGGATTCCGTCGCCCGTCATACATTGCGAATGACCGACGGAAAATACTTCAACCTGGCCGAAATGCGCGGCAAAGTCGTCGTGCTGGATTTCTTCGCCGTCTGGTGCGGCCATTCGCGGCAGCATATTCCAACAATGACGAGCTTCACTGAAGAAGATAACAAGCGCGGATTGCAAATCATCGGTTTGGCAGTGGACGACGCTGAATCCACGCCGAAGCGTGTGGCGGAATTTATTCAGCAGATGAAAATCACTTATCCGGTGGGAATGATCGAAGATCCCGTCTTCAGAAAGTTCGTGGAATCGAAAGACGTATCGGTTCCGCAAACGCTGATTTACGGACGCGACGGACGGCTTGTCGCTTTCTTCACCGGACACGACGATGCCGTTGGCGCTGAAATCACCGCCACGGTCAAACGCGAATTGAATAAACAATAAGCCATTCAAATGTGAACCATTGAAACTGGGTTGGACGGTAAGGAACATTGGTGGATGAAACCTGTTCGCGCCGTTCAGCCCAGTTTCGTTTTTGGGGCGGTCTGCTGCAAATGACAAATCACAAACCATTGGTTCTGGCGTCCGCTTCGCCGCGCCGCTCGGAACTTTTGCGCGCGGCGGGAATTGAATTTACGGTCCGCGTCGCGGACATTGACGAAACCGTCCTGCCCGGCGAATCCCCAGGGGATTACGTGCGGCGGCTGGCCGGTGAAAAGGCCCAGGCGGTCGCCCGGGCGGGCGAAATGGTGCTTGGCGCGGATACCACGGTTGTCATCGGCGGTGAGATTGCCGGAAAGCCTGTGGACGCCGAAGATGCCCGGCGGATGCTGAAACTGCTCAGCGGGCAATGGCACGAAGTGTTGACCGGCGTTTCATTGATTCGCAGCGGCCAGATAATTTCTGAAGTCGCCGTCACGCGCGTGAAATTCAGCGAACTGACTGAAGCCGAAATTGACTGGTATGTCTCGACCGGCGAGCCAATGGACAAGGCCGGCGCCTATGGCATTCAGGGTTATGCGTCGCGCTTTGTCGAAGGCATCGAAGGCAATTATTCAAATGTGGTGGGATTGCCGGTGCAGGTAGTCTATCGCCTGCTGAAAGAGTTTGAATTGCGGATTGCGGATTGCGGATTGCGGATTTCCTGATCGTGGAAGTCCAATTGTGGATTGCGAAATTGCAAATCTCGAAAGCAATCTTTTGCATTCGTTAATCCGCAATCCGCAATCCACAATCTGCAATCAGAAGATGCCGTTCAGTTGCAGCAAATGGCCCATCTTTTCCTTTTTGGTCATCAGGTATTTGAATGCCGGCTGATGCGATTTCACTTCCAGCGGGACGCGCTCGACCACTTCGAGCTTCGCATCGCGCAGGGCGCGGACTTTGTCCGGATTGTTCGACATCAGCCGCAGGCGGCGCGCGCCCAGCAGTTTGATGACTTCGGCACACTGATGATATTCGCGTTCGTCAATGCCAAAACCCAGTTGCACGTTGGCTTCGATGGTGTCCGCGCCCTGATCCTGCAAGGCGTAGGCGCGAATCTTGTTGACGATGCCGATGCCGCGGCCTTCCTGCTGCTGATACACAATGATGCCTTTGCCTTCATCCTGGATCATTTCCATCGCCCGCTGTAATTGCGGGCCGCAGTCGCATTTCAACGAATGAAACACGTCGCCGGTCAGGCATTGGGAATGAATTCTGACGAGTGTTGGTTCTTCGGGTTTGATGTCCCCCTTGACCAGGGCGACGAACTCTTCGTCGCTGTTCAGGCTGCGAAATCCGACGATGCGGAAAGGGCCGAATTCGGTGGGCAATTTTGCCTCGGCTGCTTTCTGAACCGTGAATCCTGCTGTTGCTCGGTCTAGCTGCTTCTCCATTACGTTCCTTTTCTCCTTCAATATGACAACCGATGTTGCGCTGGTTCACTTGCGATGACGATCAGACTATAAGAGCCGCCGGTACGGGTGGTCAACATGACGTTTCCGGCAGCCTTGCCTGATCGTTCTCAAGCTAACGTAAAGTATTGGCTTTGAATGTAGCCTTCGTCACATAACTTTGCCGAACTCTTCACGGGGATGCACGAGAGGGATTTTCTCTTGAGAAATCCTGTCATCACCGATATACACACCTGCGATGGGCACACTAATCATTCTCCTCTTTACATTGCTGGCGATTGCCAATGGAACCTGGCTGACCTGTCTTGTCGTGGAAAAGGCTAGTTTGCGGGCGCGTGTCGTGGTCGGCGCGGTGATTGGCCTGGCCTTGCTGTCCTGGATCGCGTTTCTCTCCGCGCTCGCCTTCAAACTGAACGGCGTTTCCATCGGCATCACGGCGGCGATTTTGATTGCCGGGTTCGTGGCGCTGCTGGGAAAAGTCCCGTTCAAGAGATTCCGCGCCAGTCTGGACGAAACCAGACTGGATAAGCTTGGGATTGCCTGTTACGCCGGATGGACGGTGCTGCTGGTCTGGCTTTTCATTCGCGTGGTCAGTTTTCAGCCGGATGGATTGCACACCGCGCCGCTCAACAATTTCGGCGACCTGCCGTTTCATTTCGGCGTTATCACTTCGTTCGCTTATGGCGAAAATCTGCCGCCGCAGAATCCGATCTTCGCCGGGATGAAGTTCACCTATCCGTTCCTGATAGATTTTCTGACGGCTTTTTTCATGCGTTGCGGCGCGGACTGGCGCGCGGCCTTTTTCGTCGAAAACATCGTGCTGGCGCTGGCGCTGGTCGGTTTGATCGAAATGCTGGCGCTAAGGATGACAAAGAATCGCGTGGCGGCACTCATCGCCCCGGTGATTTTCCTGTTCAATGGTGGATTCGGCTTTCTGAACTTCTTCCAGCAACTTTCGCTCTTTTTCAACGATCCGCAGCAGGCGAAATTCGGGTTGCTGCATTTCCTGACGCATCTGCCCGCGACGTACACAATGAACGCGGAGTTGATGGCTGGCGCCAGCAAACTGCCGCTGCGCTGGGGCAACGTGTTCACGACGCTGCTGATTCCGCAGCGCTCCATGCTGTTTGGCTTGCCGTTTGTCGCCTTGATCGTGCTGCTGTGGTGGATGGCATTGGGCGAAACGGATCGCGGGGGACAAGGCTCGCCGCGCCGCCGGTTTCTGTTCGCGGCGGGAATTCTGGCCGGTTTGCTGCCGATGCTGCACGCGCACGGATTCTTTTCGGTGGCGATTGTCAGTGTGCCGCTGACGCTGCTGTTCTTTTCGATTGACTGGATCGCCTTTTATGTTCCCGTCGCTGTGCTGGCCGCGCCGCAGGCTTTGTATCTGAGCGGCACACAGGTTCGAAATGAGTTGTTCAAGTTCCATCTCTGGTGGGAGGCGGGAAACTCGAACCCCGCGCTGTTCTGGGCGGCCAACGCCGGCCTATTCATGTTGATATTGATTATTGCGCTGGCGGTTAGAAAACTGGCGTCCACGCAACAGGCGAAATTCTACCTGCCTTTCGCGCTCTGGTTTATCGTGCCCAACGTGGTGAAACTGGCTCCGTGGGATTGGGACAACATCAAGGTACTGGTGTATTGGGCGCTTGTTTCCTGCGTGTTTGTGGCATTGGTGGTCTCAGTTTTGCTTACGCATCGCTGGGTCGTGTTGAAAGTGCTGGGCGCGGCGCTGTTGATTTTGCTGACGCTGTCGGGCGCGATGGATGTCTTGCGAGCCGCTTCGCCCATTGAAGACGTGACGCTTTTCGGGCAGGCGGAGGTCGAAGTCGCTGAAATGATCCGGCAAAAAACGCCGCCGCGCGCGGTGATTTTGCACGCGCCGATTCACAATTCCGTCGTCGCCCTGACTGGAAGGCAGTCGGTCATGGGGTATCCTGGCCATCTGTGGACGCACGGGATTGATTACGGTCAGCGCGAAAACGAAGTGAAGGCGATTTATCGGGGCGGGCCGGAAAGCGCCAAACCGCTGGCCAGTCTCAATGTGGATTACGTGGTGATCGGCCCGGCAGAGCAATCGCAGATGCAGGTCGCCGAAAACTTTTTTACGGCCTTGTATCCGGTGGTGATTGACCACGCGGGTTACAGGGTCTACCGAGTGAAAAACTGATGTACGCCGAAGTTGCTGTTCCGCTCAACGTTCATCAAACCTTTACCTACCGCCTGCCCGAAAGCATGGCGGAAAACGCCCAGCCTGGCTGCCGCGTGCTGGTTCCCTTCGGCAAACAGCTTTTGACCGGTTACATCGTGGATTTGCACGAAACGCTGGAAGCGGCTGGCCAGTCGGAAGAAAGCTTCGAGATCAAAGAGGTCGAAGAACTGTTCGACACCGAATCGCTGGTGACTGCGGAACTGCTGGATTTGTCGAAATGGATCGCCGATTACTACTATGCGCCGTGGGGCGAAACGATCAAATCCAGCCTGCCCGCCGGCATCAACGTTGATGCCGAAACCATTCTGACCATCACCGGCGCGGGCCGCGACGCGCTGGCCGAAGCCACCGCCAAACGCCCGGAATTGACCACCAAAATGCAGGCGCTGGCCATCCTTGCCGAAAAGGAAACATTGGCCGCAAGCGAACTGGGCAAGTCCAAAAAGTTCGACAAGAACAAAATCACCGCCATTGTCCGCGAATTGCAGAAAGCGGGTTTCATCACCGTCAGACGCCAGTTGCAATCCGCGACCGTCAAACCGAAACAGCAGCAAGCCGTCCGGCTGATTCAGCAGGTTCCGGCGGAAGGTTCCAAACCGCTCAACGAACCGCAGGAAAAAGTCATCAAGATGCTGTTTGACACGGCGGAACCAATGACGCTTTCCGCGTTGGTGGAAGCCGCGGGCGTCAGCGCTTCGGTTGTCCGCACATTGGAAAAGCGCGGTTTTGTCGAAGTCTTTTCGCGCGAAGTTCGCCGCGATCCGCTTGCGCATCTCAAATCACCATCGCCGGGTCAGTACCCCGACCGTAAGGGAGGGGAAAACACGGATTTGGCGCTAACGTCCAAACAGCAGGCGGCGCTGGATCAAATCACCGCCAAGCTCGACGAAGGCAAATACGCAGCGTTTTTGCTGCACGGCGTAACGGGCAGCGGCAAGACGGAAATCTACATTCGCGCGATGCGGGAAACCCTGGCCAAAGGCAAAACCGCGCTGATGCTGGTGCCGGAAATTTCGCTGACGCCGATGTTCGCCCGCCGCCTGCAGGCGCATTTCGGCAACGCGGTGGCGATTCTGCATTCGTCGCTGTCGGACGGCGAACGGCTGGACGAATGGAACCGCATTCGCCGCGGCGAAGCTCGCGTCTGCATCGGCGCACGGTCGGGCGTGTTTGCGCCGCTGGAAAACATCGGCCTGATCGTTGTGGATGAAGAGCACGAAGCATCGTACAAGCAGGATGAAACGCCGCGCTACCACGGGCGCGATACGGCAATTATGCGCGCCAACCGCGCCAATGCCGTCATCATTCTGGGCAGCGCAACGCCTTCGATGGAAACCTTTCACAATGCGCATACAGACAAATATCACTATCTGAAGCTGGACGAACGCATCGGCGGGCGGCAACTGGCCGAAGTCGAAATCGTGGATATGCGGAAGGTCTTCGAGCGGCACGGCAAACAGCAGGTCTTTTCCGACGAAGTCAAAGCCTCGATTCAGGAAAACTTCGAGCGCAGCGAACAGACGTTGGTTTTGCTCAACCGGCGTGGCTTTTCGGCTTCCCTGCTTTGCCGCGGTTGCGGCCATCGCGCGACCTGTCCGAACTGCGACGTGACGCTGACCTATCACAAGATCGAATCGCGCCTGATCTGCCATTACTGCAACCATCAGGAACGCGTGCCGCGCGCCTGTCCAATGTGCGAAGGCTCGTACATTCACTACGTCGGCGAAGGCACCGAACAGATTGAAGCTTTGCTGAAAGACCAGTTTCAGGGATTGCGGATTTCGCGCCTGGACCGCGACACCACGCGGCGGCGCGGCGCGTTTGAAAAATTGCTCAACGAATTCGCCAGCGGCGACATTGATTTGATGGTCGGCACGCAGATGATTGCCAAGGGCCACGACTTTCATAACGTCACGCTGGTCTGCGTCATTTCGGTGGACGCCGGATTGTCCATGCCGGATTTCCGCGCCGCCGAACGCACCTTCCAACTGCTGACCCAGGTCGCAGGCCGCGCCGGACGCGGCAACAAGCCGGGCCGCGTGCTGATTCAGAGTTATCACACGGAACATTACGCGCTGGAATTTGCGCGCCAGCAGAATTACGAAAAGTTCTACGAGCACGAAATTCACTTCCGCAACAACATGCACTACCCGCCCTTCGTCGCGCTGATCAACGTGCTGATCAAACACACGGAATTCGCCAAAGCGGCGTTTCTGGCTTCGGAACTGGCGCAGCGCGTCAAAGCCGCCGACCAGGAAAAGCTGCTGAAAGTCCTGGGGCCTGCGCCCGCGCCGCTCGCCCGGCTGAAAGGCGAACACCGGCTCCAAGTGCTGATCAAAACCCGTTACCGGCGACAGGCGCGCGAGGCGCTGGACGCGGCAATGCTGGGTTTGAAGGAAGCCAATCTGGATTTGAAGATGATTTCGATTGAGGTGGATCCGGTGAATTTGATGTAGTCAAGCTGCCCTTAACTTTCGTTGTTGCACTCTCGGAATTCGATAAATTAAGCTTCCCGATCAGTTTACCCATTCAGGACAATGCTTATGGTTACAATGAATCAACCTGTTGCGATTGATCTATTCTCCGGCTGCGGTGGCTTGACGACAGGGTTGAAGTGGGCTGGTTTCAATGTTGTAGGAGCCGTCGAAAACGATCCTCTCTCGGTTGAGACCTACAGAGAAAATCACAAAGAGGTTCAAGTATGGCCGGAAGATATTAGAAAAGTTTCGGTAGATGAAGTACTGAGTAAAACAGGACTGCGTCCTGGCGAATTGGATTTGCTTGCTGGTTGTCCTCCCTGCCAGGGGTTTTCCTCCATGAGAACGTTGAATGGCAGCAAGCAAGTAGATGACCCGCGCAATGATTTGGTGTTTGACTTTCTTCGGTTCGTAATCGGGTTAAGACCCAAAACCATCCTGATGGAAAATGTCCCCAGCTTAATCAAGGATAGTCGAATGCTGGCTTTTCAAGGGGAAATGCAAACGCTGGGATATTTCGGCGACCCCCAAATCCTGAACGCTGCGGACTATGGCGTCCCTCAGCGAAGACGCCGAATGGTTTTTGTCGGTAGCAAGTTCGGACTGGTTTCACCCGCAGCTCCGGTCACACTGCGCAGAACGGTTCGCGAGGCCATTGGCTTACTTAAACCTGTCGGTGAAAGCGGCGACCCGTTACATGACATTCCTGAAGCCCGCAGTGAAAAAGTCATGAGCATCATTCAAAAAATCCCTAAAGATGGCGGCAGCAGAAGAGGGAATCTTGGGGAGAAAGATCAGTTACCCTGCCACCGAGATTTTGATGGTTTCAAGGATGTATATGCGAGGATGAAATGGGATGATGTTTCCCCAACTATAACCAGTGGCTGCATCAATCCATCCAAAGGTAGATTTTTGCATCCGGAGGCTGACCGTGCCATAAGCTTACGCGAAGCTGCTCTTCTTCAAAGTTTTCCACCTGACTATCGGTTTTCGTTGCGACGGGGTAAGTATTCAGCCGCATTACTTATCGGAAATGCGTTGCCGCCTGAGTTTGTCAGAATTCAAGCGGCCAGTCTCTTGTCGCATATATGCGAAATGGAGGACACGCAATGACACCTAAAGACTTCAAAATGAAAGTTCTTGGCCGGACCCTTGAGCATCTTGGAGTGCAAATGTACAAGCGTCGTGACGTCGCTATCGCCGAGTTAGTCGCCAATTCATGGGATGCCGGAGCCAATGACGTTTGGGTGTCCATTTCTGAAGAGAATCTGTATGACCAAAACAAGAGCTTGATCAGCATCGAAGATAACGGGAAGGGCATGGATGCCGATCAGGTGCAAAATGAGTATCTTGTAGTGGGGCGAAATCGACGTCAAAATTCAGCGCAAGAAATATCTCCTATCCCGCCAATGGAAGGCGATGAGAATGAGGGGATGAGCCAAGCTTCAGAAGCCCGACCGGTGATGGGGCGAAAAGGCATCGGAAAACTTGCGGGATTCGGCCTCGCGAAACAGATGCACCTTATTACTTGGAAAAAGAATCAGTCGGTCGAGATAAATCTGGACATAGACGCGCTGAAGCTGGATGACCGAGAAGCCAAAGATGTTTCGATTCCTGGTAGTCTCGGCTCTTTGTCAGGTGACGTTAAGTCTGCCTCCGGCACAAAAGTCACGCTAAGCATTTTAAAACATTCGACCCCGATTGATCTTGCGTCATTGCGCGAGTCGCTCGCACGACGATTCAGCCGAAGAGTGCGCGGCAGGATGAATATATTCGTGAATGACGAATTGCTAGGCGATCCCCAACTCAGCTTTGAAAAGCCTCCCGGAGATATGATTATAGAGACTCTGCCTGATGGTAATCGGGTCAAGTATTGCTACGGGTTTCATAATGGAACCATTCGCTCAGCGGAATTACGAGGCTTCACGATCTACGTGCGTGGCAAAACGGCTCAAGCCCCTCCCTTCTACTTTCAAGTTGAAGGCACGGCATCCGGACAGCACGCAACCAAGTATCTGTACGGAGAAATTGAAGCTGACTTCATTGACGAAGGCAACGACGACGATTCTGACCTTGTTGCGACCGACAGACAGGAAATTGATTGGGAGAATGAGAAGGTATTTGCCTTCAAAACCTGGGGGCAGGAACTGACTCGTCGACTGTTTCGTGAATGGGCGGATCGTGGAGGGAGTCGGGTTGAGGCCTGGATATTATCCGATGAACAACTTTCTGACCGAATCGGCAAATTCGAGAAAAACACACAAAAGCAGGTCAAAGAATTCCTGCGAAAACTGGGCGGCACTGAGTCTACGAAAGAACGTGCTCTTGAACTCGCCAGTTCGTTGATTCGAGCTTATGAATACCAACATTTCATTGATGTGATTGAGGAAATTGAAGCTGCTGCTGAAGACCCAATAGCTTTACAAGACTTGCTTTCTTATCTGAGCGAATGGAATGTTCTTGAGAGCCGGGCAATTTTGGAAATCATAAAGGGGAGACTTGCGATCATAGAAAAGTTCCACAGCCTCATCGTAAATGACGCTCCCGAAACAGCGTCCAGCAAAAGTCTAGATAATCTCCACGATCTACTGGCAGGGCAACCCTGGCTATTGAACCCTGAGTGGCAAGTGCTTTACGAAGAGAAAAGCATTACCAAACAATTGAGAGAGTGGGGATACTCCGGAGTAAGCGAGGAAGAAAAGCAGCGCTATGATTTTCTTGGACTTGCAGGCGACGGCAAAATAGTTGTTATAGAAATCAAGAGACCCGGACATCCTGTTGCCTTCTCAGAACTGACTCGCCTCGAAGAGTATCGCAATAAATTATCCCAAGCGCATACTGATGATCTGTATATGGTAATGATTCATGGCGGCGGCTTAGATGCGTCTGTCTCTTCAAAAACGAAGAAAAACTGGGAGCAGCGCGATGACGGTGAAATGATTGAGTGGAAAGATGTCCACTCAAAAACGAGAGATTACTACGAACACTACCGAGCTGTGCTTGAAGGAAATGTATCTCATCCGAATTTCAGCAAGAAACAGAAGGAAATCAGGCAAACACGCAAGATTATTGAAAGCGGATCAGTTCATCGGGATAGAGCGGAGCGTAAAAAAGGATTAGGTTCCCAAGACTCTGATTACACTGACAAGGCATCTCAGGTCATTAAAGACGCGCTCGAAAAGAAGAGGGAGGGTTAGATTGGCTGACACGCTCACTTCCGCTCAACGCAGTCATTGCATGTCTCGTGTCAAAAACAAAGACACCGATTTGGAAGTTGTGTTGCGGTCGGCTCTTCATAAGCAGGGATATCGGTTCAGAAAACATGTCAAAAGCCTGCCCGGTAAGCCCGATATAGTATTCCCAAAACTCCGGGTGGCGGTTTTTATTGACGGAGATTTCTGGCACGGATACCGATTTCCATCATGGAAGCAGAAATTGCCTGACTTCTGGCAAAAGAAAATCAGCTTGAACCGCCAACGCGACCAAAAGAACTTTCGCAAGCTACGCAAAATGGGATGGTTGGTCATTCGAATCTGGCAGCACCAAATTAAGCAAGACCTCAGTTCTTGCGTTGCCAGAATTGTCGCCGCTCTTGAAATTTCAGATAGACAATTACAACAAGCAGATAGCTGATGCCGCAGAAATACGACATCATTCGTCAACGTTGCCGGCAATTTCCGCTTTCCGTAACTTTTGCACGGGTCTGAAAGCCATTTATGAAACTTGCTCTGGAAATACGAGTGCCGCTGGCGTTTGCGCTGACGCTCCTGTTGCTGATTGTCATCGGTGGGTTTTCCTATCGAACGATGACGAAGCTGCGGTCGGGCGTGGAAATGCAAACGCACACTTACGAAGTGCTGGCGCAAGCCGAAGAGGTTTTGAAGACGATGCTGGACGCGGAAACCGGTGCGCGAGGCTTTGTGATCATGGGAGAGGAGGATTATTTACAGCCTTACCGGCGCGCCCAACAGAATTTTCCCGAACATCTCAAAAGGTTGTGGCAATTGATTGCCGACAATCCGGGGCAGTATTCCAGAGTGGCTTTGCTGGAACAGCAAAGCCAGGAAAAGTTCGAGCAGTTGCAAATGGCAATCGAGTTAAGGCGAACGGAGGGATTAGACGGCATCTTGAAAAGAGGGCCGACTTGGCGGGGCAAACTTCTGATGGATCGAATCCGCGAGTCCGTCGGTGAGATACGGAAGATAGAAGAAAAACTGTTACAAGCGCGCAGTTCGGATTTGCAATTTGAAGTCAACCGAACACTGGCGACCATTCTGCTTGGCAGCCTGTTGGGAGTTCTGGCGCTGGGGTTGGCCAATGTGGCGATTCTGCGCGAAATCAAACGGCGAAGCGCCGCCGAAGATTCCTTGGAGCAAGCCAATGCTGAATTGGAAGCGCGTGTTGCCGCACGCACCGCGGACCTTTCCGACGCCAATCAGTCGCTGCGCGCGGAGATGAAGCTGCGTGAAGAAGCCGAAGCCGCCGAACGGGAACAGCGGGAATGGTGGCGAGTCACCCTCTCGAGCGTCGGCGATGCCGTCATCACCACCGACCGCGAAGGCTGTGTCAATTACCTGAACAGCACGGCGCAGGCGTTGACTCAATGGACGCCGGAAGAGGCCAAGGGGCAGCCGCTCGACCGCGTCTTCAACATCGTCAATGAAGAGACGCGACTGCCGGTGGAAAGTCCGATCAGCAAAGTGCTGCGCGACGGTATTGTTGTCGGGCTGGCCAACCATACGGCGCTGATTGCCAGGGACGGCGGCGAAACTTCGATTGACGACAGCGGCGCGCCAATCCGCGATGATCAGGGAGAGATTCTCGGCGCGGTGCTCATCTTTCGCGACATTTCGACGCAGAAACAGAGCGAACGGGCGCGCGAACAGTTGCTGGTTCGCGAACAGCAGGCGCGCGAGCAGGCGGAACAAGCCAACCGGCTGAAGGATGAATTCGTCGCCACGATTTCGCATGAATTGCGCGCGCCGCTCAATGCCATTCTCGGCTGGTCGCGTCTGCTGCGCGGCGGCAAACTGGATTCCGAAGCTTCCGCCAAAGCCGTCGAAACCATCGAACGCAGCGCCGAAAATCAGGCCCGGCTGATCGAAGATCTGCTGGATATTTCGCGCATCATCACCGGCAAGCTGCAATTGGAAATGCGAACGATAGATTCCACGGCGGCGGCGCGTGCCGCACTGGAAAATGTGACCCCGGCGGCGGAAGCGAAAGGAATTCAATTGATCAGCGACCTTGATTCCGACACCAGTTTCATTTCCGGCGACGCCGACCGCCTGCAACAAATCATCTGGAATCTGCTGTCGAATGCCATCAAATTCACCCCGCGCGGGGGCCTGATCAATGTGCGCCTGATGCGCGACCACTCTCAGGCCGTGATCTCGGTCAGGGACACCGGACAGGGTATTGATCCGGATTTCCTGCCGCACGTTTTCGACCGCTTTCGGCAGGCTGATTCGTCCAGCGTGCGCAAACACGGCGGCCTTGGTCTGGGATTGGCGATTGTCCGGCATCTGGTGGAATTGCACGGCGGCACAATTTCGGCGCACAGCGATGGCATCGGACACGGCGCAACGTTTACGATTCGGCTGCCGATTGCGCCACTGCGCGTCCAGGCCACTACCTTCGATCCGGGCACGCAAACGGGAGAGTGGCGGCTGCGGCTGGACGCGAATCCGATTTTGAAGGGCCTGAAGATCCTGATCGTTGACGATGAAGAAGACGCGCGTCAAATGCTGGCGCACACGCTGATCGGCTACGGCGCGAAGGTCATCGCCGCCGCCTCCGCCGGCGAAGCGCTGGAAGCTTTGAACCCGCAGTCTGCAAATCAATTTGATCTGATGATTTCGGACATTGGCATGCCGGAAATGGATGGCTATTCGCTGATCCGCCAGGTGCGGGAATTGAAAATCGGGCCGGGAGGCAAACTTCCCGCCATTGCCTTGACGGCCTATGCGCAAACACAGGATCGTTTGCGCGCGCTCGCCGCGGGGTTTCAACATCACGTTCCCAAACCTGTCGAACCCGCTGAACTGGCCGCCGTCATTGCCAGCCTGACCGGGCGATTACGGAACAATGATTAGCAAGAAAACTTTATTTTTGCAGGCATAGCTTTTGCACATATTCAATTGTCATCCGGTTGAATGTTCATTTTGTAATGAAAAGGCGGATTCGATATGAAAATGCAAAAGCAATTGCAGCAACAATCAATAAAACAATTGCCGTCAGGGCAAAGTACCGGAAAGCAAATTTCATTGAAATCGGAAGAAATCAGTCGCTGGGAGGGAGAAGGCGGAACCGTCGTTCCCACTGGAAATCTGAAGCCAACCCTTCTTCCCCGACCGCAACCGGGCAAAACTGGCTAATCAGTGTGCAGCGGAGTCCGTGGCGGATTGCCCAATCTGCTACCGACCTCACAATGACGGAGTTTCAGCCGATTGAAAAACCCGCCGAACATTCATTTTCAAACCGAAACCGAACTAAACCATGGGGCAGGTGATCACTTCTGTCCCACATCTCGTAAGTCCTGAAATAAAAAAAGTCCTGGCTCGGCTCATCAAGCCTTGCCAGGACAAATCGCATTTAACCCCAGGCAAAAATGAAGGTGTGCGTTCTGGGCTAGTACGCGACGGTCCGTCCCCTGTAATACGAACCGAACACATACGATAACAGCGTTGCGCCAATTATTGCCCACACCACCGGGAAGGAGTGGCCTTCCACCCGAAGCGGCAGAAATTCCGGCAATCCCAATGCGCCAGCCAGCCATGTTCCAATCAGGGCGCCGATAAAACCAATAACAACGGCAAACAGAAAACCGCCCTGCCCGCGTCCTGAAATGGCCTGCCCAATCAACCCGCAAACTGCCGCGATCAATAACAGGATCAAAAAACCTGCCAGCGTCATGATAATTCCTCCTCTTGGTTCCTGACTTTTCTTTTCCTACCGAGCGCAGAACCCAATTGGTTTGCACTTCACTCAACACAATTTCGTGTTTCTCTCTTACCTCAGACCTGGGATCAGCAACGCCCGTGCCATTGGGAAAACAGTTCAAACAACTCCATAAATTCAACAATGGCAAAACTGAATGATCCAAACCGAATGCTGATGGGTAACAAGGCTGTCTGTTATGAGGTCGCTCAGAAGAAAACAGAGATACTGTATTCTGGGGGTGCAGTCAGGGCGAGGTTGAAAAAGGAACTGTATTCCTGGCATTCAGGGTTGTGTGAGTATTTGGCATTTATCGTCTGGCCTATTCTTTGCTGTCAGCCAATCTGTTAGTTACTTGTACAGCAGATTTGCATTATCTGTAGTGGTAATGGCAAAGGCGGCGGGCCAGTTGAGAAGCGATGATGGCTCGTCATAGTCGTAAGCCGGTCATCGAATGGGGAGACTCAATGAAGCTTGCCGCCTTATTTCAATGTGATGTTGGCAATGGAACAAGCGAATGTGGACAACTTCGACGAATTTCATCAGCAGTTGCTGGTTCGCGAGCAGTCCGCGCGCGCGCAGGCCGAGGCTGCCAATCGCATCAAGGACGAATTCCTGGCCACGCTTTCGCACGAAATTCGCACGCCACTCAACTCCATACTGGGTTGGGTGACATTGCTGCGAAATCATTCGTTGACCGATTCGGAAGTTCAACGCGCGCTCGAAGTCATTGAGCGCAATGCCCGTTCACAAAGCCACTTGATCAATGATTTGCTGGATGTCTCCAACATTATCAACGGTAAACTACGGCTTGATGTGGAATCACTGATGCCGGAAGCCGTCATCAAAAAAGCTGTCGAATCGGTGCGTCCGGCAGCCGCGGCGAAAAATATCCGGTTGCAGACTGACCTTGATGAGGAGGCGGGGCCAGTGTTGGCGGATGCCGATCGGTTACAGCAGATTGTCTGGAACCTGTTGCTCAATGCAATCAAATTCACGCCCAGGGACGGCCAGGTCAAGGTGAAGCTGAAGCGCGCTGAATCGCACCTGGAAATCATCATCAGTGACACGGGGATCGGCATTGAGCCGGAGCTGTTGCCATTCGTCTTTGACCGGTTTCGTCAGGGTGACAGTTCAACGACGCGGAAGTTTGGGGGCCTGGGCCTGGGCCTGGCAATCGTACGCCATCTGGTCGAGATGCATGGGGGGACAGTGCGGGTCGAAAGCGAAGGATTGAACCGTGGCGCGGGCTTTACCGTCCGGTTTCCGCTGGCCCCGGCGCCTTCGTGCGCGGAAGTTGATCATTTCGCGATGACAAACAGGGAATTGGCTGGCTGGGAATGCGGCGAAGACCTGGCGGACCTGCGTGTGCTGGTGGTTGAAGATGATCATGACTCCTGCCAATTGTTTGTCGCAATTCTGACTCGTTGCCAGGCCGAAGTGCAGGCGGCAGCCAACGCGGTCGAAGCGCTGACGATCCTGGAAGAGTGGCACCCGGATGTGATCATCTCTGACATAGAAATGGCTGTAATGAATGGTTTCGAATTTATCCGGAACGTGCGCAGTCACAAAGCGCTGGCGAATATTCCGGCGGTGGCGCTGACTGCCTATGCCCGCGTTGAAGATCGCCTCCGCGCGCTGGCGTCGGGATTTCACATGCATTTGGCGAAGCCTGCTGAGCCGGCGGAATTGCTGGCGGTTGTCGCCAGTTTGACAAAGCGAATCGGTCGCAACTAAATCGGAACAACCAAACGTGTGACGGACTTTAGTCTGTCCCGGCGTCGAGACAGACTAAAGTCCGTCACACGTGTACCAATCTTTTGTGGTCTGATTTAGGTAGGTTGAAGTCTCGTCATTGTTTGGTGGGAGGGGCGATGCACAGATTGACGGAAAAAACGGAAGGTGAGGAACGTCTGCGGCTGGCGCTGGAAGCCGCGGAAATGGGGTATTGGGAGTGGCATCCGCAAACCAATCAAGTCATTTGGAGTGAGCAGACAGCGATGGTTTTCGGTCTTGCGGCGGGGGAGTTCAAAGGCAATTTCGAAGCTTTCATGGAAATAGTGCATCCTGAGGATCGCGCGGCCCTGCAGCAGGAAATCAATCACACGATTGAACAGAAGACGGAATATCGGCCCGAATACAGGATCGTGCGTCCGGGCGGTGAAGTGCGCTGGCTGTCTTCGCGGGGCAGAGCTTATTACGATACCACGGGGAAGGTGGAGATCATGCTGGGTGTCGTCAGGGACATTACCGAACGCAAACAACATGAGGCGGAACGCACTCGTCTGATTGCCGAAGCGCAGATGGCGTGCGAGACCGCCGAAGCCGCCAATCGCGCCAAGGACGAATTCATTGCCCAGATCACCCACGATCTGCGTTCTCCGCTCAATGCCATTCTCGGCTGGACGAAGGTGCTGCGTTCGCGCAAGGTGAATGAACAAGTTGCCGCCGAAGCTCTGGCCACCATTGAACAGAGCGCGGAAAAGCAAAAGCATATGATTGACGATCTGCTGGATGTGTCTCGCATTGTGAGCGGCAAGCTTCGCCTGGAGGTGAAACCCGTGTCGCTGGGCGCGGTGATTCGCTCGGCGATGGACGTGATGCGCCCGGCCTGCGAGGCGAAAGAGATTGATTGTGAAACCGAATTGGCAACAGACGCCGACGCCATCTCCGGCGACCCGGCGCGGCTGGAGCAGGTCATTTGGAACGTTGTTTCCAACGCCGTCAAATTCACGCCCAATCGCGGCAAGGTCAAGGTCCGACTGGAACGCGCCGACCCTCATGTGCAAATTACGGTTTCCGACACCGGGCAGGGAATCCAGCCGGATCATCTGCCACATATCTTCAATCGCTACTGGCAGTCCGCCGCCTCTGACCGGCGGCGGGCGGGCGGGCTTGGGTTGGGGTTGTCATTGACGCGCCACATCGTCGAACTTCACGGCGGCACGGTCCGCGCCGAAAGCGATGGTGAAGGAAAAGGCACAAAAATCGTGATTACCTTACCCTACCGGGCCGTTCGCCTGGAAAATAGCGCGAAACCACCTCATCCGCCGTCTCAACCGTCAACGGGCGATTCGGCTGCCGATTCTCAAAACGCACATCGTACTTCGGCCACGCTCGAAGGAATCCTGACGGTCGTTGTGGATGATGAACAGGACGCGCGCGAATTGGTGGCGGCGATTTTGCGCCAACACGGCGCGGAAGTGATTACGACAGCTTCCGTGGAGGAGGCGCTACAAGTCATCAAGGATTCCGCGCGCGTCCCGGATCTGCTTGTTTCTGACATCAGCATGCCGGAACAGGATGGCTATTCGCTGATTCGCAAAGTGCGCGCTTTGCCGTCCGACCAGGGCGGACAAATTCCCGCCGTCGCGCTGACCGCGTATGGACGCTTGGAAGACCGTATCAATGTGCTTTCCGCAGGATTCCAAATGCATGTGCCAAAACCGGTCGAACCGGCAGAGTTGACCTTGATCGCCGCTAATCTGACCGGACGCGAGACGCAGTTTTTCGGCTTTTGAAAACTGACAGTTTCCCGGATACCGACCGAAAACCGATCTGAAGAGTACCGACGAAAGGAACCAAATCGTAATGTTCAACACTTCCGAACCAACGCCGATTTCAACGCCGGTCCTGGTGATTGACGATGACCCGACGATGCTGAACCTGGCCAGATTTTTCCTGGAGGAACAGGGATATGAAGTCACCACCGTGGCCACCAGCGAAGACGCGATGCGCCTGATTCAGCAGAAACCTTTTGCGCTGGCGCTGACGGATTTTCAATTACCGGATCTGGACGGGCTCGAACTTGTCAAACGCATCAAGGAGATTTCGCCCGACATCGAGATCATTATGATCACCGGGTACGGTTCCATCGGTCGCGCGGTGGAGGCGACCAAGGCCGGCGCGTTCTATTTCGCCGAAAAACCCGTGGATTTCGATCAACTTCTTCCGTTGATCGAAAAAGCGATTGAACGCCGCCAGAATCAACTCGAAATCGAAGCGCTTCGCCGCAAGGTGCGAGGGGAACCCAATGGCTATCAAGGTATCATCGGAACCAGCACGGTGATGCAGCGCATTTATGATGTCATCGAAAGCATCGCCGCATCCGACGCCAACGTGTTGGTCATTGGCGAGTCGGGCACGGGCAAGGAGCTGGTGGCCAGTGCCATTCACAACCGCAGCCACCGCGCCAAGCAGCCGTTTATGCAGGTCAATTGCGCTGCGTTGCCGAAGGAGTTGATCGAATCGGAACTCTTTGGCCACACCAAAGGCGCTTTTACCGGCGCGACCAATGACAAAGTCGGGTTGATCGGGCGGGCGACGGGCGGCAGCCTGCTGCTGGATGAAATCGGCGAAATGCCCCTGGAGTTGCAGCCGAAACTGTTGCGCGTTTTGCAGGAGCGCGTCTATTACCGGCTGGGCAGTGAGAAGGCGCTTTCGGCAGACTTTCGTCTGATTGCCGCAACCAATCGCAATCCGCTTGATGCAATTCGCGATGGACATTTGCGCGAAGATCTCTATTACCGATTGAACACAATCGAATTGCACGTCCCCCCCCTGCGCGAACGCATGCAGGACATTCTGCAACTGGCCGATCATTTCCTGCAGCGCTATGCCGATAAATATAAACGCGAAGTGAAAAGGTTTTCCGAACAGGCTTATCAACAACTCTTTGACCATCACTGGCCGGGAAATGTCCGTGAATTGCAAAACGCCATTGAGCGCGCCGTCCTGATGGCCAGGGGCGAGGAAGTGACTGTTTTACACCTGCCCTCCGCCAGAGCGCGCATCATTTCATCGGTCGGCGGCCCGGCTGAAACAGAATCCGCTGTATTGCCTGACAGGGCGATGAACGCTTCTGAACATGTGGTTCCGCCAATTTCCCCAGCTCCCCCGGCTTTGCAGCAACCAGTCTCTGCAGCGTTTCCTCTGACTCCGGGGATGGCTCCCGCATCGCCCCCCCAGGCGAACCTGACTAATCTAACCCAGGTCACCATCGAACAGCTCTGCCGGATGATCGTCCATAAACTTCCGGAACCACAGACCGGCACGCAAGCTGACGAATTGTTCAAACAACTGGAAGTTTATCTGGCTCACTCCGCCGTCGAACGCACCAAGGGGAATAAACAAGCGGCTGCCAACATGCTGGGGATTTACCGACCGCGCCTTTACAGTTTGCTCAAGAAAGGAAGCGAACAGGATCAAACACCCGGCACTTCTGCCAGCAGCGAAACGGATTTGGACGCCAGAGACCACGGGCAGTCTTATAGCGTGGCTCAAACATAAACTTTAGGACTTTCGGGGTTTTCATTAATCGGAGCCGGTGGTTGTTGACCATCCGAATCTGGGGGCGCTTCCATCGGCTCCGGCAAAATCGGATCAACTTCGTCATTTGGCAAAACTGGGATAATCAGTGGAGTGTGCGGCTGGCTTGGCCCGTCCTTCTTCTTCATTTCAGCGTTCCTTTTTGATCTGTCTGGTCACTAGAAAAAATGGCGCGGGATAAGTCCCGCGCCATTTTTTCTTACTTCTCTTCCTGCTGTTTTCAGATGTCGAATCGCGACATCTTCATTCTTCAAAACTTGTCATCTCTCACCGAAGGAATAAAAAAGGGCTGCCTGACTCTCGATCCCCATAACTGATACAGGCAGCCTTCCCAATAGCCGGTGTATGCACCCAATCAGTCACCAGCTCTTACGCGACCTCTTTCTTGGTGAGAGGCACGACTTAGGATTTAGCAATTATAGTGCCAGTGAATTCCCGCGCTTTTTGGCATTCTTTAGGTCTGCCATGCACGTCCTGCATACGTTGTCATGAACTCCGCCTTTACATTGAACCGCGGTCATACAGACGGCGCGTTCCATTCAGACACCGCCTTTCTGGATAAAGCAGTGATTACAACCTTTTAGACAACCCTCATGGATTGGCACCAGGCTTGCTTTATTCATCTGCGGTTCTTTTGGGTAACACCTTAAGAAGATTATTTAGACCAGGTTTCGGTGTACGGTAGCCCAAACATGCTTCCGTACCTTCAGTTGAAAACCGATTTATTTGACGGTGGCTCAGAGCTGGGAATCAGATTGTCACTTGGCAGTTTGAGCCTTTCGCTCCGCACCCACCAAAACTGAACCCGGCAAATTCGCCGAAATCAGGAAGAGGAGAATTTATGTGGAATAAAGATGAGATCGAAGGCAAGGCAAAGCAGGCCAAGGGAGCAGTAAAGGACAAGTTTGGCGAGTGGAGCAATGACCCTACTTTGGAAGAGGAAGGGGAAGCAGAACACATGGAAGGCAAATTTCAAGAAACTGCCGGCAAGGCAAAGCGAAAGGTTGAAGAGTTTGCCGACAATGTGAAACGCAAGGTCGCTGGCGATTAACGCATTCCAGTGAACGCATTGGCGCGAAAGGCAACCGCTTTTACGCGCCGGACAGTCCTATCAAAAAAGAGGAGAGGAAATGCTTAAAGTAATTTTTACGGCCTGCATGCTCACAGCACTGACGCTTGGGATGGTCGCCTGTGATTCCGCAACCGAGACCAGCACATCACAACCAAGGATGAGCGACTCGGATTTGAAAACCGCGATCAAGACAAAGCTGGATGGCGACGCTCAACTAAAGGCCGCCGATATTGATGTCAGCGCCGAGGCTGAGAAAAATGCCGCCACCTTATCCGGAACGGTTGAATCGCAGGCTCTGCGGACACGCGCCGTGGAATTGGCGCGCGCTGCCCGCGCGGGCTTGATTGTGACAGACAAAATTGATGTCAAGCCGCGCGAACTGACGCGTGCGGAATACACGCAAGAAAACGCGATGGAAGCAAAAGGCCGGGCTGAAAGATATGGCGAAAAACTGGGCGATTCCTTGGATGACGCCTGGATTCATACCAAGATCGTCGCCAAACTGATCGGCAACGCGGACACGCCGGAGCGCAAAATCAACATTGACGTGGTCAATAACATTGTCACTCTGCGCGGCACGGTCGAAACCAACGAGCAGAAGACGGAAGCCGAGCGTGTGGCAAAAGAGACCGAAGGCGTTAAGAGCGTCAAAAACATGCTCAAAGTCAAACCGGCTTAACTCGATGACGTTGTTTCGTTAAACATCAAATCACCACTGCAAACAAATGCAGTTTTATCAAGGAGGGAAATTATGTTGTGGACAATTTTGGCGGTTCTGGTTGTTTTGTGGCTGTTGGGTCTGGTCGGAGGCATCGGCGGCAGTTTGATTCATGCGCTGCTGGTAATTGCCGCAGTGATTCTGGTCATTCAGTTGCTGACCGGCCGGCGTGTGGCGGTTTAGCGACGCTCACCAAAAAGCGCCTCGTGATGCCGGCGAAAGCCTGGGTATCACGAGGCGCTTTTCCTTATCCGCCAATGGCGGTTTTAGTTATTTCACGGATTCAGCCCGCCCATAATAAATTCCATTAAACAGCAGTTTGAATGTGCCGTGCGGCTGCGCTCGAAACGCGATTTCGGGGCCGTACATAAACAGTTTGCCTTTGCCGAAACTGGCGTCAATCACCGCAACGCCATCCTGCAAATATTTCTGTCCCCAGGCCCATCCGCTGCGCAACGGCTTGTCACTGCTGAACCATGCGACAGGCTTCACGCCTTTCAATGAAGCTTCCGGCTTGAGACGAAAGACCGGGCTGTTATCGAAAAAGACATCCAGCTTTTCCGGCATTCCGTAAGCCAGCGGGTTCGAGTTGTCCACGCTGACCTGCAAGACGGAACCGGGAATGTAGTACTTGTCGCGGCCCAGCGGACGTTCGTCTCCGCTGCCGGTTTTTTCCATCAAGGCATTCGCCATCGGCAAACCGAGGTGATAACCGAGGCTGGTCGAACTGCCGATGGTCAGCACCGTGCCGCCGGCTTCGAGAAAGGCTTTCAATTGCGGAACCGTCTTCGCCGCCGAGACATTGCCGATCCAGCCGCGAAATTCTTCGGGAAGTTCGCTGGCTTGTGGCATTCGGCCAAAGACGGGTTCATCGCCGCCTGCCGCCGCCGGACCGCCGCCAGTTGCCGAGCGAAATGCCGGAATTCCGCCGGTGACGAAAATGATTACATCGAACTTTTCCGCCAGATTGCCCGCGTCCAGGGTTTGCGGATAAACAACGGTAAACGGAAACTCGAACTGTTCCAGAATCCAGCGCGTCCAGCCCGAAGGCATCGAACCACCATAGCGATCCCACAGCGCAATGCGCGGCTGTTTCAGTTTGAACATTTCGCCCGCGGGTTTCGCCGTCACCGGTTCGCAACGAACGCCGAGTTCGACTTCAATGTTGCGCACTTTCGCGCCGGTCGAAGCTTTCGAGGGAACGAAAATCGTGCCCGCCGGATAGGTTTTGCCGTTCAGCGAAAACGGTTGTTTCAGCCAGTACACTTCCTCGCCGTCTTTCAACAGCCGGTTGGTGGCGATGAACGAATCGTTGACTTCGTGGTTGAGCAGATAGCCGGCGGCATTGGCCAGCGGACGCGGCATGCCGGGAGCGTATTTGGCAAAGCCGCTGATCTTCTCGAACGGGCCGTCGAATCCTTCCAGAACGCGGTCGAATTTCACGCCCATCTGAAAAGCCAGCGTCCAGCCCGCGCTGTCGTAAGGCGGAATTGGCGGGCCGCCGGGATATTGAAAATCGTTCGGATGATCCTGCGGCTCGAACATGTCCAGAATATGCGGTCGAAACGCCTGCGCGGTTTTGACGACATAAGAACCTGCCGGGTAGGACTTGCCGTTGACCTGAAAATCGCTGGTGGCGCGATGAATGGTGATGCCGGTTTTGATCAGCGCGTTGACGAACTTGGTGGCGGTCAGAAAGTCCGGTTGATTGAATGGAATGATGTACCCGCGCGCATCGCGCAGTTCAGGTTTGCGCAGCATTTCGTAATACTTCAGCGAAGCGCCGCCGCCTCTGCCGCCACCGCCGCCTCTGCCGCCGGGACCATCGCCGCCCGCGCCTCTGGCTTCCGCGCTTTGACGGCGTTCGCGGTCAATCGCTTCCTGCACTTCAGCGATGCGTCCGGGATACACCGTCCAGGTGTCGCGGTTGCCGCGCTCAATGGAGTTCCGTCCCATTTGATAAATATTGAACAGGAAGTCCTCGCGATTCTTGGCCGCCACATCCACCACCGCGCGATTGGCCGTGATCGAATATTCAACCGATTGCCGGAAATGCCATTTTTGAGGCGCAATCGGCGCAATCAGATTGCCTTGCGGCAGTTGGCGGCTGACGACGAAAGGAATTTCCATCGGTGTCGGGCTGCCGATGGTTTCGGTCAGCAGGCCGATCATGTTGTGGAAGTAGACCGTCGTCCGCAGCCCGCCGTTCCACCATGTCGAATAGCCTGTGCCAGTGCGTGTTGTCGCGCCGGGTTTGTTTTCGGCCACGAAGCGGCTGTGCATTGCCGCGCCGACCAGATCAATGCCGGCGACGACCATCGGGTCAAAGGTGTAATTGAACGGATCGCGGAACGGCGGCGCGAACAGCACGGTTCCTGCCGGGCCGGTCTGGTGATGGTTGTAAACAATCTGCGGAAACCATTCGTGGTAAAAGACGCGGTTGATGGCTTCACTTTCCGGTTGCGCGGACATGTAAAAATCGCGGTTGTTGTCGTGGCCGATATATTTCTGATACAGGCGCGGGATCGAACCAAAGGTGCGTTTGAGCGGGTCTTGTTCGCGCATGTACCAGTTGGAAACCAGTTCCATGCCGTCCGGATTGACCAGACAGGTCAGGATGATCGTGTCGTTCAGAAAGCGTCTGGTTTCTTCATCCGTGCGGCTGTTGAACTGCCAGATGGTTTCGATCAATTGCGCCGGGCCTAAAACTTCGGTGGCGTGCAAGCCGCCGTCAATCCAGACAATGGCTTTGCCTTCTTTCGCCAAAGCGCGGGCTTGCTCGTCATTCAAGCCTTCGGCCTGGGCCAGTTTTTTCGCAATTTCCTTGTACCGGTCGAGCTTCTTGTGGTTTTCCGGCGAGGTGATGATGCCAACGTACATTGTTCGGCCTTCGGCGGATTTCCCGATTTCGATCAGCTTCATCCGGTCGGATTCCTGATCGAGTTTTTTGATGTAGGCCTCGTACTGCGTGTAGTTGGCGAGTTGGTAATCGTCGCCGATGTTGAATCCGAAATGATCCTTGGGGCTGGACAGTTTGCCTTGAGCAAACGAAGTGGCAGCAGCAATCGAGCAGAGCAGCAACACCATCAGGTGCGCGGCGAAACCTGTTTTTCGCATGGGCATTCCTCTTGAATTGTGAATATGTTGTGCGGAAATTCGACTCGACTATAAAGCCAGCCGGAAAAACGTGGCAAGCCTGATGACGAAAAACCGCCGCGCGCGGTTACGCCGGATTCTCGCGCTCGCTGCCGGAGAGGATTTACAACTATTGACAACGTGTGTCAGCCGTCTGACAAAAACACCTTTCCCCCTCCGATAGACTTACGCCACTTTTCGCGATTCGACACAGGATGACAAGATGGAATTCAAATCATTAAACGAGCAGATTCGCGTCTGGCGTCCCGCCGGATTTGCCGGGTTGGAGCTTCGTCAGGGGACAAGCATCAGCCAGCCGTATCCGAAACACTGGCACGATGAAGTTCACTTCTGCCTGATTCAGGATGGAAGCGGCAACTTGAACTATCGCGGCGAGAAGCATTGGACGCCCGCCGGTTGTCTGTTCATCGTTCATCCCGGCGAAGTCCATTCCAATCAGGCCGACGAAGGCGGCAGTTGCAGCTACCGTAATTTGTATGCCGAGCCGGAACTCATCCGCCAGGCTGCCGCTGAAATCACGGGCCATCCAGGCGGGTTGCCATTCTTTTCCGCCGCGCCAATCCATGACCGCGAAGTTATCGCGCTTTATCTGGAACTGCATCAAAGCCTGGAAGCCGAAAATCTGAAATTGGAACAGGACGAACTGTTCTTGGGCTTTTTGGCGAAATTAATTGCCAGGCATTCGGAATCGAGTTGGGAGCTTCGAGAACCGGGCCGCGATGGCGAAGCGGTTTATCGGGCACGGGATTACCTGATGGACAATTTTTCCCGCAATATTTCGCTGGATGAACTGGCCGGAATCGCTGGCCTGAGTCCGTTCCATTTGAACCGGGTGTTCAGTCGGGAATTCGGTTTGCCGCCGCATGCCTTTTTGACGCAGGTGCGTGTTGCGCGCGCCAAATCGCTGCTGAAACAGGGTGCGTCCATCACGGAGACGGCAATTGAAGTCGGGTTTTCTGATCAAAGTCATTTCACGCGTCATTTTCGCCGTCTGGTCAGTGTTACGCCGGGACATTATCTGCAAAGCAAGAACGTACAAGACTGAACACGGCTGCTTCTCCCAGAATTCGCCCGCCGCCGAAAGCTGGCGGCGAATCAGGAAATTCGATTTTGATGGGAGAAGGAAGTATGAAGATTCAACGATTGATCGGACTGCTGATTGTTGCCGCGCTGGTCTCGATTCCCGCGCGAGCGCAAACGCCCGATTCCGCCGAAGACTATTTGAAAAGAGGCGTCGCGCGAATCGAGCAGGGCAATTTGGCGGGCGCCATCGCTGATTACACGCGCGCCATCGAGATCAATTCCAGGCTTGCCCCAGGGTTTCTTTGCCGGGGAGGCGAAATTGCCGTCAGCGATTTGTTCAACGCGCTGGCGTTGAACAATCGCGGCTTTGCGCATTACCGGAATGGCGATTGGGATCAGGCGCTCGCGGATTTTGACCGCGCCATCCGGATGCAGCCGCGGTTGGCCGATGCGTACAGCAATCGCGGCAATGTCTGGCAGCAGAAAGGCGAGTTGCAGAAGGCTTTGCACGATTTCAATCAGGCCATCAAACTAAATCCGCGCCACAGCGCCGCGTTCAACAATCGTGCGAACCTGTATCAAGCCAACGGCGAATTGGCGGAGGCCATTATTGATTACACACGGTCAATCGAGATGGAACCGGCCCAGGCCACTGCCTTTGCCAATCGAGGTTTGACATTTTTGCAATTGGGCCGGAACAGGGAAGCCGGGCAGGATTTCAAGCGCGCCATCGAATTAAATCCCGGTTTGAAGGCGCAACTTGAACGGCTGATTCGATCCGAAGCGAAATTGCCGGAAGCTGTTACATTCACCACCAACACGAACAAGGAGAAACCATGAAGCAACGTTTTTTTCATTTGCTGGCTTTGACTTTGGCCGCCGCGCTTTTCGTTACGCTGACGGTTGCCGCGCAAAGAAAGACTCTGCAACCTGACCTGACCAAAATCGCCGACGGCAAAACCTGGAAGATTTCCAATCGGACCGTCACCGTTGTGGAAGACGGCGGCAGGAAAGCCATTCAATTCAACGAAGCGCAGGGGCACGGCGTGGCCTGGCTGCCGGACGTGGAATTCACCAATGGCGTGATCGAATTTGACGCCAAAGGCAAGGACGAATTTCAAAAAAGCTTCATTGGCGTGGCATTTCGCGGTGTGGACGGAAAAACGTACGATTCCGTGTACTTTCGTCCATTCAATTTCAAAGCCGAGGATCCCGAACGCCGCATTCACGCTGTGCAATATGTTTCCGACCCGGAATTCCCCTGGCATAGATTGCGTTCGGAGCGTAACGGCCAATACGAAAAAGCCATTTTTCCCAGTCCGGCGACGCCCGCGCCCGATCCAAACGGATGGTTTCACGCCCGCGTCGTGGTCGCCAAACCGAAGGTTAGCGTTTACGTCAACGACGCCAGGGAACCGAGCCTGGTCGTGGATGAAATCAGTGACCGCAAAGGTGGCTGGGTCGGCTTTTGGGTCGGTTCCAATTCGGGGGGAACGTTCGCCAATTTGAAAATCACTCCAAAAAACTAAACAAGAGAATAAGCGTCCGGCGGTCTGTACGGGCTGCCGGACGTTTTGATCGTTTGAACAAGTCTTTTCCGAAATCCTTCCTGTTTTTTTCCGGATTTTGGCCCGCCAAGGCAGCTATTTTGAATCCGGCGCTTCTGCTATCGTTCTTCCCCAAATCACTCTGAAATCAAATTCGACAGGCGACACTCCATTTGCAAAAGCTTTGATCAAGCCATCAGGAACCTAAGATTTTTGTCTTTTTTCTGATCGGATTTTCATTTCCCTTCGTGTCCAACTGAGGAATTACCCGTGATGAGACGACATTTTCATGCCCGTGGTCTGCTGTTCGGCTCCTTGTTCGCTCTGCTATTTTCCGTATTCCTGCTTTGGCAGTCGCCATTGACTGGAGCCGGGGCGCAGATTTGCGCTTTCACGCTCAGTTCGACAGGGCAGAATTTTGCCGCGGGTGGCGGACAGGGAAGTGTGGCCGTTACCGTTTCTCAAGCATCCTGCAACTGGACAGCGGCCAGCAACGTTCCCTGGATCAGCATCACGGCGGGAGCTTCCGGCACTGGAAACGGCTCGTTCAGTTACTCGGTGACGCCGAATCCGACCGTTTCGTCTCGCAATGGCACGATGACGGTCGCCGGGCAAAGCTTTACCGTGACGCAGGATGCTGGACTCGGCGGCTTGCAGTTCTATCCGCTCACCAGCCCGGTGCGCCTGCTCGACACCCGCACGGGCTTTTCCGGCTGCACAACCGGCACGGGAGCGCTGCCTGCCGGTTCCACCCGCACGCAAGCCGCGCGCACTGCCTGTTCTACCATTCCGGCCAATGCCGCCGCCATTATTGGCAACATCACGGTCGTGCCGGCGGGGCCGGGCTTCCTGACGCTTTTCCCCGGCGACGCGACACAGCCAACCGTCGCCAATTCCAATTTCAAAGCGGGAGAAGTGACCAACAATTTCTTCACCGTCGGACTGGGCGCAAGCGGCGTGGATGCCGGAGCTTTCAAGATTTTCACCAGCGCGACGACTGACGTGATCATTGATTTGACTGGCTACTACGCCCCACCCAGCCCGAGCGGCTTGTATTACCATCCGCTGCCCGCGCCGGTGCGGCTGGTGCAGACCTTCCCGGGCCAGACCGGATGTTTCCTCAATAATTCCCAGCAACTCCAGGGAACCAACGATCCCAGCACGGGAACGCCGCTTGAAGTGCAGGGCCGCTCTCCCGGACTGCCCACGGCTTGCAACGCGATTCCCAGCGACGCCGTGGTGCTGGTCGGCAACGCGACGACGGTTTTTCCGAATGCGCCGCTCGGCTTCGGCTATCTGACGATCTATCCGAGCGATGCGACTCGACCGACGGTCGCCAGTTCCAACTACGGGAACAACGACATCATCAACGGGCCATTCGCCGTCAAGCTCGGCGCGGACGGCAAGTTCAAGATTTACACCTTCTCGACGACGCATCTGGTGGTGGACATTTCCGGGTATTACAGCGCCAGCCCGGTGGATGCCAATGGCGCAGGGTTGCTGTTCAATCCATTGCCGAAACCGATGCGGTTGCTGGAAACGCGAGACCTTCCGGGCTTCCCGCTCGTGGGCTGTTATCAGCCGAAAGCTCCGATTCAGGGTGGGGCAGGAGGCATCCGGACGCAGCAGGTCTGGGGAACGTGTGCGGATCAGCCGATCACAATTCCAGATACCTCGCGTGCGATAGTCGGCAACGTGACGGTGATCAATCCGGTGAACGCGGGCTTCGGGACGTTCTTCCCCGGTAACGTAGGCACCGCGCCAACGGTGGCGACGACGAATTATCCGTTCCCGGTGACGTTCGGCTACAACCGGCACTACTACTCCGGTTTGAGTCCGACCGACGGCGCCTTCAAAATCCTGACGCAGTTCACCAGCGATTACATCGTGGACGTGTCCGGATATTTCGCGCCGCCGCCAGCGAATCAAGCGCCGGTGGTGGCTGCGGGAGCAGATCAGACAATCCAGTTGCCGGCGCTGACGGCTGGTTTGACGGGAGCGGCCAGTGATGACGGCTTGCCGAATGGGACGCTGACGGTGAGTTGGAGCCAGGTGAGCGGTCCGGGGACGGTGATGTTCAGCGCGGCGAATCAGGTGGTGACGCAGGCGACGTTTAACGCTGAGGGCGCGTATGTACTGCGGCTGACGGCAAGCGATGGCGTGCTCAGCAGCAGCGATGAAGTGCAGGTGATGGTCAACGGCCCGCACACGGTCAATGCGGGCAACGATCAAGTAGTGACCTTGCCAAACCTGGCGATGCTGACAGGAACGGTAACGGGTGGAGCAGGGCCGGTGGCAATGGAATGGAGCAAGCAGAGCGGTCCGGGGTCGGTGATTTTCAGCAATGCGAGTGCGACGGTGACGACGGCGATGTTTGGAAGCAATGGAGTGTACGTGCTGCGGCTGATGGCGACGGATGGACAGACGACATTAAGCGATGACGTGCAGGTGACGGTCAATGCGGATCCCACTCCGCCACCGCCAGATCCCATGCTGGTTGCGCCCCCGCTGGATATGACGGTGGCGACGACGATCAGTTCAGCGACCGAGTTTTTGTACACGGGAGCGAATCCGATTCAGACGGGCGTTACGCCGGGAACGATCAATCCAGTGCGGGCGGCGGTGTTAAAAGGTCGCGTGCTGGACAAAAGCAACACGCCGCTGTCGCTGGTGAAGGTGACGGTGCTCGGTCATCCGGAATTCGGCCAGACCCTGAGCCGGGCGGATGGCCGGTTTGATCTGGCGGTCAATGGGGGCGGAATTGTAACTCTGAATTACGAAAAAGCCGGGTTCCTGTCTGTTCAACGAATTATGGATGCACCCTGGCAGGATTTTGCCGAGCTGCCGGACGTGGTGATGATGGGTTACGACCCGTCGGTGACGCTGATTGATTTGAATTCGACCGCGCCGATTCAGGTGGCGCAAAGCACTGTTTCGAGCGACACGGATGGCACGCGGCGCACGACCTTTTTCTTCAAGCAGGGAACGACGGCGCTGATGAAGCTGCCGGGCGGGGCGATGGCGGGGTTGGACAAACTGCACGTTCGGGCGACGGAGTTCACTGTTGGCGTGAACGGGCCAAACGCAATGCCAGGTGATCTGCCCGCGACCAGCGCCTACACTTACGCCGCCGCTTACACGATTGACGAAGCCGTAGCAGCGAACGCAATTGAAACCACTTTCAGCCAGCCGGTCATTCAGTACAACGAAAACTTCCTGAATCTGCCGGTGGGAACAAGCGTGCCGTCCGGCTCATACGACCAGCAGCAGGGCCTCTGGCTGCCATCGGCCAATGGGCGCGTGGTTAAAGTCTTGTCGGTGACGGACGGGCAAGCCGACCTGGACGTAAGCGGCAATGGCGTGCCCGCGACCGGTCCCGAATATGCGGCGCTCGGCATCAACGGGGCGGAGCGGCAACAATTGGCGACGATGTTCAGCATCAACCAATCGCTGTGGCGCGTGCCGATCATTCACTTCTCATCCTGGGATTCCAATTTTGGCTTCGGTCCACCGGCGGGCAGCGGCCCGCCGAATGGCGGCCCGGCGTCATCAGGCGGCGGCCCGGCAGGTAGCGGCGGGCCGAATGGCTCGAACGAATGTCCGGGCTGCATTCTGGGCATGCAAGATCAACGGCTAAGCGAAGAAATTGATGTCGTTGGCACGAAGTTTTTCCTGCGCTACGACAGCACGCGCCCGCGTGGCAATGCCAGCAACTACACCGCGCGCATTCCGTTGAGTGGCGCAGCGCTGGTTGGCCCGCTGAAACGTATTGAACTGACCGTTCGCATTGCCGGACAGGTTCACGAATTCACTTTCCCGGCGCAGACCAATCAGATCACCAGTTTCACCTGGGACGGCAAGGACGTTTATGGGCGAGACGTACAGGGGCAACAAGAAGTGATGATTGACATCGGCAACGTCTACGACGGCACATATCAGAACGTCGCCAATTTCGGCTACAACGGCAATGGCGTGCCGATCACGGTCAACACGCGCCAGGAAACCATGCTTCATCGTCGCCAACGATTGATGCTCGGCACGTTTGCCGCCCCGCCACAAAGCCTGGGTGGTTGGACGCTGAGCGAACACCACGTTTACGACCCGGTCGGCCAAAAATTGTACGAAGGCAATGGCAAACAGCGCGATGTGCAAACCGTCAGCAATGTGATTGCCACTTTCGCGGGCGGGCTGAAGGGCTTCGCGGGCGATGGCGGGCCGGTCAGCGGCGCACGGTTCAGCACTCCCTACGGCATAGGCTTCGGGCCGGACGGCAGTATCTACGTCGCCGATTCGGGCAATCAACGCATTCGCAAAATCGCGCCCGACGGCATCATCACGACCTTTGCCGGTGATGGCGGCGGATGTAATCCCTTCAATTTCCCCTGCGGCGAGGGCGGCCCGGCGACGAGCGCGTCGTTGGGCGGCGTGATTCGCGTGGCTGTGGCGCGTGATGGCAGTGTCTACATCGGTGGCGGGCGCAACCTCTGGCGCGTGACGACGGACGGCATCTTTCGGCGCGTGGCGGGAATCATCAGCAGCGGTTTCAGCGGCGACGGCGGACTGGCGCGCAACGCGGCCATCAGCGATGCCACGCGCTTTGCGCTGGCGGCGGACGGCAGCGTCTATCTGAGCGATATGCTCAATCAACGCATCCGCCGCATTGACCCCAATGGCATGATCACGACCATCGCCGGAACCGGCACTGCGGGTTTCAGCGGCGACGGCGGCCCGGCATCACAAGCGCAACTCAATTACCCCGGCGACATTGTGGCTGCGCCCGACGGCAATGTTTATTTTGTTGACCAGGACAACAACCGCATCCGCCGCATCGCGCCCGACGGCATTATTTCGACCTACGCCGGCACAGGCGTCTTTGGCGCTTCGCCGGACGGGCTGCCGGCTTTGCAGACCAATTTTGTCTTCCGTGCGAGTAACCAGGTCGAGGCCAGTACGCTGGCCCTGGGGCCGGACGGTTCGCTTTATGTCGCTTCTTACCAGAATTTCACGGGCGGGCGCATCCGCCGCATCTCTCCCGATGGCATGGTGACGGGGATTGCCGGAAGCGGCCAACAAGTGGCTACGCCCGGCGAGGGCAATCCGGCGCTGGCAGGCCCGTTGCGACTGGTTGCGCTGGGCCTTGCGCCGGACGGCAGCATCTACCAGACCGGCGGTGTCACCTTCGATTTCGACGAATGCCGGATCTGGAAAATTGCATCGCCGCTGCCCGGATTCACCGCCAGCCAGATTGCCATTCCTTCGGAGGACGGCACGCAATTGTTCCGCTTCGACGGTGTCGGGCGGCATTTGAACACCGTCAACACGCTGACCGGCGCAACGGTTTATAGTTTCGCCTATGATGCGGCGGGCCGCTTGACCACTGTCACCGACGGCGACAACAACATCACCACGATTCAACGCAACGGCAGCGGCGCGCCGACAGGCATCCTGAGTCCATACAATCAACTGACGACCTTCACGCTCAATGGCAATGGCTACTTGGCGACGATCACGAATCCAAACGGCGAGCAGTACCAATTGGTCTACAGCTTGGGCAACACCGGCGGCCAGATGTTGACCGAACGCGATCCGCGAAATAACCAAAACCAGTTCACTTACGACACCAGCGGGCGCTTGACGCGCGACGACGATCCAGCCGCCGGCTTCCAAACATTGACGCACGCGGGGCAGGATTTCGATTTCACCGTCACACGCAACACGGCGCTCAACCGGCAAACAGGCTTCCGCGTGCAAACGCTCGGCAACCTGGATCGCAACCGTATCAATACGCTGCCCGACGGCACGACGGAAACGCTGCTCGAACGCGCAAGCGGATTGAATACCTTGACCGCGCCTGACGGCACGACCATTAACACACAAATCGGCGGCGACCCGCGCTGGAAGCTGCAAGCGCCGCTGTCCACAAACACGACCATCGCCACACCCGGCGCGTTGAATTACGCCGCGACCTTCGCGCGCGCGGTGACGCTCGCAACGCCCGGCGACCCGCTGAGCCTGGCCACGCAAACCGACACGCTGACGATCAACGGGCGCACGTCCACCTCTGCTTTCACCGCGTCGAACCGCACATTCACCGACAGCACGCCTCAGGGACGACAAACGACGCGCGTGATTGACGCGCAGGGCCGTTTGACCAACGTGCAGTTGGCGACCCTCAATCCGTTGACCGCGACGTATGACGCGCGCGGACGGCTGGTGACCAGCGTGTTCGGCATGGGCGCGGACGCACGCACCACTACGCTCGCTTACAACGCGGCGGGCTTTTTGTCTTCATTCACCGATGCGCTTGCGCGGGTGACGGGGTTCAGTTACGACAACGCGGGGCGCGTGGCACAACAGACCCTGCCCGACATGCGGGTCATCGGCTTTGGCTACGACGCCAACGGCAATCTGACAACGCTCGTGCCGCCGGGGCGTCCGGCGCACACGTTCACGTACACGGCAGTTGATCTGGTGCAGTCGTACATTGCACCGGGCAATGTCACGACGACGTTCTCGTACAACCTCGACCGCGAGCTGACGAACATCACTCGGCCCGATGCGCTGCAACTCAATTTCGCTTATGACAGCGCCGGACGACTGCAAACGCTGACCGTCCCGAACGGCAATTATGATTACGGCTACAGCGCGACGACAGGACAGCTTATGAGCATCACCGCGCCAGACGGCGGCGTGCTGGCCTATCAATACGACGGCTTCCTGCCGACGCGCCAGTCGTGGACGGGCGCGGTGGCGGGCAACGTCGCGCAGGCTTTCGACAACAACTTCCGCGTTGTCTCGCAAAGCGTCAACAACACGAACACGATCAATTTTACGTACGACAACGACGACCTGCTCACCAGCGCGGGCGCGCTCACGTTCACGCGCCATGCGCAAACCGGTCTCATCAGCGGCACAGCTTTGAGCAACGTCAGCGATACGCGCACATACAACGGCTTTGCCGAACTGACCGGCTACAACGCGCAGTTCAACACGACGACGCTTTACGACGCGCAGTTCACCTTCGACAAGCTGGGCCGCATCACGCAAAAGGTCGAAACCATCGGCGGCCTGACAACAACGAATGTTTACGGTTACGACCTGGCCGGGCGATTGAACACGGTCACGCGCAACGGCGTGTTGGTGGACACGTACAGCTACGACAGCAACGACAACCGCTCGAGCCTGAATCGCAGCGGTGCCGTGACCAACGCCACGTATGATGATCAGGATCGCCTGACGCAATACGGCGCGGCGACCTACAGCTACACCGCGAACGGCGAATTGCAGAGCAAGACCGCTGGCGCACAGACGACGCAATACGCCTATGACGTGTTGGGTAATTTGCGCACCGTAACGCTGCCGGGAGGAACCCAAATCGAATATGTGATTGACGGCCAGAACCGCCGCATCGGCAAGCGCGTCAACGGCACTCTGACGCAAGGTTTCCTTTATCAGGATCAGTTGGAACCGGTGGCGGAACTCGACGGCGCAAACAATCTGGTCAGCCGCTTTGTCTACAGCAGCCGGAGCAATGTGCCCGATTACATGGTCAAAGGCGGCGTGACCTATCGCCTCATCGTGGATCAGGTCGGCAGCGTGCGGCTGGTGGCGGACGCGGCGACGGGCACGATTGCGCAGCGGCTGGATTACGACGAATTCGGCGTGGTGACGCTGGATACGAATCCGGGCTTCCAGCCGTTCGGTTTTGCGGGTGGGCTGTACGACTCGCAAACGGGGCTGACGCGGTTCGGCGCGCGTGATTACGATGCGGAGACGGGACGGTGGACGGCGAAAGACCCGGTGCTTTTCGGCGGCAGCCACACGAATGTTTATGCTTACGCCTTGAACGAACCCGTTAATTTGTTTGACCCGGGTGGAACCGACCCGATCAGCACTGCTCTTATCCAGCAAATCTTGCGCGACCGGGGCATCGAAACCGATCTGGCAGACCTGTCTGCCGAGGGAGCGATTCGGATGCTGAAAAACAAGATCACCGAGACCATCAACAAGAAAAAGTTGCTCGAAAAAGAGCGTGACCGGCTCAAGCGCAAGAAGTGCCTGACGAAAACGGAGCGGGCAGTGCTGAACAGCCTGAATGCACAAATCGCCCAGCTCCGGCAGCAAATCGCTGATTTGCAAGCCGGGGTAAACAACATCGAAGCGATCAAAAACTTCTATGACAGAAGCCTGAACCCGTTCGATCCACGGTCTCCAATTCGCAGGGGAGTGGAATCTTTAGGACAAGCTTTCGATGGCGGCGGACTGAAAAGCTATATTGATTGAAGCCGGATGCAGTGCGGCAAACACCCGGGATCATCACGGCGCCAGCCCCACGCGTTGCAGCAATTCCGCAAAGCGCGGGTCGGCGCGCAAGCCGTCGAACGTCGGCTCAACTTTTAGAGAGACCAGGTCGGCTTGCTGTTGATCGGCGGCCTTTTGCAACCAGATGAAAGCCGTCTCTTTCTCACCCAGAAGCGCATAGATGATTGCCACGAGATAAGGCGAGGTCTGGCCGTAGTCTTTCAGGACAAGCGGCAACAGTTCGTGCGCCTCGGTTTGGCGGCCAGAGACAGCAAAGATCCCCAAATGCGTGAAGTTTTTATAAATAGCGGGAAGAGGCACCTGCAGCGCTTCTTCGTAACGGCCAAGCTGGGCGTAGCATTTTGCCTGATTGAGCCGCGCCCATTCGTTGCCAGGGTCCAGTTCCAGCGCTTTGGCCACTTGCGTCAAACAGCGATCCGATTGTCGCCAGTAATGATAGGTTTCCGCCAGATTATTGAGGAAGCCGGGATTGAGCGGATCGAGTTCCCGTGCGCGCAGGTATTCGGTTTCGGCTTCGGCAAACTTTCCCTGCACCATCAAGGTGTTCGCATACCAGGCGTGCGCTATGGCGTAGTTGGGATTGATTGCCAGCGCTTGCTGAAAAAGGTGTTCGCCCGCCGCCCAGTCGCGGTCGCTGAAAGCCGTCAGCAGCCCAAGCGCGGCGTATGGAGCGGCCAGCGAAGAGTCGAGCGAGATGGCTTTGAGCGCAGATTCTTTGGCTTTTGGCGCAACTGAACGCGGCGGAACCAGCGAATTGACCTCCATCACGGTGTAAGCTTCGGCCAGGCCCGCCCAAGCCAGCGCGTAATTCGGATCAGCTTTCGCCGCCTGTTGATAAAGCTCCGCCGCTTTTTGAGGATCGCCTTTCAGCCGCTGCTCGCGGGCTTTCAGATTGGCATCGTAAGCTGCCAGGTTATTGGTGCCGGGTTTGTAATTTGGGGCGCGGCACAGGACCGCCTTCAGACTTTCAGCGACGCTGCATCCGATCTCGTCCTGCACCGCGATAATCTCTTTGAGCGGGCGTGTTGTGTCGCCCGTCCATAACACTCGTCCGTCTTCGGTGCTGATCAATCGCACTGTTACCCGAACTGTTGTTGCATCACGACGCAGGCTGCCTTCGAGCACTGCCGCGACTCCCAGGCGACGCCCGATTTCACGAACATCAACTTCTTTCCCCTTGAAAGAGAAAGCGGAGTTGCGTGCGATGACTTTCAGGTCGCGGCCCTTGGCGAGTTCATTGATCAGGCTTTCGGTCACGCCGTCCCCGAAATAATCCTGGGCCGGATCGCCTGTCAGGTTCTTGAGCGGCAACACGGCCAGCGAGCGGATTGGCGCGGCGGCAGTTTCCGCACCGCGATCGTCGCTGCGATAGAAGGCGGAAACGGCAATCAGAACGCCCAGCAGCATTACCGGCAAGCCGATCACTGTCGCCAGTGGCCGTTGCCAAAAGGGCCCGGTATCGGGAATTGTCGCCAGGCTGACGGTTGGATTGATGATGGATTCAGATAGAACTTCCGGATCTCCCGCCTCTTCCGTTTTGTTCTGAGAAAGCAGGCTGGAGGGACCTGCTGTTGCGTCTTCGGAGGCGTGGTCAGGCAAATCTACTGATCTCTTTTCGGTCAGTGGGCCAATATAGCGGTATCCTTCAGCCCAGCGCGTTTCAATGAACCTCGGGTTATCTTGCCGGTCGCCCAGTGCTTTGCGAATGGCGCTGACAGATTTACGGAGTGCATCGCTGTACACATTCCTGCCTTCCCAGAATCGTTCCAGCAGCTCGTCACGTGTCACCAGCCGGTCGCGGTGCTCAATCAGATAAACCAACACCTGATACGGCAAATTGGTCAAATGAATCGTTTGGCCATTCTGGCTGAGGCGGCGCTGCCGAACATCGAGCAGGAAATCGCCGAGCAGAAAAATTCTCTCTTCAGCCATTGCCTCTCCTTCTAAACTCAGACTCATAAGGGATTTGAGCGTCAGCGGGCGCAATTATCCCGCACCGGGTAAATGGCGTAAAGTGGCTTGATCATGATGTTTCCCTTTTTCGCCTATTGACTGAATTTGTAACAGTTAGTGCCAAAACGTAGAACAATGCAGTTCTTCTCTAATATCCCCTGCAACTATTACATTAAAAGCGTTGGCGATAAGCCAACCTGCGCTTAGTCTCAGCACATCAGAGAGCGCGCATAGATGCCCGGTTATTCCAATCACGGATTAATGACAATCAGAAACTGCAATGGGAGTTTAATTGAACCAGACTCCCGATAATCAGTGCCTCACGCACGTACCTGCCTGTGTCAGGATCAGCTACTTCACAAAAAGAGAGGTTATGAAATGCGAACTTCTTATAAGTATTCCTCTGTCACGTTGTTTGTGACATTGGCTCTTTCTCTGTTTTTAATATACTCAATGAGGCCGAATGACGCGGCCCGTGCCGAGGCGTATCACCTGTCGCCAATGGCAGAGACAACGCCTGCGATTATTGAAGGCGCCGGCCTGGAGTTCGGAACCCAGGCGTCAGCCGCTGCCGACCTTGGAGTTACTGTCAATTCGGCCATTTCTACAGCCACCAGAACGACGCTTCAGACCTTGGTTTCGGGAGCGGCAAGCACCCGGCATCGAATTGAATTTTACGCCTCTTCGACCTGTACAAATGCCGGACTTGAACTGCCTCGTCTTCTGGGGTCGCTGCAAGTAAACACTGCCAGCAACGGTCAGGTACAATTCAATGTATTCCTAACTCCGCCGCTAACTGTTGGAACTTTCGTGGCGGCCAAGGTGAATGTTCAAGGTGAAACAGCTTCGGTTACGTCGAAGTGCATAGCGGTCACCGGCTCGACGCCGACGCCGACGCTAACCGCAACACCGACGCCAACTCCGGTGGCGACGCCGACACCAACACCAACTCCAGTGCCGACACCAACGCCAACTCCAGTGCCGACACCAACGCCAACTCCAGTGCCGACACCAACGCCAACTCCAGTGCCGACACCAACGCCAACTCCAGTGCCGACACCAACGCCAACTCCAGTGCCGACGCCGACGCCAACTCCAGTGCCGACGCCGACGCCAACTCCAGTGCCGACACCGACACCAACTCCGGTGCCGACACCGACGCCACTGCCACCGCCACCGCCACCGCCGACACCGACGCCGACGCCTCCTTTGCCACTATTGGCTGCGCCTGGCATTCAGTTCGCGCATACTTCGGAAGTGAGCGATGGCAAGCTGGGTTCGGTTTTGTTTTTCCCGATTATTACTTCGAGCGCAACTACACCGGTTGCACAAAACACGCGCATCAGCATTACCAATGCTGACACGCAACGGTCCGTGGCTGTTCACTTGTTCTTCATTGATGGAACCAGTTGCAGTGTGGCGGACATGTTCATGTGCCTGACGAAGAATCAGACGGCGACATTCCTGGCTTCGGAATTCGATCCGGGAACGACGGGTTATCTGATTGCCGTTGCGGTGGATGATTTAGGCTGCCCGACCGTCTTCAATGCGTTGATGGGGGACGAGTACGTCAAGTTTTCCACTGGTCATCACGCCAATCTGCCTGCGGACTCCGCTGCCGCCCTGATTGGCTTGATCACTTCGCCAATCTGCGATGACACATCGTCCATCGCGCAACTCCGGTTCGACGGTTTCTATTACAACCGACTGGGTCGCGTGCTGGCTTTGTCGAGCATTCCTGACCGCGCCAGCGGCAATGACACGCTGCTGATTCTGAATCGCATTGGAGGCAATCTCGGGCTGGGAACTTTGCCACTGCCGCCGATCTTCGGTCTTCTCTACAACGACCGGGAAAATAGTTACAGCTTTAGTTTCACTCCGAGCACCTGCCAGATCGTCAGCTCGCTTAATAACAGCTTCCCGCGCACGGTTCCGCGTATCGAATCCGTCATTCCAGCAGGACGTAGCGGCTGGATGAAGCTTTATGCGTTCGACGGTGATGTGCCTCTCTTTGGCGCTTCCATCATCGCCAATCCGGACACGGCGACTTCCGCGGGAGCCTTTGCAAGTGGCCATAACCTGCACAAATTGACGCTCAGTTCCGCTGGCGTTCTGACCATTCCCGTCTTTCCGCCGAACTGCTAACGGTTGCGATGGAAAGGTTGTGGCACCTGCTCACGAGCGGGTGCCACAACCTTTTTGCCGACACCGTCAACACTATGCCGGGTCATAATTGCCAGGCGGACACGCTGATTTCGCTCGACAATGAGTTACTGGCGCTGAAGTCATACAACCACATTCCCGTGTTGGACGTCGTTGACCGACTGCACATGCTTGGCGAGTGAGGATTGCCGACTGGTGTGATTCAACCAAGCTGCCATTTAATCCGTGTGTAGGCGATACGAAATCCCCGCCGTTCGGCATTGCGCTGGGAGCCGCTGCCAGGCAGCGCGCCCATCATTGCCAGGTCGCAGCCCTGCTGGACGGCGTAGCGCAACCGGGCCTCCAGCAGCGCCAGTTGCGCGCCCTGTTTGCGGCCTTCGGGAATGGTGCTGGCGCCGGCGAGCAGGGCCACGCCGGCGTGCAGGAACAAACCACCGGTGGCAATTGGCACGCCGTCGAGTTCCGCCAGAAAGCAGGGAGCGTTTTCCTTGCGCACGCCGATGCGAAACAGGGAGAAAATCGAATCGGTGATTTCCAGATCCTGGCTCCAGCCTTTGACGGCGGTTTGCGCCCACAATTCCCGATCCGCTTCGTTATTGCCAATCCTTCTGACGTTGATCCGGTCGCTGATCTTGCCGCCAAGTTGCAAATCGCCGCGCAGCGGACGGTACAAAATGCTGGTGAATTCAATCGGGTGGTAGCCGCGTTCATTCAGCAGCGTCAGCGCGCTTGGATCGGCCAGCGGACTGACTTCGTGAAACACGTCGGCTCCGCGTTCGCGAAAGAAATCTTCCATCGTTTGCAGGTCGGCGGCAGTTACGGGTTGATGGATGCCCAGGCCGAAGGTTTGCGTCAGCGGCGAGCCTACGCCGTCGAACAGGGCGTAGGCGCCCGCGACTTCGATCCATTGCGCGCCGACTTCGGGTGAGGCGGCGGCTCTGGTTTCGACAAAATCGGCGTTGCTTTTCGCTTCGGTTCTTTCCAGCCGTTGCGACAGGGACAGATCAGAAAGAATGGGTTCGTTCATGGGATTCATTGGTTTCCTGTTGTTGAAGCATTCAGTGGCAACCGGCGGGATGCGGCACTGATTTCATGGCGCGGGATTGACGCGCCGCAAGATGGGCGTGAAGCAGGCATCTTGCCACATCACGCCGTAAAGCGGATCAGTTTTCAGGGAGCGAATGGATGGCGAGCGTTCCTCGATGGTTTTTTCAATGCGGCGAAATCCGGGTTGTATTGCATCGCGCCTTCACCCGCCTGGAATTCGATGAGCGTCAGATCATATTTATTCCGCGCCAGATCGCAAAGTCCCAGAGAGACGTGTGCGGTGATGAAGTCCGGTTCCTGGCCAAGCGTTTTTCCCAAGACCGTGATGGCTTCCTCAAAGCGGCGCGCCCGGTAAAGGATATTTCCCAACTGCCCATGGTTTGGCCCCATCCGCGACCCTGAGCATTTCCAGTTCAATCAAAACTGTTCGCCTTCACGCCGCAATCGCCCGTTGGCCACCGCACCCACATTCAGGTCGCATTGACCAGGGGCAGAACGGTGACGGAATCTATCGGCGTGTCGCGCCAGGGCTGCCAATACGCCAGCGCGCGGACTGGGAGAAGTTTTGGATTGCGAATTGTTTATTATGTAACGGCTGCCTGTTCCGGGCAGAATCTCGTAGAAAAACCAGAATCCAGTGATCCGCAGGAGTTTTCCGGTGAAAGTGCGAAGTGCGTTGAACCGTTTTGTCCGCTCTCGTTTTCCCCAGGCGCTGGCATTGATCGTGGCGCTGCTTGTTCTTGCCGCTGCCTTTGCCAACTGGCGTGCGCAGACCATGCGCTGGCCGGGCGCATCGGCGTTCCTGGCAAATGGTGGTTTACGGGAAACAACCGCCCAGTCGCTGAATCTTCAGCTTCAACCCGTCGCCACCGGTTTGAATATGCCCGTCTTTGCCACCAACGTTCGTGACAGCCGATTGTTCATTGTCGAAAAGGGCGGGCGAATTGTGATTGTCCAAAATGGACAGATTTTTGCCCTGCCGTTTCTGGATCTTTCTTCGCTGGTCAGGTCCGTCAGCCGGTTTGATTCGCGCGGATTGCTCGGTTTGGCGTTTCATCCGCAATATCCCTCCGTGCCGTATTTTTTCGTGTATTTCACCTCAAACGGTACGCCGCTGACGGACGGCCAAACGCCCGCCGCGAATGACCATGTGCTGATGCGGTTTATGGTTTCGCCCATCAACCCGGATGTGGCCCTGGAGAATTCCGGGAAGACCCTGATGATTACGCCGCAGACTTTTCATGACCATAACGGCGGCACGATTGATTTCGGCAACGATGGGTATTTGTATCTTTCCAAAGGGGACGGGGCCTCGGGCGGCGGCAATCCCGACCCGGAAGGCAACGCACAGAACACCAACAGTCTGCTTGGCAAGATTTTGCGGATTGACGTGGATCAAAACGTCAATACTGCGCCTTACTACTCGATTCCTCCGTCCAATCCCTACGCCGGCGCAATTCCAGGCGCGGACGAAATTTATCTGCTTGGGCTGCGGAATCCGTATCGGTTTTCCTTTGACCGCGACACAGGAGAGTTGTGGATTGGCGATAACGGCGAAAGCGAGCGTGAGGAAGTTGACCGCGTGCCGATCACTGCAACGACAGGCGGCGGCAATCTGGGCTGGCGAATTTTCGAAGGCACGCGCTGTACAAATCTCGATCCTTGCAACGTACCGGCAAATTACATTGCGCCGACGCTTGAATACGATCATGAGGGCGGACGCTGTGCGGTTATTGGCGGGCACGTTTATCGAGGCAACGAGATTCCCTCGCTTCGCGGAAAGTACGTTTATGCGGACTACTGCACGGGCGAGATTTTTACCTGGCAAGGAACGGCGCAGACTGCCGAACTTGACAGCAACTACAACATCACGGGATTCGGAACGGATTACAACCGCGAACTGTACGTTATGAATGACGCGGGCACGCTGTTCAAAATCCACGATCCGACGGCGGTTGGCGTAACGCGCGGTCCGTATTTGCAAACGGGAACGCCGGACAGCGTCGTCGTGCGCTGGCGGACGAATCTGGCCACCGGCAGCCGCGTGCGGTTTGGCGCTTCGCCCGGCGCGCTGAATTTCGTGGTGGATGACGCCGCCGTGACGACGGAACATTCCGTTCGGCTGACGGGCCTGGCGCCAAACACGACGTATTACTATTCCATCGGCACAACCAGCGATGTGCTGGCGGGCGGCGACAGCAATCACACGTTCATCACCGCGCCGCCTGTGGGCAGCACGCAGCCGGTTCGCGTCTGGGTGATTGGCGACTTCGGCTGGGCGAATGTCGAACAGGTGGCTGTGCGCGATGCGTTTTACGCCCTGAACGGCGCGCAGCGCACCGACCTGTGGCTGACGGTCGGTGACAATGCCTATCTGAACGGAACCGACGACGATTATCAGGCCGGGCTGTTCAACGTGTATCAACACATGCTGCGCCGCGTGGCGTTCTGGCCGGGACTGGGCAATCACGATGTGGCCGATTTGACGAACCCGCCGCCGACCCAGCCTTACTACCAGATTTTCACCTTGCCGCAGCAGGGCGAAGCGGGCGGATTGGCGTCCGGCACGGAAAATTATTACTCCTTCGATTACGCCAACGTGCATCTGGTCAGCCTGGATGCGCAGGTCTCGTCGCGCGCGCCGGGCAGCCCGATGCTGACCTGGCTGCAAAACGATCTGGCCAACAACCATCAGGATTGGCTGATCGCCTACTGGCATCATCCCCCTTACAGCAAAGGCTCGCACGATTCGGATACCGAATTGAACATGGTTGAAATGCGCACGAACGTGGTGCCGATTCTGGAAGCTTACGGCGTGGATCTGGTGTTGACCGGGCACAGTCACGTCTACGAACGCTCGTTTTTGCTGGACGGGCATTACGGCCACTCAACGACGTTCACGGAGGCGATGAAGAAGAACGCGGGAGACGGGCGGCCCGGCGGCAATGGCGCGTACATCAAACCGGCGCGCGGGCCTGGCGCGCATGAAGGTGCGGTGTATGCCGTCGTGGGCAGCAGCGGCGAAACCAGCGGCGGTCCGCTCAATCATCCGGCGATGTTTATGTCGCGCAACGATCTGGGATCGCTGGTGCTGGACATTCAGGACAACCGGCTGGACGCCAGATTTCTGCGCGAAACGGGCGCGGTGGACGACAGCTTCACCATCATCAAAGGGCTAACCGCGAATCCGCCGCCCCCCGTCAACGTCCAGCCCACGGATCAATCCGCCTGTCCGGGGGGCAACGTCACATTCAGCGCATCCGCCAGCGGCAATCCCTTGCCGGTTGTTCAATGGCAGATGAGCGCGGACGGGGGCGCGAACTTCAGCAACCTGCCCGGCGCAACCAGCGCAATGCTGACGTTGACCAGCGTGACGCCGGGCCATAACGGATACCGTTACCGCGCCGTTTTCACCAATCCAGGCGGCGAGGCGGTGACTGACGCCGCTTTACTGACGGTTCAGGCCGCCACCGGCATCATTGAACAGCCAGTCGCGCAAACCATCTGCGCGGGCGCTCCGGTTTCGTTTACGGTTGCAGCCGGCGGGACGGAGCCGCTGACTTATCAATGGCTCAAAAACAACACCAACCTGCCGGGCGCAACCGGCCGCAGCTTCAGCATGGCCGCGGCCAGTGCCCAGGACGCGGGCGAATACAGCGTGATGGTCAGCGGGTTATGTGGCAGCGTGGTTTCAACCGTGGCAGCGCTGACGGTCAACAGCGCGCCCGGCATTAGCGCGCCACTGGCGGCGCACACCGTCTGCCCCGGCGCATCCGTGAGCTTCGCGGTGACGGCCACCGGAACCGGGCCTCTGACATATCAATGGCGCAAGAATGGCGGCAATCTGCCGGGCGCGACCGGGACGACGTATCAACTGGCCGCCGCCACGACCGGCGACGCAGGCACTTATGAGGTGGTCGTGACAGGGGCATGCGGCAGCTTCACATCGAACGGCGCAAGTCTGACGGTCAATACGCCAGTCAGCATTTCGGCGGAACCCGGCAATCAAACGGTTTGCGCGGGCGCGCCGGTCACGCTTTCCGTGGCGGCAGACGGGACTGGCCCGCTGACCTATCAGTGGCGCAAAAACAGCGTGCCGCTTTCCGGCGCAACCGGCAGCGCGTATCAGATTGCTTCCGCCGGTGTCGCGGACTCTGGCGTATATGACGCGATTGTGACCGGCGCGTGCGGTACGGAGACTTCGCAGGCCGCCACTTTGACGGTCAATAGCGCGCCGGGCGTCACCGCGCATCCGATTTCGCAGGTACTTTGTCCCGGCGGAAGCGCGGTCTTCACGGCGGTGGCAAGCGGCAGTCCCGCGCCTGCGGTGCAATGGCAAATGAGTACGAACAGCGGCGCGAGCTACCAGGATTTGCCGGGGGCGCAAAGCTTGACGCTGACGCTTGACAACCTCAGCGCCGCGCAAAGCAATTCGTTTTATCGCGCGGTGTTCACCAACACTTGCGGCACGGCGATGAGCGCCCCGGCGTTGCTGACCGTGCAGTCCTTCTCGCTGCTGCCAACCGCCCAACACTTCGCCGCCGCCGGTGGGACCGGCGCGGTCGCAGTGACGGTGGGCGGCGCTTGTTCGTGGACGGCAACCAGCAACGTTCCGTGGCTGACGATTGCGGCGGGCGCGACGGGCAATGGCAGCGGCGCGGTCAACTACACTGTTGGGGCCAATGCCGGACTGGCCAGAACCGGCACGCTGACAATTGCCGGGCAGACCTTCACCGTCACGCAGGAGTCCGGCTGCGTCGCCATTTCGCTCTCTCCTCAAACCCTGCCCATCGGAACGGCGGGCGCGGCATACAGCCTGATCCTATCGGCCAGCGGCGGCACGCCCGGTTACAGCTTCACACTGACGGCCGGCGCTTTGCCTGCCGGGATGAATCTGACGGCAGGCGGAACTTTGAGCGGTACGCCCACGGTGGCGGGAAACTTTAACTTGACCGTGCTGGTGAACGACGCAAACGGCTGTACCGGTACGCAGGCTTTTGGGCTGACGGTCAATACTCGTCCTCTCATCAGCGCGCTGGCGGTGACGCGGCAGGCAGGCAGTCCTGTTTCAAATTCCGGCATCGCCGACATCAGCGATGCCGAACAAGCCGCCAGCACATTGACAATCAGCGTCAACGGCAACGCCAGCGCCACCGTGGGCGGAGTGACGGTCGCGGCCCTCAGCATCAACGCGGCAGGGATCGTCACTGCCAGCATCACAGCCGCCTGCGGAGCGGTGACGGGAAGTTTCACTCTGACCGTGACGGATGCCGCGGGAGCCGCCGCAAACGCGATGCTGACCGTAACTGTCACGGCCAATACGGAACCGGTGCTGAGTTACACCAATCAAACCGTGTTGTCCGGCGGTTCCGTCACGATCACTCCGGCAACCGGGCCGGGCGACAACGGCGTGGTTGCATCCATCGTGGCGCAAAGTCCGGGCAGTTTCACCGGCGCGGTCAGTGTCAATCCGGTGACTGGCGCGGTTTCGATCAGTCAGGCGGCACCGGTCGGCACGCACACCATCACAATTCGCGCGACGGATAATTGCAGCGCGACGACCGGCGCGGCTTTCACTGTCACCGTAACCAATAACTTGCCAACAATCCTTGCTGGCGGTGTGTTTGTGCGTCAGCAGGGAAGTCCGGCGGGAGCGGCGATGACCATCGCGACGGTGAATGATCCTGAAACAACGGCAGGAAGTTTGATGGTGACGGCTGCCTCCTTGCCTGAGGGCATTGCCATCGGTCCCATCAGCAACAGCAACGGCACGATCACCGCGACGCTGGCCGCCGGTTGCGAAGCGGAGCTGGGCAACAACACCGTCACTTTAACCGTGACGGATGGAAACGGCGGAACCGCCACGGCGGCCCTGACCGTGAACGTGACCGCCAACAGCGCGCCGGCGCTGGCTTATGACAATCAAACCGTGGCGGTGGGCGGTTCGCTGACCATCACTCCGGCGGACGGGCCGAGCGATAACGGCGCGATTGCATCCATCACGGTGTTAAATCCGGGGACTTATGCGGGCGCGGTCAGCATCAACCCCGCGACCGGCATCATTTCAATCAGTCAGGCGGCTCCGCCCGGCGTACATACGATCATGATTCGCGCCACTGACAACTGCGGTGCGGCGTCCGATGCGCCCTTTATCCTGGCTCTCCCCTGCCCGGCAGTCACGATTACACCGGCGACGTTGCCCGGCGGCACGGCAGGCATTGGTTACAGTCAAACACTGGCGGCTGCGGGCGGCACGCCAAACTACAGCTATACGCTCGAAGCGGGCGTTTTACCGGCAGGACTCAGTTTGTCGGGTGGCGGCGGATTAACAGGCGTTCCCGCGGCCACGGGCGCATTCTCTTTCACCATTCGTGCGACTGATGCCAACGGCTGTTTCGGCGAACGCAGCTACGCCATCGTCATCAACGGCGATGGGCTGATGTTCCATCCGTTGGCGCATCCGATCCGCCTGCTTGAAACCCGCAATAATTCGGCGTTGTCCGGTTGCTTCAAACCCGGCGCGAAGATTCCGGGCGGTGGCGCGGGAATTCGCACGCAACCGGCGCGTGGCGTTTGTGATGGGTTGACGATTCCGGCCAACGCGATGGCCGTCACCGGAAACATCACCACCGTTGAATCGGGTGGCGGTTACCTGACCTTGTGGCCGGGCGACGCGGTGCAACCGCTGGTGGCGAATTCGAACTACGCGCCGGGCGAAATTCTCAACAATGTTTTCACAGTCGGGCTGGCCGCGGCCGGCCCGGATGCTGGCGCATTCAAAATTTTCGTGACCTCTGATACCGACATCGTGATTGACATTACCGGGTATTACGCGCCGCCTTCAGCAGCAGGCTTGTATTTTCACCCGCTGCCGAAACCGATCCGGCTGCTGGAAACGCGAGCGGGCTTCACTGGCGCTTTCACGCCGGGCGTCAAGCTGCAAGCCAACGCCGACACGCCGCAACCGGCGCATGTGACTTACGACGGGGTGACGATTCCGGCGACGGCGCTGGCCATTGCCGGCAATGCGACGACGATCAACGGCGGCGCGGGGTATCTGACACTTTATCCGGGCGGCGTGCCGCGTCCGCTGGCGGCCAGTTCCAACTTCAGCGCGGGGCAGGTGATGAACGCGCCATTCACCGTCGGGCTGTCGGCGGCGGGCGAATTCAACCTCTTCACGACGACCAGCACGGACGCGATCATTGATGTGCTGGGTTATTTCAGTGCGGACGCCAACGACGCCAATGGCGCGGGGCTGTTCTTCAATTCGCTTGCCAGCCCGGTGCGGCTGCTGGAAACGCGTGCCGGATTCACGGGGTGTGACGCGCCGGGAGCGCCGCTTGCGGCCGGTTCGATCCGCCAGCAACAAGCGCGCGGAGCCTGCGGCGGACAGACGATTGCCAACAATGCGCTGGCGATTGTCGGCAATGCCACCGTCATCAATAACCCGGCGGGCTACCTGACGTTTTGGCCCAGTGGCGCGTCGCAGCCGCTGGTGGCGACGTCGAACTTCGCGGCGGGACAGATACTGAACCGGCATTTTACGGTCGGGCTGGGAGCGGCGGGAATGTTCAACATCTTGGCCTGGGCGCAGACCGATCTGATCGTGGATGTGTCGGGTTACTTCGCGCCGTGACCCACGCGGCAGAGAGGTATCGTTTTGGGGCAGGCGTTGAGAGCCCGCCCCATTTTTATCTGGCGGATGCAGGAAGTTCGCGCTTCCGGGCCACGATAAAACGACTTCCAGATTAAAATACGATTTCTGGACAGGCTAATAGCAGGTTGCAGATGTCTGCGACCAGACTGGAATGCCGTGAGGCAGGTTCTCAACCTGCTCCGGCGCGGAGCAGCCGCCGGCGACAAATTCGCAGCTTGTCAGCGGGCTCGATGTCAGTTGCGCTTATCAACTGACGTTTCAGGCGGCGGCGCTTGTGCGCCTGCCGAAAGCAGCAGGGACGGTTCCGGCGAGTTCGAGCCTGCGATTGTCGAAAGACGCTGGCAGCAGCAGTTACAAACGCAGGCTCCAGAAGCTCCGCCAAACCGAGAGCTGGCGGATCGCGCGCTCGTCGGCGGTGTAACCGGCGGGAAAACTTTCACCGCCCTCAAGGAATTCGCCGCTGCATTGCGCGTTAGCAGATGGAGACGCGCGCCGGCCCGCATACAATGTTGGTGGCGCGGGCATTTGGCCCACGGTTGCAGAGGATTCGGGGACACGGAATTTCACTTCGCATTTTGGGAAAACTTCGAGGAAACATGAACGGATTCATTATCAGCGCTGCCACAAACAATGACCGGGATGAATTGAGTCTTCTTTACCATGCGGTTGCCGCCGTGGAAGGCGGACTGGCCAGAACCGGAGACGAGGTTACCGAGGAATATATCGGCAATTTTCTGAAAAAATCGCTGGAAAGCGGTGTGGTTCTGGTAGCACGGCAGCCGGAAATGCAGCAGATCATCGGCGAAATCCATGCATACGCATTGGGGCCGAAGGTCTTTGCGCACGTGCTGGGCGAACTGACCATCGCCGTTCATCCGGCGCATCAGGGGCGGGGAATCGGCAAGGCGCTGTTTACTGAACTTCTGGCGGAAGTTTCCCGCCACCGCCCGGATATTTCGCGCGTCGAACTGATCGCACGCGAAAGCAATCAAAAGGCGATTGCCCTGTATCAAAAGCTCGGGTTTCGCATCGAAGGCCGTTTGGTTGGCCGCATCCGCAGCGTGGGCGGCGGATTCGAGGCGGACATCCCGATGGCATGGCATCGAAACCCTGTCTGATTTTGCGCTCAGTGGCAGACTGGGAGAAGTTTTTGGATTGCAAGTCGTTTATCAAAGATGACGATGGGTTCAACCTGCGAGTGTGTCTTCTTGACAGATTTCCGGCGACGATCACAGAATTGCCCGTCTGCGGCGGTTTGCGCCGTGACAACTAACCCGGTGAACACCGCTCGAATATGCAAACACCGCCAGCCAACGAAATCACTCCCCTCTTGCTCCGCTGGAGCCAGGGTGATGAAGTGGCGCTCAGCCATCTGTTGCCCGTCGTTTATCAAGAGCTTCACCGTCTGGCGCAACACTATCTGCGCCGCGAACGCGCCGATCACACGCTGCAACCGACGGCGCTGATTCATGAAGCCTATCTGCGCCTGATCAAACACGATTTTCCCGAATGGCAAAGCCGCAGTCATTTTTTCGGCGTCGCCGCGCGGCTGATGCGCCAGATTCTGGTCGAACACGCGCGCACTCATGCCGCGGACAAACGCGGCGGCGGCGTGGCGGAGTTACCGCTGGATGAAGCCTGGTTGTATTCCAGCGAAAAGGCGGAGGAACTGGTGGCGCTTGACGATGCCCTGATCGCGCTGGCGAAATTCGATGAGCGCAAGGTGCGCATCATCGAATTGCGCTATTTTGGCGGCATGAGTCTGGAAGAAACCGCCGCCGCGCTTAATCTTTCCATTGCCACCATTGGCCACGAAACGCGGCTGGCGCGGGCCTGGTTGCACCGGGAGATGAGCCGGAATTGAATTGACGCAGGTTGCATGATGAATCCCGAACGCTGGCGCCGCATTGATGAACTTTTCCGCACTGTTGCAGACCATCCGACAGCCGAGCGCGAAGCCCATCTGACGCGCATTTGCGGCGATGATGAAGAGTTGCGCCGCGAAGTGCTGGAATTGCTCGCTCACGAACCTCCGGATTCTTTTCTGCACGATCAGATCAAACACACGGCGCTGGCGGTGACGGCTGAAACGCCGGACGACCTGCTGGGCCAGCGCATTGGTCCATACCGCCTGACCGGTTTGCTCGGGCGCGGCGGGATGGGCGCGGTTTACCAAGCCGTCCGCGACGATCAGCAATTCGACCAGCGCGTCGCCCTCAAACTGATCAAACGCGGGATGGATTCGGAATTCGTGCGTCAACGCTTTTTGCGCGAGCGGCAGATTCTGGCGGCGCTCGATCATCCCTGTATTGCGCGGCTCTTTGACGGCGGCACAACAGCAGACGGGCGGCCTTATTTCGTGATGGAGTTCGTTGCCGGACAGCCGATCACGGAATATTGCCGCCAGCATGAGTTGTCGTTGACCGCGAAATTGAATCTCTTTCGCGCCGTCTGCGGGGCGGTGCAGCACGCGCATCAGAAACTGGTCGTGCATCGCGATTTGAAGCCGAGCAATATCATGGTCGCGCCCGCCACAGACGGAAAAGCCGATGGAAAAGACGCCACGCCCAAACTGCTGGATTTCGGCATCGCCAAGCTGCTGACGCCAGACATTAGCGAAGCCCACACGCGCACGGAAACGGCGGTGCGGCTGATGACGCCCGAATACGCCAGCCCGGAGCAGGTGCGCGGCGGCACGATTACGACCGCGACCGATGTTTACGCCCTTGGCGTGGTGCTTTACGAACTGCTGACCGGGCGGCGTCCCTACCAGTTCGAAACCCGCGCGCCGCTGGAGATCCAGCACGCAATCTGCGATACCGAAGCCGCGCGGCCCAGCGAAGCGGTCGGCCAATCGCTGGCGCTGGGACGGCAACTGACGGGCGATCTGGACAACATCGTAATGATGGCGATGCGCAAGGAGCCGGAGCGGCGCTATTCGTCAGTCGAAAAGTTTTCCGAAGACATTCGGCGTTACCTGGACGGTTTGCCCGTGACGGCGCGCGCTGACACTTTCAACTATCGCGCAGGCAAATTCGTTCGTCGTCACAAGGTGGGCGTGGCGTTCGTCGTCACCGTGCTGTTGATGCTGGCGGGCGTGGCGATCACGATGACCGCGCAGGCCGCGCGCATTGCCCGTGAACGCGACCGCGCCAATCTGGCGGCGGCCACGGCTGAAGCGGCGACTCAATCGCTGGTGTCCGTGTTTGAATTCGCCGATCCCGGAAAATCGCGCGGCAACCCCATCACGGCCAAAGAGCTGCTGGATCAGGGCGCGGGAAAAGTCGTGCGCGAATTGAAAGACCAGCCTGCCGTGCAAGCCCGGCTGATGGATACGATCGGCGGTCTGTATCAAAGCATTGGCGTGCAGGACCGCGCGCAATTGCTGCTGGAAGAAGCGCTGAAATTGCGTAGGCAAACCCTGGGCGCGGAGCACGCGGACGTGGCCGCCAGTCTGCATCACTTGGCAAGGCTTGCCCATCAGAAAGGGGATTTCGCCGGCAGCGAAGCCCAGTTTCGAGAGGCGCTGGCGCTGCGGCGCAAGCTGCTGGGAACAGAGCATACGGATGTTGCGGACACCATGAACGGTTTGGGCGTGTTGTTGCTTGACCGCGGAAATCTCGCCGAAGCCGATCCCTTGCTGCGCGAAGCCCTGGCCTTGCGCCGCAGGAAGCTGGGCCTGGAGCATAAGGACGTCGCCGAAAGTTTCAATGGGCTGGGACGGCTGTTGAGCAAGCAGGGCAAATTTGCGGAAGCCGCGGAGATGTACGGGCAGGCGCTGGCGCTGTACCGCCAACTGTATGGCGAGGAACATCCGTATGTCGCGGCCAACCTGAACACGCGTGCCGCGATGTTGCATGAACTGGGCGATTATGATGGCGCTGAACCGTTGTTCCGTGAGGCGCTGGCGTTGAACCGCAAACTGCTGGGCACGGAGCACCCGGACATCGTCTCCAGCCTGGCCAATCTGGCGTCACTGCTGCAGGACAAGCGCCAGTACGAGGAAGCTGAACAGCTTTACCGGCAAGCCGTGGCCTTGCGGCGCAAGCTCTTCGGCGAGAATCACCCAAACCTGACGATCACGATGAACAATCTGGCGACCTTGCTGAAAGATAAGGGGGACTTTGCGGAAGCTGAAGCCCTCTTCCGGCAGACGCTGGCCTTGCGGCGCAAACTGCTGGGCGAAACGCACACGGAAACAGCCACCACCATTGGCAATCTGGGAGGCGTATATTTCGACAAGGGCCAGTATGGCGAAGCCCTGCGGCTTTACCGGCAGGCCTTTGACATCTACCTGAAACTGCTTCAGCCGGATCATTGGATGCTCAATCGAACGCGCAGTCAGATTGGCGGCTGCCTGACCAGGCTGAAACGTTTCCGCGAGGCCGAGGAGCAGTTGTTGACTGCTCACGCCGGATTGAAAACCGCGCGCGGCGAACAGCACTCCTTAACCCGCAAGACCGTCAGCCGCCTGATCGAACTGTACGATGCCTGGGAAAAACCGGATCAATCCGGACTTTACCGCGCCTTGCCCAAGGCGGATTAAATCGGTTGCAGTGCAAGAAAGAGCAAGGTTTCGCGATGAATCCTGAGCGTTGGCGTCGAATTGATGAACTGTTCCGCACGGTCGCAGATCGCCCGGTTGCCGAGCGTGAAGCGTATTTGACCCGGATTTGCGGCGGGGATGAAGAGCTGCGCCGCGAAGTGCTGGAACTGCTGGCCCACGATCCGCCTGAATCCTTTCTGCATGATCCGATCAAACACGCCACGCTGGCCGTCACCAGCGAATCAGAAGACGAACTGTTAGGCCGGCGCATCGGTCCATACCGGACAATTCGTCTGGTCGGTCGCGGCGGAATGGGCGCGGTGTATGAAGCCGTGCGCGCTGATCAACAGTTCGATCAGTGTGTCGCGCTCAAGCTGATTAAGCGCGGGATGGATTCCGACTTCGTCCGCGATCGTTTCCTGCGCGAGCGGCAAATCCTGGCTTCGCTCGATCACCCGCACATCGCGCGGCTGTTCGATGGCGGCACGACGGCGGAAGGCCTGCCTTACTTCGTGATGGAGTTCGTGGCCGGAGAGCCGATCACCGATTACTGCCATCGGCAGAATCTTCCGTTTGACGAAAAGCTGAAGCTTTTTCGCGCGGTCTGTTCCGCCGTCCAGCACGCCCATCAGAAACTGGTGGTCCACCGCGATCTTAAACCGAGCAACATCCTGGTGACCGCGGATGGAACGCCGAAGCTGCTGGATTTTGGCATTGCCAAACTGCTTTCACCCGATCCGGGGGAAGCCATCACCCGCACCGAAACCGCGGTGCGGCTGATGACGCCGGATTACGCCAGCCCCGAACAGGTGCGCGGCGGCCCAATCACGACAGCAACGGATGTTTATTCGCTTGGCATCGTATTGTATGAATTGCTGACGGCGCGGCGTCCGCATCAGTTTGAAACCTATTCGCCGTTTGAAATCGAGCGCGCAATTTGCGACACCGAAGCCCCGCGCCCCAGCGACGTTGCGGAAAGGATGAGGGCGGAAAACGGAAAGGCGAAAGGCGGCAGATTTATTTCTCATCTTTCCTCCTTCATTCCTCATCCTTCCGACCTGCGGGGCGATCTGGACAACATTGTGATGATGGCGCTGCGCAAGGAACCGGCGCGGCGCTACCCTTCGGTTGAACAGTTTTCCGAAGACCTGCGCCGTTATCTGTCTGGCTTGCCCGTCACGGCGCGCGCCGACACCTTCGTTTATCGCGCGACCAAATTCGTGCGCCGCCATCGCGTGGCCGTGGTCTCCATCGTGCTGGTGCTGTTCAGTCTGCTGGCTGGCATCCTGGCCACGACGCTCGCGGCGCGCAGGGCGCAGGCCGAACGCGCCCGCGCTGAACGCCGCTTTGCCCAGGTGCGGACGCTGGCTAACACCTTCCTGTTCGATGTTCACGACAAACTGCAAAGCGTGCCGGGCACCACGGAGGCCCGCGGTCTGGTGGCCAGGACGGCGCTGGAATATCTGGACAGCCTGGCGCAGGAGGCGGCGGGCGATCCACAGCTCGAATGGGAACTGGCCGTCGCCTATCAAAAAGTGGGCGATGTGCAGGGCCAGCCATGGAAGGCCAACCTGGGACAGCCCGGCGCCGCCTTGGAGAGTTATCAGAAAAGTCTGAAGCTGGCGCAACAGCTCAGCGCTGCCCACGGCAGCGATTTGAAGATGCAGCGGCTGCTGGCGCAGGGCTATTTCAAACTGGGCCAGTTGCAGGCACAGGCAGGCGGCATGGCCGAAGCCTACAAAACCCTGCAACAGGCCGTAGGTCTGGCCACCAGCCTGGAGGCGCAAACTCACACGGTGGAAGACCTGGACTTGCTGCAAAATTGCCATATCCGGCTGGGCGACATCTATGTGGACACGGGCGATCTGCGCAGCGCATTGAACAGCTATCACCATTCCCTGCGGTTGAGCGAACGCCGCGTCGTTGAACATCCCGGCGATGAATCCAGACTCTTTCTGGCCAAGGATCACAGCCGCGTGGCAGAGCCGATGGTTTCCCTGGGCGATGTGGCGGGCGCGCTGGCCTACCACCGCAAAGCGCTGGCGCTGGTAGATGAACTGTTGCCCCAACACGCGGCGGACCCAGTGTATTTGCGCGTGCGATTGATTGAGCTGAACTGGCTGGGCAATCTCAGCGGCAATCCGCGCTTCATTAATCAGGGCGATCAGCAGGCCGCGCTGGCCTACCACCGCCAATCGCTGGCGCTGGCCGAACGGTTTCCCGTGCTGGAACCGAAAAGTGCGCTCGCGCGTCAGGATTTGGCCAACGCGCACCGGTTGGTGGGCGAAAGGATTGCGTTCGACCAGCCAGCACAATCCATCGAACATTACCAAAAGGCCCTTGCCCTGGTGCGCGGTTTGTCGGCGTCAGCGCCTGGTGAGACGCAGTACCTGCGCTGGGAAGCGCACTTCCTGCGCGGGATGGCGGAACCCTTGCGCCGCCTGGGTGACCGCGCGGGCGCATTGCAAAATCTGCGGCAGTCCTTGCAAATCTGGCGGGAGTTGCAGCGCCGGGACGATCACCTGCGCGTGCGCGCGGAATTGCATAGAGTTTTGCTGCAGTTGGGGGACCAGTTGCTCGAAGCAGGCGAACGCGACGCGGCATTGCCGCATTACCGCGAAGCCTTGATGCTGGCTGAAACGCCACCCGTGGCGGAATCCTCCGATTTGTACGTTCGCTGGCGGCTGGCCGAAACCTGCGCTGGACTATACCGTTACCACGCCGCATACGCTGCTGCCGCGCCAACTGCCGAACGCCCTGATCAATGGCGCCAGGCCCGTCAATGGGCCCAGCAAGCCCTCAGCCTGTGGGAAGGCTGGAGCCAGCACGCTGCCTCCACCAGTTTCGATCAGCGGCGTCGTGAACAGGCGATGCGCGCAGTCGCCGCCTGCGATGCCGCGCTGGCAAAACTGGGCGCAGAACCGCTCCGCCAGTGAAATCCGGCAATTCCCGGTTTCCCGCTCCCCGCATCCATTGGCCAGACCGAAAATGGCTGGCGAGGAGCCAAACCAGCGCGTAACTTTTTCGCCAGACTGACCTTCCTCGCCGCCATCTTCTCTGCCTAAAAAAAACTTTCTGAGATCAGCAGTTTCTCCCTTTTGTTTCGCATGTGTTGGCGAGCAGCGTTGATGGCTGCCGCAAAACACAAATAAGAATCGCCCGGCTTGCCGGCGGTTTTCATAAACGTCCATTTACCAAGGGGAGTGCTCCGTATGAATAAGCAAATATTTTTCCGTATCGCAATGCCGGCCCTTTTTCTATTCCTCATCAGCATTCCGGCATCCGCGCAATCCCTGGAAAATCTGATGACCGTCCAGGTTCCGTTCAGTTTTCAGGTCAATGAGAAACAGCTTCCGGCAGGCAAGTACGTGATCAAACGCGACCCGCAGACGCCGCAATTCCTGCAGATTCATTGTCCTGAGCAGCATGTTTCGGTGCTGGTTTTCACTATGCCGCTGAACCTGCCGAAAGAAGCGGCCCGGACAAGCCTGACCTTTAAGGAGTATGGAGAGAATCGTTTTCTCTCCGAGGTAAGAGTGGGGGGACGCGGGGTTGGATATGGGCTGACCAGGTCGAAGGCCGAACTCCGACTGGCCCGGAACACAAAGGCCAACACCAATCGCGCATTCCCTGACAGCGCTCCGAAGAAAGACTGATCCTGGCCAGCACGCAAACAGGAATGATCACTGCCAGGTCATTCCTTCGCCGGGATGTGACACACAACCATTCCTCGATTTTCGTTTGACATGACTTCAGAGCGCCAGGACGCACCCTGAAGCCATGTCAAACGCGAGAGGGAAGTTCGCGCGCATCATCAGTGAGGCCGCGTTCGGCCCACTGCAACCACAATCATGTTTGACAGAAAGTAGGAGAAGCTTATGAAAAAGAACCATTACAAGACTTTATTGACCATCGTTGGCGTTGCGGTGTTATGCGCGGGTGCCTGGCTGGCCGCGCCATCGAAGACCGCCGCCTTCAATCCCATCGCCCAGCCGGGCAATGACCATCGTGCGCCCGAACTGCCATCCCCGCTCTGCGACAGTTTGCAGGTTCCTGCGGGCAATAAGGTGTCTTTTCACGTGTACGCGCAGGGCGTGCAGATTTACAGATGGAACGGCGACAGTTGGGACTTTGTGGCGCCGGTGGCGAAGCTGTACGCCGATGCCAACTTTCGCGGGAAAGTCGGCATTCATTACGGCGGTCCCACCTGGGAAAGCAACAGCGGCAGCACGGTGATCGGCAGCCGTGTGGCTGGCTGCACCCCGGATTCGGCTGCCATCCCGTGGTTGCGGCTCCGTGCGGTTTCGGCCAAAGGGCCAGGAATTTTCAGCAATACAACCTTTATCCAGCGGGTGAATACCACGGGCGGTCTGGCTCCTGCGACTCCCGGCTCCATCATCGGCGAGGTGGCGGAGGTGCCTTACACGGCGGAGTATTACTTCTATCGCGGAGAGAACTGAAATGATTCGCCCGGGAGTGAGGATGGCGAAATCATCCCTCCCAAATGAACCTGCGGAAGCCGCGGCGGTTTCAACCATCGCGGCTCAATCATCAACCCGACACGCAACAAGGAAGATCAAATGAAACGCATCAATTACGCCTGCCAGCGCAATCGCTGGCTCAGAACCTTCATCGTCACTTTATTGGTTGCACTCAATCTGACACCGGTCCGGGCGCAGGATTTCACTGAACAGCGCGGGACGTTCGCTTGTCAGTTCTGTCAGCGTCCCGGCTCGACGCAGATTGAACCCCAGGCGGGACGGTGGAAGACCTGGGTGCTTTCCTCCGGCTCGCAGTTCCGGCTTCCGCCGCCGCCCAACAGCTTGATGCAGGATTTGGAGATCAAGCATCTGATCACCCTGGCAGGCCGGCGCGACGCCGCCACGCTCAATGCCATCAGCTATTGGGATACTGGCGCTCCAGGCTACCGCTGGAATGAGATGGCCATCAATCAGGTCGTCAAAAACGGCATCAGCGGGCCGCGTAACGCGCGCGTGCTGTCGTTGCTGAACGTGGCGATTTACGACGCGACCATCGCCGCCTGGGACTCGAAATACGTTTATAACCGCCCGCGTCCGAGCGAGGTCAATTCACAAGTTGCGCCCGCCATTCCCGTTTCCAACAGCCCCTCCTACCCCAGCGAACATGCGGCGGCGGCGGGCGCGGCGGCGGCGGTGCTGAGCTACCTTTTTCCGGCTGAAGCGCAGAACTTCGAGCGCGCGGCGCTGGAGTGCGGCGAATCGCGCCTGAATGCAGGCGTGCAATTTCCGAGCGACGTTTCAGCCGGTATGGAAATCGGGCGCAAGGTGGCCGAACTGGTCATTGCGCGCGCGCAAACCGACGGCGCGGATGTCGTTTTCAATGGCCAGATTCCGACCGGGCCGGGTTTCTGGACGGGGACGAATCCGCTCGATCCGACGGCGGGCAACTGGCGCACCTGGGTCATCGCTTCGGGCAGCGAGTTTCGCCCCGCGCCGCCACCGGCCTTTGATTCCGCCCAGAAGGCCCAGGAACTGGCCGAAGTCAAAAACTTTCCGCGCCCGCGTCCCGCCGGCGGCGCGAACTTTACAACCACGCGCGCGGCTTATTTCTGGCAGGCCAACGTGACGAAGTTATGGACCGACATCCTGACGACGAAGCTGTTCGAGTACAAGCTTGACCGCAACCCGCCGCGCGCCGCCCGCGCTTACGCGCTGATGAACATCGCGGCTCACGACGGCACGATCGCCTGCTGGGATGGCAAGTACACCTACTGGGCAGCGCGCCCCAGCATGCTTGATCCGAGCATCGTCACGCTGTTCCCGAATCCGCCGCATCCGACCTATCCGTCGGCGCACTCGATGTTTGACGGGCCGTACGCGGCGATGCTGGGTTACCTGTTTCCGCGCGATGCCGACTACTTCACGGCGCAGGCGCAGGAAGCCGGATTGTCCAGGCTCTGGGCCGGAATTCACTTCCGCAGCGACATCGAGGCGGGTCTGGAGATCGGGCGCGCCGTGGCGCAGAAGGTGATCGAGCGGGCAAGGAATGACGGCTCGCAGTAAAAGGAAAACCGTGGAGTGGACCTTAAATCCACTCCACGGAAGCGGACCAAAGTCCAATTCACTATTTTGGAGGAGAGAAATAATGAACGCAGCAATCTCGTCCGTTTCGGATCTGCCAAGTTTGAAGGCCAGATTGAGAGCCACCTGGATGTCCGGCGATTTCGACAAAATCGCGCAAATCATTTGGGACGGCGGCGCGGAATTTATCGCGCGCCTGCAATTGAAACCCGGCGTGCGCCTGCTGGATGTCGCCTGCGGCACGGGCAATCTGTCGTTTCCCGCGGCGCGCGCGGGCGCAGTCGTGACCGGCGTGGATATTGCGCCGAACCTGCTGGCGACGGCACGCGCACGGGCGCTGGCCAAAAGCCCTGCCATCCAATTTGACGAAGGCGACGTTGAAGCCTTGCCCTACGCCGACGCCTCGTTTGATGAAGTCGTGACGATGTTTGGCGCGATGTTCGCTCCACAGCCCAAACTTGTTGCGTCGGAATTGGCGCGCGTCTGCCGGCCCGGCGGGCGACTGGCCATGGCGAACTGGACACCGGCAGGCTTTATCGGCCAGCTTTTCAAAATCACCAGCAAATATGTGCCGCCGCCGCCGATGCCCTCGCCCTTGCTGTGGGGCGATGAAGTGATCGTGCGCGAACGCTTGCGCGACGGCTTTACCAATCTGCAATTCACCCGGCGCGACCTCATTATGGCCTTCCCGATGACGCCGGCCACCGCAGTCGAGTTTTTCCGGACCTGGTACGGCCCCACGCAGCGTGCGTTTGCGGCGCTCGATGAAACGGGACAAGCCGCTTTGCGGCGCGACCTGGAACGGCTTTGGACGCAGCATAACCGCGCCACGGACGGCACGACGCGCATCTCCGCCGAATACCTGGAAGTCCGCGCCACGCGCGCCTGATCAGGTAAATCTCAAAACACAAATTCAAGACAGGGAAACCATCAGTTTTAACCGAAAGCAGGAGAAACAAATGACAACCGCAACGCAAACACAAACCACGGTGAAATCACGTTACAGTTACCAGGAAACACTGGCCGCTTCACAGAAGGTGAACTGGCGCATTGAAGACATCATCGGCGGCGACAAACGGCTCGGTTTCAAACAACCGCTGATGCCGGAATCGTTCGCGCGGGTGGAGGAACTCAGCTTCCTGACGCCCGCCGAAAAGCTGAAGCTGAATCAGATTCGCGGCTTCGATTACCTCTGCGCCTTCGGCCTGGTCGAAGAGTTCATTCTGCCCTTCGTGCTGGATCACGCGCGCCCGAAATTGCAGGGCGATGATTATCGTGTCCGGGCCTTCCTGCAATTTGCTGCTGAAGAGGCCAAACACATTCACCTTTTCAAAAAATTCCGCGCCGAGTTTGAATCCGGGTTCGGGACGGACTGCCTGTTCATCGGCCCGCCCGACGCGATTGCCGCCAGCATTCTCGCGCACGATCCGCTGGCCGTGGCGCTGGCGATCCTGCACATCGAATGGATGTCGCAGCGGCATTACACCGAAAGCATCCAGGATAACCAGCAACTCGACGCCCAGTTTAAGAGCCTGCTCAAGCATCACTGGATGGAAGAAGCGCAGCATGCCAAGCTCGACACGCTGATGGTCGAAGCCCTGGCCGAAGGGCGCAGCGAAGCCGAATTGGCAAAAGCGCTGGATGAATATCTGGAAATTGGCGGCTTTCTCGACGAAGGATTGAGCCAGCAGGCCCATTACAATTTGGAAAATCTGCAACGCAGCACGGGCCGTACATTGACCGTGGACGAAAGCGTTGAATTTTTGGCCAAACAGCATCAGGCGCTGCGGTGGACGTTTCTGGGTTCCGGCATGACGCATCCAAACTTCCTCGCCACGCTGGAACGGTTGTCGCCAATCTTGCGGCGGCGAATTGAAGAGGTTGCCCCAATCTTTTGTTAAATGCGCTGATTGTTTGGCGCGCATGGCCGCCGAATGCCTGTAACTCAGAGCCGCGCGGGCTGGAGATTGCTCCGGCCAACCCGGCCGACAACCGGTGAGCATGATTGCCAATCCGTGCGACGTGTCAGCAGCTCTTCCTTGCGGTCGGGCTGCTGACACGTCGCACGGATTGGCAGCTTGCTATAAAGATGTACTGTGCAAGGGCGCAGGCAAGACAATCAAGGAGAACATCGTGAACCTACCTCTAACTGCGCGAGTGATCGTTTGCGCGATCTTCATCGCGCTGTGCGCCTCTAACTTCACAGGCAGGGCCAGCGGCAGTAGCGGCGAGGTCAAACTCGCAGGGACCGCCGGGAACGCACAGCAGAAACCGGCCAGCAAGACGGCAGACGCGGTATTGGACGCCGCAACTCAAATCACCGCGGAGCAATTGAAAGATTATCTGAACTTCATCGCTTCGGACGAGTTGGAAGGCCGCGACACGCCTTCACGCGGACTGGACATCGCGGCCCAATTCATCGCTCTCCACCTGTCGCGCTGGAAACTGAAACCGATGGGCGATCCGCTTAGTGGTGAACAGAGAAGCTATTTACAGCGCATTCCGCTGCGGCGCGACTGGATTGATGCGCCGCAAACCAGCCTCAAGTTCGATGACCGGCGTTTCAGCCTCGGAGACGACTTTCTGGCCTTGCCAACGGGTTTTGCCGGAACCACGAGTGGACCGCTGGTTTACGTGGGAGATGGCTGGATGATCAAGTCGAAGAAGATCAACGCCTATGAGGGCATTGATGTGAAAGGCAAAATCCTGATCGCCAACAATGTGGGACTTCCGCCGGGCATTGCTGAAGCGGATTTGAGCGGCACGCTGGGTGAGGATTGGGACTACCCCTTGACCTACGCCAGGCGGCATGGCGCTGTGGGGATCATTCTCATCCCATCACGGGAAGCTCTTGCCAATTGGGAGCGGCAGCGACAGGCCAGGATGGAACAAAGCCATCTTGCTGCCCCCTCCCTGGAAGAACCTGGCGGGCCGGAACTGATGCTTTCCTGGCCGCGTATCCCCATCATTACGGCATCGGCGAGCCTGGCGAATGCCTTGCTGCACGGAGAGGGACGCGATCCGGCGGCGTTTTTCAGCCGCAGTGCCGAGGGCAAACTACCGGTGTCCTTCCCTCTCCAGGCGAATAAAAAGCTCAGCATTACCATTGCGCTGAAATCCGCCGCCGCCGCCACGCAGAATGTCCTGGCCGTGGTCGAAGGCAGCGATCCGGTGCTCAAACACGAATACGTCAGCATCGGCGCCCACTATGATGGCGCGGTAAGTCCAGCCACCGGGACCGCGCAGGCAGACGCGATTTACAACGCGGCGGATGACAATGCTTCGGGAACAGCGGCGCTGCTCGCCATGGCCGAAGCCTTGATGCGCGCGCCACGGCCCAAACGGTCGCTCCTCTTCATCTGGGACGCAGGCGAAGAACGCGGTTTGCTGGGGTCATATCATTTCACCGTCAAGCCGGTTGTTCCGCTCAACAAGATCGTCGCGCATTTCAACATTGATATGATCGGCAGAACGCGGCAGGGTGTTGCCACGCCTGCCAATGAAGATCTGGCCGGGCCGGACGAAGTTTTCGTTGTCGGGCCGCGCAGCCTGAGCACGTCCTTGAGCGAACTGGTGGACGGCGTCAATCAATCGTATCTGAATTTGAAGTTGAATCACCGCTACGACAATGTGAACAATCAATTCTTTTTTCCGCGCAGCGATCACGTTCCCTACCTGCAACAAGGCATTCCCGTCCTTTCCTGGTTCACTGGATTGCACGAGGATTACCACCGGCCTTCCGACTCGGCCGACAAGATTGATTACCTGAAAATGGAGAGGATCACGCGCACGCTGCTGGTCACAGCCTGGTCGCTGGCCGATGCGGCAAAGCGCCCGCAAATAGATCAACCCATGCCCCGTGGATTGGGAAGAAAGCAGCGATAGACAACAACAGGCGATGATCACAGAGCACGGAGTTCATTGATGCGAATTACGGTCGGTCGCATCAATGAACTCCGTGCTCCGTTTAATGAATTGATAGAAGACTGATGTCATAGCCACGGCAGATGGGCCGCCGCACCTGTCACGATTCGCTTTCCATTCTCAGCCCCCCTTACCCCGCGTCCTGCCCCATCCACAAAAGAAATAGTTTTCCTGCCACCATCAATTAGCGCCGGTGTTTTCGCATGAGTGTCTGAGCGACGAACTGAGCGGCGCTCACAGCGAAAAACATCCGCGGGCCAAAAGAATTGCCCCATCTACTTGGAGAAGGAATCTGATAGTCAACCAGATTGCGGTCATTGGAGAAAGCATGGAAATCGAAACCTTAAAGGCAATCAGCGATGGGATGTATCTTGACCTGATGATGATGATTAAGGTCATCGTGCGGATCAGCGTCTTTTTCTCCATTACCGGCTTCGCCATATATCTGGCCGGGATCGCGTGGCTCTGTGTCAAGGAAACGAGACCATCCGCACGCCGCCGCGTGGCTCAGACGCCCAAGGAACACGGCCTGTTAGCGGTGATGGAGGAGCAGGGTTTGGCGGGAGGCGCGCGTCGCTGCGAAGGGGCGTTACAACGGGTTTCAATTGACTGAGTGGCCCCGGGGCAGCCGCGCATTTTTATGTAACGGAGCTGGGAACCGTCGCCTGACCGGCCGAATGGTCTGGTCAGGGGAAATCTGAAACAACATGCTCGCGCACGAACGCGGGCAAGCCAGGAGAAGGAGAATATCGTGAACTTACAACTCATTGTGCGGGCCGCGGTGTGCGCGGCCCTGGTCGTGGTGTGCCTTATTGGCGCGGGATGGTTCCCATCTCAACGAGCGGCCGGGCGGGAAGCCGATCCCCTTGCCCGTTGCGTTGCCAGCGATCAGCAGGGCAATCACAGCCAGCCGGCGGAAAACTTTCCGCCGGAATCCGTTGCTTCCGGCGATCCGATCCGGAATGAGCAGGCATACCGGCCCGGATTGCGGAACAGCTTCGTGGGGCATCCACTCAATGCAAAAGAATTGAATCTGGTGCTGGCTCACCTGAGGCACAAGACCGGGTTTGTGCAGATGCGATTTGATGAAGCCGGTTTTCTGACAATTGATGACCGCTCGCAGATCGCCGGCGGATCAGTAACCGCCCGGGAATTGCTGCTAGCCACGGTTGACGGAAAGAAATCCATCAACCTGCAAAGTCACAATCGGTCGTCTAAGGTGGCTTTTGGGCGGGTGAGCGAGGGCCTCAGTTACGCCGGCTGGCGGTCGCAAGAGCAGATCGAGGTTGAACACATTGAGATTGATTTTGCCGACTTCAATCATCTGCGCGGCCACAGGAAAGCAGTGGAAGCCTTCGATTTGGGATTCATGGTTCTGCACGAACTCTGCCACGCCGTGCTGGAACTGCGTGACCCTTTGAGGAGAGGGAGCGCGGCGGGGGATTGCGAAAAATATGTCAATCGCATCCGCCGCGAACTCGGCATGCCGGAGCGGCAACAGTATGGGGCTACTGCTTACTTGCGGAAGATTTTTCCTTTCAGCCCAACCGGCAAGGTTGCGGAACTGATCTTTGCGCAGGCTGAGCCCGGACGTGCGCCTGGAAGAGGCGCGAAAACGAAGCGGCTCCGGCTCATTTGGGATGTGGAGCTAGTCGGGGATACCCGCCTGTTTTCAGCGCCGCCGGCAGCGAAGGAAAAGCCGGGTGTCGGAGCTGTCGCGCCTTAATCCTGATCGCATACGAACGTGGGCTTGAAAAAAAGAAGGAGGACGTTTTGAACTTACAACAAATCATGCGGGTTGTGATGTGTGCGGCTCTGATCGCACTGGGTTTGGTCAGCGCCGGATTATTCGCGTTGCGAACGGTTGCCGGGCATGAAAACGCGCCTGCGGTCTTGCACGGCGAGGCGGCGCTCGAACAGTTGAAACAGGACGGGCACTACGAATCCCTGCAAGCCGCCGTGAACCAGGCGCATTTCAGCGTCAGCCCAACGGTGCAAACGCCGTTGGACCGCGCGCCCAATTCGCTGTTCACCATGCAACAGCGGCTGCTGGCGGCGGATGGCGCGGCGGAAGATTATCTGGGCTGGTCAGTGGCGCTCGATGGCAATACAGCGCTGATCGGCGCGCCATACGACGACCAAAAACGCGGCGCGGCCTATGTTTTCCTGCGCAACGGCGCGACCTGGACACAGCAGGCCAAACTGACCGCGCAGGACGGCACATCATTCGATTATTTTGGTTACTCGGTGGCGCTCAAGGGCGAATCAGCGCTCATTGGGGCGATCTACGGGCCGGGCAGCCTGCATCCGGAACAAGGCGCGGCTTATATCTTCACGCGAAGCGGCACGAACTGGAGCTTTCATCAAAAACTCACCGCCAACGAAAACACCCATGGCGCGCTATTCGGCGCGGCGGTCGCGCTGGATGGAAACACGGCGCTGGTCGGCGCGCCCAGCTACACCATCACGCCGTCTTTCGCCGACATCGGCGCGGTGTTTATCTTCACCCGCAGCGCCGGAACGTGGACGCAACAAGCGCGGCTGAATGCTAATGACGGAGAAGACGGCGATTCGTTCGGCGCGGCGGTGGCGCTGGAAGGCGACACCGCGTTAGTCGGCGCGCCGAACAACGCGGTCACGGCGGGCGGTCAGGGCGCTGCTTACATCTTCAACCGCAGTGGCACGGCCTGGACGCAACAACCGCGCCTGACAGCCAATCCCGCAACTGTGGACGCGAATTTTGGCAATGCGGTGGCGCTTAGCGGTGAGAACGCCTTGATCGGCGCATATCGCTACGGGAGCGATGATCGCGGCGCAGCCTACAGCTTCAGGCGTTTTGCAACGGGCTGGACACAAACTGGCCATTTCTTCGCCCCCACGCCCGCCACGGACGCCCAGTTCGGTGTGTCTGTGGCCTTGAAGGGCGACACCGCCGTGGTCGGCGCTTCGCGCGGATTGTTTCAACCGGGCGTGGATCATCGTTCAGCCTACGTATTTGTTTATAGCGGCAATTGGAACCTGACGCGGCAGCTCGGCCCGGAACTCGGCTCGGCAAATGACGGCTTCGGGTACGCAGTGGCGCTCAGCGGAGACACCGTGCTGGTGGGCGGCTGGCGCAGTGACGCCACTGCCACCGACCAGGGGGCAGCCTATACCTTCGTGCTGTATGACAGCCGGCATAATGAACAACAGAAACTCTTTGCGAATGACGGGACAGAGTCTGATTACTTCGGCAAGTCGGTGGCGCTCAGTGGCGACACCTTGGCGATTGGCGCGTGGGGAGACGGCAGCGGTACAACCACCAATAAAGGCGCGGTGTATCTTTTCTCGCGCAACGGCGCGACCTGGACATTCCAGCAAAAGCTCACCGCCAACGATGGCCTGGGTGGAGATAATTTCGGTTTTTCGGTGGCGCTGGAAAACGACACGCTGGCGGTCGGCGCTTATGGAGATGACATCGGCGGAAATGCGAATCAAGGCTCCGCATATATCTTCAAGCGCAACGGCACAGTTTGGACGCAGCAACAAAAACTGTTCGCCAGTGGAATTGACGGTTTGCCGAACGATTATTTCGGCGCTTCGGTGGCGCTCAGCGGCAACACCGTGGCGGTGGGCGCCTGGGGCGTGGACAATCAGCGGGGCGCGGCCTACGTTTTCACGAACAACGGAACGGCGTGGATCGAGCAACAGAAACTCAGTGCCAGCGACCGCGCGCCCGGAGACAACTTCGGCTATGCCGTAACATTGGACGGCAACACGCTGGCAGTGGGCGCGTTTCGCGACACCACGGGCATGAACTTTCAGCAAGGTTCGGCCTATGTCTTTACCCGCAATGGCACGGTCTGGACGCAGCAACCGAAGCTCATCGCCAGCCAGGGAGGCACGAATGATCATTTCGGCTTTTCGGTTGCGTTGAAGGGTGACATCCTGCTGGTGGGGGCGGCGGGAGGCGGCACAGGTGCGGAAGCAAAGCCGGGATCGGCTTACATATTCGCTCGCGCCGGCACGGCCTGGAATCAGACGCAGAAACTCACCGCTGATAATACCCGGCCTGATAATTTCTACGGCCACTCGGTCGCGCTCAGCGCCGACCTGCTGGTGGTTGGCGCGATGGGCGACAACGTCGGCACAAATTCCAGTCAGGGTGCGGCGTATGTCTACACCCGCGTCGGAAACTGGTTTCAGCAACTGAAACTCAGCGCCGGCGATGGCGCATCCTATGATTACTTCGGCGGCAGCGTCGCGCTCAGCGGCAACACCATCGCGGTGGGCGCATACAGCGATACCATTGGCCAGAATGTGCAACAAGGTTCGGCCTACGTTTTCGTCAGCCCTGCCTGCCCGGCCATTTCGCTTGCGCCGAATCTGTTGTCAGAAGGCACGGTCGGCGCGATGTACACGCAATCCTTGACGGCCAGCGGCGGCAGCGCCGGGGAATACCACTTCGCGGTAACCGGCGGCGCATTGCCGCCCGGCGTCACTGTGCAGGGCGACGTAGGGCTGGCAGGCATCCCCACCGCGCCGGGAACTTACCGCTTCACCATCACAGCCACGTATTACCTGAGTCTTTGCGCGGGCAGCCGCGAATACGTCATCACGATTCTGCCCTGCGCGGCGATCACTCTTAACCCGTCGTCGCTGAGCCACGGCGTGGTGGGCGCGGCATACAGCCGAGCGTTGACGGCCACGGGCGTCGCCGGACCATACAATTTCGCGGTCACAGCGGGCACGTTGCCGCCCGGCGTGAGCCTGAACGCGAACGGAACTTTGAGCGGCACGCCCACACAAGCCGGCAGCTACAATTTCGCCGTCACGGCAAACGCAAACGGCTGCATGGGTATGCGGGCCTACACGCTGGCGATTTTGCCAACGTGTCCCGCGTTGACTGTAAATCCTGGCACGCTGCCCAGCGGCAACCTGGGAACGCCTTACAGCCAGACGGTGACCATTACGGGCGGCGCGGCGCCATACAGTTTCGGCATGAACCTGGGCAGCGCACCACCGCCCGGTCTTTCGTACATCAATGGCGTGCTCAGCGGCACACCCACGCAAACGGGCATGTTCAGTTTCACCACCAGGACCCGGGATGCCAACAATTGCGAGGTGACAAAAGGCTACACGGTAACGATCAATCCGCCCTGCGAGCCGATTGTCATCAATCCGGCCATGTTGCCCATTGGCATGGTCGGCGCGCCCTACAGCCAGACGCTGACGATTTCGGTCAGCGCCTTTGCCGTCAACTTCGCGGTGACGGCGGGCGCGTTGCCGCCGGGGTTGAATTTGAGCGCGAGCGGAGCCTTGAGCGGCGCGCCGACGCAGACAGGCAGCTTTCCCTTCACCGTCACGGCAACGGCGAATGGCTGCACGGGCACGCGAGCATACAGCGTGACCGTCACCGGCAACGGCTTGCGGTTTTATCCGCTCAGCCGCCCGATTCGCTTGCTGGATACACGCGACGGCCAGCAGGGTTGCGACGCCCCGGCAGCCAGGATCGCGGGCGGAACTTCTCGAACACAGATTGCCGCCGGCAGAACATGCAGCGGCCTGACTATCCCGGCCAGCGCCAAAGCGCTGACCGGGAACATTACCACGGTCGAATCCGGCGGCGGCTATCTGACGCTGTTTCCAAGCGACGCCCAGCAGCCGCTGGCCGCCAACTCGAATTACGGCGCGAATGAAATCCAGAACAATGTCTTTACGGTCGGTCTCGGCGCGGATGGCGCGTTCAACATCTTCGTCACCTCCGACACCGATGTCGTCGTGGATGTGACGGGGTATTACGCGCCTGCGGACGCGACCCTTCCCGGCGGCTTGTACTTTCATCCGTTGCCCAAACCGCTCCGGCTGTTGGAAACGCGGCCCGGCCAGACAGGATGTGCCGTGCCGGGCGCGCCACTCATCGGCAATACCGATACGCCGCAATTGGCAAGACTGACTTGCGATGGCGTGACGATTCCGAATGCGGCGCTGGCCATTGTCGGCAATGCCACGACGATCAGTCCGCAAGCCGCGGGCTACCTGACGCTGTTTCCGGCCAGCGATTCACGGCCTCTGGCTGCCAGTTCAAACTATCAAACCGGGCAGATCGTCAATGCCCCCTTCACGGTGGGGCTGTCGGCGACGGGGGAATTCATGATCTACACCTCGGCGGGAACGCAACTGGTGGTGGATGTGCTGGGGTATTACAGCGCCGAAGCCGACGACGTGAACGGCGCGGGATTGCTCTTCAATCCACTGCCCTCACCTGTGCGCCTGCTGGACTCGCGAGCCGGATTCACGGGCTGTTTCACGCCGAACGCGCCGCTGCTCCCCGGTTCGACGCGACAGCAGCAGGTGCGCGGAGCCTGCAATGATCAAACCTTTGCCAGCGGGGCATTGGCCATCGTGGGCAATGCGACGGTGATCAACAATCAGGCGGGGTATCTGACCTTCTCACCCGACGGGGCGGCGCAGCCGCTGGTGGCGTCATCAAACTTCGTGTCGAGGCAGATTCTGAATCGTCACTTCACTGTGGGATTGGGAGCGACGGGGATGTACAACATCTTCGCTTCGTCGCAAACCGATCTGATTGTTGATGTGTCCGGTTTCTTTGCTCCCTGACGGACAATTGCCGGAAAGGCGAACTGCGGCGGATGGGCGAAGTCTGCCCGTCCGCCGCAGTTGTTTTTTTGTGGACAGGTTTTCAAGGCGTGTGCGCAATACGCCAGTTGCCTGCAATGATGCCGGGCTTGATTCACCATTGTGCCAGGCCCGCTAACGAAGAAAGCCACCGGTTTTTGCCGGTGGCTTTCAATGACGGATTGGATGCGATTTGCAGTGCGCTTACCAGCGGCGATTGCTATTCTGGCGGTAGCCTTCGAAGAATCCGCGTTCGAAGCCTTCGCGGTATGCCTGGCTGCCTTTCTGGTAGTGGCTGGAATTGTTCGGGTCAGCGCGCCGGTTGGTTCTGGCGTCTTTCTGACCGCGATCCAGGCCGTCGCGGTAGCCTTTCTGGACTTCGGCATTGTTATAACCATAACCGCCGTTGCCACCGTTACCATAGTAACCGTCGTTCCGGCCATAGCCGTCGTTCCGGCCATATCGGCCATTGTTTTCGTAACGATCGTTCACGCCATTGCGGTTCCGGTCAATGCTGCCGTTGCGGTTATTCTCGTAGCGGTCGTTCACGCCATTGCGGTTACGATCAACATTGCCGTTGCGGTTATTTTCGTAGCGGTCATCAACGCCATTGCGATTACGATCAATATTGACGTTGCGGTTATTTTCGTAGCGGTCATCCACGCCATTACGATTACGATCAATATTCCCCTGGTTCCGGCGATCTCGTCCGTACTGAGCTTGCGCTGTGGAGAAACCGGAGAGGGCAGGAGCGATTACGAAACCCAGACCCAACACCATTGCAAATGCATACTTTTTGAAATTTTGAATTGTCATTTTCTCTTTTACCTGAGCCGATCAGCATGCGGAATTGCAACTGATTCCAGGTTTCCTTTCACGATCAGTAGTGCATTTCAGATGCCAAACCAGCATCTGGCATTAAGTCGCATAGATGAAGCCAGATAGCGTGTTGCCAAAGATGGGCAACGCTCTGGTTGCATACGGAAATGGTATGTGCTTTGAATCAAAAGGGCTGATTCAACTTTCGCGCGCCATTTTGCGGCGGCTTGCGGCTGCCGGAGCGCTCGGATAGACTGCGCGCTCTTTTCAACTCCCCCGTTTAACTCTCGCCGAAGGAGAATTCGATTCGTGAGCGTCAAGTCAGATCGCTGGATTTTGCGGATGTGCCGTGAGCAGGGAATGATCACGCCCTTTGAAGAAAAGCTGATTCGTGAAGTGGATGGCCGCCGCGTGATCTCCGCCGGATTGTCCAGCTACGGTTACGATCTGCGGCTGGCGGAAGATGGCTTTCGCGTCTTTTCGCCGATTGCCAGCGCGGAGATTGATCCGAAGAATTTCGATGAACGCAGTTTGATCGAAGCGCCGTCGCGCGCCGCCGAAGACGGTTCGCAGTACTGGCTGCTGCCGCCGCATTCTTACGCGCTGGGCGTGACGGTCGAAACCTTTAATATCCCGCGCAATGTAATCGCGATTTGCATGGGCAAATCCACTTATGCGCGCAGCGGCTTGATTGTGAACACCACGCCGCTGGAACCGGGGTGGCGCGGGCGGCTGGTGCTGGAATTTTCCAATTCCGCCGATTTGCCGATTCGCATTTACGCCAACGAAGGAATCGCGCAGGTGACGTTTTTTGAATCGGACGAAGATTGCGAAGTTTCCTACGCTGACCGCACAGGCAAATATCAGAATCAGACCGGGCTGGTCACGCCAAAGTTGTAGGCCAAAAATCGCTCAGCTTGAACTTGCCGTTGCGTTCGTGCTATTTGATTCGCCTTTTGCAGCAGCCGGTGTAGCGCCCGTGTTGATTCGCTCACTGCAAGCCGGTGAGAAAATGCAGTTGGTATTTAAGTCATGTCTAAATCACTTGTCATCGTTGAATCGCCGTCAAAGGCGAAAACCATCAATAAATATCTGGGGAAGGATTTTAAGGTGCTGGCCTCGGTCGGCCACGTCAAGGATTTGCCGAAGAAAGGGCTGGGCGTGGATGTCGAGAACAACTTCGAGCCGACCTACGAGGTGATGCCCGGCAAGGAAAAGGTCGTTCGCGAAATCAAGGAAGCGGCCAAAGACGCCGAAACCGTCTTCATCGCCACTGACCCGGATCGCGAGGGCGAAGCCATCGGCTTTCATCTGGCCGAGATTGTCAAAAGCGGGCGCGGGCAGTCCAAAAAGCCCATCTTCCGCGTGATGTTCAACGAAATCACCAAGAACGCGGTCAAGGACGCTTTCAATCATCCCAGCCAGATCAACGATAACCTTGTGGATGCGCAGCAGGCGCGCCGCGTGCTGGACCGGCTCGTCGGATACAAGGTTAGCCCGCTGTTGTGGGACAAGGTTCGCCGCGGATTGTCCGCCGGCCGCGTGCAGACGGTCGCCGTTCGACTGGTTGTCGAGCGCGAGCGCGAGATTCAAGCCTTTGTCAAAACCGAATACTGGTCCGTCATCGCCAATCTGTCCGCGCAACTGCCGCCCGCGTTTGACGCCCGGCTGTACAAAATTGCCGAACAGACAGTCAAAAGCTCCGGCTTCGACAACGGCGTCAAAAAGAACGAATTTCATATTAAAGATGAGGCGACGGCCAAAAGCATTCTGGATGAACTGAACGGTTCGAAATATGTCGTCAGCGACGTGACGACCAAGGAAAAGAAGCGCAACCCAGTCCCGCCCTTCATCACGTCAAAACTGCAACAGGACGCTTCGCGCAAGCTGCGCTTTTCGGCCAAGCGGACGATGCAAATCGCCCAGAAGCTTTATGAAGGAAAAGACATTGGCAGCGAAGGCGCGGTCGGTTTGATCACTTATATGCGAACCGATTCGACGCGCGTGGCCGACAGCGCACTGGGCGAACTTCGCGATTTCATCGGCGGGCATTACGGGCCGAACTACCTGCCGGAAAAAGCGATTCATTACCGCTCGAAAAAAGACGCGCAGGACGCGCACGAAGCCATCCGCCCGACTTCCGCCGACCGTACGCCGGACAAGGTCGCGCCTTACCTGGACAAGGACGAACTGGCGCTCTACCGCCTGATCTGGCAGCGCTTCGTCGCTTCGCAGATGATGCCGGCGATTTTCGATCAAACCACGATTGATATTTCGGCGGGCGAAAAATACCTGTTCCGCGCCACCGGCTCGGTGCTGAAGTTCGACGGCTTTCTGGCCGTCTATGAAGAAGGCAAGGACGAGAAAGACGAAGACGACGACGAGCGCGCGGCCAAATTGCCGAAGGTCACAAAGGGCGAACAGTTGAAGCTGAATTCGCTGACGCCCAATCAGCATTTCACCGATCCGCCGCCGCGTTACACGGAAGCGACGCTGGTCAAGGCGCTGGAAGAGAAGGGAATCGGACGGCCTTCGACCTATGCTTCGATTATGTCCGTGATTCAGGATCGCGAGTACGTCGAAAAGCTCGAAGGCAAGTTCAATCCGACCGATCTGGGCACACTGGTCAACGATTTGCTGGTCGAAAGCTTCGCCGAATTGTTCAACGTCGAATACACGGCGAGCATGGAAGCACAACTCGATGAAGTCGAAGACGGCAGCCTGAAATGGACGCAGGCGCTGCGCGGGTTTTACGACAAATTCACCGTTGACCTGAAATCCGCGCAGGAGCATATGCGCGACGTCAAGCGGCAGGAGATCATCACCGACGAAGTCTGCAACAAATGCGGATCGAAGATGGCGATCAAGTTCGGCCGCTTCGGCCAGTTCCTGGCCTGCACGAACTATCCTGAATGCAAAAACACCAGCGAAATCGCCAAGCCTGCGAAAAATGAAGATGGCGAGGTTTCCGCCGAAGCGGCTGAAAATCCGTACGCCAGCGAAACCTGCGAAAAGTGCGGCAAACCGATGGTGCTGAAAAAAGGCCGCTTCGGTCAGTTTCTGGCCTGCACCGGCTACCCAGACTGCAAGACGACGCGCAAGATCACGAAATCCGGCGCGGCGGCGGCTCCGCCCGTGATGCTGGACGAACGCTGCCCGGTCTGCGATTCGCAAATGTCCATCCGCCAGGGGCCCTACGGCGAATTCACCGCATGTTCGACCTATCCCGAATGCAAATTCATCAAACGCGAAACGACGGGCGTGCCATGTCCGAACGCCGGTTGCAAAGGCGAGTTGATCGTCAAGAAATCGCGGCGCGGCAAAATCTTCTACGGATGTTCGGAATATCCGAAATGCGATGCGGTCTTCTGGGACAAGCCTGTGGCCGAAGCCTGCCCGCAATGCCACAAGCCTTTCCTGCTGGAAAAGTACAATGCCAAGAAAGACGAAACGGTGAAGTATTGTTCCGAGGAAAGCTGCGATTACCGGCTGGTCAACGGCGTTCCGGCGGAAATGGTCAAGGCAACGAAGGCTGCGGCCAAACCCAGAGCCAAACGCGCCTCGAAGTCAGCGGCGGGTGAATAAGCAAGCAGACGCGGAATAACAAAGACCCAAAAAGGCAAAATGAAAGGCGAGGATGTTTCAGCATTCTCGCCTTTCATTTTGTTCTGGCTGATATTTTCAATTTCCCATTTTTGATTTGTCATCTGTCATTGCTTGAGTGACTGCCAGCCAATGAAAAATGAAAAACGAGAAATAAAAAATGGAAAAAGAAACAAACCGCTTATTTGATGGTCACCGTCACGGCGTTTGCCGCTCGTCCATCCACCGTGAGGTTGACCGTCACCTGACCGCGGCCAATCAGGCTGCGCGACAGTTCAGTGTTGATCTGATCCAGCCCGGCGAAGCCATCCGCCGGACCCGCATACGAAACCGGGGCATCCACATCGCCGACTTTGACGCTGACCGCGCCGAGCGCCGAGCGTCCGCGAATTCCTCCGCCGTACAACAACAGGAAAATGCGGTCCGTGGCGACACCAAAATCAATCGCCACCGGCACGAAGGTGTTGGTCGTGGTATCGAACCGGGTGGCCGGTTCAAAGATTTGTGTGCCATCGGCTTTGACGCGCAGGACGACGGCTGCCGCCACACCCTGCCCGCTGGCGTTTGCGGCGAACAGCGCTGGCGCAGTGGCCGTGATGGCGATGACGCCGTCGGCCACGGCAGTTCCGTTGACATTTACCTGCACCGAAGCGTTTCCAGTGGCCGTACCTGCCGGAACCAGGAAGTTGATCTGCCCCGCCGAGACGAAAAACAGCCCGGCGGAACGCGACCGCCCCAGCGAATCAATCACACTGACGGTGGTTCCATTCAGGTTGGTCGGCAAGGGTTGCGTCGTCGCCACACCAGTTTCGGTGGCCAGCCCGCCGCCGAAAATCGCGCCGATGGATTCCGCCGCCAGGGCCGGAGCAAAGCTCGCGGCAGAAACGCTGGTCGCGCGGCCCAACTGGCGAACGTTGATCGTCTGTCCGGCCAGCGTGACGGTTCCCGTACGTGCTGCCGTGTCTGTGTTGGGCATGACCGAATAGTTGACAACGAATTTGCCCAGGCCGCTTCCCGCTGGTGGATTGGTGACCGTCAACCACGGCACGCTGGAAGCGACCGTCCACGGACAGAAGGAAGACGTGTTGAGTGTCACGCCGCTCAGAAAACTTGCGGTCGGGGTGGCTCTGGTTGCGGACACAAAGTTGTGGCTGGTGGTGGACAGCGTGAAACTGCAACCAGTGACAGCCAGACTGGCTTCGTTTGAGGTGCCGCCGCCCGGGCCGGGCGTGAAGACTGTAATTTTATTGTCGCCATTGGCGGTGAAATCAGGCGGCGGCAGGATGGTCGTCAATTGCGTGCTGTTGACGACGGTCGTTGTGCGGTCGCTGCCGTTGTAGCGAATGACCGATTGCGCCGTGAAGTCCGCGCCAAAAACACTCAGGGTAAGCGGCGAGATGCTCCCGGCCACCTGGGCATTCGGCGAAATACGGGAAATTACCGGAACAGGACGGTTTGCCATGATGGTGAACGGCAGTCTTACCGATTCCCCACTGCCCTGCGTGAAAACCGTCACGTTGGCGGTTCCTGCGCTGGCCACATCCGCCGCCGGAATTTGCGCCAGCAGTTGCGTGCCGTTGACCAGCGTGGTCTGGCGGTCTGCGCCATTCCAGCGCACCACCGAACCCGGCTGAAAATTGCTTCCTTGAACAGTCAGGGTAAATGCCGCACTGCCGGGCGGCAGTGCGCTCGGACTGAGCGAAGCCAGCGCGGGCGATGTCGTGGCGCTGAACGTTTCTTTCAGCACAATGCGGGAGATGAAGTTGACTGGAACATTGGTGGCGTTTTGCAGCGGCTGGAAACTGCCGCCGTTGTTGGTCGAAACGAACGACCGGCTCTGCTGGCGTCCGGTGCGGTCGCCGGCAATCAGGATATTGGCGCTTAACGATTGAATCCCGACGTAGAGATCGCCCGCGTTGATCGTTGGCGGTGCGGTCAGAACCGTTTCAACGAACCGCGAGCCGGGAAGTGTCGGCACAGTGATCATCCGATCAACAAGCAGTGTCGGATTGGCGGGCGGTTGTCCGGTGCGGTTCGCATCCACAAACGCGACCAGACGCAACTGTTCCCCTGTTGTCGAAGTTCCGTCGGTCGTGGGCGGAATCTGCACGCGAATGGCTTCAAGCTGCGCCGGATACCGTGCGGGCGTGTAGCGATTGACGACGATGGCATTGGTCAAGGTCAGCGCTTCTTCGCGCGATCCGTCATCCACCGAAAGCACCTCGGCAACGGTGGTGGCGGGATTGATTCTGTAGCCGAAAAATCCCAGCGCCGTCAGGTCCGCAGCCGTAATCGGCAATCTTTCGCCGGCGGCGGCGGTCGGATCCATCACGCCGGTGTAGGTTCCGATCAACCCATTGTCTTTCCAATGGCTGCTTTGCCGTCCATCGCCATTTGTGCCGGAATTCGTGCTGGTCGAAAGGGGCAACTCCGCATCGCCGACGAAAAAGACATGCTCTCCGCCAGCCAGTTGCACGCGCGCCGAATCAGTGACTGAACTTCCTGTCAGCCCGCCCGGACGAAACCGGAACAGGTCCCACAGGGACGGCGCGAGCGTGGAAGTGGGCGTCACTTCTTTTGTGCCAACGCCGGAAATGAAGCCGAGCGCATGGCCGATTTCGTGAATCGCCACCGCCTCGAAATCCGTTTTGTCGGAATCAATCCCGTCGCTTGGATCAAAATCAAAAGTGAATGCCGAGTTGAACCCAATGGAAGGCGGCGGACCCAATTGATTCAGTTCCACGTCAGGATCGGCGACGGGCGCAATAGCGCCCAGGGCGCGGAGCGTGGGAGAAGAGGCGGCAAAACTGGTGGCCGGTCCCAGGTCTGTCGGCAGATTGGCAGTGGGCAGCAAATTGAAAATCTCCATTTGCCGCGAGTTTTGCGATCCGGCAACCAATGTTGCTCGCAGCGGAGCATAGGCGTTTGACGCGGTCAACCGCTGCGGATCCGTTCCTCCAATAATGCTGGGCGAAGGAAAGGGCGTCCCAAAAATCGTCGGGCCGAAATCCACGTCAATGATGACCGTGATCGGCGACTGAATGATGGATTCCCACCGGGCCGCCGCGCGCAAAAAAACCTGCCTGGCTTCCGGAAACTGGTCAAGCTGGGTCGTGGCTCGCAGGGTGATTTTCAATCCCGGCTGCTGTTGCGCGTTCAATCGCGAGCCTGAAAGGACACGCAAACCGGTGCGTGTCCTGCCAACGCTCATTTGCGTGGCTTCCTGCCGCGTCAATTGCCTGCAGACAAGGCCATCCTTGGTGTTGACGATGACATACCCCTGCTCCCCTCCGTCCACGGACGGCGAATCTTCAGAGGGCTGATGGCGATGGATTTCCACGCCGGACAGTGGCGAGGCGGGATTTTTCGATTGTGCCTGCGGAGACGGTTGCGCAATCAGGCCAAGGAACGCAGAGAAAAGGAGCACGGACAAGGCAAATCTGCCAGGCCGATTTTTCGTGGATCGGATTTTCACTGATATACCTCCAAAACTGGTTTACGGAATCTGCCGTTTACGGAATCTATTTGCTAAGAAGACAAGTTGGGGAAGTTGGATTGATCTTTCTGGTTTCGAGTTGGTTGGAGCTGAAGAAGCATTCTTACCTGAAGTACCCTGCTCACTGCAAATCATTCCTGCACGGCCCTGGCAAATTCGACCAGGCCATCGTCCCAAGCCGGCAGAAGGATTTCGGGTTCCTGTATGGTTGTCAGTACAGAGTATCGGGGCCGCACCGCCGGTCGTGGAAATTCTGAAGTGGCGCAGGGTTCAACCGAGGTTCTGACGCCGAAGAGCTGATACAGCCGCCGCGTCAATGCAAACCAACTCGTGCCGCCGCTGCCCGCCAAATGGTAAACGCCGTACGCTCCCGTCGTGATCAATTTCGCAATGGCCGCCGCCAGATGCGGCGCATAGGTTGGCGAACCGTATTGATCGCTGACCACGCGAACCGAATCCCGATGCGATTGCGCCAGCATGGTTTTGGGAAAGTTTTTGCCGCTCGCCGGTTGATGGTGATACAGCCACGCCGTGCGGGCAATGAAATGTCGCGGGTTGAGCGCGGCGACAGCCTGTTCTCCGGCCAGCTTGCTTTTCCCGTATACGGAAAGCGGATTGGTGGCATTGAATTCGTGATAAGGCTTCGCACCCAGTCCGTCGAAAACATAATCGGTCGAAACGTGAACGAGTGGAATGCCCAGTTCGCCAGTCGCAATCGCCAGGTTGCGCGGCGCGACCGCGTTCAATTTGTAGGCTCCGGCCTGATCCGTTTCCGCGCCGTCCACGTTGATATAAGCCGCCGCGTTGATGACGACGCCGGGGCGATGCGCGGCGATGGCTTCGCGAACCTGATTGAATTGCGTGATGTCGAGTCGCGCGCGGTCAAGCGCAATGATTTCGTGGTTTGCCAACGTTATTTGCAGCGCGCAGCCAAGCTGGCCACCTGAACCGGTAATCAAAACTTTCATCTTTGTGGAGTCTGTCTGAAACCACAAAAAGCACAAAAGTCACAAAGGAAAGAGAGAGAAGATTTTGTGTTTTTTGCTTTTTATGGTGAGTGATCTGCACTGTCAGTGTTGAACCTCAATTGGCATATTTCCTGATTTGAAATCTTGACGCGCCAAAATTGATCAGGAGTCCATGTCTGATTCGGGCGGCCTTCAAATAACCGAATAATTGCGCAGTATTTTCATCAGTCAGAGCCTTACAAGCTTTTAGCTCGACAATTAACTGATCTTCGACGAAAAGGTCAGCGGTGTAACTGCCGATTAAAGTGCCATCTTCATCAAACACTTGTAACGGATGTTGCTGCACGACTCTGATTCCCAGTTTGGAAAGACGATGAACCAGGGCGTTTTCGTATACTTTCTCCAGATAACCGTTCTTGAGATATTCGTGTATTGCATAGGCCGTTTGCCTGATGACATCACATAACCGCAGCATCTCTTCATCGCTCAACAATCTATCCGCAGCCATGCAAAACCTCCTAAACCCTTTTGTGACTTTTGTGCTTTTTGTGGTTGCTCACCTCTCTTCAAACCACGGCAGCACGTCCATCAATTGCTGCAAAGGCTTTCCGGCCAAATCCTTTTTGGACAAAATCGGATGCTCGATTTCATCCAGCGGCCAGTCAATGCCGATTTCCGGATCGTTCCACAGCACGCTGATTTCCGACGAAGGATCGTAAATGTCCGTGCATTTGTATTGCACCTGGGCGATTTCGCTGGTCACGCAAAACCCGTGAACGAAGCCCTTCGGCACATAAATCTGCCGGAAATTATCCGCCGTCAGCCACGCGCCCACCCATTGCCCGAAAGTCGGCGAACCGCGCCGCACGTCCACCGCTACGTCAAAAATTTCGCCTTCGATCACGCGCAGGAGTTTGCCTTGGGGATGATTGATCTGCGCGTGCAGTCCGCGCACCGTGCCGCGCTGGGAACGCGAATGGTTGTCCTGCACGAAAATCGCATCAATGCCGTGCTCGCTGTATTTCTGATGGTTGTAGCTTTCCAGAAAGAATCCGCGCTCGTCGCGGAAGACCTGCGGTTCGATGATCAGAACATCAGGAATTTCAGTTCGGGTGATTTTCATTGTTGATCGCTTTTACCCGGTCGCTACCGCTCCCGGTACTGACTTTCTTGTTTCAGCATGCGCAGCAGATACTGGCCATACTCATTCTTTTTCATCGGCGTGGCGATGCGGGTCACATCTTCCGCCGTCATCCAGCCCAGGCTGTAGGCGATTTCCTCCAGACACGAAACCATCAACCCCTGCCGTTCCTGCAACGCCTGGATGAAGCTCGATGCCTGCTGCAGGGATTCATGCGTGCCGGTGTCGAGCCAGGCGATGCCGCGCCCCAGCTTTTCGACGTGCAACTCGCTCCATTCCAGATAGACCTTGTTGACGTCCGTGATTTCCAGTTCGCCGCGCGGCGAAGGTTTCAAATTCGCCGCCACGTCCAGCACGCGATTGTCGTAAAAGTACAACCCCGTCACCGCCCAATGAGAACGCGGCGCTTTCGGTTTTTCTTCCAGACTGATGGCTCGTCCGCCTGCGTCGAATTCCACCACGCCGTAGCGTTCAGGGTCGCGGACTTGATAGGCGAAAACGGTCGCGCCGTCTTTGCGCTCCGCCGCGCGCCGCAAATCGTCCGGCAAGCCGTGACCGTAAAAAATGTTGTCGCCCAGCACCAGCGCCACATTGTCGTCGCCGACAAACTCCTTGCCGATGATGAACGCCTGCGCCAGGCCGTCCGGACTCGGCTGCACGGCGTAAGTGAGTTCAATGCCGTACTGCGATCCGTCACCCAGCAAGCGCTGAAACTGCGCCTGATCCTGCGGCGTGGTGATGACCAGAATTTCCCGAATCCCGGCCAACATCAGCGTCGAAAGCGGGTAATAGATCATCGGTTTGTCATAAATCGGCAGCAATTGTTTGCTGACCGACATCGTGATCGGATAAAGCCGTGTGCCGGAACCTCCGGCGAGGATAATGCCTTTCATTACGCCCCCATTCCTAAACGTTCGCGCTCATATTTCCCTGCCAACACCGTCTCGCACCAGCTTCGATTTTCGAAATACCAGCGAATCGTCTTAGCAAGGCCGGCTTCAAAATCGTACGCCGGTTGCCAGCCCAGTTCCGCGCGAATCTTGCTTGCGTCAATCGCGTAGCGGCGGTCGTGGCCGGGCCGGTCGGCGACGAAAACTTTCAAGTCCTGATAGCTGGTTTTGCCTTGTAATTTCAGGGCCAGGTTTTCGGCGGCGGGCAGGACGTTTTCGACTTCGGCGCAGATGCGATCCACGATTTGCAGGTTGGTGCGTTCGTTGCCGCCGCCGATGTTGTACTTTTCGCCGGGCTGGCCGTTTTGGAGCGCCAGCAGGATGCCGGAGCAGTGATCTTCGACATACAGCCAGTCACGCACATTGCCGCCGTCGCCATAAATCGGGAGTTTCTTGCCATCCAGAGCGTTCAGCACCATCAGCGGAATCAGCTTTTCGGGAAATTGCAGCGGGCCGTAATTGTTCGAGCAGTTGGTGACGATGGCAGGCAAGCCGAAGGTTTCGTGCCAGGCGCGCACCAGATGATCCGCCGAAGCTTTGGACGCCGCATAAGGCGAATTTGGCGCATAAGGCGTCGTTTCGGAAAACAATCCCGTCGCTCCCAGGCTGCCGTAAACTTCGTCGGTCGAAACGTGCAGAAAGCGAAACGCGCGCTGCTCTGCCTCGCTCAATTTGGCGATATGTTTGCGGGAGGTTTCCAGCAGGACGAAGGTACCGGTAATGTTGGTTTCAATGAATGGCGACGGGTCGTCAATCGAACGATCCACGTGGCTTTCCGCCGCGAAATTGACAACCGCGGTCGGCTGATGCTCAAGAAAAACCGACTGCATGACATTTTGATTGGCAATGTCGCCCTCAATGAAATGCACGCGCGGGTCTTTCAACTCGTTTTCCAGGCTGGCCAGATTACCGGCATAGGTCAGTTTATCCACGATGACCAGTTTGGCGTCCGTCTTGGCGAGTGCGTATCGGACGAAGTTTGCGCCGATGAACCCGGCTCCGCCAGTCACTATTATTGTTTGCATGAAAATCGAATTCTCCTTCGATGTGTTGGAATTCCCGGGACCATCGGGGCGGCGTAATCAACGCCGGTTCTGCAGCGTAATCCGGTGAGAGGATTGGGGCGATTTCAACTCAAGTTTCCGGCCCGGAAGCTTTGAAAAGAGCCGATAAATTACACGCCACGGCGAAGAAAGTACAGTGGTGAAACTTGAAGGCGCTTCTCGAACTTATGGCCGAACTTATGGACGGGAGGTGTCGTTATCGTGGACAATCTGTCCAAATTTCTTGATTAAGCATTCAATAGGTTTCAGGAGGCACTATGATGAATTGCCAGTCTTGTGGCGCGGAAAAACACGAACACGATCGTTTTTGCAGTGTGTGCGGCGTCCCGAACACGACTTCGGTCGGAGATCTGGTGGACACCCGCCGCTTCAATCCGCAGGCGACATACGGCCCACAGTCGCCATTCGGTGCGACGGCGCAACGCACATCCGGGGAACTCAACCCCCCGTTTTATGTCCCGCCCGCAAGCGCGTATCCAGCGCCGCAAACTTCCAATTCGGTTTATCAAACCGCATCGCTGCGAAAAAGCTTTTTCCGGCGGAAGGCGCTCTGGCTGACTTTGCTCTGGCTGGTTTCGCTGATCGCGGTCTTTGGCATCGGCATCGGCGCGCGTGAAATGCGTGCGCGGCGCAACCGGGATGTTGTCGAAGCGCCACGCAACCGGGTTTTCCGGGACGACGCGCAGAACGCCCTGGGGTTTCAACCAGGCAGTCTGCGCGATGCGGATTATCCGGCGGAAATCAAAGGACTCTTTGTTAACAGCCTGAACAACAAGGAAAGCCCGGCGGCACTGGCGGGAATTCAGGCGGGCGATGTGGTGACGGAATTGAATGGGCAGCCAATTCGCAATAATGGCGAGTTGAGCAAGGTGCTTGACCAGTTAAAGCCGCTGACGGAAGTTCCCGTGAAAGTCTATCGTGAAGGCGAGGAGATCGCCTTGCGCATCAAGATTGCGGACCGGGCTTTCAAGCCGCTCCAACCGAGCGTGGAACCCAGAGAACAGGGCTATCTGGGCGTCAACAATACAACTCGCCGCTGCTGCATTCCCGGCACGCAGAAATGGGGAGTGGAAATTCAGGGCGTCGGTGAAAACGGTCCGGCGGACCTGGCGGGAATCCGCGCTGGCGACCTGATCATTGAATTTGATGGCGCTGCCGTCCGCACCGCAGGCGAATTCAACCGTCTGATTCGCGCGGCAACACCGCGCAGTAAAGTGATTGTCATCCTTTACCGCGGCAGTGAACTGAAAAAAATCGAACTGACGCTGGGCTATCGGACATAGGCGAAACGGATTCCGAGGTGGATAAAACAATCAGGCTCGACGGAAGTTATCTCCGTCGAGCCTGATTGTTTTTGGCTGTTGAAAGTGGTCAACCGGTTATTGGTGCTGTCCTGTTGGTGGCTGGTACGTTCCAGACACTGCGCGGAATGCAATCGCCAGCCGATTCCAGCCATTGATGGCGACAACAGCAGCAGTCAGATTGACCAGTTCATTGTCAGTGAATTGCTTTTGTGCCTGCTGAAAGACTTCATCCGGCTCGTGCCCATCGTGAACCAGCGTGACTGCTTCCGTCCAGGCCAGGGCGGCGCGTTCGCGGTCGGTGTAAAAAGGGGTTTCCCGCCAGGCGTTCAAGGCGTAAAGCCGCTGCTCGGTTTCGCCTGCCGCTCGCGCATCCTTGGTGTGCATATCAATGCAGTAAGCGCAGCCGTTGATTTGCGAGGCGCGCGTCTTGACCAATTCCAGCAAGGATCGCTCCAACCCGCTTTCCTGCACGTATTTTTCCAGCGAAAGCATCGCCCGCAATGCGCCCGGCGCTGCTTTTTCATAACTCAATCGTGATTGCATAACTTTCTCCTTCTGTTTTGTCAGATTGTTTGTTGCGATTTCTGACAGCATCACGATTGAGGAAGGGAAAAGGTTACAGGGAGGCTTTTTTCACCATTCGCTGATAATGGCACCTACTCGGCGCCAGTCACAATCTTTGGATCAACACCCAGCTCACGTAGTTTTGCGGCAAGACGCTGATTCAATTCTTCCGCGCGTTGGGCGCGTTCGCGTTCCATTTCAGCGCGTTCGCGTTCCAGTTCGGCGCGCTGATGTTCCCGGCGGGAAGTCAGCGCTTCGTCTACCGGACGCTTGAATTTTTGGCCGTCCGGGTAAAAAACGCTCAAGTCGCCGGTTTCTTCCAGCCGCAGTTTGATGTTCAGCAATTTACTTTGCCATTCGCGCCCGAAAATCACTTTCGACAGTTTGGCCCCCTGCCGTTCCCAGACTTCCAGCTTGCCGCGGTCGGGATCGTATTCGATGTATTCGACAACACCGTATTCTTCGTAAAATTCGCGTTTGTCGCGCATTTCGCTCACCGTGTTGCCGGGCGAAAGGATTTCAAATGCGACTTGTGGAGCCACGCCTTCCACCCACTGTTTGTAGGAACCACGGTGGCCTTTCGGGCGGCCAAAGATAACCATTACATCGGGAGCGCAGCGGATGCTCGGCCAGCCTTCCACTGTGTACCACAACAAATCCGCCGCGACGAAGACGTTGGGATCGTCCGCGAACAAGGCTTCCAATCCCGTGTGAATCGTCACAATGTATTCATATTGTTTGGTGTTGTCTGACATTGGCTGACCATCTGAATCCGGATAGATGATTGTCGGATCAACTTTTAGTGCGCTGTCTCGTATTCTGATCATTGCTGTCGTCTCCCATCAACGCGGAAATTCGCCGCCGCTCGGAATCTTACGCTGGGTTTTTGATGACGGCAATTTAATGCCGTCAGTTGCCGGCGTTGGCTTTGGTGACAGTTTCGGCTTCTTCGATCGCTTCTTCCAGCGCGCGCTGTTCTTTCTTGTCGGTCATCTTTGGCGCCAGTGCGCGCAGTTGGGGGATTTGGCGGTTGGCGGCTTCCTTGAACTTGTTCAACGCTTTTTTCAGGAAATCTGCTTTTCCGTCGCGCTGATACGCGTCGTCCATCTTTTCTTCCGCTTCTTCCAGAATGCGTTTGTAATCGGTCAGCAGTTCCAGCTTGGTTCCTGTGGGCAGCGGTCCCCAGGTTTCCTCTTCCTTCTTTTTCTGTGTGGCGTTCGGGTCGGTCAGCACCAGGATGCGGCGGTCGGCGGCTTTGATAAAGACCGAAATGCGCTGATCAATCTGCTGATATTCGCGGACCTGATCCGTTTCCTGTTCGGTCAGATGGTCGCGCTTTTGGGATTGTGCGAAGGAAAAAGAGGAAAGCAGGAATGCGGCCGCGAAAATCGCGCGGCAGGCCGTGAAGAGAGGTTTTCGAATCATACGCTTCCGAGCTCCGAGGTTGTGGTTTAGGGCTTGCGTTTGACTTTGCTTTGGCCAAGCTCAATCTGCCGTTTGAGTGACGGCATGCGCAATTTGATTTTTTCGATTTCCAGTTGGTTCTCCGGCGAAGCGAGTTCCATAAACTGATTGTAGGCGCGCAGCGCCTGTTCGTAATCGCCGATCTTGTCGAAACAGACGCCCAGGAAATAGAGCGAGATGGACGCGCGTTTCCGGTCGCCACGCTTGCCTTGATAATCCAGAATCCATAGAAATTCGCGGGCAGCATTCGGAAAATCGTCCAGTTCGAACAAGGCGGTGGCCATGTTGGTGTGCGCGAAGTAGGCCACATCTTCCTTGAGCGTTGACGCCAGCACGGGTTTCAACACATCCACGGCTTCCTGGAATTTGCGCAGCTTGACCATCGCCGACGCCATTCCGATGTGGTGATTGGGCCGATTCGGTTCCAGCTTGGCGGCGGCGGTGTATTGCTCCAACGCTTTTCCGGGATTTTTCGGCAGGTAGAGTTCGGCCAGTTGCGCGCGCAGCACGGCGCGGTTGGGTTCGGTCTTGATCAACTGTTCCAACTGGCTGACGGCTTCTTCTCCTTTGCCGGATTCGATCATGATGGCGGTCAGGCCGGTGCGAGCGTCGTGGTTGTCCGGTTCGGCGGACAACACTTCCTGAAACAGCGCCTGAGCTTCATCGAACTTTTTGGACTGGGCTTGCAGCCCCGCCAGGCGCAGTTTGGTTCGCGTGTTCGGTTCAATGGCCAGTGCGGCGCGCAGGTCTGCGGAGGCTTCCGCCGGTTTGTTTTTGGCGATGAAAACTTCGGCGCGATAAAGCAGCGCCAGCGCGTTTTTCGGCTCGCGCTTTAACGCTTCATCCAGCGCGGGCAGCGCTTCATCGAACTTGTTTGTGTTGATAAGTGCCACGCCCAGCAAGGTGAAGGTCGCGGCGCGATCCTCGCCTGCGGCGATCGCGGCTTTGGCTTCGGCGATGGCTTCAGCGTGTTTGTTGCTGCTGAACAGGATTTCCGCCAGGCCGGAATGCGCGCGGGCGCTTTGCGGATTCAGTTCGATGACGCTGCGAAATGCTTTTTCGGCTTCGTCAGGTTTGGCTTCGGCCAGCGCGATTTCGCCGAGCGTGGTTTGCACGCGGGCAGAGATTTGCCTGACCTGATCGGAATCCGGAAATTGCGTCAGCAATTTGGCAACGCGGTTCATCGAAGCCTTCGCTTCGGGGAGCCTGTCCAGCGAGAAATATGCGCCGCCGCGTTGAAATTCCGCCTGCCACAATTCGGGATCGTGTTCGAGCGCCTGGCCGTACAGTTCGACGGCTTTGGCGAGGTTGCCGGCTTGATGCGCGTTCTGCGCCGCGTCAAACAACTCGGCGGCTTTTTGTGCTTTGTCTTCTGTCTTGGTTGAGGCAGGCGATGGCGCAGGTTTGGGTCGGCGGGGGGGCTGCGCGGAAGCGGCAATCGCCATCAACAGCAAGACCAGAACCGTCAGGATTGATTTGGACACGTTGAATACCTCGGAAGTAAACTTGCGGCGGCATCATATCACAGCCGGTCATCGCCGGTTTTCATCGCCCCGCGATGCCTGTTATGATCCGGCTCGCGTTACCATCACAAATCACCTGAAAAACCGGAGGCTCTCAAATGTTGAATCGAAGAACGTTTCTGCGCCAGGCCGCTTGCAGCACCACGGGCACTGTTGCCGGCGCGCTGGCTTTGAACCTGCCAAGTTTGGATCTGTTTGCCGCCCAGGCCGCCGCCAAACTCTCAAAAATCGGCGTACAGCTTTACACCATTCGCGCGGAGATGGCCAAGGACTTTGACGGCTCGCTGAAGAAGATCGCGGAGTTGGGATTCAAGGAAGTTGAGTTTGCTGGCTACTACAACCGCACGCCGCAACAGGTCAAATCCCTGCTCGGCCAGCTCGGGCTGACTTCTCCTTCGGCGCACGTGCCGATTGATGCGCTGCGAAATTCTCTCGATCAAACGATTGAAACGGCGAAGGTCATTGGTCACCGCTATCTGATTTGTCCGTTCCTGATGCCCCCCGAACGAAAATCGCTGGATCAATACAAACAGCATGCCGCGCTGTTCAACAAGGCGGGCGAAGCGTGCAAAAAGGCTGGCATTCAATTCGGTTACCACAACCACGATTTCGAGTTTAAGGAACTGGACGGCAAAATGCCTTTCGACCTGCTGCTGGCCGAAACCGATAAGAATCTGGTCAAGATTGAACTGGATCTGTATTGGATCGCTTTTGCCAAACAGGATCCGCTGGCTTACATGAGCAAGTATCCGGATCGGTTTGCGATCTTCCATGTCAAAGATTTGGACAAGACCGAAAAGCGCGGCATCACCGAAGTCGGGCACGGAGTGATTGATTTCAAAACGATTTTCGCCAAAGCGCCGAAAGGTGCGATCAAGCATTATTTCGTCGAGCAGGACGTAACGCCCGGCTCGCCGTTCGACAGCTTGAAATTCAGCCTTGATTACTTAAAGCAGTTGGAGTTTTAACCCTTTGTGCCTTCAACGATAGAAGTTCAGACAGGCGTTCCACCGCGCAACTCGTTTTTCGAAAAACTTGCCACTCCCGATCTGACGATGATTTTGGTTGTGCTGATCTGGGGTGGCAATTTTGCTGTTTTGAAGACGGCGTATTCACAAATCGCGCCGTTTCCATTTACGGCCATTCGCTTTGCGCTGGCGACGGTGTTGATGATGCTGTTGCTGTGGTGGCGCGAAGGCGATTGCCGGTTTCCGCCGGGAACCTTCTGGAAATTCGTCTGGCTGGGCGTGATTGGCAACACGGTGTATCAGGCATTTTTTGCCAATGGACTGGCGCGGACGACGTCGGCGAATAGTTCGCTGATTGTGACGACGACTCCGGCCATGGTGGCGCTTGCCGGGGGCCTGATCGGCCTGGAAAAGATCACGCGATGGACGATTCTGGGCCTGGCGCTGGCGCTGTGCGGAATTGCCATTGTCATGGGAACGCGCGGCGCGGCGCTTTCCTCACGGACGCTGATTGGCGATTTGATGATTCTGGTTTCGGTTGCCGGTTGGGCGGCTTATGTGCTGGGGATGCGGACGGTGAAAGGCCACATTTCGTCGTTGCGGGCGACGACATTGACGATGATCACCGGAACGCCGGGGCTGATCCTGCTGGGCTTGCCGGGGCTGGCGCAAACCGATTGGTCACGAGCGGGCGGAACGGCGCTGTTTGGTATTTTCTATTCCGCCGTGCTGGCCCTGGTGACGTGTTACCTGCTTTATAACCGTAATGTGCGATTGATCGGCGGAGTCAAAACGACGATTTATGGATGCGTAATTCCGGTTATTGCGGCGGCCATTGCCTGGCCGGTGCTGGGCGAACGGCCAACCGGATTGCAGGCGGTTGGTGCAATACTGATTATTGCGGGCGTTCTGGTGACGAGACGAAAATGAAGCCCCCAGACGGTTTTACTTTGGTTTTCTGACCGAATAGTATTCGGCTCCTCTTCCCCATCAACAATTAGCAAAAAGGCGGAGTGGTTTGATGAAAGTTGGATTGTTCTGGATAAGCCTGTTGATTGGCGCGGTGCTGGTCTGTTCTGCAGCGGCGCAATCTAAAGTACCTCAAGCCGAACGTCCGACGTTGGAAGCTGCGCTGGCCATCGAAGACCCGGAAGCGCGCGCTGCCGCCTTGCAGCAGATTCTGAAAGCGCGGCCTGCAATCGAACAGGCGGATGCCGCCCGCGAAGCTCTGGTCGGGAGTTGGGCGCAACTTGGCGAAACGCAACTTGGCGAAAACAACATCGAAAAAGCCATGGCCAATTTCCGCCAGGCGCTTTCCGCCCTGCCTGAAAAAGTTTCGGATCGTTTCTTCGAAGAAACCGTCGTGCGGATTCCGCTGGCGGTTTCAGTGCGCGGGTATCGAAACGAAGCGATTGATCTGGCGCGTCAACTTGAAAAACGCTTTGCCAAAGAATTTTTGCGGCTGGCGCGGCTCGGCGAATTTTTCATGACCATCGAAGCGCCGGCGGATGCCATCCGCACGCTGGAAACGGCGGCGAAGCTTTCCGAAGAGGATGCCCGGCTTCATCGCGCGCTCGGCATGGCGTATCGAATGGGCTTGCGGCTGGACGATGCGATTGCCGAATATCAACAGGCCATTGGCGCCGATCCGCAGGACAAGCGCGCATATTACGAACTGGCCAATCTGTACCGCGCGCACGGCGCATACACGGACGCCGCCAAGCTGTATCAAAAACAACTGGAAGTCGAATCTAAACACACAGGATCATTGAAGGGGCTGGCGCTTTGCGCGCTGGCGCAGGGCAGGGAAGAGCAAATGACTGCGGCGTTGAATCAGGCGCGAGACCTGCGCGGTTCGGCGGAAGAAGTCACCTATGACATTTATCTGCAAACGCAGATGTCGTTTTACTACCTGAAACAGAACAAGCTGAAGCAGGCCCGGGCCGCCGCCGAAGCAGCCCTGCTGGTTGAACCGCGCTATGCCTGGGCGCGCATCGCCGCCGCCGAAGTGGATCTGGCGGAAGGCAAAATCTTTGAGGCTGAACGGAACCTGTTGGCCGCGCGGCAATATGCGGGGTTCCCCTCGCTTTTCTTTACCTTCGGCAAGCTCTACTTGTCGGTCGAGGATTTCGACGGGGCGCTGGAACAGTTTGCCAGAGCGTTCAGTTATTCCACCCGTCTTTCGCCGAAAGAGCAGTTCGCCACACGTCTGGGAGGCACGTTGGATGTGAAGGCTGAAGGGGTGAAAGAACTGTTATCGCGCGAGCATCAGGCCTCGCTTTTCGTCGTGGAATCGCCGACCAGTTCCGAACAATTCAAGCAGGCTGAATCACTGGTTCGCTTCCACGCCTGGCTGACCGAAATCAGAGCGATGACCACGAGCGGAAAAGGCACGGTCACGCGTAAGCAAATGGAAGAACTTGACCGCGCGGCATTGGATTTTGTCGAGACGGAAAGCACGCGCCGCTCTTTCCGGTCGCTGTACATTGCGCAAAAGCTTTCGCAGGCGGGCGTGTCAACCGGTCTGGCGGTGGAATTGGCGGAACAGGCGCTGGGACTGGCTGAAGTGGCGACAGAATTGGATGGCTCATTGCGGGATTATCCCAATTACGACCGCAACGGGCGATTGCAAATCTTCCGCGGCCGCGCGCTGGATACGAAAGGCTGGTCCCTGTACAAAGCCGGCAGGAACGAAGAGGCCATCGCCGCGCTGGACGAAGCCGTCAAAGCATATGGTTCGCTGCCCGAAGGCAAACGCGCGCTGTGGCATCTGGCGTCGGTCAAGGAAACGGCTGGCGACCTGAATTCGGCGCTGGAGTATTACATTGCCGGGTATGAGCCGCCGGAAGCCTCCGGTGCGGATATGAAAGGCGCCATCATTGAAGTGCTCTATCACAAAGCGAATGGTTCGGGGGAAGGATTGGAAGCGCGATTGAGCCGGGCTGCGGAGGTGACGAACCCCGACATCAAAGTCATGCTCAACGCACTGGCCCAACGTCAAACGCAAACCAGCGCATCGAAAACTCCCGTGACTTCAGGCCGGCGGCTGCCAAACCGGAAGCCGGTGGAAAGCCGCGATGCCGCCCGGAAAGATTCGCTGGCTTTCGGGAATGAATCAAAACCTCCCAAACCCGCGGAAATAAGCCCTTCAAAGTCTGAACAACCATTGGAAGCCCCGCCGGCCGGCACCACTCCCGTTGAAACTTCAAAAGAAATCGCAAAGGAAGAGGAGAAAGCTTCCACTGTGACCGGGACTATCCTTCCCGCTGGCGTCGAGCTGGTCAAGTTTCCGGAAATTGCCATACCAGATCAGCCGATCAGGCTGGCGCCGCTGTTGGATCCGCAACTCATCCTTTCGGACGGAGACGTTCTGAAACCGCGCCTGAGTTTGGTGGCGGAAGAGGACATTCCGCCATCACCCCCTGCCGCACGGAATGCCAGACCGCGGCGAGTGCTCAATCCGAAATCTCAAAATCCAGACAACGATTCAACTCCTCAAACAGAACCCACGCGGTTGTCGCGTCCTCCTGCTTCGACTGAACCGACACGTCTGCGACGGCCTCCAGCACAAAACAGACCCCCATCAAATCAGCAATGATGCCAGGTCTGTTTCACTCAGAATGATTGTGGATTGCCGTTCGTGAATTACGAACGTTTTTTTCGGCTGGGGGAAGTTTGGCGACGTTTGCTCTGCCCGTTCTTTCCGTTTGCCCCATTTAAGCCGTTCAGATGGCCATCGCCGTTCACTCCATGCTCGTATTCACCAATCCGCTTGCTCAAAGTGTTGCGGTGAATTCCCAATTCATCCGCTGCCTTGGAAAGATTATTGTTATGGCGGCTGACGACTTTCAAAATGAACTTTTTCTCGAACTCCTTGACCGCCTCATCAAAGAGGATGCCGCGACTTATCATCTGATCAACCAGGTATTCCAATTCCGCTTTCATGGCTTGTTCCTCAGCATTCAATACCACGCTGCTACTCGCAGAGAACGCGACGCCATTGATCGCCAATCTCTGGGCGATCCGGTTTCTGCCAGCCTGAGAAACTGGGGAGTGGAGGACGGCAGGCGCTAGCTGTCTTTACGGGCAACGCTCAATTCAATAATTTTGATTTCAACTTTTTAGCCGTTTGTGGTCATCGGCAGATCGTGGCCGGTGATCAACCGGTAAGCTTCCAGATATCTGGCGCTTGTTCCTGACACGACTTGATCGGGGAGTGGCGGTGCGGGAGGGTGCTTATCCCAGTCCAGTGTCTCTAAATAATCGCGAACGAATTGTTTGTCGAAGGAAGATTGTGGTCGGCCGGCAGAATAAGACTCGCGCGGCCAAAACCGCGACGAATCCGGCGTCAACACTTCGTCCACCAGGATCAACTGGTGATCGCGAATTCCAAACTCAAACTTTGTGTCGGCAATGATGATTCCGCGTAATTCGGCATAGCTGGCGGCTTCGCGATACAGTTTCAAACTGATTGCCTCCAGCTTCCGCGTCAATTCCTCACCTATCGCAGCAGCCATCCCGGCAATGGAAACATTGATGTCATGTCCCGATTCAGCCTTCGTCGCCGGGGTGAAAATCGGCTCCGGCAGTTTGGACGATTCCAGCAGCCCTTCCGGCAACTGATGCCCGCAAACGGCGCCTGTTTCCTGATATTCTTTCCAGCCCGAACCGGCCAGATAGCCACGCACCACGCACTCAAATGGAACGACTTCAGCGCGGCGCACAAACATCGTCCGTCCGGCAAGTGCGGCTTTGGATGCGGCCGAGAGCTGTTCCCGCAGCAGGGGCGGGAACTCATCAATCTCGGTTGTGCGCAGATGGTTCGGTGTCAGGTCCGCGAACTTTGCGAACCAGAATTTCGACAGTCCCGTCAGCACCTGACCTTTGTGGGGAATTGCATTCGGCAGCACGCAATCAAACGCCGAAATACGGTCAGAGGCCACAATCAGCAGATGATCTTCATCCACTTCATAAATGTCCCGCACCTTGCCGCTGCGTAAAAATTTCAACTCCGCGATACGGACATTTTCCGGGCTGATTTTGGATACTGCATTCATAAAGCGGCCATCGAAGCAGGCATAAACGCGCAAAAAGTCCCCTGTGCGAATGAGCCGCTTAAGCGGTTCTCAATCGCCAGTAGAACGTTCAAAAATTGATTTGATTGATCTTTTCAGGTGCTCGCTTCCATCAAAGCGGATGCGCATTATTCGCGTGGGTCATCGCTTTGTCAAGATGGTCATGCGCGAAGAAAGCTGTTTTCACGAAGATATTCAAAAGAATTCTGACATGCTTCAAAACCGCCCATTTTTATTGACGATTATCGTCTTCAGCGCGAACATCAGTGCCCGGTTTCGGATCAATTCTGATGCTTGCCCGATCCTTGGCGGCAACGTATGATTGCCACGCTGGCTTAAACATTTGTTTGCCTTGTTGATAATCAATTCAGTCCAGTTTCGGATCTCTTCCAGGGCAGGCAGGAGCTTCACAAAAGACACTATGCCAAAGAATAATTTGAATTTGACCGAGTCCGCGTCTGCGGGACGTGAAAAGCTGTTGATTGTCGAAGATGATCCCGCCATTCAACGAATGATCGGCGATTATTTTCGTCACGTTGGGTATGACATTGTGACGGCGGGCGACGGCGAGGCCGGTGTGCGTCTGGCGCAGAGCGAACGCCCGGCGGCCATGATTCTCGATCTGATGCTGCCGAAACTGGATGGTCTGAGCGTTTGCCGCCAGGTGCGCGAACGAAACTCGGCGCTGCCGATTATTATGCTGACGGCCAAGGACGATGTTGTCGACAAAGTTCTGGGGTTGGAGATGGGGGCGGACGACTATTTAACCAAGCCTTTCTCCCTGCGCGAATTGGAAGCCCGGTTGAAAACCGTTCTGCGCCGCACGCGCACCCGCCCAGGCGATTCGGACGACTCCGATCAAATTCCCATTCTCCGCGGCGATTTGCGGATTGATCCGGGGCGACGTGAAGTGACAGTCAATGGCCGCGCCATCGAACTGACTCCAAAGGAATTCGAATTGCTCTCCCTCTTCGCGGCGCATCCTGGCCGCGTCTATTCACGGAAATACCTGCTGGAAAATATCTGGGATTACACTTACAGCGGATATGATCGGACGATTGATTCGCACATCAACCGCCTGCGCTCCAAAATCGAAGAGAATCCGGATGAACCTAAAATGGTGCTGACCGTGTGGGGCGTGGGATACAAATTCAACGACGAATACTGACTCGCCTGCCACGACTCACGAAAATTCCGAAGCGGGCCGCGCCCAAATGAATTGAATTCTGGAGTGTTGAATTCAGGGTTTGGGAGTGCGGGCGCGGTCATTCTTCAGTTGTTCGGCCTTCAGCCGTTGGACTTCCGCAAATTCGCGATCCGCGTCGGTCTTGCGACCAAGCTGACGATACAGCCGCGCGAGTTGATAGCGTTTGACCGGATCGGCCGGGTCTTTGGCCACTGCCCGTTCCAGTGGCGCTAGCGCTTCAGCGTCCTTGCCTTGTTTGGAAAGAATTTTGCTGAGCAGGGAATTGGCCTCGATGGATTGCGGCTGCTGTTTGAGGACTTCGTCCAGGTTGCGCCGGGCCTCGTCAAGCTGGCCTTCCGCTTCCTGCAAATACGCAATGTGATAGACGGTCGAATAATCCTGCGGCTGGCGTTTTCGCTCTTCCAGAAAGGCCGCGAGCGCTTCCTTGTTTTGGCCGAGTTTCAAATGTGCCAGACCGAGCGAATAATGCAGGCGCGGCAACTCGGCATTCAATTTGGCGGCGGCGTTCAATTCTTCCAGCGCGTGCTCAAATTCCAGATCGCGCAAAAATGCCTGGCCTTGCAGCAAGTGCAGCACGGGCAAGCCCGCGGGAAATGCCGCCAGCCGTTCCAGCGTCGCGCGAAATCCGGCTTTGCCCAAACGCAGGTAAGCCATTCCCAGATTGTAAAGCACCGCCGCATCGGGCGGCGCGGCATCCAGCGTCGGTTCCAGTTGTTTCAGCGCGTCTTCATCGCGTCCCACCGACGCCAGCGACAGACCGTAAAGCTGGCGCGCCTGCACCACATCCGGCTTTTCTTTCAGGAAGCGCTCGAAGACTTCAATGGCTTTGGGAAATTGTCCGGCGCGGTAATGCGCAATTCCCAAGTTGAGCAGGATTGGCGTCAGTTGCGGCGCAAGTTTGAGCGCGGATTCATACGAAGCGACCGCTTCTTCGTATTTGCCCAGCCGCGCCAGCACCACGCCCAGATTGGCGTGCGCTTCCAGGTAATCCGGCTTGTTTTTCAGCGCGGCGCGGTATTCTGCGGCGGCCTCAGCCAGCTTGCCCTGCTGTTGCAACTGAACGGCGCGGTTGAATTGCGCCGCCGGATCAGGCGTCTGCGGCGGTTGCTGCAATGCAAATGAAAACGCGAAGATGAAGATCAGAGCTACTTGCGACATAACAAAGAAACCTTACTGCAAGATTGGCGATTCAAAAAGTGACGTTCCAGGCGAATCAGGCCGGTTTAGTTTTTCGCCGGGTTACTACGAGCGCGCCAATCGGCTTCCATCTTCTGCAAACTCGCGGCGTCCGCCGCCCTGGGATTGGCTTTCAGATAAGCGCGGATTTCGTCCGCCGCTTCCTTGAATTTTTGTTCGTGGGCGAAGATTTCCGCCAGATACACGTGCGCGCGGGCGGCGCTTTCCGCATTCAGTTTCAGCGCTTGTTGCAGGCACTGCCGGGCCTCTTCGTGACGGTTCAGCGACAGATTGGCGTAACCGAGCAGCAGCAGCGTCATCGGCACGTTCGGTTCCAGCACGTAGGCTTTTTCCAGGTTGCCGAGCGCCTCCGGAAACTTCTTCCGCTGAATCTGGCAATAACCGATGCCGCGCAGCGCCGGCGCGTATTTGGCGTGGAGTTGCAGCGCCTGCTCGAAATCGGTTTCGGCTTCCACCAGTTTGTTGTGCTGCATCAGCAGATTTCCGCGTTCGGTCAGCGCCTGAAAATAGGCGGGGAAGAGTTCCACTGCTTTATTGAATTGAGCCAGCGCTTCCTGTGGACGGTTCTCTTTCTGGAATTTCATCCCCTGCTCGTAGGCTTTGCGGGCGTCTTTCGGGATGTTCTGCGCGGCTTCGATGGCGCTGATCGTTCCGGGTTTGGCTTCTTTTTTGTCGCTGTGCATCGGCAGACGCAGATAGACATTGATTTGCAGCCGATTGGCGAATGAGCGTGTGGTGTCTGATTCCGCCGGTTCGGAAAACTGCTCCGGCGCGTCGGGATTGGTGGCGTAGACGCGATAGCGCCCGGCGCTCATCCCGCGAAATTCATAATTGCCTTCCTGATCGGTCAGCACGTCGCGTTTCAGGCCGGTCAGCGTCTCAATAAAGACCTTGACCCGCGCCGCCGGTTGCCCGTCAGGCAAACTGACGCGCCCAAAGATCAAGAACGCGCCTTGTCCTGCTGCCGCCTGGATCAGGACAGTCAGGCAGAGCAAAAAGTGGATTCGTACAAATGGACGGAAAGGTTTGTGCATAAGCTCAAAGGAAAACGGGGACTGCAAGCTGCTTGCAATCCCCGTGATGGTATGTGCAGTGTCGTTTGGCTTAGAACACGATCTTCACGGCCAACTGCAGGTTGCGATTGCCGGACACATAGCCCGGTTGACCGCTGATTTCGCCGACGCCGCTGCCAAAGTTGACATTGCCCGGCGGACGCGCACCGCCGCGCACGTTCAGGATGGTTTGCGCGGACGCTTGCTGGAAGTTGCGGTAATCCGACAGGAAGGCTGACACCCCGTTGGTCGCCGTGAAACTGGTGTTCGGGAAGAACGTCAGTCCAGAGTTGTAGCCGTCGAATTGCGCATGATTGAAGATATTGAATGTTTCAACGCGCAATTGGATGAATCGGCGACCCTCACCGCCAAGGCTGAAGTTCTTGAAGAACGCCAGGTCGGTGACGTTGATGCCCGGATTGCGAACGAACGAACGCGGCTGCGGGCCGGGATTGAGGTTCGGCATGCGCAGTGCCGTGAAATCGAACGCTTTGTCGAATTCAATGCTGGGTTGCGCGTTGCCCGTGATGATCGGCCGCGGCCCTTCCGTCCACGAACCGGAAATGAACTGATTGATGTTGATCCCCTGAATGCCGTAACCCAATTCACGCGGTGTGCCTGACATGAATTGCGTCACACCGGTGATCTGCCATCCGTTGACGACTCCCTTGGCCAGCCAGTTGTCCGACTTCAGCTTCGGGAGATCCCAGACGTAGTTGAAGTTGAGAACGTGTTGACGGTCGAAACTGAGTGTACGGTAATCAACACAGCGGGAGCAGACGATGTTGATAAACTCGCCTTCAACGTTGGACGCCGTGCCCAGCGCTTTCGACCAAGTGTAGGCCATGCCAAAGGTAATTCCCTGTTTAAAGCGGCGCTGCAGCGTGGCTTGCAGTGAATGGTAATTCGACGAACCGCCGAAGGTCTTCATCTGCACCGTGCTATAGCCAGGGTAGTTGCGGAGGAAGTCCGGCTGGAACGCAAAACGGCCGGTGAATTTCAAACCCGCATCGCGATAAAGTTGCGGCAGGTTAGGCTCCTCATCCGGCACAACGCCATTCGTGTAGAACGACGGATCTTGCGCTGCTTTGGTGAAGAGCGTGCCATACGGGATGGCGTTCAGGTTGATGTCTTCCGGCAGGTGACGCGAGAGCGTGCCAACGTAACTGACGCTGAGCACCGTGTCATAGCCCAGGTCCTGTTGCAGTCCGAAGCTGAAGCTCTGGACATTCGGAATGTGCCCTTCACGGTCAGCGCCGCGCACGCTCAGCGTGCCGAGCGCAATTCCTCCCGTATTCGAGCCAACCGTCGCGAGATTCCCAAAGTTGAATGTCGGGTTGATAAAGGTCGGGGGTTGTTCGACCGACGGGAAAACGACGTTGTTACCCGAGACGCGGTCATAACCAATGCGATAGCCGCCGCGAACCACCGTCTTCTGGTTGCCGAATACGTCAAAGGCAAATCCTAAAGCCGGACCATACTGAATCCCGCGGTTCTTGAAACCGCCGCGTTCAATCCCCTGATCGGGTGCAATCATTCCATTAAAGGAATCGCCCGAACCGGGCACAACACGATTGATCAGGAACGAAGGCAGCAGCACTGTGGGGTTATTTGGGTCAATCGCATTCGCGCCGTTGTTTGCGCGCCGGTAAAGCCGGACGGCTTTGCTGCGGTCGTAACGTGACGGATCGAAGTATGCTCCCTGCAAGCGCTGGTCGAATTGCGGCTGAATCCAGTTCATGCGCAGGCCGTAATCCAGCGTCAGTCTGCGGTTCACCTTCCAGTTGTCCTGCAGATACCATTCGACGTTGGTCGAGCGATATTGCCCTTGATAGATGCCGCGCGTCGGCTGGTTCAACGTATTGAACGCCCCCAGCAAAGCGTCGGCATACGGGTGACCGGTGTTGGTCGGGCTGGCCAGATTCGATGTGCCGCCAGGATTGTTGGTCGGGTTGAAGGTGATGCTCATCGAATTGCCAGCGGCTTGATCCTTGCGGCTGCGCTGGATGTAGATGCCGGCTTTCCAGGTGTGGGAGCCGATCACCTTGCTGACGTTGTCATAAAAATCGAAGGTCGTATTCGAGTTCTTGTAGGGGAACTGCGAATAGCCGTTCGAGCCGGCGAAGTTCTGGTTGGTCACGCCGCCGAAGTTGATGTTGATGAATTGTGACGCGGGATACGGGAAAGGCGTCGCCCAGTTGAATCCGAAGCCGCTGTAGGTTGCGGCGTTTGCATCCGTCGGATTCAGCGTCAGGTTATTTTGGCTGGCGCCAAAAACGAATTCATTGGTCAATGTTGACGACAGCGTCGAGGTTAAATTGTATGTGCCGTTCCAGGCTGGCGCTTGTTTGAAGTCCAGCACGTCCAGCGGAATCTGGTTGTTTCCGCCCGTCCAGCCCAAACCATAAGGCAGAAACTGCTGGTCGGCGTCGCGCGTGTAGCGGACGAAGGTGCGCGTGTTTTCGGTAATGTTGGCGTCAACGCGAATGCTGTATTCGCGGCGCGGATACCCGGCGCTGGCCTGGGATTCGTGATTGAACACGGGAAACCGGGCCGTGGAATTCGCGAAGCTGCCGAATTTGCGCAGAATCGCCTGTCCGTTCGGGTTGATGCGGTTGGCCGGGATGACGTTATTGGGAAATGGTTGACCCGTCAGCGGATCGTAAAGTGTGACGGCCTGACCGTTCCCGTTGACGAGGCCTGTAAAGTTCCCCGCGATCTCGTTGGCGGTGGGCACGCGTGATTGACGCGCAGCACCCGGCAACAACTGCTCCTGCCATTCGCGGGAGACGAACCAGAAAACCTTTTCGCGCAGTGTGTCCGATCCCAATGGCCCGAAGATTTTCTTCGGCAGCCAGACCGGACCGCTCAGGTTGAAGCCCTGATAATTGTAGCGATAGAGGTTGCGCTGGCGTGCCTGCGCATTGTTAAAGAAGCTGTTGGCGTTGAATTGTTCGTGGCGGTGATAGTAATACCCCGTGCCGTGGAAATCCTTGCCGCCGCCTTTGGTGATGACCTTGATGTCGCCGCCCGCTGAACGTCCGTACTCCGCCTGATAGTTCGAGGTCAGAATTTTGAATTCGGCGATGTTGTCCAGCACCAGCGCGATGTGCTGGGTGCCGTTCGATCCGGTGTCCACGTTCGTGGTTCCGTCAATCGTCAGATTGTGTTGATTGGCGCGCGTGCCATTGATGTTGAAACTGCCCAATCCACCCGGGCCGGCGGTTTGCGCGTTGACGAAGCTGACCACGCCTGGCGTCAGTTTGACCAGGTCGAGGTAATTGCGTCCATTCAACGCAAGATTCGCCACCTGCTCGCCGCTGATGACCTGACTTTGTTCGCCGCTCTCGGTTTTGATGAGCTGTTGCGCGGCATCCGCCGATACTTCAACGGTATTTGAAATGTCTCCGACTTCCAGAACGATGATGCCAGTTGACTGGCGGTCCGCCACGGCAAGCACCAGACCCGTCTTGACGGATTTCTTGAAGCCCTGCGCTTCAACCGTCACCGTGTATGTGCCTGGTTGCAGTGCAGGGAAAGAGAAATTCCCATCAGAACTGGATTTACTGTCAATTTGCAGGTTCTTGCTGGAATCGCTGACGGTGACTTTGGCACCGGCGACAGCGCTTCCATTAGGATCATGCACAATTCCGCTCAAACTGGCGCTGGTTTGACCAAATGCAAATACGGCCAAAAACAACATCAGCAAGACAACCGGAACGGTGCGTTTGACGAGAGACTCAAAACGCATGGTTTCCTCCACGAGATGGACTGGCGACCGGACGGACGCCCGTTCGATTGGGTGGTTTGACGAATGACCGGGAACGGTCAGCCGCCTGATTTATTCAAAAATGGATTCGAGCGTTTTATGAAACCGGAAATGGTTCGGAAATGAATCTTGTCCCAGCAAAGTCCTGCCAACAATGTTCTGGCCAAAAAAAGTCCTGTCAGATGCCGACGCGAACGGAGAATGCCTGCAAAGCTATTTGATTTGATTTTAGAACTTAATCGAAACGGTGGTGAGCCACATCAGCGGCGCGGATTATCTGCCTCAAAGCGGGAAACTGTCAAGGTTTGACCAATTAAACTTTGGTCTTCCATTAAGCGCTTTGGCAGGTGTGATTACAGCCTTCTTCCCCACTCTGCCTTCTTTCCCCAAGCTGTGAGTCTGCCGCCGATGTTTCCTTGTTTTGACTTGCCCAACAACAAAAGTTGTTGAAGCCGCAGTTCGCATTAATTAAATAATTCGGCGGGCGAACTATATCATCGGGTCTAAACCTTTGCCAAGACTGCGATGAACTTTCCAGTCAGGTTGTAAGGGATGGGATAAGCGCTACGAAGCTGTGGAAGTAAATATGCTGTTGTCGAAACTCCATGGGGGCAGCCATCTCAGCGTGGTGTTCTGAAATTGCGACTTTCAGTTTCGGCTGTCTTGCCAGGCGAGATGCGGCAACATCTTTCTTTTGTTTGACTGCAATACTAAATTTCTAAAAACCTACAGAGCCGGTAATTCGTCTTCGCTGGTTTTCCCAGACCTTCAATTCCAGCTCCTGGACAGGCGGATTTTCTGATTCTTCCATTGGGCCGGATGACTGTGTCAAGGCTGCTGCTCGTGAGCGAAAGCCGCATTCAGCAGCCGCGCTTCGTCAAAATGATTGCCAATCAGTTGCAGGCCGACAGGCAACCCATTCAATGAATTTCCACACGGAACGCTGATTCCGGGCAAGCCCGCCAGATTGATTGTCACCGTATAAATGTCACCGAGGTACATCGCCAGCGGATCATCCGATTTGTCGCCAATCTTGAAAGGTGGCGTTGGCGCGGTGGGCGTGGCGATCACATCGCACTTTTTGAAGGCTTCGGCGAAATCGTTGACCAGCATGGTGCGGACGCGCTGCGCCTTTTCGTAGTAGGCGTCGTAATAGCCTGATGACAGGGCAAAGGTGCCCAGCATAATTCGCCGTTTGACTTCGGCGCCGAACCCTTCGTCGCGTGTGCGGCGGTAAAGCTCGGAAAGTGTTCGCGCTTCTTCCGTGCGAAAGCCATAACGCACGCCGTCGAAGCGCGCCAGATTGGACGATGCCTCCGCTGTCGCAATCAGGTAGTAAACCGCAATGACGTACCGGGTGTGCGGCAGGTGGACTTCGACAATCTCCGCGCCCCGGTCTTCCAGCTTCTTGATCGCGGCTTCGACCTTCGCTTTGACTTCCGCGTCCAACCCTTCGCCAAAACATTCCGGCGGCACGCCAACGCGCAGGCCCTTGATGTCGCCGGTCAGCGCTGACAAATAATCAGGCACTTCCACGTTGGCCGAAGTCGCATCGTGGCGGTCATGGCCGGAGATGGCTTGCAACGTTCGCGCGGCGTCCTTGACGTTGGCGGCGAACGGCCCGATTTGATCCAGCGAAGACGCAAACGCCACCAGCCCGAAACGCGAAACGCGGCCATACGTCGGCTTCAATCCCACGACGCCGCAGAACGAACCCGGCTGGCGAATCGAACCGCCTGTGTCGGAGCCAAGCGAAACTGGCACATGGCCTGCTGCCACTGTGACTGCCGAACCGCCGGAGCTTCCGCCCGGCACGTAGTCCGGATTGTGTGGGTTGCGCGCCGGGCCGAAGGCGGAGTTTTCCGTCGAACTGCCCATGGCGAATTCATCCATGTTGGTTTTCCCGACAATGATCGCGCCGGCGGCTTCCAGCTTTTTGACCACCGTCGCACTGTATTGCGGAATGTAATTTCCCAGAATTCGCGATCCGCAGGTTGTCCGGACGCCTTCTGTACACATATTGTCTTTGATGGCGACCGGCACGCCAGCCAGTGGTTTTTCTTTGATCGCAGATTGGATCTCGCCGTCCAGTGCGGCGGCGGCGGCCAACGCGCCTTCGCGATTGATGGTCAGGTAGGCGTTCAGGCGTTCGTTATCTTGTTCGATCCGGTCAAGTGCGGCGCGCGTAATCTCGCTCGGTTTGGCGTCGCCCGCGGCGTACAGGTTATGGATGTCTTCGATGCTCAGTGTTTTGCTCAAGAAAGTCGCTCCAAAATATTGCGGTACGTGAGCGTAAGCGAGCGCCACAAACTGGCGTTCGCTTACGCTCACGTACCGTTAAATTACTCGCGGCACCAGGAAATGGCCTTCGTCCGCGTCCGGCGCCTGGGCCAGCGCTTTGTCCTGGCCCAGGCTGGGTTCGACCACGTCGTCGCGCGAAGCGTATGACGAAATCGCTTCACCCGCGCTGCGCGTTTGCCAGGCTTTGACGGCGGCGGTGTCCACTTCGTTCAGTTGGTCAATGTATTCGACGATGGCAGCCAATTGGCCGGAGAAGCTTTCCTTCTCGGCGTCGGTCAGTTCCAGGTTGGCTAGTTTGGCGATCTTTTCGACTTCGGTTCGTGTGATGGGCATATTTGATTGCGGATTGCGGATTGCGGATTGCGGATTGGCTGAGTGAGGATTTCAACTCAGCATCCAGCTTCCGAAAGTTGCAATCATTGATCTCTTGATTCTTTTCTTTCCAGACTCTTTGTTGCCGCGCGTAGAAACTGCGCGCGCAACTCAGGGTCTTTAATTTCGTCAGCGGACGATTGCAGCTCTTCAGTCAGTTCTTCAGTGTGGTGAAACTCAAAGGGTTTGGCGTCATGTCCGCGCGATTGCAGCACGTGATTGCGGTCAATGCGGAATTCGATGAATGTGATCATCGGCGCGCCCAGCAGCGAATTGATGCGGAACAGGTACTGTCCGGCAAGTTTCTCCAACTGCTTTTTCCAGGTCTGATCCAGAACGGCGATGACCAATTGCTTGCGGTAAAGCCGGAAGGGAACGCAGGTGTTCACAATGCCTTTGCCCGCCGCCACGCGCCAGGCCGCGAAGACTGCCTGCTCGCGCACGTCTTCGTTGTCGCCCGACAGGCGAATCATCATCGGCAGCAATTTGAGCAGGCTCTCCATCTCAGTTTCTTCTGACGCGCCGCTTCACACCGGGTTTGGGCTTGGCTCCGTCAGCTTCCGGTTGCTGGAACGTGTTTTTGTGCGCGATGACCGGCCAATATTTGGCGAAATCAAAATCGGGGCTGTTTTCGCGGTCGTGGCAAATCAGGCAACTCTCGTTTTTCGGCGGCGTTTTGTAAATCTTGGCGGTCGGTTGCGCAACGTGATCCGCGCCGGGACCGTGGCAGGATTCGCACTGCACGTTGGCCAGTTGCGGCGTCGCCTTGATGTTCACGAAACCGCCCGGCTTCTGAAACCCCAGCGAGTGACAACCGATACAGGCGGCATCGAACAACCGCTGCTTGGTTTCAAGCGCGGCAAACGCATGCGCGTGCCGCGAATTCTTCCAGATTTCGTATTCCTGGACATGGCATTTGGCGCAGGCTTCGGACAGCAAGTAAGACGAAGGCTGCCCGCCGGGATGGTTTGCCGCCAGCAGCGTGGCTTCTTCTTCGGCCAGGCGATTTTGGACAACGTCAATTTCCTGCCGCGCCTGTTTGGTCATCGCGGCCATTTGCGGATCGTCCGGGATGACTTCATCAAGCTGAACGTAGCGCGCCGTGAAGCGCTCCACCGCACCGTCTTTGTCTGTATAAAACCGCAGTTCGCCCAGATGCTTGGTTTCTTTCGCCGCGTAAACGACCAGTGCATTGTTGATTTGGCGTGGGTCTGGAACCAGGCCGCGTTCGTCCGTGTTGATAATCACGTCCAGATCATCGTTTTGCCGCGCCAGTTTGTTGACCGCCGGCAGCGACAGAAAGCCTACAATGATGGTGACATCCACCTTGTCGCGAACTTCGGCCAGCGTCGCTTTGACCGCTTCAAACGGATCGTTGATGACCAGGCCGCTGGCTTTGACCGCATTTTGATGCTCTTCCGGCGCGGCTTCGCTGACGCCGATGAAAGCGATGCGCACCGGTTCCGGCAGCCGTTTGGCGGTGACGGTTTTGATGACATACGACGCAGGGCTGACGTGCGAGGTGTCAGTCGCCTTGATGTTTGAAGAGATAATGGAGGATTTTTCCGGCTTCAGTTTCGCGTCCGGGCGCAGCAGCGATTCGGCGTAGCGTAAATCCCGATAGCCCAGATTGACGACATCCAGATTCATCGCTTCGTTGGCGCGGATGATCCAATCGTTCATCAGCCGCGCGTCTTCCTTGAGGCCGTCGCCCGCCGCATTCACGTCATCGCTGAAAATGTAACCTGCGTCCACCTGCAAGACGGCAGCGTCCGGGCTGCGCTTTTTGAAGGCATTGATGTATCCCGCGCGCCGCGCCACGCCGCCCAGCGGATAAATCGGACAACCGCAAACTTCCAGATTGCCGTGAACCGTCGAAGAGTAAAAAACCGCCAAACCGTAGCCATCGTCTTCGGCCAGCCGGTCCTTGATCGTGCCGGAGGGGGCAGGTTTCTTGGCCAGCGCTTTGCGGTCATTCAGCTTTCCGGATTGGCCAGGCTGGCCAGCCTGCGAAGCAGGCTTTTGCGGCGGACTTTTCCGGGCTTGTTGCAGAGCAAGCGTCAGGGCTTGCGTCACGCTTGCGGGCAGGTTAGCGACAATCGCGCCTGCGGTGAAAAGACCAATGATGATGAAAGAAACAACTCGTTTTCGGTACGGCATAACTTCTCAGGTGGAGCGGATTTGCAGGCCAGAAGCGGCAAGCGGCGATAGTGTAGACAAAAAGCCGAGGTGCGACAAGACAGCTTTCCGTTCATTGGCGATGTTGCGCGAACTGTCAGTTTGCGTCTCGGAGGGAAAATGCTGCGGGACAGTCGAGTGTTGGCCAAGTCGGTCGCTGGCCAGGACGCAAACTGACAGTTTGCGCAACACTTGAAACAGTTTGAAAAGTGCGGCAGCGGGCGGTTACTCTCCGGCCACGATGAAAATTCTAACTGCCCAACAGATGCGCGAAATGGATCGGCTGACCGTCGAACAGGCAGGCATTTCTTATGCAACGCTGATGGAAACAGCCGGTTCGCGTGTGGTTGAAGCGATTATTTCCAGTTACGGTGAAGTCGCTGGCAAATCCTTTCTTATCGTTTGTGGCAAAGGCAACAACGGCGGAGACGGCGCGGTCATCGCGCGCGGTTTATGGTTACGCGGCGCATTCGTCAAAGTTCAACTCCACGGTCGTCTGGCAGATACGGAAGGTGAAGCGCACGCCAACTTTGAAGCCATTCGCCAACTCGCGTCCACTCGTGAAGTTCTCTTCACTGATGACGAACAAAGCTTTCACCCTGAGCGCCTTCATCCACCGCGAATGAAAGATGACTTATTCAAAATGCCAGATTTCATTGTGGATGCGCTGTTTGGAACCGGTCTGGCCAGACCCATTGAAGGCAAGCTTGCGCAGGTGATTTCCCGCATTAATGACTATAGAAACTACTACGGCGTCAAAATCATTGCCGTGGATATTCCATCCGGACTTTCTTCCGATACGGGACAGCCGTTCGGCCCACGCATTGAAGCTGATTTGACAGTGACGTTTACCGCGCCGAAGTTGGGTAACGTCTTGCCGCCGGCTTCAGACGCCAATGGCATCCTTGTCGTCGCGCCGATTGGAACGCCAGACTGGATGTTGGAAGAGGAATGCCCTTCCGATGTTTTCCTGGTGGAGAAACGTGAAGTTGCAGATTGGCTGAAAGCATCGCGCAGACGACCGGATGCGCACAAAACCTCGGTTGGCGATGTGCTTTTGATCGCCGGATCGCGCGGCAAGACCGGCGCGGCGGCATTGGCGGCGGAATCTATTTTGCGCGCTGGCGCGGGCTTGGTGACGGTGGCCACGGCTCAATCGGCGCAGTCTCTGCTGGTCAATCAAACTCGCCCTGAAGTCATGACGGAATCGTTGGAAGAAACCGAAACAGGTGCGATTTCCGAACAGGCGCTTGTTCGCGCATTACAATTGGCCGCGAAAAGAACTGTTCTGGCACTCGGTCCGGGACTTTCTTCCGAAGAGGAAAGCACTCGCCGATTCGTGCTTGAGTTCGTCTGGAAAAGAACCGCGCCAATCGTGATTGATGCCGATGGATTAAACGCGCTTGCGCCCTGGCCGGAAGACCTGAAAGGTACCGAAGAATTGCCAATCATCATCACACCGCATCCGGGCGAAATGGCACGTCTGACTGGAAAAACAAATGCCGAAATTATCGCGGATCGAATTGGCTTCGCCCGCGAATTTTCCCAAAAGCATCACGTTGTTGTTTTACTCAAAGGCAGCCGAACCGTCATTGCCAGCCATTACCGCATTCGCGGAGAGGAGTCCTTTTTCTCGGGCGTTCACCTGAATCCGACCGGCAACGCTGGAATGGCAACAGCCGGTTCGGGAGATGTATTGACGGGCTTGATCGCCGGATTACTGGCGCAACGACTGCGCCCAGCCGATGACGAAGCAATGATTTCTGCTCCGCGAGACGCCGCAATTGCTGGCGCTTACCTGCACGGCTTGGCGGGTGACCTGGCCGCCAGCAAACTAGGAATGCGGTCGCTGATCGCTTCAGACATCATCGCCCACCTGAGCAACGCCATCCTGCAAGTCGGTGGAGAAGATGAGAAAGGAACTTCATCGGCCATTCGCCAAATCTGATTTGCTATGATTCCCACCGGAGAATTCACAACCCAATCCGCCGAAGAAACCTTTGAACTGGCCTACCAGATCGGAGAAACGATTACCGCATCCATGGTCTTTTTGCTGCACGGAGATTTAGGCGCGGGCAAAACCGTCTTTGCCAAAGGCATCGCCGCCGGCCTGAATATTGATCCGGCGGAAGTCAGCAGCCCAACCTTCACGATCATCAATCAATATGATGCGCGAATGCAGTTTTATCATCTGGATTTGTACCGTATCGAAGGCGAGGCTGATGAATTGCGCGAGCTTGGCCTGGAAGAAATGCTGAACGAGCCGAATGCAGTTGTGGTGATCGAATGGCCGGAGCGGCTGGGCGGATTCAAAATTCCGGCGGCGTACGAAGTGAACATCCGCGATCTGGGCGGCGATGCGCGCTCAGTCCTGATTGAGCAAATCAGCCGCTGACAAAGCTTCCAGCCGGTGATCTTCAAAATAAAACGCCGGACCGCACACCAGCAACATCCGCATCACCTCCGCGCCCGTGTTGGTCAGCGTATGGCGATGGTTTTTCGGAATGTAAATGGCGTCGCCTGCGCTGACTTCGCGCGTTTCCTCACCCACGGTCATCACACCGGAACCTTCCAGAATGTAGTAGACCTCTTCCAGCACTTCGTGATGATGCGGCGAAACGCTTTTGCCCGGCGGCAACAACTCTTCGGCCAGGCTGCACTGCGTAATTGGCGAAGTCGTCCGATCCATCAGCGGACGGATTTCCGAACCGTGCGGCGTGTGCAGGATTTTCGAATCGCGGCGGTTAACGATCAGCATAAGCGAAGAAAGTCTGCTTTAACGCAAAGTCGCCAAGTCGCAAAGATTGGAAAAAGTCTTTTGTTCTTCTTCAGCTTTGTGTCCTGGCGTCTTTGCGTTAGAGATCGGTAGCGTTAAACCGAAGCTAATACCTTTTCCAGAAATTCGCGGTTGGCTTTCGCGTTGGCGGCGGTTTCTTCTGGCGTTGCGCCGACTTTGACGCCTTCCACCATGATCGGCCCTTTGAATCCGGCGGCTTTCATCGCTTTGAAGACGCCCGCGAAATCCACTTTGCCGGTGCCGAACTGGCTCATGACTTCGCCTTTGACTGCCGGGCAGTCTTTGGCGCAAAAGCCGGTGACGTGCTGGGCGATGGGCTTCAACTCTTCAATCGGGTCTTTGCCGGTGTAGTAAATGATGTTGCCGGCGTCGTACCAGATTTTGAAGTTGCGGTGATTGACTTCCTTGATGGCGCGCAGGATTTCGTCCGAAGCGCCGCTGCCGCCGCCGTGCGGTTTCATCACCAGCTTGATTTTCTTTTCGTCGGCGTAGGCTGCGGCGTCGCTCATCACCTTGTAGTAGTGCGCGAACTCTTCCGGCTTGTCCACGCCGAAGCTGAGCACGAATTGCAGGCCCAGAAACTTGGCGTTGTCTATCTGCTTGCGGACTTCTTTGGTCGAATCTTCGAGCGCGATGCTGTGACGCGATCGCAGCGCGCCCATATTCGCTTTCAGCCCGCTGTCGGCAATGCGTTTCTTTAATCCGTCCAGATATTCCGGCGTCGCATCCGCGCCAATGAACTGCTCTTCGCGCGTGCGGCTGAGCAAGCCCGTGGTTTTGTACCCGGCGGCTTTGATCTGCTTCAGCGTTTCGTCAAACGACCATTTCGTCCACGGCCGGTTGAAACAGCCGACAGGCCAATTGACCTTGGCTTCGGCGGTGAAATTCAAGGCTGCGGTGGTAGCAGTGACAAGAGCGGTGTGTTGAATAAATTCTCGGCGGTTCATAGGTCTGAGTTCCTTTTCAGTTTTTTAGTAGAGGGAAGAAATACTCCAACGCTTGCCTGTTGATGCCGTCTGCGCCACGCCACCAGCAAACCGGGTAAGTCCAATCAATTTTGTTTACGGGCGGCAGCGGTCTTTCGTCATCATTGACAAAAGAATCAAAAAATCCCGGACGGCCTTTGGGCTGCAAAATCCCACAGTAGGCGAGCGTTTCAATGAGTTCTTCCCGCTCTGCCTTATTTGATTTGGTGACTTTAGCCAGTGCTTTCTCTAAATCCCGCACCCTGGCGTCAGTGGCAAGATGGCTTGCTATCTCAATGATTTGTTTCAGCAGTTCTAAGTCCTCGTCAGACGGCGTGGCCTTTTCTGTCATTGCGAAGAGCTTGAGATCAAATGCGATGTAGAGCGGGTCAAGATGCCGAACTCCACCCCATTTATATCGTTCAAAATTCAAAACGTTAAGATCTTCTTCTTGGCGCGTTGAACCATAGACTCCACAAATAGGACACCGCATCTGATCTATTGAGAACTTATGGCGTGGAAAATTGCGAGCGATCGCATAGCTTCCTAAAGCTGACCGCAACTCAAGTCTTCTACTTCCCAAACTGGCAAGAAACGCATTAGCTACTTCATCAATGCTTACTTGTTCATAGGATTGAAAAAGCCAATTAACAATTTCATCGTGTGATAACTCCACCGGATCGAACATATAACCTGCTGCCTTTGCATAGGCGAAGTTATCTGGTGGAGTTTCAATGTTTGTCCAGCCCGCACTGGACCAGAACTTGTCGAACAAGATTTGGCAAGCCTTTTTGTTTGGCGCAATTGTGACCAATTGTTACCTCTTGCCTGCTGGCATTCCCGGAATCTCCATCTTCTTGTAATCGGACGGCACGCTGAACAGCGAATCGTCCAGCGGTTTCCGTTCGACGCTGGTGACTTCCATCACCGTCTTGGACTGGCCGTTTTCGACCTGGGAAATCTTCAAGGGGAAGGCTCCGCCTTCGACAAACTTGGCGAATTCGGGATTGGCGTTGAGTTGGGCTTTGACCTTGTCGCCCAGCGCCAGATTTTTCAGTTGTTCGAAGATGCCGCCGGACTGTCCGCCGCCACCGAAAAAGCCCAAGCCTCGCGCCAGGCAAACATCGGTTTGTTGTTTGTCGCCGATGCGCCAATGCTGGCAGGCGTGCCCGGCAATGGTTTCGGTCTCTCCCGTGGAAGTGATTTTGGAAAGATCGCCGGTTTCCTGACCGGCTTTCTCGGCCATTTTTTCGACCATTTGCCCAAACTGGCCGCCTTTGTTCAAATCCAGGCTCATGTAGGTTCTCGTCTGCGGCATCAGCATGGTTTGCGAGCCGGAAGACGAGTCCATCAAGACTACGCCGGTTTGGGTTCCGCCCTGCGAAAGCTGGGTTTCAATGCGAAAGCGTGTGCCCTTGATGGCGTATTTGATTTCGATCGGCTGCGGGCCGGTGAACATTTTGGCCGTGATCGCGCCTTCAAAATTGCCGCTGCCGGAAGAAGAAGCTGGTGCGGTTGACGCGGGCGAAGACGAATCGGAACTGGCGTTTTTCGGGGAACTGCTGCACGCGCTGACCAGCGCGGCGAGGAAAAGAAGTGAAAGCAGGAAAATTGTGCGGGGCGATTGGGGGATCAGTTTGGTGCTGGAAACTGCCAATCGAGTCATTGAATCTCCTTGTCTGGAATGATGTTGGGTAGGCATCGCTTCCAGCGTGCGGCTTCTCGCGAAAGACCGCGCGCTGGAAGCGATGCCTACCCGGGTTGCGATTATTTCTGCGTCAGAGCTTTGACCTTCAACGGCAAGCCCAGAATATTGATGAAGCCTGCGGCGTCTTTCTGATCGTAGCTTGCGCCCATTGTGAACGAAGCCAGATCGGGACGATACAGCGTGTTCGGCGAAGTGCGTCCGGCGACGATGACGTTGCCTTTGTACAGTTTCAGTTTGCAGGTGCCGCTGACCGGCGCCATCAAGCTGTTGACGAAGGCGTCAATCGCTTCGCGCAAGGGCGTGAACCACTGGCCGAAATACACCATCTCGGCGTATTTGTGCGCAACGACTTCTTTATAGTGCGCTGATTCGCGGTCGAGGCAGAGTGATTCCAGTTCGCGCAGAGCGGCTAACAGCAGTGTTCCACCGGGAGTTTCATACACGCCGCGCGATTTCATGCCGACCAGCCGGTTTTCCACCAGATCCACGCGACCGCAGCCGTGACGACCGCCGATTTCATTCAACTTTTCGAGCAGCGGAATCGGATCGAGATGTTCGCCGTTGACCGAAACCGGGATGCCGCTTTCAAAACCGATCTCGACGTATTCTGCCCGTTCGGGCGCTTTGAACGGAGACACGGTCAGCTCGAACATGGCTTCGTCGGGTTCGTTGGCCGGGTCTTCCAGAATGCCGCCTTCGTGCGACAGGTGCCAGATGTTCCGGTCGTGCGAATAAATCTTTTCGCGGCTGGCGGTGATCGGAATTTGGCGTTCGGTGGCGTAATCAATCGCGTCTTCGCGGGAGACGATGTCCCATTCGCGCCACGGAGCGATGACTTCCATTTCAGGCGCTAGCGCTTTGAACGTCAGTTCAAAGCGAACCTGATCGTTGCCTTTGCCGGTGCAGCCGTGCGCCAGCGCCGTGCAACCGGTTTGTTTGGCGATTTCGACCTGGCGTTTGGCGATCACAGGGCGCGCGAAGGAAGTGCCGAGCAGGTATTTGTGTTCGTAAACGGCGCCGGCTTTCAGCGTCGGCCAGATGTATTCGGTGATGAATTCGTGGCGCAGGTCTTCGACGTAGCATTCGACCGCGCCGGTTTTCAGGGCTTTTTCAGTCAGGCCGTCCAGCTCTTCGGCCTGACCGACATCGCCGGCGATGGCGACGACTTCGCAGTGATAATGTTCCTTCAGCCAGGGAATGATGATTGAGGTATCGAGTCCGCCCGAATAGGCCAGGGCAACTCGTTTGACAGATGTGGTCATTGAGTGAGTAGTGCCTCCAGTGAATTTGAATTAGATGATTTCGAGCGACGGATTATACATGGCGAAGTGCGGAAAGAATAATTGGCCCGGTTTTTGCTGTAATCAGACAGGCTGTTGTTTTCGCAAGCATTGATTTGACACATGTTAGAGCGGTCACTACAATCTCGCAGTTTCAGTACCGTTGCCGAATGCAATACACCTCGCGACACGAATACTATTAAGAATGCACAATCAAGCCATTACAACGCTTGAGTTCGACCGGCTCAAGGAAACGCTGCTGCAACAAATCCGCACGCCGCTGGGGGCGTCGCTGGCTGAAGAGTTGCGGATTTCCACCAACCTGGAAGAAATCCGGCATGAATTGCGGCTCACCGGCGAAGGTGTGCTCTATTTGCGCGACGGCACGGCGCTCGACATCCACGATTTGCCTGACCCGCGCCAGCCCTTGGGAAAACTGGGCATTGCCGATGTCAACCTGGAACCGATTGAAATTCTGGATTTACTGCGGCTGATTTCGGTCGCCAGCGGATTGCGCGAAACCTTTCACGAAGAAATCGCCCGCTTTCCATTGGTTCGCGAAATCACGGAAGAGATTCCAAACCTGCGCTCGCTCTACCAGCGGCTGCGCGGACGCATTTCGCCGACCGGTGAAGTCGAAGATTTTGCCAGTCCGGAATTGCGCGAAGTCCGCTTCCAAATTTCCAAGCTGCGGTCGCAGATTCAGCGTTCGCTGGAAACCATTCTGAAGCGCGCCGAAGAAGATCACGCCTTGCGCGACGATTACGTCACCATCCGCAATGACCGGTATGTCATCCCGATTCGCAACGACAATCGCGGCGCGGTGCAGGGCGTCGTTCACGGAATGTCTTCTTCGGGTCAGACCGCGTTCATCGAGCCGCTGGAAACGATCAATCTGAATAATGATCTGGTGCGGTTGCGCGAACTGGAACAGACGGAAATCACCAAAGTCCTATTCGCCATTACCGAAGAGTTGCGCGATGAGCGGGATGCATTGGGGACGATGGCTGCAGTTGTCGGGCAGATTGATTTCATTGCAGCGAAAGCCCGCCTGGCCATTGCGCACGATGCCATCGAACCAACGATCAATCAAAATGGCCGATTGCATCTGAAAGATGCGCGGCATCCGCTGCTGGAAGCCAATCTGAAAGCGCAGCGGTTGCCGATTGTTCCTCTCTCGGTTGACCTGGACGCCGACCATCGCGTGATGGTCATCAGCGGCCCGAACGCGGGCGGCAAAACCGTTGTGCTGAAAACGGTCGGACTGCTCAGCTTGATGGCGCAAGCCGGATTGCACGTACCGGCGACGGACGCCGACTTGCCAATCTTCAATCAGGCGCTGGCCGACATTGGCGATCATCAATCCATTTCAGCAAACCTTTCGACCTTCACGGCGCACATTCAAAACATTCGTGAAATCAGCGATGAATTCGAACCACCGGCGTTGATTCTGCTTGATGAAGTCGGCACGGGAACTGACCCGGAAGAAGGTTCGGCGCTGGGCGTGGCGATGGTGGATTACTTCCGCGAACGCGGCGCGCACATCATTGTCACGACGCATTACAGCGGATTGAAGATTTACGCGACGAATACGCCGGGCGTACTGAACGCCAGTGTTGAATTCGATGAACGGACACTGAAACCGACTTATCATTTGATTGTCGGTTTGGCGGGTTCGTCGTCAGGCATCGAAATCGCGCGGCGCTTCGGTCTGCCAAAAGGCATTACCGACCGCGCGGCGGATCGCGTCAAAACCGCCAGCGCCGACGCGACCGAATATCTGCGCCGGTTGAAAGATCAATTCGACCACCAGCAACAAACCGTCGCTGCCCTCGAAGAAGAGCGCGCTTTGGTCGCCGACAAATACGCCAAGCTGGAACTGGAATTCATCAAGCGCGAAAAAGAGCGCGAAAAAGAATTTCGCGCCGAACTGCAAAAGATCATTGATCAATTCGCGACGAAAGCCGAACAGTTTGCCGCCACCATCGAAGATGCGGCGACCGCGCGCAAAGTCCGCAAGGAAATCGAACGCCGCACGATTGAGATGAAAACTTCCGCCAGCACGGCTTCGCGGGAGATGCGGCAGCAACACGGCATCACGACAAAGGGCGAGCAAATTCCGGCTGAAGTGGAAGAAACCGCGCCGCCTGAAATTACCGATTTCCAGATTGGCGATAGAGTTCGCGTGCTGTCTTTAGGTCAGGAAGGCATCGTCGAGGCGATCAAGGACGAAGAAATCGTTGTCCAAATTGGCGCGCTGCGTTTCCGCGAACAGGCCGAAAACCTGCGTTTCGTCGAACGCAAGACGACGAATCAGAAAACGGCCAAAGCCGCCGCCGGTTTGCCGAAAGGAGTTTCGGTTTCGCTGACAGACCAAAAGTCCGTTAGTTCAGAGTTGAATGTCATCGGGAAAACATCCAACGAAGCAACCTACGAAGCCGACAAGTTTCTGGACGCGGCCTATCTGGACAATCACGACCGTGTCCGCATCGTTCATGGCGTTGGAATGGGAGCCTTGAAGCGGGCGATTGCGACTTTGCTTTCCGAACATCCGCACGTCGCCAAGTTTTACCCGGCGGAACAGAGCGAAGGTGGCAACGGCGCGACGATTGTCGAGTTGAAAAAGTAACTGGCGAGGCAAATTCAAACACAGGAGAGTCTCTTCATGCCCGGAGTAATCAAGTTTTTCGACTCATACAAGCTTTATCACTTTGCGGGACGCAAGCCGGTCGAAGGAAAAATGGCGTTGGTTTGGGTTCCTTGCTTCGACAATGGCAAGCAGGTTGGCGCATTGACCTTCACGAAAACGGATGCGGCGCTGGCGGAAAATTCCTATCAGGACGATCAGATTTCCCTTTTTTACGGGCTGGATCGCTTTGACGAAATCGTGACGACGCTCCGATATGAATCGCCTCTTTTCCTGATGCTGAACACGGATTCGTTGGAAGGTGCTCTTATCACGCAAGAGTTGGAACCCGTCGGCGAAGAAGAGTCGAGCGGCAAGCAACGGAATTCGTTTCGCGTCAGTAGGTAAAAGTGCATGCGTATTCCGCGCGGTTTTAGCGAAGAGTTGCGCAATCAGGCCGATATTCTGCGGGTCATCGGCGATTACGTCTCGTTGAAGAAAGCCGGGAATAGTTACAAGGCTTGCTGTCCTTTCCACAACGAGAAGACGCCGAGCTTTAACGTCAACCCGACGAAAGGCTTTTTCAAGTGTTTTGGCTGCGGAAAAGGCGGCGACGCGATCACCTTCGTGATGGAAATCGAAGGAGCGCCTTTCCCGGAAGCGGTCAAGATTGTTGCGGAAAAGTGCGGCATTGCGATTCCAGTGGTCGCCGACGACCAGAAAGATTACGAAGAGCGCGACCGGCAGCGCGCCGACTTGATGCAAATCAACAGTTGGGCGACGGAGTTCTTTGAACAAAACCTGACCGAAACCACGGAAGGCCGGCGGGCGCTCGCCTATCTTGAGCAGCGTGGCGTGACGGAAGCGACGCAGAAGCAATTCCACCTTGGTTACGCGCCCAGCAGTTGGGAGGCGATGGGGAATTTTTTGCGGTCGCGCGGAGCTTCCCGGACGCAAATTGAACGTAGCGGACTGGTTTCGCTGAAAGAAGCGGGCGGGTTTTATGACCGGTTTCGCGGGCGGCTGATGTTCCCGATTTGCGACACTCAGGGTAAAACTGTCGCCTTTGGTGGACGCATCATCGGCGAAGGAGAGCCGAAATACCTGAATTCGCCGGAAACTGCCGTGTACACCAAAGGGCAGCATTTATTTGGGCTGAGCTATTCGCGCGATTCGATTAGAAAACGCGATTACGCAATTTTGGTCGAAGGCTATATGGATTTTCTGATTCCATTTCAGGCCGGAATTAGAAATCTAGTTGCTACTTTAGGCACGGCATTAACAGAAAACCAAGTCAGATTGCTGTGGCGTTATACAAGGCAGATAGTCGTCAATTTTGACCCTGATGCCGCTGGAATGGCGGCCACTAAACGTAGCTTAGAGTTACTTTTAGGGGAAGGATTCAATGTCAAGGTCACTACTTTGCCGGACAACTTAGACCCTGATGAGTTCATCCGAGCGCACGGTGCAGAAGGGTATCTCCAGCGAGAAAGAAGAGAATCAGAGCTATTTGTTGATTATCAATCTCGGCAAGGTGAGAGTGATAAAGATATGTACAGTGTGATGGTGAGGCAGTTGAGAACGTCAAAACCTCTCCTTGATCGCCTTCTTGAAGATGCAATTGCGAAACATGACCGGGATAAGCCTGGCGGCATTAGGCAAATAATTGATGAAATTTTGCCGTATCTACGATTGGTTAATGATCGTATTGTACGAATGGAGCACTTTGCTCGTATAGCCGATAGACTCAAAATTGATAATGCTGTTATTCGTGAAGAGTTCAAAAAGGCTGTTGAGACACGGCAAGAGAAAGTGAGCGCTCGCGCCGTGATCGCTTCTATGGAAGTGAAACCGGCGGAGCGAAAGTTGCTTGAGATTTTGCTTGCCTGTCAGCCAGTTCGGAGACAGATAAGCTCTAAAATGACCGAAGAAGATTATTTCGGCCTTAGAACCGAAAAACTTTTTCACCTGATCTTTGAGTTTGAACGTCAACAGATGGAGATGTCCTATCCGAAGTTGAGTCAGTCGCTCGACGACGAAGAGCTGATCCGCGAGTTGCTTCCGCAACTGATGACGACCAGCACAGACTTTGGAGCCTCGGATCAGGACATTTTGACAAAAGCCGAACGCGAGGCGGAAGAAATTCTTCATAGTTTGCGCTGCGGGAAATTGGCCGAAAAACAATCGGCACTACAAGCTGAATTAAACCAGGCGCAACGGGAGAACAACACTGCACGGTTGGGCGAATTGATGATGCTCAAGTTTGAATTGGCGAAGCAGGAAAAGGAATTGGCGCGACGAAACGGCAAATGAGCCTTTTGAGATGGAGATGCCGAAAAATCAAAATTGAAAGACGACGCCAAACCGGCAACCTGCAAAAGCACGTAACAAAATAAAGAAGTAAGACACAAGGGAGTGAGAGTTTGAGTTGTGGCGGTTTTGTACGCCGCAACGAAAGGAGTGACCAAAGTGGAAGAGAAATATACTGACGATGTTCAAAAACTTCTGGACATGGGAATGGGGAAGGAGAAGCCTTTCCTGACCTATGACGATATCAACCAGGAGTTGCCCGAAGGCCTGGTTTCGCCTGACGACATTGAAGACATTTTTGCCGCGTTGGGTGGCGAAGGCATCACGATTGGCGATTCAGAAGAGAAGTTTCTGGAAAGCGCTGCGGCTTCCTCCAACCTGGACAAAAAGGACGATTCCGCGGAAGAAGAGATCGAACTTGATCTTTCGCCGGGCAACCTGGAAAAGACCAACGACCCGGTTCGCTTGTACCTGCGAGAAATGGGTGTGGTGCCGCTGTTAACCCGCGAGGGCGAAGTGGCCATCGCCAAGCGCATTGAACGTGGCAAGATTCGCGCGCAAAAAGCTATTTCGCGTTCGCCCATCGCCGTCGCCGAATTGATCCAAATCGGCAAGGAATTGAGCGAAGAGTACTTTTCGATCCGCGAAGTGGTGACCTTTACCGAGCAGGAAGGCATTACCGAAGAGAAGATTCTGGAGTACCACAATTACACGCTGGAAACGATCGGCGAGATCGGCAAGGTCTTCAAAAAGACCAACCAGATGTACGAAAAAGTCCTGGCCGAGCCGAAGCGTTCGCCGAAACTGGCCAAGATGAAGCGGAAACTGTCGCGGCAGCGGATTGAGCTTTCGCACCTGTTCCGTCTGCTGGAATTCACGCCGAAGATTCAGGATCGTCTGGTCGGTGCAATGCGTCGCGCTTCGATGGAAGTCAAAGAAACCGAGCGCGAGATTGACAAGCTCGGGCGTTCGCTCGAACGCAAGCGCAACGAAGACGAAAAGAAAGAGGTCGAAAAGAAGCTGCGCGCCGCCAAGCGCCACCTGACGCAGCTTGAAGAGCAGCACAAACTGACGGCGATTGATCTGAAACGATCTTTCCAAACCGTCGTTGGCGGCGAAGCTGAAGCGCAGCAGGCCAAGAAAGAACTGGTTGAAGCCAATCTTCGGCTGGTTGTGTCCATTGCCAAGAAATACACCAATCGCGGTTTGCAGTTTCTGGATTTGATTCAGGAAGGAAATATCGGATTGATGAAAGCCGTGGACAAATTCGAGTACCGGCGTGGTTATAAGTTTTCGACGTATGCGACCTGGTGGATTCGCCAGGCGATCACCCGGGCCATTGCCGATCAGGCACGCACCATCCGCATTCCGGTGCATATGATCGAAACGATCAACAAACTGATCCGGACTTCGCGCGCACTGGTGCAGGAACTCGGACGCGAGCCAACGTCGGAAGAAATCGCCAAGAAGATGGACATTCCGGCTTCAAAGGTGCGGAAAGTTCTGAAGATCGCGCAAGAGCCAATCTCGCTCGAAACGCCGATTGGAGAAGAGGAAGATTCGCATCTCGGCGATTTTATCGAAGACAAGACGATCCAGAATCCGTCCGAAGCTGTCATCAACATCAACCTCCGCGAAATCACCGAGGAAGTGTTGAAGACACTGACTCCGCGCGAGGAAAAAGTCATTAAGATGCGTTTCGGTCTGGGACCGAACGGCAGCGAACACACGCTGGAAGAAGTTGGCCAGCACTTCGCCGTCACCCGCGAACGCATCCGTCAGATTGAAGCCAAAGCGTTGCGTAAACTTCGCCACCCGTCGCGGTCGCGCAAGCTGAAAGCTTTCCTGGAAAGCGGTAGGCCGTAATCGCGGAAAAACCTGCCAACACAAATCAGCCTCAGTTCATTCACTGGAAACTGAGGCTGATTTGTTTCTAAGCCTGGGAAAGAAGCCTTCAGGAACTTCGCGGGACAACCGGCTCGAACCGTCCGCCCTTGTGCAATCGGTAACGCTCATTGCGCCAGATGATTTCGCGTCCTTTCAAGCCGCCCAGCCAGGTCGCAAAGCTGATCGCGTCTTGCATCGGTAAGAGCCACAAAGTGCCAGGCACAGTTTTATCGCCCAATAGCTTCACACCCAATTCATTTGCCAGCCAGGCGCGCAACGCCAGCACGAGCAGCAGTAACGTCAGACTCCACCAGGCGGGCGCAAACAAAAACAGCAGGCTTGTCCACGGCAGAAAGTAGGTGAATCCCTGTCCGTAATACCCCGAAGGCCGCGAATAGCGTGAACTGCGATTCCAGCGCAGCCGGTGTTTGAAGGTTTCCAGAAAACCCATTGTCGAAGCGTGATGGTTGATGACGTGCGCTGACAAGCGAACCTCGTAACCCGCCTCCGCAGACCAATGTCCCAGCACAAAATCATCGGCCAGATAATCTGCCATTGCGGCAAATCCGCCGATGGCTTGCAAACATTCCTTGCTGATGGCCATGGACGGACCCAGCATAAACTTCATGCCTTCCATTCGCTCGGCAACGACGACGCCGGCCATAAATTCCGTGCTCATGCCCAGCGCTTCCAGCCGCGACCAGAAATCATTCCCGGCGATGCCGCGATAAAGATTGGTTACCGCGCCGACTCTGCCAACTTCAGAGGATGCGAATTCCCGCGCCATTGCCCTGAGATAATCCGGCGCGACCGAAGCGTCGCTGTCCGTGATGATCAGCAGCGAGTGCGAAGCGGCTTCAGCCATTTTTTCCATGCTGTAAACCTTGGCGTTGGCATACGGCGGCTGCCCCGTCAGCAGCAACCGAACAGGAATTTCCGGGTACTGCTTTTTCAGCCGATTGACTACGGCGACTGCCGGGTCGCTTTCCTCCCGCACGGCGAAAAGGATTTCGTAAACCGGATAATCCTGACGAAAGAAGGTTGCCAGATAACTTTCCAGCCCGGCTTCCGCCCCTCGCAGCGGTTTCAACAAACTCATTGGCGGATAGGAAATGGTTTCCGTTGACGCAGCATTCATTCTTTGCTGGAGTCTTCTGGTGGAGAAAATCGCAATCAGGCAGTACGCGATTCCGCCAGACACCATCACGGCCAGCCAGCATAGAACAGCGTAATAAAGCAGATTAAGCATAGAGTTTTGATGTTTATCGCGGGCCAGGAAGCCGCAGGCGCCTGGATTGACCCTCAATCGAAGCCGCTGCTATATTCCTCACCGCTCCTATTTATCACTCACCATCATCAAATGAACAATCCGGAATCGAAACAAACGCAAATTCGCACAGGCTCGCTGGTTTTGCTCATCGCACTGACGGCGATTATTTACATCGGCAGCGCCTGGAACCCTTCGTTGCAGGATGACGCGGATGCCGCGCACGCGGAAGCCGCGCGTGAAATGGTTGAACGCGGCGACTGGGTCACGCTTCACATCAACGGCATTCGCTATCTGGAAAAAGCGCCGCTGATGTATTGGATGACCGCCGCGTCCTACAGCATTTTCGGCTTTACGGAATTCGCCACCCGGTTGCCGACGGCACTGGGCGCGATTCTGCTGGTCATCATTGTCTATTACTTCGGTTGCTGGATGATTGGCGACCGGGGCGGATTTTACGCAGGACTGGCGGTTTCGGTTGGCTTGGGCGTCTATCTGTTCACGCGGATCATGATTCCTGAAGTGATCCTCAGCTTCTTCATCGCCGCCGCTTTCTACTTTTTTCTGAAAGTCTATTTTGAAGAGCTAGATTCAAAATGGGCCTACGTGTTTTATGTCGCGATGGCGGCGGCGGTGTTAACGAAGGGTTTGATCGGGATTGTTTTTCCGCTGGGAACGCTGTTTCTGTTCGTGCTGCTGACGGGGGGCTGGCGGCGCATCTGGCATCTGCGGCCAATCACGGGAACACTGTTGTTTTTGGCGATTGCCATTCCGTGGCATGCGCTGGCGGCGCTCGCCAATGACAAATTCCTGTGGTTTTATTTCGTCAACGAACACTTCCTGCGGTATCTGGGCAAACGCTATCCGGTGGATTACGACACGGTTCCGCTGGCGGCATTCTGGCTGTTGCATCTGGTCTGGCTGTTTCCATTCACGGTGTTTTTGCCGCTGGCGCTGCGCAATGTTGGCAAGTTGTGGCGTCCGTTGGAACGCTACGATCAACTTCGGATGTTCGCCTGGCTCTGGACGTTGGTGGTGATTGTTTTCTTTTCGTTTTCGACCCGGCAGGAGTACTACACGTTTCCGGCATTTCCGGCGATTGCCTTGCTGGCCGGAACGGCACTGGCGCATGGCGAACAGCGGCGCGACAAACTCGTTTTTGTCGGACAGGCGATTCCGGCGGTGCTCGGATTGCTGATTGCTTTGACGCTCGGAGCGCTGCTGTGGCTTTCCAAAGACTATCCGGCGGTGGATGACCTGTCGAAAGTGCTGACGCAGAATCCCGAAAACTACAAACTCGCGCTTGGCCACATGTCCGATCTGACCGTTCCGGCGTTCGCGGCGCTGCGCATTCCGGCGGCGGGAGCGGCGATTTCGCTGGGAGTTGGTTTTTGTCTGGCGTTTGTCCTGCGAAGGCGCGGCAAAGAGTGGGCCGCTTCATTGACGATGGCGATTGCCACGGCCTGCTTCCTCTTTTTCGCGCATCTGGCGCTGGGCAAGTTTGATCCCTACCTTTCGTCAAAGCCCTTGGCCGAAAGTATCAAACAGCGGCTCGCGCCCGGAGACATCGTCGTCATCAACGGCGAATATCAGGGCGGATCGAGCATCGGCTTTTATCTGCCGCAAAAAGTGTTGTTGCTGAACGGCAGAATGACGGGACTGGAATTCGGCTCTTACTACCCGGATGCGCCACAGGTTTTTATCGGTGATGCCGACATTGCGCGGCTCTGGCGCGAAGACAAGCGGATTTTCCTGTTTGTCCACGACGACAAATTCGAGCAGGTGAAACAGGCGATTGGCGACGAGATGTTCCGAATTACCGCCGCGGGCGGCAAAGCGATTTTCAGCAATCGCGCCGACGAGTGAGGCTGCTGCTTTCCGAACATTTTTAATGGCAGATTTTTTCGACTTTCTGCCGCCTTCCTAGGTCTTAGCCGTACCCTTTCTGTGAAACTCGAGCTTGCCTGGCGAAAATCAGCAGGCTCAAACAACGGAGGTAGAAATTTTATGACCAGGAAGTTGACGAATTTATTTCTTTCGGTTGCGTTCGTAGTCACCGTGCTGCCCGCCGCCGGATGGGCGCAGGGGCGTTATGACCGTGGTATCAATGACCGTCAGCGGAATCAGCAGGAGCGAATTCGCGATGGTTATCGCAGCGGTGAATTGACGCGGCGCGAAGCGGCGCGCATCCAGGCCGATCAGGCGAGGCTTCGCGCCCGCGAAGCGCGTTTCCGGCATTCGGGCGGCGAATTTACCGCGCGCGAACGGGCGCGCGTTCAGCGCGGTTTGAACCGTTCGAGCCGCAACATCTATCGTCAAAAAAACGACCGGCAAGACCGCTGGTAAGCTTCAATCAATAAAAAAAGCCGCGGACGATTCGCGAGAATTCTCACGTTTCGTCCGCGGCTTTTTTGCCTCCCTCAATCTTTTCCGATCAGGACATCATTTATTTAATCGCCAGTTGAACGGTGTTGGCCGGTTTGCCGTCCACCGTTACGACAATGTTGATCGTGCCGCGTCCCGCCAGAGTGCGCGGCAGCGGACCGAGATTGATTTGATCCACGCCGAACAGCCCCGGAGCCGCGCCGGCGAAACTAACCGCGACGTCTTCTCCGGCGACTTGTGCTTTGACCCCCGTCAGCGCGCTGCGATTGCGGAAGCCTGTGCCGAAGAAGATCAGGTACACCTGGTCTGTTGCCGCCCCCAAATCAACCGGAGTGGCGACGAACTTCTGCGTTGCCTGATCAAAGCTCAGGATCGGTTCGAAGCTCGGCGCGCCGTTGGCGCCCACACGCAGAGCGACGCCCGAAACCAAACCTTCCCCAGTGGCATTGGCCGTGAACAGTGCAGGCACGACCCGGGCGATTTCGGCGATCCCGCTGGCGACTGTAGTGCCATCGGAAATCACCGTCACCGTTGCTACTCCGTTCGCGGTTCCGGCGGGCATCAGGTAATTGATCTGCGTCGGCGAAACAAAAAACAGCGCGGCGTCGCGTTCCGTGCCAGTGCTGTCTTTGACCACGAGGCGCGTATTGCGCAGCGACGTCGGCAGCGGAACCGTGGTTGCCGCATCGGTGCCGGCCGCGAGTCCGGTTCCGAAGGCCGCGACGATGGAATCAGGCGCGATTGGCCCGCTGGCAAAGCTCGCCGCCGAAACGCTGGTCAAATTGCCGCCCGCCGTGTTGACGACTTGCAGATTGACGGCGTTGGAAACGCCGCGCGGCAGTTGACCGCTCACCCCGCTGAGCACAACGACGCTGATCAGACCCGGATTGACGATGTCTTCCGCTTCGACCGCCACCTGCAACTCGGCGGTGTTGATGAAGGCGGTCCGGCGCAGCTTTCCTCCGATGGACGCTTCCACGCCCTGCGTGAAGTTTCTGCCGGAAATGCCCAGTGTGAAGCCCGCGCCGCCCGCACGCACGGCAACCGGATTCAGCGCACGGATTTCCGGCGAGGCCAGGATGGTGAAGCTGAGCGGGTTCGACACTCCGCCGCCGGAATCCGCGTTGGAAATGGAAACGCTGGCCCCACCGGCCTGCTTCACGTCTTCGTTGGTGATGGTGAATTTCAGTTGTTTATCGCTGACAAAACGCGCCGGACGCGCCACACCATTCCACAGCACGGATGATGTTTGCACGAACGCTTCGCCGTTGGCCGTAATCTCGTAGGTTGTCCCGGCCAGACTGTTGGCAAACACCCGAAGCGGATCAAGACTGGCCAGCTTTGGCTCGGAGTTCGGCCTGACCACCAGACTCAACCGCGCCGAAACACCTCCTCCCGGAGTAGGCGTGAAAACGGCGACCGGGATGCTCAACGGTTTGGTCACGAAATCCGAGGGGATGACCGCGGTCAGTTCCTTATCGCTGATGTAGGTCGTTCGCAGATCTCCCCCTGTCGTGCCCCAGCGGATGATCGAATCGCGCGTGAACCGTTCGCCCCGCACGGTCAGCGTGAATGCAGGCGCACCGGCCAGGACGAAAGCCGGATCGAGGTTTTGCAGCACCGGCACAGGATTCTGTGAGGGTTGAACGACGAAGACGCGCGGCGCCGAATTGCCGCCGCCCGGCGCGGGACTGAACACCGTGACATTGATGTCTCCGGCGGTGGTCAAATCCGAAGCCGGAATTTCCGCTTGCAGTTGGGTGCTGCTGATGCGCGTGGTCGGACGCTCCGAGCCGTTCCAGCGGATTTTTGATTCTGGGACGAAATCCCGTCCCAGCACCGTCAAGCGGAACGCCGCGCTGCCGGTTCTGGCCGTGCTTGGCGTCATTCCGGTGATTGTCGGAACGGGGTTATTGCCGCCGACCGTGATTCGCCCGGTTTGCGAGCAGTTGGTGTCAAGACCCGTGACGACGCGGATGCGATTGTTTCTGGCATCCGCGAAGAACAATTCACCGTCCGCACCGATTGCCAATCCGGCGAGCGATGGCAACATCACCGCATTGCCGACGGTTACGATGTTGAAATCATCTGGTCGCGGATTGACCCGCGCATTCAACGCCGCGCCGCCGTCCCCTTCAAAACCGGGTTCGTATCTGCCCGCCACCGTGGAGACCTGTCCGTCTGGCGAAATGCGAGCGATACGGCTGCCGGGATACCCTGTAAGCGTTTGAAGATTGGACGTTTCACTGACGTAAGCGTTGCCGCTTTCGTCCACCACCACGCCGCGCGGTTGCATCATGCGCTGCGATTCCGGATTCATCCGCGCGAAAACGCCGCTGCCGGAGGCCGTTTCACGTAACACGAATCCATTGCTGAGATCCGTCACGTGTAAGCGGCCTTCCTTGTCAAAGGCCACGCCGGTGTAAAGCGATTGGGGCAGCAACAGGCTGGAAACAGCGCCGGTCAATCCATCAATTTTGCGCACGGCTTTGTCGCCGGCGCTGGCAACATAGAGATTTTTATTCGTGGGATGAACTGCGACATCGGTTGGCCCCAGGAATCGGGCGGAAGTGGCGAACTGGCCATCGCCGTTGTGGGAGCCGTTGGCGCTGCCACCCGCAATTGTCGCCACGTTTCCCGGCGGCACGACAATCGGCGCGACAGAATTCGGATAGAACGTGACGCCTTCCGATGTGGTGTTCAGAAAGCGAATCAGCCCAGTGCGGCGTGCGATGCCGATGGCCGCCAGGCCTTTCTTCGAATCGGCGATGAGCAATCCTTGTCGGGTGGTTTTCAAACCCTGCGGCGTATCGAAACCAGCCTGAATGACCGGCACGCCGTCGGTTGCCGCGCTCCCCACGTTTTTATTCAACGTCACGATGTGGCCGGGTTGGACGGTTTGTTCCGCCGGGGTCCCTTCAAACAGCTTAATCGCTGTTGCGCCGCGATTGACAAAGCGTAGTTTGGAGTTGAGCGTGTCGGTAATGAACAGATTGCCGCTCGCATCCGCTGCCACGCCGGCCGGAAAGTTGAGGTCGCCGCCGATGGCCGGTCCGCCGTCGAAAGGCGCTCGCAAACCGCTGCCCGCGATCGTGTCAATTCTGCCTGGCGCGATGGTTGCGCCCAGCATCGTCACCGCATTCGCGCTCAAATTCAGATACCGGATTCGTGCGCGTCCGGTGGAACCCTGATCGGGAATCAACAGGCCGTTGGCGTCGCCGGCGATACCGCCCGCCGGCGGCAGGCTGACGCTATCGGCAATGCTCAACCCCGCGCTGGTCGCTGCTCCGCCGTCTCCGCAGTCCGTTGACGTGTATGTGCAGGCCCGTCCCGGCGTGCCGGCAACAACTACGGATTGCTGACTGCCAACCCGTACGATGGTCTGCAAATTTCCCAGCGCGACATACAGCTCATTGCCAACAAAGGCCAGTGCGTTCGGGAAGGGGTTGAAGGTTTGAGGCGGGTTGAAAGGAAATTGCGAGACCAGCGTGGCATCTCCCGATGTATCCACTTTAATGACCCGCGCATGGCCGGTGTCGGCGATATACAGATTGCCGCCTTGGTCAAAGATGATTGAGCGCGGCTGCAACAATGGGATTGCCGTCGCCTCGCCGGGAATGAAGGGATCGGCTGGGCGGCTGCTCACTCCATTTCCCGCAACGGCAATCAGCGCTCCGCAGGAGACTTTATAGACCTTGTTAATACCGGAGGTTGCGTCCGCAAGATACAACTCGCCATCAACCGGGTTGATGGCGAGTGCGCTGGCAGCCGAAGTCAGGTTCTGGGTGTTGTATCGAATGACATTGCCCGGATCAACAGTTTTACCGCAGAGTGTTTTGCTCCCGCCGGAAGCATTGAAGACGAATATGGTTGACCTGTTTGCATCCAGCATGTAGAGGAACTCACCATCCAAACCGACGGCCAGGCTCGTGAGTTCATTGGTCTCGAATTGCCGTCCCGGCGTGTTTTCCTGAGTTGCCAGTCCGCCACCGACCAGCCGTTGCACGGCTCCGGCGGCGATCTTTTGCCCGCCGATGACGACTTCGCCGTTCGTCGTGTTGACGAAGCGAACGAGATAGCTGCCAGCGCTGTCAATGGTGTAAAAGCCCCGTCCTCTGGGATCAATTGCAATATCCGCCAGTGAGGTGAAGGACGCCTGTTTGGCGGGGGCGTTTTCGCCGTAGCCGCCTGCGGCGGTGTCAATCCGCGCCGCGCTGGAAGTCAGCTTCCAGTTATAAATGCCTGGCAGCGGGTAATTGTAAGTCGTGTTTGGCAAGGACTGGCGCGGCGAGCCGTCGCCGAAATCCCATTCGTAGCCGGGAGTGACGGCGCAGCCTTCGGAAGTCGTTTCGGAAGCAAACGTCACCGGCGTGTTTTGCTGCGCAATTGGCGGCACGGTTGCTTTGCAGCCGACCGTGCATTGGCTTTGGGCCGAAGCCTGATGAGGAGGCAAAGCCAGCCCCAGGCAAAGGCTGCCAATCATGAAACCAACAATAAATGTTTTCAGTTTAGATAAGCAGGCAGGTAAACAGGGGGGCAGGATATGTCGCAAGTGGGAGTAAAACATAGGTTCAAACGCTCCTTGTCTGGTAGACACACTCTTCGCGCACTACGCGCGTAAAATTGAGTTAGGTAGAAATAAAGTAGGGCAGTTTTCGGCGAGTTCCCGAAAGCATTTGAGGCATTGAGGAAATGCTTCCTTTGAAAATCAGATTTCTGATTTATTGTTCAAACTGAGGCACCAACCAGCGCGCATCCTACGGGAGAGCGGTTCTGGCGGTCAATCATAAAATCCTTTAAGCGAGTAACTTTAATGTTAGAAATTGCAGGGCATTGCCAAACCGTTCGTTGACTCGCCACAAAGCCGTGGCTATGCTTCCAGCGATTCTGAAAACCCCTTCGACGTGGAAGTTAAGAAGCCTGAAAACGCCTGCCGTATGACACCGGAACGCTATCAACAGATCAAGCGGCTTTTTCATGAAGCCATGGAACACGACGTGACCAGCCGTGCCGCTTGGTTGGCTGATGCTTGTGGCGAAGACTCCGGGCTGCGTCGCGAAGTGGAAACGCTGCTGCGGGAAAGCACCTCTGCCGACACGCTGCCATTTCTGGAAACCGAGGCCATTCTGGCAGCCGCTCCCAACCTGCCCAGATTCGATCAGGATCGGACCATGATCGGACAGCGCATCGGCTTGTATCGAATCGTCAGCGAACTGGGGCGCGGCGGAATGGGCAACGTTTACCTGGCTGAGCGTGACGACGAGGAATTCAAAAAGCGCGTGGCGGTCAAAATCGTCCGGCGCGGTATGGATTCGGCGGAGATTCTGGCGCGTTTCCGGCACGAGCGGCAGATTCTGGCCAGTCTGGATCATCCGAACATCGCGCGATTGCTGGACGGCGGGACGACCGCCGACGGCTTGCCGTATTTCGTGATGGAGCACATCGAAGGGCAGCCGATTGACGAATACTGCGAATCGCACCAGTTGAAAACACGCGAACGGCTGGAGCTTTTCCGCACGGTATGCGCCGCGGTGCATTACGCGCATCAGAATCTGGTCATTCATCGCGACATCAAACCCACCAATATTCTGGTCGCTGAAGACGGCACGGGGAAGCTGCCCAAGCTTTTAGATTTCGGCATTGCCAAGATTCTGAACCCGGAAATGTCCCCCGACACGATCTATCCGACGCGCACGTGGGAACGGCCCATGACGCCGGCTTACGCCAGCCCCGAGCAGGTGATGGGGCAGAACGTGACGACGGCGACAGACGTGTACAGCCTGGGCGTCGTGCTTTATGAATTGCTGACCGGGCAGAAACCGTATCAGATCAACAGCGTCTCGCCGCACGAAATCGCCCGGGTCGTCTGCGAAAACGAACCCGAACGCCCCAGCACAGCCGTCGTTCGCCGCACCACCGCCGATGGCGCGCGAGAAACCAACGGCAAGTTCAGCATCGAATACGCCGAAAAACTCCGGCGGCAATTGCAGGGCGATCTGGACAACATCGTTTTGATGGCGTTGCGCAAGGAGCCTGAACGCCGCTACGCCTCGGTGCAGCAGTTCAGCGAAGACATTCGCCGCCATTTGGCCGGGCGTCCGGTCATCGCTCGCGAAGACACGGTCGGTTATCGTCTGAGCAAATTCGTCACGCGCCATCGCGCCGGAGTCGTCGCCGCGACGTTGATTACCCTTTCGCTGCTGGCCGGATTGGTGACGACCATCTGGCAGATGCGCGTCGCCCGGCAGCAGCGCGCCATTGCCGAACGCCGCTTCAACGACGTTCGCAAACTGGCCAACAACGTGCTGTTCAAATATCACGACGCCATCGAAAACCTGCCCGGCGCTACGCCCGTGCGCGAGATGCTGGTGAAAGACGCGCTGGAATACTTGGACAACCTGTCGCGCGAATCTGGCAGTGATCCGGCCTTGCAGCAGGAGCTGGCGGCGGCTTATGAAAAAGTCGGGTTAGTGCAGGGGCATCCGTATTACTCCAACCTGGGCGACCGCGCCGGCGCGCTGCGAAGTTATGAAAAGGCGCTGGCCATTCGGCGCACCTTGAATTTCAATGATGCGAAATCGCTTTACGATTTGTCGCGGAATCAGACCTTGCTGGCCGATCTGAAAAGCGAAGGCGGCGACGTGGCCGGCGCGATCAACGGTTACCGCGAAGCCCTGCCCATCTGCGAACGCGCGCTGGACGCCGCGCCGAACGACACAGCGATTCGCAATTGGGTCGGCGTGATTTACGAACGGCTGGCGGATTCACTGGAAAAAACCGGCGATTACAAAACCTCGCTTGAGTACACGCAAAAATCGCTGGCGTTTTCCGAACAGGTGGCCGCCGCCGAACCCGGCGATCCGAAATGGCAGCGAAATCTGACGATCAGTTACATCAAACTCGGCGACCGCATGTACACCACGCTCGATTACGGCAAAGCGTTGGAGTTCTACCGCCAAGCGTTGGCGCGATACGAAACACTGTTTGCCGCCGACAAACTGAATGTTTCGGTGCGGCGTGAAATGGCCACGACACTGGATTCAGCGGGCAAGATGCTGCAACTGATGGGCAGGTTCGATGAAGCGATGTCGCAGCATCGCCGCGCGCTGCAACTGCGTGAAGCGGGCATCGCCGCCGACCCGAAAAACGAATTGCTGCGCGGCGATTTGACCATCACCACCGAATTGATCGGCGAAACGCTGGCCAAACAGGGCGACACAGCGGGTGCGCTGGAATGGCATCGCAAAACGCTCGCCCTGCGCGAAGCGGTCCTCGCCGCCGACCCTGCCTTCACCGACGCCAATCGCTACATCGCCATCAGCCATACTCAAATCGGCGACGCCTTGCTGGCGCGAAATGATTTCACCGCGGCGGCGGAGCATTACGGCAAAGCGCAGACTCGGCTGGAAACGCTTTCCACCTCTGACTCGGCCAATCTGGATGTGAGCCGCGCGCTGGCCGGATGTTATTCGCGGCTTGGCAGATTGAACGCAGCAATGGCCGTAAAAATGAAATCGCAGCAAGCCGAACACTGGCAGCAGGCGCAGTCTTGGTTCCAGCAAAGCCTGGACATCTGGAATAGCAAGATGTCCGGCGGTGCGCTGTCTCCGGTGGATGCGCAGGAGATGCAGCAGACGGCGAATCAACTCGCGCAGTGTGACGCGGCCCTGGCAAGACTAACCGGCAACAAGGTGATCAAGGCCCAACTTTAACACTGTACTGGCGAACGAAATCTTCGTTGACCGCTACGCCCAGGCCGGGTTTTTCAGGAATGCCGACTTCGCTGTTTTTGATGGTGAATTGGTCGGGACTGAATTCGCGCAGAAACGGATTGAAGCACATCGAATATTCCAGCGTGACAACGTTTGGCGTCGCCGCCGCAATCTGCAACCCGGCGGAAAACAGCAGCGCCGACCCCCACAAATGCGGCGCCAGCGTCAGTTGATGCGCCGAAGCCAGCGCGGCAATTCGAACGACTTCGGTGATGCCGCCCGCGATGCCGGGATCGGGTTGCAGGATGTCGGCGGCGCGCGATTCGATCAGTTCCCGGAACTCGAAGCGCGTGAACAGGCTTTCTCCGGCGGAAATCGGAATGTCGGTCGCCGCGCGAACTTCGGCCATCGCGGTGACCGAATCTGGATTGACGGGTTCTTCAAACCAGGCGAGGTTGCAACCCGCAACGCCCCGGCAAAACCGTCTGGCTTCGCGTTCGTTCCAGGTGCCGTGGGCGTCCGCCATCAGCTTGACGTCTGGACCGAGCGCTTCCCGGGCGGCGCGAACGCGGGCGATGGAGTTTTCTACTGTTCCGTCCATCGAACCGATCCGCATCTTGACGGCATTGAAATGGCCCCGTTCTCCGAATGCCGCAATCGTCTGTTTCAATTGTTCGCCGATGCCGCTTGCGTCCGCCCATCCGCCCGAAGCATAGGCCGGAATCGTTTCGCGGCATTTGCCGCCGAGCAGTTGATAGACCGGCACATTCAGGCTTTTCCCAAGCAAATCCCACAGCGCCATATCCACGCCGCTGAGCGCCGAAATGCGAACGCCCCGGCGGCCAAGCTCCGGAAAGCTGCGGCCATGTTCAATCGCATAATGCGACCGCGAGCCGTTGTACATTCGCTCCCACAGCTTGGTGATGTTGCGCGGGTCTTCGCCGACGAGCAGCGGGCGAAGCTCTTCGTTGATGCAGGAAACGATTGATGAGCAGATGGCCGCGCTGCCCACCGCGCCTTTCGCTTCGCCGAATCCCGTTAAGCCTTCATCGGTTTCGACGCGAACCAGCGTCATATCGAAAGTTTGCAAACGGCCAAAGTCGCTGACGTGTTGTTTGGCTGGCGGAATGTTGTAGCGAAGCCAGGTGGCGGTAATGTCGGTGATTTTCATCTTTCAAACCTTCTTCACAACGCAAAGACGCAAAGCAGGAAAGGCGCAAAGAGTCTCCTTGTTGTTAGGATTTTCCTTTGTGTCTTGGCGGCTTTGCGTTGAGTTTCTAAATCGTTTACGGATGCGGCTGCCCGGCCTGTGGCTTTTCCGTGGTTGCCGTCGCTTCCGCGCCGAAGCGAATCTGCCGTTTGGCTCCGACGAATTCGTTGCCGTAAATTGCCCGCGTGATTCCCCATTCGGCCAGTGTGGAAAGGGCCGTAACAACCAAACCGGCGGCGACCGCTTTCCTGATCAATAGTCTGTAATCGGTTTTGGGTTCGTCCACTTCCGTCTGTTTCGGCAAACTGAGCAGCAAAATCAGCGTGCAGATGGCGGCGTTCAAAAAGATCACGCCTTCGGTAATCAGCCGCGTCGAAGCAAACCGGACCACCGCGCGTTCAAAATTGCCCGCCACCATCAGCCACAGAAAAACCAGATACAGCAGTTGCCCTTTGCCCAGCCAACTTGCGGGAATGAACTGGATTGGCTGTCGCCGATGCTGGAGCAGCAGCCAGATGACGGCCAGGCTCAACGCCAGATAGGCCAGATCGAACCAGACTTGCGCCGACAAGCCCGCCATGACGGCGGGAACAGTTTTCGCTTCCACCCAGCGCTCTGGATTCTGGCGCAGGTTCAGCCACGTCACGAACAGCAGCGTGAAGGCGACGGCGAAGGGATCCGTCCAGCTTCTGGCTTGCGGTTCGTCGCTGACGCGCGGCAATCGGCGGGCGAGCGCCAGCATCGCCACGGCAATCCCGACGCCGTTGATGAATCCGTACGTCTGTTCCATAACGCTGTGCCAGTTGGTTGGCCAGCCGGTTTTCGTTTCGATCAGCCGGAAGAGCACCGACGACGCGAAACCGAATCCGCCGAAAAAGGCTGTGACCAGCGCGGCGTAGGTCGCGGCGTGCAATTTCCGCCGCTGAAAATAGAGCAGCATTCCCGCGACCATTCCCACGCTGCCGGCCCAGTTGTCGCCGCGCGGCGGCGTCATTCGGATGCCGAGCAAGGGAACCAGCACGATGAAGGTGACCAGCCAGCCAATGGCCATATGCAGCATCAGCGAAGTGGCTTGATCGAATCGGCGTCTGATGGCAGCCAATATCAGCAAGGCAACAATCGCCGTCACCGCCGCCAGCCAGTCGCTGTCGTACCAGTACAGCGGGCTTTCCTGCCGAAAGTCCGCGTTGATCGCAACCAGCCAGTTCTCGAAGCCTTCCTGCAAAATCCAGGTGGCGAACACGACGACGAGCGGCACGAAGAATTCCGTCAGCCGCTCGCGATCCAGAATCGCAGGCAGGGCGGTTGCCGCGCCGCCGATGGCTCCCCACAAAAAGCCGATGACGAACAAGCTGGCGAAACCGTATAGCACCGACGCCGAATGGCCGGAATGCGTGTAGCCGATAACCATGCCGTAAGACATGCCGCCGCCGAACGACCAGCCAATCGCGCCGAACATCGCAAAATAGGCGATGCGCCGATGCCAGTCTTCGCGGCCCGCAAGCAGCACGACGGCCATTGCCGCGAGCGCGCCAGGAACCATCGCGCCGATTTCGTGGCCGAAGTTGCCGCGAATGCCCCAGCCGATGGACAGCGACAGGCCGGTCAGCAGAATTGTGCGTATGTCGAATGGTTGAGGGAGAATTCGGTTCATCTGTTTTTCCAATAGTCATTCCATTCGGAACGTGGGACGGACTTTAGTCTGTCCACAACAACGACAGGCTTAAGCCTGTCCCACACTTCAAAGAGGGCCCGAAAGCCAGTGCAGGACGTTGAGCAGGAATTGCGGATTTTGTCTGGCGGCGGGTGCGTTCATTCCCATCGGCGCTTTGTTGGGCCCGGCAAGTTGCGCCGAAAACATCGCCGCTTCGCCAAACACGGCCACGCGGCCTTTGCCGACTTTGATTGTCGCGCCTTGCAGCCAGCCTTTGATTGGCGTTTTGGCGGTGTCGTTGGTGAAGGCTTCGCCGAAGACTTTGGGCATGAATGCCATGGCGTCATCGCTGAATTTCAGAATTGCTTCGCCCTTGTCCACCTGAAAAGCTGAGCCGGTGAAGGTGACGACTGCATCCACGTTTTCGCTGGCTGAGCGGCCTTTCGTAATTGGATGATCCAGCAGCGAATTTTTGGTTTTATCGAACGTCAGTGGCCCCCCTCCCGATTTCGTTTCCATTGCGTAGCCGTTGTTGAAGTGAATGCCAAACGCCGTTGCCAGTTTGTCCGCCGCGCCGGGGAAGGGAAGATGATCCGCGATCAGCAGCAGCGCGCCGCCCGCATTCACCCACTCACGAACGGCGGCGACTTCTTCATCGGTGAAGGCCGACGGATTCGGCGGCGACCAGTCTTCTTTATTTCTTTCGTTCAGCGCGTTGGCGATGACCAGAACCTGTCCGTCTTTCAAAACTTCTTTGCTGAATTTGGCGGTGGAAGCTTTGACGACATAACCATCGCGCCGTAGCAAATTGGCGAAGGTCTGATAGCGTCCCGACGCCGTGTGAAAGTTGAAATGCGCTTCGTCGAGCAGCACGACCGGTCCTTTGCCTTCGGCAAAAGCGGTTTTTTCAATCTTCGGTTTGAATTCGGTATCGGGAACCTGCTGTGCGTAAATCGCGCTGCTCAGCAAAAGTAACGTTAGGGCAGGCAATATGAACAACCTGGCCATATGGCGTGGAGTGGAAAACATCGCGTTTCTCCTTCATCCCACCTCTTTCCGCATCAGCGAGCCAGGGAAAGAGGCGGGTCTCAAATGTGTTTTTTGAAGTGGAGCGGTCAGAAACTGGCGGGGAAGGATAAGACGCACTTACTCGTAGCGCAATGCTTCGACGGGATCGAGCCTGGACGCGCGCACCGCCGGGTACAAACCGAAGATCAATCCCACCGCCGCCGACACGCCGAATGACATCGCAATCGAAGTCCCGGTGACGACCGTGTTCCATTCGGCGTACAGCGCCACCACGCGCGAAGCCGCAAAACCGAATGCCACCCCGATCAATCCGCCAACGAAGCTGATGGTCAGGGCTTCGATCAGAAACTGCTGCCAGATGTCGCGCCGCCGCGCGCCCATTGCCCGGCGGACGCCGATTTCACGAGTGCGTTCCAGAATGTTGGCCAGCATGATGTTCATGATGCCGATGCC
>JAJNQA010000083.1 GCA_021155085.1 Heliomicrobium sp. | reverse complement strand
CGGCAACCTATCGCCTGGAATCGAAAAAGCGGAAAAAGGCGCTGGAAATGTCAAAGAGCGAGTGAAACGTTGAAATCAATCAGCTCTTCGCAGCCCGATGGAAGGTCGGGCTTCGGAAGAGCGTTATCTAAACTCGAATATCTATAAACCTAATGCTTGATGGCAAGAGGCTGAGCTTGGGAATTCTGAGATCAGAAACTTCGCGCTGGATCGCATTATCAATATTGAAATGTTTCGTCTTTTCAAGCCTGTCACTGAAAAGGTGATATAGGGTTTGCTTTTTGCCGTCGAGTTCTTCCCACTTTTCCTCGCTTATAAGTGCTATTGTGGCATTTGTCTGCGGGTCCAGATCAACCACTAGAACTCTTTTACCAAACTCCAAGCTGAGGCATTCAGCCAGTTGCACTGTGGTCGTCGTCTTAGCAACGCCGCCTTTCAAATTGATAACACTAATAACTTTTGCCATATACAAACTCCTTTACCTTGCGGCAAAAATGTTCCCGCTGTTAAGAGGAAACGTCACGTCTTTTTCTGGGGGGTCGGAGTTTTACCTTGTAACTTAGATTCTACCTTCTCTGCCTTGATGCGTTCCAGCAGCACCGAGGCAGGCTCATCGTTCGGGTCTTGAGGCACCAGCTTGCCTTCAAAGGCGCGCTTGAGGATGGATTGGCGCAATCGCTCGGCGCGTTTCAACTCGGCGTCGAGCGTGGCTTCGATCTCGTCGGCGACGGAGAAGCGGCGTTCGACTTCGGCGGTGATTTGTTCTTGTTCGACTAGCGGCGGAAGCGGCATTGGAAGGCTCGCGACTTTTGATAGGCTGAGCGTATGTAGTCCAGATGTTGAGCTTGCGGCTCTGGTTATGAAGTCGCGTCCCCCACGGGAGAGTAACCAATAAATAACGTACTCGCCAATTCGGATAGGATCGAAGCGCACTTTGATCAAATGGTTCTGGTGTAAGCAAGGATCAATACTGCCATTCCACAACGCAACTCTTCCAATTTGGTCCAAGCTCCCGTTGCCTTCAACAATCAACAAATCTCCTTTGCTCAAAAGGATTCGTTGAATCTCTTCTCTTTCGACGCCGATGTCTTTGATCACGTCCAGTTCGAGCTTACCGGCATAAACGTTAGCAACTCTTAGATACGGAAGCCGCACTTTTAACTTATCCCGTTTCGAGTTCTTCGTTAAACCGCCGCTCACGTCTCCAGCTTGTTCTACACTTACCCACAACCAATTCTCAGGCAATTCAGGCAGGCTCTTTAAGTCCGGCACGGCAGGCTCCTGATACTTCGCCTTCCACTTGTCATCCTTCGGCGGTTTGCCTTGCGCCTGCATCTTGACGAGTTGATCGGCTTCCCACTTCGCGCGGCGCTCTTTCAGGATGCGTTCGAGCAGGACGGAGGCGGGTTCCAATTCATCCTTGTGCTTTTCTCTCCACTCGCGCGTCAGTTCGCCTTCCACCGCCGCTTTCAGCACAGATTGACGGTAGCGTTTCAGTTGCTTCTTCGCTATTTTCAGCGATGCCACGCCAGCATCCAGCTTCGTGAATAGCTCTTCGATCTTGGCAACGATACGCTGTTGTTCGGCGTAGGGAGGTAACGGAAAAGGCAGGGATTCAAATTTACTTTTATTGAGAATTGGTAATGTCGTTGAGGAAGCGTTGCTTATGATTTCTGCTTGAAATTGGGGAGAGATGCAGCCGAAATAGACATATTCAGGTGAGATGTCGGTCGCTGGAATAATTGTATTGATTTGCTGGTTGGAAGCTCCTTCTACTCTGATAAAACCTGTTTTGCCGATTGTTGCACCGATGCAAGTAACCAGAATACTTTTAGCAGGGAGTAGGCGAGCCTGCTCTATACCTTCAATAGATAAGCCATCATCTGCACCTCTGACGTGAAACCCATTGTTTAGGTCGGATGGCTTGTAAAGCGGGTAATCCTTACCATAGTACTTTGGCTGAGACTTGCTCGGCGTTGTTCCAGTGACTGCTTCGCCTAGTTGTTTAATTGTAGTCCAAACCCACCCATGGGGGAGTCTGATGGAGCCAGTACAATTTTCCATTATGCCGCTAACGCTCCATTCAATTCATCAAGAATGCTCGGCAGCGCATCGCCGAACAGCTTGTGAACCTTCATTATGCCGCCTCGCTCGTGGAACGGCACTTCATTGAAATCATCCATCTCAATCCGCAGGCTCGTGGCGATGTGATCTTTGATCATTTCCAGCCATTGCTTCTGCTCGATGGAAAATATCCTTCCCGCTTTCTGCTGCGCGGAAAACCACGCCTGGAAGCGTTCATTCACGTTCTCCGCGAACGGCGCGAGTTCATTGCTTTCACCGATGGCGAAGCTGATGAGCGAGATGATGTCTGTCAGAACACGCTGCGGCGTTCCTCTGACACGCGATTTTTCCAGTTGCGCATAGGCTTGCCATACACTCTCCGCTCGCAGATTGTACGGTGGTTTTTCAATTGCGCTGGCAAGCTGCCGGATTGCTTCATACGTGAGATGCCGTTTTCCGTGCGGTTGATTGTAAATGATCTGTAGCGCCGTCAGTTCATTCCGATTCGCTTCGATGAACTGCTTGAAATTTTCAATCACGGTCCGCGCTTTCTCCTTCGCCGCTTCGTCAAAACCGACGAAGAGCACGGAATCCTGGCTGATCGTGTCTATCACCTGCTCATTGCGCGTTTTTATCGCCACCAGGGTCTCGCGCAGCTTCGGATTATCCAGTGGCTTGCAGGCTTCCTTCACCAGAGCGGCGGCGGCTTTCTTCACCTGCGCGTCATCCGGCGCATCTACCGAGAACATCTCCCGCGCCTTTTCGATCTGCCGGTCGGGATCAACGGCAGCGAGCAGTTCGCCGGTGATTTGCCTGAGAGGAACACCACCAGAGACTGCCTTGATCTCCTGCCGGTCAACGTCATTCAGCTCCCGGTCCAGTTTCGCCAGCCTCCCAGCAAGGGAAGTGATCGTGTCGGCGTCGCGGTTCCCCATTGCCACCTGTAGAAGCAACTTATCGAAGCTGACGCTCTTCTTGCGCTCCAGCGGTCGCGAATCGGTCTTGTCAGTTTCACAGACGCCAACGGCATCCACAATGATGAAGCCGGTTTTATGCTTCGCATCTGGAGTGACACTGATGAGATCGTCATCTGAGATGGTGCGCGTGCCTCTACCCTTCATCTGCTCGAAATACAGGCTCGAACGAACGTCGCGCATAAAAATCAGGCATTCCAGCGGTTTTATATCAGTGCCGGTGGAGATCATATCCACAGTGACCGCAATGCGTGAATTATATGAATTGCGAAAGCTGGCAACGAGGTCTTCGGGTCTCTCGCCAGTGGTCTTATACGTGATCTTCTTACAGAAATCGTTCCCCTTCCCAAACTCTTCGCGCAGGATTTCCACGATGTCTTCGGCGTGCGAATCATCCTTCGCGAAAACCAGCGTCTTCGGAACTTCAATTCTATCAGGGAATATCTGCGGGAGGTTGTCTCGAAATGCGCGTATCACGGTTCTGATTTGATCTTTCGCCACGACACTGCGATCCAGTTGATTCGATTGATATTGGAAATCCTCGTCAAGTTGTTGCCATCGCACCTTCCGGGTCTGCCGGTCGCGCAGGTCTACGTGAAATCCTGCCTCCACCGCGCTGCCTTGCTCAGTGATCCTGGTCTTGATCCTGAAAACATCGTAACCAACGTTGACGCCATCAACCACAGCCTTCTCGTGGCTGTACTCCGTGACAAGATTGTTATTGAAGAATCCCAGCGTCTGTTTGCTCGGCGTGGCTGTGAGACCGATTAGGAAAGAGTCAAAATATTCGAGCACCTGACGCCAGAGATTATAGATTGAACGGTGGCACTCATCGGTGATAACGAAGTCGAAATTTTCGATGGAGATTGCCGGGTTGTAGGCGACATCCTTCGGTCTTGCATCCACCGGCAGCGTGTCGAACTGTGAATTCTCTTCAAGCGAGGCGTCATACTCTTCTTCGCCGCGAAGCATCGAATAGAGCCGCTGGATGGTAGTGATGGTGACTTTGCAGACATTGTCAATTTTGTTCGAGTTCAGGTGCTGTACGTTGTAAAGCTCGGTGAACTTCCTGCCGTCATCCGGTGTGGCGTATTGTTGGAACTCCCGGAGCGTCTGCCTTCCGAGATTGCTTCGATCCACGAGGAAGAGCACGCGCTTTGCTCCGGCGTGTTTGATTAACCGATAGACGAAGCTGACTGCGGTGAACGTCTTCCCGGAACCTGTAGCCATTTGTATCAATGACCTCGGCTTTGCATCGGAGAACGAATTTTCGAGCTTCGTGATGGCTTCGATCTGGCAATCACGGAGACCTTCCGTGACCAGCCTCGGCATTTCGCGCAGGCGCGCTCTGAGAGTTTTCTCCTGCTCTCTCCATTTCCCCAATGTCTCTGGCTTGTGAAAGGAGAACACGCGGCGGGAGCGCGAATCAGGGTCCCTGGAATCGCAGAAGAACGTTTCCACACCGGTGCTTTCGTAGGCGAACGGTGGCGCTTCTGTAGCAGCGGTGAAAATCTGAGGCACGGCTTCCAGGTATTTCCGGGATTGATCAGAAACACCGGAGAGCGTGTGACCCTCTGGCTTCGCTTCCACAACGCCAACAGGTTCACCATCAACGAAGAGCAGATAATCCGCCGCATCCTGGCGAAGTTGGAACTCCCGGAGAGCGACGCCAAGAGACGCGCTGAGATTCATCTCTTTGTAGTTCTGAATTTGCCACCCCGATGCGGTGAGAAGCTCGTCAATCCGCAGGCGCGCTTTTTCTTCTGGCGTCATTTGTGTGTGTGTATATCCTTTTCTCAGATGTGCGCGGGGTCGGTCGTCGCGGCTGTAAGATTCTTTGGTGAAACCTGTACAAACGACGGCGGATTATAACCAAAAACCATTTCGTCACAAAGAATCTTTTTTCCGTGTTATTAGAGTCGCGGCAACTGGCATCCCCCCTAAGTGTAATGTAGGGAGAGACTTCCCCAGTCGTGGGGAAAAACTTCTGCGTTGATTTTTGTATGAATCTCTTCTAAATTTCGCGCTGGCTATTCAAGTTCAACCCGAAACCCCGGCAATCTCTGCGTGCCATAGAATTCTGCCTGAACCACTATGAAAAAAGAATATTGCTTGTTCAGTCCCCTCCAGGACTTCGCGTTCATTGCAGGAGCGCCGATCTTCGGCTACATCACTCTCCTGTCCCTTATGTTCGGACCAGCACAATCGCTGGTTTTCTTTTCAATGCTGTTGCTGCTCGTGCTAGAAGGACCGCACGTCTTTGCAACGGCAACAAGAGCCTATTTCACACCGGAAGATCGAAACAGTGTCGGCAGGAAGAAGTTGTGGATGCTTCTGCCTCTCTGCCTGATCGGTCCAGTCTTTGTTGCCGCTGGTCTACTGCCGGTCTTTTATGCCATTACCGTGGTCTGGTTACATACCCACGTGGCGAAACAGCACGTCGGTTTCCTTGCGCTCTATAAGAGGAAAGCCGGTGAGATGGAAGACATTCGTTATGAAACCCTGTTCTTCAAAACGTCCCTTTACCTGCCGGTTATCCTATTTCTAACGAAAGACGCCGCGCATCCGAATTCCTTCCTTTATGCTGGTATGCTCTATGCCGTGCCGTTCGCTTATTACGTGTCACGGGAACTATCGAAGAAACACCTCTCAACGCCGAAGCTGATGCTCGTTCTCACTTCGGTGCCTCTCCAGTGGCTTGCCTGGGGATACGCTGCGAATCACCCGCTCGGTGCTCGTCTCGCTGGCATCATCCTGGCGGTGTCGCACACGATCCAATACCATCGGCTTGTCATCGAATACCACAGGGTAGATGCCAATGACATCGAAGAGATGGAAAAAGAACTGAACATCACCAGGAGAAACAGCAGGAAGAAGCCGTGGCACTCTCTTGCCGGTTATGCGCTGATGATCATCGGAGCGAACTTCGTGCTACACGTTCTGCCTCGCGGCATTATGAGCGGCAACGAAGTTTTGATGGCTTCGCTGTGGGGTCTGTCGTTCCAGCATTACCTGCTCGACGCTGTAATCTGGAAAACCAAGGATTACCCGGTGTTCAGGAGAGCCATCGGCGTATGACCTCCATTGAACTGCCGTAAATCTGAAATCACAAAAAATTCCATAAATTGCGCGTGAGTTGGCATTGCCATCCTCGGATGGGGTGGTCGGTTTTTCGACTAGGGGTAGTCTTTCACTACGATTTACAAGAGTTTACGAGTTTCTGCATCTGCATTCGGTATATGCGGGTGCAGATGCAGAAGTGCGGCGAACGGCTAAACCGTTGAAAATCCGTGCTGTGGAAAAAAACGAAAAAACGCAAGGAAAAATAATAGCCTGCAACCCTCGATGTCCCCTGGGGGAAAATTCCAGGCTTCCTCCGGCAACTCGTGGGATCGGAGTAGAAGCGCCGACCGACACCGCTTCACGCCTTGATGATCGTCGCTCTGCACATTCACCAGCGCATCTTCGCACGGTCAACTCGTCACCGGCGCACCTATCAAAGGAGCGGGGATGCACGTATCAATCGCAATTCCCCTGTACGAGTGTGTCGGCGGCGATGCTCACACCGAATCGTCCAGCAACGACGCTCTCACGGAGATGTAGGAGCGCGCACCTACCGGACAACGTGGTGGTGACGATCTCCATCACCGGCAGTAGCGGTTGGGATGGTGCCATAGCCATCCTCGCCACCGGTGACAGCACATCCCCATTGGCGCTTCCCATTGAGCCTTTCCCATTGAATGTGGACGCAGGCACTCTTCGATTGGACCAGCATCCCTATATGCGAGAGTGTCTGCTTGTCAGCACGCTGCTTCGGTAGGTGCGCCGGATGACTTATTTCTGGCAGTAATTCGCTTACTGAGAAAGAGGAACTGCGCGTATGTTGCCACCCCTGATCGCCAGCGATAACTGGAAAGCAGACCGTGGCACGCTTTGCTCCTCCGCATCCTCTTCTTCGTGCCGATAAAGCACCGGTGATAATTTTCAGGCTCGAAATTTAAGAGGGGGGTATGTTTAATCGGCGCACCTATATTTCAAGCAGGGGTATCCGTGGATTCAATGCCGCTTTCCGAGCGGTGAAAACCTCCCGTGGACATCGCGCATCGAATCGAGGTCCGGCGTTACATAAATCTTCGTCGTGCTTATGTCCGCGTGACCGAGTATTTGCTGGAGGTAAAACTGATTTCCCCCGTTCTTGATGTAGAGCGTGCCGAACGTGTGGCGCAACGTGTGAAACGCTCCCTTCGGCTCTACACCCAGGCTTTTCACCATCGCCACGTAGTGCTTACGTATGTTGCCGTAATGGAGTTTGCCGCCGAAGTGGTTGCAGAAGAAATACCGCGCTCCCTTCGGTACGTATGCTTTCTGATGTCTCAGAAGAATTTTGCGAAGCTCAAATGAGAATGGGATGAGCCTTTCTTTCCTGCCTTTGCCATAGACCTTCAGCACAAGGTTATCGAAGTCAATGTTCTCAGGCGATAACGTACAAATCTCGGTGATTCTGCACCCGGCATCCAATATGGTGCAGGCAATCGCGTGAATGCGCGACTCAGACAGACAGCTAGACTTGAAGCCGCGAATACTTTCAACTTCTTCCTCCGTCAATACCTCTAACAGGCGCTTTTCAGTTTTCAGAGTATTGAGGCGCAGCGGCTTCGCTAGATATTCATTCTCGTAGAGCCACGATATGAAGGGTTTTATCCCACTTATGTAGGTGTTGATTGTGATGTCCTTGACCTTCTCCTCTTCTTTGTATGCCGCCACGAATTCCAGCAACGCCGACTGGGTGAACTCGGCGACCGTGGGTACGCTGTCTCCGGGGACCTTGCGCCGGAACGCATTCCAAGACTGATAGAGTTGTATCAGATATTTTTCGCTGACGTTTTCCAGGTACTTCTTTTCCCGGATGAAAAGCTGGTGGATTTTGTCTAACGGGGTTGGGTTGGCAATGAGGTCGGCATCATAGGTCTTCATATCATTCCTCGGTTAAGGGTAATGGCTGCACGAACGAATTCGTGCGCATATCGAAACACTATGGATAGACACGACACCGGCGTTTTCTCAGTAGATGCGCCGATGACGCAGACGATTTGTGGAATCGGAGAGCTTGTTTTCGTTACTTCCTGGACGTTCGGCTGGCACGCGCTCTCTGAGCCGCCGAATCACGGAGACATATGTGTTTCGTTACCCTCACCCGAAGGTGATAGGTGAAGTCTATTTATAAAAAATCTCTACGTCAATAAAATATCGTCTTGACGTTATATTTTATAGCGTGATAATATGCGCTTATGATCGAGACGAGTGCAAAACTTCTGACAACTGATGAAGTCGCCGAAATCATCGGCGTGAGCCGCAGACAGGTGCAGATGCTCATCAGTCAAGAAAAACTGCCAGCCGAGAAGCAAGGCAGGGACTGGTTCATCAAGGCGAGTGATCTTCGTTTAGTAAAGGTAAGACCGAAAGGGAGACCTGAAGGAGCGAAGGATAAGAAGCCGCGCAAGTCTCGAAAGCCGCCTGATAACAAGAAATCAGGCGGTGAGTGAATCGAGTGTGTCCAAAGATGTGTCCAGGAGGGTCTTGGGGAACAGCTATGTTGTTGACTTGATTGGAAAAAGGGAAAGGCGGGTAGAGGGTCTCGAACCCTCGGCCTCAAGAGCCACAATCTTGCGCTCTAACCAACTGAGCTATACCCGCCGCAAATCTATTTGTCAGGTTCAAAGGAACGTTTGATGACTGGCAAAGTTTTCTGTCGTCATCAAAGAAGGCGACATCATAGTGATCGAATCCCGACTCGTCAAGCCATCAAAAATCTCCGGCGGAAGATTGCGCCAATTCCAAGCCAAAACTATACTCCGCCGCAAATCCAACTCCGAATTTAACTATGAAACCACTCGAAAAAATCACAGTTCTGGACCTGACGCGGCTGCTTCCTGGCGCGGTGGCAACGATGATGCTGGGCGATTTCGGTGCGGAAATCATCAAGATCGAAGAGCCTGGCGTGGGCGATCCGGCGCGGCATTCACGCGCGGGAATCTTCAAGAAAGACGGCCAGCCTGGCGCGTACTTCCTGGCTACTAATCGCAACAAGCGCAGCATCGCCATCAATCTGAAGCAGCCTGCGGGACGCGAAATTTTTCTGAAGCTGGCCGCCAAAGCCGACGTCGTCATTGAAGGCTTTCGCCCCGGCGTGATGGAGCGGCTGGGCATCGGCTACGAGACGTTGAAGGCGATCAATCCGCGATTGATTTATTGCTCCCTCAGCGGCTACGGGCAGGATGGGCCATATCGCAACAAAGCCGGCCACGACATCAACTACATCAGCACGGCGGGCTTGCTGGGCGTGAACGGCGCGAAAGGCGGCGCGCCCGCAATTCCCGGCTTTCAGATTGCCGATCTGGCCGGCGGCAGTTTGCACTCAGTGATTGGAATTCTGCTGGCCTTGCAGGCGCGCCAGCAAACCGGCGAAGGCCAGATGGTGGATATTTCGATGACCGACTGTTCGCTGTCGCTGATGTACATTCCATTCGCGGCGTATCTGGCCAACGGCGCGCAGCCGCAGCGAGGCGCGGAAGGATTGTGCGGGCGGTATGCCTGTTATCAGCTTTATGAAACCAGAGATGATCGTTACCTGGCGCTCGGCGCGCTCGAAGCCAAGTTCTGGCAAAACGCCTGCCGCGTGCTGGACCGCGAAGATTTGATCGCGTCGCAGTTCAGCGACGACCACCAGCAGGAAGCGATTGACGCGCTGAAGGAAATTTTCCGCACGCGAACCGCCGAAGAATGGCTGGCGACGTTTGAAGGCGTGGACACCTGCATCACTCTGGTCAAAGACATTGCCGAAATGATCGCCGATCCGCAGATTCGCGAGCGCGGATTGATTGCCGAAATCGAATACTCTCCGGGCGAGCGACTCAAACAGATTGCGCCGGTGATCAAACTTTCGGCCACGCCGGGCGAGATGAAAACGCCGCCGCCTGAACTGGGCCAGCACACTCGTGAATTGCTGGCGAACCTCGGCTATTCGGAAGAGCAGATTGAAGCTTTAGAGAGCAACAAGGTGATTTAACGAATATGGCCTCAGCAATGACTGCCGCACAGGCGGCCAGACAAATTCTCAAAACCCTGCAAACTACTGGAAACCCGGACCGGGCAGCGCAGGCGCTCATGTTTTTCAAAGACAACGAAAAAGTACAGTTTTACGGTTTGTCCGCGCCGGAAGTCAGGCGGATCGAGCGCGAGTTTTTTGCGATGGTGAAAGACGCCTGGTCGCTGGAAGACGCGCTCGCGCTTTGCGAGGCGCTGCTCCCGAAACCGCAGTTGGAAGCGAAACACATCAGCTTGGAAGTGCTGGCCCGGTTCAAACGGCAATTCACGCCCGCGCTGCTGGCAACCTTCCGAAGCTGGCTGGCGGATAATCATTGCAGCAACTGGGCAACCACCGACACACTGTGTTCGCTGGCGCTCGCGCCACTGGTGCAGAAGCATCCGGAATTGATCGCGGAATTGAACCGCTGGACGCGAGAAAAGAATCTGTGGGTCCGCCGGGCTGCGGCGGTGCCCTTGGTCAGTTCGGCGCGGCGCGGCAAACACCTGGATGAAGCGTATGAAATCGCCGAAGCTTTGTTTGAATACCCCGAAGACCTGATCCACAAAGCGACGGGCTGGCTGTTGCGGGATGCTGGCAAGACGGATCCGGCGCGGCTGGAAGCATTTTTGCTTTTGCACGGCCCGCGAATTCCGCGCACGGCGCTGCGGTACGCCATCGAAAAATTCACGCCGGAGAAGCGCAAGCTGCTGCTTCAGCAAACCAAAGCCGCTTGATCGAAAAATGCCTGGCCGGAAAGTAAAAAATAAACCAAGCAGCCGGTTAGTGCTTCTGTGTCATTAAATTTTTGAATTTCCTAGGAAATTCGCTGATATAGGGGAATGAAAATCCTTCCCTCGTCGCCCCAGACTCGCGATGAGCGATTTGATCGCTACCTCGCGCTGCTGGGCAAAGAGCTTGATCACGCTGATCGCATTGCTCCGATGCGAGATTATTTGACGGGCCTGCTCTTGCCAGGCAAACGCAAAAGCATTGAGCCGATTGCGGCACGGATTGATCCGAGTCAGGTTTGTGCCAGGCATCAATCGCTGCATCACTTCATTTCGGTTACGGCCTGGAGCGATCAGGCAATCTTGCGGACGATTCGGCTCGCCGCTTTGCCGGCGTTGCTCAAGCTGGGAAAGGTTGAAAGCTGGATCGTTGACGATACGGGGTTCCCCAAACGCGGCAAGTTTTCGGTGGGAGTCGCACGGCAATACCGCGGGCAATTGGGCAAAACTGACAATTGCCAGGTTGCCGTCTCGCTCTCTCTGGCGCATCAGTTGGCCTCTCTGCCGGTGGCATTCGAGTTGTTCTTGCCGGAAAAATGGGCCAATGATTGGGGGCGGCGGAAAAAGGCCAGCGTGCCATCCACGATGCGGTTTCGCACCAAGCCGGAGATCGCGCTTGAACAGATCGTGGCGGCGGTCAAGACCGGATTGCCACGCGGAATTGTCAACGTGGACTCGGCCTTTGGCAACAACACGACCTTTCGCGACGGAGTGACTCGGCAAGGCTTGCGATATGCCGTTGGCATTCAGGAAACCACCACGGTGTGGCCTTCGGGAAAAGGGCCGCTCGCGCCGCCAGCGAGCAAGACGCGAGGCCGGCGCGCCAAGCTGCTGCGCCGCGATCAAATGCATCAACCGGTCACCGCGCGGCAACTGGCCGATCAATGGCGGCGCGACTGTTTTCACTCGATCGTCTGGCGCGAAGGATCGCGCGGCGAAATGCGTTCCCACTTTTGCGCCGAGCGTGTCCGACCGGCCCATCAGGATTATCTGCGAGAAACCCCACGCGCGTAGGAATGGTTGTTGATCGAGTGGCCGGAGGCTGAATCGGTGCCGACGAAATACTACCTTTCGACCCTCAAGCAGCAGACCAGCTTGCGCAAGCTGGTGTATGCGGCCAAAGGACGTTGGCCAATCGAGCGCGATTACGAAGAACTGCAAGATATAGGCTTGGGTCATTGGACCGGACGCGTTATAGGGCAAAATCCTGCCGTCGCGCCGCTGATAGCCCGGAGTTGTAGCTAATCCAAATTCTCTGGCGCATGACCAAGTACCACCAGCTACCTCTGCCCGCGTATGGACCGCCCAAGAACCTACTGGAGTCGCGGCTCGAGGTGTTGGAAGATATTTGGCTCAAGATGCCGAGTTATTTTGGTCACTAGCTTAAATTTACACTTTACCCACTATGGAAACTTGTGCCGAATACCGTCTTTCGATCGGAGCGTGTTTTATGGGGGGACTGACCTGGTGTGTGTGCGTTACTTTCTTTGTTACTTATTTTGGTGAGATGTGCGAAAGAATACCAGTCTATCGCGCGAAAACAATGGCCGAAATGACTGAAATAAAAATTTAACAGTTTTTTGTTATGTTCTCTGGCGCGTCGGCCTGCTGCGCCTGTGCCTCGCGGCGACAGTCGGTCATCGTTTTGCCGAACTGTTTTTTGAAGTTACGCAGAAAATGACTGGCGTCATCCACGCCGAGTTCGCGCAGGATTTGATGGATGGGGAGCGTGGTGGTTTCCGCCAGTTGTCTGGCTTTCTCGCGCCGCCGGCGCCGGAAGTATTGCAACGGTGTGCAGCCCATTGCCTGTTTGAAAACCGCGCGCATCCGCGACGCCGAACGCGGAACGATTTCCGCCAGGTGCGCGGAGAGAATCTGCTCTTCCGATTGTTTGCCTCGCGCGCGCAGCGCTGCCAGCAAGGGGCTGGTTTCAGGCGCGGCCAATGACGCTTCCATAAACTTCACGAACAGAAAAATACCTTCTATCATTTTCCCTCCCGGCTGATTCAAGGTTGAGAAATCGGCATAAGGAACCGAGGTGCTTGAGTGAGGCGGGAAGGTAATAAATTATGCTTGCACGTGTAAAGATCAAGCCGGGTGGCAGGGATGTTGCAGGGGCAGTGTTGCGCGAACTTGCAGTAATCTAGGACCGGGCGGAGTCAGACTTGACTTGCTTTGTTTTTCCAACTCTCTACAATCGAACTCTCACTTCAGTAATCCAAAACGCAACATCAATTCATTATTCAGCATGACTTTTGAAACTTGGTTCCAATCCATACACGCAGCAATTCCTATTTCATCCGCCAACGCAGTTCTGAAACTCACCGAAGAGGGCGGCACGATTCCGTTCATCGCCCGCTACCGAAAAGAGCAGACCGGCAATCTGGACGAAGTTGCCATTCAAAATGTGATTGACGGCAAAGAGCGCTGGGATGAAATTATCAAACGCCAGACCTTCATCGTTGAAGAGATCGAACGGCAGGGCAAGATGACCGACGAATTGAAAGAGAAACTTCTGACGACTTTCAATCTCGATTCGCTCGAAGACATCTATCTGCCCTACAAACAGAAGCGCAAAACCAAAGCGACCATTGCCAAGGAAGCGGGTCTGGAACCCCTGGCCAACTGGATTTGGGATGTTGCGCATGGCGCGGCTGCGCCGGAACCTGGGCAGACACTGGAACTGTTTGCGCTGGCGTTCTTCAACCCGGAAAAGAACATCAATGATCAGGCAGCGGCCATCAGCGGCGCGCAGGACATTCTGACCGAACGACTGGCCGAAACCGTCGAATTGCGCGAACACACGCGCAAGACAGTCTTTGAACGCGGCGTAGGCCGAACCGCCAAGACGGACAAGGCAAAACCGGCCAGCAAGTTCGAGCGCTATTTCGATTACTTCGAGCCGATTCAGTCCTTGCTGAAGCCGGAAGCTTCGCACCGCTATCTGGCGATGCGGCGCGGCTGGATGGAGGAAGAACTCAGTTTGACCATCGGTGCGGGGCCGGAAGACGCCGACTTTGATTTGATTCTGCAAGGCCGGTTTGAAGCCGAAGCATGTCCGGCAACCACAGAGTGCGAACAACCGATCAAGGACGTGTTGCAGAAATCGGCGCGGATGGCGTTGAAAGCCTACGTGCTGCCGAGCATTGAAACCGAAGTCCACCGCTCGCTGAAAGACATCGCCGACGAAGCTGCCATCAAGGTCTTTGCGGAGAACGTCAGAAAGCTGTTGCTGGCCGCGCCCTTTGGCGCGAAAGCCGTGCTCGGCGTTGATCCCGGCATCCGCACGGGGTGCAAGCTGGCCGTGGTGGATGATTCCGGCAAATACGTTGCCAGCGACGTTATTCATCTGCAAAGCCAGCACGAACAGGAACGCGCCAAACGGTTGCTGGCCGAAGTGGTCGGCAACGCCAACATTCGCGCCATCGCCGTCGGCAACGGAACCGCCGGACGCGAAACCGAAACCTTTGTTCGTGAAGCGTTGAAAGAATCTGGATTGAACGTGCCCGTCGTGATGGTCAACGAATCCGGCGCCAGCATTTACAGCGCCAGCGAAGTCGCCCGCGAAGAATTTCCCGATCTGGATCTGACCATTCGCGGCGCGATTTCCATTGCCCGCCGCCTGCAAGACCCGCTGGCTGAACTCGTCAAAGTGGACCCGAAGAGCATCGGCGTTGGTCAGTACCAACACGACGTGAATCAGCCCGCGCTGAAAAAATCGCTTGATTTGGTGGTGGATGTCTGCGTGAACTCGGTCGGCGTGAATCTGAATACTGCGTCCTCGCATTTGCTGGCGCGGGTTTCCGGCATCGGCCCTTCGATGGCCAAAAAGATCGTCGAGCACCGCGGAACCAAAGGCTTGTTTGAATCGCGCCAGCAGTTGCTGGAAATTCCCCGCTTCAGCGCCAAAGTGTTTGAGCAGGCGGCGGGTTTCCTGCGCATCTCGAACAGCAAGCATCCGCTCGACAATACGGGCGTTCACCCGGAACGCTATGAATCGCTGGAACGGCTAGCCGCAAGATTGGGCAAGGATGTCAGCGCACTGACTGGTTCTGGCGTGGAACTGGTCAAACAGTCAGAAGACCTGAAAGCCGAACTTGGCGATTTCACCTTTGCCGACATCATCGCGGAACTGGCCAAGCCCGGACGTGACCCGCGCGAAGAGTTCGCCGCCTTCACCTTCCGCGAAGACATTCACCAGGTCAGCGATTTGCAGCCGGGCATGACCTGTCCCGGCATTGTCACCAACGTGACGAACTTCGGCGCGTTCGTGGACATCGGTGTGCATCAAGATGGTTTGGTGCATATTTCGCAATTGAGCAACAAGTTCGTCAAAGACCCGCGCGAAATCGTCAATCCCGGCGACCGCGTGACGGTGCGCGTGCTGGAAGTCAATCTGGAAAAACAACAAATCGCGCTGACGATGAAAAGCGACGCCGAAACTTCCCGCCAGATGCCGCGCGACCGGCGCGCCGAACCGCAAGAACGCGGACAGGATCGTCGTCAGGGTCGAGGCGATGGTCGTCGCGACAATCGGCAGGACAACCGGCAAGACAAAAGACCGCCGCGTCCGGAAAAGCAGTCTTTCAACAATCCATTTGCGGAGCAATTGGCCAAGTTCAAGAAGTAATTTGAGAGGTGGTTGGATTAGTTTTGCCGTTCGATTAACAACGATTCCAGCTCCGCAATGCTTTCAATGTCTTTCGGACGGCCAGCCGCTCGCTTAGCGTAAATGAGTTGTTCAAGGCTAATGCAGCGGCATTCAGTGCCAAACAGTCTGATCAACACAGAGTCGGTGACAAGGTTTTCGTAATTGCCGCCGCCAGCGATTTCTCCTAACAGGTCAACATCTCCGAGCGATGTCGTCAGGGTGAAGTTCAAGCCTCGCAGCATTGTCGCCCGATCCAATTTGAATGGTAATCCTGGCGGCGCACCTCGCAGATAAGGTTTGTAAGGAGCAAGTGTTTGAACCAATCGCTCAATGTTTTCGTCAGTGCGGCGATAGACAATGTCCAAATCTTCGGTCAATCGCGCTGAGCCGTGTGCAATGGCTGCCGCGCCGCCGATGATGACGAACTCAATTTCCGCGCTGACCAGGAGTGGGATGATGCTTGGAAAGTCTGTCATTTTCTTGCTCTCAGTTCACGGCCGGCTTTTCTAAGTTCTTCCGCAAACTCCTGCAGTCGCATTAGCTTTAGGAAACGCTCCTCGACAGTCAGCTTGAGATTCTCTCGGAGCAATGTCAGATCAACGTCTTTTTTGTATGCTTCGATCACTGGATCAAGCTCGAACGGAAAATCTCTTGTTTTTTCATTCATAGAAAGTATTGTCCATCTCGAATCTCAAATTTGACAAGAGGTTTCTATGAGAAAGATGGTGACTGAAATCAGATAGAGGGTGATACGCTGAACAAGGCCGTTTGTGCTAGACAATAATTTCGGCAAAAAAATGTGGAGAGATAGGGAATATGATTATAGTTATTCCATACATCATCATTGCCTTTTTCTGGATGGCTCTGTTCTCCTCCATCTGTAAGAGGTTCAAAGTTGAAGTTCCCTCCTATAGAAACAGTGGCAATAATGTACTGCTTGGTTTCTTGATTTACTTTGTCTGCGTGGTAGGGGCGGCCCTTTCACTTGTGTGGTTTCATAGAGCCTACTCAATTCTGCTGAGTCAGAATGTTCTAGGGGCAATATACGGCGTTTTCATCGTAGCCTTTCTCTTACTTGCGGCCATATCTTTATTCATCGCAGGAATACAAAAATTGTATAGGCTCTTTTCAAAAACGAAATCTGAAATGGACGAATAGTAAGTGGCGAAAATGGGGAGATCGTCATTATGCCTATCGCAATAGCCAGTAATGCAAAGTGAAATGCGGGCAAATTGATTACGTTTAGGGAGGCGGCAGAAGAAGGTCGCTGTCTACTGGTCACTCAATTGAAGATTGTAGAGGACGAAATGCAATTTACTAATTCCAGGGTGTTGTTGCTGTGTTTCTTGCTGACTATGCCAATGTTCTGCTTCGGCCAGTCGCCGAAACGTTTGCCTTCGATGCGCGAGCAGGCGGAGATTCAACAAGGCTGGCTGAAACTGCGGCTGGAAAAAGTTCTGCCCGACTTGATGCGCAAGCACGGCGTGGCAATGTGGCTGGTGATCTGCCGCGAATACAACGAAGACCCGGTCTATCGTTCGCTGACTTCGCCGACGGTCTTTGCCGCGCGGCGGCGAACCATTTTTGTTTTCACTGATCAAGGCGAAAAAGGCGTTGAACGGCTGGCGCTGGGCGGCGGCTCGAACGGCGGTTTGTATCAGGTTTACCGCGACCCCGATGTCGAAAACCGCGAACTCTGGGGCGAAAGCCAATGGGCGACGCTGCGCAAACTGATTGCCCAGCGCGACCCGAAAAACATCGCCGTCAACATTTCGGCGACACACGCTTTTTCGGACGGGCTGTCGGCGGGCGAATACGAAAAGCTGCAACAGACGCTGGGCGCGGAATATTCCAAACGGCTGATTCGCGCGGAAAACCTGCCGCTGGAATACATCGAAACGCGCTTGCCGGAAATGCAGGCAATCTACAAGCAGATGATGGAAATTGACCATGACATCATCAAACGCGCATTTTCCAGCGAAGTCATCAAACCCGGCAAGACCACCAATCAGGATGTCGTTTGGTGGATGCGGCAACAAATCAACGACCTGGGCTTGAGCACCTGGTTTCAGACCACCGTGGATGTGCAGCGCAAAGGCTCCGGGATTCCCAGCAATCTGGCGGAAAACACGCCGATCGTGATTGAACGCGGAGACGTGCTGCATTGCGATTTCGGAATCACGGCCATGGGATTGAACACCGATACGCAGCACATGGCTTACGTTTTGCGCGAAGGCGAAACAGATGCGCCCGCAGGCATCAAGAAAGCGCTCACCCAAACCAATCGGATGCAGGACATCCTGATGGAAAAAATGAAGTCCGGCCGCACCGGCAACGAAGTCCTGGCCGACGCCATCGCCACGATGAAAGCCGAAAAGATCAACGGAACGTTTTACACGCATCCCATTGGCGACCACGGCCACGGCGCGGGGCCGCTGATCGGTTTGTGGGACCGGCAGGAAGGCGTTCCCGGTCGCGGCGATGTGAAGCTGCTGCCGCACAGTTGGTTTTCCATCGAATTGGGATCGCGCACCGCCGTGCCGGAATGGGGCGGGCAGGAGCTTTCCGTCGCCCAGGAAGAAGATGCCTGGATGGGCGCGGACGGCAAAATGAGTTGGGTGCTGCCACGCCAGACGAAATATCATCTGATCAAGTAATGAAATCCTGGCTGATCAACTTGGGCCTTTTGGCGGCGCTTTGCTTTTGCGCAAATGAGACTTTCGCGCAGGTTTCCCGCCTTGACCCTGAACAGCCTCGCTGGGGACAGACGCTGACGATCACTTACGACGCGGCTGCGCCGGGCGCGAAGTTTTCGGCGGAAGATCAAATTTATATTTCCGCGAAGCTGACATTTCCCGATCACTGCGAAAACATATCCGCGCGAATGGTGAAAGTAGAAAAGCGTCATCGGTTTGAACTGAAGGTGAAAGAAAACTCGGCCAGCATCGCCATCCATTTCATTACGATGAGTGGTGGCTGGGATGAACAGGCCTACGCAACATCAATCGTTTTTCGCGCGGATGGCCAGCCGGCGCGCGGCGCTTTGGCCAGCAAGATTCCCTCCGGTCGGTATCAAGAATATTTCAAACAGGAAACGGCGCTTTATCCCGACAACTATTCGGCTTACCGCGCGAAATGGCTGACGGCGTCGCTGGTGGAAAGTGAAAAGGCAGGCGGGATCATCAACGCCGATCTGAAACGTTTGAGCCGCAAGGACGAAACTGCCGAACTGCTCTCGGCGCTTTCGATTGGATATTTGCTGATTGGCCGCGAAGACAAGAGCCGCGAATTGATTCGCCAATTGGTTTCGCGTTTTCCCGATTCGCCTTTCACCGGGCAGGCCATCGGCGATTACGAAGAGCAGATTGCCAATCAGCATTTAGAATTGGCCGGCGCGGATGGCCGCGCGGAAGTGGCGCGGCTGAAACTGGAAGTTATCAAAGCCAATTCGGCGGCGGAGTTTGCCCGCAACGCTTCTTTGACGCTGGCGCGCGATCAGCGTGTGCCGCTTGAGTTGGTCGAAAAAATTGCCGAGACGTGGCGTAAAGCCGAGCCGGAAAACCCGCAGCCCGTTTTCAATCTGGCGCGGGCTTGTCTGACGCAGTATCAAAAATATGAAATCGCCGCGCCGATGATTGAAAAGGCGATTGAGTTGCTGCTGGCCGGAAAGCTGCGACTGCACGGCGACATCAACGGCAGGCAGACCGAAGCCCTGTTGCCCGAAGCATATTTACTGAGCGCTGATCTGGCTTTCCGGCAACAGCGATTCAGTGACGCTTTCGCGGCGGTGGATTCGGCCAAAGCCTTTGGGCGGGAAAACGACTTTGGGCCGTTTTTGCTGGAAGCGAAAATTCTGCAAGCCGTCGGCAAAAACACGTATGCCGAAACCGCCTTCCTGGAAGCCTGGCGGCGCGGTTCGCAGGAAGCCGAAGAGCGGTTGAAAGCAGTTTACAAAGGCCGTCGCGGCAGTCTGGATGGATTTGACGAATATCTGCTCGGCGCGACAAAAAACAAAACAACGAGCAACGGTTTCAAGCAGGCCGCTCCTTCCATCAAATTGGCTTCGCTGGATGGCAAACACTTCGAGCTGAATGCGCTTGGCGGCAAGATTGTCGTCCTCAATTTGTGGTTTATCGGGTGCAGCCCCTGCCGCAAGGAAATTCCGCAGCTCAACAACCTGGTGCAGGAATTCAGTGGGAAACCGGTTGTGTTTCTCGCGCCCTCGTTCGACACCGCCGAAAGCCTGCGCGAGTTCCTGAAAACGACCGCCTTCGCTTACCATATCGTCCCGAACGCCGAAGCGATCATCAATGGACCATTCAATGCTTCGTCGTTTCCAACGCACATTGTCATTGACCAGAACGGATTGATCGAAGCGACGCTGGTCGGCGCCAGCGAGCGCCGTCCGGAAGAAATCCGGCGATTGATCCTGCGATTGCTTAACAAATAAAGTTGCGCGAACTGTCAGTTCGCGCAACTTTGCTGAACACAAGAAAGGAAGATTATGAACTCGTTAAAACAAATCGTGCGGACACTGATCGCTTTGAGCCTCTGCGTTTTTTGTCACACGGCGTTGGCTGCCGATGATGGAAAGATCACGGCGGAAGAGCGCGCCAAGGTTATCAAGCTGTTGAAAGAGACGCAGGCCGAAACCCTGGAAGCGCTGGAAAAACTCAGCGACGAACAGTTGAAATTCAAATCTGCCCCTGAAAAATGGTCGGTGCTGGAAACTGCCGAACACATCATGATGGCTGAAAGTCTGCTGTTCGGCGCAGTGCAGGGCGCGATTTCAGCCAAACCCAACCCGGAATGGGAAACCAAAACCAAGGGCAAGACCGAATTTATCGAAAGGGTCATGCCGGATCGCACCGGCAAGGCGCAGGCGCCCGAAAGCATTGTTCCCAGCGGAAAACTCACACGCCAGGAAGTGATCTCCAAATTCAAGGAAGCCCGCGGCAAGACGCTGAAATTCGCCGAAGAGACGCAACTGCCGCTGAAAGCGCATACGCTCGACCATCCGTTTCCGGTCTTTGGAACGCTCAACGCGTATCAGTGGCTGATCTATGTGCCACTGCATAATGTTCGCCATAACAAACAGATCGCCGAAGTAAAGGCGGCCCCGAATTTCCCGAAGAAGTAAAATGTGGGACAGGCTTTAGCCTGTCCACAATGCTGACAGGCTAAAGCCTGTCCCACATTTTTCAAGGAGCGCAAAATGTCTTTCACCAGAATGGATCAAAGCAGCACCGCCGATTGGATGGCCATCGGCGGTGAAGTTGCCAAACGCCAGGCCGGAATGCCTGCCACCATCAAAGCGATGCTGAAGCAACTGGCCGGGCAGGTGGATGGGTTTGCGATTGACCAGCTTCAGCACGGGTTGCAGACGGCAACACGAGCGATGCGCGATGGCGCTTCGGAAGAACTGGTGGTGGCCGCGCTTTGCCATGACATCGGCAAGGTGATTTCCGTCATCAACCACCCGGCCATCGCGGCGGAGATGCTGAAGCCTTACGTCTCGCGCGAAACCTACGACATCATCCGCACGCATCAGGATTTTCAGGGCAGGCATTACTATGCGCTGATGGGAATGGACCCGAACGCGCGGCAGAAGTACGCGAGCGAGCCGTGGTATGCGCTGGCCGAAAAGTTCACTGACGAATGGGATCAGACTTCGTTCGACCCGAGCTACGAAACGCTGCCGCTGGAATACTTCGAGCCGATGATTGACCGCGTTTTCTCGAAGGAACTGGTCAGAGTCGCCGCCCGGTAGTTACGAAATGGCAACGATTCAGAAGATTCGACAGAAAATCATTGATCGAGCCTACTATCTTTCTGCCCATGCGGAAGAAGAGATGGCGGCGGATGGTTTCGAGCGCAGCGACGTCGAAACCGCCATCTTCAAAGGCATGATCGAACAGAAAATGACTGAAGATGTCAGAGGCACGCGCTACCGGATTGAAGGACCAGCCAAAGATGGCAGAATGATGCATGTGATTTGCCGCTTCAGGGCGGATAGTCAGTTGGTGCTTGTGACCGTCTATGCTTTAACGGAGTAAATATGAACTGTGAATTTTGTGGCGGCCAGACCGTGCCGCGAAAAGTAAGGAAGCAACATTGGCTCAGTGGCAAACTTTATCTGGTCGAGAACGTCGAGGCTGAAGTCTGTACTGAGTGCGGCGAGCGTTACTATCACGCTACGGTGCTCGACCGGATAGACGCGATGCTGCAAGCGGAGCATCCAGTGAAAGAACATCTTTCTGTCGAAGTCGTGAGCTTTGCCTGACAATAGAATCAGTATGGCGGCTTCGATTCCAGCAACGCTCGCTGTGCGCGAGACATTGCCTGGACGCGAATTCGCTCGTCTTCGTAGCCAACCAGATCAGTCACGTTGGTTTTGATTTTCTCAATCGCGGTCAGCACGTCGGCCACATCTTCATTCGTTCCCAGAAAAATCTGATGCGGCAGCCAGACGGATTCTTCGTAGCCGGCGCGCTCGGCAATCGGGCAATTAAAGTCGCGGCGGCCATTCGCCCACGAAGGAAATTTCTCAGCGGAAAACTGAAACAGTGAAGACTTGTAGACGGCTTCGTAAAATCGCCCGTCGCAGTGGATGCCTTCGGCGTTCAGCGCGGCGACAAAGGCGTTGCGATGAATGCCACTGAATTCTTCCGGGTGAAATCTGAACACGTAATGGTAGCTGGCCTGGCGCGTGATGCGCGGATCGCGCGGCAGCAAGCTAATGCCACCAATCTGCTTCAAGCCTTCTTCAAGCAGCCTGGTCTGGCGTTCGCGCTGTTCGGTTTGTTCCGCCAGCCGTTCAAGCTGAACGAGCAGAATCGCTGCCTGAAATTCCGTCATCCGGTAATTGTGGCCGAGTGCCGGTTCGCCGCTGGATTCACGGCGTGGCGGTCGTCCGCAGTTTGCCAGCCGGATGACCTGATCGGCCAGATTGATGTCGCTGGTGGTGACAATGCCGCCTTCGCCCGCCGTCATCAGCTTGCTGGTTTGGAACGAAAAGCTGCCCGCGTGGCCGATGGAACCCGCGCCCATCCCTCGCCACTGGCTGCCGTGGGCGTGCGCGCAGTCTTCCAGCACGAACAAGCCGCGTTTGGCCGCGATGTCCATAATCGCGTCCATATCGGCAAAGCGGAATCCCAGGTGAACCGGAATGATGGCGCGCGTGCGTTCGGTAATGGCGGCTTCGATCAGCGCCACGTCCAGACAATACGAATCCGGGTCAACATCCACAAAGACCGGCGCAGCGCCGGAAAACAATACTGCCGCCGCCGTGCCTTCCCAGGTGTAGGCGGGAACGATGACTTCATCGCCCGCGCCGATGCCGGCGGCTTGCAGCGCCAGTTCCAGCGAAACGGTACCGTTGGTGACGGCGACGCCGTATTTCGCGCCATGATGTTCGGCGAAGCGTTTGCCGAATTCGCGGGCGTGATCGTTGGGGCAGGGATACCCGCCCCAGTTGCGGCTTTCGAGCACCGATAGCAGGCCGCGCGCTTCGCGGTCATCGTAAATCGGCCAGGCGGTGAAGGGGTTGGTTCGGACGGGCGTGCCGCCGCGTAATGCAAGTTGACTCATTTTGGGTTGTGTTACTGACCTGCTGATTTTGTCAGGCTTTTGAAAACGGTCTCGATCCAGACCGGCGTGGTGATGAAGTTTTTGCCCCAGGAATCGTATTTGGCGGGCAGTCCGGCCGCTTTGATTTCGTCCAGGCTTTTTCCGGCCTGCATTTGTTTGCGGACGATGTCCACGGTTTCGATCAGCACCTGTTGGTAACGGCGCACGTCATCAACCGTCGCCAGCGGGCCGTGCCCGGGAATGATCTTCACGTCCGGCGGCAGTTTGGCCAGCACGTTGCCGATGTTGCGGACAATGCCTTCGACACTGCCGCCGCTGTTCATGTCTACAAACGGGAAGTTCACGGTCATCATATGGTCGCCCATATGCACGACGTTCGCTCCCGTGAAGAAGATCACGCCGTCGCCGTCCGTGTGCCCGTTCGGGTAATGAATCGCCTTGATTTCTTCGCCGTTGAAATGGACCGAAAGCGATTCGTCGAAAGTGATCAGCGGCAGCGCTTCTTTCGGTCTGCCAGGAGCGGGCTTGCCATCACGAAGGACGGGCGCGCTCAGACGTTTGCGAACATTGGCGTGGGCAATGATCGTCGAATCCACGCCGAAAATGGCATTGCCGCCCGTGTGGTCGCCGTGCCAATGCGTATTGATGACGAATTTGAGCTTGCCCTCCCCCAGTTGCTTCAGGGCGGCCTTGATCCTGTCGGCCAGCGGCGCGAACTGATCGTCCACGATCAAGATGCCGTCCGGGCCAACCGAAACGCCGATGTTGCCGCCCGATCCTTCCAGCATGTAGACGTTTCCGGCGACTTTCGTCGCTTTCATTTCGACTTTGGAAAAGTCCTGCCCCTGGGCAAAGACGAACGACGACAGCAGCGACAAGGCAAACAGAGTGAGAAGAGTTTTGAGTTTCATTGAGTGGGTTTCCTTGATTGGGTTTTGATTACCGCTTCAGCCACATTTTGATTGAGCGCGTGACCAGGTCGGAAGCATCCTGCTGAACGAAGTGCTCCGAATTGGGAATCGTGACAAGCGTCAAATCCTGCTCCAACCAGTCCCAGGTATTGTTCAGCGCACCCGGCAACAGCGCCCAATCTTTCAGGCCGTGAATCATCAGCACAGGCATTTTGACTTTGACGACGGGCGACTTGTCTTCAGTGTACGGCTCTTTCGGATAGTTGCGCTTGTAATAATTCAGCATCGCCTCGAAGTCCGAACGCTTGAACGCTTCGATGTATTTCTTTTTGGCTTCGGGGTCTTTCACCCAGGCGGCCAATTGTTCGGCGGTTAGTTTGGTATGCGCGTCGGGCTGCTGAAAATTGCGAGCATACTGGCTGTTTTTCTGCTGCTGCGGATTGTTGGCCAGTTCCCGATTCAGACCGCGCGGGTGCGGCAGATTCAGGATGACGAGCTTTTCGACCATCTGCGGCATAAACATCGCCGTTGTCCAGGAAACGATCCCGCCCCAATCGTGACCGACGATGATTGCCTTTTCGCGTCCCAGATGTTTGACCACGGCCGCCACGTCTCCCACCAGCAACCGGATGTCGTAATTTTCGACGCCTTTGGGTTTGTCCGACAGATTGTAGCCGCGCTGATCAATCGCCACGCAGTAATAGTCCGAAGACAGCGCTGCCATCTGGTCGCGCCACGTGTACCAGAAATCCGGGAAGCCATGGATCATTACCACCAGCGGATTCTTCTTGTCGCCGAGCGCGGCGTAATGAATCTTGACGCCGCCGGAATCGGCATAGCCGTGTTCAACCTTGCTTTCGATGTCTTCGGCGGCCAGCGCCGAAGTGGCGGGCAGAAACAGAAACAACAGGGAAAGAGCGGCAAGCGTTAGTTTCATCGGGGTTCTCCTGGTTTGGTGCGGTTGTGGTTATTTGGGAAACTGATCGGCTTTCATTCCGGGAACAAGCCGGACCGCGTTTTTGTAATAGACCTTTTTCAAGACTTCGTCCGGCAGACTGAAACCGTAGATGCGCCAGAAGGCGTGTCGTTTCCGGTAATACTCGATATATTCGTCGCGGGTTTCCATGACGCGGAAATACATTTTGTATTCTTCGACGTTGTAGATGTCTTTGCCGAAAACGATCCGGTCCTGATATTTGACGTGGAAATCGTAGGACGCATACGGCTGCCGGCCCAGTTCCGCCAGCACGGCCGCATTGTCCACATAAACATTTGGGTATTTATCGAAAAGCGCTCCCAGCCGTCCCAGGTCGTTTCCGTGATACGCCAGGTGCGCGACGATGAAGTTTGTTTTCGGATGTTTGCCGAACATGGTGTTACGTTCAGTGACGAGCGTTTCAAACGTCGGATACTTCTCCGGCGGGCGGGCGCGCTGCGGGAACTGTTTCAGCTCCAGCCAGCGCTCGTTGTACTTGTCAATCGGGTCGAAGAACACCGACGGTTCGGCAATATGAATCAGCACGGGGATTTTCAACTCGCCGCACTTCGCCCAGATCGGATCAAGTTCCGGATCGTCCACTTTGACGCGCCGCCCGTCCTTGTACTTCAAATCCATGCCCAGGTTTTTGAAGATCTTCAGCCCCTGCGCGCCATTCTTCACGTCCTGTTCCAGCCTCGCCGCCGCGCGTTTGCCGTAGCCGGGTTCGTCCAGATCGCGAAAATCCAAATTGGCAAAGACGATGAAGCGATCCGGATAGCGGCCTTTCATCGCGGCGACGGTCTGCTTCAGCCGGTCGCCGGTCCCGCCGCTCAGATTAACCATCACGCGCATGTTGATCGAATCCATTTCCCTGATCAGCTTGTCCACGTAATCCGGCGCGGGATTGTTGTGGTGGCTGTGGATGTCCACGAAGGGAAACTTGGCGCGCTCGACTTTGGTTTCTTTGGTGACGAGCGAGGATTTCGGCTCGTATTCTTCGGTGGTCAGCGTTTGCGTTTGCGCGAAGGTCACCGTTGCCAGCACGGCAGACAGCATTGTCAACCAGACAGGGCGAAGCGATTGGGAAAACAGTCTTTTCATCATTCAGGTCATTTTCTCCGTCAGAGTTTGGAATAAGCGGTCGCAGTGCGGTGCGGCTTTGCGAACTTTGGCGACATTCAGCCGCTTCAGGATTTCGGGCGCATGTTGCGTTTTGTGGTAGCGGCCTTTTGTGGTTTTCGCCGTGGCATTGCGCAAACCGTCAAACAAGTCTTTTTTGGGGATTTCTTCCACACGAGGATTTTGCGGCAGGGCGTTTCGGTTGAAATCTTTCTGGTAAAAATCGGCCAGCGCCTCTTTGTCAGCAATCAACCAGGCTTCCATGGTCTGCGCCATCAAATGGCAATGGGAATCATCCAACCCAAGTGAATCACATTTCAGATGCGCCCACGGGCCGAGACCTTCGAGAACTGTTTTTTCAGCATCCACCAGCAAAAAAATCATCGCGTCTTTGTGACGATTGCACGCACTTTTGAAATCTTTGTACGCCTCGTCACCACCTCCACAGGTAATTGGCGGATGAAACCTGAACCCTTTCTGTTGAGCAAGCTGATAAAGCGAATCTAGTAACACCCTGAAACCCGCACGCAACTTTGCAGCTTCCGCACTTGTTGCCGCCCCTTCGATGTAAAGGCGAACTTCCTTTTTCACCAACGTGTTCCTCCCAGTTCGCCTTTCATCCAGAGATCACCGAGCGAATATCTTTCCAGCCATTCTTTCAGCGATTCCGGGTCAAGCCTGTTCAGTTGAGATCCATTCTCATTGCGCTCGCAAACAATCACAGCCTCCGGTATGTCAGAAAGCGCCGAAACCAAAAACTCGGAATGAGTGGTGACAATCAACTGCGTTCGCTGCGAAGCCTCAATGAGTAACTGGGCGACCGAGTGAATTAAGTCCGGGTGCAAGCCGATTTCCGGTTCTTCAATGCAAACCAGGGGAGGCGGCGTCGGGTGGCAAAGAATGAGCAGCAAGCAAAGATAACGCAACGTGCCAGCGGAAAGCCTCACGGGCAGCGTTGGAGTGTAAAGCCCTTGTTCCTGTAACGAGATGCGGATGATGCCGCCTTCGATTTTTGCCAGAAGTTCTTCAGCGTCTACATTGACATCTTTAAGCTTGACGGTGATTTCCTGCTTAACTTTGTTGGGAAGATTGACGAAGACGACTCCCAGATTACTTGCGTCTTGTTCGAGAAAGTCTCCCGCTGCGGCAGGGGTTTGTCCTTGCCTGATCTTGCTATATCGCCTGACATCGAAGTCGTCATAAATCCGAAAAGTTGGCAGCAATTCGGTCAAGTAGTAGCGTGCTGGGTAAAGACTCGGTTCCTTTAGTTGCTGAAGGATGGATTGATTGTTTTTTCGTTGGATAAGTTCCTGATAGGTCCGCACAGCACTTTCCACGGTGGAACGAGGCTGTTTTGACGGCGGCTGTGACATTGCCTTTAAGAAAGGCGACTCTTCATTGATTGAATACGGAGAATCTTCGGGTTGAGTGTTTGCCTCGGTGGTTTCCTGAACAATCTTGGCGGCAAAGTTTTCTCCAGTGAATTTTATGAAATGACGAATGGGAGAGAGGTTATTCGGTCCCGAAAAAAGCACATCAATCTCAGCGACAGGATTTGGCTCTCCACCTTTCCACAACCATTCACCGATTCCGCCAGAGTCTGAAATTGGTTTTCCAATGTCACGCGGTAAATGGCTCAGCAGGCGCAATACTTCGATGAAATTTGATTTGCCCGAAGCATTTGGTCCAATCAGCACATTCAACGGCTGCAATTCGATCTCCTGTCTTTCGCTGCCGAAGGACAGGATGTTTTTCAGCTTGATCGAATTGATGGTTCGTTTGCCTTCCATAACTCCCCTCTCAATCACCCGCCATCGCCAAATTCCGGTTCGCGAATTCGATGAATGGTTGTCCGGCGCATTCGGCCACGGAATTCGGCACCACGCCGCGCGAAGCGTCGGTCACGTCGCGCATCCGGTTGGTCGGGACGACATCTTGCAGGCGATAGTTGATACGCCGCAGCCGTTCCTGTCCCAACTCTTTGCGTTCAGTTGCCAGGTCACTGGTAGATTCGTTTACGGAACCGTTCTGACGCAGCGCTTCGCGGTCAACCAGGACAAAGCTTCTGGCGCGCAGGTTTGATTGCAGCAAGTCTCCGGTTTGCAGGTACAAAATCTGGCCGCCGCGTTTGGCTTCGGGCGTAATGTGGCCGATGGCTGCGCCGTAGCTGACGCCGGAATAGCGTCCATCGGTCAGAATCATCGCCAGTTTTTTCAAATGGCGGTTGGCGTTGACGTGCTGAATCGGCGTGAACATTTCGGGCATGCCGTAGGCTTCGGGCCCCTGGCCGCTGATGACCACGGCGAATTTGATGAGGTGTTCGTGCAGCAGGTGATCGAAGAGTTCTTCACGGTTAAAAGCGCTGATTCGCGCATCGGGTTGCTGTTTTGCGTTGTGTTCGTAAATCCGAAGCAGGTCAACGTGGGTGAGCGATTCGTTGGTTTTGATCGAATCGAGGTAGCCGTCGTCGAGCAGGCTACGGTTCGCGTCGTCTTCGTTTTCAAAATAGAGAACGACGGCCAGCTTGGTGTCGAATTCGTCGAGCTGCGCGTCGGGCATACCGCTGATCTTGACCACCGCCGAATCGAAGAAGTTGCCGGTCAGCACGTCCACGCCGCTGAAAGCGCGGCGCGGCTTGCTCAGGATGATCGGGTTGTTCGTGACGCCATCGGCGGAAAGGTTCGTTGTGTCGGCCAACCGCGCGCGCCAGGTCGTCCCCGTCGCGGTTGGCGCGGCGAGTTCCATCGTCACGTTGTTGCGCGTCAGTTCATACATCACGGTTTCCATCCCGCGAATTTGGCCGGAGCAGCATTGCTGGGCAAGTTCGAAGATCGAGCGGCCCTGCGTCAGGCTGTAGTTGAACAGATCGGGAATCGGCTCTGCGCGACGAACGCGGTCGTAATCCCAAATCGAAAAATCCAGCCCGGCGTGAATGAAAGCCGACACAATATGCATCATCAAATTGGTCGAACCGCCGGTAGTGGAATGTATGCGGATGCAGTTTTCGACGTTGGCTTTGACCAGTTCGGAAACTGAATAGTCCGGATTGTTGCAGTAGGTGAACATTGCATCCACGGCCTGGTTGACCTGCTCCTGATTGGGCGGGCTGGTCAGCAGTTCCAGCGCGGGATGCACCAGGCCAAGCGCGGAAACCACGTGGCGCGATGAATTGCCTGTGCCGTTGAAGGCGCAGATGCCGCCTTTGCCGTCGCAGGTCGCAACGGCAAGGTGCTTTTCAAAGTTTTTATGTTCTTCGTGGGAGATAACGCCAGCGGAAACGGCGCGGGTGAACACGCCTTGGAACTGCGTGTTCGAAGAACATTGCAGCACGTACGCCAGTGCATCGCGGATGTCATCGGCGATGTCCAGATGATTATGCGCTTCGGCTTTTTGGGCGGCGGCTTCGATTTCGTTTCGCAGATCGTCGGGGATGGTTCCGCCTTTCAGCACGTGGGCAGGGGCGAATGTGGCGAAAACCGGGGCGTCTCCGCGATGCCTGCGGGTTACATCCAGCGCCGCCAATGCGGCAACGGCGGCCAGCGGCTGTTTGTCGCAGCCCTGAATGACGAATGCGCCGTGGTAGCTCTGGGCTTCCATCTGGTTGACGATCATGGTGGTCATGGCATTGCGCGATTCCAGCGAATAGCACATCCCGACGTTCGATTGCGCCGTGCCGTCGCATAAAACCGGCGTCGAAAATGCGAATGGGACGCCCCCGTTTTGCCAGATGCGGATCGCCGCGCGGGCCGTGGTCTCGTAATCCATAATGTGCGCAGGATGATCGGGAGAACCGCCGATGATAGCGACGCGCGGCGCGTTGTGTTCCAGCCGATCATAGATGGCTTCGAGCGAATAATTCAGGTCTCGCAAGCCGGTCAGCGCGCGGCTGCGATCCAGCAGTGCCGCGACGGTGATCGGTTCATTGGCTTTTCCCTGAACTTCGCGCTGGTAGGGATTGCCTCCGCGCATAATGCGAACGAATTCGGACACGGTACTTTCTCCTTGGATATGTGGACTGCCCCATTGCCTGCTTGCCTGTGATTGCTTATGCGTTTGGAACTGGCCGTAAAACTAAGGCAAAGGGGAGAGCCTGTCAATTCTCGGTCTTCGGGCAAAGTACTTGTGAAATCGCAGTCTTCTTCGGGCTTCGATCCCCTTTAGTCGCTTAGATGTAAACAGTTTGTAAAGCCACTTTTTTTGAAACTGCTTTTGTTTGGCTTTCGTCTTATCGGGCGTGAAGGTTATGAGGATTCTAAAAATACCTCACTTCTGGCCTTCACATCTCAAGCAAGAGAACAGAGACAGCGACAGATAAAGACACGACTCGCAAGTGTCTGTCACGGGGAAGTCATCCAACGACTACCGATCACAAAAGAAAAACGGTTGTAAACCGACAGGCCTTGTCTTTCCAGGAGAAGGAACTGAGATACGAGAAGGAAAATAATGAAGAATATGAAGAGCCGAATGAAGAAAAAGCTATCCTTTCTGCCCAATCTGATTGCGATGTTCGCGTTGGTGCTGATGCTGGCGGTTGCCGGTTTGGCCCAGAACACAACGGTTCGTGGGCAGGTTGTTGACGAATTAGGCGCGGTGATTCCGAACGCCGAAGTCACACTGACCGACAAAGATGGAAAAGAGCGCAAAGCCAAAAGCGGAGTCACCGGCGACTTTTCAATCCCGAATGTTCCACCCGGAGCGTACAAACTGACCAGCACTTATCCGGGCTTCCAGCCTTTTCTGGCCACCGAACTGAAAGTCCCGCTGGAGACCTCGCCAATGACGGTCACCATGCTGGTCGGAGCGGTGAACATTGTTTCTGAGATTTCGTCGAATTCCACCGCCGTTTCCACCGAGCCAGATCAAAATATGAGCGCGACCGTGCTCACCGAAGATTTCATCAAAAATCTGCCTGACAACGAAGACGACTTGCGCGATTTCCTGAATTCGCTGGTAGGGCCGACTGCGGCGGGCGGAAGCGGTAACGGGGCGGACATCATTGTAGACGGTTTCAGCGGTGGCCGGCTTCCTCCAAAGGAAGCGATCATGCAGATTCGCGTCAACCAGAATCCCTTTTCGGCGGAATTCGCCAATCCGGGCTTCAATCGCGTCGAAATCATCACCAAACCCGGCAACGATTCCTGGCGCGGCAGCGGCGGTTGGGGTTATCGCAATTCGGCGCTGGATGCAAAAAATGCCTTCGCACTGACCAAGCCCGACATGTACAACAACCGCTTCAATTTCAATTTCGGCGGACCTGTTGTCAAAAAAAGAATCTCGGCGAACGTCTTCGCCGATCGAAACATTACTGACGGCCTTAACAACACCAACGCGACAATTTTGGATGCAAGCGGCAACATTACCCCTTTTGCGGCCAACGTTGCGTTTGAGACGGTCAGCACCTTTGTCGGTTCGCGCGTTGACTTCCTGCTCAACGACAAAAACACGCTGAATTTTTCCTACAACTACCGCACTTCAAATTCGATGAACCAGGAATTCGCCACGCGCTTTGGCGGCGGATTTGGCGGCCCCGGTGGTGGTGGCGGCGGGGGCGGGTTTGGCGGCGGCGGGGGAGGCGGCGGAACAGGCTCGAACCTGCTGTTGCCGGAAAGAGCTTCCACACGGGACAATTCCAGCCACAACATCCGCTTGGCTGAAACCTGGATTGTCAACTCCAAGATGATTCATGAAGCGCGTTTCCAGTTTTCACGCGACAACAGCAATCAGAACGCACTCTTTGACGGGCTGGCGATCAATGTGCTGGATGCATTTCAAGGCGGCGGTTCGACCTGCTGCCCGAACACTTCCACTCAGGACAGCTACGAATATCAGGATTATCTGACTTACACGACCAAGGGAAGCAAGCACACGATCAAAGGCGGCGTTCAGTTCTCCTACGACAAATACGAGGATTTCAGCGGCAGCAATTTCAACGGCACATATACGTTCTCGTCACTGGAGCAGTACCGCCGGGCGCTTGCCAACCCGAACGATCCGCTGGGATTCGCCACGCAATTCACGATCAACCAGGGCGCCACAGAACTGGATTACGGAATGTTCTTCGGCTCGTGGTTTGTCGGCGACGACTGGCGCGCCAAACAGAACCTGACACTTTCGTTCGGGGTGCGGCACGAATTCCAGAATCACATCAACGATAAGGTCAATTTTGCGCCTCGCTTCGGGATCGCGTGGTCGCCGTTCAAGAGCCGCAAGACGACGATTCGCGGCGGTGGCGGGATCTTCTTCGACCGGTTCCGCAACAGCGCATACGAGAATTCGATTCGTTACAACGGCACCTTGCAGCAAAGCTTCCTGGTTCGCAATGCAATTTTCGGGGCCACGGCGGCGGAAGCGCTCCGGCTGAATCAGGCACAATTGCAACAGACGCAGAGCACGACCCAACGCCCGATTGATGAAGCGTTGAAGCAGCCTTATGACATCAACGGCAGCTTGTCGGTCGAACAGCAATTGCCGAAAGGCTGGGTTGGAACAGTCAATTACATTTTCTCGCGCGGCATCAATCAATTCCGGACCCGGAACATCAATGCTCCGTTTGCCGATCCGGCGAATCCGGGGCAGTTCATCAAGCCCTTCCCGACGCTCGGACAGATTTTCCAGTATGAATCGTCGGCGATTTCGGAAACCAATCGAATTCAATTCGGCTTCCGCCGGCAAATGGGCAAACTGAACGCCTTCGGCAATTATTCGCTGTCGTGGATTAAATCAAATGGCGAAGGGACGCCGGCGGATCCTTACAATCTGGCGCTGGAATGGGCCAGATCGAATGCGGATCGCCGTCACAATTTCTTTATGGGCGCGTTTATGAATATCCCCTACGGATTCCGCGTCCAATCCATTATCAATGCTTCGTCAGGATCGCCTTTCAACATCCTGACGGGCCGGGACGACAACGGCGACGGTTCGATTACGGATCGGCCGCTCGGACTGGCGCGGAATTCCGATCTGACAACGAACTTTTATTCGCTGCCGACCTTTGATCGGACATTCACTTCCAATCAAACCTGCGGCAGCCTGACGAAAGGAACTGCCACGACGATCCGCAATTACCTGCAAACCTGCTATCCGGATGGTGTCAAGGCGCAAGGCCCTGGCTCCTTCAACGTCAGCTTGAATTTGAGCAAGACGATTGGCTTGGGCAAGAAGAGCAGTAGCCTGGCACAAGGCGGTCAGGGCGGACAAGGAGATGGCGGTGGCGGTCGCGGCGGCGGGGGCGGTCGCGGCGGCGGCGGCGGCGGTCGTGGCGGCGGTATGGGCGGTGGCGGCCCGATGATTATGGGTGGCCCCGGCGGTGGAGGCATGTTTGGCGGCGGCGGCGGAGAAAATGCCCGCGTCAACGTGACGTTTCAGGTCGGCATCACCAACCTGTTCAATCGTGTCAATTTCGGCCAATTCGGCGGCACACTGGGATCGGCTTTCTTCGGCGTTCCCAGCAGTGCAGGCGCCGCGCGGCAGTTGGATTTCAACCTGAGATTTAATTTCTAAAGTTCGACTTTACGCTTCATTCGGCTAAAGTCCACTGGCCACGAATTCAAGCAGGATTTCATCGTCCTGCTTGGCTTCGTGGCTTTTTTTGTTCATTATCCCGCCTTCCGCTCACACTACTTCAGGAGAAAAACAGATGGATCTTGGACTGAAAGGGCGCGTTGCCATGGTGGCTGCGGCCAGCAAAGGCATCGGCAAGGCCTGTGCATTGGCATTGGCGCAGGAAGGTTGCCGGGTTTCAATTTGCTCGCGTGACGCGGAGAATTTGAACCAGGCCGTAGATGAAATCTCTGTCCAGGGGGAGACGATGAGCTTGGTCGCAGATATTTCTTCTCCACAGGGCATCGAGGATTGGTATCAGAAGACGGTGGGAAGTTTCGGCCAGGTGGACATTCTGGTCACGAACACAGGCGGCCCCCCGGTCAGCCGATTTCTGCAATTGACCGACGAGCAGTGGATGGCAGGCGTTGAATCCACATTGATGAATGTCGTGCGGCTGTCGCGGCTGGTGATTCCGGGAATGCAGCAACGCCAATGGGGACGGATCATTCATCTGACTTCGCTGGTCGCCAAACAGCCGGTGGATGAACTGACCATTTCCAGCACGTTGCGCGCGGGTTTGTCGGGATTGACCAAGACCATGGCCAATCAACTGGGACCGGATCACATTACGGTGAACGCCGTGTTAATGGGGCACATTCTGACTGACCGTCAGCAGCACCTGGCCGATGTGCGCACGAAAGAGCAGGGCATCACGCACGAACAATACTTCGAGCGGCAGGCGGCGGAAATCCCTTTGCGCCGCATTGGCGAGCCGCGCGAAGTCGGCGAAGTCGTCGCCTTTCTGGCTTCTGAATGCGCCAGTTATGTGACCGGAGTCTCGCTGCAGGTGGACGGCGGAATCATCAAAGGGACGATGTAAGCTCAACGCTCAAATTCCACAGCGCATGGATGAAATGCGGGAGGCGATAATCGCCGTTCATCTGATCGCGCCATTCAGGATGATCCGTGCCGCCACGCCTTACACTCAGGCTCGCGCGCTTCGAGTCAGGGAATTGATTTCGCCGCCCATCAGGATGACCACGCCCGTCAGGTAAAACCATAACATCAGCACCATTACGCCGCCCAGCGTGCCGTAGGTCGCGTTGTAATTTCCAAAGCGCGAAACGTAGTACCGGAATCCTAAAGAAATCAGCAGCCACCCGACGACGGCGAAAACCGCCCCGGGCGTGAACCATTTCCATCGCTGTTTGATGTTGGGCGCAAAGTAATAAATCAAATCCACGCCGATCAAAATCAACACACTGATCAGCGGCCATTGCGCAATGCCGAAAATCGTTTGGAAGAGCCCGCCCAGACCGAAGAATTCCGAAATGCGCAGCCCGATGCTCTCGCCAAAAAAGATCAGCGTTAAAGCCAAAAGCACAAAGATCGCCAGCCCCAGAGTCAGCATAATGGCCAGCAGTTTCTCTCGCCAGTATGCGCGCGAAACCTCTGCGCCATAGGCTTTATTGAGCGAGGCAATGATGGATTCCATGCCGGACGACGACGCCCAGATGACAACCAGAATGCTGAAACTGAGCAGCCCGCCACGCCGATTGCTGACGATCTGATGGACGGTTTGATCCACCAGCGTGTAGGCATCCGTCGGCAATAACTTGCTGATGATTTCGAGCCAGGAATTGGTCTTATCGCGAATCGGCAGGTAGGCCAGCAGCGCCGTCAGAAATATCAATAGCGGAAAGAGTGAGAAGAACCAGTAATACGCCAGTTGCGCCGCGCGTCCGAAGACTTCGTCCTCGAAGACTTTGTCCCACAGGCGGCGAAGAGTAGGCGGCAGAGGGGGAGGTGGGGGGATGGGAGGACTGGGAGGCTGTGGAACCAGGGGAATTTGTGTTTCCCCGTTTCCCTGTCTTCCTGTCTCCCTGTCTCCCCGTCTCCCTGTCTCTGATCGAGTTGTCATTTGATTTGGATCGTAAACCGGTTTGCCACGACGCCGGCGGCGATGACGACGACTTCGACGCGGCGTGGACCTTGGCCAGTCCCGTCAGCAAGGCTTGCCGGAAGTTCAACGTTGATTTGATCGAGTCCGGCGAATGAGCCTTGCGCGCCGGCGTAAAGAACCCTGGCCGGCTGGCCGTCAATCGCAATGACGACGGCTTCGGCGACGCCATTGGTATCATTCGGGTTGTCGGCGGGTGTGCGGCGGATGCCCGTGCCGTACAACACCAGAATGTTGGGTTTGCCGCCCACTGTCACATCGAATGGTTGTTGTTGAAAGTTGACGCCGTCCGCGGTGGCCTGCGCGGCGGCATCGCCCTTGCCGGAAGCGTCAGCCGTGAAAATCGCGGGCGCGGCGGCGGCTATCTGCAGGTTGCCGAGCGCGTAACTGCCGGTGGAATTACTGGCCAGAATCGTGGCCGAGCCGGGATCAATTCCGGCGGGAATCAGGAAGTTGATCTGTGTCGGCGACACGAAGAAAAGCGGCGCGTGAATTCCGTTGACCGTCAATGCCGTGTCCGCCAGCGTCAATGGCAGCGGCACGGATTGCGCAATTTCCATGCGCGTTGCGAGGTTTGTGCCGAAGGCGGCGGCGATGGAATCGGCGGCCAATGGGGCGTTGCGGAAATCAGCGGCATTCACCGCGACGATTGGCGAAGCCTCAATGACATTGGCCGTGACGGCTTTGACATCGGTCAGCGTGCCATCGCTGGCCGTGAAGTTGATCGTCACGCTGCGTCCAACATCCCCGGCTTCGGGCGTCCATCTGAACGTGCCGCGCGCGCTGTTATTGGTTTCGTTGACGGTGCTGAAACTGGCGCCGCTGGGCATACCCTCAGCCGTGATGGTGATCGGAACGCCGGAACCCAGGTCCTGCGCGGAAACGGCGAAGGTCAGTTCGCGGTTCGGCAGCGCGATTTGCCGCGCCACCGGAACCGTCATCAGCGGCGGTTGGTTCGGCGACAGAATGGTGAAGCCGTCCAGTTTGAAGCGTTCCACCGTGCGCACTGTGGAAGTGACGCCTGCGATGGGGGAAATTCCGCCGACGCCGTAAATAAATCCGCCCAGTGTCGCGCTACCCAGTCGGGTTCGCGCAACAGGCAGGTTGTAGGAACCATCCAGCGTCAGCCATTTATCGCTGGCGAAATCATAGGCATCTATGGCGCTGATGGGATTGGCATTGCTGTCTTCGCCGCCGATGATCAACCAAAGCAGCCGGCCTGTGGCGTCCTGTGCCAATGCGCTGATCATGTATTGATGCACGCGGGGCATTTCGGCAATCGGCAACCATTTTTGCGTGGCGAAATCGAAGACCTCTCCGCTGGTCAGCCCGCCTGCTGAGCCGATTCCGCCAGCAATGTACAGTTTGCCGTTTGCCAGCACCGATTCATGCGCAAAGCGGGCGGTGTTCATCGGCGGCAATGTGTTCCATTTGCTGGCTTGAATGTCATACGCCTGGACGTCTGTGAAGCCTGCGACCACGCCGTCACTGCCTCCGGACAAATAATAGATATTTTTCGCATTGTCGGCAGCCAGCGAATAGGCGTGAACGCCTTTCGGCGGCGCGGGCAGCGTTGCCCAGGTATTGGCGGCAATGTCGTAGACGTATTGATTGCGCTCGATTCCAGAGGATGGGTTGATGCCGCCGGGGACGTAAATCTTGCCGTTCATCGCGGTTGCCTTGCCGGAGTTGAAGGCCGCCGGAATGGACGCCAGCGGTTCCCAGGCGGGAGTGCTGGCCGCCGGATCAAGCCGTTGGACGGTGGTTATCGAACTTGAATTGGCGGTGGTCGAGCGTCCGGCAAGTGTGTAGAGATATTTGCTGTCACTGGCGACCGGCACGCGATTCAACACGCCAGGGATTTGCGTCATTGCTTCCCAGCGGGTGCCGATAGTGAAATCCGCGCTGGAAAAGGCTTCGGTTTCGGCGTTTTCATCGTCAATTGCCAGCACGCGCAATCGCGCCACGGTGCTGGCGGCGCCGACCGGAATCGTCCAATTGAATGATTGCGCTTCGCCGCCGACCTCCGCGATGCTGGCGACCAGTTGCGGAGTTGTGCCGGTGCTGCGGTACAGCGCGATGCGATGGCGCGCGACGCGGCGGTTGTCGGACGACTGCCAGCGCACCGAGATGGTCGAGCCGGTAAAGACCTGCTCGCCGCCATTCGGCGTCAGGACTTTCACTGCCGGGGGCGTCGGCGAGTTGTAACTGAATCCGGCCGTCAGCTTCTTTTCCGCCGCGGAATTTCTGATCGTCACATCCACCGCGCCGGTCGAAGCCGCTGAAGGCGTCGTCACGCGCAGTGTGTTCGAGTTGATGAAGGTTCGCGTGGCGGTTTGCGTGCCGAAAAGCACGGTGGTTTCCGGCGAGAAGTTGGCGCCGCCGATGGTCACGACCGTCCCGCCTTTGGTCGAGCCGCCAGACGGGGAAAGACTGAAGACTTCGGGCGAGCCCGATTCGCTGCCGTTGACGTAATACAAGAACGCATTGGCCAGCGTCTGCGCGCCGTAGCGGGTTTCAATTCGCAAACTGGCCTTGCCGGCGGGCCCGGCGGGCGTGACGGCGGTCAGGCTGGTGCTGCCCAGCGCGCGCGCATTTGTCGCGGCGACGCCGTTAAAGAAGACTTTAACATCGCCGGTTTCGGTGAAGTTCAATCCGCTGATCGTCACTGTCGTACTGCCGCCCGGCGCGCCGAACGCCGGCGAAATGCCTGTCAGCATTGGCGCAAGCTGGCCTGGCGGCGGGATGAACGCCGGATCGGAGGCGCGCGCGATGATGCGAATATCATCAATCGTCCAGCCGTCAGCGGTCGCCGTGCCGTTTGAATCCAGCCGGAAGCGGATGCGCGCCCTGGATTGCCCGGCGAGCGCATCCAGTTTGACCTGCGCCTGAATGAAGCTGGTTTGTGTGCCGGAGAACGCCGTGGCGCGCTTCCAGCTTGCCCCGTCGTCAAGAGAATATTCTACGATGCCGTAATCGAAGCCGTTGATCAGCGCGTAAGTGTGAGCGAAGGTCAGCGTCACGCCGGCGGCGCGGCTCAGGTCGAAAAGCGGCGAAACCAGCGAGGCGTCTGTTCCCGCCGCGTAATTGCCGTTTGGACTGTCCGTCCAGGAGCGCGTGCCGGAAGCCGCTCTTGATTCCGACACCGCCCAGGTGTTCATCGGCGCACCGGTTACGCTCCATCCCTGATTGCCCATTTCGACTGTGTCTTCAAAGAAATTCTTTTCGCCAGCCACATCGGCTTGCGCGGTGATCCGCGCTGTCGAACCGCTGCCATTGTTGGCGTCATCGTAACTGACGTTGATTTTGTCGCGCGCGCTCAGGGACGCCTGCAAGGTTCCATCGCCGGGCGTCGCCGCTCCCGGCGCAACGCGCAAACTGGCGCTGTAACTGCCGACAAATGTGCCGTCAGCGGTCAACGTCAGGGTTTCTTCATCGCCTGTCATGGAACTTCGTACTTTGACGCCAACCGTTCCGGCGGCATTTTGATCGCCGAGCGAAATTTGAACTGTTTCGCCGAGCAGATAGGTTTTTTGATTGAATCGAATCGTGCCGAGGCTGCTGCAGAAAGGCGGCAGGTCGAAATCCTGCTGCGGCGCCGAGTCGCGGGAATCGAGCGTCGAGGCCGAAAAACCCATCCCGCGTTTCGCAAACGCCTGCCAGATCGTGCATTGATTCGCGCCGCCGTTGTTGACCTTGTCGGCCAGCATGATTCCATTGCGCGCATCCAGGAACGACGGCGCCGGAGCGGTCATTTTCATACCGTCAATGACAAGCTGAATACTTTGCCGCTGGCCTTCCCTGAAACCGAGCTTGCGAATCAACTGGGCGCGCATCTCCATCAAGGTGTTGCACCAGATTTCGCCGACCGCGTGAACGCCTGTGCTGCGCGGGATGTCGCCATAGCTGAATGGATAAACATTTGTGCTGGTGCTGTACGGAAACCGGCGGACTCCGTTGGTGAAGTCGTTAACCGAAAAACCTCCGACGGCATACGTGCCATCCAGATTGTCGCCTTCTTTCAGCAGCAGCGCCAAACCCAGGTAATCCGACCAGCCTTCGCCCATTCCTCCACCCTGAGTGAAGCCCAGATTCCTGACCAGCCGCGTGCTGGTGCCGTGCGTCAGCTCGTGGATGATGATGCCCTGATCCAGATCGCCGTCGCGCTGGATCGTGCCGCCCGTGAACAGGTACATCTGCATCCGCCCCGGTGAACCATCATTCGAGGGCGAAAAGTTCGCGTTGTCCGTGCCGCTGCCGTCCTGCGCTTCGGCGCGAATGGGATCGCCCGCAAATCCGCCGAGTCCGAAATTGTTCAGTTGATAATTGCCCGCCGCTTCGTTGAAACCGAACAGATAAAGAATGTCGTGGTAACGATTCGTCCAATAAAAGACATTGGCCAGCGCCGCTTTCTGGTTGTCTTCCGTGGTGGGCTGCTGGGTGAAGTCAATCGGGAAGGAAAAATTGCTGTCCGGAACGATCAGACGCGGCGAATCGTCCGGCTGATTGTTGGCATTCCGGTCGAGATAGGCATCCACGTTGTTGCTGGTGAAAGAGGTCGGCGTAATCCCCGCCCACCAATCATTGTGCGGAGCGTTCGCGGGAAAGATCGTGGCGCCGTTATAAGGCGTCGGCCGGAATGGCAGGTCTTCGCGTTGTGCGAAAGGCGGATTATTACTGACAAACGGCCAGTTCGGACGCGGACTTTCTCCGGTGAAAACCAGCCCGTGCGGCGTCTGTGCCGTTTGGTGCGGTGCCGGGAGCGGCAGCGACCGGCTGGCGTTCCGATGAGCGTGATTGATGGCCAGAGCAGACCCGGTCGCTATCGCTCTCTGTTCCGTACCGGATTCAAAGCAGTACCAGGTTTGATTGTCGCGATAAAGCAGCGTGGCGTCCTCGGCGTCCACCACCATCAGATAAACATCCGGTGTTTCCCGCAGCCACATCGTGAATTCCCAGGCCAGGCGCAATTGATTGCCGGTCAGCGGAAAGTACACCAGCCGCGCTTCGACATCGCGCTCGAATTTCGCGGTGTTGGACAGGCGTTGCCGCTGATCCACGCCCGTTGCCGCGGACTTGATTGAACTATCCCCGGTCAATTTCAGATCGGCATATTCGGCGGCTTTGCGCAGCGCGGCGGCGGCCGGCAAACGCGGACGTGAAGCGTTGGTGAAGTTCGATGCCGCTGGAATCAACTCGCCGCCGCCTGCGAGCAGCGCGCCGTGGCGGTCGAAATGGAAAGAGTAATCGCCCTGGAAAACTTCAATGCCATTGACCTGCTGTTGCAGCGTCAGATGCGTCACCCCGTTGTGATCGGTGCGATAGCGTCGCGCGGCGCGCAAGCCGTCCACTTCGTCGTCGCGCAACAGGTACAGGTCGTCATTGCCTTTCAAAAACTGCCTGGCAGTGATTTCGGCGTCTGTGATGCCTGGCGGGGTCACATTCTGCGTGAAGCTGTAGACTCGGCTGGGCGTGCCGGTCAAATTGCTGAAGCGCAGTTGCGCGCCCGGTTGTTCGCGCCGCAGCCGTGAATCACGCGCCGCGACAAGACGGCGGCCCTGGGGTAGGGTCAACTTCAAATTCTCTGATTCGGCGGGCAGGGTCCGATCCAGATTCGCTCGAATGTCGAAATCCTCCCGGCGTTGTGGACGGCCCGGCTGACTAGACTGGCCCGCCTGGCCCGCCTGCGGTTCTGACTGGGGACTGGTAGCCGCGCTGGACGGCTGGCGCTGCGCCGTGGCCGAAAAGACGAGTGAAAAAATGCAGACAATTGTGATGATTGCGACAAGGGAAAAAGTTAATCTGTTCATTACCAGCTTTCAGAAAATCCAAGGGCCCACGGAAGGCGCTGAAGTAAGAATAGAGCAATCTGGTGCAACCAGCGCATGATACGAATTCGAAGCGAAATTGAAATCTATAATTGAGAGGGGGCAACGGATTCTAAATCAGACCACAAAAGATTGGTACACGTGGGACGGACTTCAGTCTGTCTCCACGCCGGGGCAGACTAAAGTCCGTCCCACGTTTGGTTGTTCCGATTTAGCTAAGAACGGAGGCTGATGCGAAGCAGGCGGAATTTCCGAGCTTTGATTTTCAATTGCCATTTGTCATCGGCTGTAGTGGCTGGACGGCTCAATGACAAATCAAAAACGACAAATGGCAAATGCAGGTTGCGAACGCAAGCTTCAACGTTTAAGCCGGTCGTCCAGATCTTCAAAGTCGCGCACCAGAATCCAGTTGGCCGTTTCGATCAGGGCGCGATGATTTTGCGCATCTGCGCCGGCGATCCAGACGCGTGTGTAGGCCGGAACCTGGTCCGCAATGGTCTTCAACTCTTCCGCCGTTTGGGAATTCTCCTGAGCGATGATGCTCAACACCAGCACGCGGGCTTTGGTGAGTTTGGCGGTGCGAATGATTTCCTGCGCCGGAAGATCAACGCCCAGATAGACGACTCTCCAACCACGCGTGGCCGCAATTAGCGCGCCGATCAGAATGCCGAACTCGTGGCGCTCCCCGGAAGGCGTTGCCAGCACGATGGTCTCCGCAGCCTCATCCGGCGGATAGAGCCGGAAGAGAGAACTGAGCAGATTACGGATCAGGTACGTAGCCACATGTTCCTGCGCGATGCCGAAATCCTGATGCGCCCAGCGTTCGCCGATTTCTTCCAACAATGGCGAAACAATATTTTTGACAATGACACGAGGCGGGTAGAGTGTCGCGGCGCGATGAATTTCTTCATCAGCGGCAATGACATCCATTCGTGTGATGGCTTCCAGGAAACGCTCGCGAGTTACCTTGTGCGGATCGTTCGCCTCCGGGGCGCTGATGGTAAGGGTAGCGCGATGTTTTCCCGCCAGTGTGTCCAACTCCTGATCGGGCAGTTTCGCTACCTGGCCGATTGCATGTCCAAGCTCGACCGCCTGACGCAGCTTGCGCAACCGCGCAATGTCTGTGTCCGAATACAATCGGGAGCCGCCATCACTCCGTTGAGGATTGATTGCCTTATAGCGCCGCTCCCAGACACGAACTACATCGGAGGACAAACCCGTCAGCCGGCTGACCGCGCCGATGCGGTATTTGGGAGTATCTAAAAAAGAATTTGAAGATAGTTCTTGATCGGTCATAGTACGGTAATTTTGTTTTCCTGTTGAGTTTTTGTCAAGATATTTGTTTGAACGGAATCTGTGTTGACTAAGAATAGTTTCCTGATATTCTGAATTTGTCCAGATTATGTACAGGATTTATAGTTCCCTTGAGTATGTGTCTGAGACGCAATAGGAGAAAGTAATGAGAGTGCTGATAACAGGAGCCACAGGGTTGATCGGCAAGGAAATTTGCCGGTCATTGTCGAGTGAGGGACATGATATTGTTGTTTTGTCCCGCCGCCCGGAAAACGCAGAAGTGATACCGAATGCAAAGGCTTATCGTTGGAATCCAGAGACGGAATTGCCGCCGCGCGAAGCCTGGGAAGGAGTTGAAGCGGTCATTCATCTGGCCGGAGAACCCGTGGTTGCGTTTCGATGGACGGACGAACATAAAAGACGTATTCGCGACTCCCGCGTGAAAGGAACGCGAAATTTAGTTGCTGGAATAAAGGAATTGCCGAATCCGCCGAAAGTGCTGGTCAGCAGTTCGGCGGTGGGATTTTACGGCAATCGCGGTCAGGAGCCATTGGATGAACGCTCGGCTCAAGGGCGCGGATTTTTGACAGATGTTTGTGTTGAGTGGGAGCGTGAGGCCGCCGAGGCGAAGTCCGCCGGAGTCAGAGTGGCCCTGGTCAGAGTCGGCGTCGTTCTGACCGAAGATGGAGGCGCGCTGGAAAAGATGCTGCTGCCGTTCAAACTTGGTTTGGGCGCGCGGTTGGGAGACGGGCAGCAATGGTTTCCGTGGATTCACCGGGACGACATTGTGGGAATCTTTCGCCACGCACTGCTCAGCGAAAAGGTCGGAGGCCCGATCAATGGCGTCGCTCCCAACATCGTCAATAACGAAGAATTCACCAAAGAATTGGCCGCCGCGCTGCATCGTCCGACATTTTTTCCGGTACCGGAATTCGCGTTGCGGGTTCTGATGGGCGAAATGGCCGATGTTGTGCTGGTCAGTCAAAGGGTTTTCCCGAAAGTCGCGTTGGACACCGGCTACAGATTCAAATACACGGAATTGAAACCGGCGCTAACTTCACTATTCAAGTGACCAGGTCGTCGAGGTCTTATGCATACTTACATTCTTGAACGGAAACAGATTGTCCCTCGCTCGCGTGCGGAAACATTCGCTTTTTTCTGTGATGCGTTCAATCTGGAACGCATCACGCCGCCCTTCCTGAAATTCCGCATTATCACTCCCGCGCCAATTCAGATGGCGGAAGGAACATTGATTGACTATCAATTAAATCTGTATGGAGTCCCGCTGAACTGGCGTACGCTGATCGAACGCTGGCAACCGGGCGAGAAATTCGTGGATACACAACTGAACGGTCCCTATGATTTGTGGCATCACACGCACACTTTTGAAGAGATCGGACCGAACCGGACATTGATGCGCGACCGCGTGTTGTACCGAATTCCATTCGGCATCTTTGGGCGATTGGCGCATGGGCTGTTTGTCAGGCGCTCACTGGAAATGATCTTCGATTACCGCGCGAAAGCGACGGCGGAAATCCTCGGCGCCAGGCAGGAAGAGCGGATGGTGCTGAAATCGTTGGCTGTCAGCACGGGCGACTGAGACGAAAGGAGCCGGAGTTTGGCCAGCTTGGAACAATTACAATCCGATCCGCGAGTGGTCATCCGACGGTCAGGCGCGCCTGACGCTGAAGGACGATGCGTCGTTTACTGGATGCAGCGCGCGCAGCGCGGCCAGGACAATCCTGCCCTGGATGTTGCCATCCACGCGGCCAACGAATTGCAACTGCCAGTGGCTGTGTTCTTCGGCCTTCATCCAAAATATCCGAACGCCAATCTGCGGCATTACAATTTTCTGGTGGAAGGGCTTGCTGAAACCAAACGCCGCGTTGAAGAGCGCGGCGCAGCCTTCCTCTTTCGCCCCTTTCCGAATCACGACTTGATCAGGTTTTGCAGGGAGGTGAAACCGGCGCTGGTCATTGGCGATGAAAATCCAATGCGCGAGCCGGAGGGATGGCGGCAGAGCGCGTCGCAAAAGCTTGAGACGCCGTTCTGGACGGTGGACGCCGATGTGATCGTGCCGACCAAGTTTTTCCCCAAGGAAGAATACGCCGCCCGCACCATCCGCCCGAAGCTTCATAAATTACTCCCCGCATTTTTTGAACCGCTCGATAATCCGAAGGCAAGATTCAAATGGAAGGATGCGGAGCTGCCAGCCAGTCAGCCGATTGACGAGGCGCAAATTCTGGCTGACCTGCCGCTTGACCGGACGACTCCAGCCGTCAGGCATTTCAAAGGTGGAACCAGCGCCGGCCTGGCCTCGCTCAGGAAGTTCGTCGCGGAAGGCTTGCGGACTTATGACACGGCGCGCAATTTGCCCCATCTGCCGGGAACCAGCGCGCTGTCCGCATATCTGCATTTCGGCCAGCTTGGACCGCACACGATTGCCCTGGCCATTCGCGAAGCCGACGTGCCGCAAAACGCGAAAGATGTTTATCTGGAAGAGATGATTGTGCGGCGAGAACTCGCGATTAATTATGTCGCTCGCAATCCGCAGTACGACAAACTGGCTGGCTGCCACGAATGGGCGCGCAAGACGCTGGCCGAACATGTGAACGATCCGCGCCCGCACCTGTACACAGAAGCCCAATTTGAAGCCGCTGAAACGCACGATGATCTTTGGAATGCCGCGCAAAAGGAAATGGTCATCACCGGGCGTATGCACGGATACCTGAGAATGTATTGGGCGAAGAAAATTCTGGAATGGACACGCACGCCGGACGAAGCGTTCGACATTGCCGTGCGCTTGAATGACCGTTACGAACTGGACGGGCGCGATCCGAACGGTTATACCGGCATCGCCTGGGCGATTGGCGCGAAACACGACCGCCCCTGGGCGCCCGCGCGGCCCATCTTTGGAATGATCCGCTACATGGCCTACAACGGTTGCGCGCGCAAGTTTGATGTCAAAGCCTACGTCAGAAGAATTGAAATGCTGGCCAGAGGGATCGAGCAGGAGTCGCTGTTTTGATGAACAAACTATCCGCACAAACCAATAAAGAAGAAGTCTGGAGCCAGGATCAATGGTGGCAAATCGAACTGGAAACTCACCGGCGGGCATTGGCGGCGAATTCCGACGCTGAAATTTGGGAGATTTTGGTGAAACAGTCCCGGGCGGTGTTGAAAAAATACAGCACCAGCTTTTTCATCGTGACGCGTTTTTTGCCTCCGGCGAAACGCGCGCAAGTCGAAGCGATCTACGCCGCCGTGCGCTATCCCGACGAAGTGGTGGACAGCTTTCCACTGTCCCAGATGCGGCAGACAAGATTGCTTGGCGAATGGGCGGAACATTACGACACCGCACTGTGTTGTAATTCGATTCGCGAATCACTGGAGCATGGCGTGCCCTGTTTTGTCGCCGGCTTTGCCGAAGTGGTCCGCGAATGCCGCATTCCGCCGGAGCATTACCACGCCTTCCTGGATGCCATGCGATTGGATGTGTGGCCGCGCAAGTTCGCAACGCTCGATGATCTGATTGACTCGTACATTTACGGCAGCGCCATCGTGGTCGGTTACTTTCTGGCCTATGTCTACGGCTCGCCAAAGCCACAGGACTTTGACCGGGCATTGAAAAGCGCCCGTCATTTGGGCATTGCGCTGCAATTGACCAATTTCCTGCGCGATGTGGCCGAAGATCAGCGCCGCCATCGCGTCTATCTGCCGCAGGACATGCTGCGCGCCGAAGGCATCGAAGAGATGGACGCCTCCAATCCCGGCCAGTTGCCGGCGCTGAACAATGTATTGCGAAAGCTGGCAGCATTGACCGAAAACTATTACGAGGCCTCGCTGGCTGATCTGGACGCCTTCAATCACGACAGCCGCGTCGCAATTCGCGCCTGCATTGACGTGTACCGGCAGTTGAACCGGCGCATCGCCGACAGTCCGCGCGGCATTCAGCATCGCGAAAGCGTCCCGATGCGCGAAAAATTCAGAGTGTTGCCGAAGAGCAAATACTGGCGCTTGCCGCTGGCTTATCTGCGCGCTTAACGCAGCGCGCGTGAGCCGTGCTGCCCGGAGACGGAACGATTAACATCGCCGCCGAAAAGACAATGAGCAATTCAGTTTCGACAAACGGGAAAAACGGTCACGCGCGCGGTTCGGTGATCATTGCCGGCGGCGGCCTGGGAGGCCTGAGCGCGGCGATTCATCTGCGCCTGGCCGGATACAAGGTCGCGCTGTTTGAAGCCAACGACCGCGTCGGCGGGCGTGCCAATCTGATTGAACATGAAGGCTTCAGGTTCGACACCGGCCCATCGCTTTTGAACTATCCCTGGGTGTTCGAGCAACTCTTCGCCGCCGCCGGGCGAAACTTCCACGATTATGTCAAACTGATTGCCGTGGATCCTTCCGTCAGTTTTGAATGGCCGGACAAAACCCGCTTCACGCTGTCATCAAATCTGCAAACGCTGCTCAACGAATGCGAACGCATCGAACCCGGTTCGCGGCCGAATGTGATTTCGTTCCTGGAAGACGCCGCAATCAAATACCGGCTCTCGTTCGACAAACTGGTGACGCGCAACGAAGACAATCCGGTCAAATGGATCGGCGCGCTCAAAATTGGCGAGATGGCGCGGCTCAGCGTCTGGCGCTCGCTCGACAGCGAATTGAGCCGCTTTTTCAAAAGCCGGTACATCCGCGAAGCGCTCGGCTCCTACGGAATGTACCTGGGCGGCTCGCCGTACAATTTGCCGGGATTGTTTACGATTCTTGCTTATGGCGAACTGGCCTATGGGCTGTGGCTGCCGAAGGGCGGCATTTACGCGTTGGTCGAAGGCATTGAAAAATTGGCGCGTGAACTCGGCGTCGAGATTCACACGGGCAAACGTGTTAAACAGATTGTTGTCAAAGACCGCCGCGTCAGCGGAATCGAACTGGCGGACGGCACTTTTCACGCCTCAAACATTGTGGTCTCGAACGTGGATGTGCCGACGACCAACACGGAATTGCTGGGAGATTATTCGCTGCGGTCATCGCTCCGGTCGAAGCTTTCGCGCACGAAGATGACGCCGGGCGTGATGACGTTTTACTGGGGCGTGCGCGGCAAGGTGAAAAACCTCGGGCATCACACCATCTTTCTGCCGGACGATTTCGCGGGCGCGTTCGACGATCTGCTGCAATTCAAACGAATCCCGCGCAATTTGCCGTTTTACGTTTCCGTGCCTTCGGAAACGGATCCGGACCTGGCTCCGGCGGGCGACACCGCAATGTTCGTGCTGGCGCCGACGCCCTTGCTTAGTGAAATGCCGGGCGAAGTGAACGGTCTGGACTGGGGTGCCGCCGTCCGCACGGTCAAAGGGCAAGTACTCGAACGGTTATGGCAGCAGGGCGTTGATCTCGATCCGGAGCGGATTGTGGTGGAGGAAGTCTATACGCCCGCTGACTGGAGCCGGCGCTTCGGGCTGTTTGACGGATCGGCGTTCGGCGCGGCGCACACGCTGTTTCAAGTCGGCCCGTTTCGCGACCGCAATTATTCCAGCGAAGTCGAAGGTCTGTATTACGTCGGCGCCAGCACCACGCCGGGAACTGGCATGCCGATGGTTGTGCTGGGCGGAAAGCTGACGGCGGAACGGATTCAAAGCCGCGCTTGATAACTGGGTACGCATCGCTTCCAGCGTGCGGAAGTGGAGGGCGTGCCCAGTGAATGCCAGCAAATGAATTGCCAAAACCGCACGCTGGAAGCGATGCGTATCCAGGCAATGTTCACCAAACGTTATGGACAGGGCGAGCGAATTTTTTTCGGGCTGCACGGATGGAGCGGCGATCATTCGACATTTGCGCCGCTGGCAAGATTCCTGCCTTCGGATGCGATGATCGTCAGTCCCGATCTGCCGGGATATGGTCAGTCAACGCCGCCGCACGAATGGACGCTCGAGGCCCTGGCGGAGGAACTGACCGGCGAAATTGAAAAATTGGACGCCCCGGTCACGCTGCTCGGAAATTGCAGCGGCGCGCTGCTGGGGTTGAGCGCGATGGAATTGCGCGCGCGTCTTGCCGAGCGAATCAACCGGATGGTGATGATTGACCCGTTCGCCTATTTGCCGATGTACTTTAAACTGTTCGTGACGCCGCCGTTCGGCAAATACGCCTACCTTTCGACGTTCGCCAATCCGGTCGGACGCTGGATCACGAACCTGTCGCTGAAAAGTCATCGCACGGAAGAGACGGATTTAACCGGAGCGTTCCGCCGCGTGGATCACCAGGTTTCGTATCGCTACCTGGAATTGCTGACAGGCATTGATGGCATCCAGCGGTGGGCTGGCCTGCACAAACCGGTGGACATTGTGTTCGGCGAACGGTCTTTTGGCGCGATCAAAAAATCGGTCGGAATATGGAAAGGAATTTGGCCGCAAGCTCGTGCATTTGAGCTTGCCGGGGCAGGGCACCTGCCGATATTGGAAGCAACCGAAGCATTGAGCAGAATTGTTTTTCAGGAAAAACGCAACAAATTATGACAGAACGACTCTCTGCCTACGTCAGTCGTCACCGCCAATCCATCGAAGCAGCGCTCGGAGAGCATCTGCCGCGCAGTTCGCAGCCGCACGCCCGGCGGCTGAATGAAGCGATGCATTATTCGCTCTTTCCCGGCGGCAAGCGCTGGCGCCCGATGCTGACGCTGCTGGGCGCGGAGATCATCGGCGCGCGTCCGCAGGACGCCCTGCCCGCCTGCTGTGCAATGGAATTCCTGCACACCAGTTCGATCATTTTTGACGATCTGCCGGCAATGGATGATGCCGCGATCCGGCGCGGACGCGCGGCGCTGCATTGTGTTTTCGGCGAAAGCATCGCGCTGCTGACCGCGCTGGCGTTGATGAATGAATCGTATGCCTTGCTGTCCCGCACCGCGCGCGCGCACGGCGAGTGCAAGTCCTCCGCCCGGTTGATGGAAGAAGCCGCTCGCTGCATCGGTGTGGATGGAATGATCGGCGGCCAGGCAGTTGATCTGGCGTTGCAAGGTTCCGGGCAAGGTCCGGACGCGCTGGCCAGCCGGAATCTAAAAACGACGGCACTGATGCGTCTGACCATGATTGCCGGGGCAGTGGCCTGCGGCGCGCAGGAGGAGGATGCCGCTGTGTTGGGCGAATTCGGCGAATCGCTGGGAATGGCCTATCAAATCTGTGACGACCTGCTGGATGAACTTGCCGATCCAGACCTGTTGGGCAAACCCGCGAAACAGGATTTGCGCCACTGCCGGTCGAACTACGCCACCGAACTTGGCGTCGAAAGCGCGCACCGGCTGGCCGGCGCCTTGATCCAGGATGCAACCTGCGCACTCCGCCAGCGATTCGGTAATCGCCCCGAAGTGGATTTGCTGTCCGATTCGGCGGCGCTCATCCTGCAAGGAGCGGGCTGCTTTGCGCTGGCAGCGGCATGATGGGAAGATGCGGGTGAAAAATCACAGATAAAAACTGGAGACTTGATTCCCACACATGATCCATCAACAAGTATTACGCATGGGTTTTGCATTACTCATTGTCGCTTCATCTCTTTTCCTGACCGATCAAAAATTTTACGTCAACGCCAAAGATTCGGTCGCATCGAAGGCCACAGACTTTGAGCTGAAAGATCAATACGACAATTCAGCTTCCTACCGCTTTCCCAAACAGAAAGTCACCGTGCTGACCTTCGGCGACCGCAAAGGTTCCGAGCAGATCGAAGGCTGGGCGCGCCCGCTGTGGGATCGCTATCAAACCAAAATTGATCAGCAGGGGGTGGCCGTCCTGAATTCCGTTCCTTTTTTTGCGCGCGGCATCGTTCGCGGCGTTTTCAAATCAAAAGTGAAATACCCCGTGCTGCTGGACTGGACGGGCAAGGTGTCGAAGGCATATGGCTACACTGGCGGCAAGGCGAACCTGTTCGTCATAGACCGCAACGGCCACATCGTCATGAAAATCACCGGCGCAGCCACTCCCCGCGAACTTCAAAATGTCTTCGCGCAAATTGACCGGATGCTGTGATCTGGAAGATTGCCAAGGTGCGAGAGCATTGCCACGGTACGCGAGCGTAAGCGAGCGCCATCCGCACCTGAAATGGCGGTCGCTTACGCTCGCGTACCGCATCATGCGCAGAATCAGCTTGATCTGTATGGGCAGGGGCCTTATGTTTTGCCGCTACAATTACGCAACCCAAATTGAGGAGATTCAGTGATGCGATTCAAACAACCGCTTCTCGCGCTGTCACTGTTTTCGTTGGCGTTCGTGTTCGCGGCCTGCGGACAGAAAACCACGGAACAGACCACAGCCCCATCAACGAAAGAACCAACCAAGGAAGGAATGGCTGCAACTCTGAAAAAAGAAAATTTTGGCAAACTGCCCAACGGAACCGAGGTCGAGTTGTACACCCTGACCAACAAAAACGGCGTTGAAGTAAAAATCACCAATTACGGCGCGACCGTCACTTCCATCAAAGCTCCGGATAAAAACGGCAAATTCGAGGATGTCGCGCTCGGATATGACAATCTGAAAGGCTATCTGGATAAAAATCCGCACCTTGGCTCCGTCGCCGGACGATACGCCAACCGCATCGCCAAAGGGCAGTTCACGCTCGCTGGCAAAACCTACACGCTGGCCAAAAACAACGGCGAAAACCATCTGCACGGCGGACCGAAAGGTTTTTACCAGGCGGTTTGGACCGCGACGCCGTCACCGGCCAACGACGCCGTCACGCTGAAATACCTGAGCAAGGACGGCGAGGAAGGCTATCCCGGCAATCTGGATGTGACGGTGACGTACACACTGACTGACAAAAACGAACTGAAGATTGATTACGCCGCGACAACTGACAAGGAAACCATCCTGAATCTGACCAATCACTCGTACTTCAATCTGGCCGGGGCAGGGAACGGCGACATTCTTAACCATCAGTTGAAGATCAACTCCGACCAGATCACGCCCGTGGACAAAACGATGATTCCCACCGGGGACGTGAAACAGGTGGCCGGCACGCCCTTCGACTTTACCAATCTGACGGCCATCGGCGCGCGCATCAACGATCAGGACGAACAGTTGATTCTGGGCAAAGGCTACGATCACAACTTCATCCTGAAAACCAGCAATAACATTACGACGCCCGCCGTCGAGGTCTACGAACCGACCACGGGCCGCGTGATGGAAGTATTCACCGATCAGCCCGGCGTCCAGCTTTACACCGGCAACTTCCTGGACGGCACGATCACCGGCAAAGGCGGCAAGGTCTATAACCAACGCTACGGCTTCTGTCTGGAAACGCAGCATTATCCGGATTCGCCGAACAAGCCGAACTTCCCGAACGTGACGCTGAAGCCGGGACAGCGGTTTGCGACCACAACGATCTACAAGTTTTCGGCGCGATAGTCTGCTGGAGCAGTACCGGGAGCGGTAGCGACTGGGTGGACTCGTGGCAGACGCTTTTCGCGAACACCCGGTCGCTACCGCTCCCGGTACCGATTCGTCCCGAACCACGAGTGCCAACTTGCATCCGCCTGACGCCGCGATTAAGATTCGTCCGCGTTTGGAAAAAGCCGCGACCCCTTCGCGGCAAAGTTAATTCCGGCGCAATCGCTTCGTCACAATCAATGGCAAGTCGCATCAGAGTAGAGATCAAAAGCCGCAACCAGTTCTGGCAAAATGCCGTCCAGGTGGAGTGGGATCATCAGTTCCCAAACCGCAAACTGGAGCTGGAATCAGCGGGTTTCTACCTGATTGAAGAAAGCTGGCTGGAAGATTTGCAACGCGTCACCGCGCAATGCTTTTCCGAGGTGCTGCTGGCGCCGCGCGATCCCGGCAGACGCCAACTTTTTCGCAAGCTTTTCGCGCGTGACGGGCAAGACTGAACGCATCGCAACCAAAGGGGCCGCCAAATCAGGTCAACCAAGAGGGAGCGCAAGACAAACCGATTTTTCCGTGGGGTAACAAGCAAGCAATGACCAAGAATCTGATCAAATTTTCAATCGCAGTCGCCATTGCGGCTGTCATGCTGGGTTCGGCGCTGACCACCAACGCCTATCCGCCATTCGTCAAAAAAGCCACCAAGTTCGGCGCGAAAGACTGTCTTTTCTGCCACAAAATGCCCGAAGGCGGCGAAGGCTGGAACGAACGTGGCGACTGGCTGATGGCCGAAAAAGACAAACGCAAAGCCGACGCCATTGATGTTGAATGGCTGGCCGATTACAAGGAAGGCGAAAAGAAGGACGGCGAAAAGAAAGAAGAGCCGAAGAAGGAAAAGCCTTCCACAAAGTAACCGAGGAATGTGGACTGAGCGGCAAGTTCAGTCCACAACCCTCATCACTCATCACTTCACCAACCACGAGGCACAAACCTATGTCAGATGATAACAACAACGTCTCTCGCCGCAGCGCGCTGAAAGGCATTGCCGTAGGAATGGGCGCCAGTCTGCCGGTGCTGAACTCAAACGCCCTGGCCCAGGACCATCAACACGGCAGCGCCGCCGCCAAAGCGCCGGCCAAGAAAGCCGCCGCGCCGAAGTTTTTCAGCGCCGACCAGATGGCCCTGATCGGAACGATCTCCGAACTGATCATCCCGACCGACGACAATTCGCCCGGCGCAATCGCCGCCGAAGTTCCGCAATTCATTGACCTGATGATCAGCGAATCTTCGCCGGAGACCAAAAAGCAGTGGACAGACGGTTTGGCCGCCGTGGACAAGATGAGCCAGTCGAAAAACAGCGCGGCGTTCAACAAAGCCACCAAAGACCAGCAAATCGCCCTGCTGACCGAAATCAGCAAGAACGAAGCGAAGCCCGCCACGACCGAAGAAAAGTTCTTCAAATCCATCAAGAACATGACGATTGACGGGTACTACACCTCGAAAATCGGCATCCACCAGGAATTGAAGTACAAGGGCAACACCTACCTGAAAGAGTTCAAAGGCTGCACGCACCCTGAGCATCAAAGCTAACGGGCGGCGCGGTCGTTTGGGAATGTTACTGGCCTAAGTCTTGTCCGCAAGGCTTAGGCCAGAATTGCTTGTATGTGAATGAAGAGATGAAGGTCATTTACAAAATTACCTACCCAAACGGGAAAATTTATATTGGGCAGGATGTAACGGACAGTATCAATTACTTTGGCAGTGCCAACGGAAAACTCATCGAAGCTGATTTTTCTCGTGAGGAGCGGAGAGACTTCACAATACGAAAAGAAATACTATGAGAGTCAGAGAGCGCTTCGGCATCCGAGGTTTATCAAAAAGAGGTGGAGTCCATATTGGCTTTCAGAGCGAATGATCCAACCGTTGGTTACAACCGCCGACCTATATTTCGTGCAAGCGAGAATGCAGAAAGATGAGAATTCCAATTTATCGCGTCCGGTCGTTTCAAATCGTTGCGCTGTACACTTTGCGTGTGCAGTTTGACGACGCGACCGAACAGACCATCAATTTTCAACCTGTGTTGGCCGGTGAACTGTATCGTCCGTTGCGTGATCTGACGCTATTCAATCAAGTGCAGCTTGACCCGGAAGTGCATACGTTGGTTTGGCCGAACGGCGCGGACTTTGATCCTGCCACTTTGCACGATTGGCACATAAAAGTGTCGGCTTTGACGGAACGCGCTCGGCAATGGGAACTCGTTTCGGTCTGAATAGTTCCTCGATTGAACAGGCTATTTATCGTTGCGGCGTCCCTGAAACCAATTGATGATGAGGCGCCACGCCCTGGAGGAAATGTATGACAGGAAATGTAGTGACTCAACCGTCACCTCTATTTACCGAAGAGGAATATCTTTCCTTTGAGCGATCCTCGAATGTCAGGCACGAGTATTTGTCGGGGCAAATCTATGCAATGGCGGGAGCCACGCGGGAACATAACCTGATCACTGGGAATATTGCAGGTGAATTACGCGCTCAATTGAAGGGGAAACCTTGTGAAACTTATTCAAATGACATGCGGGTTCGAGTTCCGAGATCGGGGCAATATACCTATCCGGATGTGGTTGTGGTTTGCGGGACGCCGCAGTTTCTTGACGATCACGCCGACACTTTGCTTAATCCATTGTTGATTATCGAAGTCCTTTCTTCGTCAACGGAAGCCTATGACCGAGGAGAAAAATTCAGGGATTACCGTTCGATTGAGTCATTCTCAGAGTACGTCCTAATTTCTCAAGCCAAACAGTCCGCCGACCATTTTACGAAGGTAAATAACATTTGGACGATTCAGGAAGTGGAACAAGAAATCCGGCTTGTTACGATCCCTGGCACGCTCACCTTCTCGGAGATTTACGAAAGAGTGGAGTTTGGCGCGGAAAAATGAACTTGAGAACCGTCATCGCCACAAGGTATGTCACGCCGCTGCGCGAAGGCGGATCGCTGCCGGCCATCATCGAGGCCGATGATGACGGAATGTACGTGCTGAAGTTTCGCGGCGCGGGGCAGGGACCGAAAGCGCTGATCGCGGAGTTGGTGGCGGGAGAGCTTGCACGCGCGGCGGAGTTGCCGGTGCCGGAAATTGTCTTTGTGGAACTCGATCCTGATCTTGCGCGCACCGAGCCGGACCCGGAAATTCAGGATTTGATCCGGGCGAGCGCGGGGTTGAATCTGGCGCTGGATTATCTGCCGGGTTCCGTCACCTTTGACCCGGTGGCGGAAAAGCCTGACTCGGAGCTTGCTTCCGCGATTGTCTGGTTCGACGCTTTTGTGACGAACGTTGACCGGACGGCGCGCAACGCGAACATGCTGATGTGGCACCGGCGGTTGTGGCTGATTGATCACGGCGCGGCGCTGTATTTTCACCACCGCTGGGATAAGCACCTGGAACGCAGCCGCGACGCTTTCCCGATGATCAAAGATCACGTTTTGCTCCGGTTCGCTGATTCCCTGGCCGAAGCCGACGCGAAGATGACCGAGCGGATCACGCCGGAAATCATTCATCGCACCGTGAACCTGATTCCGGAGGCTTGGCTAATGGGCGATGCGCCGTTTGGCGGGTGCGAAGAGCACCGGGAAGCGTACGCGGAATATTTGCTGACGCGGTTGGCCGCGCCGCGCGCTTTTCTGGAGGAGGCGATTCGTGCCCGATCAAAATAAAGATCACTGCACTTACGATTACGCCATCATCCGTGTCGTTCCTCGCGTGGAGCGGGAAGAGTTCATCAACGTCGGCGTGATTGTTTCCTGCCCGGCCAGAAAATTCCTCGAAGCGCGCATTGAACTGGATGAACAGCGGCTGAAAGTCTTTGCTCCGGCGCTGGATGTCGAATCCATCCGGCCCCATCTGGCGGCGATTCCGGCAATTTGCGCGGGCGGAGCGCAGGCTGGGCCGATTGGGCAATTGACGCAGCGGGAGCGTTTTTACTGGCTGATTGCGCCGCGCAGCACCATTATCCAGACTTCGCCCGCACACACCGGGTATTGCAAGAACCCAACCGACGTGGTGGAGCGCCTGCTCGACACGATGGTGCGACCGTGCGATTCCAATAAGGAGAACAGCGGTGAGAGTTAGACAGGTTCAGCTTTGCTGTTTAGTCGTTTTTTTGGTGGTCGTTGTCGCTGCTCAATTGATGCCCCGGCTGGCATCAAGCGCGAGCGCGGAAGCGCGCGACGGTTTCAAGAAGATTGTTGATGCCAGCGAACGGCTTGCGCCGGGAGCGTCTAAAAACCTTCGATTGCCTGCCGCTGATGCGAAAAGGATTCATTCACTGACCGTTTCGCTGCCCGCGCCGGCTGCGTTGGGCGAAGCGGATTCGTTGACAGTCACGCTTCGCAGCGGACAGCAGGTCATCGCCGGCAAGACGCTGCATGTGGGCGATCCTGATCTTTATACGCTGTTTTGCGCGGCAGGCGCGACAGAAGTTGAAATTGCTTCGGCTTCCCGCGCGCCGATTAGTTACGCTGTCTCGGTCGTCGAATGGCCAGCGAGCAAGGCGTCGAAAACGGTTATTGAAGTTGAGCCGAATGACACATGGCGCGAAGCCAATGAATTCCAGCTCGGCCAGACTATCTGGGCGACGGCGGACGATAAGCCGTACATTCAGCCGCTGAACGCGAAGCCTGCAAAGTCTAAGATTCCCTACCAACAAACGCCGGAATTCGCCAGCGGTGATGTTTTGCCCGAAGGTGGCGTGGACTGGTTCAAATTCAGCTACGACGGCCAGCAGCCGAAGCTGGTTCATTTCGAACTGGATTTGCCGGAACGCGACAACCTGCCGGTGGATGTTTCCATCTTCAAGGTCGAAAACGACGAAGCCAGGGTTTACGAAGAAGGCATTGATCCGGTCAGCCCGCCGCACGAAGTCCAGGCGCTGCCCGGCAACAAGTTCACGACGCGGCTGCTTTCGCGCGGCACTTACTTCGTCCGCGTGGATGCGAACCACGTTTTGTATCAGCTTCGGACTTCGGTGTATGACGCACCGCCGTATGCCGATCCGCGCGCGGCGATTCGCGCCGGAATGGATTACATCATCAGCGCGGGCGACAGTTGGCACGCCAACACGCCCCGGCACGGAGGTCTCGTCAACCGCGTCGGCAACTCGCACGCCGAAACGCAGCTTTGTATTGCCTGTCACGCTACGCACTTTCCGACGCGCGCCGAACTGACGGCGAAACATAACGGCTACGCGGTGATGAAACGGTCATCGCTGGAATTCCTGACGGAGCGGCTGGCCAATAATCCGCGCCCGTTTTACGGCTTTCCGGAGGCTTCGTGGACGCGCGTCATCAGCGCTTCGGCCAACGTGATGAGCCGGCTGGCCAGCCTGGTCAATATTCACGAAGATGAATTCAAGTTGCCGCACAACATCGCCCTGCTGCGCGGCGTCGGGAATTACCTGAAGATTTATTACAAGGGCCGCACTGTGCTGCCGAACGACGAAACCAACGGCAACACGCCGATTGTCAGCACCTACGAAGTTGCCTGGTACAGTTGGCGCGTGTTCGATCAACTGGTGAAGCTCGATTCAGCATCAGACGCGGCTGGGTCTGACAAGGAGTATCGCGACCGCATCCGTTCCCTGATTGAACAGGACGCGCATAAAAATCTGATTGATCTTTGCTACCAGACGCTGGCTTTTGCGGAGATGGACCAAACCGGTTACGCCGACAAGATCAAGCGCAACGCCGAACGCATCCTTTCGCTTCAACGCGAAGACGGCCAATGGTCCATGCTGTTTGAAGCAGCGAGCACGCCGGTTGAATTTCAAACTTATCACTGTCTGTACACGCTGGCGCGCGCCGGTTACAAAACCGACCATCCGCAGATTGCCAAATCTCTGAAGTTTTTGATCAGCCGCCAGCAGGCGTTCGGCGGCTGGTTCGATCCGCGGCAGACGTACGAAAACTTCCGCACCCCGTTTCGCGAAACGCAGTTCGCCGTGATGGCGCTGAGCGAGTTTTACAAAGGCCCGGAGCAGAAAGGCTGGCAGCAAGGCTTTGACGCTTTGCCCGTGAAGCTGGCGGAACAGGATGCGATGCTGCGGCTGGAACAGATTGACAACGTTTGGGACAAACCGGGAAGGCCGGTGATCAATGATCTGCTCGCGAGTTTGCAAAGCGCGGAACCGATGATGCGCGCGGCTGCGGCTGTGACGTTGGGGCGTGTTGGCGAGGAAAGCGCGGTTGCGCCGCTGGGCAAACTGCTCGGTGATTCCAGCAAGATGGTCCAGATCGCATCAGCACAGGCGATTCGGCGGATTGCCACGAAGTCTGGATTTTCGCCTTTCAGCGGCAAGCTCACACTTAGCGGGCATTCATCCGTCTTAAGCCCGAATGCTTTTGACACTGTTAAATCGGTTTTGGTCAGCAAAAACGAGCGCATGCGATGGGCAGCGACGCGCATTTTTTCGCAGCATTTTTCCTATCTGACTTCGCAAACGGAAATCGCCGACAAGCTGATTGGTTTGCTGGCGGATTCGTCCGTGACCGTCAGAATGCAGGCTGCCAAGTCGCTGATGCAGTGGTTCTGGTGGACGCGAGATGAAGCTTTGCAGGATCGTATTGCCGACGCCTTCCTCGCGCGGATGGCGGTGAACGAACATCCCTGGATGCGGCGCAATCTGCGGGAGAACTTTTACAGTCTGGCGGATGAGAACGTCCGCTACCTGTACAACAACTGGGTGGCGCTGCTTGCCACGCCCGAAGACCGCGAACGGGCCAGGCACGGCCATCACGAAGCCAGTCGCAAGATGGCCGAACGTGTCGCCAAAGCCTTGACCAACGGTAATGAACTGCAACGCGAAAACCTGCTGGCGGCGCTGACCGAATTCCATCTGCGCAGCGGCGGCTATCCGAACGCGGGCCGGTACACGCGCATCGGCAACGATGTCGAAACCGTCAAGTTTTACGAAGAAGGCGCGCCCGCCGTGGAAAAAGCCTTGCAGCCGTTGCTCAAGTCAAACAATGCTGCGACGCGCAAACAGGCCGTGGTCGCCGCTTTCACGCTGCGGGAAAATTCGCTGGAAGAATTGCCGCTGCTGGTGATGAGGCGGTTGCTCGATGAAGACAAGGGGGTTCGCGGCGTCGCCGAAGAGTTCTATCCTTCCTTGCCACTCGAAGTCCGCGAACGGAACCGGCAAGAGGCCATCGTGATGTTGCGCGAACTGCTGGCGAGCAATTACGCCGAAGCAAAGGTTGCCGCGCTGGATCGCCTGAAAGCTGTCGGTCTGGAAACCGCCAAACAGGAGAAGTTTGACGAACAGATCAAACAGTTCGTGTTGAACGCCGACGGAAAAATCGCCGCCGCCGCTGTGCGTTCGCTGGGAGACTTTCCGCATCTGCGCAGCGATCCGGCAGTTGAACAAAAACTGGCCGCCGCACTGCAATCGCCGAATCCGCAGTTGTTGCGGTCGGCGCTGCAACTGACCTTTGCCAAACCGGAATGGCGCGCGCCCAACGCGATTGCTGCCGCGCTGGATGTTCTGCTGAAAACGCAGGATGCCGGCCAGCGGCGATTGATTCTGGGGTTGGTGACGGAAAGCGTGAAAGTCGAAAACGATTTGCGGCTGCTCCATCTGATTGCGGCTTCGTTTGACGACCGGGATGATCAGGTTCGCGCCGCCGCGCTGGCCGCTGTTCGCCGCGCCAAAACTTTGTCCGGCCACCCCGCCATCCGCGCCGCCGTTGCCAAAATCGCCAATGATCCGAATGAGCGGTTGCAGGAACAGGCCATTGCGCTTTACAGCGACGGCAAATCGGCTACGACTTCGACGCGAACGCTGGATTATGACTTCTTCGTGGCGCGGATCATGCCGTTGCTGTCTGCAAAAGGCAGTGACGGCAACGCCTGCGTGGATTGCCATTCCACGCACGCCCTGTTGAAGCTCAATCCGCCGGACAAAGCCGGGCGTTTTTCCGAGGCCCAGTTGCGCGAGAATTTCGCTTTCTCCGTGAAGATGGCTGACCTGACGAATCCTGAAAATAGTCTGCTGCTGCGCAAACCGATTTCCGATGCCAGCCAGGAGGGGGTTGTTGGTGCGAAAAAGACTCCGCATGGCGGCGGACCGCGCTGGAGCGGAGCAGAAGATGCGGCTTATCGAACAGTGCTGGAATGGATCAATGGCGCAAAATTGAAGTCGGCAACCAACTAATGCAGGACAAATGCAACTGCATTTTCGAAATGGAGAGCCAGTATGAGAAAAAAAATGAATTCGTTATTGATTGTCTGTCTGCTAGTGGTAATCGGTTGGCAAATTCCCGCAGGCGCTTTTCAGGCAGGCGCGGATCAACCTTACGTGATCGAGTATTACTACAAAACCAAATGGGGCTTCACGGATGAATTTTTTCAGCTATTCAAAAAGAATCATCTGCCGGTGCTGAAAAAACAGATTGAGTCTGGACGCATTCTCAGCGTGAAGATCGAAAAACCGCGTTTCCATTCGACAGAAGAGGGGCGCTGGGATTTTCGCGTGACGATCATTTTCAAAAGCGCTGCCGCCTTTCACGCGCCGAACAGAGAAGACGAAATCATCAAGAAACTTTATTCCGATCAATTCACCTTCAAACGCGAAGAGCAGCGCCGGTTCGAGATTTTAATTTCGCACTGGGACGTGCCGCTGGTTACTGTGGACGCGGACAAATAAGGGATTCTCGGCCAGCGTGTTAGAATGTGCTTGTATGCATCTCCAGCGGATTGAAGCAGTCAATTTTCGGAACCTCACCGGCGCAATCGAATTTTCACCCGGATTAAATGTCATCTACGGCCAGAATGCCCAGGGCAAGAGCAGTTGGCTGGAAACAGTCTATTTGCTGGCGACCACAAAGTCTTTCCGTACGTCTCATCCGCGAGACGGAATTCGACATCAGGCGCCGGAAGCCATGCTTCGCGGCACTGTGGCACGCGGAAACCTGACAAAAGATCTGCAACTGCTGCTTACCTCCACGACCAAACAGACCTTCATCAACGGCAAGCGCGAAGCGGCAATTCGATATTTGGGAAATCTGGACGCGATTGCGTTTACGGCGGATGAAATGGACGTGGTGCGCGGCGCGCCCGACGCCCGGCGTAAGTTCCTGGATCGAGGGGTTTTCGGCACGCTGCCGTCGTATCTGGGGACGCTCAACGAATACAACCGTGTGCTGAAACAAAAAAATGCTTTGTTGCGCGAAGCATCAGATGCTCCCGATCCGCTGAAATTCCTGCCGCTGGTCGAAACCTGGAATGATCAACTGGTGGCGCTCGGAACGGAAGTTTATCTGGCGCGAACCGGCTACCTGGCCAAACTGCAAGCTGCGCTCAATCGGTCATTGTTTCAGGCCGAGGAGATCAAAGTTCGCTATAAATCTTCTCTCGAAGGCAAAGGCGATTTGAGTGATTACGCCGGATTGCTGCGGGAACGGCTAAGTCTCAGACTAAAGAATGAGATAGGGATTGGCTACAGTCTGGTCGGACCACATCGGGACGATTTGGAAATTCTGGCCGATGGACACGAAATCGCGCGATTTGGCAGTTCGGGACAGCAACGGAGCGCGCTGCTGATTCTTGATCTGGCGCAGATGACCGTGTACCATGCAGCGTTTGAAGAATACCCAATTTTCCTGATAGACGACCTCGATGCCGAACTCGACCGCAATCGAATCGGAATTTTGCTCGATTACCTGGATGGCAAGGCGCAAACAATTGTTTCAACCTCGAAACACTCCATTGCAGACCGCTATCGCCATCGTGCGGCAACTTTTTTAGTGCAAAGCGGTGGTGTGGTGCGGGATGAGAGATTAGTTGCAGGGGAAACGCAAAAGTAATTAGGGAGCATGGTGTAAACAGGGATACCGATTGTAGTTTTAAGGCAAATTAAAGATATGGAAGCTAAACAGAAACTGATGACAGAGACCGAAGAAACGATGAGCGAACCAAAAAAGAAGGCGACAGAACAAGTCTACGACGCCAGTTCGATCACTGCTCTGGAAGGACGTGATGCGGTGCGTTTGCGGCCGGGAATGTATGTCGGTGATAACCGGGAAATGGGGCTGCACCATCTGGTTTACGAAATCGCCGACAATTCGATTGACGAAGCCCTGGCCGGATATTGCGATACGGTCCTGATCACGATCCATCTGGACAATTCCGTAACTGTTGAAGACAACGGGCGCGGAATTCCCGTCGGGATGCACAAGGATAAGGGAATCTCGGCGGCGGAACTGGTGATGACCGAGTTGCACGCGGGCGGCAAGTTCGACAGTAACGCCTATAAGGTCTCCGGCGGCTTGCATGGAGTGGGCGCTTCGTGCGTGAACTTTTTGTCCGAATGGTTGCGCCTGGAAATCAAACGCGAAGGCGGCGTATATGAACAGGAATACAAAACCGGCATTCCCGTGGCGTCGCTGAAGCAGACCGGCAAATCAACCAAGACCGGAACCAAGATCACTTTCAAACCCGATAGTGACATCTTTACGACGACCGAATACAGCTTTGACAAATTGTCCGAGAGGCTGCGCGAAAAAGCCTTTCTGAACAAGGGAATTCGCATCACCATCACTGACGAGCGAACCGAGACGGAAAAGAAGCACGAGTTTTATTACGAAGGCGGCATCGCGGAATTCGTCAATCACCTGAATAAGAACAAGAACACGCTTCATCCGAAGCCACTGCATTTCGAACGGACTCCGGGCGAAGACAACGTGACGATCGAAGTGGCCATTCAGTACAACGATGCTTATGACGAAAAGGTCTTCTGTTTCGCCAACAACATTCCCAACCCGGACGGCGGGACGCATCTGTCAGGATTCCGCTCGGCGTTGACGCGAACGATCAATTCCTATGCGCAGACCTCCGGCCTGATCAAGGATTTCAAAGGCGGTCTTTCCGGAGAAGATGTGCGCGAAGGCCTGGTCGCGGTCATTTCGGTCAAACTTCCCCAACCGCAGTTTGAAAGCCAGACCAAGGTCAAACTCAATTCCGATGTGAAGGGAATTGTGGAATCGTTCCTGAACGAAAGGCTGGGCCAGTATTTTGAAGAGCACCCGGCCGTTGCCAAACAAATCGTCGGCAAAGCTGTCGAGGCTGCTCGCGCCCGCGAAGCCGCTCGCAAGGCGCGCGAAATCGTTCGCAAAGGCGCGCTCAATTCCATGAACCTGCCCGGCAAACTGGCCGACTGTTCTGAAAAAGATCCGGCGGTGTGCGAACTGTATATCGTCGAAGGTGATTCGGCAGGCGGTTCGGCCAAGCAGGGAAGAGACCGCCGCACGCAGGCGATTTTGCCGCTGAAAGGCAAAATCCTGAACGTCGAAAAAGCGCGTTTCGACAAGATGCTGGGGCATAACGAAATCAAAGCGCTGATCACGGCAATGGGCACGGGGATCGGCAAGGATGATTTCGATGTCAACAAGCTGCGCTATCACAAAATCATTCTGATGACGGACGCCGACGTGGACGGAAGCCACATCCGGACACTGTTGCTGACCTTCTTTTACCGCCAGATGCCGCAACTGCTGGAACACACGATTGAGCGGACGAACGAAGCCGGAGAAGTCGAAACCGAGGTGCGCGGTTATGTGTACATCGCGCAGCCGCCGCTTTACAAAATCAAAAAGGGCAAGACCGAGCGCTACATCAAGGACGAACGCGAGATGAACCGGTACCTGATGAAAAAGGCGACGGAGGATGTCAGCGTGACGGTCAAACTGACGGGCGAAACCATCGAAGGCAAGGACCTGACCGCCTTGCTCGAACGGATGGTGGAATTCAATGGCTATTATCTGAAGCTGGAACGCCGGTTGAAGGAGCGCGGAATTGTGGATGTCATGCTCGAAGCGCTCAGTGGTCGCGAGGGGCTGTTGCAACAGGAAGGCCGCAAGCTGCACGGCATTTTCGCGAACAGGGAATTGCTTGGCAAAATTAATCGGGCCCTGGTCGAGGCGGAATACAACAGTGAGTTGACCTCGGATGAAGAGCATGGCCTGTCGGAAATCAAGATTACATTGACCAACGGCTCGGCGGTGCTGATTGATTGGGAACTGGCGACGCACGTCGAATTCCAGCGCGCGACCGAACTTTACAAATCCTTCGCTCAAATCAATCGGCCGCCATTCGTCATTAAGGAAGGCGCTTCGGAAACCGAAGTCGAATCCCGCGAAGATATGCTCAATCACATTCTGGCAGCGGCCAAAAAGGATTTGCACATCCAGCGTTACAAAGGTCTGGGCGAAATGAATCCGGAGCAATTGTGGGAAACGACGATGGATCCCGAAAAGCGCACGCTGCTGCAGGTGAAAATTGACGACGCGGTTGAAACGGATCAGATCTTCACCGTATTGATGGGCGATCAGGTCGAACCTCGGCGCAGGTTTATTGAAGACAACGCGCTGGATGTGAAGAACCTGGATATTTAGTGATTTGATGGAGCAGCCGTTAAGACGGGCGGCGCAGGTCCGCGGTTGAAAGACTACAGGCTTGAACCGCCCGGAATTTGCTGCACAGTCATGCTATGCGCTCCCGCCCAAGTCATTGTTGACAAGGTTTGCGGGCGGTAGCTATAGTCCAATCCATGCCTTATCCCTTGCATTCAAACGATCAATCCACTGCTAATTCGGGCGGTCATAACGTAATGAAGATTCGCAGCACGACGATCCTGGCGGTACGCCGCGATGACAAAGTCGTGATCGCCGGTGACGGTCAGGTGACGATGGGCGACACGATTATGAAATCCGGCGCGCGCAAAGTCCGCCGGTTGTACAGCGACAAAGTGGTCGCCGGTTTTGCCGGCGCCAGCGCGGACGCCTTTGCGCTGTTTCAGCGCTTCGAATCGAAACTCGAACAGTTTCACGGCCAGTTGAATCGTGCCGCCGTCGAACTGGCGAAAGACTGGCGCACAGACAAGATGATGCGCAATCTGGAAGCCCTGCTGGTTGTGGCTGACGCGCAAAGCACACTGGTCATTGGCGGCAACGGAGACGTGATCGAACCGGATGACGGAATTGTGGCGATTGGCTCCGGCGGTCCGTATGCGCTGGCTGCCGCGCGCGCGCTTGTCCGCAACACTGATCTCAATGCCCGCCAGGTTGCCGAAGAAGCGATGAAAGTTGCGGGCGAAATCTGCATCTACAGCAATTTGAATTTAGTGATCGAGGAACTCTAACGATTGCGGATTGCGGATTGCGGATTGCGGAGTTTGACGCTCCCCGAATCCGCAATCCGCAATCCGAAATCCGCGATTGAATTATGGTTGTTTATCTCAAAGGTGATCTTGAAGAGCCGCAAGGGCTGGATAATTTAACGCCTCGCCAGATCGTGGCCGAACTGGACAAGCACGTCGTCGGTCAGGGCGCGGCGAAACGCGCCGTCGCGGTAGCGCTGCGCAATCGGGTGCGTCGTCAAAAACTGCCTGCTGACATGGCGCAGGACGTGATGCCGAAAAATATCATCATGATCGGCTCGACCGGCGTCGGAAAAACCGAAATCGCACGGCGGCTGGCGCGGCTGTCGTCTTCGCCCTTCTTGAAAGTTGAAGCGTCGAAGTTTACCGAAGTGGGCTACGTCGGACGCGATGTCGAATCCATGATCCGCGATCTGGCGGAGATTTCGATTGATATGGTTCGCGCCGAAAAGGTGGACGAAATCGCGGACAAGGCGGAACAGAATGTCGAAGAGCGGGTTCTGGATTTGCTGCTGCCGCCAAGTAAGTCTTCAAGCGTGAGTTCGTTTGATTCATCCATTGACCAGATTGAAGACACGCCTTCCGCATTGCAAGAGACCTATAACCGGACGCGCGAAAAGTTCCGTCAGCAGTTGCGCGAAGGCCGCCTGGATAATCGGATTGTCGAAATGGAAGTTCGCGAACGCAGCTTCCCGTCGTTTGAAATCTACACCAACCAGGGCATCGAAGAGATGGATGTCAATCTGAAAGACATGATGCCCGGGCTGTTCGGCGGACGCACCAAATCGCGCAAGATGACCGTCGCCGAGGCGATGGAATATTTGATGCAGGAAGAGGAACAAAAACTGGTGGACATGGATCAGGTCGCGCGCATTGCGCTCGAACGGGTCGAATCTTCCGGCATCATCTTCCTGGACGAAATTGACAAAATCGCCGGGCGCGAGGGCGGGCACGGCCCCGACGTTTCGCGCGAAGGCGTGCAGCGCGACATCCTGCCGATTGTCGAAGGCACCACGGTCAACACCAAATACGGCATGGTTCGCACGGACCATATTTTGTTCATCGCCGCCGGGGCGTTTCACGTCTCGAAGCCTTCGGACATGATTCCCGAACTGCAGGGCCGCTTTCCGATTCGCGTCGAATTGCAGCCGCTGACCATTGATGATTTCAAGCGCATTCTGACCGAACCCAAAAACGCGCTGATCAAACAGTACAAGGCGCTGATGGAGACCGAAGGCATTACGCTGGATTTCACCGAGGACGCGATTGACGAACTGGCCAACTTCGCCTTCAAGGTCAACGAAACGACTGAAGACATTGGCGCGCGCCGCCTGCACACCATCCTCGAAAAAGTGCTCGACGAGATTTCCTTTGAAGGCCCTGACCTGAAAGAGAAGCAGCAGAAGATTGATTCGGCCTACGTTCAAAACACGCTCGCTGACATCGTCAAGAATGAAGACCTCAGTCGGTACATCCTTTAGATTGCGGATTGCGGATTGCGGATTGCGGATTCGTTTGGCAATGATCCGTCTCGTCTCTCATTGTGCATCCACTTGCACGCCCATTCTTCAATCCACAATCTTCATTGGCGCGTTGTTTTTCATAGGGTGCGGCAAGATTGGTGATCCACTGCCGCCGATTCCGCGCGCGCCGTTGATCATCGAAGAGCTGAATGTCACCCAGCAGGGAACGCAGTTGATCTTGAGCTTTCCGCTGGTGAGAACAACGCGCTCGCCGAAGTTGCAACGAATAGATGTTTATCGGTTAGTGGAATCTGTGAACAATCCGGCGGGGTTGTCGCAGGAAGCGTTTTCGGCGCGTGCAGGGTTGCTGACTTCGATTGAACAGATTCCAGACAAGACTTCCACTGTGACTTATCGCGATCCGCTCGATCTGAAAAGCAGCGCGCGCAGCGTGCGCTACCGTTACGCCATCCGGCTGGTGAATGCCGCCGGACAGGCCGCGGACCTGTCGAACTATGCGACGATTGTGCCGCTGCTTGATCTCTCTCTGCCTCCGACAGACCTGAAAGCCGTCCAGGGTGAAAAACAGATTGAACTGAGTTGGACGCCGCCCCTCGCCAATGAAAGTGGCGTCAGCCCGGCCAATGTTGCGGCGTATAACCTCTATCGCCAGACGGGAGAGTCAATCGTCAAACTGAATGCCGAACCGCTCGCGGCGACGCGTTTCATTGACCGCAATTTTCAGTTCGGCGTGAATTATCAATACAGGGTTCGTGCGTTATCGCTGCTGCCCGGCAACGCCAGTTTGACTGCGGCAATTGAAAGCAATGAAAGTCTTCCGCTCGCGCATACGCCGAAAGATACCTTCCCGCCAGTTGCGCCCGGTCCTGTGACCATCGCTTCGATTGGCGGCATCGTCAGTCTGTTTTGGCCGCTCAATCAGGAAACCGATATTGGCGGATACAATATTTATCGTGCGGATGCAGAAAACGCGCCGGCGGAAAGCTGGGTCAAGCTTAACGCGCAACTTCACCGCACGGCGTCGCTTCGCGATGATCGCGTGCAAGTGGGCAGGCAATACTTTTACCAGATTACCGCCGTGGACATTTACGGCAATGAAAGCGGTCGTTCAACGACAGTGAGCGAAACCGTCAATCCTTAGCGGATGGATTCCGTGTACGAACGGCAGGTGAACTCCAATTCTTCCTGCCGTTCGCCAGCGAGGTGCGCGGAAAACACAAAAGCCTCCCCCAAGACTTCGGCGTATTTCCACGCCCAACTCAAACGATAGCGGAACTGAAAGCGCGGGCGGCACGGACCACCACCAGGCAACGGGACGGTTTTCGCCACCCGCGCTTTCAAATGCCTTCTCTAACTGGAGAAAGCAAGGCTATGAAACAACTTGCGTCGGCTCAACGTCGCTTGCCAATGGCGGTTGAGCGGATTCTTTGTCCGCCTCCATTCCGAAATTCGTTCGCGAAGCTGGAATTCCGTTGGTTGCGGGAGATCTTCTCAAGCGCGCCGTTGGACGGCTATGCAGAGGCCGCGTCCCTGACAAGTCCTGCAACTGCTGTTCGTTCATCATTTTGAGCAACTCTTCCATCCGTTCCGTGTTTGGTTCTGTCACAAGTTCCCCCCTCATGATCTGACCGCTCTCTTCTCACTTTCACTCTTTGTCTTCAGCAAACTCATGCGAATTTTCCGCGCAGAAAAGCTCGCACGGGCGAAAAATTCTTCGAGCATTACTGGATTGTGGCTGGACTGTCGGCTGTCGGAACAATCTCGAAGACTTGTTGGTTCGTCTCGATTTGTTCAATGCAGGGGGGACTAAAAGCCTTTGACCTGGGCAAGGTTGACCTTTCACGGGCCTTCTTCTAAATTGCCTCTATCCCCAATAGCGGAAAAGTTTTACTAAATCAGGACAGGCAATATCGGGACTGTATGCGAGTGTGAGCGAGCGCCGCACTCGTAACGCCGCCAGCGCTCGCGACTATTCGCGTACGGCATTGTGTGTCAATCCCGGCTGCTTTGATTTAGCGAGAGACGGCAAATTTTTAACGGGCTCTTCATCATTGAGTGAAGGGCAATTGAACGATCTGCCATACACCCAAGTGCAATCCGCTTTATGCCGCTGCCCTAACCCACTGAACATTTGCGAGAAAGACTATGACATTGGACGAAACTCGCTGGTTCCAATTTGGAACCGGCGCAATGGGCGTCATCATTGCCAATTGTGAAGGACGTTTCATTACGGCGGACGAAACCTTTCTGAAAATGACCGGCTATGACAGGGAGGACGTAAGAGCCGGGCATATTGGCTGGGAGCAACTCACGCCTGCGGAACGTCGCGAATCTGACCGCTATACAATTGACGCCCTAACGGCCGCACTGTATGCGGGTGCCCACGAACGGGTTTGGCGTCAAAAAAATGGGAGCCTGGTTTCAGTGCTCTTCAAGGTGGTTTGTGTCGAGCCCGCCTCGGATTTGGTCGTGATCCATGCCATTGATGTGAGCGACCAGCGGGAAAATAACCCGACTAACAGGCTGATCCGCCCGTCGGTGGACGCGCAGTTCCATCTGGCAGCAATTGTCGAATCTTCCGATGATGCGATTGTCAGCAAGAGTCTGGAAAGCATTATCACGAGCTGGAACAAGGGCGCAGAGAAAATCTTTGGTTACACGGCGGCGGAGGCGGTGGGAAAATCCATTACCATATTGATCCCGCCTGACCGGAACAACGAAGAGGAGCAGATCATTTCACGATTGAAACTTGGCGAACGCATTGATCACTATGAGACGGTGCGGTTAAGAAAGGACGGCACGGAGATTGACATTTCGTTGACGGTCTCTCCAATTAAAGATGCCAATGGCCGAGTCATCGGCGCTTCAAAAATCGCTCGTAATATTACGGAGCGCAGGCGGTCCGAGCAGAGGTTGCAGGAGAGCATGGACCGATTGAGTCTGGCGCTGCAGGCGGCCCACCTGGGAAATTGGAGCTGGGATACGGCCACGGATGTGGTGATTCTCTCGGAGCGGGCAGCGGAAATCTTTGGGATTCCCGTGAATCAGCGGATCACCTGGACGGGACTGCGCGGCCTGCTCCATCAAGATGATCGTGAACTGGCACGCACTGAAGTAGAAAAATCCATTCTTGCACATAGCGATTACGACATTGAATACCGCGTTTGGCATCAGCCGGCTGGCCAATGGCATTGGATCGCCGCAAAGGGGCGCGCAATTTACAACAGCGGCGGAAATGCTACGGGAATGCTGGGAATCGTGCAGGACATTACCGAACGCAAGCAATCCCGGGAACAGCTCGAAGAAGAACGCGAAGCGCTTGAGATCATTAATCAACTGGGCCAGACCCTTTCCGTAGAACTGGATAAGGAAAGGTTAGTGCAGATGTTGACGGACGCCGCGACCAATATTACGGGCGCGCAATTCGGTTCCTTTTTCTACAATGTGCTGGATGAACGGGGCGCTTCTTACATGCTTTATACGTTGTCTGGTGTCCCGCGTGAACACTTTTCCCACTTCCCGATGCCGCGGGCGACCGATTTGTTTGGCCCTACCTTTCGCGGGGAAGGCGTAATTCGGATTGATGACGTCAAGCAGGACGCGCGCTACGGCAACAACTCGCCTTACTACGGCATGCCTGAGGGGCATTTGCCGGTAACGAGTTATCTGGCTGTTCCTGTTATTTCGCGTTCCGGCGAAGTAATTGGCGGGCTTTTCTTTGGACATTCGGAGAAGGGCGTTTTCACCGAGCGGCAGGAACGAATTTTGAGCGGGTTGGCTGGGCAGGCAGCCATTGCGATGGACAACGCCCGTTTGTACGAAGCGACACTCAAAGCCAGGGCGGATGCTGAAACCGCCAACCGATTGAAAGATGAGTTTCTGGCCACGGTTTCCCACGAATTGCGCACTCCGCTCAATGCCATTCTGGGTTGGTCCCGCATGCTCAGCAGCGGCAAACTGGATGAGCCGGGCATTGTCCGCGCCGTGGAAATCATCGAGCGCAACGCCAAAGCTCAGGGACAGATCATTGAAGACATCCTGGATGTCTCCCGCATCATTACCGGCAAGCTTCGCCTGGACGTTTCCCCCGTCGAAATCGCCGAAGCGATAGAAGCCGCGGTGGATACTTTGCGGCCAACCGCTGACGCCAGAAGCGTGCGGTTGCACGCAATGCTTGAAACCAGGCCCAGTTTGGTGCTTGGAGATGCCAATCGGCTGCAACAGATTGTCTGGAACCTGCTTTCCAACGCGATCAAGTTCACGCCCAAGGGAGGACGAGTGCAGATTTCGCTGTCGCGCATCAACTCTCACGTTGAAATCCTCGTCAGTGATACAGGGCAGGGCATCAGTAAAAATTTCCTGCCATATGTCTTTGAGCGCTTTCGACAAGCGGATAGCTCTCCCAGCCGTTCTTATGGAGGTCTTGGACTTGGACTGGCGATTGTCCGCCATCTGGTTGAACTCCACGGTGGTTCCGTTATGGCAGACAGCCCTGGCGAAGGCGGAGGCGCTACTTTTACCGTTAGACTCCCTCTGGCGATTATGAGAGAGGGGGGGAATCAATTGGATTCTGCGTCGGCGCTGCATCTGCATCGGGCGGCGGAAAAGGGAATTTCAGCCGAAATCACGACGGATTTATCAGGTGTGCGAGTGCTGGTCGTGGACGATGAAGCCGATGCCCGCGAACTGCTGAGGGCGTTGTTGGGACAATGCGGCGCGGAAGTGCGCGCGGCTGGCTCCGCACTTGAAGCGATTCAACTGCTGAAAGCGTGGCTTCCCGATGTTTTAGTTTCCGACATTGGAATGCCTGGCCGGGATGGTTATGCGTTAATCCGGGAGGTGCGAACGCTGGCGGCAACTAAAGGGGGAAATGTTCCGGCAATTGCGCTGACTGCCTATGCCCGGTCGGAAGACCGGTTAAAAGCGCTTCGCAGCGGTTTTCAAACACATATTGCCAAACCCGTCGAACCGGCGGAGTTATGTGCAGTCGTCGCCAGTCTGATTCGCTCCCATGGCTATCGGTCTGCGGAACCTTCGCAATAATTCCATCAACCCACCGCATTGCTGTCCGTTGCTGGGAAAATCATTTCTTGGAAACGGACAGTTTTCCTTTTCTGATGACAAGCCAGGTTTATTTCCTCTCGCCTTTTCATAGCTTTAGCGGCGGTTAGCGACAGCGAACGGCTGGCATAAAGTTTGAAGTTATGGCTGCCGTTATGTTAGCGACAAATTTTTCCATTCCGAGTACGCCGCGCATTTTGCTGGCCGATGATCAGCAGGATGTATTGGAAGCTTTACGGCTGTTGCTGAAAGGCGAAGGCTTCGCCACCGAAACGGTCAATTCACCCGCGGCTGTGATCAAAGCGCTGTCAACGCCGAGAGAGCGCGAATTCGACCTGATGCTGATGGATTTGAATTACACGCGCGATACGACTTCGGGCGTGGAGGGCCTGGAATTGATCGAACAGGTGCGCCGGCTGGATGACACACTGCCCGTCGTGGTGATGACTGCCTGGGGCAGCATCGAACTGGCCGTCGAAACCATGCGCGAAGGCGGGTGCGACTTCATTCAAAAGCCCTGGGACAATGACCGGTTGCTCGGTGTGTTGCGCGCGCAGCTTGAACGCGGGCGGAAGCTGCGGCACGAAAAACAGGAGCGGCTGGCTTACGAAAGGTTCCAACGCTTCGAGTTTGAAGAGGCGCGCCTGATTCAGGAAAGCCTGCTTCCCACCCGGTTGCCCAAGATCGAAGGCCTGGAAGTTGCCGTCACCTGGCAGCCGATGCGCGAAGTCAGCGGCGATTATTTCGACGTCATCAAGTTGTCGGAAGGGCTGGACGACGGAAAAACCGCGCTCTGCCTGGCCGATGTCGAAGGCAAGGGCCTGCCCGCCGCCATGCTGATGTCGAATCTGCAAGCCTCCGTTCGCTCGCTGGCGTCACAAGGGCTGACGCCGGGCGAAATGGTCGAGCGGCTGAATCGAACGATGTTGCGGAACTCCACCGGACAGAAGCTGATCACCATGTTTTATGCGTTGATTGGGGCGGCGAGCGGCCAGAGCGGCCAATCCGGCCAAGGCAGAAAGATGAGCTACGTCAATGCTGGACACCTGCCGCCGATACTGGTGCGCCAGGATGGCAGTCACGAAAGGCTGTTCACTGGCGGCGCGATGCTGCATATTTTCGCCGATTCCAGCTTTGAAACTGCCGAAATTGATCTGACGCCGGGCGACCGGCTGTTGATCTTCACCGATGGCGTTGTCGAATGCACAAATTCTTCGGGCGAAGATTTTGGAGAAGACCGCCTGCTGCAAGCCCTGCTCGATCATCGGACGGAGGACGCCGAAACCCTGCTGCAAACTGTGAAAACAACCGTGACGGAATTTTCCGGCGGCAATTTTCAGGATGACATGACGATGATTGCGCTTTGCTACAAATAGAGGAGCCGGACGATGGAATCCTTTCTCAAAGATCTGAAGTATTCACTGCGAACGCTCGGTAAAAAGCCGGGCTTCGCTTTTGTCGTCATACTGACGCTGGCGCTGGGCATTGGCGCGAACACAGCGATTTTCACGGTGGTCAATGCGGCGCTGTTGCGCCCGCTCCCATATCGCGAACCGGACCGGCTGGTGCATTTGTTTGAATCCACGCCGCAGAAAAACTACAGCCAGCGCGAAGCTTCCTATCCGGATTTTCAGGACTGGCGGCAGAACGAAGTTTTTGAGGGAATGGCGGCCTATCGCGGCGGCGGCGGCTTTATGCTGAACTGGCGCGACGCTTCAGAAAGGATTGACGCCGGCATAGTTTCGGCCAATTTCTTTTCGGTGCTTGGCGTTGCGCCGCAACTGGGACGCGCTTTTCAGGACGAAGAAGAAAAAACGGGCGCTGCCGGGGTGGTTCTGCTCAGCCACGGATTCTGGCAGCGGCGGTTTGCCGGCGACCCGAAGATCGTCGGCCAAACGCTGACCTTGAGCAATGCCGCATACACGGTTGTTGGCGTGCTGCCCGCGAATTTTCAATTTGCACCGCGCGGCTCGGCGGATGTCTGGGTCCCCCTGCAAGTCACAGGGGCGATGGCGACGCGGCGATTTATGCACTGGGTGCAGGTGATCGCGCGGCTCAAACCCGGCGTCACTCAAGCCCAGGCACAGGCCGGAATGCAGCCGATCGCGCAGCGCATCGCCCAGGAACACAACGAATCGCACGCCGGAACGAGCATTGTGACAGTTCCGCTGCATCAGCAGTTCATCGGCAATATCAAACCATTGTTGCTGTCATTGCTGGTCGCGGTCGGCTTTGTTTTGCTGATTGCCTGTTCCAATGTCGCCAACCTGCTGCTGGTGCGCGCCGCGGCGAGGCAGAAAGAAGTGGCGATTCGCGCCGCGCTTGGCGCTTCGGCGGGGCGCTTGATTCGCCAGTTGCTGACCGAAAGTTTGCTGCTGGCCTTTGCGGGCGGCGCGGTCGGTCTGTTGCTGGCGCAATGGGGCGTGGACGCGCTGATTTCCGCCATCCCGGCAGACTTGTTGAATCGAATGCCTTATTTGCGCGGGCTGACGATTGACGGCGGGGTGATGCTCTTCACGCTGGCGCTGTCACTGGTGGTCAGTGTGTTGTTTGGCCTGGCTCCGGCGCTGCAAATGGCGAAACCGGATTTGCAGGAAGCGCTGAAAGACGGCGGCAAGACTTCGGCGGCGTCATCGCGGCAAGGCTTGCGCAATGCGCTGGTCATCACCGAAGTCGCCCTGGCGCTGGTGCTGCTGGTCGGCGCGGGGTTGATGATGCGAAGTCTGCTGCGGCTGACGAATGTTGACCCCGGTTACAATCCGCAAAACCTGCTGACTTTCAGCCTGAACCTGCCCAGTCAGAAGTATGACGCCAGCGAAAAGCTGTATGCCGCGCACCGGCAACTGATTTCACGATTGTCCGCCTCGCCGGGCGTCAAAGGCGCGGCCACCGTCAGCACGCTTCCGCTGATCGGCGGCAACACCACACGCTTTTATCCCGCCAGCCAGCCGAAGCCCGCGCCGGGCGGAGAAACCGAAGCAAACTGGCGTCAGGTCAGCACGAACTATTTCGATGTGATGGAAGTTAAGTTAATCGCGGGCCGAAGTTTCAATGAAACTGACACTCCCAAGTCACAACCCGTGGTCATCATCAATCAGTCACTGGCCAGGCAAGTTCTGCCGGGTGAAGAGGCGGTTGGCCAGAGCCTGATCTTTGGCGCGGGGACTACGCCCGCCTTGATTGTTGGTGTTGTCGGCGACGAGAAAATCAACGGACTGGATTCGCGAACAACCGCGGTCGTTTATGAACCCTATTTGCAGGATAGTTCCCCCGGCCTGAATATGAGCGTCATCGCTCGCACCACGGCTGATCCGATGAGCCTGAGCAATGCAATTCGCGGCGAATGCCTGGCCATGGAACCGGGCGCGTCCATTTACCTCATTCGAACCATGGAACAGATCGCCGCGACTTCGCCCGCAACGTTTATGCGGCGCTATCCGGCCTTGCTGATCGGCGTGTTTGCCGCACTCGCGTTGTTACTGGCGGCGATTGGAATTTATGGCGTCATTTCGTATTCGGTCAGCCAGCAGACGCACGAAATCGGAGTTCGCCTGGCCCTGGGCGCACGGTCAGGCAACATTCTCGGCCTGGTGTTGAAGAAAGGAATGAGTCTGGCGCTTGCGGGCGTGGGAGCCGGTTTGGCGGTCGCTTTCGCCTTGACCCGGCTGATGGAAAGCCTGCTTTTTGGCGTCAGCGCAACCGATCCGCTGACGTTCATCGGCATCGCACTGCTACTGGCGTTGGTTGCCTTGGCGGCCTGTTATGTTCCTGCGCGGCGCGCGACGAAAGTAGATCCGATGATCGCGCTTCGGTATCAATAAGCGGAATGGCAATGCTTTAGTTATCTCCATACAAATGTGCGGTCGTTGTAGAGATAATCCCTGCCATAACTGCCCGCGCCGCCTGTGACAATCAATTGACCGTTGACGACTTCCGCCGCGCCCCAGCTCAAGGGGCGCGGCAGTAAAGGCCCTTTGCGCCAGCGGCGTGTGCGGGGCGTATAAATCAGGGTTTGATCTTCGCCATCGGTGTCGCGTCCGCCCAGCATCCAGATTTCGCCGCGATAGGCCGCCATCTGACAGGAGCGCGGTTTGGACGGCGAATCCAGCAGATCCCATCTCTGCGCGCGCGGATCAAAGACCGCCAGCCCTGTATTGCGCAACGCAACATACAGCTTGCCATCCAGTACGGTTCCGGCAAGCGGCCCCATTGCGCCTGGCCCGGCAGGCGCATCCGGTTCGCGCCGCCAAACGTTTTCGCCCGGCCCGATGCTTTCCATCTGGCCGGGCTGATCATATTGATCGCGCGGATTGCCCAACACGTAGAGTCTGCCGTTTGCGGTGAGCGCCACGGGCATTGGCCGCGCCACGGTGTTGGGAACGCCTTCGGTCACTGCTCCAGTGCGCGGATCGTAAAGCTGCACGGTCGTTACCGCGTGGCGCGCGCCATCCGATTCAATCACGTCACCCCCGATGATCCAGATTTTGCCATCGAAGGCAGCGGTCGCGCAGTAAATTCGCCCGCGCCCGAAGCGTCCCGCCACACGCCATGTCCAGTTTTTCGGATCCAGTTCCCACAATTCATCGAAGGCATGCGAACGCGTGGGAAAGCCCCATTCCGCCGTCAGCCCGCCCGCGACATAAAACTTGTTGTGCAGGACTGCGGCTGTCAGGTCGTGATTGCTGGCGGGCATTCGCGCCACGACGCGCCATTGTTGCTGTGTGGCGATGCTGGTTGGCGAAAATGCTGCGTCGCGCGCGCCTTCCTGCGGTTTCCGCGGATCGAACCGCAGCGTGCGTTGGCCTTGCGTCAGCCAGACGAAGCCAAGTTCATCGGCGCGAATGGATTGCCATGCGCCTGCCGTGACGCCGCTGATTTGCGGATCAATCCAGGCGGTCGCTTCCTGCGCGGGTAGCACCAGCAATTTTCGTTGACCTTTTGTGGCGGGCGCGAGCGTCCAGAAGTTGGCGCATGTGTCGCGCACGGCGGCGAGCGATCCCGCGGGGGGAGCCAACGGAGGTTTCGGAAGGCGTACGGCGGGTTGCGCGTGACTCGGCAAACCACCCAGACAAATCACAATCACCAGGACGATGACAAGCTTCATTTGCGGAACTCCTTGGCCGCGCCGCGTGGCGACCAGCGGTACGCCGCCCGCGAATTTTTCAGGAAAAACTTTTCCGCCGGCCCCGGCCCTTTGGCCAGAAAATAGTCGGCGACGATTTTGTGCAGCGCCGCGTAAGGCGCGACGCGATTGCTGACGGGCCAGTTGCTGCCAAAGATCAGACGATCCGCGCCGAACAGCTTCCACAAGGCGTCAAGCCCTGGCCGATAGGCTTCCGGCCTTTCCACCACCTGTCCCTCCACGCGCCGCACGACATTGGAAACCTTGGCGTGGACATTGGGCGCTTGGGCAACTTCGGCCAATGCGCGTTCCATTGCGCCCACCTCCTTATCCCATTCGCCAAAGGGCAGATGGTCAATCACGATCCGCAATCCCGGCGCGAGTTTGGTAATGCGCACCACATCTGGCAGCATCGCCGCGTTGCCCAAAACATCCAGGGCATATTTCCGCTCGCCCAATCGTTGCAGGTCCTTTTCAAACGCCGCCTGCCCCAAACCCAGGCTCAGCGCGCGCGCATTCACTCGCAGTCCACGAAAAAGCGGATTCGCGCCGAAGCGCTGCAAATTCGCGGCGAACTCCGGCTTGCCCAGTTCCAGATTGCCGATGAAACCGACGATGAAGGGATTTTCCCTGGCCAGATCCAAAATCCACTGATTGTCTTCCACCCACGGGCTGGCTTCGACGACCACGGTGCCGGCGACGCGATACGGCTGGGTGAGCATTTGAAATTCGCGTGGGTAATGCGGTTTGTAGAGCACGGTTTCGCCTGGCGGCGGCCACGGCACGCCTTGCTTTCGCGTGGGATCGTAAAAATGCGTGTGCGTGTCAATTGCCGGCGGTAAAGCGAACGCGTCGCTCTGTGGTGGCAAAACAGCGAGCGCGGCAGTTGTCAGCGCGGCAGTTTTCAAAAATTCCCGGCGAGACGAAGTCATCTGGTTTGCTTCCTCTTTATGGCAACGCGAACACAAAAATGGCCGATTGCGAAGCGATGGCCACGTATTGTTTTCCCTTTACCGCATAGGCCATCGGCGAAGCGACGATGTTCGCTCCCGTGTAGTAATGCCACAGGTACTTGCCTGTGCGCGCGTCGAGCGCAATCAAATTGCCGTCGTTGGAGGATGCAAACGCGACGCCGCCGCCGGTGGCCAGCACGCCCGTTGCTGAAGAGCCGGTTTGCAGTGGAAAGTTCCATTTCACCGCGCCGGTCAATGCATCCAGCGCGCGAACCGAACCCGGTGCGCCGTTCGCGTCCACTTCCACGCCGCCGCCGGTGTAGCCCTGTCCGGGGACAGGGCTTTTGGTCACGCTGGTGTAGGTTGCGCAGGCTTCGCGCACGGACACCAGAAAAAATCCCGTTACTGGATCATAAGACGGCGAACCCCAGTTGGCCGCGCCCGCCGCATCCGGGCAAACGTGATTGCCTGCGGGCGTAGGCGTCGTGTTGGGCAACACAATCGGACGGCCTTTGGCATCCAGTCCACTGGCCCAGGTCTGTCTGGCGAAAGCCTGCCCCGTCAGGAATTCGCCGGTTTCGCGATCCAGCACGTAATAAAACGCATTGCGCTGCGCAGTCACCAGCAGTTTTCGTTTGCGGCCCTTGATCACGCCGTCAATCAGCACCGGCGTCTGGTTGCCATCCCAGTCGTGAACATCGTGCGGCGTGTACTGAAACCACCATTTCATCCGGCCGGTTTCCGGGTCGAGCGCGACCACCGAACAGGAATACAGATTGTCTCCGCCGCGCACCGTGCCGTCGTAATCCGGCCCCGGATTTCCAGTCGTCCAGAAAATGGTTTTGGTGTCGGAATCGTATGTGCCGGTCATCCAGGTTGGCGCGCCGCCGAAATCCGCTGCGGATTCCGGCTCCCAGGTTTTGCGGTTCGGATCGCCTTTTTGCGGCGTCGTGTATGTCCGCCACAACTTCTTCCCACTGGCCGCGTCGAATGCATCCACATAACCGGTCAGCGCGCATTCGCCCGCCGTCACGCCGATGATGATTTTGCCGTCAATGGCCAGCGGCGCATGTGTGTTGGAAAAGCCTTTGCGGTAATCGTCCGTTTCCACGTCCCAGATGACATTGCCGGATTTGGCGTCCAGCGCGACCAGATGCATATCCAGCGTCGCCAGGTACAGGCGGTCGCCCAGCACTGCCAGGCCGCGATTGGTCATGACAGTGCAATGGCTGGCCACCTGCGGCAGCCGGCGCGTATATTTCCAAATCATTTGGCCAGTGCGCGCATCCAGCGCCGTCACGTTGTTCAGCGGGCCGGTGACGAACATCATCCCGTCCACCACAATCGGCGTCGTTTCCACTGTTGTGCCGCCGAGCTGATATGTCCACGCAGCTTTCAACGAAGCCGCGTTCGCGGGCGTCACCTGTTTCAACCCCGAATAATGCGTGCCGCGCAAATCGCCCCAATAACTCAGCCAGTTGTGCGGTTCGGCGGCGGCGTTGTTCAGGCGATCAAACGTCACATTGAAATCCGCCGCGGGTTTCCACTCGGCATCGGATTCATACACCGGTTCGGCTTTGACCAGAAAGGCGAGCAGATCGGCCTTGTCTTTGGGGTTCAAGGCCGGATGCGGTTGTTCGGAAGTTTTGGAGCTGATTTCGCGTTTGTCGAGGAAATGCCATTTGCGCTGTTCGTCCATCAGCCGCAGGGTGAATGTGTCTTCGCCTTTTTTGATGCCGCGCACCACCGGCCCGGATTTCAGCCGCGTTTCCGTCCATTGAATCGGCATCTGCATTCGTCTGGCGAGTTCGGGCAGGCGATGACGCGCGCGGGCGTTCGTCAGGTCCGCGCCCAGAATGCCGCCACGTCCGGCGAACATGTGACACTCGCTGCATTTGGCCGCGCCGAAAAAGAGCTGCCGCCCGGAGCCAACACTGCCCGCCAGATCGCCGCCCCCGGCCTTGCCTGACAGCGAGCGCAGGAAGGCGACAATCTTTCGCGCATCGGCTTCGGATAATGGGATGGCCGGCATTTGCGTTCCCGGAATCCCCTTGATCGTGTTGCGAATGATGTCTTCGTCCGTGCTGCCGTGTTTCCATTGCCCGCTGGTCAAATCCGGCGCGCGCCCGCCTTTGGCCGTGTCGCCGTGGCAGGCCGAACAATTTTGCGCGAACAGCTTCGCACCTTCACTGACGCTGCTATCTGGATGTTGCGCCAGTACGATGCCGGCGCAGACTGCGAGCAATAAAAGTGAACACCGAATCCACTTCATCTTGGCGGTCTCCTCCATTTACCTGCTTGTATCTGGATCAGATTGCAATTGTCTTGCAGGGCAGAATTTCCAATCTGCCCTGCAACTCGCACCGATTGAGCATCGGCAGGTTGGAAAACCTGCCGGACGTTGATTGGTCAACCGGCCTATACCTCAAGCTTCCAGGGCGAGCGGTATTTTGCCTTGAGGTGGGGTCTGACATTGCTCTGGCGGACGGTCCAGTTGGTTTCGTCCCAGTCGAGCTGTGTTTTGTGGCGCATGGAAAGGTTGGCGAGAATGCAGGCCGTCGAAGAGCGCACGCAGGTTTCGATGTCGCTGATCGGTTTGGCGCGCGACTTGACGCATTCGATGAAGTTTTTCCAGTGGGGAAGGTTCAGATCGCGCATCTCCCGGTCGTTTTCGTAGGTTTGCGCCTCGATTTTCGAGCCTTTGTTGGGAACCAGCCAGCAACCACCGCGGTTGACGATGACCGTGGCTTCGGTTCCGTGGATTGAAGTTGCCGCTCCCTGACCGAACATCGGCATCGGGTTGGCCGTGCGGCTTTCGTAAGTCAGTAAAAACTTCGGATAACGGAACGTCGCCATCATCGTGTCGGGCGTATCCACGTTGTCGTCAACATAAAGCTTGTCACCCATTGCCGAGATCGAAGTTGGCATTGGTTCGCCGAAACACTGATGCACGGGATCAATCAGGTGAACTCCCCAATCGGTCATGGCTCCGCCGGCGTAATCCCAAAAGTAGCGAAACGTCGGAAATGATGTCACGCCCACGCCCCAGCGGTTCAAATTAAACGGCACTTTTCGCGCCGGACCCAGCCACATATCCCAATCCAGTCCTTCCGGAACCGGGGCATCCGCCGGTTTGCCCCAGCCTTGTTTTTTGACCGCCCCCGATTGCCACGTGTGAACAAAAGTCACTTCGCCAAGCACGCCGCTTTTCACGATCTCGGCGGCTTTTTTGAAGTACCCGCCGGAACGCTGCATCGTGCCGGCCTGGACGACGCGATTATATTTGCGCGCGGCTTGAACCATCTTCTGGCCTTCTTCGACGTAAACCGAAGACGGTTTTTCAACGAAGACATCCTTGCCGGCCTTGCAGGCTTCGACCGTCATATAAGCGTGCCAGTGGTCCGGCGTCGAAATGCAAACGGCGTCAATGGATTTGTCGGCGATGATTTCACGAAAGTCTTTGACGGTTTTCGGCTTGACCTCCGCTTTGCCCGCCGCCGCCACGGCTTTTTCCAAATGCGGCTGGTAAACGTCGCAGAGCGTTGCGACCTGCACATCGGGCAGTTTCAAGGCAAAGCCCAGATTGCTGGAACCCATTGCGCCGAGGCCGATGTGGCCGACAGCAATGCGGTCATTCGCGCCTTTCACGCGGCCTGTAAAAAGTGAAGTGGTGAGCGCCGCTCCGGCGCCTATCAGGATTTTTCTTCGTTCGATCATTGGTGCTCCCGTTTATTCGGTCACGCGCAAAGCGCCTGTGGTTGATTGTGTGGCAACTTATAACGGATTTCAGATGAGTGCGACTCAACGCAAAGACGCAAAGGGGCAAAGCCGCAAAGGAGAGAAACCGGGAAGAACAGTTTGATTGACCCTTTGTGTCTTTGCGTCTTTGCGTTGAAGCTGGTTTCATCCATGTGAAATTCGCGATAACTACTACCGTTACCTGATACGGATCTTGTATTCGCTCGGTTTGAGCATTGCTTCCCAGCGGCGGTTCCCTTCGATTTCCACGCGGATCGTCGCCTGGGAATTCATTGGATTTCCGCCGTCGAGAATGATGAGTGCGGTTTGTTCTTCCGCGCCTGCCGTACGCATGCGCGCCGTAAAACTCGCCCATTTCGCGTGTACTTGCAACCATCCATGTTCCACCAGGCGAAATTCCTGCTTGTTTTTTGTGTCGGTGAAACGAAAGTCGCCACGCACCTTGCCATTGGCCGCCTGCGTCAGCTCAATCGTGAGTCCGGCGGTCTTCACCGAAAGAGATCGCATTTTTTGCGTCCGCATGGGCCGGCTTGGCAAATCCGCTGCGCGATTCATCACGCGCCCGGCTTTTTCTCCGGTCGCTTTCCCATCGCGGAGCGCAAAGCGTCCGTTGACCAGCACGTGGCGCATGCCTTCAGACGCCAGCGTAGGCTGTTCATAGGTCGCATGGTCAATGATCGTGGCGGGATCGAAAACCGTTATGTCGGCCACCATCCCGACGGCGAGCAAGCCTCTGTCGGCGATGCCGATGATGCTCGCCGGCAGTCCCGTCATTTTGCGCACGGCATCTTCCAGCGTCAGCGCTTTTGTCTCGCGCACGTAATGTCCAAGCACGCGCGGAAAAGTCCCGAAATAGCGAGGGTGCAAGCCCGGCCGCGTTTCCGCCGCGCCACAATCGCAGGAAACCGCGCTGCCAGGATAGCGCAGCAACTCGATCAAATCCGCTTCCGCCCCAAATTTCATAATCGCGGAAGGGCTTTCTTTTTCGAGAATGCCGATCATCGTTTCGCCCGCGCCTGCGTTTCGTTCGCGCATGTATTCCGCGAACTGGCGCTGGTGCGAAGAAACATAAATGTTGTCCGGCGTCAGAACCCGCGCCTTGATCGCGACTTCGATTTCCTGCGCGATGCGTGGGCGCAAGGTTGGGTCTGCAAACCGTTTCAGCATTTCCGCGCGCCCGCCTTCGACCGCCCAGGCCGGAACGAACAACGCGCCCAAGCCCGTCTGGCCCGCCAGATACGGATAAATATCGGCGACGGTTTCGTGCCCGCGCGCCGAAGCGGATTTCATCATTGCCACGGCTTTGGCGGCGTTGCCCTGTTCGTGTCCCTGCACTTTCATGTGCGTCACGACAGGCATCACATCGGTTTTCTCGCCAATCTCGATAGTCTCGCCGATGGCTTTCAGGCTGCTGAAATTGGATTCAGGCGTCAGACGATCGTGATTCGGAAAGTTCGTGCGCCACGGCGTCGCCGCCTGCATCACGGCGATCACTTCATCGGTGCGCGCAAAATAGCCGGGCTTGTAATCCAACCCTGCCGAAACACCCCACGCGCCCTGCTTCAAGTTTTCGGTCAGTAAATCGCGCATTTTCTGAATCTCGGCAGCCGTCGGACGGCGATCCATCTGGCCAACCACCGAAGCCCAGATAGAATTGAAACCGACGTACGCGCCCAGATTCACTGCCAACCCCGCCGCGCTAAAATCGCTGAGCTGTTTGGTGATGTTCAGACTGCTTGCGCCGTCGGCATTGATGATCTCGGTGGTCACGCCTTGGGTGAGCATGTTGACCGCCGTCTTCACCCCGGCGAATGTTGCGTGGCTGTGCAGATTGATGAATCCTGGCGCGACAACCAGCCCACTGACATCCAGTTCCACAGCGGCTTTGCTGCTGCGTAAATCGCCGATGAGGTAAATGAAACCATGGCGCACCGCAATGTCGGCGCGATAGCCCTTGCCGCCCGTGCCGTCAATGATCAGCCCATTGCGCAGGATAATGTCGTAACTTTCCGCTGCACCGCGCGTCGGTGAAGTAGGCAGCAACAGCGCAATGAGCAGAAACAGGAAGATGCGTTTCATAATCAGGACAGGCAGGAGGCCATGCGATTGCTTCACTTAGTTTTTCCTTTCACCAGCAGCAAAATTGAAAGTGCCCATCGTTTCATAAAGTTTTGAGTTATTCGCGTTGCAGCGATTGTCGAGCGGGCAGCGATTGTACGCGAAACGACGCAAAAGAGCGGCATCGGTTGCGGCAGAAAATTTCACTCATGACGGTTTTCTTTCTGTTGAGCTAAGATGGCGTTCTTCCGCAAAATAGGTCCAAACCGTCAACGAAGCCGCTTGAAACCGCCGTTTTGGGCGGAAGCGAACGAAACAGGAGTCACAAATGGACAGACGCAAATTCATCGCCAGCAGCAGCGCGGCGCTTGCCGCCACCGCTTATTCCAGCAATCTTTCCTCCGCCGCCAGCCAGCGCAAGCTGCGGATGGCCATTGTCGGCACGGGGTCGCGCGGTTCGTTCACGTGGGGACAGGAAGTTGTCAAAGGCTACAGCGATGTTGTCGAAATCGTGGGCCTTTGCGATCACAACGGCAAGCGCGTCGAAGCGGCGAAAAAGCTGATCGGAACGAATGCGTCGACGTTCACCGACTTTGACCGGATGATCCGCGAAACCAAGCCCGACACCGTCACCGTGACAACGGTGGACGGAACGCACGCCAAATACATCATCCGCGCGATGGAACTTGGCTGCGACGTGATGAGCGAAAAGCCGCTTTGCACCGACGAACAGCAATGCCAGGCGATTCTGGATGCGCAGAAAAAGACCGGCAAAAAGATCACCGTCACCTTCAACGCGCGGCACGGATTGAAGGACAAAAAGCTCAAATCCATGCTGCTCGAAAAAGCCATCGGCGAAGTGATTTCCGTGGATTTTCACGAATACCTCGACACCAGCCACGGCGCGGATTACTTCCGCCGCTGGCATCGTCTGAAAGCCAATTCCGGCACGCTGCTCGTCCACAAGGCCTCGCATCATTTCGATCAAGCCAACTGGTGGCTCAATTCAACGCCCGTGTCGGTGACGGCTTTTGGCGAGTTGAAATACTACGGACGCAATAATCCGTTTCGCGGCGTGAACTGCCGCACCTGTCCGCACAAACAGCAATGCAAATTTTACTGGGACGTGACGAAAAACGAACGCCACGTGAAGCTGTACACCGAGTGCGAATCGGAAGACGGCTATCTGCGCGACGGCTGCGTCTTTGACGAAAAGACGGACATTTACGACACCATGTCCGTGATGGTCCGCTATGAAAACGGCGTGCAGTTGAATTACACCGCCAACACCTATCTGCCGTACGAAGGCCAGGCGATTTCCTTTAATGGCACGAAAGGGAGGATTGACCTGAACGGTTTCAGCGGCGGCGGATTCAAAAACGATGAACTGCGGCTGACGCGAAGTTTCGGCAAATCGGAAGTTATCACCGATTTCGGCCCCCGGCGCGAAGGCGGACACGGCGGTTCGGATACGTCCCTGCACGATCTGATCTTCCGTGGCCTGCCGAAAGAAGACCCGCTCAGTTTGCGCGCCGATTTTCGCGACGGCGCACTGGCCAGCCTGATCGGCATCGCCGCTCGGCGCAGCATCGAACGCGGCGGACAGACCATCAAAATCAACGACCTGGTGAAATTGTAAACAAGACTCACAGGGGCAGATGCTGGAGCAATTTTATTTGCGGATATTGGTTGCCGATGGCGTTGAAGAGGCGCTCGTCGCTGGTCACAAACTCGCAACCTTGTTCCAGGGCGAGCGCCAGATAAAGCGAATCATAAACAGAACGACGATGTGTTTGCGCTATTGTTAAGGCACGAGCGGCTAACAAGTTCGATGCAACCAGCGGAAGGTTGATGGATAGTAGATCATTCAGGTTGTCAGTGGCTTCTTGAGCGGTCAGATCATTGCGAGCAGCACGCTTCCAGAAAACATTGGTGGCTTCGGCGATCAGCAAGTCTGGAGCGGTTAATGCAATTGCCTGTTGCTGATATTGTTCGAGCAATTGTCTGGCTTTGTCGCTGTATGGTTCGATCAGAAACCATTTGACCGCGATGCCCGCGTCAATTACGTAGCGGTTCATTCCAACTCCTGTTCGCGGCTTTCGCGGATAAGGTCCACGCTGTCTGATAGTCCACCGCAGCGTTGGAAAATAGCCGCGCGACGCTGGTCAATGCGTGCCAGCAACTCGGGGGGGAAACGCAGCCCAATTGAGCTTGTTTCCCCGTAGGCGCTTGATTCAATTGTCAAACGCACCTTGGTGCGTTCAGGTAGTGCAGGCAGGGGGGTAAGCAGTTTCAAGATGCCTGCTTCGTAAATCGCTTCGGCAGTAATATGCATAATCTTTCTCCTTGTGGGCCATTGTAACATTACGATGCAGCGAGGGAATGGAGTTTTCCGCTGGCCTCGCATCGGGGAAGTTCGATGGATAATGGCATGAACATAAATATCAAGTTTCCCTTCTTCTTTGCCGTCCTGCTGGCTGTTATATCAGCAGCTTCGCACGCGCTCGCACAAACGCCACGCCGCTTCATCATTGACTCGCATCAGCATTACAGCGCGTCGCCGGATTACATTGAGCGGCTGGTCAAAGTCTATCGCCCGCGCAACGCGATGGCCTGTGTGTTGACGCCGCTGGCCGGCCTGGAAGTCGTCAAAAAAGCGGCTGCCGAGCATCCCGATGTCGTCATTCCATATGGCGTCATCAACGTAGACGATCCCAAAGCCGCCGCGCACCTCCAGGCGTTCGCCGACGCCGGATTCAAAGGCATCAAGATGCACACGCCGAAATACAATTGGGATGATTTCGGCTATTCCCCGCTGTACGAAAAGCTGCAAGCGCTCAAACTGGTGGCGCTGTTTCACACCGGCATTGTTTCAGGCAACAGCGACGAACCGGAACCGTCTTCGATGGCCCGGATGCGTCCTTCCTTCCTGCATACGATTGCGCGTTCATTTCCCCGGCTGGTTATTCAAGGCGCGCATCTGGGCAATCCGTGGTACGACGAAGCCGCCGAGGCCGCGCGGTGGGAAAAGAATCTTTACTTCGATGTCACCGGTTCGACGCTGATCAAGAAGGCGCGAAATCTGGCGATTTTCAAGGACTACCTCTGGTGGGAAGGGCCGACCGCGCACAGTTCGCCCGACGCGGTGTATGCCTTTGAGAAACTCGTTTTTGGCACCGACGAAGACCCGGAGAACCTGGATGCCTGCCTGGCGCGCTACGAAGCGATGCTCACTGCCTGCGGCGTGCCCGAAGCGAGCCGGAAGAAAATCTACGGCGAGACGCTGGCGAAAATTCTTGGCGTCAAGGTCAGGCCCTGAAGTGCCTTGCTCTCGTTCACTGCAACGCGAATCCTGATTCGGCGTCCGCGTCTTCCGCGCGCAGATTGCTCATCGGCACGCCAATCTGCACCAGCGCAAACAGAAACTCCACGCGGTCTTTTCCCGCCGGTCGCGCCGCCACCGCCAACTGTCTGCTCAGCGGGGCAGATCGGCGGGAAGAGACACCTCAAGCAATTCCAACCCGGCCTCTGCTCGCAAGGTATAACCCAGGCCTGCAGGAAGGACGCAGCTAGCGCCTGCCTGCAATTGATGATTTCCGTGAGCCTGGCTGTCCATCTCCAGCTCACCCTGCAACACGAACCAGAACAGAAACTCACCCGCGTGGCCTTCCGCGGTGGATTCGATTGCCGACTTCGTCCGCAGCACACGCACGCCGGCCAAACCGTTGGTCGCCGCCGCGATGCCGGTGTCTTGGGCTTCCCATCCATCGAAGCGCGCAGGCTTCCAGAGCGCTGTCTTTGCGTGGTGCCGCACGAATCGTTGTCCGGCAAAGAGCCGTTCGGGTAAAACCTGGGAAGTGGGAAGGGGGAGTTCGTGGTCGGCCCAGGTTTCATGCAGGGCGGGGCAACCGATTTCGATCACTTCCAGTCCGGGAGAAGATTCCAGCACGCGATGGCGAATCTCCGGAGGTTGCAGCACGCAATCTCCCGCTTCCAGCACGAAGGGAGGCCCCTGGTCTTCATAAACCACGCGCACCCATCCGGCTTTGCAATAAATCATCTGGAAGCGAACCTTGTGATAATGCACATAATCCGGCGTCGGCCCGCCGCCGGGAATGCGAATGTGCGAGGCGATAAATCGTCCGCCGAGCCGGTCTGGAATCAGATCGCGGTATTCCATCCCGGCGCGCCCGACATGCCACGCATCATTGGCGCGCAAGCGGTTGATGACAACTTCCTGCCGGCGGGCCGGCAAATCCTGCCTCGCTGCCCGCGATTCCACGGATTCAAGCCGCAAGGTGGCTCCATGTCCGGAGATGACGGCGGTGGCGGGCGCATCCGCAGGGAAGATCATTTCCACACGGAAGCCCAGGCGGCGGGTGAAATAATCAAGCGCCTCGGCAAGATCAGGCACCGGCAGGACAAGCGGTGCGGAAGGTAAAGGCGCGGAGAATTCGGGATGAGCGTCTTGAGTCATGGGAAATCAGGGGAAAACATTCTGAGGGGTTATCCGCGCGGCCCATAAACGGGCTGCGGTTTTCCAATTTCCAGCGCGCCCAAATCCGGCGCTTTGCCGGTGAAATCGTCGTTCAGGTTTGGCAACCGGCAGCCCGCATCCACCGCCCTGCTGTTCGGCTTCAAATTGAAATCCATCTCGCCGGCTTCGTAAACCTTGTGCGGCTGACCGGGATCGGGCGGACGGACGTTTTTGAAGATGTCGTAATCCACCAGCACGCCGTGCACTTCCTGGCCCGTGGCGCGTTGGAATTCAGCCAGCGTGCGGAAATTTTGCGGGTCCGTATTCGTCAACGTGTAATCGCGCATCACACCTGTGGCCGGGGCCTTCCAGACAATCTGCGGTTTTTCGCCCGCGTTCAATCGCCAGCCGTTGTAGTCGAACGAGGTGTAGGCGGTGTAGGTCAAACTGCCCAGCACGGGTTTGTCGGGGTGGTTGGTGCCGATCAACAGGTTGTTGCGGTAATGCGAATTGGAATAGCCGCGCGCGTTGCTGTTTTCGGCGATGAAGGTGTTGTGATAGACGAGCACGCCCGCCGGATTCGCGCCGCCGGTTTTGATCGCGCCGCCCATCGGCACTGAGTAAACGATGTTGCGGTAGAAATACGCCGGGCCGCCGAAAACGGGTTGCCCGCTCAATCCATGCTGCGCCGCGTTGAAGCCACGATTGCGCGCCACGCGAATGTTGTGGACGCCGCCATCGGCTTCGATGAAATCGTCAATCATCAGGTGAATGTCATTGTTGTAAATGTCTATGGCGACGGCTCGTCTGTCCTGGGCTTCGGGCGGGATGCCGTAGGTGCTGAGGCACACGCCGTCGTGAAAATAAGCAATGTAGTTGTGGCAGATGACGTGGCCCTGCCCGTAGACCTTGATGGCGTAATACGATTTCAACTGCGTCGGTTTGTACTTGCCCCAGTTCGACCAGCCGATGATGCGGTTGCGGTCGTCGCGTCCCAGCACGACGTTGTCGGCGATGTAGAAGTTCTTCGATCCGGCGTATTCGTTCATCAGCGCAACGCCGACCTCTTCGATGCGGCAGTTGCGCACGACCAGCCCGCTGCACCCGAGCAAATCTTTGTGACCGGCATAAAACGCCACATCGGTGTTGCGGATGGTCAGCCCCTCGAAATAGTTGTAATCCGCGCCCATCACATCAAACAGCCGGAAACAGCCATTGCCGTCAAAGATCGCTTCGCCATCTCCAGCGCCTTTGATGACGATGGGTTTTTCGGGCGTGCCGTCCTGCGTCAGGATGTACGTGCCATCAAAGGGCACTCCATATGGCGTGACGTAATCCAGCCGGTCGGCTTTGTATAACCCGGCGTGAACCAGAATGACATCGCCCGGTTGCACGGGCCGCGTATGCACGACATCCCAATCGCCGAGGCCGGGGCCGTAATAGGCTTCTTTCAAGCCTTTGAAGGAAGGCTCCTGTTTGGGTCCTTCGTAATCGGGCGGGTAAACGTGCAGTGTGCGTCCGCCGGTGTATATTTTCGGCGTGGCGCGTGTCGTGACACTGACTTGCCGCGTGGCTTTGCCGCTGACGCCGTCCGGGTCCGTCATCGTGAAGCGGCATTCGTAGGTTGTGGCTTCTTCAACGTCCAGGATGCTGCCCGCGAACATGCGCGGCGTCCAGTATTCCAGAAACTCACGGGCGCGCCAGACTTTTTCATCGCCGATGCGCAACAGCGGCATGGCTTCGCGCCATTGCGTTTCGCCAGCTTTGCGGTACTCGACCGCGACGGTGGCGTTGCGGTTGTCGTCGCCGCTGATTTTCCATTCAAAGCCCAGGTTGTGCAGCGTGGCCGGTTCGACGGTGAAATCGCCCGGCGTAACGGCATTAGTGCCGGGCGTCTGGCTCAGCGGCGCCAGCAGGAACAGACCCAGCAGGAAAAGTTTGATGGTCGTCGTCATGATTGATGCTCCTCTTTGGACGTGCTTATCGGGCGAAAGAATCCCGCAATGCTTCGTCTTCTCGCCGGGCGGTTTTCAAAATGGGAAGATCGGAATCGGCGTTTTCCCAGAATTTCAGAAACGCCTGATACGCCTGGCGGCGTTGGGCGTCGTTGCCTGTGCGGGCCAGTTCCAGTTGGGCGAGCGGATACAGTGTGGACAAGGCATCCCAGCCGCGATGATCCAGGATTTTCCGAAACTCCAGTTCGGCCTCCTTGTTTTTTTGCAGCCGCCGCCAGGCAAGCCCGCGCAGATAGTTGGGCCAGAACATCGCGCCCGCTTCATAGGCCGCCGCCGGTTGCAGCGACCGCAGGGCGAGATCGAAATGGCCGCGCTGCAATTCGATGGCGGCGCGGGCAACCGGCAGCCAGATCAGGTTTGCCAGCGTGGAGTGGGGATTGGCGGTGGCGATTTCATTGACCAGAGATTGCGCCGAAGCGGTGTCTGCGCACAGCGCGTAGGCCAGCGCCCGGCTGATGTGGACAGGCACATAAGCTTGCAATCCGATGCGCGGAGAAACCGCTGGAAGCGCGCCCGCCTGTTTGACGGACTGGCAAATGCCGCACGCGGCTTCTCGCAACAGTGCTTCTTCGGCAACGTTCGCGGCCCGCTCCGGGGAAGCCGGCAAGGCTTGTGCGACAGCCCGGGCGTAGAGTTCGCGCGCCTGCTGCAATCGTCCCGCGAATGATGCCGATTGCGCCTGCCAATAAAGCGCCAGGTAAGCGTCGGATTTGCCCGCCGCCCAGGCAATCTGCTGATTCGTCAGGTTCGCATCGCCGAGAACGGAACCGATCAGGAATAAATCGCGATGCGACGTGGCTGTGCCGATTTGCCGCGCCAGACCTTGTTCGATGGTTGTCCGCGCTTCCTCAAAACGGTTCAACTGCACCAGTACGGAGCCCAGACTGACGTAGGGGACATAGGCTCCGGAATTCAGTTCATGCGCCTCGCGGGCGGCGGCCAGGGATTTTTCAAACTGGCCGATCAGCCGGTAATACGATGCCAGCCGATTTCGCGGACTTTGGTCGCGCGGGTAGGTTTGCCGCCACAATTCCAGCGTGTCAATCGCTTTCAGCAAGTCGCCCTGCGTCGTCGCGTAATAATTGCCGGCGATGTCGAACTTTTCCCGCTCCGTCACGCGGTCTTTCAGCGCGAAGGCTTTGGCCGCGTGTTCCGCCGCCAGTTCCGGCTGTTCCGAATAGCTGTAGGCGAGCGACAGCGAGACATGGGCTTTGGCGAAATTCGGGTCCAGTTCAGCGGCGTGTCTGTACAGCGCCATGACGCCGCCTTTTCCGCTACGCGCGTTTTCGACGCCGCGCGACCAGGCTTTCAGCGCTTCCAGCGAAGCGGTGGTGGCCTGTTCCAGCGGGGCGTCGAATTTTTGAATGGAGGCGAGCGATTCGCCCAGCCGCTGCCGCAACTCTGTCGCCGCCCGGCCCAGCGCCCGCAGGACCTGATCCTTGCCTTCGGCTTCGATCAGCGCGCTGGCGATGGTTTCGCCGGTCTGTCCGTGGGCGGCTTCGAGAATGATGGAATAGCGGCGGTCGAGTTGCGCAATCGAACCTGTCAGCAAAGCTTTCAGGCCCTGCCGCTGGCAAATTTCGCGCGCCACGTCGCGCGTCAGCCGCTCGTCGGCTGGGCGATTCATATACCGCAGGGCTTCGCGCACGCGGTCGTCGGAAAACAGATTCAAAAATGGCGTCTGTTCCAATTGCACGGCCAGCGCCTGCTTCAGTGTGCCGTCAAAGACTTCGTCGCCGGTCTTGTTTTCAAAATCCGCCAACAGCACCGTGTCGCGTTCGGTCAAGGCCGGCGGGCGGCGAAGTCCGCGGAACGCGAAAAAAGCCGCGGCGGCGAGTATTACGGCGGCCAGCGCCAGGATGGCGCCCCGACCGTAACGTCTTAGTTGCAGCACATCCTTGTGCGTCGGTGCGGGGGAAACAGCAGTGCCCGCGCCGGTTGGCTGCGTCTGGATGGGCGATGTTTGGGGCGGCCCAGCCTGTTCCGACGCGGAGTTCGCAGCGTTGTCCGTGGTCTGCGCTTCCAACTGCGGTTTCAGGAATTTCAGATCGGCCAGCAGGTCTTCGGCGCGCTGCTGGCGGTGTTCGCGCTCTTTGCTGAGCAAACGGCTGACGATGGTTTGCAGCGCGACGGGCACCTCGCTGCCTTTATGCTTCAGGGGCGCGGGCTGCTGATCGAGAATGGCGACGATGACGTGGCTGTTGGTCGGCCCGGTGAAGGGCCGGTGTCCGGCAATCATTTCGTAACAGAGAATGCCCAGGCTGAACAGGTCGCTGCGTGAATCCACATCCTCGCCGCGCAACTGTTCCGGCGACATATAGGCGACCGTGCCCAGAAGGATTCCGGGCTCGGTTTTGAACTGGCTGGTCGGCGTGCCTTCGGTGTCGAATTCCGATTTCCGCGCCGCGAGTTCGGTTTGTTTGGCCAGTCCGAAATCCAGCAGCTTGACCAGCCCATCGGGCCGCACCATGACATTTTCGGGTTTGATGTCGCGATGGATGATGCCCGCGTCATGCGCCGCCTGCAGCGCGCTGGCAATCTGCGCGGCGATGTCCAGCGCTTCCGGCAGGCTGACTTCGCTGCGGGAAATGCGTTGTCGCAGCGTCTGGCCCTCGATGAATTCGGTGACGATGTATTGCTGCTCTTCGCTCTGGCCGATGTCGTAAATGGTAATGATGTTGGGATGATTAAGCGCCGAAACCGCCCGCGCTTCCTTAACGAAGCGGCGCACGCGGGTTTCATCGCTGGTGAAATGGGCGGGCAGCAGTTTCAGCGCCACCCTGCGTTCCAGCCGAAAGTCATACGCCAGATACACCTCGCCCATTCCGCCCCTGCCCAGCAACGAAATGATCTTGTATTGGCCGATCTCGCGGCCTGCGGCGAAGGGAGCTGCGGAATCCATCGAAGTCAGCAGGGTCGTCTGCTCTTCGGCCAGCAGCCAGGCGGCATCTTTCATGGCCGTTTCCGCGATGAACTCTTCCGCCGATTGATTCGCGGCAATCAGCGATTCGACTTCGCGGCGCAATTCCTCGTCGCCAGCACAGGCCTGATCGAGAAACGTGCCGCGCCGCGCCGGCTCCAGTTCCAGCGCGGCGTGGTACAACTCACCGACTTGTTCCCAGCGTTCAGGACTCACTGGATTCCCCCTGACAGGATTCGCTGTCTTCGCCCCGGTTCAATTCGCGGTAAAGCCAGGCCCGCGCCAGACTCCAATCGCGGCGAACCGTGCGCGGCGAAACCGTCAACGCCTCGGCGGTCTCTTCCTCGCTCAACCCGCCGAAATAGCGCAATTCGACAATCTGGCTTTGCCGGGGATTCATCGTGGCCAGCGTATTCAGCGCGTCATCCAGGGCGATCAGGTCGGCGTTGCGTTCCGCCGAAACCTCCATTGCCTGATCCAGCGAAAGTTGTTGCGCGCCGCCGCCGCGTTTCAGGTTGCCCTGGGCGCGCGCGAAATCCACCAGAATGCGCCGCATCAATTGCGCTGAGACGGCGAAAAAATGCGCGCGGTCCTGCCATTGCACACGGCTGGAATCAATCAATCGCAGGTAAGCTTCGTTGACCAGCGCGGTGGTTTGCAGAGGATGATCCGGGCGCTGGCGTTTCATGTAGCGGCGCGCCAGCCGGCGCAGTTCCGCGTAAACCAACGGCATCAACTTTTCCAGCGCCGCCGCATCGCCCTGGCCCCAGGCCCGTAGCAGATGTGTGATTTCCTGAGAGTGGGGATCAGACATAAGTCGCTTCTGTCGTTTTGTCTTTCGGGAACGCAGGCATCTTACAGGAAATTTTTCCGCGAGAAAATTTTGTCCCGCGTGGCCGGTTTCACCGGCGGATTCCGTCTTATCCAGGTGAAGGCAATGGCTGGCGCAGCCATTCAAACCAATTCACAACCGCCCATAAAGGACTGTAGGAGGAAGGTACATGAACACGGCAACTGTAACGGCAAGGACGAACAATCCCAGGATTAATAATCATGGATATACCTATCAAGCGGCGCTGGCCGCTTCGCAGAAAGTCAACTGGCGCATCGAAGACATCATTGGCGGCGACAGGCGGCTCGATTTTTCGAAGCCATTCATGCCGGAATCGCTGGCGCGCGTGGAGCCGCTTGGGTTTCTGACCGAAAGCGAAAAGCGAACGCTGAATCAGATTCGCGGACACGCTTATTTGTGCATCTTCGGTCTGGTCGAAGAATTCATCCTGCCCTTCGTGCTGGATCATGCGCGTCCGCAGCTTGACGAGGACGATTTCCGCACGCGCGCCTTTCTGCAATTCGCCGGGGAAGAAGCGAAACACATCCAGCTTTTCAAATGCTTCCGCGATGAGTTTCAGAAGGGGTTTGGGACGGAATGTGCGGTTATCGGCCCGCCGGCGGAAATTGCCAAAGCGGTTCTGTCGCATTCGCCGCTGGCGGTGGCGCTGCTGATTCTGCACATCGAATGGTTCACGCAGAGTCATTATCTGGAAAGCATCGGCGGCAATCAGCAGCTCGATCCGCAGTTCAAGAGCCTGCTCAAGTATCACTGGATGGAAGAAGCCCAGCATGCACGGCTGGACACGCTGATGGTCGAAACCCTGGCCGCTTCGCTCACCGCGCGGGAAATCGAAATCGCTGTGGATGAATATCTGGAGATGGGCGGATTTCTCGACAACGGTCTGAAGGCGCAGGCGCAATTCGATCTGGAAGCCTTCGAGCGCGCCACTCGCCGCCAACTCACCGGCAACGAACGCGCGGCTTTCCTGGAAGTCCAACATCAGGCCAATCGCTGGACCTATATCGGTTCCGGCATGACCCATCCGAACTTCCTGGCGTCGCTGGAAAGCCTCGCCCCACAGTTGCGGAAACGCATTGAAGAGATTTCCCCGGTGTTTTGTTAACCAATCAATCATTCTCAATTCTTCATTTTGCACTCTTCATTGTCAGGCGGAAAAAAGGGGTTTCTTCCGCTCAATAATGGAAAGTGGGAAATGGCGGATGGAGAAAGCAGCAACGCCGGTTTTGACGACCGGCCTTTTTGAGAAGGAGAAAATCAATGACCAATCAGAAAATGGCGAAAACAGAACAGACGATGATGAATGGCGTCAATCTTGATCAATTGTTCGGCACGATCAAGGCCATCAAGGAAACGCCCGCGCTGGCGAAGTTCACGTTCCGCGCCAACAATCAATGGATCAACGGGGGCCACAACCGGACGACGATCAAGGATTTTTACGGCGCTGGCCGGGAAGACACGTCGCGCCAGACCACCTTTGTGATGGACAACGACGAACCGGCGGTGCTGCTGGGGCAGGACCAGGGCGCCAATCCGGTGGAATATGTTTTCCATGCGCTGGCTGGTTGTCTGACGACTTCGCTGGTGTATCACGCCGCCGCGCAAGGCATCCGGATTGACGAAGTGGAATCGCGCTTCGAAGGCGATCTCGATTTGCATGGCTTTCTGGGTTTATCGGACAGAGTGCGGAATGGGTACGACAACATCCGCGTGACGTTCAAAATCAAGGCGGATGCGCCGGAGGAAAAACTGGAAGAGCTGATCAAGCTGGCCCAGCAACGGTCGCCGGTGTTTGACATCGTTTCCAACCCGACGCCAGTGTCTGTTCGCTTGCAAACCCAATGAGCGCGTGACGCGTGAAAATCCGCCGCTTGCTGACTCGCGCGTCAGCGAGCGGCGGATTTGATTTCGATCCCGCGCAGCCGGGCTGCCAGCATCGGCGCAAACAGAAGGAATATCAGGCCGAAGATCATCAATCCACCGCGCGACAAATCGTAATCCGACAAAATCCGTTCCCACGAAAGTCTCATGACCAGACGGCCCAGTCCGATTTCGAAGCTGAATGTCAGCGCCATCCAGAGCCATCCGACAAGCAGCAACTGATTTCGGCTGGTTGCGCCAATCCAGCGAATGAAGGCGACGGCAATCGTCAGTATGATTGCCAGGCCCGTGAAGAAGGCGATTTGGCGCGCACGGAAATCCCCGACCATGGGTTGTAGCCAGGCCACCCGCGCCGCGCCATGCAACGATTCCGCCAGGATGATGACCAGCCAAACAACAAAACCCCTGAATGCCATTTGCGTATTTCTCCTTCCGTATTGCTGAGTTCCTGCAAGCGTCATTCCTGAGGCTTTCTGACATGATTTCAGGGGGATTGGCGGAAAACTCCTCAGGCCCAGCGGAAAGACACGCACTGAGGCTGATTCACACCGGTGTCAACGCGCGTCCAGCGCCAGTCTGAACCCGGTCGTTGCGTGGAAATAATCCGGCGGGCCGCTGGTGCGAAAAGCGGCTTCCAGCCCCACCGGCTGCAGCGCCCACGCGTTGCCGCGCAGCACGCGTTCGCCCGGGCGCCCGTTGAATTCGTCCGCGCACCATTCGGTCTGGCTGCCGGTCAGATCCCACACGCCGAAGACCGATTCGTCGGCGGACTGCTTGGTGCGGCTTGCCTGCTCCGCTTGCAGGTTGGTCATGGCTCCGTACCCTTGCGACAGCCGGGCCGCCTGCGGCCAGAAGACCTCGCCCCAGGTGTATCGCCGCCCATCGGTGCCGCGCGCGGCGACTTCCCATTCCAATTCCGTCGGCAGGCGGTATGGCACGCGGTCGCGCCGGCTGCGCCAGGCGCTGTATGCCTGCGCGTCCATCCAACTGACGCCGCGCACAGGCCATTTGCGCCAGCCTTCGGTCAGGCTTTCGTGCGCCTTGATTTCTCCTCCGGCAATCTGCAAATAGGTGAAGCCGAAATCGCGCGGCAACCTTTCGGCGGCTTCTCCCGCGCGCCCTTCGGCCAGCAGCCCTTTCAGGAAGTCTTCGTACTGGCCGAAGGTGACTTCGTGCGTCTGGATGAAAAAGGCGGCTGATTCCTTCCACGCATAGTTTGGCCAGCGCGAACCCGCCGAAGGCCCGCCCAGCCTGGCCCAGACCGAGGGCACATACGTGAAACCAGCGGGTTGCTCGCCGGTCTTGATCAGCTTGACGTTGAGCGTCAGGTCTTTCTGGCGCGCAATCGTCACAGGCAGGCGCAGGTCTTCGTAACCGGAAGCGCGGAGCACCAGCAGGTAACTGCCCACCGGCATCGGGTCCAGTTTGATGGGGGTTGCGCCCAGCAGATGCCCGTGACGCGCGTCGAAGTTGAGGTGCGCGAGTTGTCCTCCATCGCCCGCATCGGACGCGGCCCGCAACCGGGCAACGGTCTCTGCCAGTCCGGCCTCGGCGACCGTGCGCTGCGTCAACTGGTAGGGCGCGGGCGTCAGCCGGTTCCAGCGTCCGGTTTCGACAAATCGGAAGAGAAACACCTGCGCGGCCACCCCGTTCGTGCCAAGCGTCAGCTTGCCGTCGCCGTCAATTTCAGCGCGGTAATGCGCCTGATATTCCTTCGGGCCGGCATGGTAGGCCACGTCCTGGGCATAGGCGGCGGTCAGCTCCGGCTGGCCGCGCCGCACGGCCGCGCGCCACATTTCCAGATAGATTTGCGCCAGTTCGCCGCGTGCTGCGGCATTCCCGGAGTCGTAATCGAAGATGCGCGAATACACTTCGGCACCGCGCGCAAGCTGCGCTGTGTAGCGTTCGTCAATGCTGTCAAAGGCGCGCTTTTTGCTCAGGTCGGCATAGGGATCGCTGGGATCCGCGGCGGGCAATTGCTGAAGCTGTTTTTCGCGCTCGGCTTTGGCCGCCGCAACCAGCCGCCGCCCGTCCGTGGCGTACTGCCGGATCATCGAGTTGCTGATGTACGAACGAACGGCCACACCCGCCACAATCAGCGCGCAGAGCACGGCGGCCGCCGCGCCAACCATCGCGCGGTTGCGCCGCGCCCATTTCACTGTGCGCTGTGCAATGGTGTCCGGGCAGGCTGTCACGGGACGGCGTTCCAGATAACGCTGAAGCTCTTCGCCGAATTCCTGCGCAGAGCCATAGCGATTGGCCGCTTCCGGTGCGAGCGCCTTCATGGCAATGGCTGCCAGTTCACGCGGAACAGGCGAGGCACCGCGCGCCTGTGTCTTGCGCAGGCGCGCGGCGGGAGATTCAATTTGCTGCCCGGTAGCAGCCGCCTCCACGCGCTGTCTGGCATCCTTCTGGTTGTGGGGCGGCGTTCCGGTCAGCAATTCATAGAGCAACACGCCCAGCGCGAAAACGTCCGTTCGTTCGTCAATCCTGTCCACTTCGCCGCGCGCCTGCTCTGGCGCCATATAACCGGGCGTTCCCGCAATCGTGCCAACGCGTGTTCTTTCGACCGCTTGCGAATCAATTTCGCCGGGGAGCTGTTTCCAGAATTCGCCGTCAACAGCAGGCAGCCCGGCGGCAGGCAGCCCGGCGGCAGGCCGTTTGGATGCGACGGCGTGCGGCGTTCGTTTCAACTTGGCCAGTCCCCAGTCCATGATCAGCACTTCGCCGAACTCGCCGAGCATGACGTTTTCCGGTTTCAGATCGCGATGGATGACGCCGCGCGCATGCGCGAAGCCGAGACCATTGGCGATCTGCTGCAACACGGCGAGCAAACGCGGCAGCGTGTATTTCTCCGCCGGCGTCTGATCAGTCTCACCGAGTCGGTCAAAAACATCGCGCAGCGTTTCGCCGCGGATAAGTTTCATCGTGAAAAAGTATTTGCCATCGGGCATCACGCCCAGGTCGTGAATCGGCACGATGTTCGGATGTTCCAACTGGCCTGTAGTCTGGGCCTCGGCCAAAAATCGCTCGGTCAGAGCCTGTGTGTGCTTGCCGTCCTTTCCCGCGTTGATCAGTTTCAGGGCCACCGGACGGCGCAGCAGACGATCCCGAACCGAAATCACACGGCCCATTCCGCCGCTGCCGATTTCGCCCAAATATTCGTATTTCCCGGCGTCATCCAGAGCCGCGCGCCGAACCAGGCCGGGTTCAGACGACGGCAAGGCTTGAGTGGGAATTTGACTGGAATGGTGCTGCGTTGCCAGCATTGTCGTGGCTTCCGATGCTGCCGCCGGACTGGCCTGCTGCGCTGTCCCGGGGGAAACCGGCGGCGGTGCAGCGGACTGCTGGCGCGGCTGCGTGGCGTGCGGATTGCCGATTCGCGGGGGCGGGGGGAACGGCGGCGGCGTTGGCGGCGTTGGCGGCGGGGGAATCTCGTCGGCTTCGGCTCGCCAGGTTGCGAGCGGGTCCGGCTTGGGCGCGACGATCGGCGCCGTCCTGCGACCACGCTCCGCAAGGGGTTGTTTCTGTGAATCTTCTCTGGTTTCCAGCGCATCAGAAAATTTCATTGTGGCTCCTTGTGACAGACTTCCTTCGTTACCAAACTCCGGTTTTCGTTTCCTCTATATTTCGTGGAGAAAACTATCCCGAAGGATGGCAGGAAATCTTGAAGCGGCACTCAAATTCTCCTCAAACAATTCTCAAATCACTGATTCACCAATACTTGGCTGCAACGCTGGACGATTTTTTTTTCAGATGAAGTTGATGGCAGGAGGGGAGGCTGTAGAGGAGGTTGTCCGCCCTGACCCGCGCCAGGCGCAGGCCTTCGACTTCGGCAGGCACTTTCTATCCAGCCAACTCGCACACCGTCGGCCAGCCGGCTCGCACGCCGTCGGCCCCATCGGAAAGAGAGCCAGCAGGCAGGCGAAAGCGTCCGAAAGATTTGCGCGGCAGTTTCAGGTTTTTTCTTACGGCCTGCTGCGGGCGTTTTGTCTGATTTGCTGCAAGCGGGCCGCCATTGCTTTTGCCCGGTCAGGATGCCGGGCCGCGAGATTGTTCGTTTCGCCCAAATCGCCGGCAAGGTTGTAGAGCTGTCCGTCTGGATCGTTGCCTGTTTCGGTGTTGGTGTTTTTCTGGATTTTCGGCCCCTTGGCCGGTTCGATGTACTTCCACGCCCCGGCCCGCAGGGAAAGCACGCTGGCCTGTTCGACCAGAGATTCGCGCCCGGCTTTCGATTGGCCGAGCAGCGCCGGGAGCACGTTGAAACTGTCTGGCGCGTCGGCATCGCCAAGTTTCTGATCGGTGAATGCGGCGAGCGAGGCGAGAAAATCAACCTGTGACACCAGCGCATTGGAAACGCCCGGTTTTACCCGTCCGGGCCAGCGGACGATGAACGGCACGCGCGTGCCGGCTTCAAAATTGCTGTATTTGCCGCCGCGCAAAGCTCCAGCGGGTTTGTGACCGCCCAGCTTTTCGACCGCATCGTCCTTGTAACCGTCATCCACGACGGGGCCGTTGTCGCTGGTAAAAATGACCAGCGTATTTCGCGTCAACTTTAACCGGTCCAGCGCATTGAGAAGTTCCCCCGTGCACCAATCCGCCTGCAGGATGGCGTCGCCGCGCGGGCCCATCCCGCTTTTGCCGACAAAGCGCGAATGCGGCATACGCGGCACGTGCGGATCGTGCGTGGCGAAAAACAGAAAGAACGGCTGGGTTTTGTTCCGCTCCAGGAAGGAAACGGCTTTGGCTGTGTACAGGTCTGCCATGTCTTCGTCTTTCCACAAGGCGCTTTTTCCGCCGGTCATAAAGCCTATGCGGCTGACACCGTTGACGATGGTCATGTCGTGGCCATGGCTGGGATGCATTTTCAATTGGCCGGGATTTTCCCTGCCGGTTGGCCAGTCGCCGATTTTCTGGCTGTAATCCACCCGGATCGGATCAGCGGGATCTAGGCCGACGACACGGCGGTTTTCCAGGTAAACGGTCGGCACGCGGTCGCCGGTCGCAGCCATAATGAACGAATACCCGAAACCCAGTTCATTCGGACCCGGTTTGATTTCGCCGTTCCAGTCGGGGCCGCCTTTGGGCCCCAACCCCAGATGCCATTTGCCAACCACGCCCGTTTGATAGCCGGCTTTTTGCAGCAGGGAAGGGAGCGTCGTGCGGCCCGGTTCGATGATCAAGGAGGCGTCGCCCGGCAATACGCCTGTGCCTTTTTTCCGCCAGGCGTATTCGCCCGTCATCAAGGCGTAGCGCGATGGCGTGCAGGTGGCCGCCGCCGCGTGGCCATCCGTGAATCGCAGCCCTTCTTTTGCCAGCCGGTCAATATTCGGCGTTTTGATTTTGGTCGCGCCGTACGCCGACACGTCGCCGTAGCCAAGATCGTCCGTGTAGATCAGCACAATATTCGGTTGCAATGTGAACCGGGCTTCGGCTTTGTCGAATTGTGCGTCGCGCAGCGGGCCTGCGAAAAACACTATGCTTGCGAGGATGATCGAAACAAGCAGTCTTTTCATCATGGTTGTCTTTCCGGTGTCTGGTGATTTTTCTTCCGCGAGTAATGCTGCGAATAACCTGTCCATCTGGTGAGAAGTACTATCGCCGAAGTGTGCAAAGACGCGCAATAGTTTGGAAGACAGAAGCCGCCAATCTTGACACCGGAACTCATTCCCGGCAGGCTGGCGCTTCAGTTCAACCTTGAAAGGATTACTTCCGGTGCCATCTGCATCATTTCTTACCATCTACGTGAACAAATCAACTCTTACCATCTACGTGAACAAATCAACCCGAACGCTGGGTGCGCTATCACTGTTGATCGCCTTGCTGCTGCCGGCTTCAGCTTGCCGGAAGAATACTGTTGCGGGCGATCCTCACGCCGGTCACAACCATCACAGCGAAGGCGAAAAGGCCTCCTGCGAAACGCAGCCTTCCAGCCGTGCGGCGGCGATTCTCAATTCGCAGTCTGTCCCGGCGCAGGTCGTCAAGGGCACGGGCGAAACCGCCGGCATGGTCTGGATTCCAGCGGGCGAGTTCATGATGGGCGCAAGCGCCAGGGACGAATCGGCGCGCTCGGACGAGCGTCCCGTGCACAAAGTCGGCCTCGACGGTTTCTGGATGGATGAAACCGAAGTCACCAACGCGCAATTCGCGGCCTTCGTCAAAGCCACAGGCTACGTGACCACCGCCGAACGGATCCCTGACTGGGAAGAGATCAAAAAACAATTGCCGCCCGGCACGCCCAAGCCGCCTCCGGACGTTCTCGTACCCGGCTCGCTGGTTTTCAAACAACCAAATGGGCCAATCCCGCTGGATAACGCCGCCCGCTGGTGGACGTACACTCCGCGCGCCAATTGGCGGCAACCCGACGGCGAGGGCAGTTCCATCGCCGGCAAGGACAATTTCCCCGTGGTTCAGATTTCATGGGAAGACGCCGTAGCTTATGCGAAATGGGCGGGCAAGCGTTTGCCGACCGAAGCCGAATGGGAATGGGCAGCGCGCGGCGGAATTTCCGATGCGGTTTTCGCCTGGGGAAACGAGGCGATTGATCAAGGCGAAACCAAAGCCAACACCTGGCAGGGCCGTTTTCCCGATCAGAACACGAAGCGCGATGGTTTTTACGGCGCGGCGCCAGTGCGCTCATTCAAACCGAACGGTTATGGATTATTTGAAATCGCCGGGAACGTCTGGGAATGGTGTGCTGATTGGTATCGCCCGGACTACTTTGAGCAAATCGCCCGTCCCGAAGGAATCAAAAATCCTCCAGGTCCTGATTCCAGCTTTGATCCAGATGAGCCTACAGTGCCCAAGCGCGTTCAGCGCGGCGGCTCGTTTCTTTGCCATGATTCTTACTGTGCCAGCTACCGCGTCGCCGCACGAATGAAGGCCAGCCCGGACACAGGGCTTTCGCATGCCGGATTTCGCTGTGTGAAGACCGGTCAGCGGTAATAATCTGGGTGCTTTGGGCGTTGAAAACACGCATGCAATGTGCGGTTGCGCACAGATGGAGGCCCTGCCAACATTAATCTCACGGGTTTTCCCGCTTCTCTATGGTCAGTCTCGTCCGAACAGCATAGACTGTCTGAGTTTCCTTCCGTCCTCAAATTCCGTACAACGCAACTGACCAAAGAAAGGACTCTTTGAAAATACTTCTCTACAACCCGGACAATGGGGTGACGCGCAACTTTATGCCCCATCTGTGGATGTTTCTTTTGCAATCCCTCACCCCGCCCGAACACGAAGTCATTCTGATTGACGGCAACGCCCAGGCAATGGACGAGGCTGGACTGGCGAACTTTGTGCGTGAGCACAAAATCGGCCTGGTCGGCATCGGCGCGATGACGCGAATGATCGCCAAGGCTTATCGGATGGCCGATGCCGTGCGAGCCGCGGGAGTGCCTGTCGTGATGGGAGGGCCACACGTCACCGAGGTGCCCGATGAAGCGCTGGGACGCGACGGAGGACCGCGGCACGCCGATGCGATTGCACTGGGCGAGGCCGATGAAACCTGGCCACGAATCGTGGCCGATGCCGCGCGGGGGGAACTGAAAGACGTTTACACGCCGGTGGATGAGAATGGCAAGGAACGCAAGCCGAGCTTGCAGCCCTACCCGACCATCCCCTGGGAGTCCATGAACCTGGAGCAGTTCGACATCATCCCGAAATTCCTGTCGCCGCTGTTGAGCCGGATCGGCGGCGGCTGGGGCACGTTCCGCATCATCCCGCTGGAATCGGGGCGTGGCTGTCCCTACGGATGTGAGTTCTGCACCGTCACGGGCTTTTTCGGAGATTCAATCCGTTTCCGCAGCAATGCCTGTGTTGTCAATGAACTGCTGCGGCTGAAGACCCGCGCCCGAAGCGAGCAGGGACAGGTCGCGGTCTTTTTCATTGACGACAACTTCGCCATCAACATCAAACGGACCAAATCCCTGCTGCGCGACATCATTGCCGCCGGGGCGCAGGTGTTCTGGACGGCGCAGATCAGCGCCAATCTGTTGAAAGACGAAGAACTGGTGGATCTGATCGCCGCCGCCGGTGGCAAGTGGATTTTCATCGGGATGGAATCGCTCGATCCGGCCAACCTGGCCGACGTGAACAAGAACTTCAACAAGCCCGCTGATTACGCGGCAGTGCTCAACCGGCTGGCGCAACGCGACATCATCGCCATTACATCGTTTATTTTCGGGTTGGATAATGACACCGTGGGCGTGGCTGACCGGACGCTGGAACAAATGCACGACTGGCCGCCAGGCTTGCCTGTGTTTGGCCAATTGACGCCCTTCCCCTCAACCCCTTTGTACAAGCGCCTGGCGGTTGCGGGGCGGTTGACTCGTCCCAAACACTGGCTCGATTTTGCCCCATACAAGATGGCGCACACGCCTCTGAAAATTTCCATTGACGAAGCTCAGAACGAAGTCCTGCAGGCCTGGACGGATTCCTATAGCCCGGCGGCGATTGAACGCGCCGTGGACTCACTTGCTGGAAGACCGCTCTGGTTGCAGATCAGCATGTTCATCGGACGGCTGAGCTTCCGCGGGATCTATTTCCCGCAGATGGGCAGATGGGCCTGGGTGAAAACAGCTCTGCAGAACAGGCGGACGATTTTCAAATTGGTGCGGGCAGGTTTCAACGGGAGCAACGGGAGCAGGAAACGACAACCACAAATTGTCTCTCGCCCGGTAACGGAGCCAGAGGGGCAGGAAACTTAGATCAGGTTTCAGTACGGCAGGCTGGACAGCCTGCCGTACTTTTAATTGAAAACTGATTTAAGTGCCCGTCCCGCGAAGGCGCAAAAGCGGCCCGATCGTTGTGCCGATGAACGTCGGGTGCTCGGCGGCCTGACATATTTGCTGCGGTTTGCCAAGCTCGATGTCGCGCGGATCTCCGGCAGGGCCATTGCATAAGTCGTGATGTCTGGTCCGCCGGCCACGGCGCGTTTTCCGCGCGCCTGCTCAACGCTTTGAGCTCAGGCGGGCGCGATTGCTTTTTCCCGGACATCAATGTTTCGCTGTTGATGATATCGCTGAAGCGGACTCAATGATCGTCGCTTGTGCGGTTTCCCGCTTGATCAGAATGATCGCGTGCTCACAATTCGCCCGATTGATGTACCCTTCGCCTGAGACAGCCAGTATTTTTCCGCTGTTTGATTGAAAACGCCAACGGAAATCCCCGGCGGTGTCTTGATAGATTTCAAATTTAGCCATTCATAACCTGCTTTGATTAAAGTTCGATGACATCAACGTTCAAGGTCTTTCGGCCTTTGAGAGCAAGATTCACCTGCTCTTCGGCTGCGACCTTTGATTGGCCAAGCACTTCAGAGATTTCGCAGACCAGTAACCTTTTTGCTCGTTCCAGCATCCAGCTTTCCCTGAACGAAAGAGGCTTCTTTTCATTCAACTCCGTCAGGGTTTCAACCACCTCTGCCAGATCGAATGCCGACCCGGAAGTGAGCAGTTTCAAGTTGTCCTGCGCGCGCTGTTTCCAGTCCTTGGCGGCCTGGCGGGGCTTCCTCAATTGCCCCAGCAGCTTTGGAATCTCCGACCGCTTCAGCAGTGGCCGTAAACCAATGCCCTCGACTTTTTCCACGGGAACGAATAGTTCGCCGCCTCTGTCGTCCAAAAGCGCCAGGCAATAGAAGCTCATGGGTCTGCCGGCCACCTCTTTTTCCACGACTGCACCTATGAGACAGGGGCCTTGACTCGGATACATGACCTTGGTGCCAACATTCATTCTCACGGATCTATCCTCCTGGATTCGTTAACACTGATTTTATTCCTGCGGGATCGGTCCGCCATTTTGGGCAGGCAGCCAAAAGCTGCGGTGTCATTGCCGTTGTCTTTGGTATTTACTCAAACAAAATAGCCGGTAAGTAATCCGCCCAGACAATTCCAACGCACAGCCCCTGGCCGCCACCAAAATAAACCTGGTCTTCATCAACGCGATCTTGTCGTTGGTGATTTCAAACCGCCACACCTAAATTTAGGTAGTCGCGCCTGAGTTTCAGTCCAGCTTTTTACTGATGGAAGAGGACGCTTGCGTATAGGATTTGTTTTTGAACATCGTCAGGCCGATGCCAGTGCTGAGAAGTAATAGAAAGCCGACAGTCAGCAGCGACCCGGCTGATCCGACTTGCCAGAGGGTGGATGGGGTTTGCTCGCCAATCAAAAATATTGCCAACGGGCTGATTACCACTCCGATGAACAGCAGCATGAATTTCGGGTTGGGAAAGTGAAAGCCGGTGTTGACTTCAATTTTCTGCAGGTTATCTCGGACAAACATGATCCGCTCCTTGGACAACGAGCTGTTCGACTCAGGTGATCTGGATGATTCCAGAGGAGCTGATGAAGAGAGTGAGCTAAGCTCAGTTCTCTTTCACCATACGCTCAGCGGGTGGCGCAGTCAACCAGGGAAGATTGGGCGCGATGAGCTTCGTAGAGCCTTTGGGAGAAGATTGTGGTAGCGTATAAGCCGTTTTGAATCAATATCTAATTACCACCATCATAACCAACCTTGCTGCTACTGAGCCGCTGAGAGGATACCTGAACAATGAATACATACGACGTCGTCCGAGCCTGGGGGCGAATCCTGTCCGGACGCCGCCCATCGCTGTCAATCGAGATCACCCGCGAATGCCCACTCCGCTGTCCCGGCTGTTACGCATATGAAGATGGCCATCTGGGCAGCGCCGGTTCTTTAAGATCAGTCGCCGATTACAAGGGCGACGCTTTAATCGAAAAAGTGATGGAGCTTTTGCACCGCCATCAGCCGTTGCATGTTTCAATTGTCGGCGGCGAACCGTTGGTGCGATTCCGTGAGCTGGATGTTTTGCTGCCGCGCATAAATGACCTGGGCATTCGCATTCAGCTGGTGACCAGCGCGGTGCGCCAGATTCCTTCAGGTTGGGCAGATATTCAGAACCTGAGTCTTGTTGTCTCGATTGACGGCCTGCAACCTGAGCATGACCTGCGCCGCAAACCCGCGACCTATGAAAAAATCCTTGCCAATATCGTCGGCCATCAGATTACTGTTCACAGCACGGTAACTACGCAAATGACAACACGAGATGGATACCTCAGGGAGTTCCTGTCTTTCTGGTCAGCCAGACCAGAGGTTCGCAAAATCTGGTTTAGCCTCTTTACTCCGCAGAAGGGAGCCGATCAGGAAGAATGTCTTACTCCGGAAGTGCGTGAAAAAGTTCTGGCGGAACTCGCCTCCCTTCGCGACTCCTTCCCAAAACTCGACCTGCCGCAGTCCGTGCTGGAAGGTTACCGGATGCCGCCGGCATCGCCTGCTGATTGCATCTTTGCCCGCACGACGGCGAATTACACGGCGGATCTTCAAACCAGGATTTCCCCTTGTCAGTTCGGTGGAGATCCGGACTGCTCGAAGTGCGGATGCATGGCCTCCGCCGGGTTGAAGGCTGTCGGTGAGCATCGCCTGGGGGGCTTCATCCCTCTGAGGTCAATCTTCAAAGCTTCGGAAATGGTGGGAGCAACAGTTACCAGAATTCGTGGCGGGGAGTAACTGGTGTTGCATTTGATTGGCGGTGCGTTTTGGCTGCGTAAAAAAGCTGAAACTCCGATGCCGACGAATGACTGACAGAAAACAGCCTAAATCGCGGCACCCAATATCCGGCAAAGTTAACTCTGCCGCCAAGGTTCACTCTGTCGGATCTTGGGTACGTTTATCTGATTGATTGATAAGAGATGTTATTGCCGGAGAACTCGACTGATCTGCTGTTAAACAGCCGTAACCCCGCACCTGCCTTGCAACTTGCTGGGATTTAGCGCATCCTGCGTTTAGTTCATTCCTTCTCTCGTACCGCGACGGTGAAGCGCAACTGCCTTTCAATGTCAGTAGTGGCGCAAATGGAAAAAGTCCGGGGGCAGGTAAAACCACAACTTTAGAAGCTGCTCCAAAGGGCACCCGAAATCAAGCCTTCGCTGCTACCGTACTCCGAAGCCACTTCAATTCGAAGCTTCTCTCAATTCCCACATCGGGAAAAGGTATCAATTTATGTCCATGAAACTTTACGTTGGCAACCTCTCGTTCCAAACGACTGGCGAAGATTTGCAGGGTCTTTTTTCACAGGCGGGCACGGTCGAATCAGTTTCGCTGGTGACTGACCGCGACACTGGCCGTCCCCGTGGCTTCGGGTTTGTGGAAATGGGATCGAGAGCCGAGGGTGAGGCTGCTATCTCCAAATTTAACGGCACTGAAATCGGCGGGCGCAGTCTGACTGTCAACGAGGCCAAACCGCGAGAGAATCGCAGTGGTTCCGGCGGCGGGTTTGGCGGCGGCGGCCGTTCGCGCTACTAAGCCGCTTCAGAAAAAGGATCAACATTTTCTGAATATGGCGCTCTTGGCTGTTTATACCGGTCAAGAGCGCTTTACGTTATTTGTACTGTTTCCCATTCCGGCAAGGCGAATACAAAGTGAGGTGAGTTCATGACATTGTGTGAGCTGTGTGTGCTTCAGCAATCGGACGGCCGTTGTTCCAATGGACACAAGACGCCCCCCAAAATGAGGTGCGTTGATTTCGCTCCTGGGATTGAGCGGTTTTGTGCAACCCCGGCGGATTATGTCAGGCAGGAACAGATCAGGCAGATGGCCGTGTATTTCGGCATTACCGGAAGGGAACTAAAACGGGTGGTGGCAATGAGCGAGGCCGCGAACGGACCTGCCGCGGTGAGGTCATGATGTGGTGGATATTATGGCGGCTGAAATCCAGCAACGATCAAACGCGGCGGCGCGCGGTGAAAGGGTTGGGCAGTTCAAAAGACCCGCGCGCACTGACGACATTGATGACAGCGCTCAATGACAAATCCTATTTGGTGCGGAAAGAAGCGGCGAGAGTGCTGGGGGATATTGGCGATGCGCGGGCTGTGGGACCGCTGATCAACCTGGTCGAGGAAAGCTTTCACTACGCCATGGCGAGAACAGCCGTCGGCGCATTGGAAGACGTGCTTGGCCGGACAGCAACGAGTGTCGTTTCTGAAGATATGCAGGCGGCCGCAATACTCGATGATGTTCGAGGTATCGGTTATGAAAGCCGTCAAGGTACGGCCTGGTTTTCTGAATCAAGACAGCCGCAACTCTGGGAGATGGACTGTTCCAAAGTCAGAACGCTTGCTCAAGGAGAATTGATTCGTCGCGGGCTGATCGCCTGAGAGATGGCGGATTGTCATCTCCCGTTAATATGGAAAGGTAAGAACGTCTATGGAACAACATATATTCGCGATTGGTGATCGGGTGGAGCAATTATGTGTCGTCTGCGCCGAGGAAAAAGGGCACGTCGTCATCTCGGTAGGCAAGCGTGGACAGATTACGCGCGTGACCTGTCCTCAGTGTGGTACTCAGGGCAGATTCAAAAGCAGCAAGGTTGAGAGAGAGAAACGGACTCCGGCGGGAGACAGTCCACCTTATGACTGGACACGAACATATCGCAAAGGTCAGGCGATGCTGCATCCGACATTTGGTGTCGGCGAGGTGACAGCCCTGATCGAGCCAAAAAAGATTGACGTACTTTTTTCAGATCGTGTGCGCCGGCTGGTACATTCCCGTGAGCGACCGTAAGTCCCGGTCGGCGGTCGCAGAGGCTGCTTCCTGCCTACCGGATTGCCACCTTATTGGGATTTTTGGTCCGCATTTCCAGTTTGACGATTTTGTAGCATTTGCAGGCCGCTGTTTCCAAGCCAGCTCGATTGAGGACCGTGATGTGTCCGCGCACATAGCTGACCAACCGTGCTTGCAGCAGGCTGCGGGCGGCTGCGGTCACACCTTCGCGGCGCACACCCAACATGTCGGAAAGGAACTTCTGCGTCAGCCGGAACTCATCTGAGCCGAGGCGGTCGTGAGTCATCAGCAACCAGCGGGCCAACCGCGCATCCACCTTGTGGAATCGGTTACAAACAGCCGTCTGAGAGATTTGCGCCAGTAACGAATGCGTGTAATGGCGGAGCAGATCCGGCAATGGACCGTTATAGCCGATATGCTTCCGAAATGCCTGAGCCGTCATTCTCATCGCCGTTCCCGCCCCCTGCACCAGTGCCCGATTGAGGGAGTCGGACGCTCCCAGAAAAATCGAAATCCCGACCATCCCTTCATTTCCGACGATTCCCACTTCCAGGGTTGAGCGTTCTTCCACCATTGAGATCAAGGAAACGATGCCGTTATTAGGGAAATATACATGTTGGATGCTCTGACCGGGTTCATAAAGAATTTCGCCAAAGGTTAAGGGGAAGTCTTCCAGGTGTGGACGCACCCGTTGATATTCCTGGCTGGTTAATTCCGCGAGCAGTCGGTTGGCCACCGGCTCGCTTGATTTCGCGGATCGATGCATGAAACTTCTCCTCGTTTCCCACGTCTAAGTGCGGTCTTGTTTGGGTAACCCAACAGACGGCATAAGGAGAAGGTAAACGGCCCGATCCCGATGTCGAATGATGAACTATTGAGTAAGCTTGAACACTGTGACTCTATCAGGTAAAGGGTGGATAAGTCTATGCGCTATCATGTAAACGCCATTTGATGAGAACCGCCGTTAGCCGAGCAGGCGGTCATACTCGTTTTTGACGACACGGTAACATTCGCACACGATGGCTTCGAGTCTTGGCCGGTCGAGCAGTGTGATTGTGCCGCGAACGTAAGAAATGATGCCCTTTTCTTGCAAATGCTTGGCTGCAATTGTGATGCCTTCGCGGCGCACGCCGAGCATGTTGGCGATTAGAGTATGGGTCATCACCAATTTGTCTGAATGCAGACGGTCGTAGCTGAGCAGCAACCACCGGCAGAGTTGCTGCTCGACGGAATGAAGACGGTTACATACTGCCGTCTGTGAGATTTGAGTGATCAATGCCTGTGTGTAGCGCAGCAGCATCTGTTGAAACATACCGCCTTTCACGAATTCGGCTTGGAGTGCCTTCGCACTCATCTTATACGCGTGACCTGCGCTCTGCACCACGGCCCGGTTGGGTGTCGTCTGGCCGCCCATAAATAGCGCAATACCAACCATTCCTTCATAACCCGTTACGCCGATTTCGGCGGTTGCTCCGTTTTCCATCAGGTAAAGAAGCGAGATAATGGAATTCGTCGGAAAATAGACATGCGACATCTGTCCACCTGATTCATAAATAACCTGGCCCAAAGCCAGTGAAACCAATTCAAGATTGGGCAGCAGTCTCTCCATCTCAGCATCGGGCAACCCCGCCAGCAAATGATTTTCAGCCGGATTCACAGCTTGGGGAACAATATGCATCAGCCATCTCCTTGATCCTTTGCACTCGAGAGTGTCACCACTCGCGTGGAAAACTATTGGTTCTCTGGGAACTGCCGGATAAACCCCAATATCTTGTGATCTTGGAGCGTGGTTGAAGTTGTGGCAGGCTGAGGTCGAATCAATCCTCTTTTGAAAGGTACCAATCGATGCCGCCGATGATCGAGTTTCCGTTGAAT
>JAJNQA010000076.1 GCA_021155085.1 Heliomicrobium sp. | reverse complement strand
CGGCAACCTATCGCCTGGAATCGAAAAAGCGGAAAAAGGCGCTGGAAATGTCAAAGAGCGAGTGAAACGTTGAAATCAATCAGCTCTTCGCAGCCCGATGGAAGGTCGGGCTTCGGAAGAGCGTTATCTAAACTCGAATATGAAACAACAACACAAATTCTTGGCTATCACACGACGCAGATAACAACGCTTAACAAACTCCTCAATTTGCCGCGCCGTAATAAATTCCATTGAACAGGAGTTTGAATGTCCCATGAGGTTGGGCGCGTTTCAGGATTTCCGGGCCGAACAGGATCACTTTTCCTTTGCCGATGCTGGCTTCTGCGGCGGCGACGCCGTTTTCCAAATGCTGCTGGCCCCAGGCCCAGCCGCTGCGCAGCGGCGTTTTGGTCTCGAACCAGGCGATGCGTTTGACGCCTGCCGCAGTTGGAAGGAGTTTGAAAACTGGGCTGTTTTCAAAAAACACGTTTGCGTGTTCGGGCATTCCATAGGCGATTGGGTGCGTGGCGTCCATCCGCGCCGAAAGAACCGAACCGGGGACGTAATATTTGGTGCGCGGCAGCGAGCGACTGTCTTCCGTCAGATGGTTTTCCAGCGGGAGGCGCAGGAAGGCGGCGAGGTGGGTGGATGATTCGCCGATGGTGATGACCGTGCCGCCGTTTTCGACGAATTGTTTAAGCTGCGGCAGCGTCTTTTCCGCGGTGATGCGGCCAAACTGGTTTTGATATTCGGCGGGAAGGTTCGGCGGCGGTTCCGCAGCGCGACGAACTGCGCCGCCCGCGCCGGTGATTGCGCCATCCACGAAAATCAGCACGTCGAATTTGGAGTTCAGGTCGCCTGCATCCAGCGCGGGAGCAAAGACCCGCTCGAAGGGAAATTCGAACTGTTCCAGAATCCAGCGCGCCCAGCCCGAATCCATCGAACCGCCATACTGATCCCACAACCCCACGCGTATCGGACGCAGTTTCAGGGCGTCGGCGGGCGCTTTTGATGTTGCCGCATCGAAGCTGACGCCGAGTTCCGCCGCCAGCTTGTCGAGCGTGGCGCGCGTTGAGCTTTTCGCCGCGACATAAAGCGTGCCTGCCGGGTAGCTCTGGCCGTTCGCGGTTGTTGCGCTTTGCAGGGAGTAAACGTCTTCGCCCGCTTTCAGCAGGCGGTTGACGGCGATAAAGGCGTTGTTGACGCGGCGGCTGGTCAGAAAGCCCGTTGCCGCCGTTGCCGCCGTTACCTTGCCAGCGGGCGGCGCAAGGTTCCAGGCTTGCACCTTTTCAAACGGGCCGCTGAACGCTTCCAGGACGCGGTCGAATTGGACGCCCATCTGAAAGGCCAGCGTCCAGCCGGCGTTGTCGTAAGGCGGTGTCGGCGGCGAATTCGGGTAGGGGAAAACGTCTGGATGAACCTGGGGCTCGAACATATCCATGACGTGAGGCCGAAACGCCTGGGCGGTGAAAACGACGAAAGAACCTGCCTGGTACTTTTTCCCCAGCACTTCAAAATCCCGCGTTGCGCGATGCACCGTGATGCCTGTTTCCAGCAGGGCGTTGATGAACTTCGTGGCGGTGGGAAAATCCGGTTGATTGGCGGGCAGGATAAAACCGCGCGGATCGCGCCATTCGGGTTTTCGCAGTTCCGCCCAATACGCCTGATCGCGCTCGGCTGTTGCATTTGCTCCCTGGGCGGAAGCCATTTTGGCGGCGAGTTCGGCGTAGCGTTTCGGGTTCGCGGTCCAGTGGTCCTGGCTGCCGCGCGCGATGGAGCTTTGGCCCATGCGGTAAATGTTGAAAAGCAGGCTTTCCTTCATCCGCGATGCGTAATCCAGCACCGCGCGGTTCAGCGAGAGCATGTATTCGACTGATTGCCGAAAGTGCCATTCCTGCGGAGCGATGGGAAAGGCCAGATCGGCGGAAGGCAGTTGCCGCTGCATCACCAGCGGGATTTTCATCGGCGTCGGGCTGCCGATGGTTTCGGTCAGCAGCGCGATGATGTTGTGGAAGTTGGCTGTATTGCGGATGCCGCCGTTCCACCAGCCGTCGTACGAAGCGCCGCTGCGCATGGTCGCGCCGGGTTTACCTTCGACAGCCAGCCGCGTGTGCATCGCCGCGCCGAGCGATTGCAAACCCAACACCAGAATCGGGTCGAGATTGTAGTTGTACGGATCGCGCAGCGGAGGCGACCAGAGCACGGTTCCCGCCGGGCCACTCTGATGATGGTTGTACAGAACCTGCGGAAACCACTCGTGGTACAGAACACGGTTGATGTTTTCGGTTTCGGCCTGGGTGGAGGCGAAAAAGTCCCGGTTGTTGTCGTGGCCGATATACTTCTGATAAAGCCTGGGCAGGGCGGCCAGACTGCGTTGTTCTGGAACCGGGTTGCGCATGTACCAATCCGCGACCAGATCGTTGCCGTCCGGGTTGGCGTGAACGAAAAGGATGATCGTGTCATTCAGCAGGCGCAGAGTTTCTTCATCGTTCCGGCTGACCATCTGATAAACCATTTCGCCGAGTTGCTGTGCGCCTAGCGTTTCGGTGGCATGCAGCCCGCCGTCAATCCAGACGACGGCCTTGCCTTCTTTGGCCAGTGCGCGCGCCTGATCGTCGGTCAGCCCTTCGGCGTGAGCCAGGCGGCGCGAAATCTGCTGGTAGCGCGCCAGATTCCGATGATTTTCCGGCGAAGTCACAATCGCCATCAGATGGGGGCGGCCTTCAGCGGTTTTGCCGATTTCCCGCACGACCATCCGGTCGGATTCGCGATCCAGCTTTCGCCAATACGCCGCGAGCTGCCGGTAGCTGGCCAGAAAGTAATCGTCGCCGAAATTGTGGCCGAGTTCTTCTTTCGGCGTCGTGATGCGGGTTTGCGCGTTGCTCGCTGCGGCGGAAAAGAAACACAGCGCCAATGCCAGGAACGGCGTCGCGCTTCGAAGCCTGGAAATCATAACAGTCCTCTTCTTCCTCTTCTGATTGGTGATTGGAATCATTGCCTGCGGAATGGTCACAAGCGTCAATGCAGACTGGCTGAGGACCGAGTTTGTGTCAAGAAAAAGGACTTGAAAAAAGGCGGGGGCAAGCTGCTGGTTGATTGTCCCAGAGCAGCTTGCCACTTCGTCTGTCTATTTCTTGTCAGCCTTCCAGGTTCCCTGCATTTGTCCGGCGTCGAAGTTGCCCGCCAGCTTGCCTTGTTTCAATTCACCGGTCAGCGCGACCTGTCCGTGATTGGTTTCAAGCGAAAAGTTCAGCTTATTCGCGGCCCACGAACCTTTGCTGATCTGGCCGGAGCCAACATGGTCGGATTCGTAACTGCCGGTCACTTTGTTACCTTCGAGCTTCAGCTTGAGCGTCAGCGTGAATTCAGCGGTATCGGAAGCCAGCGACGCATTCCAGTCGCCCGAAATCGGATCCGGTTTTGGTTGTACGGCTTTCTTCTGCCACACCGCGCCCAAAGAAGCCGTCACCGTCAACGCAATCACAATTGAAATTACAAGCTTTCTGAATCTCATCTTTATCCCTCCAGATTTTTCATGACAAGTTATTCGTAGCCGATTGCGTCGCGCACCGAACCGCGCGACGCGTGCCAGGCGGGCAGGAAGCTGGCGATGATGCATAAGCTGATCGAAACGGCCAGCCAGATCAGCAGCCCGCGCAGTTCAAAAAAGAAATCCAGCCCGCTTTTGAACGCCAGCCGGACCATCAGATTTCCGATGGCTTTGCTGACGGGCCAGGCGGCCAGCGCGGCCAGCGCCCAACTCAACAGGCCGATCACCGCGCCTTCGGCAACGACAATCAGCCAGACGATTTTGGGCGATGCGCCAATCGCGCGCAGCACGCCCATTTCTCGCCGCCGTTCCAGCACGTTCAGGCTCATGGTGGTCATCAGGCCCAGCCCGCCGACTCCGGCCAGAATGCAGGACATGACAATCAGGAAGATGTAAATCATCAGCATGTGCTGGTCGAAGCCGTAGCGGCCATCGGATTTGCTGGCGCTGCCCTGCGCGCGCAAACCTTCCTGTGCCAGGTTTTGATCCAGGCTGGTTTTGACGGCGATGATTGAAGCGGGGGCGGCGCTTTCCAGCGCCAGGCGCAAGCTGTTGGCCATTCCCACGTGACCGCCGGCTTCTTCAAAATATTGCCGGGAAACGTAGGCGGTTGGCGGCGAAAATGATTCCTGTGCAATGCCAACGATGCGCCAGGATTTTTGGGCAGGCCCCATTTGCAGGTTGACGATGTTGCCGACTTTCATCTGCGGCTTGCGGCTGGCCAGCGTCGAGTTCACCACCATCGTGTCGCTTTCGCCAGGCTGCAGATTTCGGCCCGCGATGAGGTCCGGTTTCAGCAAGGTCGTGTCCGGCGGCAAACCAACGACGCCGAAACCATCGCTCGCCACCGCGCCGCCGCCGTGCATCGCGCCACCGGCGCCGTCATGACCGCTGCTGCCAGTTGCCGCGCTGCCCGTCTCTATGACTGAAGCCTGCGTCATAATCCAGCCTTCCGCGCGCACAACTCCTGGCGTCTTGCTGACTGCGCGCTCGACTTTTTCCATCGGCTGCATTCCTCCCAGATTCACCGACAGATCGAACTTTCGGGTCGCGAACAAACGGTCGAGCGAATAAATCAGCGAAGCGCGCACGTTCAGCGCAGACATGAAAAACAGGCCGCCTGCCGCCAGCGTCAGCAGTGTCAGCGCCAGACGCGCTCGCCGCCGAAAGCTGTTGCGTATGGCCAGCAACAGCGGGCGCGCCATTCCGCCGACGCCTGCCAAAGCGCGATCAAAACGGCTGGCGCCGAAAGCGTGCTGCCCGACGCCGAAATCCGCCAGGGCTTCGCGCACGGAAATTCCGCTGCCTTTCCAAACCGGATAGGCCGCCGACAGCAGCGGCGCAACAAACCCCACGGCAGCGACCAGCAGGTACACCCACAACGGCACGGCAAAACTGTTGATGTCGAAATTCAGAAAGACGGCCAGATACCGGCAAAGGGCTCGGCTGCCCAGCAGACCTGCGGGAAGCGCGACAACGACGGCGGCAATTCCCAGCAGCAGCGCCTGGCCGAAATAGATTCGCGCAATCTGCCAGCGTGTGCCGCCAATCGCTTTCATCACGCCAATCTGCCGAATTTGCGAAGCCATCAGCGCCGTCAGCAGATTGACAACGATGACGCCGCTCAGCACCAGCGCGAACAGCCCGAAACCTGCCATCGCCAGCAGCAGCAATCGCATTAAATCCGAATGCGGATGTTTGCCCGGCGCGGGAATATCCAGCCTGCGCACGGTGTGGCCCTGGCTTTCGACCCATTGCCGGACCTGGGCCGCTACGCCGCAAATGTGCGCTTCGTCGAATCGGTTGCCGTTGACGACGATGTTCAGACGATCCAGAAAAGGCTCTTCGCCCAGTTGGGCCAGCGTGTCCAGCGTGATGTAACCGTAAACACTGTTTTCCATTCGCGCCTGGGCCTGGCCGACATCTTTCACCGTGCCGCTGACGCGCAGGGTTTGCTCGGTTCCTCTCGCCGTTCTGACCGTCACGGTGTCGCCGATGCGCGCCCTGGCGACTTGCATCGCATCGCGTTCGATCAGGATTTCACCCGCTGCCGGAGGCCACGCGCCCAGTTGCGGCTTCAGCGTGCTGACGCGAATGTCGCCGTAATCCTTCACCACAAACAGCGTCAGGCCGCGCCATTCCACCGGGCCGGATTTGATGCGGCCAGTCACCGTCCTGCGAGCTTCGACTTCACTGACGGCTGGATGCGCGGCGATGCCTTTCAGCAGTGCCTCGTCAATCGCCTCCGTCGCCAGAGTGAAAGACGCCGGGTTGGTCGCCAGATAACCTTGATCCAGTTCGCGCGTCAGAATCGCGTAGCTGGAAAGCACAGTGGAAAATGCGGCAATGCCCAGAGCAATCGCCAGCACGACCAGAATGGTGCGCGTGCGTTCCAGCCAGAAATCGCGGAGTACTTTTTGCCAGCGTGTAGACATCTTTCTCCTCTTCGCCTCTTTGGTTTGCCTTACTTTGTCGCCATCGAAAATTCAGGAGCAACCGCGCCGTCCACCAGTTCGATGGTTCGGTCAATCAGCCCAGAAAGGTCGCGTTCGTGGGTGGCAATGACCACGGTGGTGCCGCGCTCAGTTAATTTGCGAAGCAGGTGAAGCACGCTGCGGGAGGTTTCAGAATCCAGATTGCCTGTTGGTTCATCGGCAATGATGATGGGAGGATTGTTGGCCAGTGCGCGCGCAATCGCTGCTCGCTGCTGCTGTCCGCCGGAAAGCGTCGCGGGAAGTTTGTCCGCTTGATCGGCGATCCCGACTTGTTCCAGCAATCCGAGCGCGTAAGCGCGCCGCTCTCTGGCTGGCCGCGCATTGCAGAAATCCATTGGCAGCATGACGTTTTCCGCGATGGTCAGCGTTGGCAACAACTGAAAGAATTGAAACACCACGCCAACCGTTTTGCCGCGCCACTGCGCCAGAGACTTTTCCGGAACCCGATGAACGGCCGCGCCCGCCACGAACACTTCGCCCTGACTGGGGCGATCAATGCCGCCGATCAGGTTCAGCAGTGTGGATTTGCCGCTCCCTGATTTGCCCACCAGGGCGACGAATTCGCCCGCGCCGATTTCCAGATCCACTTCGCTTAGCGCCTGAAAAGCTCCCGCCGGGGTGGAATAGCTTTTTCCGATATTTCGCAGCACGATCAATGGCGCAGCGCCAGTGCCGGTCGCTTGTTGATTGCCTGGTTCCATGGTTTGCCGTTCTCCTGCTCGTTTGAGCGCAATTTGGTGTTTCAGTGCGTTGTCCCGGATACTGTCCGGGCGATTTCTGGCAGCGCGGCGCAATGTATGTGTGGAACACGCAACCGTCAATTTGCGTTCGCAGATACCGAACAAAGGGGGGCCTGATGTCCGAGAAAACAACCGTATCCGCACGAAAAACAGACCGCCGCATTCAGCGCACGCGAGATGCGCTTGGAGATGCATTGCTCACGCTGATGCATGAAAAGCCATTCGATACGATTACCGTGCAGGATGTGCTTGATCTGGCCGAAGTCAGCCGTTCGACGTTTTACGCGCATTTCCGCGACAAGGAAGACCTGTTTCTAAGTGATGCCGACGAATTTTTCGGGCATATGGCGAACCTGCTGACGAATCGTGGCGAGGTTTCGAACCGTGTCGCTCCGGTGCGTGAAATGTTCACTCACGTGAGCGATCTGGGCAAGTTTCGTGACGCGCTGGTTGCGTCAGGCAAATTTCAAGATGCAATGGAACTGGCGCAGGAACATTTCGCGCGTGGAATCGAACAACGGCTGGCCAGTCTCTCGCCGGTCCATGCCACTGCTTCGGCCAGCCGGGCCGCGCTCGCCTACGCTTTTGCCGGAGCGATGTTTTCGCTGATGTCGTGGTGGCTGGATCACGACAAACCGTCATCGCCTGCGCAGATGGATGAAGTCTTTCATCAGATGGTTTGGGCGGGTGTGAATGGAATGGTTGGCCAAACGGCCTCAACAGCAGTTTGAAAAGGTTTCGTTCCACAGAAAGCGGTAGGGCGGCAATCCCAGTTCTGAGATTGCCGCCCTACCGCTTTTTTGAACTGTTGTTTGCTACTACTGATTGACACTGGTGGTCGCGCCACTGGCCGGCGCACTCATCAAGCCTTTACTGACCAGAATCGCGACTTCGACGCGGCGGTTCTGGACGCGGCCATCGCGTGTGGCATTGTCCGCGGCAGGTTTCGCTTCACCAAAGCCCAACGGGGTAACGATGCGGCGCTGCGAAATGTCGTGGTTTTCGATCAGATAGCTGGTAACAGCTTCCGCGCGGTCACGACTCAGGCGGCGGTTAAGCGCTTCGTTGCCATCGGAAGAAGCGAATCCAGCGACTTGAATAACATGTCCCTTTTCGCTCCTGGCTTGTTCGGCAATTTCGTCAAGCGCGGCTTTGGCTTCAGCCGAAAGCCTGGAACTGCCAACACGGAAATTGATGGTGATGGTCTTCGCCACGTCAAATTCGTCCAGTGAAGAGATACGACCATTCAGCGTATCGCTGGTGGCCGTGATCCGTTCGTTGGCAGTGTTGACGGCAGCCATCGCTTTATCAGCCGTTTCCTGAGCAGCCTTCGCGCCGCCATTAGCGGTGTTGGCAACTGCCGCCAGTTCTTCAAGCTGGCCGGAAAGACGTTTGGCATTATCTTCGGACTGCGTCAGACGGTTTTCCGCGTCACCGACACGGCCTTCGACTGGAGTAACAACCGAGACCACGGAGGTGGCTACGCGGCGTTCTGCTTCACTGAATTTGATTTCATCGGCGATCAGGGCACCGGCGTCATTTCCACGGCCTTCAATTTCAACGGCCAAACCGCGAGACAAGTCTGCGGGGACGTATTTCTTGGAGCCGCGGAAAGGATTGCTTTTGCGTTCTTTGATTTTGGTGGAACTGCTCAGATTGACGTTGTAATTCGTCCCTTTGTAATCCCGAACGAGAATGTTGTCAGCATCATGCTGAACAATGACGCCGCTGATTTTTTGCTTTTGCCCGGCAGGAATGCTGGTGGCGGCGGATTGTTGTTGCATGGTGGATGTGGTGGTTTCTTGTTGCTGTGCGACGGCGGGAGTTCCCAGCGCGAGGACGACCAACAAGGCGAACAACGATTGAAGCGATCTGGCGTTTTTCATATCTTTCCCTCCAAAAATGTCTTTCTTCGTAAAGTTCCGAACTGCGTACCGGACAAGTGCAAGCAATATGCCTGAGCAAAAGTTATTGACGCAGAGACCATGCGAAATTTTCTGGGAATCTGGTTTACTCATAGTAAATAAAAGCGATTTCTATCCCAGAAGAAGGTTTGATTTTCATCTGTGAGGAGGGGCAGAGAAAGGTAAAAATATCATCTCTGTATAAAAGTCGTGCATACGCTTGAGAAAATGAAATAAAAAAGACGACTCTTTTTCGTACAGTGTTTTTTACTATTTCAGCAATTGAAATCTTCGTCTGCATTTTACGATTCATCCTCCTCTTGCCAGGTCAGACTTAAAGGCTGGAAGCGTTGAACTCCAGGCGGGATGGAAGATCAAACGACGTGAAGAAAACGATTTTTTGTAATCTGTCGGTTGGAACTCGCGTCTCTAAGCAATCAAAAGAACCATCATTGGAGGATCAATCATGCGATCAAATTTAAGGCGGTTTCCCTTTCACCTCTTGTTTGCCGGTTTCACGAGTTTACTGATGACGACTATTTGTATTGGGCAGCAGCGCACGTTGACAGTGGCGGACTATGCGCGCGCCGAAAAATTTATGAGCTACAACACCGGGCCGTTGGTGTTGCGTGCGGGCGTGCGGCCAACCTGGCTGGCGGACGGGCGATTCTGGTATCGCGTGACGACCGAAAGTGGCGGCGAGTTTGTCCTGGTTGATCCGGCGCGCGGGGTGCGTGGCCCGGCATTCGATCATGCCAAGGTGGCCGCCGCTCTTTCAACGGCTGCGGGGGGGAAATACGAAGCATACAAACTGCCCTTACAGCAGATTGATTTTGCGGCGGATGGGAAAACGATCTCTTTCAATATTGAGCGGCAGCGGTTTACCTGCGATGTGCGGGGCGATCAATGCCGTGTCGAAAGCAATGGGAATCGCGAAAATGGCCAGCGCGCAGGGCAGCGTGGCGGTTTCGGGGCGAATGCGATGGCGACTTCGCCAGATGGCAAACGCGTCGCTTTCATTCGTGATTACAATTTGTGGGTGCGCGACGCGGCGACGGGAAAAGAAACACAACTGACCACCGACGGCGTCAGGGATTTTGGCTATGCGACGAATAACGCGGGGTGGACGAAGAGCGATTCGCCGGTCCTTGCCTGGTCGCCGGATTCCCGGAAGATTGCCACTTTTCAGCACGACGGGCGCGGCGTTGGCGAAATGTATCTGGTCAACACGCAGATCGGCCATCCGAAACTGGAAGCCTGGAAATATCCGCTGCCGGGCGACGAAAAAATCTTCATGATCAACCGGGTGATCATTCATCTCGGAGGGGATGTGGACGCCGCGAAAGTGGTCCGGTTGAAAATGCCCGCCGACCCGCATCGCTCGACGCTTTGTGATCACGTTGTTTGTGGCGGGGTGTGGGCCGATGTGCAATGGAGCGCTGACAATACGCAACTCGCCTTTGTTTCCAGTTCCCGCGACCACAAGGAAGCGAAACTCCGCGTGGCCGATGCCGCAACCGGCGCCGTGCGCGATGTGCTGGAAGAGAAAGTCGCGACCTTTTTTGAATCGGGCAATGGCCGCGTCAACTGGCGTTTCCTGGCGGCTTCAAACGAAGTCCTATGGTTTTCGCAGCGCGACAACTGGGGACAGCTTTATCTTTACGACGCAAACACCGGCAAGTTGAAACACCAGATCACCACCGGCGAAGGCAACGTCACGCAGTTGCTGCGCGTGGATGAACAGAACCGGCAGCTTTACGTTCTGGGCGTCGGCAAAGAGAAAGGCCGCGATCCCTATTTCCGCCACTTTTACCGAATCGGTTTTGACGGCAAGGGACTGAAATTGCTTTCGCCGGAAGAGGCCGATCATGATATTTCGCTTGCGCCATCAGGGCAGTTCTTTACCGATAGCTATTCCAAACCCGATGTGCCCCCAATTTCCGTGCTGCGCGACGCCGGCGGCAAAGTGATTTTGACACTGGAAAAAGCGGATATCTCGCGACTGCTGGCGACCGGATGGAAGCCGCCACAACCGATCACGGTCAAAGCCCGTGACGGGGTTACCGATCTCTACGGCTTGATGTTCAAACCGACCAATCTCGATCCGGGCAAGAAATATCCGATCATCAATAATGTCTATCCTGGCCCGCAAACCGGCAGTGTTCGTGGACGCGGCTTTTCCGCGGAGCGCGGCGATCAACAAGCCCTGGCAGAACTCGGATTCATCGTGGTCCAGATTGACGGAATGGGGACGCCGTGGCGGTCGAAGAAATTTCACGAAGGCTATTACGGCAACATGGGAGACAACACGCTGCCCGATCAGGTGACGGGCATGAAGCAGTTGGCCCAGGCATATCCCTGGATAGACATTGAACGTGCAGGGATGTACGGGCATTCCGGCGGCGGCAATGCGACGGCTGCCGCGATGTTCCATTATCCGGATTTCTTCAAGGTCGGTGTTGCTCAGGCCGGAAACCACGACAATCGCGAATACGAAGATGACTGGGCGGAAAAGTGGACTGGCTTGCTGGTGCGCAACCCGGACGGCACGACCAACTACGACAGTCAGGCGAATCAGAATTTTGCGAAGAACCTCAAGGGCAAGCTGCTGCTGGCGCACGGCACGATGGATAGTAATGTTCCACCCTACAGCACCTTGCTGGTGGTCAACGAACTGATCAAGGCGAACAAGGATTTCGATTTGATCCTGTTTCCAAACCGCGCGCATGGTTTCGGGAATGAACCGTATATGGTGCGCCGCCGGTGGGATTACTTCGTGCGGCATTTGCTGGGAGCCGAGCCGCCGAAGGAATATGAACTGCAGCCGCCCGCGCAGATTGGGCCGCCGGGGTCAGGGAATTGAGGAGAGTGGGAATCCAGTCCGGGGCGATAAAGAATGTGAAAAGCCTTTATCGGCATTGAGTCGCCGATGACGGTTCTGGTATGATCCGTTCGCCGATGACGACTCCGCATCCCAATTCTCGTCGGTCAATATCCCAAAAAATCGAAAGTGGAAGTTCCCAATAGTTGCCCAGTGAAGTAACTAGGACAACCCTCACCAATTATTTAAGGCAGGGTAAAGTGAAAACCGCGAAAGTGAAACAGGGAATGGTGCCGCCCGTTTGCTTGGCGCTGATGCTTCTATTTATCTGGCTTACCCCCTGCGCCGCGCCAGCGTTCGCCAGAGATTATTCCGTACAGATTGCCGCCGTGCGTTCTCAGCAATGTGCTGATGATATGCGCAGCGGTCTGCTTGGGCAGGGACTGCAAGCTTACTGGGTCAGGGGAATCTTGCCGGAACACGGGTTGTTTTATCGTGTTCGTCTGGGAAAATTCCCGTCCATCGAAAGCGCCTACACGTATGCCGAGGTTCTGCTCAATTCCGGCTTGCTGGAATCGTACGCCATTACTGCGTACGAAGCGCCGATGAGCGGCCCGCTGCGTGATATGACTCAGGCTTCCATCGAGGTGCAGGAATACATTGAGCCAAGACCGCAAGAGCCGTCACCAAAAGAAATGACTGAATTTTTCGCCGCCATTGGCGCCCGGCAATGGATCTTGCCGTCCAGCCGCAATCTGTTTGCGCCCAGGCCACAGATTTCCTCACGCCCGGCAGGTTCGAGTGCAATGACCGGGCGGGAGATGCTGGTTTTCGCGCTGCGAAGCCACGAATGGCGAATGACTCCCGATCCGAGCGTGTTTTTTGTGCGTGCGCCGGTTGGGGTGGCGAGCATTGATCTGGCTGAGGCTTCCGTCTCGCCGAAGCCTGAGATACCGACCGCGATTCCACCTGCGGCGTCATCTGTCATCAGCCCGCCGGTACATCGGCCCGGAAATCCAAATGCCGCCCCGTCATCGGTGCCAACTTCGGTGGAGCCTGTTTTTACTCCCGGTAACATGTCGCCGCTCACGCCGCCGCCCGCTCCTTCCTCTTCTGCGCGAGGCCCGCAGCCAACACAAACTAACAGCTTCCGGACGGACCGAATTGCAACTGCGGACATGGGCAAGGGAAACAAGCCGACGACTTCGCGCGGGATTCCTTACGGCGGCAGAACCCTGGAACAGGCGCGTCTGCAAGCGACATCGGAGCTTCGCAATGGCCAGTTGATCATGAAGCTGCGTAATTTGGATTCAGCGCGCAGTTTTACCGGCGTGGCGCGCGTTACGCTGAGCGACGACAGGAACAGCAACGAAGTCAGACCCATGCAATTCAATCTGCCGCCGGACGCGGAAGTAGAGTTGCCGATTGAAGACCCCGTAACGATGGGCAGCAACTGGATGCTGATGGTGTTTGACGAAAACAAGGTGATGCGCCTGCTGCGAGGCGAATCCGTTGGGGCAAAACAGTTGGCGGGCAGGCCGGGGAGCGCCAGCGAGGGATCACTGAACGCGCCGCAATATGTGACTGGCGCGCCCGATTTGACCGGTGTGCCTGCTGTTTTCGACGCGACTGGAGCAGTTCCTCCTGCCGGGTTGGTGTCCCTGTCCGATGCGCCAAATCCAACGGGACTTCCCAGCGCCAACGCCGCAAACGCTTCGTCGGCGACTCAGCCTCCGGGTTCAGTGGCCGGCGCGGATGCTCCGGCGCAGCTGACCGTGATACCGCGCCAGATTGCGGCAACGACGGAAAACGTGACCATGGAATTCGAGATCGCCGCGCCGCAGCCGCTCAATTACATCTCGGTCACGCTGGCTGCGGGAGATTACCGCGATGTCCGGCAGGCGTTGATGTCCACCACGCGCGGACGCGTGCCGTTTCTGGTTCCGACAGCCCAGGCGACGGGCGCGTTCCTGTACGAAATCAAAGACGAATCAGGACGGGTGCTGGCGGGCGGGAATGGCGATTTCCGCCAGTTATCGTCAGGCAGATAGCTTGCCTGCCTTTGGCGGCTGGCCCGACGCAAAGGGCCAGCCGTCAAACCGCAAAATCAACTCAGCCGATGTTCCATCGTCAGTTTGCGCACGCGTTCATCCAACAGACGTTGCAATCCGCTTCTTTCCTCAAACAGTTTCTTTTCCTCTCAACGACAGACTTCGTCGAAACTTGCGCAGCGGGTGATGAATTAACAATATGGCGGCAGGTGATCCAGCAAACCTTGCTCGCGCCAATAGCGCTGCGTCAGCCATGAGCGGCGATCCGCGGAAATTGTGTGGGAAATCCGCCCGGCCCATTCCGGCAACATCGCCCGATGTTCTTCCCAGGCTTGTTGGCATTCGGCGGCAGTGGGGATTGTCCCATGGCCGAGGGAAAGGATTCTGGCTTCCAGTTCGCGGCGTTCGATTTCAAACATGGCTCGCCGTCGCGCGTAATCGCCGAGCGTGAGCCGATGCAAGCGTTCGTGGCGCCACCACAAACTTTCCTGGTCGAACGTTTCTCCCGCAGGGGGGCCGGTGGAAATCAGTCCGCCGCCGAGCGCCATTGGCTTAAACAAACTCAAACAGGGCGAGGACGTGCCGGTTAGCCAGTGCAGCGAAGTGTTTTCGCTCAAGCGGCTGACCATCGAACCCGTAGTCTGACCGCTTTGCCGTGTTTTCTGCCACGAAGCGTGCGCGCAGGGCATTTGCAATCGCCAGCCAGCTTCGGGCTTACAACCGCCGTGGTCGCGTAGCGCGGCGAATAAATCAGCGCGGCCAATTTTGCCCTCCGACATCATCAGGCGATTTCGTGTGCAGGCGCGGCGAATGTCGCCACCGCTGGTAAAGCGGTAAAACGGTTCGCCGAAGGCTTTGGCAAAATCGAAATCCCCGGCTGACTTGCACCAGCCGTTTTGTCTGGCGAATTCAAACGCGCCATTCGAGAGCAAATCGAACTCTTTGCCGATCGTCAGCACATTCGAAATCGTTCGCACGCCGCGAACTTTTTCCGCCGCCCAGAAACGATCCGCCGTTTCCAGCACCCAGGCTTCCGTCGGATCGGCGATGAGAAAAGAGTTGTGATAGCGAAAACCCTTGTGGCGGTAACCGCACAAGCCGCCCTGACCGACTTCCGAAATCAACCGCGTGATGACATCCACCGCCTCGCGCGCCGTGGCCGAACGTTCCAGCGCCAGCCGCAGCAAATCCATTCCGGTCAAGCCGGTTTTCGGGACTGGCAGGCGGGTGAAAACGGCTTCGTTGCCGATGGCCACGCCGCGCGAATTTGCGCCCATTTCCGCGCCCCACATCCAGAATGGACGGCTCAACACGACTTCGTATGTTTGCGCGGCTTGCGGTAATTCAACGTAGGTGCATTGCAGTTTCGCGGGCGAGTGGAATTTTTGCGCTGCCCAGTGTTCGACGATTTGAGCTTCGCCGGGTTCGCGGTCGCTGTTTTTGCCGAACCAGACCGCGCCGTCAGCGGTCGCGGGAGGAACGGCGACGATGGTGTCGCACATGATTGGAGCGCGGACATTCCGCCCGCGGTTGATTTTGGGTTGCGTTGGATATGCGTAGCTGGATCGCTGACAGAATGTCCGCGCTCCAGCGCAGTTGAGTTCGTGAAAGCCCGCGAATGATAATGGCCGCGCGCCGCGATTTCCAGAAAGACAAACTCAGACAATCGCCGCGCGACAAAAACGCGAAACGAATTTGATTGTCTGGCGGCTATGAAAACACAAGAATTTCTCTCAGCAGAATGGCGTTCCCTGGTGATGATCAATTACGAAATTGACCCGGCGATTTTGCAGGCCCTGGTTCCGCGCGGGACCGAACTGGACTGCTGGCAGGGCAAAACCTTCGTCAGCGAAGTGGGATTTCTGTTTCTGAACACGCGCGTGCTCGGCATGGCGATTCCGTTTCATCAAAACTTTGAAGAGATCAACCTGCGTTTTTACGTCCGGCGCAAGGCGGAAGACGGCTGGCGGCGCGGCGTGGTGTTCGTCAAGGAGATTGTCCCGCGCCTGGCGATTGCGACGGTGGCGAAAGTTGTTTACAACGAGAATTACGTTGCGCGGCGAATGTGGCATGGCACGGATTTGGGCGAAGCCTCATTTACCAAAAGCGGTATGGTGGAATACGGCTGGATGGAGCGTTCAGGCCGGAACTTTCTGCGCGTCAAAGCGGCGGGCAAACCGCAGCCGCTGACCGCCGGTTCCGAAGAAGAGTTCATCACCGAACATTATTGGGGTTATGCGGCGCAGCGCGATGGCGGCACGGTGGAATATCAGGTCGAACATCCATCGTGGAATGTCTGGCGGGTCAGCGAAGCAGAGTTTGAATGCGACATCCCACGGGTTTATGGCGAACAGTTCGTTGATCCGTTATGCGCCAAACCGAGTTCGGCCTTTGTTGCCGACGGTTCGCCGATCATTGTCCGCAAAGGCGTGAAAATATGCTGACGATTCAGGCCAATCAGGATTATTTGCTCTTCGATGGCGATTGCGGCATCTGCACCTGGTCGTCTGAAGTTGCCAAACGAATGGACGAGGGCAGGCGCTTCGTTGTCGAACCGTATCAGATGTTCGACGAAAACGAGTTGATGCGCTTCGGTGTCAGCTACGGCCAATGCACCCGAAAGCTGCAAGTCATCACGCGCCAAGGAAGGACTTATCAGGGCGCGCTGGGCGTGAATTACTTTCTCTGGAAACAGTTTCCCTGGACGCTGCTGGTGATTCTGATTTACGCGCTGCCTGTGCTGCTGGCGCTGGAATTGATCGGCTACCGGCTGGTGGCGGACAACCGGCATCGCATTTCCGCCTGGTTTGGACTGACGGCCTGCAAACTGAGGCAGTAAACAACGCACATTTTCAATTCGCCATTTTCCCTTTTTCATTGTTCAGGCAGGAGGGAAACGCGAATTGCGAAAGTTGCAAGCCGGTGGAATACCAGAAGCGCGACGCCACTTTACTTCTGTCTGGCAATTGAGAATGCCGTATGCATTTCCATGAACATACAATCCAACAATTCTCCTGAAAATTTTTTGCGCGATGTTTTGCTGCGCGATGGGGCGCTGCTGCGGATGCGGGCGCTGCGGCAAACCGACCGCGAAGGCTTGATTGCGCTGTTTAATCGCTGTTCGCCGGAAACCCGGCGCTACCGTTTTTTGCGGATGATTACTTCGCTGCCGGATTCGCTGGTGGATCAACTGGTGGCGACCGATGGCGTTCGTCACGTCGCGCTGGTACTGACGCAGGGCGAAAACAACGACGAAAAGATCGTCGCTGTCGGGCGGTATTTCGCGCTGGACAAACATCCGAACGTCGCCGAAGTTTCCTTTCTGGTCGAAGACGCGATGCAGAAACGCGGCATCGGCACAATTCTGTTGGACGCGCTGGCGGAAATTGCGCGCGAACACGGCATTACGCGGTTCAGCGCGGATGTGCTGGCGGACAACCGGTTGATGATGTCCGTGTTTCGCAAAGCCGGATACGCATTGACCTCGAATATCAGCTATGGCGTGACGCATCTGGAATTTCCGATTCTGCGCAGCGAAGTCGCCGAAGCGCGCCGCGAAGCCCAGGAAGCCGAAGCGGAGCGCGTCAGTCTGAGCGCCATCTTTGAACCGAAGACCGTGGCCGTCATCGGCGCCAGCCGCGATCCGGCTTCGGTGGGCGGCGCGCTGTTTCGCAACCTGCTGCGCTGGGGATTTGCGGGCATTCTTTATCCGGTCAATCCGTCGGCGGCTTCGATTGCAGGCGTTCACGCGTATGCCAGCGTTGCCGATCTGCCTGAAGCGCCCGAACTGGTATTTATGGCTATCCCCGCGAAACAAGTGCTGGAAGCCGCGCGAGCGTGCGCGGCGGCGGGCGTTCGCGCGTTGTGCGTGCTGACGGCGGGTTTTGCCGAAACCGGCGCGGAAGGCAGAGCCGAGCAGGTTGAACTGGTTAATATCTGCCGCGCTTCGGGAATGCGGCTGATCGGGCCGAATTGCATGGGCGTGGTCAACACTTCGGGCAAGGTCCGTTTGCTGGGCACGTTCGCTCCGGTTGAACCTCCGGCGGGCAATGTGGCGATGAGTTCGCAATCCGGCGCGCTGGGTCTGGCGCTAATGGCGCAGGCAGGAAAAATGGGCCTGGGCGTTTCGTCGTTTATCAGCGTCGGCAACAAGGCGGATGTTTCCGGCAACGATTTGCTGCAATTTTGGGAAGGCGATGAAGCGACGGATGTGATCCTGTTTTATCTGGAAAGCTTCGGGAATCCGCGCCGCTTCGCGCGCATCGCCCGCAGGGTTTCGCGCGCCAAACCGATTGTCGCCGTCAAGGCGGGCCGCACCGCTGCCGGCGCGCGCGCAGCCTCCAGCCACACGGCGGCGCTGGCCAATTCGGACCGCGCGGTGGACGCGTTGTTTGCGCAAACCGGCATTATTCGCGTGGATACGTTGGCGGAATTTTTCTGGGTTGCGCGTCTGCTCGCTTCCCAGCCGATTCCGAAAGGCAATCGAATCGGCGTGCTGACCAATGGCGGCGGTCCTGGCATCATCGCCGTGGATGCGGCGGTGGCGGCGGGACTGGAAATTCCCGTTTTGAGCGAGGCCACACAGGCGAGATTGCGCGCCGCCCTGCCTGCCGCCGCATCGGTCACGAATCCAGTGGATGTGATTGCCAGCGGCGGACCGGCGCAGTACCAGGCTTGTCTGGAAATCCTGTGTGACGATCCTGACCTGGATGCATTGCTGGTGATTTTTATTCCTCCGCTGGCCACGCCCACGCGCGAGGTTGCGCAGGTGATGAGCGATGTGCTCGCGGCCCGGCCCAATCTGGACAAAACCGTGGCGGCGGTTTTCTTCGATCCGTATTCGCCCGCGATTTCCGTTCCGGTCAGCGAAAAAAAGGGGGCTGCGCGCTCGAACCGGTTCGTGCCGATTTACGATTTTCCCGAAGGCGCAGTCACTGCTCTGGCCGCCGCGGTGCGCTATGGCACCTGGCGCTCGATGCCGACGGGAAGCATTGCGGATATCAAAGTGGATCGCGACGCGGTGCAGAGAATCGTCGCCGAGCATCCGGATGGCGGCTGGCTGTCCCAAACAGAGGTCGCGGACTTCTTTGCCGCGGCCGGCATCCACGTCACCCCGGCAAAGGTTGTCCGCTCGCCGGAGGAAGCCGCCGCAGCCGCCCGCGAAATCGGCTTGCCAGTGGCGCTGAAAGTTCTTCAACCGGAGGTGCTGCACAAATCGGATGTGGGCGGCGTGGTGCTGAACATTACTTCCGCCGATGCCGCGCAGGCATACCAACAGCTTGCCGAACAGCTCGCCGCGCACCACATCCGCCTGGAAGCCGCCCAGGTCATGCCCATGGCCAAAGCCGGCGTCGAAGTGCTTGCCGGAGTCACGAACGACCCGGTTTTCGGTCCGCTGGTCGCGTTCGGATCGGGCGGGTATCTGGTCGAACTGCTGGATGACGTGGTGTTCAGAGTGTTGCCGCTGACGGATCGCGACGCGTCGGAAATGATTCGGTCCACACGGACGCACCGGTTGCTGACGGGTTATCGGGGCTCCGCCGAAGCCGACCTCGCTGCGATTGAAGATTTATTATTACGGCTGGGCGCGCTGGCGGAAGCCGTTCCGCAAATTGCCGAAGTTGATTTGAACCCGGTAATCGTTCATCCCAAAGGCGAAGGCATGACATTGATAGATGCGCGCGTGCGGTTGAGCTGAGATTTCCTCTCTATTCGCTGGAAAACTGTTCCAACACTGCCCGGACAGCATCCGGATCATAAAAATCAGTCATCAGGATTTCAGCCGAATGGGAATTCAGTTCTCCCATTTCGGTATAGCACAGATAACGCCGGCCTTCGATGGAAGCATTGAAACGGCCATCCGGCAGCAGATCCAGCCAGGCTTCCGGGCTGAACGCATAGCGGTAAAGAACGGTCTGTCCGGTCTGAATATTCCATATCTGCGAACGGCCGGCGGAACCGCCCGCAATCAGGTATCGGCCATTGCGGGAGAGGTCAATGCTGTGAACTTTTCCCAGATGGCCCGGCAGCGTCTTTTCCAGTTCGCCGCTGGTCACAATCCAAAGTTGTATGTTGCCGTCTTCGCCGCCAGTGGCAATCCGTGAAGAATCGGGCGAAAAACGCACCGTCGTGACGACATCCGCGTGTCCATCCAGCACATGGCGCGGGCGTCCGCTGATGGCCAGCCAGAGGCGCACGATTCCTTCCTTTCCGGCGGTCGCGAGCCAGACGCCATTGGGCGAAAATTCCACCGCCTGAACTCCGGCCACGTGGCCTTCCAGCTTTTTCTGCATTTTCGGGATTTGCCCTTTGGCGGCGGACCATAGCCAGACGGTTTTGTCTTCGCTGGCGCTGGCCAGCAGCGAGCCGTCCGGTGAAAACTGCACTGCATTCACAGCCCCCTGATGCCCCCGGAGCACGTTGGACAACTGTCCGGTGTTCGCCAGCCACAGACCGATGCATTTGTCTTCGCTTCCGCTGGCCAGCACAGGGTCTTTGGGAGAGAAATGCACAGAGGTCACGCGGCCTTTATGGCCTTCGCCGGTGTGCAGCAGGCCGCCATCTTCGGCGGACCAAATTCGCACCGTGTGATCATCGCTGCCGCTGGCAACCAATCTACCATCCGCCGACAGGCTGACGGCGCGAACCATATCCGTATGACCGGCAAGCGTGCGGTGCAGCGGGCTGTCATTGCTCCGCCACAGGTAGACAAGGTGATCCTCTTTCCCATAGGCGATCATCTGGCCATCCGGCGAAACGCGCACGGATCTGATGCCCACGCGCTGCTTCAAATATTTATTTACCGGAGCGGGTTCGGCGGCTTCCAGGCTGTGGTTGCGAATTGACCATAAACGCCCGTGCCGATCGCCGCCGCCGCTGACCAGATGTTTGCCGTCCGGCAGGAAACGCACCGCGCAGACCCAGTCTTCGTGCGCGATCACGGAATGAAGCAGCGGGCCGACCTCCGCGAGTTTCAGAATCAGGGATTCCAATTCCGCGGTCATCGCCGTCGTCAGCTTGTTGCTGAGCAGACGCAGAAACTGCTCTTCGCCGGTGACTTCCTGGTCTCTCATCTGCGCCAGCCGTTCCAGAATGGCTCTTGGAACATTGGCCGATGTCAGATTCGATAATGTCTGTTCGGTGATTTTGAAGCTGACCCGGCCGCTGGCGGACCAAAGCCGGACGCTGCGATCTTTTCCGCCGCTGGCCAGGAATTGACCGTCCGCCGAAAAATGCAGCGACGATACTTCGCCTTCGTGGCCATACAGCACGCGCAGCAGCTTTCCCTGACTGACAGACCACAGCCGCACCAGATTGTCCGCGCTGCCGCTGGCCAGCATTCGGCCGTCAGGTGAAAATTGCAGGGTGTTGATGACGGCGGTGGATTGATCTTCCGTTCGCAGCACCTGAATCAGATAGCCCGTGTTGACATCCCACACGCGAATGCCGCCGTTTTCGCTGCCGCTGGCCAGCATCCGGCCGTCGAAGGAAAAGCAAAGCGCGCTGATGTTGGACTGATGGCCCTGAAAGCCTTCCAGATACCGAACCTGATGGTGATCCACTGACCAGAGCCGGACGATTTTGTCGTCGCCGCCGCTGGCCACCAGCTTGCCATCCGGCGAAAAGGTGACGGCGTTGACGCGCCCGGTGTGCTCGTTGTGTTCGTGCAGCATTCGGCCTTCGCTGACCGACCACAGGCGCACGCCGCCTTCCTTGCCGCCGCTGACCAGCAGGGTTCCGCTCGGCGAAAACTGCAGGCAGAGCGCGCGCCGCCGGTGCCCTTCCAGCACGTGCAGCAGCCGTTCGTCCTTGATCCGGAAAATGACCAGCAAGCCATCGTGCCCGCTGCTGGCGCAAAACTCGCCGCTGGCATCGAACGCCAGCGTATGCAATCCCGGCGAAAGAAGCTGTTGAACCACCGGTTGCAAACCCGATTTGCGCAGGGAGCCGGCGGCATTCAATCCCCTGGCTCCTTGCAGATTGTTGTCTTCAAAGATGGTTTCGCGGCTGATGACGCCGGTGAAATCGGCGTTCGTCAGCACCGCATGCCGGAACACCGCCCGGCTCAATTGCGCTTCCCGGAAATCCGCCTGATGCGCCGAGACGTTTTCCAGGCTGGCTCCGGACAGAATCGCACCGCGAAAGCTGGTTCGCCAAAGTTGCGTAAAGTTCAAATTCGCCTGAGCCAGGTCGGCCCCATTGAAATCCGCCTCGGACAAATCAGCGCCTTCCAGCACGACGGCTTTCAGCCGGGCGTTCGCAAGTTGCGCCCCGCGCGGAATGCATTTGCCGAGCGCCTGGCGCAGTTTTTCGTGGTCGGTGATTTCCTGCTCCATATCGCAGCGAATGCGCTCGCTCCAATACAGAATCTGCAACGCGTTTTCCGAAACCTGCGACTCGTACTCTTCCTGCAGGATTTGCTGGAACGCCGCATGGGTCACGCCATCTTCGGAGATCAACTTTTCCAGAAAGAAGATGACCTTCCGGCTGAACAGCCGCGTTCGCAGCAGGGATCGAATCGAAGGCGACCCGGCGGGACGTTTCAAGCATTCGTAAATTTTGCAGGCCAGGAAATACTCTTCGAACGAAGTGTCGGCGAAGGAATAATTGCCGTCGTCGTCGCGTTTCAGGAAGCTGGCCGTGCGCATTTCTTCGGCAATGTCATCTTCGGCTTCGTCGCCGAAATCAAGCGCCTTGCGCCCTTTCAATTCTTTGACCAGCCGGAGTAAATCCTGAAAGTAAATGGCGCGTTTCTCCTCGTGCCAGATTTGCCAGGCCAGTTCGCGCATCAAACTGATCTTGACCTGTTTGTCCAGCAAGCGCCCCTTGTCCTGCTCGCGGTCGAACCAGAGCTTGGCGTATTCGGCATACATCGCGGCGGCGTTGACGCTCTGCACGGTCGGCATGGCCTTGACGATCATATCCAGCAGCAACGGACGGCGCGCCAAATCCTTCAGGTTATAAATTTCCTGGATTTTCCGCAGGTCTTCATCCTTGGTTTGCGGGCGGGCCTTGGCCAGATAGCTGCGCACCTGTTCGGGGGAAAACTCCTGCAAATAGACGGCTCCGGTGCCGAAGAGCTTTTCCTGTTCTTCCCGGTTCCGAAAGTAATGCGTGCGGCAGGTCAGCAGGACTTTCCCGCCTTGTTCGGACAGGCGAATCAGTTCCTTCAAATTGTTTCGCATCACCAGCGGGCGCACGCGTTCCGCCATTTCGTCAAACGCATCGAAGAGCAGCACGATGCGGCCACGCCGCACCAGATACTCGAATCGCGAGTAGCTGAAATCGTCCATTTCCTGCTTGTCCAGCTTTTCGCTGAAATGGGTGATGATGATGCTTTCGAGCGAGACTTCCTTGCGCACGTTGAGCAGCTTGACCAGCACCGGCGCCGGGTGGCGCAGCGGATCGGCCAGATAGGCTTGGGCCATTTCATACGCCAGGAAGGAGGCGAGCGTGCTTTTGCCCGTGCCCAGGTCGCCCAGCATGGCCAGTAAATTCCCGCGTTTGCCGCCCAGCCAGGCGGAAATCTGCTGCCACGCGCGATGACCTTTTCTGACCCAGTCAGTTGTGACATCCGGGCGAATGAACCAATCCTCTCCCTGCCAGCGATCGCTTCGCCATTTCTTGAAATCGCCGATCAGCCTCATCGCGTACTGATCCAGCGGAACCAGCGAGCGCAGCAATTCGGCATAGGTGGTGACGCGAATCCCGGATTTATCGAGTTGGATGAGCGCATCGGCGGAAAGCTCCTGCGTGGTGACCACCATGCATCCAACACCCGGAAGCTGGCTTCGCACGGAATTGTATTTGGCCAGCAGGGCATCAAGCTGCCTGGGCCCCAGTTGACTTTCCACGCATTCGATCATCATCTGGAAGCGAAACCCGCCGCTTCGTTTTTCCACCCAAAGATCAATGTTGACGTCTTTGACCTGTTGCCCCTGCTTCACCTCGAACCCGAACAGCCGATAGAGTTCAGCAATCAGGTCCTTGAACTCCTGTCCGGGCTTTTCCACTCTCACCCATCGGAAAAGCGCTTTGAGCTGCTGCTTGATCCCAGTCTCTTGCGGCGTATGGTCTATATCCAGCGCCTCCAAAAGCTGGCGCAACCGCAGTTCGAAATCTTCCTCATTGTTGAAGTCAATCGGAGAAAGTCTGTCCAGAGCAGGCAAGGAAGAAGATCCCGGAGGCAGAACGGGGACCAACGGACGCTGGATTTTCAGTTGGCCGGAATACTGGCGCGAAAAACCATCGAGCAGGGTTCTTACCTGGCCATCGCGAAAATAGTGATGACTACAGACCGCGATCAACTTGTAATCTTGCGACAGGTCTCCGGACAACCATCGTTGCAGTTGACGGCTGGGAGTTGTTTCGGGCGGATCATTCAGAACGCGGACGCCTTCGCTGCTCAACCCTTCGGCCAGCTTTTCCACCCAATCGGCATCTTCCACCGCGTAGCTGAGAACCACATCGTACTCGGCCATTGTTACTCACCTCAAAAAAGAACGATCAGCAGAGAAAGTATCCATCACTGTAGTTGAACTCTTGAATTTATTGTTGGCAGGGACAATTGAGTGGGTGATTCCTCATATGCCGGGCGAAAAGCTATCACTAATTTTCAGGGACACCAAGAGCAATCACGTATTTTTTGATGTTGCCGCAGTGGCTGGCAGCACCGTCTGAAAGTCGCTGCCCAGCGCTCAATTCCTCAGTGGCGAGGATTTCATTCCCCGTTTTGCAGATGGCTGACCGCACCGCGCATCTTCGCAATTTCGCGGGGAGCCACCTTAAAGTAATGTGCAGGAATTAGTTAGGCGATCACTGGAAAATAAGCGTCCTGCTCTTTGTCTTCGGCACACAGTCTGCTAACTCGTTCCAGCGAGAAGGATGAAATCATTTCGTCAGGGCCGATGAAAACTTCCCCTTCTCAACGTGGGGCCCTGGTCATTGCGAAAAACGAGGTTTTCAGATGTCTTCACAGGGGATTTCAGACGACGGCTGAGTTTCCAGCAATGACAAGGGTCTCGCACAGTTCAGGGTACAAGAGCAAAAGTCACCGGATTAGTAGCCCAACCGCGAGGAAGGGCTACTGGTGCGGCTCATTTAACCGCAATTCCCCTTAACCGCCGGCCAAAACCTAAAGCATTGGCGAAGTCCCAGTTCCCGCAGGTTATCGAATAACTCCCCTATCAACGCAGTACGGTCCAAGTCATTGTTACAAGCCATCATTCGTGCCGCTGTCTCGCAACACTGGTAAAAGAGGCTCTTCATCGGCAGGGTGAGAAATCAGAGGCTATCCCGTAAAAACTGGATTCCGGCTTGACTTTACGGTTCCATTGTCAAAAAACGTAAAGTCGAAACCGGACTGTGTCATATTGGTGAGGGAAACTATGGCCAACTACATCTCAGTAATCTACGGTGGTATCGGCGCTTATACGGGCGATTCACAGTCGGACGGAAAATCGCTGGCCAGGCAATGTCTCAATGAACTGAAAAAGCTCGATGACCCGGATCAATTCCCGCCGCGATTGCTGATCATGCTGGTTTCGTCTGCTTATCTGGATTTGCCAAGGGCAGGGAATCTGCTGGCGGGAATTCATCAAACCTTCACCGAGGCAGATCATCAAGATATTCCGCTGATCGGATGTTCGACCGCGGCGGTGTTTTTCAATCAGCGAGTCCATCGCGAAGGCGCCTTGCTGATTTGCCTGGCCTCGCGCCTGCTCGAAGCCGAAGTCGCGGTCGCCAGGGATGCGGTGGAAGAACCAGAACAGGCCATCAACGATCTGCTGACCAGTTTAAAGCTTCGAACAGGTCAGGAAACCGCGTCAACTCCACTATTCAATCGCACGCTCATCAGTTTTCTGCCGGGATTTGACGGTTGCCAGTACCGGGCTCCCTTGTTGCATCAATTGCTGCGCAAAAATGTGCGGCCGCCCACTTCCATCTTCGGCGGTGTCGCATCAGCGGATGATCCAGGACGAATTCGACCGGGCATTGTTTTCGCGGGCAGGGAAGTGCATCAAAACGCCGTTGTGGCCGCCAGCGTGGCCGCCGGCACGCCGATTGGCATCAGCCTTAGCCAGGGGCTGTCCGAAGCTGGGCGCACTTTGCGCGTTTCCCAGCTTACGGAAGATCGCAAGGCCATCCGTACTTTTCTGGAAGGCAGCGCCGCCAAAATCATGGAACAGGAGCAGGAGCGCAGTCAGGTCGTTTTGTTGTCGGAGGTCTGCGCACAGCGCGATCCGGTAGTTGATGCGCCGAAGCTTTCGGAAGACGGCGCGTTTCTTCGGATGAGCCGGGAAGTCAGCGATCATGCCTGTTTCCGTGTTGTGCGCCCGGAGCCGGAAAAGATGGTTCAACAAACGCGCGAAGGCATTCGCGGCGCAATCGAAAGAGCGCGGGCGGAAAATCCCATCGCCTGCCTGGCTTTCAAATGTGTTGGCCTGCTGCGCCACCGGCAGAAGATCGGGATGGATTTTGAGCAGGAACTGGCGACGGTTGAACAGGACATACGTCGTGATCATGCGACCGCTTCTTCTATCTGCATCGGCGCGTTTCTTGACGGAGAAGCCGGCCTGGATGAGCACGGCAAATCGCTGTTGGGCAACTGGGGCACAGCGGCCATGGTTTTCGGCGATGAAGTGACGGACCGCACCCCCGTTTACACCAGCTTCGCCAAACTCTCCGAACTGGCCAAAGCGCCGTTTGCCAGCCCGGAAGAAGCCGCCGTGAAGTTGCTCGATTTCATCTGCGACGCAGGCTTCCGCGGCGCGATGCTTTCTTTTTGGATGCCGGATCAACAGGAAGAAGCCATTGTTGCCAGGGCCGCTGCCGGTTCTTGTTACAAAAAGGTCGTGAATTCGGCAAGCCGTCCGATCCACGGTAATGATGCCGTGGTTCTTGCCGCGAGGGAGAAGGGCGCCAGATATATTCCCGACTCAAAACAACTCGATCCGTTCGCCGCCCAATCCGGGATCATTAGTCAATACATCCTTCCACTGATGAATCCGCAGGGAAGGGTGGTTGCAGTGTTGCAGTTCGATCTGGGAGACCTGCGCCACAGGCAGGAACTGCATCCGCGAGAGACTGAAACCCTGAACGCGATGGGAGACATCGTGATCGCGATTCTCAATCGCGTCTTTGGCGAGGCGGAAAGCAGGATCACGCTGCGGCTGGATCAGGCGCTGGAAGAATGCGTTTCCGCCGAAAGCGTCAACGAAGGATTGCGGCGATACCTGGAACTGGCGCTTCAAGCCTTCGGGTCGGAGGGCGGCCATATCCGGCTGGCGCAAGAGGAGCGGCATTCACTGAGCTTCGCCGTCAGCGTCGGCAGACTCTATGAAGAAACCCGGCGGGCCAGGATCGAGGTTGATTTCGGCGACATTTCTCCGTCCGCGCGCGCTTTCCGTGAAGACGTCCCTACCATTGTCAACGACGCCGCCACGAACATTGACCATCAATGGATATGCGACCGCTACAAGGAACGTGAGAGTAACAGCGCGGTGTATGCGGAACTCCGAGCCATCGTTTCCTTCGCGCATGTCCCATTTACCACCGAAAGCGGGGAACGCGGCACAATCAGCCTGTTTGGCAACAGCCCATGGTTTTTCAATGGATTTCACGTCGAAGCGCTGAAGGCGCTCCGTGGCCGTGTGGCTTTGCTGCTGGAAAATCTGCGGCGGAAATTCAGCGAGCAATTTCTGTTGAGCATTAATCCGCGGCTTCCGCGAATACAAGCCTTGGATGACCTCGGCAAGATTCTGACCAATATTACCGAGCGTTTCGCGCGTTCGGTCAACGCGGAATTCGCTTCGCTTTTCCTGTGGGATGAAGATCAGGAGCTTTACATTTTGCGCGCGCAATACAACTGGCACGAGCCGGACTGGGTCAATGCCGCGCGTTACCGAAAAGGCGACATCTGGACCGGCTCCGCCGGCCAGGCGGGTGCGCCGCGTCACATTCCTGATTTGTTCAAGTACTTTGAAGAGCGGCACTATTCGGAGCATGGCCTTTACAATGAACAGATGTTTGGGCGCGGCCTGTCGGAAAAATTCACTGTTGAAGCGATTGGCTTGCCCTTGCGCATCGGAAACGACCAGATTGGTGTAATGGCGCTTTACCGGCAGATCAGGGACAAACAGCCCGGCGGATTTCTGACCACCGATCCCAAGCTGCTGACCGCCGGCGCGGCCAGCCTGACAGGCGTGGTCAAGCTGCTGCAATCGAACAGTTTCGAGCGTTGGGAGAAAGAGGAATTACACCGGCACCAGGAAATTTATGAAGCCTGCACGCGCAAAGACGACGGAGAATCTTTTGAATCGCGGGTTTGCCGCCAAACGCTCAATTCTTATCGCGCGGTCAGCGCTGATTTTTACAGCATAAGTTCCGGCACAGCGGCGGTGGAATGGAAGGCCGGGCTTTGCCGAAATACGGAAGCGGGGAAAATGTGCCCCGTTGAATCCAGAGCGGCTGAATCTCTTTCCTCGACGGAGCTGGCCAAACTGATGGATGCGAAAAAGACGCTCTCGTGGCGGCGACAGGTGAGTGATGAAGAGATGAAACAGCATGCCATGGCCGCCATCTCCGGATTGGTTGAGCGCGCCTGTATTCCATTGCTGGGGAAAAACCAGCTTGTCGGTCTGCTGGATTTGAAATGGCGCGTGGACGACGGAACGGCCAGCCCGGCAACCTACCGCCACAGCGATGCTCACCTGCAGTTGCTGGGCGATAAAATCGGGGCCGCGTATCAGCAGCATCAGCTTGAAAAAAGTCAGGACGAAGCCAGAAAAATGAAGGAAGAGGCCGAAAGAATGCGCCAGCAGACCGAAATGCTGAAACGCGAAATGGACGAACGCAGCGAACTGGCGGTCAAGGCCACCGGCGCGTATGTTTTTCAAAGTCTTCACCGGCTGGCCAATGCCATTCAAAACATCAAAAGCCTGCCCATCATCATCAAGGAAACGACCGATGAAGAAGAACGCGCCAACAGCTTCCTGGAGCTGCGCGAGGCGATCAACGCCGCTGGCCGGATGGTGGATTCGGTGAAAGATGTCGGGCAGCGCGTGGTTCGGCCCCACAGGGAAAACCGCAGCCTGGATGAACTGATCCACATGGCTTTGGAGGAAACCCGCGCCAGCAAATATGTGACGATCAGAATGGAACCTGCCGCCTTTGAAAACCTGATCGTCCGCGTGGATCCGGAGCATACCAAGGAAATTTTCGTCAACCTGATCAATAATGCCGTCGAATCCATGAGAGACAGTGAAAAGCCGGAATTGACAATTCACTCTTCCGTCCGCACCGCTGAGAATGTGACAATCTCGTTTCAGGATACAGGCAAGGGAATGACCGAGGAAGAAATTCAGGCAGCCGAAAGAGGATTCGTTTCAACCCAGGGCCATAAAGGCGTTGGCGTGCTGATCACAAGGGTCTTATTGAATGCCCAACGAGGAACTCTGACCTATCGAAGCGCCAAGAACATCGGAACGGAAGCCGTCGTTACCCTCCCTTTGGCGTAGCCCGGGGCAATGTTTATGACAACACATCTTCAAATCACTCCGCGCATTTTGATCGTTGAAGATAATCCCGCGCAGTCGCGGGCGATGGAGCTTTCTCTTTCTTCCGCTTCCCGGGAACTGGCAGGCTTTTTCGGCATCCTTCCGTTTCAGATTGAAAAAGCGATTTCCGTCAATGGCGCGAAGAAATGTTTGGACGAGGCCGGTAAGCCGTATGACATTTGCATGCTCGACCTGAGCCTTCCCCGAAACGACAAAGGCAGCATGGAAGACCCGCGCGGAGGTTATGAAATCATCGAACACATCGCGAAGACGCAAGCCGCCAAACGGGTGATCGTCGTTTCCGTGTTCAGCGAATACAAATACGTGATCGAGGCCTTTCGCGGCGGCGCCTTCGATTTCATTACCAAGCCTTATGAGGAAGACGCACTGCGAGCGCAGGTGCTGAACTGTTTGCGCAACCTGCTGGCGAAGGAAAGCGCGACCATCTTCGACGAGCGAATCAAGGGATTGATCCCGCACGCGGAAAAAGGCCTGGCCCATTACTTCACGCAGACCTTCTCGGCGCTGCTCAATTCAACGTTACGGACGACTGGCGAGATTGAGCGATATGCGCATGAACATTACGGCCTGGACCGGGAACGACACGAGCAGGATGAGTTGATGCGGCAACTCCGTCTGCATCGGGAATCCACCACCAAGGCGCGGGAAGAATGGTTAAAACGGCAGTCGGCTTTGTTTGCTGATGATGCCGTGGCGCGGAAGGAATCCATTTTTGCATTGCTCCACCGGATCAACGAAATTTTGCTGCCGAGTCTGACGGTGAAACGGGCACAACTATTCATTGATCTTTCTCAGGAAAATTCGGCGACCGTTCTGACTTTTCAACAAGATGTTCAAGCCGTGCTGCAGGAGATTTTGCTCGGCGGAGTGAGCGAACTGCCCGCTTACGGCGAGCCTCGAAAAATTGAAGTCACGATGATTCCGGACGATCGGCGAGCCATCGTCCAGTTTCAGGATGATTTGAAACCGATTCCGAAAGAAGACGCGGACAAGATCAATGAAGGATACAGCATCGTCTCTGACCCGCAGTTTGGGAGAAGATGGGGGCTTTCAATTGCACAACACATTGCGCTGCGCGGTGGCGGGGACCTGGTTGTAACCCCCCAGACTGGCGGCAACATCATCACCTACCGCATTCCTCTATATCATGCCTAAGATTCTCGTAGTGGAGAGCGACATGCACGATGCGGATCGTTTTCGCGCTCTGCTGGCCAGTGAAGAGTTCGAGATTGTGCGCTGTGAATCCGGCGCGGTGGCCGAAGGCATCCTTTCCCGCAGTCCTCAGGAGGAATTCGCGGCGGCAATTATCTTGTGGGAAATCCCTGGGCCGCCCTTTGGCTTCAGCCTGCTGGTGCAGTGCCGGCAAATGTGGCCCGCCATGCCGGTGGTCATCGTCAGCGGAATGCTGGATGCGCGACTGGCGACGCGCGCGTTTCAACTGGGTGCGAGCGATTTTCTGGAAAAACCTGTCGAATCCGGACGTGTCAAATCCTGCCTGAAAGCGCTGCTTGCCAAACACGATTCTTTCTCGCCGCTGGTGGACGCGCTGCGGCGAAAGATCATCGGCGAATCCCCGGCCCTGCTGACCGCGCTGAAACAAACGGCGAAGCTGATTCCGCACAGCGATTCACGCCCGCTGTTCATCGGCGAATCGGGAACCGGCAAGGAATTGTTCGCCCAGGCGATTCACGAATTGGGCGCGCGCGCCAAATCGCCCTGGGTTCCGGTCAACGTCGGCGCGCTTCCACCCACACTGATCGAGAGCGCGCTGTTCGGCCACGAAAAAGGATCGTTCACCGGGGCGCTGGGACGGCGCATCGGCTGTCTGGAAGAAGCGCAGGACGGGACGCTGTTCCTGGATGAGATCGGCGAGTTGGAAATGTCCCTGCAAGTCAAACTACTGCGCGTGATTCAGGAGCGGCAGTTCCGGCGCATCGGCGGTGAGCAGGATTTGCAGTTTCGGGCGCGGCTGGTCTGCGCAACCAATCGCAATCTGGCGCAGGCTGCCCTGCAGGGAACCTTTCGCCAGGATTTGTTTCACCGCATTGCCGAAAAGACGATTCACATCCCTCCTTTGTCCGAACGAAAGGGTGATGTGGACGTGCTGCTGCACCATTTTCTGGACGCCTACCGCGATGGACGGCAGGTCAGCTTTGCGCGCGAGACGCTGACCATCCTGCGCAGCTATCCCTTTCCCGGCAACGTGCGCGAGCTACAGAATCTGGTCAAAGGCGCGCTGATTGATTGCGACGGCGAAACCATCCTGCCGCGCCACCTGCCCTTTCCGAATATGGCGGCCTTTCTGTCGCCGGAAACCGAAACCGAACCGGCAAGGGAAGACACCCCGCCGCCCGAAAACGCCGTGGCTCCGGCGTATCAGCAACTGATCGGCGAAGTGATGCAGGCGTTGCCGCCGAACTGGCTTCAACTACCCTACCGCGAAACCGCGCGCGCTTTCGAAAGTGCCTTTGATCGAATCTATCTGCGGCATTTGTACGACCGGCTGCACGGAAATATCACTCGCTCCGCCGCTGCTGCGGGCGTGGATACGAAAACCTTCCGCAAGCGCTGGAAAGAATGCGGGCTACCGCCTTTAGGCATGCGGGAGGATGAGGGAGAGGAATAACCCGAAAAAACTTATCAGTTTTAGCAGACCGTCTATGTGATCCGCTGCCGAGGCTGCCGGAGAACATTCTGCGACCGCCACGGCACAGCCTTTTACGATCTCAAGACCCCAGAGGCGAAAGTCCAGCGCGCCATTCAACAAGGGGAAAGGGCCAGGCCGTCCGAAAGATTCGCAGGTCGTGCCTGATCCGCGAGTGCGTCACGGGCAAGTGCTCAAACAGCGAGCGGGACGGCGTCTGGTATCAGTCACCCGACGGGTGATCTTCGGTGTCGAAGAGCTGATCCCGCTGAAACAAATCTCGACCTCGCTTTTGGAACGCCTGAATGGGACGATCCGTCAGCATGTCGCGCCGC
>JAJNQA010000065.1 GCA_021155085.1 Heliomicrobium sp. | reverse complement strand
CCGAATGATCTGTCAGACTTGATTGCGGCCAGGAAGCGATTGCTTGGTTTCCAAAAGCATTTTGAAAAAATCGCTTCTCCGTTTGATTGGGAGTTCACGCGCGATGATCTCGAAAAACTACTTGCTCGACTGAAGAAAGAGCCGTCAAGCAAACGAGCCGTAAAATCTGCATGATTTCTAGGAAATCTGCAAAAATACGTCATCGTACTTATGAAAAGGACCACTTAGGTTTGGTAAAAAAAGCCCTTGCTTACGCGCGGGCTACCGACACGTGCGTAAGTTCGCGTAACGAATGTCGGCATTTCTATAAACAGGCCGCGCCTCTGGCGCTAATTCCCAAACAGGCTCTCATGGTTTTACGCTGGGCGGCGGCGGCGTCATTCCTCTCGCTGCAAGTTTGTCTGCCATTTGTTTCGCCTTTTCCCGCAGCCACGGTAATGTTTCTTTTTCCGCTTGCTCAAGCAAGAGCAGTCGTGTGCGAGGATCATCCGGCCAGCCCTGAGCGATAGCTTCTAGAGCAACGCCGCGAACGCCAATGTTTGATGGTCGCTCTTCAACAGTTGGCCACGGATCATTCACCGCACGGTCTTTGAGCCACAGCCAAACCTCCGGGTCACCTCTCCATCCGTGCGCAAGTTCCTCGACTGCTTTTAGACGCACAATCCAATCTTTATCTTTTGCGCCGAGTGTTTTGAGCAAGGGCAGAGTTTCAGGATCATTTTTCCATCGGCGCGCCAGTTGCTCCACCGCCTCCTGCCGCACCTCCCAATGACTATCGTTCACGGCGCAGTCTTTGAGAAAAGGAAAAGTATCGGGATCGTCAGACCACGCATGGGCCAGGCCATTTACTGACGCCAATCGCATAATCCAATTATCCAACTTCGCGTTATCCAACTTCGCGTTATCCTTGATCCACGAATGTGCAGGATCGAAGAGTTGCGGATTCGCAAGAAAGCCAACTACTCTAGTACGAATTTCAACCAGTTGTAGAAGGTTTTCAATAAACATATTTTGGTCGGAGAAGTCAGTTAGTTCGAATCGAACTAACTTTAGCAATACATCCGTAACGCGAGTACGCGTGGCTCCAAGCCGGCGAGGGTTGCGTATCTCCAAACAACACTGGGCGGCGAGGAAAATGTTGTGGAATTTGTAGCCGTCGTCTTTTTCTGTAAGCAAGAAGTCCACGATCGCCGCGACGCGTTCGACGGGTACTTGGCCGTCCATCCCAGCGATTAGGCGCAGAACTTCATGCCAAGTTTCGTCCTGCCAATGGGGACCAAATACCTTTATCTTCAGAAAATCGAGACTTGACTCTTCTTTAACGGACTGAAGTGCGAGACCACAAGCGCAAAAGTATTCCAGAAAAGTGCGATGGACGAAGGAATAGCTGCCGCCGCCTCGGTAACAGAGAATGAAATTCCGCAGCCGCAATTGTTCGATCAGGTCGCGTGCGGCGGCTCGCGGCTGGGTGAAGCCAAGCTCTTCTTTCAAATACCGGCAGAACATCGCTTCCAGTTCGCCCTCGCTAATCAAATTGCCCGCCAACCCTTCCGGTGCGGATTGCATGGCGTAGGCGATTTCGCGCAGCATCTCGGCTTTTTCCTTCGGGCCGACGTGACCTTTCAATTGCGGATGACTGTCCAGCGCGCGTTCGGTGTCCCATTGGTGCAGCAACACCCGCGAAGCCTGTTCGTAAAGTTGCACGCGGTCGCGCGGTAATTCCTGATGCAAATTCAGGATGGACATCATTGTCAGCAACAATGGATTGTCGGCCAGTTCGCGAATGGCGCGCGAACTGCTGATGGCTTCGGCCAATCTGCGGCGTTTGGTATTGCGCTCTTGCGCTTCGGGAACAAAGGTTTGATGCCAGCGATTAAGGAAATCTTCGATCTGTTCATCGTCCAGGTCTTGCAGCATGAAGTGGCGAAAGCCTGCTTCGCTCAACTGTTTCTGCTGGTAACCGATGATGCGCGAAGTGACGATGACGGGCGTGTCGGGGTAATCGTTGCTGAAGCGTTGAATGTCATTCACCGTGTCTTCGCGGCCCTGCAATTCAAAGATTTCATCCAGCCCGTCCAGCAAAAGCACCGCGCCGCCGCGTCGCTTCAGAACTTCATCCAATTGCGCCTGATTCATTTGGCAGGCGATTCGTCCGTTGTGCAGATAACGAAGGAAACCTTTTTCACCGGAACGATGGTAATGGTTCAACTCGATGAATAACGGCAAAGGCTGCGCCGTGCGTTCTTTCGCCGTGGGGAGCTGCGCCCATTCCAGCGCCAGCGCCTTCAGCAAAGTGGATTTTCCCGACCCCGGACTGCCCAGAATAACCAGATGCGAATGCCGATTGTCAGCGATGACTTCCAGCACGGAGCGTGGCGATTGTTCCAGATAAGACCGACGACGCGTTTCGATCATCTCTTCGGACGGATTGAGCAGGCTTTCGTCCAGCCCGCCTTCTTTGCGCAACCGCGCCAAATGCTCTTTGGGGATTTCGAAAACTTGCGGGACGTACTCCTGACAATCACGCACGGTCTGCGGGACAAAGACGCTGCGAAGCTGGACTTTATAACTCGACCCGTTTGGATCAAGCAGTTCCAGCTTCAAATGCTGATGCGATTCCAGCAAAGATTCACGGTACTTCTCCAGATTGAAATCCGGCTGGACTCCGAGAATCTGTTTAGTGTTTTCAGCAGTTTCAACGGCGGCTTGAGCTTGGAGGACGGCGCGAAAGTCGGCGTCGTCTTCGCGGAGTTTTTTCAGCTTGCGGTTGAAGGCTTTGGCGACAAAATCCCAGTCGAAATCCGGCGGCAGCGGTACTTCGGCAGGCCAGCCGCGTTTCAGTTCATAGCCTTCGACAATGCCTGTGCTGCTGGAAAAGGCATTTGGCAAGGCTTCGCGAATTGTTTCGGTGCGCACGAACTGTTTGAGGTCTTTGGCCCACACGTCAATGTTGTCGGCGGCGATGGCTGCGTTCTGCAATTCTTCGTCAATGACTTCGACCAACTCTTTGATGGCCTTGCCGTATAGCTTCAGGAATTCGTCGTGCGGAATCAGTTTGGCGGCGCGCTTCATCGCTTTGCCGAAAAAGCTTTTGCCCTGGTCTTTGGCGATGTCTTTGGCCAGGTCCTCCAGCACAGGCTTGGCGAGCGCGCCAACGGCTTTGCCTGCTCCCCACAAAACAAGCCATTCCACTGCCATTGTTGCTTCCTCCGGTTATGGCTCAATTCCGGTTATGGCTCAATGATGAACGTCTGCGAGCGTGTAACGCTGGTTTGGCCATCCTTGACCGTAATCCGCAGTTCATAGGTGCCGGGATTCAAACTATCAATCGGCAGCGCACTGGCAAACTGGATTCGTCCTTGTGCATCGGGCGCGGGCAGTTTCAATTGCAAATCCGCAGGCATCTTGCTGCCTTGCAGGACTTGGAGGGTCAGTTGGGGGATGGTTTTCTCGCCTTTGGCCGGATACACGACAAAGTGAAAACCAACCTGTTTGGTCGTGGATTTTTTGAAGGCGTCGCCCAGGTTGGGGTAGAGCATCACTTCGCCGATCTGGAAGGGGCTTTCCGCTTTCTGGCTCGCCGGGACTTGTTCAACGCGGTTGATGATCGAAACGGTGCTCAGCCGCAGCTTGGTTTCGTCCACTTCGGGGACTTCCAGGGTGGAGCGGCGGACGCTCGCCTTGTCCGTCGGCTGGTCGTAGGCGACGGTTTCGATTTCGTAGCGGCCCGGCGGCAGGTCTGTTTCCTTGTAAAACAGCACTGCGCCGCTTTGCGTGGCTTTCATCTTGTCGAGCGGGCCGCTCAGGACATATTGGCGGCTCAGTTTGCCGACCACTTGTTTCGACTGGTCTTTGATCAGCGCCAGGATGGTGAAGTTGGTGCTGAAGGTCTTTTTGGCTTTGTCTTCGATAAAGGTGAAGGAATTGGACGCCGCCTGGACTTCGACGATGTTGCGAAGCGGGCGGGACGGATCGGGAAAATTGAAGCCGAGCGCTTTGATCGGGAAGGCGTTTGGCGCGGGCGTTTTGTTGATCGCGACCAGCGCGGGCGATTCGTAATACAGCATCGGCACGTAGCCCGTGGCATTGACGGCGAAATAGCCTTTGCGCGTTTGCACTTCGTGATCGCCCTTTTTCAGTTTGACCGAAATCTGGCGGAATTTACCGTCCACGTTCTGATTGGCAGGCGAATACGTCACCAGGTAGTAACTATGCAGGTCTTCATCCACCTGGCGGAGTCTGCCGCCGATGTTGTTGGTGTCGCCGATGAATGCGCCGCCGGTTTCATTGGCCAGTTGATTGAGTCCGCTTTGCGGATTCAGCTTCAACAGGTCTTCGTTGCGTTCCAGCATGGCGGTCATGGGGCGGCCAAGTTCAGGGCGGCTGGGATCGTGATCCACGCGGCGGCGGCCCAGGGCGTTGATTTCGGCGCGCGCTTCGTCGTTCGGGTTGGTGGCGCGCAGGCCCGCCGAATCAATCGTGTAGACGCTGACGTTCAACCGGTTGGCCTGATTGATGACGGAACGGAAATGCGCTACCACGTTCGGGGGAATCGCCAGGCCTTCGGAAAAGAAGATGACGGCTTTGCGGCCCGGCAGGCTGCGCATGGAATTGATGACGGCCAGCAAACCGTTTGACGTGGCGTACCCTTGCTGGTCGCGTTCCAGCACTTCAAAGGTTTCCAGCGTGCGGCGGGTCATTTCGGCGAATTTCAGGTCCACATCCGCCGAGCCTGCGGCAGCGCCGGCCGCCGCGGCTCCCGCGCCGCCTCCGGCGGAAGCGGTGTTGGCGGCTGCCGCTGCCTGTTGCTGGAGTTGTTGGATGCGTGTGTTCTGGCTGCGCGCCTGTTCGGCGTTGGAAACAAAGGACGCCGAGCCAGTGGCTGCCGCCTTGTCAATCGCCTGCCGGATGAGCGCGTTTTCCGTCGTGTAGTTCTGCAAAACCTTCAGCGAAAGATCAATGTTGAATACGCCGATGAAGTCATTGGGGCGGCTGTCTTCGCCGACGTAGCTGATGGCCGCGTCGTGCGCGCGGGTGCGTGCGTCCTGCGACAGGCGGTCGAAAACCAGCGCAATCGCGCTGACGCCGACATCGGTTTCGCCTTTGGTCAGGTTGATCGAATTGACAGGCGCGCCTTCCTTTTCCTCGGCTTTTCCCGTGCTGGTGCGCGTGACCAGTCGGAAGGATTCAATCTCCTGCTTCGCGCCGTCTTCGTAAATTTCGAGGTCGGCGGCGGTCAGGTCTTTGACCACACGGCCTTTCTTATCCTTGACCACAACGTCGAGCAGGACTTCGGCGGTTTTGAATGTAATCTGTTGTTCGCGGGCGGGCGGGTCTTGCGCTACCAGACCTGAGGGGGTTGAAACCAACATTGAAAGAATGAGGAAAGATGACAACAGCGATCTTTTCATTGCAACTTCTCCACTGGGTTTTAAGTTAATGACATTCAACGGCAGGCGAGCGTAGAATGCGCCCGCGTCGCCAAATGTAACACCAAAAAGTCATAAATGCAGTACGCGAGCGCCACTGCTCAATGAAAGGCGCCGCGTACCGCATCAATTCGATGAAGAAGAAAGTCACCCTCAGAGATGTGGCCGCCAAACTGGGTTTGTCGGCCATGACCGTTTCGCTGGCGCTGCGCGACCATCCGCGGATTTCGGCGGAAACCAAGCAGCGCATCCGCGTGGCGATGGACAAACTGGGCTACCGGCCCAATCCCGTTGCGCGCGCGCTGGCCACGGGCAAATCGAATCTGCTGGGCGTGATTGTGCCGAACAGCTCCGATCCGTATTACGCTGAAGTCATCCGCGCCATCGAAGATCAGGCGAGCGCGGCGAACTATCACGTGCTGCTGGCCAATGGTTCCTACGACATGGAACGCTATACCGAACGAGTCCAGGATATGATCAGCCTGCAGGTCGGCGGCATCATCGCCGCGCCGCCCTTCACCAGCGACAAACCGAAGCTTCCCGATTTCTGGCAACGCTTGCTGAAAAGCGATTTTGAAATGGATATGGTGCTGGTCAATCGCGAACTGCGCCCGCCGGTCTTTCATCAGGTGGCGGCGGATTATTGCGCCGGGGTGAAACTGGTGGTTGACGCGCTGGCGCAGCGGGGGCATTCCCGCGTGGCATATATTTCCGGCCGTCCGGCGATGTTACCGATCCGCCAGCGGCTGGCGGCGTTCAAACGCTGCGCCCGGCAACAGGGCTTTGACCGGGACGAAACCCTGATCGAACACTGCGACCTGACTTTCGCGGGCGGATACGAAGCAGGGAAGCGTTTGTGGGCGGCAAACTTCAAAAAGCCCACGGCGGTGGTCGCTTTCAGCGATGTCGTCGCCGTGGGCTTGCTGCGCTTATTTGGTGAAACCGGCGCCGCGGTTCCCGATGAGGTTTCCGTCGTCAGTTTCGACGGCACAGCGGTCGGTGAATTCACGCACATCAGCCTTTCCACCGTCATTACGCCGATGTACGAAATCGGCAAACGCGCTTATGAATTGTTGATTGGCGCGATGGAAGGCAGGCACGTGGAAGCGCAAAGTCTGCTGCTGCCAGTGGAATTGAAGCTGCGAGAATCTATTGGTCCGGCGCTGCGGCAGAATTCTTGACAGACTTTTGCCGCCTGTGGTCTATTGCGTTCCGCATTTTCAGTTTACCGGTAAACTCAAACCGTCAAACGATCCATTCAAAAAATTGTTGTCCAGGAAACGCGATGATTTCACGCCGCGACATTTTAGCCTCCTTGTCGGTTGCCGCGCTTTCGCCAGCCCTTGTGCTGTCTGGCCAGAAAGTTTCTGGCGTCAAGATCGGCTGCCAGACCAATGCCTGGCGGATTGACTCGGCGAAATTCGACAGTCTGTTGGCTGTGCTGCGACAGTTGAAAGAGATGGGCTACGACGGTTTTGAGACGGGATTTCGCAACGTGCAAGGGCAGTTTGGCAATGCCACCGCCGCCCGAAAGCAGATTGAATCGTTTGGCCTGAAGTTTCTGGGTTGCCATATCTTCCTGGATCAGTACGACCCGCAAACACGAATCGCGCCGATGGAACTAATTCAGAAAGTCACCGACGGCGCGGCCAGCCTGGGCGCTGAACGGCTGATTCTGAGCGGCGGCGGATTGATCAATGATAACAAGGTTGATGGCGAAAGTTTGAAGCGCAAAACCGGCGGTTTGAATGCGGCAGGGAAGTATTGCCGGTCAAAAGGCATCCGGCTGGCGTATCACAATCACGGGCCGGAATTCGCGAATGGCGGAGAAGAGATCGAAGCGTTGTATGCGCAGACCGATCCGGCGCTGGTGCATTTTCTGACCGATTGCGGATGGGCATTCAGCGCCAAAGCCGACGTGCCAAAGTTTTTCCAGAAGCATCACAAACGGATCATCGGACTGCACCTGCGCGATTTCAAAAACGGCGAACAGGTTCCGCTGGGCCAGGGCGAATTTCCGATTCGCGAACTCGCCGCCGCCATCAAAAAAGCGAATTGGCAGGGCTGGGCGATCAACGAAGAAGAACGGCTGAGCGGCGAAAAGCCCGGCGAAAAGGCCGTCGCTCCGGCGCGAGAGACCTTGCGGCAAATTTTGGGAAAATGACCGCGTGACTTGCCAGAGGGAATAAAAGAACCGTGATAAGCTAAGGTTGAAAGGAGTTTCATGATGAGCGGAGTAATCTTACTTCAACCTGAAGGGACAATGATCGCACAACACAGCACAGGGACGCCTGCCATTACGAGCAATCCCAAACGGATGGGAGGCGAGCCGGTAATTGGCACCGAACGAATGCCGGTAACAACGTTGCTGGATTTTTTGATTGGTGGTGAATCCCTTGCTGAATTCAGCGAGGTTTACGGCACGCCGGAAGAAGATTGCAAAGCGGCGTTGCAGGTTTTGCGCGACGCCATTGACGAAGGAAAATTGACCGACTTGATCGCCCAGCGCGTTGATTACTGATGCGGGTGTTGTTTGACCACAACATAGATTGGCGGCTGGCGTCTTCCTTGCCCGATGATTGGGAAATTGACACGACGCGCCGGATGCGCTGGGACGGGCTGGATAATGGCGAATTGTTGGCCGTCGCACAACAAGAGTTTGATGTCCTGCTGACCACTGACAAAGCGTTGTATGGCCAACAGAACGTTCCCCATTATGACATTGCCGTTATTGTGTTGCGCGCCTACAGCAACCGCCTGGTTGATCTTGAACCCTTCGCCGTGGAGATCGTCAAGACGGCCGGTGACATAAAGCCAGGGAAAATCGCCTGGCTTTATGTCACCGAGAAATTACGGGCTTCAGACCGCCGCCACTATCGCGGAGAGTTTGCCCGCTGAATTCAGAGGATGTCTGAAATTGCAATGCAACGAAGAAACTTCCTAATTAACGCAGGCGCGGCAGCATTCTCTGCAGCTTCCTATCAACATATTCTGGGCGCGAACGACCGGCTGGGAATGGCGCTGGTTGGCAGCGGGCGGCGCGGACGTGAAGTGATGAAGGCGTTTCTTTCCACCGGCAGAATCGAGCTTCGCTGCCTTGCCGATGTGTACGACGTGCAGCGCGGACGTGCGCGTGACTTTCTGGCGGTCAAACCGTCGGAAGTCGTTGCCATCGAAGACGCCTTGAGCCGCAAAGACGTTGACGCCGTGCTGATTGGCTCGCCGGATCATCTGCATTTGACACATACGCTGGCCAGCTTGAAAGCCGGAAAACACATTTACCTGGAAAAGCCGACTTCGCACCATTTCGGCGAAGGCGCGAAGTTCATCGCCGCCGTCAACCAATCCGGCAAGGTTTGCCAGACCGGTACGCAACAACGCAGCGGCGCGCATTACCGCCGCGCAAAAGAAGAGATTTTCGACAAGGGCAAACTCGGCAAAGTCGTTTTCGCGCGCGCCATCTGGCACGACTTCCCGTGGCAGCGCCGCAAGATCGAACCGCAACCGAAGCCCGCCGGCTTGGACTGGGAACGCTTTGTCGGACCCGCGCCAAAAGTGGCTTACGACTGGGTTCGCTATGATTCGTGGCGCTACTTTCCGGATTATGGCGGCGGCTTGCTGGCCGACATCCTGACGCACTGGGCGGATGTGGCACAGTGGATGATGAACGAATCGCGTCCGCTGAACGCCGTGGCGACCGGCGGGATTTACCAGATGAAAGATGGCCGCGTGAATCCAGACACGGTCAATGCCGTGCTGCAATACGGGGGCGGACAGAACGGAACCTGGAATCTGACCTTTGAATCTTCCGTGCTGCCGATTCGCAACGAGCGGCCGGGCGTTTTCTTTCAGGGAACCGAAGGGACATTGGAAATCACCCGCGCCGAATACGTGTTCACGCCGAACAAGGGCGAAGTTCAGGTGGTTAAAGCGGAAGGCAATCTGGAAGTTGCACACGCCAACAACTTTCTGGACGCAGTGAAGAACGGCAGCCGTCCGAGCGCCGATGTGCGGACCGGCATCGAAGCCTGCAATCCGGTGCATCTGGCGAAGGCGGCTTACTGGAAAAAGCGTCGGATGAAGTTCGACCAAACAGGGACAAGGATCGTTGAGGATGTTTGAATGAGCTTTCGGGAAGTCATTGGTCAGCTTGAAGCGCATTACGGTTGGCCTGATCCGCCGAAGATCACCGACCCGTTCAAGATGATCGTTTTTGAAAACATCACCCATCTGGTGGAGGACGAACGGCGGGAAGCGGTCTTTGAGGATTTGCGCCGCCGCGTCGGTGTGACGCCGACCGCGATTCTTTCCGCCTCCCCGGAAGTTCTTTACGAAATCGCCAAGCCTGGCGGAATGGATGTGGTAGGCCGCGTGGAAAAGCTCCGTTCAAGCGCGCAACTGGTGCTGCGCAGTTTTCACGGAGATTTGAAGAACGTTTTGAAACTGCCGCTGAAGCAGGCGACAAAATCGTTGAACAAATTCCCCGGCATCGGCGACCCGCGCGCGGAGAAAATTTTGCTCTTCACGAAGAGGTATCCGGTTTTGGCGCTTGAATCGAACGGGCTGCGGGCGTTGCTCAGGCTCGGATTCGGCGAAGATCACAAGAATTATTCGACGGCTTACAAGTCGGCTCAGAATGCGGTCAAGGAGCAACTACTACCGGATTGCGACTGGCTGATTGGTGTGCATCAGTTGTTGCGGCGTCACGGCCAGGAGCTGTGCCGAAGAACCGACCCGGTCTGCACGCAATGTCCGCTCGACAAGGTTTGCCGTTATTATCTGACCCGCAAGTGAACGATGATCGTCATTCGCCACGAACAACCGGAAGACATTGCCGTGATTCATCAGATCGTTGCGCAGGCGTTCGGCCGCCCGGCGGAAGCCAATTTAGTTGATGCGCTACGGCGCAATGGAAAGGCAATCTTGTCGCTGGTGGCGGACGATAACGGCAGAGTCGTCGGCCATATTCTTTTCAGTTCGGTCGTGATAAATACCGGGGAAAAGCTGTTTTCCGGCATTGGGCTGGCACCGCTGGCCGTTTCGCCGGAAAGGCAGAATGAAGGCATTGGCTCTTTGCTGGTTGAACAGGGATTGAGGGAATGTCGCGAAGCCGGGCACCCTTTTGTGGTTGTGCTCGGGCACCCGCATTATTACCCGCGCTTCCGATTCGTTCCCGCCAGTCGCTACAACGTCACGAGCGAATACGACGTCCGCGATGAAGTTTTCATGATTCAGGAATTACAACAAGGCTCGCTGCTGGGAATCGCTGGGACGGCCAAATATCAAAACGAATTCAACGAAGTCTGACACGTGGCCGCATCCAGTCCTGAAACAGTTCTCTCAAACAACGTCAAAAGCACAAAGTCTGGGGGGATTTTCTCATCCCTCGTCCGTCAACGAACTAACAGAATCTCTTTAGGAGGCTGTCAAATGATGCGAAAAGCTGCAGCGATCGTTTTTCTCGCCTTGTTGGCGCTGCTTTCAAGCACGACTGCGCTGGGGCAGGCGGTGTACGGCAACATTGTCGGAACCGTCACTGACCCTTCGGGCGCTGCCGTGCCAAACGCGAGGGTGACCATTACCGACACCAGTCGCGGAGTCAGCGTCAGCACTACGACCAATGAATCCGGAAATTTCACGCAACGGTCCCTGATCGTGGGCCGTTACCAGGTGCGCGTTGAAGCGCAGGGATTCAAGACCGCCCTGCAGGAAGTGAGCGTTTCGGTGGATCAGGAAGTCAGTCTGTCCATCGCATTGCAAGCCGGCGCGGTGACCGAAGAAGTCACCATCACGGCGGAAACGCCGCTGCTGAAAACCGAACGCGCCGACGTGGCCGTGACCTTCACGGAAAAAACGGTCACCAATTTGCCGCTTATCAACCGGCGCTTCACGCAGTTTGAACTGCTGACGCCGGGGGTGCAGGCAACCACATCGCAAACCGCGTCCAGCGAAGATCCGCAAGGGTCCTTCCGCAAAGTGGTCAACGGGCAAAGCTTCGCCGGGACCACACAGTTGCTGGACGGCACGGACAACCGCGACGCGCTGCTGTCGCTGGTGGTCATCAATCCAACGCTGGAATCGCTGTCGGAAGCGAAAATCACGACGGCGTCCTACGATCCGGAATTTGGCGCAACGGCGGGCGTGGTCAGCGTCCAGACCAAATCCGGAACCAATGATTTTCACGCCGTGGCCTTCGAGTTTTTGCGCAACGATCATTTCAACGCGCGCAACCCCTTCACCCAATTCCGTAAAATCACCGGCACCGACCGTTTCATTCCGGTGACGCAGTACAACCAGTTTGGCGGCGCGGCCAGCGGTAACATCATCAAGGACAAACTGTTCTGGTTTGCCGATTATCAGGGGACGCGCCGCAATACGGGCGGTTCAGCGCTTCTGCGTGTGCCAACGGCGGCCGAACGCGCGGGCGATTTGAGCGGCCTGGGCCTGGATATCTTCGATCCGGCCAGCGGTGACACGCCCGCCGCGCGCACGCAATTCGCGGGCAATCGGATTCCGACCGCGCGCTTGTCGCCACAGGCGCAAAACCTGCTCAAACTCATTCCGCTGCCGAATATTGATGGCGTCACTCGCGACAACCCGAATTACGTTGGCTCCGGGACGATCAAGTTCAATGAAGATTTGACCAACACGCGTTGGGATTATTTCCACAGCCAGAGTCTGCAATTTTTTGGCCGCTACAGCTTTGCCGATTACCGGCTGGACAGTCCCGGCATTTTCGGTTTCGCGGGCGGCGGACGCGGATTTGACGAACAAGCGCCGTTCGCGGGCATTTCCCGCACCCGCAATCAGAGCATTGCTTCGGGCTTCAATTACAACCTCAGCGGCAACTGGCTGACCGATTTCCGCTTCGGCTGGTTCCGCTACCGCGTCAATGTGGATCCGGGCGCGGGCGACACCACGCCGGCGAAAGACGCCGGCATTCCGGGTTTGAATAACGATGATTTTACGGGCGGCATGCCTGCGTTTCTGCTCAACGGCTACGGTCCCGGCGGCAATGGCGGCAATCAGTTCAACTTCGGTTACGCGCTGCAATTCGCGCGCTGCAACTGCCCGCTGCGCCAGAACGAACGCGCCTTCCAGTTCGTCAACAACTGGACGAACCTGCGCGGCGACCACACCTTCAAATTCGGGATTGATTACCGCTACGCCAAGAACCTGCGCATTCCCAGCGACCGCCACCGCGCGGGCGAACTGCAATTCAACGCCGCGCGCACGCAGGGGCCGTCGGGCGGCGGGTCGGCGCTGGCTTCGTTCCTGCTCGGCGATGTCAGCGTCTTTGAACGCTATGTTTCAACGATCACGGATGCCGAAGAGCGGCAGAACCGTTTCTTCGTTTACGCTCAGGACAACTGGCGCGTGACGCGCAATCTGACGATCAACGGCGGCTTGCGCTATGAAAATTACCGTCCGCAAACCGTCACCGGGCCGGGCAAGGGCGGTTTCGTGGATGTCAACACAGGCGAGGTGCTGGTGGCCGGTTCGCGCGGCGTTGGTCTGGATTTGAATGTCGGGGCGGCCAACAATCTGTTCGCGCCGCGCATCGGCATTGCCTACAAGGTTACGGACAAGACCGTCCTGCGACTGGGTTACGGGCGCGGATTCGACATCGGCGTCTTCGGCTCGGTCTTCGGTCACAACGTGACGCAGAACCTGCCCGTGCTGGGTATTCAGTCAAACCAGCCGGCGCGCAATTTCGACGCGGTTTTCAACCTGACGCAGGGGCCGCAACCGCTTGATCCGGCGACCATTCTGAACAACCGGCCGACAGGCCCCAATGGCCGCCCGATCTTGCCCAACGGCGTGACGGCGTTCATCCTGCCCGATCGGTTGCGCATGCCGACGACCGATTCATGGAACGTCACCGTGCAGCATCAACTGCCCGGCGGCATCGCCGCGGAAGCAGCCTATGTCGGCACGAAAGGCACGCACGTGTTCGCCGGCTTCGGCGGCGATTACGATTTCAACCAGGCGACGCTGGTCGGTTACCCGACGCTGACCACCAATCAGCGCAAACCCTTTTTCAACAAATTCGGCTGGACGCAGAACTTCCGCTACTACGGTTCGGACGCCAGCAACAATTTCCATTCGATGCAGTTGAAAGCGGAAAAACGTTTTTCCGCCGGGTATTCGCTGTTGACGCATTACACCTGGTCGCGGTCGTTCCATTACACCAACACCTATTACAACATTGACGCAACGCAGGCTTACGGCCCCAACGACAACCATCGCAGCCACGTCTACACGCTGGCCGGCGTGTGGGAAGTGCCGGTAGGCAAAGGCCGTAAATACCTGAGCGGCGCGGGCAAGGCGGTGGATATCGCGCTGGGCGGCTGGCAGGTCAACACGATCTATTCGTGGCAAAGCGGACTGCCTTTCACGCCGAGCTACCGTGACTGCAACGCCGACCGCGACACCGGCTGGTGCCGCCCCGATTTGGTCGGCGACTGGAAGCCGGAAAATCCGGATCGCAATCAATGGTTCACCACCACGGCGCTCGGCGGCACCACGGTCACGCCGCTGACCACCAACGGTCAGACCATCGGCCCGTGGCGTCGCCCGCAGCGTGGCAGCTTCGGCAGTGTCGGGCGGAACCGGCTGCTGGGGCCCAGCTTCCAGCAGTTCGATATGTCGTTTTCCAAGACCTTCAACGTCACCGAACGCTTCCAGGCGCAGTTTCGCGCCGAAGCCTTCAACATTCCGAACAAGGTCAATCTGGCCAACCCGAACGCCTGCGTGGATTGTCCGGGCACGGCGGGACGCATCACCAACATCTTCCAACTCGCCACCATGCGTCAGTGGCAGTTCGGATTGAGGTTGTCTTACTAACCTGGCAAGGATGAAGGAAGAATGATGAAGGATGGATTGCGAATCGGTCGCCAATTTCATCCTTCATCCTTCCGAATTCATCCTTTCTTTTCTGGGATGAAGCAATAGTTATGTCATCACAAGCAGTCCAACTCGCAATCCAACCGGCGGCAATCGCCGACCCCGTCAACAAAAGCGATTTCGTCAAACCTGGCACACTTTTCAAAGCCGTTGAAACGAAGGCATCCGGAGTCAGTTACCAGCCGCGCTTCACGGCGGAATCGGCCCAACTGGAATGGCTGAGCTGCGGCGAATACAGCATCGAGCCGGGCGCGAAGTCCGAAGCTTTGAGCCAGGCGACAGACGAAAGTCTGCTTTTTATGTGGAAGGGAAGCGCGGAGGTTGAAGTCGGCGGCAAGAGTTATGAACTGGCTCCCTACGACACGCTTTACATTCCGCGCGGCGCGGAATTTCAACTCTCAAATTTGAAATCCGAAGTTGCCCGCGTCATTCAGTGTTCGGCGACGGCAGACAACATTCATCCGGTGCATCATTCCAGTTTCGCCGAATACTCCAAACGCGAAGACCGCATCCGCCATTTGAGCGGCAAGGACGTTTTCATGATGTTCGACGTGCCGGAAGCAGCGGATAAACTGATTGCCGGGTATACCTTTTTCCAGCCGTATCAGCGCTCCTGGCCGCCGCACAATCACACCGACCAGGAAGAAACCTATATTTTCATCAAAGGCCATGGCGCAATGGAAGTTTACGAATCGCCGGAAAAGATGTGCTTTGTCACCTCGGTCAACGAAGGCGATCTGGTGACAATTCCGATGATGAATTACCACCCGGTTTTCTCGCAGGACTCGCCGCTGGAATTCATCTGGTGCATCGCGGGAGCGCGGTACTGGGTGGGCGACAAGAACAAGGATTTCATGGCGGGCAAGGGCGATTCGATTACTACCTGAAAATCAATCCACGAAGCCACACCAAGATACCTGAAGATCGGAAAGCAAATGCTTCGTGTTTTTTCGTGTGGCTTCGTGGAGGAAAAAGGAATTTTGGATGTACGTTACTCATCTTGAATGTTCTAAAACCGGCGAAACCTACGAACCCAATAAACTCTACAATCTGTCCAATGCCGGCAAACCGCTGCTGGTTCGTTATGACCTGAAACGCGCGGCGGAAACCCTGACCAAGGAAAGTCTGAAAGATCGTCCCTCGACGCTCTGGCGGTATCGCGAAGTCCTGCCGGTGGTCAACGACGAAAACATCGTCACGCTGGGTGAAGGTTGGACGCCGCTTCCGCATGCCAAACGACTCGGTGCGCTGTTGGGCATGCCGGAGCTTTTTATCAAGGACGAATCGCTCAATCCGACCGGCGCGTTCAAAGCGCGCGGTTTGTGCCTGGCGGTTTCGATGGCGAAGGAACTGGGCGTAGGGAAACTGGCGATTCCCACGGCGGGCAACGCGGGCGGCGCAATGGCGGCGTACGCAGCAAAAGCGGGGCTGGAAGCTTATGTCTTCATGCCGTTCGATACACCGGCGGCCAACCGGATCGAGTGTCAGCAGTACGGCGCGCACGTCGCGCTGGTGGATGGCCTGATCACCGATTGCGGCGCGGAAGTCGCCAAGCGCAAGGAAGCCGAAGGCTGGTTCGATGTCTCCACGCTGAAAGAGCCGTACCGCATCGAAGGCAAAAAGACGATGGGATATGAGTTGGCCGAACAGTTCGGCTGGGAATTGCCCGACGTGATTCTGTACCCGACGGGTGGCGGAACCGGTCTGGTCGGGATGTGGAAAGCCTTCGACGAAATGGAGGCGATGGGCTGGATCGGCCCGAAACGTCCACGCATGGTTTCCGTGCAGGCGGCTGGCTGCGCGCCGATTGTCCGCGCGTTTGAAAACGGCTGGGACGAAGCGCCGGAATTCGAGAACGCGCATACGGCAGCTTCCGGTTTGCGCGTGCCGCGCGCCATCGGCGATTTCATTATGCTGGAGATCTTGCGCAAAAGCGGCGGCACTGCCGTCGCCGTCACCGATGAAGAAATGATCGCCGACACCAAAGTCATCGGTTCGACCGAAGGTATTTTCTGCGCGCCGGAAGGTTCGGCCTGTCTGTCGGCGCTGAAAAAGATGCTGGCCGATGGCCGCGTCAAAGCTGACGAGCGCGTTGTGCTGTTCAACACTGGCGCGGGCGGCAAATATCTGGAAGCGTTTAGACTGAAAGAAGCGAAGTAAGTTTGAGGTTGTTTCATCCACGAAGCCACACGAAGGATCACGAAGTCTGGCAGCTTCCTTCGTGATCCTTCGTGTGGCTTCGTGGAGAAAATGAATGGCTCAAGTCATCGAACAATCAGTTCTGCCCATGCCGCCGTTTCACCGGCAGGTGCGCTGGTGGATTTTGGGTTTGCTCTTTTTCGTCACGGTCATCAACTTCGTGGACCGGCTGACGCTGTCGTTCGTGGCTCCAGTCCTGCGCGATACCTTCAAGCTGTCAAATCAGGATTACGGTTTCATCGTTTCGTCGTTCGTTTTCGGGATGATGGTTGGCGAATTTCCGATGGGCTGGTTGATGGATCGCCGTGGGCCGCGCTTCGGGCTTTCGTTCGCCGTCATCTGGTGGTCAATTGCCAACGCGCTGCACGCCGTCGGGATGTCAAAATGGCATTTCAGCGCGCTGCGTTTCTGGATGGGAACGGGTGAATGCGGCAACTACTCGGGCGGCGTCAAAGTTGTCGGCCAATGGTTCCCGCCCAAAGAGCGCGCGTTTGCGATTGGCATTTTCAATGGCGCTTCGCTGATTGCGGGGATGATTACTCCGCCGCTGGTCGTCCTGATCACGTTGCGGCTGGGCTGGCAGGCAGCGTTTCTGATTCCCAGTCTGATCGGCATGCTCTGGGTTTTCTTCTGGCACAGATATTACCGCGCGCCGGAACAGCATCCGCAATTGACCGCCGCCGAGCGCGATTACATCAACGAAGGCCGGGAGCAAGAATCCGGTCAAGGGCCGACCAGTTTGGAACTGTTACGGTTGCCGCAGACCTGGGGGTTGATGCTATGCCGGTTGCTGGTTGGGCCGGTGATTCAGTTTTATCTCTTCTGGCTGCCGGAATACCTGTATCGTTCGCGTGGGTTGACGCTGGCGGCGATTGGCTTCGTGGCCGCGCTGCCGCCGATCTTCGGCGACGTGGGCAGCATCGGCGGCGGATGGACGGCAGGCTGGCTGATCAAGCGCGGTTACAGCGTGACCGGCGCGCGTAAAATTGTGATGTGGGCGGGCGCGGCGCTCTGTGCGATGAGCGTCGTTGTGGTGCTGGCGAACGCGCCTGTCATCTGGGGCGCGGCGCTTTGCGCGGTTTATCTGGGGCATTACGCACTGTCGGCAAATATGTTTGCCGCCGTCACTGACCTGATCCCGAGTTCAGCGACCGCGCGCGTGACGGCGCTGACCGGAATTGCCGGCGGTTTGAGCGGCACGCTTTTTCCGCTGCTGACCGGCTGGCTGGTGGACAAGGTTTCCTTCAAACCGGTTTTCTTCATGGCCGCGCTGATGCCCGCGGCGGGAGTGGCGGCGCTTTGGCTGCTGGCTGCGCGGAAACAGCCTGTGGCCGGGGAATGACGTTTTATGCCTGAAGTTTTGATCACCGAAAACATCATTGGCGAAGAGATGGACAAGCTGCGCGAGCGCTTCGATTCCATTTTTGAGCCGAATCTGTGGAAAGAGCCGGACCGGTTGCGGGCGATGATTCCGGATTTTCGCGCCTTGATTGCGCGCAACCAGACACAGATTACACGCGACATCATCGAAGCCGGAACGCGGCTGGAAGTCATCGCGCGCGCGGGCGTCGGGATGGACAATGTGGATTTGGCGGCGGCTTCGCGCGCCGGGATCGTCGTTGCCTGGACGCCGGAGCAGAATTCAAATTCCGTCGCGGAATTGACGATTGGGTTAATGCTCAGTCTGGCGCGAATGATTCCGGATGCCGACGTGGATACGAAAAAAGGCGGCTGGAATCGGTGGAAATACATCGGCGTGGAATTGCTCGGCAAGACGCTCGGCATTGTTGGTCTGGGCCGCATCGGCAGTCTGACGGCGGCCAAAGCGCGCGCGCTGGGAATGGAGATTCTGGCTTACGATCCGTACGTTGATCCGGAAAGTTTGCGGGCAATGGAAGTCCGCGCGCGGCTGACCAGTTTGGAAGAAGTTCTTGCACTTTCCGATTTCGTCTCGCTACACCTGCCGGAAACGGACGAAACACGAGGAATGTTCGGCGATGAACAGTTCGGCCAAATGAAGCCGGGGGCATATTTCATCAATGCCGCGCGTGGCGGTGTGGTCAAAGAAGACGCGCTGCTCCGCGCTTTGCAGGAAAAACGAATCGCGGCGGCAGCGCTGGATGTTCGGCAGCAGGAACCTGCCGTGCCGAGCGCATTCGATGAAATGACCAATGTTATTTTGATTCCGCACATCGGGGCGCAAACCAGGGAAGCGCAGCGCCGTGTCGTCACCGCTGTCGCCCGCGATGTAACCGCGATTTTGAACGGCGAAGAAGCGAAGCACTTCGCGAATTTCAGCAAACCAAGACGATAAAAAAGGCAGGACGGGCTTCAGCCTGTCCCTGTTATCGCTCAGAGTCATTAGGGACAGACTAAAGTCCGTCCCACGATTTAGAGGACGCAATGAAACTTTTTCTGGATACCGCAGATGTGAATCAAATCCGCGAAGCCTGGAGTTGGGGCATTGTGGATGGCATCACCACCAATCCATCGCACGTCGCCAAAACCGGCCGCCGGGCGATGGAAGTGTACGAAGAAATTCTGGGCATTGTGGATTGCCCGGTCAGTTTGGAGACTGTGGCGCTCGATGCTCCCGGCATCATCGAAGAAGCCCGCCAACTGGCCAGGCTTCACAGGAATGTGGTCGTTAAAGTGCCGCTGCTGAGAGAAGGCTTGAAAGCCGTCAAGACGCTTTCCGCCGAAGGGATCAAAACGAACGTGACGACGACGTTTTCGCCTTTGCAGGCGCTGCTGGCGGCGAAATGCGGCGCGACTTACGTCAGCCCGTTTGTCGGGCGGCTGGATTCCATTGGCCACGACGGCATGGAACTGGTGCGGCAGATCAAAACCATCAATGTCAATTACGGCTTCCAGACCGAAATCATTGTCGCCGCCATTCGCCACCCGAAACATGTGCTGGATGCCGCGTTAATTGGCGCTGACATCTGCACAATGTATTTCGAGTTCATGGAAATGCTTTACCTGCATCCTTTGACGGATATTGTGGTTGACCAGTTTTTGAAGGATTGGAATAAAATTCCGAAATAAGCAGGTCTTTATTTTCTGATAGTGGATAGTGATTCGAGTTTAGATAACGCTCTTCCGAAGCCCGACCTTCCATCGGGCTGCGAAGAGCTGATTGATTTCAACGTTTCACTCGCTCTTTGACATTTCCAGCGCCTTTTTCCGCTTTTTCGATTCCAGGCGATAGGTTGCCG
>JAJNQA010000064.1 GCA_021155085.1 Heliomicrobium sp. | reverse complement strand
CGTCACCGTGTCCGCCTTGTTGACCGTGTGCGGCACGCCCGCCGAAGGGGCGCTGGCGTTGAAGTTCGCGTCGCCGTTGTAAGTCGCCGTCAGCGTCTTGGCGCCGACCGAAGTGCTCGGCAGGTTACACGAAGTTGCGGGCAGCGTGATCGTGCAATTGTTCGTGCCGTCGCTGACCGTGATCGTGCCGGTCGGCGAGCCGCTGCCCGGCGAAGTGACCGAAACAGAAGCCGTCACGGCGTAGTTCTGTCCGATGACCGATGGATCGGGCGTGTCATCGGTGATGGTCGTGGTTGTATCGGCTTTGTTGACTGCGTGACCGGCGGTGTTGGCTGGACTGGCGTTGAAATTGGCGTCGCCGTTGTAGGTGAAGGTGACAGTCTTGTTGCCTGCGACGATGCTGGTCAACTGGCACGAAGTCGCCGGCAAGGTCGCCGTGCAAGTGCCGCCCGCGCCGTCATTGACCGAGACCGTGCCGGTCGGTGTGCCCGCGCCAGGTGCAGTCACGTTGAGCGTGAAGCCCGCCGTGTACGGCTGCCCCACCACTGACGGATCCGGCGCATCGGTCAGACTGGTCAGCGTCGTATCGGCCTTGTTGACCGTGTGCGAAGCCGTGGTTGAACTGGTGGCGAAATTCGTCTCGCCCTGGTAACTGGCGCTGATCGTCTTTGCTCCTGCTGTTGTCGAGGTCAGATTGCAAGTGCCCGAACCGCCACTGAGCGTAATGCTGCAAGTGCCGCCCGTCCCGTCGCTGACGTCAACCATGCCGGTTGGTACTCCCATCCCGCCCATCGCAGGCGCAACGGTGACATTGACCGCGTAGGCTTGCCCGACCACGGTCGGCGTTGAATTGAGCGAAGCCGCGTTGGTGATGGTTGTCGTAGTCGGCGAAGCCGTAACGGTCAGCGTCGCCGTGTTGCTGGTTGCTCCCGCACCGGTTTGCGTCGAACTGAGTGCGCTGGTGGTGTTTGGCCACATGCCGATTTGCGCGCCCGTGACACTGACATTGATCGTGCAGCTATTGGGCGAAGTGCCCAGCGCTCCACCGCTAAAGGACACTGTGCTGGGCGCGCTGAGCGTCATGGTCCCGCCGCAGATTGTAAACATGCTGTTGCTGCTTTGGGTCAGGCCCGCGGGCAGCGTGTCAGTGAAGGCCAGCCCGCTTAAGCCTCCGCCCGCGAAGGTGTTCGGATTCGTCAGCGTAAAGGTCAACAGGGAAGTCCCGCCGAAGGGAATGCCGGTCGGCGAGAAGCTCTTCGAGATGGTCGGCGGATCGTAAACCGTGACCGTCCCGGTGCCCGTGAAGCCCGTGCCGAAGTTCGTCGTGTCCACAGTCACCGTGTTGTCCTTAACGCCGACGGTTGCGCCCGTCACCGTGAAAGTCGTTGTGCAGACACCGCCGCCCGCCGCGATGGTCGCGCCGGTCAGCGTGATGACGTTCGAGGCCACGGTCAGCGTTCCGCCGCAAGCCGGAGTCGCCGCCGCATCCGGCACGGTCAAGCCCGCCGGCAAGGTGTCGGTGAAGCTGACGCCGTTGAAGGGCATCCCGGCGTTGTTGTTGGTGATGGAAATGGTCATCGTCGAGGTCGCGCCCGTCTTGATCGCCGAGGGCGAGAAACTCTTGACGATGGCCGGCGCGCTGCCGACCACGAGCGTGGCCGTCGCGGGATTGGCGTTTGAGCCGCCGTTCGTGACTAACGCTCCTGCCGCGATGGTATTGACGTTACCACCCGCGTTCGTGCTGGTCACGTCCACCGACAGCGTGCAACTGCCATTTGCGGGAATCGTCCCGCCGGTCAGCGTCACCGAACCGGATGCCTGACTGGACGTGCCGCCGCAGGTGTTGGCGTGCGTTGCCGCGACGGTTGTGACTCCGACCGGCAAGGTGTCGGTCAGCGGCGAAGAGAGCGTCAAGGGCACGTTGCTGTTCGGATTGGTCAACGTGACGGTCAGCGTCGAGGTTCCGCCCGAAAGAATCGAATTCGGCGAGAAGGCTTTGCTGATGGTCGGCGGATCAGCGACCGTCAACGTGGCGCTGGCCGTGTTGGTATTCGGGCCGCTGTTGCCGGTGGTCAGATCGCCCGGCGCGATGGTGTTGGTGTAGGTGTTGTTGGTCGCGGCGGTGACATCCACCGTCAGAGTACAACTGCCATTTGCCGGAATCGTGCCGCCGCTCAAACTGACCGCGCCGGAAGTTTGATTCGCGGTGCCGGAAGCGCAAGTCGTGGCGGCGGTGGAATTCACCGTCGTCACGCCCGCGGGCAGCATGTCGGTGAGCGTCGCGCCGGTCAGCGCCAGACTCGTGTTCGGATTGCTCAGCGTGATGGTCACGGTGCTGGTTCCGCCGGGCAGGATCAGACTGGGCGAAAAGGCTTTGGCGACCGTCGGCGGCGCGGCGACGATCAACGTGGCGGTGTTGGAATCCACGCCCGCTCCGCCGTTGGTCGAAACGACGCTGGTCGCCGTGTTGTTGATCGTGCCCGCCGTCGGACTGGTGACATTGACCGTGATCGTGCAAGGCGTCGCGGTCGCCACCGTCGCATTGGAAACTGACAGCGAAGTGGAAGCGGCGGTAAAGCCCGTCAGCGTCGCGCCGCCGCAATTGCTTTGCACGGCATTGGGCGTGGCCGCGATTTGCAAACCGCCCATCAGCGTGTCGCTGAAACCAACGCCCGTCAGGTTGCCCGGATTGCTCGCCGGATTGGTGACGGTGAAGGTCATTGTTGTCACGGCGTTCGGCGAGATGATGCTTGTCCCGAAGGCTTTGGCGACCGTCGGCGGCGCAAAGACGTTGAGCGTCCCCGAAGCCGTCAAGCCCGCGCCTCCTTCGGTCGAGGAAATATTGCCGGTCGTATTGACGATTGCGCCCGTCACCGTCGCTTTGACAACGACGAAGATCGTACATTGGTTAGCTGGTGTGAGCGGCCCGCCCCCACTCAAGCTGATGCTGGTCGCACCTGCGATTGGCGCAAAGGTGCCTCCACAGGTGTTGCTGGAAACTACCGTGGGACCGTCCACTTCCAGGCCTGCCGGGAAGGTATCCGTAATCGCCAAGCCGTTCAGGCTCCCCGGATTGCCCGGCGGGTTGGTAATGGCAATCGCCAGCCTGGCCGTGCCGTTCAGCGAAGTGTTATTCGTATTCCCCTGAAGCGGATTCACGAAGAATTTGCTGACCGTCGGCGGGGCGAAGACATTGAGCGACACGGTGCCGGTCGAGGCGCTGGTTGCGCCGAGTTCGGTCGTGGTGAGCGTGGCGGAGTTGTCCTTGGCTCCGGCGGTCATGCCGGTCACGTTGACGGTCAGGGTGCAGGAAGTGTTCGCCGCCAGCGTCGCGCCCGACAAACTGATGCTGCCGCCGCCGGCCGTCGCGGATGGCGTGCCCGTGCAAGTCGTGCTCAAGCCATTCGGGGTGGCAACGACCAAACCCGTGGGCAGCGTGTCGGTGAAGCCGATGCCGCTCAGACTGAACAGAGCGCTGTTGTTGGTGATCGTAAACGTCAAACTGGTCGTGCCGTTGAGCGCGACGGACGGAGCGCCGAAGGCTTTGGTGAAGGTCGGCGCATTGATGACGTTGATATTGGCCGTCGCTGCCGTGCCGGGATCGCTTTCCAGCGAATCGGGCGCGCCGGTGGTATTGGTCAGCGTTCCTTCGGTTGCGCCCGCCGTCACCGTCACATTAAAGACGCAGGGCGGGCCGACGGCGAGCGAGCCGCCCGTCAATGCAATGGTGCGTGTGGCGGCGGTTCTGGTCACCGTGCCGCCGCAAGCTGATTGCGTGCCGTCGGTCACGTTCAATCCCACCGGCAACACGTCAGTAAAGGTCACCTGCGACAGTGACTGGCTGTTATTCGTGTTGAGCAGCGCGAATTGCAGCGTGGCCGTTCCATTTGTCGCAATGTTGGCGGGCGAGAAGGATTTGGCCAGAAAGGGCGGCTGGATGACATCGGTCGCCAGGTTATTGCTCAAAATCGAAAAGCCCGTGCCGGCAACCGAAGCCTGATTGGAGATGGACGGGAATGTGTAGCTGCTGCTGATCTGGGCGTTGAACATGATCGTCGTGCTTTCGCCCGCCGGGAGCAGGAAGCCGCCCCCGCCGCCATTAATCGTGATCAGTTCGCCAGCCAGCGCCGCTGTTGGCACGATGCGGTATTCGCCTTTGCTGTTGACGACCATGGTCCTCGCCGGTTTGTTCGTCGTCCCGCCTTCAGGCGGCAGCGTGCCGGCTATCGAGTCGCTTCCGCCTGAAGGCGGAACTACCAACTCGGCGGCGGATGCGCTCGGCACGATCCAGTTGGCCAGGCGGCTGGCGTTGAAATAGCTCACCTGCGTGGCGAAGGCCGAGAGAATGGGCCGCTTGATCTGTGCTGCCTTGGCCGACCGCATACCGGCGTGCGTCCTTTGGTCAGCCGGAGTGGAAGAGAAATAGCGCATCCACAGTGGACTGCCGCCCATGAACTGCTCAAGCGTGGACAGCTCAGCGTCCGCTGGGTGATTCCATGAAACCCGCTCGTCACCGCCGCCAGCCGGAGCAAAAGAGTTCGAGGGCGGCGTCGGATTGCACGTTGCGTTGAAGGTGAGCGTCCCCGCTGAGTTGGTGACTGTCGCGCTGCCATTGGCTGTGCCGATGGCCGCCAAGCTCGCCTGTGTCACGCTCTGGGTGGAGGTTTCACTTTCATCGAAATCAATCGTCCACGGAGCGCTGCCGGTATTGCCTGTGATATTGAAGCAGGCGACTGCCTGATCCGTGGTGCGCAAGGAAATGTCAAAGACTCCGCCTCCGAATCCCGTGTTGGTAAAACTATTGTTGGCGATGCGTAACAGGCCGTTGGTATCTCCCAGAACTGTCGGCGTTGCGCGCTCGCCAGCGAAGTAGCGGATTCCCTCGGCCAAGAAGTCACTTATCGCGTTGTTCTCTATCGTCAGGTGGAGCGTGCCGAGGTGGTCGCGGTTGAGCACTTGTATTCCCTGATCCTGATTGGACGCGCCGGTCAGCGTATTGTTCTGAATCAGGATTTCCCAGGTAAAAGAGGTGCTGTTAATCAGGTCGCCGAAGTTCCCGTCCATATCAATGCGCAGAGCGTCGAAGGCCACGCCCGTGATCACATTACCCTGGTTAGCCAGCGGGCCGCCGATGCGTCCCTCGACGTTGCCGTCGCCGCTAACCACGATGCCCTCGCGCGCGTCCAGCATTTGGTTGCCCTGAACGTCGAAGGTCAAAGTATCCTGGTCACGAGAGCCGAGGACGACGTAGGCAGGATTCGGGAAGTTGTCCGGGCCGCCGGCGCCATTGAACGCATTGCCGATCACGTTGACGTCACTGCTGGCATTGCCGGCTGGCGCATTGCCACCCACGCTGAGCAGAAGGCCCGAGCCTTCGACATTATTGAAATAGGCGCCGTTGATGTTCACATTAATCGTCGCGCTGCCAGTGGGCACGACCACGATGGCGGATTCCCCGTGTGTGTCGTTGTTATCGTCAAACTTCATCGTGCTGTCGAAGTTCGGAGTTGTGCCTGACAGCGTGCCGGTAACATTGAGCGTCATCGAGCCGGAGCTGTTGGCGACGGTGATGCCGAAATCTTCAAACTGCTCGATGATCGTATCCGCGAAGTCAAAGCGTCCGGAATTGTTGACGGGCGTTCCGCTATACCCGAAATTGAATGCCGCTTCCGCGTCAGCGTCGCCCGGACTGGTGACGCGGCTGTTCAAAATCTCGAATGTCGGCCGGACGTTGCTGGTCGTGTCAGCCATTCCCGCAGCGGAAACGGCGTGAAGGCCGGTGTTCCCGATGAAGACGCGGACGAGAGAGACGTTATTGGCATTTGTCAGGGCAACGCCTGTGCCCGTCGTATTCTGAATCGCGCCGCCCGTGCAGGTTCCTGCGCTCGTGCAGCTTCCGCCGCTGCCGAGAACGCGGAAGCCGTTGGTCACGGTCGAGGTGTTCGTCAGGATGATACCGCTTGCGCCGCCGCTGGAATCTATCTCAGTGAACTGCACGTTGAGCGGCGTGCGGCTCCCCGCGCTCACGCCCACGATCTCGACGGCAGTCGCGCTGGTCACAGCAATTGTGCCGCTGGTCGTGGTGAGCGTGCCGGTGTTGCCGGTTGCGTGCAGGGCACGCTGGCCACTGTCTGGCGAGATGTCGAGGTCGGCAAAAGCAAGCGTGCCTGTGTTATTCGACAGGCTGACTCCGGTTCCCGCCGATGAGGAGACGCTGGTGTTGGCAAAATCAATGTTGATGCTGGAAGTCGGCGCCGCTCCCGTATTCGAATCCGTGACATTAATGCCAATACCCGTTGAGTTCGTGACTGTAGTCGAACCACTGACCAGGCTCCCAGCGGTAGCGTCCAGTAGAATACCTGTTCCGGCAGCGTCCGATGAAATGCTCGTAATGCGGGCCGCCAGCGTCCCGTTCGTCAGGTTGAGCGCCTGCCCAGTGCCGTTGAGCGTTACATCGCTTGCGCCCGAAGCAGGGCCGATGGTCAGCGTGCCGAAGCCGCTGCCAAAGATGTCCGCGCCCGTTGTGTTGCCGAAGGTGATGCCGCGGATTGTTGCGCTCCCGGAAGCCGCCAGGTTGACGGCGTTGGTCGCCGCCGCCGAAGTTGTGACGGTCGGATTCGTTCCGCCGGTTCCGGGTAAGGTGTTGCTGAAAGATGGAATTGTAATCCCCGTGATACTGCCTGCCCCGGCCAGCATCGTGTTCGCGCCCTGCCCAATCAATCGCTGGTTATTGAGCAGCGTCAACCCGCCGGTGTAGCTGCCGGTATAGAGGAAGATGTTGTCTCCAGGATCGTCGGAGGCAACCGGGTCGAAGCAGCCCGCCCCGACCAGGCAATTAAAAGGAGTATTCAGCCGCCCATCGCCGCCCCCGCCCGCCGCTCCGTTGACGAACCAGATCATCCCGCTGATGGTAATGGTGACAGTTGCTGTGTCCGTCTTCCCATTGGCGGTGGTGACGGTGTAGCCGAAAGTGGTCATCCCTTCAAACCCGGCGTTGGGAGTGAAACTGAAACTGCCATTGGCGTTGAAGGTGACTTGTCCCTGTGTCCCGGCGGTGTTGACGGCGGTGACCGTCAGCGCGGAACCGTCCGGCGAGATGTCGTTGCCGAGCAGGTCACTAGCCCCGTCTGTCACGGTAATGCCGACATTGCCGATGCTGGTGTAGCTGTCGGCCCTGGCAATCGGCGAAGCGCTGGCGACGCCAATTAACGTCAGGTCGGCGCTGAGCTGGTCGCTGAAGATGACGTTCATCGCATCTGTGCCAGTGTTACTGACCAACACGGAATACATCAGCGTATCGCCTGGATTAACGAAGCCATTGCCGTTCACATCCGTTTGCAGCATGGCGGATTTGGTCGCTGTGACATTGGGCACGAACATCACGCCCAGACCCTTGTTGGTTCGAAAGTCAAAAGGATTGCCAAACCCCGCACCAGACTTCGGTCGCTGGACAAAGGGACCGCGCGGAACCGGCTTGCCGCCGCGCACATCCTGACGTGCCGCAGCCTGCGCCCCTGGCGTCTTTGGAGAAGGCTTGTTGCCCGAAGTTGATGCGCCCCACGGAAGCAAGGAAAGCGCCCCGAACGTGAGGGCAAAGAGCGCACACAACAGCAACGCACGTGGTGATTTGGCTAAACGCATAAAGGTTCCTCCTAAGAACTTCAGACCGACTCGCAGGATTGGGGATGTGATGACTTGTCACGCCCACCTGGCGCTTACCGCAAGACTCGAACGGAGCGGCGGCTAAGGGCAATTAAAATTTCAATTGATTGCAGACCCGCAAACACGCGCTGCGGGTGTTGGAAAGAATTAGAAAACCCAGTGAAGACTAGCGCGATGAGCTTTCCTGGGGAATGCCTGCCGGTGGGCGAGGAAGCTCACTTGTGAGAGGCGCGAGTGTAAGTGAGCGGGCAGGATCTGTAAAGACTTTCGCCGTTCTCCTGCCCGCCCGGTTCAGAGTTTGCTTGCTACTTCGGTCACCTTGGCAGACAAATTATGGCCGCTGTGGGAAGATGCCTTGCAGCGCGATGCAAAAGTTCAGTGTCAGGTACGGCTGCATATTGTTATGCGGCAGCCCCCCGCCCGCGAGGGACAACGACTGGAACGCCATGTTTGTAACGCCGCTTGTGAGCGGGGCGTACATCTGATTCGCCCCCTGCTGTTTGCCGGGCACGCTATTGGTCGGCAGCTTCGTTCCTTCCTCGTCAGCCGCCGCACTGGAAGCCGAGATGGTATGAGTATGCAGCGGTATTTCCGAGACGAGCAGCGTGACGGTCTCGACACCCGACATTTCGCCAAGGAAGCGTTGGGACAGGCCCTGCCCCTGTCCCGGCTGCATAGGCGCACTCCCCTGCAGATCGGGCAGCGCGAAGGTAGACTTGCCGTCGCCGCCGTAGGTGGTGCCGAGCAACGAGAAAAGGGCTGTGTTTTGCGAAATCGGCATCAATTGACCGTTGCAAAAGGCCCAGCCCGTGGGCGGGAAATTGAAAGGGAAAATGCGAATCTCCGCGACAAATTGGTCTGACATTCCTGCCTCCTTTATGTTTGACTCGGGAAGACCCCGAATAGAGAAATAATGAAGTTGATACAAAGGAACGGCTGGACGTTCTCGTGCGGTTGGCTGCCACCCGCGGGCCCGCAGGCTTGGGGGGCGAGGGCCGCGTTTGCGCCCGATACATAAACGTCCACCGTAGAGGTCTGCGCGAAGATGTTATTTGTGGGAACAGTCTCGGTCGCACCCGCCGTTGTGCCGATTTGCGGGTGCGAGTGACTTGGAATCTGTTGCACAGTTAGGGTCTCCTGCTCGGTGCCCGCCATCTCGCCGATCTGATAAGTAGTGCCGGACGGCCCCGTTCCCATGTGAATTGGCACGCGACTGGCTAGATTGGGCAAGTTAAAGGTTTCCTCCCCGTCACCGCCGTAAGTCGTGCCGATCAGTTGAAACAGCACCTCGTTTTCCGAGATAGGCAGCGTCTGCCCCTCGCAGAACATCCAGCCATTTGGGGGAAAGTTGCCCGCGAACATTCTGATTTCACCGACATATGGTTCTGGCATGTTGATCCTCCTTAGTTCTGTGACGGGAAGATGCCCTGCAGCGCGATGCAGAAGTTCAGCACCAGGTAAGGCATCATGTTGTTATGTGGCTGGCTCCCGCCAACATTGCTCACCGCCGGTGGTGACATCGCCACGATGGCGCCGCCGGGAGGCGTGTAAATCTGCGCCCCTGCGCGGGAGTAGCCGACAGTCCCAGCTGGCAACGGGGTGGCTGCGGTTCCATTGTTTGTGGTGCCATTTAGCGTATGCGTGTGGGTTGGCATTTGCTGAACGTTGACCGTAACACTGGTACTGCCTGCGGCCTCGCCGAGCGTGTGGCCGGCGCCCATGTGGATCGGCACCTGCCCTCGCAGGTTGGGCAGCGCGAAGTTAGTCTGCCCATTGCCGCCGTAGGTCGTGCCAAGCAATGCAAAAAGTGCCTGGTTCTGGTTGATGGGAAGCAGTTGCCCGTTACAGAACGCCCACCCTTTGGGGGGGAAGTTGAAGGACATGATCTTGATTTCAGAGAGGAAGGGTGTAGACATTTCTCTTTAATCTCCTTTGAGCAATTCGCTATCGCGGAAGAAGCGGGAACTGCTGCTCGTCCGCCGCGATTGCCCGGTTAATCCATTCACCATAGATCAGCCTGGCATTTCGGCTGCAAGTACGCACGGCAACTCAGCGCCATGAGTTCTCGCTAGCCAGGCAAAAACGCAAAAAATTCGGAAAAAAGCAGTTAGTAGGGTTGTTGGAAGACTGATTGGGAATCTTCCAAGTAGTTAGGGCGAAACGTTGAAACAGTTTTGATATTGCTGGAAACTGTCTTCGGAGTTGAAAATGTATTGTTGATAAAGCTGCGGGATTCTAGGCCGGGGGTCTGGATCAGTCAAGCCAAAGCTATGTAGAGAACAATCTTTCCTGTGAAAACAGTTACGAGAGAATTGTCTTTTACTTCTATAGACTTCAAGAAAAAGACGAACCGCGGACTGTTAGTCCGCGGAAGCATTCTGAGAAGTTCTTTTTCTGAATCCAACGGGTTTGCCCGCCACGACCTCAGCCGACTAACAGTCGGCTTTACCTTTCTTTTTCTTAAAAGCTATAGTTTTCGAGTTGCTGACTGCTGGCGGCGATTGGCAGGGACTGATACTGTACTTTGTCGAGTGACGGGAGGTTAATTCAGTGAGCGAAAACGACCAATTCCTTGGTATTGAACAGCAATATTCTCATTATTCTCATTTCGTTGCAGGCGAGACGGCCCAGACGGGACGTTTTCCTGCTCTCCGCAATGCTGGCCGTCATCTGGCAAGCGCGCTTGAGGAGTTCAGAGCGCGCGAGGATGTCATCATTCTGGGCTTGGTTCTCGGGGGAGTACCAGTGGCGTTCGAGGTCGCGGAACATCTCAGCTTGCCGCTGGACTTCGTGATTCTTCGCAGGCTACTTGCGTCGCAGGGGCCTGACTCGCAGGTCTGCGCGGTCAACGTCGCTGGCTCTCTGGTGCTTGATGAAGAACTGCCACCACAACCGGCGGTGCCGGAATCCGCATTGGATTACTTTGTGTCTGACGCGCTGGATGGTCTCGCTGACCGCGAGCGTGTCTGCCGAGGCAGGCGTCCGGCAGTGGAGCTTGGGCAAAAGACCATCCTGCTGGTGGATTGTGGCATCCGCACCGGCTCAACAATGCGTGCCGCGATTCGTGCTCTGCGGAAAAAGGCGCCAGCTCAAATCATCGCCGCCGTGCCTGTGGCTTCCGCCGAAGGCCGCGCTGCAATTGAATTCATCGCTGACAAGGTCATCTGTCTTGCATCGCCCGAACCCTTCGGTCATGTCGGTCTCTGGTACAAGGATTTCAGTCGGCCTGACGATCACCAGATCAGCGAACTGCTCCGTCAACCGCCATCGTTCGCGATGGGATTCCAGACATACAGCGTGTGAAAGCCGGTAGTCTCGGTTGGTTTGAATCCCAGCCGCGCAAAAAGTTGGTGCGACTGGTTGAAAGAATCCAGGTTGATGCTGACACTCTTGCCCGCCTGTGCGGCTTCGTCCATCACCTGCTGAAGAATCGGCGTGCCGATGCCCTGGCCGCGATACTGGGTGAGCAGCGTAATGTCCAGGATGTGAATCTCGCTTTCGCGGCGGTCCACGTAAATTCGGCCAACCCGGTTGTCGCCCAGCAGAATGACGCTCTGTTCGGCTCGCGGGTATTCGGTTTGGTAATGAGCCAACTGCGCCGTGTATTGGAACCGGATGAAGGCTTCCCGCTGTTCAACGGTCCAGGGAGTCATCTCCAGTTCCTGCTCGCGGGTGCTGCCGTAAACAGACGTCAGGAACGTTTCGTCTTCGGGCTGCACGGCGCGAAGTGAAACAAGATTGTTGGGAGTAGCTTCAGTCATAGCGGCAAGAGCCTCATTACGCTTGTTTTGGGCGATTGAAGACGGCTTCGTAGGTGACTCCCTCAGCGTCTTGGCCACTCGGCACCAGGAACATCAAGCCGCTGCCGAGTTGTTCGTGTTGGAGGTTGAAAATCTGCTGTTCCAACGGCGCGCCGAGCGGAGCGCGGAAGGTCAACGCAAACTGCTCCTGACGCGGGGAAAGGGATTTCTCTTCGATTTGAGTCAATTCCAAGTCCATTGTCGAGCCATTTTGTAGCTGGACGATGAACTTCGAGTTGAGGTGCGGGGCGTAATCTTCGTAATGCAACGTATCCAAACTTAAATCGGACATAATTTCTCTCCAGTTGGGGATTTCCATTCCATAAAGTAGTGCGATTGGGCGTCGCCGATGATTCGAAAGCCCAACCGAAGGTAAAGCTGCTGGGCGCGATTGAACTTTTCCACGTACAGCCGGACAGCTTTGCCGGATTGTGTGGCTTCCATCAGCAAATTCTGAATCAGTGTTGCGCCGATACCTTGACCGCGATATTTGGGGAGCAGCGCAATGTCCGCCAGATGAATTTCCTCTTCATGCCGCGAAACAAAGAGCCTGCCAATCGGTTGCGTTTCGTAAAGAATGATTTGATGGTCAGGATTTGGATACTGGGCATAATGCGCCTGCTGCCCTCGGAATTGCAGGTTGAGGAACCCTTGCTGCTGTGCTTCGCTCCAGCCCCAGGCGGCCATTTCTTCGGCGCGGGTGCTGGCATAAAGCTCATACAAAAAGGATTCATCATCTGGCTCAGCAGGGCGTAACGTGATTGGCATGACCTGTCAGGCGTGAACCGGCGGTTGAAATAGCGCGCGAACAGAACAGCGAAAGCCAGGGAGTAATTCCTCGCTGGTTAATACTTCATCGTCCGTCAGTGTCGTTGAGCGCGTCGGCGTTGTGTAAATCGTGACTGTTTTGAACTGTGGTGAAAGCAGCCAGACCTGCCGCACGCCCGCTGCAAAGTATTCGTGGATTTTTTCAACTATATCTTCGTGCAGATCGTTTGGCGATACGACTTCCACGGCCAAATCAGGCGCAATCGTCCAGATTCCCACCGGGTCACCTTCGGGCGGAATCCGCGCGGCGGAAACGAAGGAAACATCCGGCATTCGCTGCCGCTCGCCAATGGTGAACGTGGCATCCGGGCCATATAATTCGCCAATCGGAGTTGTTTCCAGGTAAATTCCCAATTTCGTGATTAACCGTGTGCCAATGCGACTATGTCTTGCACCTGCCATTTCCTTTACCTCCACATGACCATTGACGTATTCGTATTGTTTTTCCGGGTCAACCACCAGAACCGGAGGCGGCGCGACGGTGTCCTGAAGAGCGATTTCAGCCACGGCGGACATGATTTGTTGGATTCTCCTTTCCGAAAATTGGTGACGAGTGCGGGCAATGCTAACGCAGGGTTTGCAGGCTCACAAGTTGGATTTCAGATTATTTCAGCTTGACGGTGTCTTCCCAGAATCGCCATTTCGGAAAGCCTGTCCGGGCCGGAGCGCCGTCTAGCTGCAATCCGAAGGTGTTGGCTTTCGCTTCCAGCAGCGCCTGATTGCGAAACCGGATTTTGGTCATCGTCGCGGCGGAGTAGGAAACTTCATCGCCCTTGATTTTGGCGAATAAGAAGGATGCATCCGTCTCGAAATCGCCGTACTGCACTTTGCCCAGATTGTAGACATAACGCGGTCCCACCTGCTGCCGCGCCAAATCCATGTCCAGGTCGAGTTTGACGCAGAGCACGGACTTTTCCGCGCCGTCCGTGATTTCGAGGCCGATGGCCTGGCCTGATTTGTCAGCTTCGATCAGCCGGAATTGCTGAAGCCTGCCACGCGCGTCCTGATTCGCATCGTGCGGAATCAAGATCGTCACGAAGTATTCGTAATCGCCTGCTTTGTAGAGGTTGGAAATCGTCTGGTAAACAGCAGTTTCATCTTGGTAGTGGCGTGAAATACCGAAGGTGCCAATCTGTTTGCCGAAACTGCTTTCGGGAAAGTGAATCAGCAGGCGTTTGTTCGTTGGCAGCGGATCCACGTAAATCTTATCCACGCCTGTGTCGAACGTTTGTTTATCCTGGCTGTGAATCTGGCGCGTATGCCACAGGTTGGTGAAGGTGAAGTAATCGCTGCGCAGCGCCTTAATCCCATCCACGATCACGAAAAAATCTTTTTCCTTGACCCAGGTTACGACGCGATCCCATTCGTAACCGAGTTCGTCGTCAATCACGCGCGAACGGCTGACATCCACGTCCTTGAAGTTCAGAAAGTCTATTTTCTGTGTGCGGACCCGGCGGTAATTGCCGGAACCGCGCAGGAATTCGTAGATGTCCTGGGTCTTGTCACGTTTGTCTTTGCGGACGACGACGCGGTTGTGAAAGTAATCCGCGCGCCACGCGCCATATTGGCCGCTGGGCAAATCCGGGCGGTAGCCGCCATCGTGCAGCAAGACCGAACCGCCGCTCATCAGCAGGGAAATCGAGTTTTCGTCGGCGTGGCCGTGGTGCATCTTTTCTTCTTCGACCGACAAGGTCTGGCGCAGGAAGTCGCGCCCGGTTCGCCCGCCGTCGCCTTCGTCGCGGTAATTCAGCATCATCATCGTGCTGGTCCGCTCCCAGCCGTTGCGGAAGACGAATTTTTTGCCGATCAAATCTTCCAGTACATCCTGGCTGCCATTGGCCGGCGCTTGCGCCTTGACCAAATCATCCGCCCAGCGGTGCGCATCGGTGAACGAAGAGCCGACTCCCGCGCCAATATTTACTTTCGCCAGTTCGCTGATGTTATTCGCCTTGGCCGATCGTTCCAGCGCGCGGCGTGTCAATTCCTGCGCGACGAATTTGTACTGCGGATTGCGGAAGAGCGTCGCCGCTTTTTCGTACACCGGAACGAAGCGCTCCCAGCCGCCGTTCCAATGCGCATCGCCGAAATCGGCCATGTTGCCGTGCGGCGTCAGCAGTTGAACGAAGTAATCCAGGTAATAGCGAACCATCGGCGATTGCAGCACGTCGTCGCGTTTGCTGATGTCGGCATAGGAAAAGACGGAGTACAGCCAGATGCCGTGGTAGCCCGTGGCGTCTTCGATTTCCCATTGTTTCAAACTGTCGCTGGCCAGCGTTTCGGCCAGTTGTTTCCACTTGGCCGCGCGCGGATGATTGGCGAGCGCGACCGCGCCGTAATACAAGCTTTCGGCCCGCAGCATCGCACGGTTGTGCGCTCCCCATTCAGGAAACCGGAAGACAAAATCCAGGCTGAAGGCCAGGGCGTCCTCGATTTTTGCTTTCGCTTTGGCATCGAGCACGCCGCTTTCGCGAATGCGCATATACGCCCGCGAATACGGCGGCATGATGAAGAAGTTGGATATGGCCGGAACGCCTTCGGAATATTCGACGCGCTTGGCCTGCATCTCCTTCGGGTAGATTTCCCGCAGGTCGCCGTAACCCGCCAGAATGTCGCGCGCCTTTTCAGCGTAGGAACGGTCTTTGGTTTCCTGGTACAAATACCCAAGCAGATCCGCCAGATAAATCGGCCCGCCCGGCGAATCGTAGCCCCATAGTTCATGATGGTTCGGCGCTTTTTTCCAGCGTTCGATGCTGGCCGCGTGATCTGCCCATCCAGCGTCGGCGGCGATTTTGATCCAGTTCAGGTATTCGCTTTTCAGCGTCTGCGCCTGCGAAGTGATGGAAAGCAGAATCAAACCAGCCAGGCTTGAGAAGAGTTTGAAACGGAACCGTCGAAAAGTTTGAAAACGCATTTTTAAGTCTCAAAAATAGAAATGAGTTGATGGCTAACGTGCTAACAATGCAGGTTTCAGCGTCCAGGCCTGCAACCGCGCCAGCTCCATAATCTTTGGCGCATGGAAGCCTTCAGGAAAGATCACCCAGCCCCACAGTTTGGGCGCATCTTCGGCGACGTAGCTGTCCGCCGTGAATTTGCCTTGCCGCAAGGGGATGTTGGTTGTGACGTCGTTTCCGCCTTCGATTACCGCGCCAAGCGTTGCCAGATAATCCTGCGGCGAAATACTTTGCGCGCCAATCCAGACTTCATCCGGCACTCGTCCATGAGTTTGAATGAAGCGCGAAACATCCCGGACAGCTTCGGAAAACTCCACCTGCCGGATTGTTGCCTGTTTGTTGCCGCCAACCGACGGCGAGAAAGTTCGCGCTGGGCCGTAAAGCGGTTTCAACTTCAACGGACGCCTCTCGCCATTCAGCCGCGAAAGATAAGCTTCGGTCAGCAGGGAAAAGCTGTCCGCGGCCGACAGCGTGAAGCCGTTCATCGGCTGGAAGGTGATTTCTTTTCGTACTGCCTGCGCCAGCGCAGCAATTTCTTTCTGGGTGAAATCGAAGCTGAGCGCGCGGTCTTCGTAAAGCTTCATCAGGTCGGAACAATGAACGAAACGAACGCCCGCCTGCTTTTGAATGAATTGGACGTACTGCTCGAAGTCGCGGTAGTTGCGTTCGATTTCTTCGGCGGTTTGCACGGGCGGCAGCTTCCATTCGCTGCGCGGCGGATTGGCGCCGCGACGGAAGTTGACGCCATCCCAGAATTCACGATGAACGAATTCGCACGGGTGATAGTAAATGCTGATCGTGCCGCCGCCTTGCTGTCGCAGCTTTTCCACCGCTTTCTGAAATTCAGCCTGTGCGGTGGCCAGGTTGTCGGGCTTGCCCAAATCCATTCGTACGACGGTCGAACGCATCTTGAAAACGTTCAGCATGCCGCCGTAATAAAACGGCTGGTCGCCAATCCCAACCTGACTGGCTTCGTCCAGATACATCGAAACGCCCATTCGCTTGAGCGCCGGGTAGCTTTGCGGCGCCCACGAACTGCCGGGCTGGCCGTAACAAATCGGCGTTGCGCCGAAGATGCGCTGGATTTCGCGCACGCCCTGAACTTCGCGGCGGTAAAATTCGGCGCTGCCGTCTTCCCATCCGGCGTGCTGCAAATAGACGGCGGGCGTCGGCTGGCCACTGTGCAGGTTGGAGTGATAGCCGATCTCGTGTTTTTTGAGCGCCGCGATTACGTCTTTACGGCCACGCTGTTCCAGCACGCGCGCTTTTTCGCCGACGATTTTGAACGTGGATTTAACGCCCAGCTTCGTCAACATTTCGGCCAGCCGTTTGGCGGCGTCATCGCTTTGCGGCAGGACGTAATCTTCCGTGTCGAACCAGAGCGTGACATAGATCGGCGCAGGTGTTTGTGACTCGACGGCTTCCAGGTTGAGAAACGGCGCGATCAGTAGTACCAGCAGCAGCCATCGAAATCGAAGCGCAAGAGGCTTAGAGAACGTGGGACAGACTTTAGTCTGTCCACAGTGCGGGGACAGACTAAAGTCTGTCCCACGTCGGCTGTGATCTGATTGAGTTCGTTGGGTCATCCCGTCACCTCAGCTTCGTCCTAAAAACAAATCGCGGCCTTTGACCAGCGCGGCAATTTTGCGGTCGGCGATGGAGCGTTTGTTCATCCAGAATCCGCAGTCGGGATTGACCCAGGTGATGCGGCCATCGCCGACGATCTTCGTGGCGGTTTCAATTCGCCGGGCGACTTCTTCCGGCGATTCGACGGTGTTGACCTTGATGTCAATCACGCCCAGGCCAATGCCGATGCGCGGATCGAGTTCGTCCTTGAAATATTGCAGTTCGTCGTAACCACGAAAGGCCATTTCCAGCAGCACATGATCGCAGTGCAGCCGATTCAAAAAGCCCAGCAGTTTCCGCCAGGTGCCGCTTTGAATGGACTGGCCGCCGTAATTGCCGAAGCACATATGCACGCCTTTCTCTTTGGCATTCGTGGCGGCGTCGAGCACGACGTTGATGGCGGCGGCGGCCCATTCGGCTTCGTCGGGATGGCCGGTGATGTTGGCTTCATCAATTTGAATGACTTCGCTATTAATTTCGCCGACCTGCGCGGCGAGCGCCTGGCCGATGGCCATCGCCAGATCGGGCAGATTTTTGTAATGATGATCCATCAGCGTTTTGGAAAGCATGTGCGGTCCGGTCAGCGTGAATTTCATTGGATGAGCGGTGCAGGCGCGGGCGCGACGGTAATCTTCGCCCAGGCTCAAGCTTCCTTCGCCGATGGCGCCTTCGACCACGCCAGCGGGCGCGGAACGAAAGCCCATACCTTCCAGGCGGCGAAACTCTTCGACGTCGCTGCGCGTGACGCGCGAACGGATGCCGTCCATCGGGCGGATGAAGTATTCGATCATCCCGTTGGTGTCGGGATGGTTGACATCCCAGCGATAAAGTTCGCCGTCGGCAATGACATCAATTCCGGCGAGCTCCTGAATTTTGAAAACAACCTTGGTGGCGTCAATTAATGCCTGCTGGCTGGGAAGTGCGATCAGCCATTCGGGGACGGGATAAGAGCCGACAACAGTCGTGCGGAGACTTTGTACAGTCACGAAATTCCTCCAAAGAATTTATGAGTAAAGCTATTGATGATATTTTGATTTGCGATTGCGGCGAAGTATAGCAACGGGATGACATGATGCAAGCCGCTAGTCAGCCTGCGGCGTCATGCCGTAAGATGCGCCGCACTTTCAAATACAAACTTCACAAACAAGGAATGAATCGCTAAGCAATGGCTCAAACTCTTTCGACCATCGGCTTGCTGATGGCAGGCGCGACTTCGATCAGCAATGTCGTCAAGGATGTTTCCGCGAAAAAAGTGGTGGATCATCACGAACTGATTGCCTCCACGTTCTGGATCAGGCTGTTTGCTGGAATCGCTTTTGTGCTGGCACTGGGCGGGCGGGCGATGCTGGGAACCTTCCCGCATTTTCGCGATTCGGGCGGGGAACTCTTTGGAATTGATGGTTTGGTGCTGGGACCGATGCCGACGTATCTGATTTACCTGGCAATTGAAGTGCTGATGGTCGCGTTTTCAACCTTGCTTTATTTCCGCGCCATGCAGGTGACGCCGATTTCGCTGTGCATGCCGTACATTTCCTTCACGCCGGTGTTTTTGATTTTCACCGGGCAAATCATGCTGGGCGAAATGCCGCCGGTGGAAAAACTGGTCGGTATTTTCCTGATCTTTATCGGATCGTTCGCCATGCACCGGACGCTGTTCGCCCACGGCTGGCTGGAACCGATCAAGGCCATCTGGCGCGAACGCGGCTGTTTTTACATGCTGCTGGTCGGCTTCATCAATTCGATCACCAACCCGATTGATAAAAAGCTGGTGACGATGACCGACGCGTTCACGCAGTCCTGCGCGTTCGGCGCGGGGATGTGTGTGTTCTTCACGCTGCTGCTGGTGGCGCGAAAGGCCGACGCCGGAAAAGTGATTCGCTCGGTGCCGTTCTGGGCTGCGCTGGCCGGGACGCTGGAAGCCGTGGCGCTGATCTTTCAATTGTCTTCGCACAACTACATAGACGTGGTCATCACCATCAGCATCAAGCGCGCCGGCATCATTTTGATCGTGCTGCTGGGCTGGCTGGTCTTCAAGGAAAAGAACATCGGCGACAAGCTGATTGCTTCTTCGGTGATGCTGGTCGGCGTGCTGATCATCTATATGCCTTCGGCCTGGGTGGATTTGAAGATGGGACTGCTGATTGCCGCGCTGGCCATCATCGGCATGTTCATTGCGTTTCGTTTTGTAAAAGAAAAGAAGGAGCCAGTGGTCGAAACCAGGTAAGGACAAGCTATGAAACTGAAACTGGTCAAAAGTTTGTGGGGAATGGACGGCACGCTCCCCGGAAAGATCAGGCAGATTGCCGACGCCGGTTATGTCGCCGTCGAAGCGCAAGTGCCAGGCGATGATCAACTGCCGGAATTTCTGCGTTTGTTAAACGAACATCAACTGGAATTCGTCGCGATGGTGATCACCGAACCGCCGGATCATTTCGCGTCGTTCCGGGAAAAGATCGAAAAGGCCCGCAGTTTGGAACCGCTGCAAATCACCGTTCACGGCGGCAAGGATTGGTGGCCGTTCGAGCTGCAAAAGGAGTTTTTCGCCGAAGCGCTGGAAATCGAGCGCCGCATCGGTTTGCCGGTCAATCACGAAACCCATCGTGGCCGCCCGATGTTCACGCCGTCGGCGACAGCGCGGCTGTTGCGCGAATTTCCTGAATTGCACATCAACGCGGATTTCAGCCATTTCGCCAACGTCTGCGAAAGTTTGCTCGAAGACCAGATGGTTGACCTGGCGTTGTGCATTTCACGCGCACGGCATCTGCATGGACGCGTCGGGCATGAAGAAGGCCCGCAAGTGAACGATCCGCGCGCGCCGGAATGGGCGGCCCAACTGGCCGCGCACGAAGCCTGGTGGGATGAAATCGTTCTGGCGCGTCTGACCGCCGGGGCTGAATATTTCACCTTCAACCCGGAGTTTGGCCCGCCGAATTACATGCCCACGTTGCCGCATACACGGCAGCCGGTGGCCGACCTGTGGGAGGTCTGTTTGTGGATGGCGAGGAGATTTGTAACGCGGTACAGTTCGCTGGTTCGTTGAACTTCAGCCAGGAGGTTCCGCTTGATTCCATCGAATGCGTGCTGCTGACAACGGAAATTTATGACCGCATCAATTTTCCGGAAACCGCCGATGTAGAGGCTGAAGAAGACGCCGAATCGCAAACGCATAATGAATAAACTTCTGACTTTCATTGCAGTCACCTTTTTGCTTGGGGGGACAATTGCCGCCCCTTTGCCCGTCAATCAACCCAACAAACAAACCGTTCGCCGCCTGCCCAACATCGTTTTCATTCTTGCCGATGACCTGGGTTATGGCGACCTGGGCAGTTACGGGCAAAAGATGATTCGCACGCCGAATCTGGATCGAATGGCGGCGGAAGGCATGCGCTTCACGCAGTTTTACGCTGGGGCGCCGGTGTGCGCGCCATCGCGCGCGGTGCTGATGACCGGCAAACATGGCGGTCACGCTTTCATTCGCGACAACAAGGAAGTCCAGCCCGAAGGCCAATGGCCGATTCCGGCCAGTGAAGAGACGATAGCCGAGTTGCTGAAAGCGCAAGGATACGCAACCGGCGGATTCGGCAAATGGGGACTGGGTTTCATCGGCAGCGAAGGCGATCCGAACAAACAAGGCTTCGACCTGTTTTACGGCTACAACTGCCAGCGCGAAGCCCACAATTTTTACCCCCATCATCTGTGGCGCAACGATCAGAAGGTGATGCTGGCAGGAAACAATCGCGGCGTGACCGGCAAACAGTATTCGCATGATCTGATCGAAGCAGAAACCCTGAAATTCATTCGCGACCATCGCGACAAACCATTTTTCGCCTATGTGCCGTTCACCATTCCGCATTTGGCCTTGCAGGTGCCGGAAGACTCGCTCAGCGAATACGCAGGCAAATGGGACGATCCGGCTTACGACGGCAAAAACGGCTATTTGCCGCATCCCACACCGCGTGCTGCCTATGCGGCAATGGTCACACGGATGGATCGCGGTGTCGGGCGGATTTTCAGCCTGCTCAAAGAGCTTGGTCTGGACGACAACACGCTGGTGATTTTCAGCAGTGACAACGGCGGCGCATTCGGAACTGTCACCAAAGACTTCGATTTTCTGCCAGGCAGAATGGGCGGCACCGATTATGTCTTTTTCGGTTCGACGGGGAATTCGCGCGCTTTCAAAGGCAGCATTTACGAAGGCGGCATTCGCGTGCCTTTCATCGCGCGCTGGCCGGGCAAGATCAAAGCCGGAACGGTCAGCAACCTGCCCGCAGTCTTTTACGACGTGATGCCGACGCTTTGCGAAGTTGCGGGCGCACCTGCGCCAAAAGAATCTGATGGCATCAGCATCCTGCCCACCTTAATTGGCAAGGCGCAACGGAAGCACGAGTTTTTATATTGGGACTTTGGCGGTTACGGCGGCCAGCAGGCGGTGCGGCAGGGCAACTGGAAAGGTTTGCGGCGAAATCTGCATAAGGGCAATCTGCGCGTCGAACTTTACAACCTGGCCAAAGACGCTGGCGAACAGCATGACCTGGCGGCGAAACATCCTGACATCGTCAAACGCCTGGAAAAAATCATGGCCGAGCAGCATCAGCCATCGGCGACCTTTCCGATCAAGGTGCTCGATCAAGCGACGAAATGAAGAGAGGACAACTCACCTTTGCCGGATTCCTGAGCGCGTTTTTCATGCTCGGCCTGTTTGGGCTGGATTGCTTCGCGCAGCAATTAGAAAGACCGGCAGAAAAACCGGCAGAAAAACCGGTGGCAGAAAGGCCGCTGGAACCGCCAACTCCGCCGCCTGCGCAGGAGCCTGTTTCGCCACCGGAACCCAAGCCGTCCCGCTGGCAATGGTCGTTTTCGATTCGCAACCGGACGGGCTTTCGCACCGATTCGCCGCGCGTGCTGCAAATGTCGCGGACCTTCTTCGACGGCAAAGGCGTCTTCAAAATCAGCGATGATTGGCGGCTGACGCTGGAAGCGCGTGCGCACATTGATCCGGTCGAACGGCTCGGCTATCCGAAATCGGTCTGGGTTGATCCACGTCAGGTGTTGCTGGATGGCAAGGTCAAAAAGGTGGATTTGAAGCTCGGCTTGCAGCAGGTGGTCTGGGGACAGGCGGACGGCTTGCGGGTGCTGGATGTGATCAATCCACTGGATTACCGCGAATTCATTCTGGAAGACTTTCTGGATTCGCGCCGCCCGCTCTGGCTGGCGCGCGCGGACGTGCCGGTTGGAAAAGGTTCGTTGCAGTTGATCTGGGTGCCGTATTTCGCGCCGGCCAGATTGCCGGGCGCGGAAAACGAATTCGGTTTGGGCAGCAGTTTCGGCCTGGGATTGATCAGCGCCGCGCAAACCGGACTGCCGCCCTTTGCCACGCGCGCCGAGCCGGCGCGGCGACCGGCTTATCAACTGAAATCCTCGCAAGGCGGCGCGCGCTACAGCCGCAGCGTCGGCGATTGGGATGTAACGGCGAACTACTTTTTCGGCTGGGAAGACACGCCGACCAGTTATCTGCGCGGCATCGAATTCAAGCCGAACGAGCCGCTGCCCACGGTTGTCTTTCAGCCGAAGTTCGACCGTAAAGAGGTTTTTGGCGGAACGGCGGCGACCAATTTCGGCCCGGTCGTGCTGCGGATGGAAGCGGGTTGGAATCGCAAGAAACCCGCCGCCGTAACGGATAATCCGCCAAAGACAGGCTTTGAAAAATTCGGGCAGTTTTCCGGAGTTACCGGCCTGGATTGGTCGGCCAGAACCTGGCTGTGGATCAGCGGGCAGTATTTTTTTCAGGCGGTCAGCGCGCCGCAAAGCCGGTTGCTGTTTCCGCGCAACAACCACCTGACATCCATTTTCGTCCGCACCAACTTCCTGCGCGACACGCTCCGCCCGGAGTTTTTCGTGCTGACCGGCTTGAATCAGCGCCAGTTTATGATTCGCCCGAAAGTCACCAAGACCATTGGCGATCATTGGAGCATTGGCCTGGGCGCGGATTTCCTGGGCGGACGGCAGAGCAATATTTTCGGCTTTTTCGATTCGCGCGACCGCGTGGTGATTGAATTGAAATGGCTGAAATGATTCCGTTATTTCACCGGTTTTTGCCACATCCCTGCTTTTGGGCTACATTGGGCGCACCCACACAAACGCAGTTCAAATAACAAACATCAAGAGTTCTCACAGTAACTGGTTCCAAGACCGGAATCGGAGCGAATCCGTGTTCGGCTCGCCCAAGTGGGGACAATTTTATTCGGAGGCTACACCATGGATATGAATCAAATTTTGCAGAATGTCATCAACATCCTTACCACGGTCGGGCTGAAAATCCTGGCCGCCGTCGTGTTGTATATGGTCGGGCGCTGGCTGATCGGATTTGTCATCAAACTGATGCATCGCGCGCTGGAAGCGCAGCACGTGGACGCCACCATTCAACGGTATCTGGGCAACATCATTTCCGTCGCTCTGAACATCGCGCTGGTGATTGCGATTCTCGGTTATTTCGGCGTCGAGACAACAACCTTCGCGGCGCTGCTGGCGGGGGCCGGACTGGCCATCGGCGCGGCCTGGGGAGGGTTGCTGACGAATTTCGCGGCAGGGGCATTTCTGGTTGTCCTGCGCCCCTACAAAGTCGGCGACTTCATCACCGCCGCCGGTGTGACCGGCACGGTCAAGGAAATCGGGCTTTTCGTCACAACGATTCTGACACCGGACAATGTGGTGACCTTCGTCGGCAACAACAAAGTCTTTTCCGATACGATTCAGAACTTTTCCGCCAGCCCTTTCCGGCGGGTTGACCTGCTGGCGCAACTGAATCATTCGGTGGATGCCAACGACGCGATCAAACGATTGAAAGCCGAGCTGGGCAAGATTCCGAACGTCGTGACTCAGCCGCCGCCCGATGTCGAAATTCTGGAATTCAATCTGTCCGGTCCGGTGCTCTGCGTCCGGCCTTACTGCCACACGGATCATTACTGGCAGGTGTACTTCGCGACCAACAAACTGATTCGCGACACCTTTGGCGCGGCTGGCTACCCGACGCCGGAACGGCATTATGTGATGCGAAACAATGGCTGAATTTTCAGCGGGAAATTGGTTCGCCCGCGCCTGGCAGCAGTGGGAGCCGCAGCGTCACGATCAATCCGCCTCCTTCGGCATTGGCGGCGAAGGCTTCGCCGCCATGCCAGCGCATGGCGCGTTCAGCGATGGAAAGTCCCAGCCCGACGCCTCCCGTTTGCCGCTCCCTGGCATCGGCGACGCGATAAAACGGCTGGAAGATTTTGGCCAGCGCTTCGGGCGGCACGCCCACGCCGTAATCGCGAACCGTGATGATGGCGGAACCGTTCGCCCCATTGAGTTCGCGCCGCAATGCGATTTCGACCGCCTTCTGTTCCGGCGTGTAGCGCAGTGCATTGCGGACCACATTTTCAACGGCGCTTTGCAATAAGGTTTCGTTGCCGGCGACGGCACAAGGATGAGCCGCGAAAACTTTTACCGAGCGATTCCTGCCGCGCGCTTCGAACTCCGCATCCTCGGCAACTTCGCGCACCAGTTTGGCTAAATCCACTTCTCTTCGTTGCGCCGTCTCCGCACCGCTTTCCAGCTTCGACAGGGTCAGCAACTGGCTGATCATCGAATTCAAGCGGGTGGCTTCGCGTTCGATCCGGTCAAGCGATGATGCCGCTTCCTCGCCGGATTTTTGCCGCGCGAGTTCCAGCGCGACGCACAGGCGGGCCAGTGGCGAGCGCAGTTCGTGCGAAATATCGCTGAGCAATCGCCGCTGCGCCGTCATCAGCGATTCGATGCGTTCCGCCATCTGGTCGAAGTCGCGGCTCAAATCGCCGATTTCGTCCCGGCGCGCACCGGTCAAACCCGCGCGCGCAGACAGGTCGCCGCCCGCCAGCCGCTTCGCCGCCTTGCTGAGTTTGACCAGCGGTGAAGTTAAATACCGGGCCAGCCAGAAACAGACCACGCCGGCGGTCAATAACATGGCCAGTCCGCGCAGCAGGCGCACGGCCATACTGGCACGCGGCTCGAACATGGAAGTGCGGCGCATTCGGGAAACCAGCACCACGCGGCGCCCATCAACGGAGGTTTGGCGTTTGGCGACAGCCATCTGGAAGCCGGAGAAATTGAATTCCGCTTTGTCGCTGGTTTGAGCGCGGCGGGCCAGTTCAACGAACTCGGCATCGGCTTGTCTGCCGGAAAGCTCCGCGCCCTGCGCATCGAAGAGGTATGCCTCATTGCCTGTTTCCCGCTCAATGCGCTCGAAGTAGCTGAACAGCGCGGCCTTTCCGCCGCGCTCGAAAATCTCCGCCGCCGATTGGGCATAGATCGTTACTGCATTGGCCGCCGCATCGCGCAGGCCTGGCCCGATCGGTTCATTTTGCGTTGTCGTCACCGTGACGATGATGGCGGCGATCAATGCCGCCATGGCCAGCCAGAACCAGAGGAAGATTTTGAAAAAGAGAGTTCGCATGGAATTCAGTACCGTTGGGCAGCGGCGGGATTCTATCAGCACCGCGCGGCGCTTGAGAGCCCGCTTTTGCCAGTGATCGGAAAATTGATTAAGCTGCGGTCGCTTGGCATTCAGATTCAATCAAGCAAGCCCGATCGGGCAGGCACTTTCTATCGGACATCAACCATGAATTTACCGGCAAAAACTCCTGCTACTCCCAGGGATGCGGCGGCGATGGTGCTGCTGCGCGATCCCGAAGACCCAAAGGTTTTCTGGGTCAAACGCGCGCGCACGCTCAGTTTCATGGCGCGCTATCACGCTTTTCCGGGCGGGCAGCGCGACGCCGCCGATGCCGAAATTCCCATCGAAAACGTGCCGCCTTCGCCGGACGCGATGACGGCGGTGATGCGCGTGGCCGCCATTCGCGAAATCTTTGAAGAGACTGGTGTCTTGATTGCGCGCGGCGCTGAACGCTTGTCGGCGGAGCGTCGGTTGGAATTGCGGTTGGAACTGGCCGCCGACCGCATCAGCTTCCAGGAATTGCTCGCCAACGAAAGCCTGACGCTGGATGCCGGCCTGCTGACGGAAATGCCGCGCTGGGTGACGCCGGCGACCATGCCGCGCCGTTACGACACACGGTTTTACGCCGCCTGGTTGCCCGCCGGTCAGGAGACCGAGATCATTCCCGGCGAATTGGAAGAAGGCGAATGGCTGCGTCCCCACGAGGCTTTGCAGCGCTGGATTGACGGGGATTCGCTGATCGTCACGCCGATTACCTGCGCGTTGCAGGCATTGGCCGAAGGCGCGCACGATTTTGCCGCCCGAATGCTGTGTGTTCCGGAGGAAGAACGAGAACACTGGGAAAGCCGCGTCGAGATGCGTTATGGCATTTACCTGTGCGCGCTGCGAACGCCGACCATTCCGCCCGCGACGCATACCAATTGTTACATCATTGGGGGCGACGAAATGGTCGTGATTGATCCCGGCTCGCCGTATCCGGATCAGCGGGAAAAACTGGATGCCGTCATTGAACGATTCATTGCGCAAGGCCGCCGCATACGCGAAATCATCATCACCCACCTGCACCCTGATCACATCGGCGGGGTGATGCATCTGGCTGAAAAATTCAATGTGCCGGTTGCGGCGCATCGCCTGACCGCTGAAGCCATCGGCATTCAAGCCGGAGGAGAAGTCCGTGTTGACCGCTTCATCGAAGACAACGAGGTGATCGAACTGAATGAACAAGTGACTGGCCTGAGCTGGCGATTGCGCGCGCTGTGGACGCCGGGGCACGCTCGCGGCCATCTCAGCTTTCACGAAGAACGCACGGGCAGTTTGATTACAGGCGATTGCGTGGTCGGTTTCGGCACGGTGGTCATCGCTCCGCCCGAAGGCAATATGATCGCGTATCTGGCTTCGCTGCGGCGGTATCTGGAATTGCCCAGATTGACGGCGTTGATGCCCGGTCATGGGCCTGTGCTGGCCGATGCGCGCGGCAAGATCGAAGAATATCTCGCCCATCGGCAGGCGCGCGAAGAGATGATCGTCAACGCAATGTCCGCCGGCGCGCAAACCGCTCCGCAGATCGTCAAGGCGGTTTACACGGACGTGCCCGACGCGATGCATTCACTTGCGGAACTGTCGGTGGTGGCCGCGCTGGAAAAACTGGAAACCGAAGGCCGCGTCGCGCGGAATGGCAACCAATTCGCTCTCGTAGTTTGAGACTTAACCTTTTTTCGCCTTGGCCGATGAACACATTTATCACCAGCTTGATTGCTTCGTTTACCGGAGTTCTGCTTGGGCTTGGCCTGTACAGATTGATTGTGCGATGGAACGCCGCCCGGTCAGCTTCCAGCACTGAAGCGCCGCCATCAACAACTTCGCCGGAACCGCCTGAGAGCGAATCCGGCAATGCCGATCTCTACAAAATCGCCGAATCGCTGCAAACGCATTTCGATCAAAGCGCCCATCCGAAAGACCTGCTGGCGCGCCCGGAATTCGAGCGCGGCGTTGAAATCCTGATGGCCGAATCGTATTCCACCGGCGACCTGCTGAATTACGCGGCGGGAACGAACACGGTCATCTGCTGTCTGGCTTTCGAGGCAATGTCGCGCCGCGCGGTCGAACAGGATCTGTTTGAACCGGCGATGGGCATGCTGGGCAATCTGGGGTATTGGCCACTTTATTTCGCTTTTCGGGCGCTGAACAAACACACCGACCGCCCGCTGATTGGCGCGGTGCTGTCGCGCGTGAATCTGGGCTGGCGGGTGCCGAGTGCAATTCAGATTTTGCGGGAATTCATCGAATCCCGCACGGCCCTGGGCGATGCGGCGGAATTCAGCGGCGAGCTGGAACATTTGCAGGACGATGATCGGGCGGAAAATCTGGAAGATGCGCTGCGCGAAATCGGGGAAACGCTTGCCGGGAAGATGCTGGAACAGGTGCGGCAATACCGGCAGTCGCAATTTTTGAAAGGGATCGGGCGCATCTGGGGCGATGATGACGAGCGGGAGCAGGAGGCCATCATCGAGCACGAATATCTGAACGAGCAGGCCGCCGCGATTGAAACCGTGCTTTACAAAAAAACGCCGCGTTCGATTCTGCTGGTCGGCGAATCCGGCGTCGGGAAAACGGTGCTGATTCGTTCGCTGGCGAAACGGTTGCAACAGCAGGGCTGGCTGATTTTTGAAGCGAGCGCCGCGGAATTGATGGCCGGGCAGAGTTTCCTGGGCGAACTGGAAGGCCGCATACGGGAATTGCTTCAGCGGCTGAGCAAGCATCGCAAAACGCTCTGGTTTGTGCCCAACTTTCAGGACTTGTTATGGGCGGGCCAGCATCGCCACAGTCAGACCGGCGCGCTGGATTACATATTTTCCGCCCTGGAAAGCGGCGAAATCGTGCTGATTGGCGAAACGCAACCGGCGGCATATGAAAGGTTGTTGCAGGCCAAGCCGCGATTGCGAACGGCGCTGGAAACAGCGCGCATCAATTCGCTGAACGACGAAAAGACCCTGTCGCTGGCACGGCAGTGGGTTGCCCATCACAGCCCCTCCAAAGAGGATGATTTGATTTCGAGCCACACGCTGCACGAAGCCTTTCAACTGTCGAAACAGTTTCTGGGCGAAAAGGCTTCCCCCGGCAATTTGCTGCAATTCCTGTCGCTGACGCGGCGGAGAATGCTGTCAGTTCATCTGAACGGACCGAATGGGGCGGACACGGCGATTCAAATCACGCTGGATGATTTGCTGGTCACACTGGCGCAGTTAACCGGCCTGCCGATCAGCATTCTGGACGACCGGCACGGGCTGGATTTGGTGGCATTGCGCGAATACTTTCTGCGGCGCGTGCTGGGCCAGCCCGAAGCGGTGGATTGTCTGGTTGAGCGTGTGGCGATGATCAAGGCAGGCGTGACCGATCCGAAACGTCCGCAGGGCGTTTTCCTGTTTGCCGGGCCGACGGGCACGGGCAAGACCGAAATTGCCAAGACGCTGGCCAAATTCCTGTTCGGTTCGGAAGAGCGAATGATTCGGATTGATATGAGCGAGCTGCAAGCCGGAAACGGCCTGAGCCGCATCATCGGCGAGTTTGAAGAAAGCGCCGGGCAGACCGCGCTGGTCAATCAGATTCGCCGCCAGCCATTTTCGGTGGTGCTGCTGGATGAATTCGAGAAAGCCGAATCGAATGTCTGGGACTTGTTTTTGCAGGTTTTCGATGACGGGCGATTGACCGACCGGCGGGGCAACACTGCCGACTTCCGGCACTGCATAATCATTATGACCTCCAATCTGGGCGCGGCGATTCCGCACGGGGCCAGCGTAGGCTTCACGCAGGATTCTTCGGGGTTCAGTCTGGCAATGGTCGAACGGACGATTGGAAAAACGTTTCGGCGCGAATTCGTCAATCGGATTGACCGCGTGGTCGTCTTCCGTCCGCTGAGCCGCACGGTGATGCGCGATTTGCTGAAGAAGGAATTGAACGACGTGTTGCAGCGGCGCGGTTTGCGCAACCGCGAATGGGCGGTGGAGTGGGACGAATCGGCGATTGAGTTTCTGCTGGACAAAGGCTTCACGCACGATCTGGGCGCGCGGCCACTGAAGCGTGCGGTCGAACGCTTCCTGCTGTCGCCGCTGGCGATGACCATCGTCAATCATCAGTTTCCAGAAGGGGATCAGTTTCTGTTTGTCCGCAGCAACGGAAAACAGATCGAAGTCGAATTCGTGGACCCGGACGCGACGGAGAGAACCACCGCTGATGCCACGATACAGGCTGAAGACCCTGCCCAGATTGCCGGCGAGCGCGAGTTGGAAGACATCGCACTGGACGCGCAAGGCACGCTGGAAGAAGTCGAATTCCTGCGGGACTGCTTCGGACAAATCGCCGCCGAAGTCGAATCCGAAACCTGGCAGGCGAAGAAGACGGCGGCGTTACTGCAAACTTCGGCGCGCGGGTTCTGGGAATCGGCCACACGGTTCGATGTGCTGGGCACCATCGAATATATGGATCGCATCGAAGCCGGCGTGCGCTCCGGCGATTCGCTGCTGCGTCGCATCATCGGCAGGAATATGCCGGGCGGGACGAAAGCCGCAGCCAAAGATCGCCAGCATTTTCCCGGCGATTTGGTGCGCATGCTGGCGCAGCAAATCTATCTGCTGGAAATTGCCTGCGACGATCTGGCGGACAATCGCCCGCGCGACGCTTTTTTGCAGGTCGAAGGCGGGCGCGATGCCGGCATCGAACCCGGCGAAAGCGATGAGTTCGCGCGCCGCCTGGTGAAGATGTATGAACAGTGGGCGGCCAAACGCAAAATGAAGCTTGAAACCATCGAACGTCTGACCGGCAACGACCGCCAGCCGTTTCGCTGGCTGGCGACGGTTTCAGGCTACGGCGCGTTTTCCCTGTTGCTGCCGGAATCCGGCTTCCACGTCTTCGAATCGCCGCGCCATGCCGGCAGCTTCCTGCGCTGCAAAGCCCGCGTCCGTGTCAGCGCTACGCCGGAAGAACCGGCGGTTGACAATCAGGGCAGTTTGATCAAACAGGCGCGTCAGACCTTTGACCAAATTGGCGAATCCAAACTGGTGATCGTCCGCCGCTACCGCGAACAACCTTCTCCGCTGGTGCGCGATGGCGTCCGAAGATGGCGGACCGGCAGGATTGACCGCGTTTTCGGCGGAGATTTTGATTTGATCCGGTGAGGAGATAAACCCGGATTATCATTTTGTGTTGTTCTTCTATTCGTAACGGAGCGCGACCAGCGGATCAACTTTTGTCGCCCGGAATGCGGGAATGACACAGGCCACAAATGCAACAGCCAGGAGCAAAAGCGAAACCATGGCGAAGGTTGATAAATCCGCGACACCAATTTCAGCCAGAACCGCTTTCAGGGCCTGGGTGATCCCGACGGCGCCCACCAGACCAATGCTCATTCCGGCCGCCGCCAGCGTCATGCCCTGCCGGACAACCATCTTCAACACATCGCTGGTCTTTGCGCCCAGTGCCAGCCGGACGCCGATTTCATGCGTTCGTTGGCTGACTTGATAAGACATGACGCCGTAGATGCCGATGGCGGCCAGCAGCAGAGCAATGGTCGCGAAAATGCTCAGCAAGCTGACGGAAAAACTGTGAATGACCGTGGCGCGCTCACGAACCTGCCGCATCGTGCGAATGTCGAACACAGGCTGGTCACGGTCTATGTTCAACACTTCATTACGAATTGGGGCGGCCAAGGCGGTTGGCTCAGCGCTGGTTCGCGCAACCAGCACCATGGAATTCCATGTGTCTTGCGCGTGTGGCAGGTAATATTCCGGCTGCACGGGTGAGTTCAGATCGTGCCGGACATCCGCGATCACGCCGACAATCTGCCTCCATGGATTCTGCTCCGGGTTGCCAGTGAAACGGATGCGTTTGCCAATCGGGTCTTCCGCCGGCCAGAAGCGCTTGGCCAGGGTTTCGTTGACGATCACGATGGGCAGTGTCCTGGCCGTATCCTGCTCGGTAAAGCTGCGCCCTTTGAGCAAGGGGATTCCCATGGTTTCAAAGTACAGGGGCGAGCAGACTCTGTACCGCCCGTCAATTTCCTGGCCCGGCGGCTGCGCGGGCTGTCCTTCGATGAGAATGCTATTGGAGGAATTGCTCATTCCCAGCGGCAGGTAATTGACGATGGCGGCTGACTCGATGCCCGGAAGGTGGGAAACTCTCTCCAACAACTCTTGATAAAAAGTGACCTGCCGCGAAATTTCCGGATACTTTGCCCGCGGCAGCAGCAGATTCATCGTCAACACGTTGTCACCTTGGAAGCCTGGATCTGTCTTCAGCAGGTTGAGAAAACTTTTCATCATGACTCCTGCGCCGACCAGCAGCACCAGCGAAAGCGCGATTTCGACCACGACCAAACCATTGAGCAGGCGATGACGCTTTCCACCGGAGGGGGCTTTCCCGCCGCCTTCTTTCAGTGTTTCGTTCAGGTCAGGTTTCGAAGCTTGAATGGCCGGGGCGATGCCGAACAGGATTCCTGTCAATACAGATAGCGCCAGCGTGAAACCCAGCACTTGATAATTGACGGTAATGTTGTTCATTCCCGGCACGAACTGAAAGACTTCGGCGGGCATGGCGGCTTTCAGCGCCGACACGCCCCAGATCGCGAACACGATTCCCAGCACTCCGCCAATAACGGCCAGCACGATGCTTTCGGTCAGCAACTGCTGGATGATTCGCCATCGGCTGGCGCCCACCGCCGCGCGGATCGCGACCTCCTTGAATCGGCTGGCGGCGCGCGCCAGCAGCAGGTTGGCAACATTGGCGCAGGCGATTAGCAGCACAAAACCGACCGCCGCCATCAATACCAGCGCCGCGACTTTGTACATCCGCACCGTGTCGGCCAGCAGCGGATACACCTTCATTCCCCGCCCGGTATTGTCATTGGGATATTGTTCTTCCAACCGCCGGGCGATGGCGGACAGATCGTCCTGGGCCTGCTGAATTGTGATCCCCGGTTTCAACCGCCCGACGGACAGGTAGGAATGCGAGCCTCTGTTAGCGGACAGTGGCGGCGTGAATTCAAGTGGCGCGATCAGCTCAGCGCCTTTCGGATAGTTGAACTCCGGCGGCATGACGCCGGCGACCGTATGTGGAACCCCATTCAGACCAATGGTTTTTCCGAGAATGTGCGCATCGCCCCCGAATCGCCGTTGCCACAATCCGTGCGTGAGAATGACGGATTTCGGTTTGCCCGCCTGGTCTTCGTCCGGCAAAAAATTGCGACCCAGCGCGGGTTTCATTCCCAGTGCATCAAGCAGATTGGCGGTCACCAGATAGCCTTGCAGCCGCTCAGGCTGACCGGTGCCGGTCAGGTTGACGCTCCACCAGCGATACAGCGCCAGGTGATCGAATGTCTGATTCTGCGCTCGCAAATCCAGGTAGTTGGCCACGGTCAATTCGTGATGGTCGTTGCCTCCGGTACGCACGTGTTCGTAAGCCGCGACAAGACGGTCAAGTTCCGGATAGGTAAGCGGCCGCAACACCAGCGCGTTGACAACGCTGAAAATCGCGCTGTTGGCGCCGATGCCCAAGGCCAATGCGATTACGGCGATCAAGGTCACGCTGGGGCTTTTCAACAACACTCGCAAACTGTAACTCAGGTCTTTGAACAGGGATGCCATCGTCAATGCTCCTTTCCCTTGTTTGCGGGGATGGGCGATCAGGTCGCCGTTAAATTGATTCCGCCAGGTGTTGGACGTGGAGTGCTCGGCGCTGCTCAGTTCGCATTCCAACAGTCGCCAGTCGGAAAACAGCGCGCGGACTTGGGCGCGGGCCTGCTCTTCCGATGCGCCACGGGCCAGCGCCTCTTCGTAGGCCGTTTGCAGATGCTCGGCCAACTCGGCGACGATCTCGATTTCGCGTTCCGGGCCGAGCCGCATTGGCGGCAAATGCTGCCGAACATGTTTCTTCCAGTCCTGAGCCATCGCTTTTCAGTCTTTCAGCTTGGAGTGATGCGCGCGACGCGGTCGAGCGCGGTGAAAAAATCTTTCCAGGTTGAACGCTGTTCGGCCAGCACCTTCTGACCCGCCGCCGTCAATTTGTAATATCGGCGGCGGCGCTGCCCGGCTTTTTCCACCCATTGCCCCTTGATCCAGCCTCGCTTTTCCATCCGGTACAGCAGCGGATAAAGCGAGGCGACGTGAAACTGCAACACGCCGTCAGAGCGTTCTTCGATCAACTTGGCGATTTCGTAGCCGTGACGCGGCCGTTCTTCGACCAGCGCCATAATCAGCATTTCGGTGCTGCCTTTTTTAAGTTCCTTGTCCAACATATCTGGCATCTCCTTATGTGGGAATGCCACATATACAACGAAACGAAAGCGCCCGGCAACAGGTTCGCGAAAATTTTTCCTGTCATCGGGCGCTTGGAGTTTGGGCGAGCCGGTTATTCGTAGCGAAGGGCAAGAATCGGGTCAACCTTTGTCGCCCGCCAGGCGGGGATCAAACAGGCCAGCAAGGCGACGGCGATGAGGATGACCGGCGCGGTGGCGAAGACCATCGTATCAGTGGCAGTGACGCCGAACAGCAGGCCTTCCATCAGCCGCGTCAGACCGAACGCAAGCCCGATGCCGATGCCGATGCCGATGCCGGTCAGCAGCATTCCCTGACCGACCACCAGCCGCAGCACATCGCGCATCTGCGCGCCGAGCGCAATGCGAATGCCGATTTCACGCGTGTTTTGCACGACCAGATAGGACATCACGCTGTACACCCCGATCAGCGCCAGCGTCAGCGCGATCCCTGCAAACAGGGTCAGCAGCAGGGTATTCAAACGGCGATCGGAGACGGATTCGGCAACGACTTCTTCCATTGTTTTCACATTGTGGAGGGGCTGTGCCGGATCAACGGCCAGCACGGCGTCGCGAACCGCCGAGGTGAGTGCCGCAGGTTGTGCGCTGGCGCGAACCACCAGGCTGACATTGCCTGTCAATCCGGTGTCCGGGGATTGCGTGTACGGCCAGTAGATTTCGGGGCGAGAGACTTGCACCAGGCCGGATTGCCGGACATCGCCGACGACGCCTGCAATCTGATATTTGTTCTGGCTGCCCAGGGTGACGAATTTGCCGATGGCGTCCTGCCCAGCGAGAAAGTGCTTGACCAGCGCTTCATTGACCACGATGGCCGATGCCGTTCCCGCCTGATCGCGACTGTCAATCAGGCGTCCGGCGCGCAATGGGATGCCCAAGCTACGGAAATAATCCGGGCTGACGGCGCGGAATTCGACGTATTGGTTGCGGCTGCCGGGCGGCGGCGGCGCGACGCCATCAATTTGAATACTGCCGTTGTACCCCCACTCTTGCAGCGGCAGTTTGCTGATGATGCCCGCCGATTGCACGCCGGGCAACGCGGAAACTTTTTCCAGCATTTGCTGGTGGAATCGTGTGATGGATTCCGGCGTTTTGTATTTTGAATCCGGCAGCGAGATGCCCGCCGTCAGCACGTTTTCGGTTTGCAGCCCGCTTTCAGTCTGCTGCAGCCGCGCGAAGCTTTTGATCAGCAGGCTGGCGCCAATCAAAAGCACCAGGGCCGCCGCGACTTCGCCAACCACCAGCAGGCTTCGCAGCCAGCCGCGCTGCTGATTGCCCGCCGCCGCGCTGCCTTCCTTCAAATCTTTCTGCAAGTCCGCTTTCGTTGCTTGCAGCGCTGGAGCCAGGCCGAAAACGATTCCGGTCAGCAACGCCAACCCGATGGTGAAGAGCACGACGCGGCCATCCAGGGTCACTTCGTTGGCGCGCGGCAGAATTCCTGCCGCCAGTTTGACCAGCGCCTGCACGCCCCAATAGGCAATAAACAATCCGAGCGCGCCACCCAGCAGCGACAGCAGCGCGCTTTCCGTCAGCAATTGCCGCAGCAACCGCATCCGCCCCGCACCCAGCGCCAGCCGGATGGCGATTTCACGCCGCCGGGTGGATGCGCGCGCCAGCAGCAGGTTGGCGACGTTCGTGCAGGAAATCAGCAGTACGAAGCCCACTGCGACCACCAGCACCAGCAGCGCCGGGCGGATGCCGCGCACCATTTCTTCCTGAGCCTGAATCAGCAGCACACCCCTGCCGGTTTGTTGGTCTGGATATTGCTGTTCGATGCGGCGGGCGATGGCATTCATCTGTTCCTGCGCCTGCGCGAAACTCACGCTGGGTTTCAGCCTGGCCAGGCCGAACAGGAAATGGCTGCCGCGCGAAGAGGTTTGCTGTGGGGAAATAACCATCGGAACCCACAGATCCGTGGTGCGCGATGGATAGCGCAGACTGGCGGGCATGACGCCAATGACGGTGAAGTCTTCGCCGCCCAGCAAAATCGTTTTCCCGACGATGCCGGCGTCCGCCGCGAATTTGCTTTGCCAAAGCTGATGGCTGAGCACGGCGACACGGTGCTTGCCATCCTGGTCTTCCCCTTCGGCAATCGTTCGGCCAAGCTGCGGCGTCACCCCCAGCACATCAAAAAACTCCGGCGAGACGGTGGCGGCGCGCACTCGCTCCGGCGCGTCCTTGCTTTGCAGTCCGAAGTTCTGAAACTGGTACGCCGCGATTTTGGTGAAAACACTGTTCTGTTCCCGCCAGTCTTTCAGATTGGGAACGGAGATCGTGCCCTGAAAGCCGCCGGCCATGGATTCCCACAGCTTGATGACGTTTTCGGGTTCCTTGAACGGCAGCGATTTCAGCAGCACGCCGTTGATGACGCTGAAAATGGCGCTGTTTGCGCCAATGCCCAATGCCAGCGTGATGATTGCCACCAGCGCAAAGCCGGGTTGTTTGCTGAAAGTGCGAATGGCAAAGCGTAAGTCCTGGAAGAGAGTGTTCATATTTTTTATCTCATGGGTGAAAAGAGAGCGTTGCGAGTTATGGGAGCGCGGGCATCTTGCCCGCCTTTAACTCCAATCACTCATGTCTAAGCGCGACCATTGGATCAATCTTCACCGCGCGCCGCGCGGGCAGGTAACAGGCCAGCAATGCGGTTACGGCCAGCAACGCCGGAACGAACGCAAAAATTATCGGATCAGTCGCCGTGACGCCGAACAGCAGCGTGGTCATCAGCCGCGTCAGCGTAAAGGCTCCGGCCAGGCCAATGCCGATGCCGATGCCGGTCAGAAACATTCCCTGTCCGATGACCAGTTTCATCACGTCCACGCTCTGTGCGCCGAGCGCCAGACGGATGCCGATTTCGCGCACGCTTTGCGACACGGCGTAAGACATCACGCCGTAAATTCCGATCACGGCCAGCGCCAGCGCCAGCAAGGCAAACGCGCCCAGCAAAATCACGTTGTAGCGGCGGTTGGCCGTCGAGCGCGCGAAGATGTCTTCCATCACCTCGAATTTCAGCGGCAAGGTTTTATCCAGCGTCTGCACCGTTTGCCGCAGCGAAGCGGAGAGGCTGGCCGGATCGCCTTTTGTCCGGGCGACGATGGTCATATCGCCAATGCGCCGGGGACGCTGCGCGTAACTGACGTAGAGGTCGGCGGAGGTTCTTCTTTCCGGACCGAAATGCCGCACGTCACCGACGATGCCAATGATTTTCGGCCAGCGTTCGGGATGATTGGCGTCTTCGCGCGTGACGTTGTCATTGGTGGAAACGACGCGGCGGCCAATCGGGTCTTCGTTGGGAAAGCTGGTTTCCGCCAGCCGCTGTGAAATGACGCAAACCGGCTCCGAGTTTTCGGCGTCCTGATCGGTAAAGGTTCGCCCTTTGATCACGGGAATATTCATCGCCCGGAAGTACTCCGGGCTGACGATGCGGAAGCCGCCATACCCTGCTTGTTCCTGCGTCCGTCCTTCAATCATCACCATGCCGTTGATGTCCACGCCGCCTGCCGGCAGATTGTTGATCATTCCGGCGGATTCAATGCCCGGCAGCGATTTTGTCTGTTCAAAAAGCTGCCGGTAGAAATTGATTTTCCGGCCATCGTCTTTGTACTCCGAGGCGGGAAGCGAAACCTGCATGGTCAGCACCTGCTCCGGATTGAACCCGGGGCTGACTTGCAGTACGCGCCAGAAACTTTTGATCAGCAATCCCGCGCCGACCAGCAACACCAGCGTCAGCGCGATTTCGGCGACGACCAGTCCGCTGCGGACCAGTCCGGAGCTTCCCGTCGCGCCGCGTCCGCCTTCCTTGAGCGCGATGTTCAGATCGGGTTTGGAAACGCGCAGCGCCGGAAGCAGGCCGAACAGCAAACTGGTCAGCAGGGAAACGCCCAGTGTGAAGAGAAGCGTGCGGCCATCAATTCCGATTTCATTCAGCCGGGGAATCGTTGCAGGGGCGAGCGCCAGCAAGGACGAAATCAGCCAGTAGGCCAGCAGCAAACCAATCGCCCCGCCCATCGCCGCCAGCAGCAGGCTTTCCGTCAGCAGTTGCCGAACCACGCGCAAACGGCTGGCTCCCAGCGCGGTGCGAATCGCCATCTCTTTTTGCCTGCCCATTGCGCGCGCCAGCATCAGGTTGGCGACATTCGCGCAGGCGATCAGCAGCACGAACCCAACCGCGCCCAGCAAAACCAGCAAGGCCGGACGAATCGGCCCGGTCAATTGTTCTTTCAAGGAAACTACCGCCGCGCGGTAATGATTCTTATCCTCCGAAGTTTCCTGATAAATGCCCTGCGCAATCGCCATCATTTCGCTTTGGGCCTGCTCAATGCTGACGCCGGATTTCAGCCGCGCCACGCCGATGTAGTTGTGGGATGAACGCGAACTGTTATCGGCGGAAAGCTGCTCTTTGGAAATCCAGACATCCGTTTCTTCTGGAAAGCTGAAGCCCGCGGGCATCACGCCGATGACGTTGTAACTGCGCGTTCCGATGGTCAGGGTCTTGTTTGTCAGATTCGGATCGGCGTTCAGATTGCGCTGCCAGAATCCGTGGCTGACGACGGCCACTGGCGCAGTGCCGAAATTCGATTCTTCCGATGAAAAGGGGCGGCCAATTGCTGGTGCGACACCGAGCGCTTTGAAGAAGTCGCGGTAGACGGCCACGTCGTAAGCGCGCACCGGCTCGCTGCCGCCGAGGATGGTCGAAGGCCCGCCGAACCTGCCGCTGTAGGCTGAAATGGCTTCAAACGATTGTTGCCGCGTCCGCCAGTCAAGGAAATTCAGATGAGAAACATAGGTGTTTCTGCCGCTGTCGCCGACTTCCCACAACATCACCACGCGCTCCGGTTCGGGGTAGGGAAGCGAACGCAGCAGCACGCCGTTGACGACGCTGAAAATGGCGCTGTTGGCCCCGATGCCCAAGCCGAGTGTCAGCACGGCGACCAGGGTAAAGCCGGGATGTTTGAACAAGCTTCGCGCGCCGTAGCGCAGGTCTTGCCACAAGGTCGAGAGCATGAATCCTCCTGGGTTTGATCTGGAGCGCGGGGACTTGTCACCGCTTTTCGTTCTTGACCAAATCTCCGATGTCCTGACGAGATGTCAGCAGAGAAAGCAAAAACTGCGACAAGTCGCAGCACTCCAAAGCTTCGCCAATTTACTTAGCTTTCAAAACGATGAAAGTCAGATCGTCGTATTGCGCCGCGCCTTCGCACCAGTCCTTGACGCGCCGCAGAATCTCGTCGCGGATTTCGTTGACGGGCAGCCGCGCGGTTTCGATCAATGCCTGCTGAATCCGTTCGTCATCGAAATCCTCGCCGTCCTTGTTCTGCGCTTCCGGCAAACCATCGGTGAATGCGATCAGCACATCGCCGGGTTGCATCTGAATAACTTCTTGTTCGTAGCTCAGGTGATCGAACATTCCGACGAACATGCCGCCCGCGTCCAGCTTCTTGAATCCGTTGACGGAAGTTGCCAGCACCGTTTGCAGCCCGTCTTCATTGGCGCGGAAAAGGAAAGGCGGATTGTGGCCCGCGTTGACGTACGCCAGTTGCTGCGTGCTTTGATCGAACTGCGCGTAAAAGAAGGTCACGTAATTCGCGCCGCCAGTCGAATTGACCAGCAGCCGGTTGAGCGTCGCCACCATATCGGCCAGCGATTCGTTCGATTCGTTTAGATGATTGGGCGATTCGGTGGACAACCCGCGCAGCGTCGCCTGGACGGTGGACATCAGCAGGGCGGCGGCGATGCCTTTGCCCGCAACATCGGCGATGGCGATGCCAAGTTGCTGATTGTCGAATTTGAAAAAGTCGTAGTAATCGCCGCCGACGCCGCGCGCCGGCTGGCAGAAACCGGCCACTTCCACCGAAACGCATTCGGGCGGGTGCGACGGCAGCAATCGTTTCTGCACTTCGGAAGCCAGGGCCAGTTCGCGGCGCAAACGTTCATCAGCCAGCATGCGTTCGGTCAGGCGTGCGTTTTCGATGACCAGCGCCAGTTGGCTGGCGACGGACATCAGCATTTCCTTGTCTGTTGCGTCGTATTCGTGGCGGACGCGGCACTGACCCAGCGAGACCACGCCGACCAGTTGATCCTTGCTGCGAATCGGTTGCAGCAACCGGGATTGAAGTTGTGAAAGCAGGTCTTGTTCTTTTTGCCGCGCCTCGCGCTGCGCGGGCGAAGCGGATTGCAGCGCCCGCGCCCAGGCATCGAAATCCTGTTCGCTGATTTCCAGCGGCTGCGAGACGGACCGCAGGCGTCTGATGACGAAGGCATCGCGCGACAGGCTCAGTTCCGCTGAATCAACTGGATCGGGGATTTCCTGGGAGGAAGAGACGCGCAGCAGAAAGTTCCCTGTCTTTTCGTCGCGTACGAAGATGGAAACGTCTTCGGCCCGCAGGGCGTCGCCAATTCGTTCAACGATCAATTTGAACAGGTGGGCGATGTCCGTGGCGGCGTGGGCTTGCTGGCCGAGGTCGAACAGAATCCGCCGTTCGTCATATTTGACCGGCGAAAAGTAGCGTTCAAGGACCGGCAGCAAATACCGTCTGGACAGTTGATGAAGCGCCGCAAAACCGGCAAGCGCCGCTGCTGCAATCAACAAGTCCGCGCGACGGCCAAGGCCATCCATCCAAACGGCCCGGCTGCCGCTGAAAAGAAAAATCAGCGCCAGACCAAACAGCCCCAATTCGCCCCCGAACAACACGCGCGCAACGGTCAGATGCCGTTTGGCACGAAGCAGCCTGTGCCGCAGCCGTCTGAAGTTCGGAAGCATCACTCGCGGAAGAACCCTCATCAGCGCATTCCTTTCCAGTCTGTCTGACAGTTGCACTGTTCGATTTTGCTCGTTTCCGGTTTGGTTAGTGCGGAATTGTCAGGGCAGGTTTCAACTTCGTGGAGTTTTTCCCTGCCGGGTCTTTCTAGCGCAGCGCGGAGGAAATGTTGTCAATCAGTTGTAAAAGCTGCTGGCTGTGGGAAAAAAATCTAGTGGGAAACACGACTTGGAAAGTCTCGATGGAAGAGGACCAAATCAACACAAAGGGACAACGGAATAAAGGTTCAATGTCCCGAACTAAGGATCGGATTTGCCTTTTTTTGCCTTTGTCCCTTTGCGATGAAAATGGCTTGCTCTTCCAACAACTTTCCAAGCCGTGAACAAAAGCAAAAAAAGCGGTGCAGGAAACGTCCCGCACCGCCTGATTCAAATCGGAAAACAATTACCGGCGTGCCGGTTTCAGCTTCACCGGAAAGTTCAATTGCCCCAGTTCGAGTTGATAAAACGAGGCAAAGCCGGCGTAACGCGCCGCTTCGCCCAACTCTTCCTCGATGCGAAGCAGTTGATTGTATTTGGCGATGCGGTCGGTGCGCGATGCCGAACCGGTTTTGATCTGTCCGCAGTTGGTGGCGACGGCCAGGTCGGCGATGAAAGCGTCTTCGGTTTCGCCCGACCGGTGCGACGCGATGGCGGTGTAATTGTTCGTCCGCGCCAGTTCGATGGCGTTCAGGGTTTCGGTCAGCGTGCCGATTTGATTGACCTTGATCAGAATCGAATTGGCGACGACTTCATTGATGCCGCGCTCCAGGTAGGTGGTGTTGGTGACGAACAAATCGTCGCCGACCAGTTGCACCGTGTCCCCGAGTTGTTCGGTGATCACGCCCCAGCCTTCCCAGTCGTTTTCGGCCAGACCGTCTTCGATGGAAATGATCGGATACTGCTTGGCCCAGTTGACCCAGTATTCGACCATCTGCTCGGAAGTCAGTTTGCGGCCATCGGATTTTTTGAAGACGTAATGCCCATCCTGGAAAAACTCCGAACTGGCCGGATCGAGCGCAATGGCGATTTCTTCGCCGGGCGTGTAACCGGCGGCGCTGATCGCTTCCAGGATGGCTTCGATGGCCTCGTCGTTCGATTTCAGACTGGGGGCAAAACCGCCTTCATCGCCGACGGCGGTCGAATAGCCGCGTTTTTTCAGCACACCTTTCAGCGTATGGAAGACTTCCGCCCCCCAGCGCAACGCTTCGGAAAAGCTGGGCGCGCCCGCCGGGACGATCATGAACTCCTGAAAGTCCACGTTGTTGTCGGCGTGCGCGCCGCCGTTGATGACGTTCATCATGGGAACCGGCAGGGTGCGCGCGTTCGTCCCGCCGATGTAACGGTAAAGCGGCATCTCCAATTCCGCCGCCGCCGCGCGAGCCGTGGCCATGGAAACGGCCAGAATCGCGTTCGCGCCGAGCTTCGATTTGTTCGGCGTGTCGTCCAGATCAATCATCAGATGATCAATTTCGACCTGGTTGAATGCGTCCTTGTCCACCAGCGCGTTGGCGATGGCTTTGTTGACGTTTTCGACGGCCAGTTTGACGCCTTTGCCCAGGTAACGAATCTTGTCGCCGTCGCGTAATTCGACGGCTTCGTTTTCACCGGTCGAAGCGCCCGAAGGTACCGCGGCACGGCCCATCACGCCGCTTTCCAGCACAACTTCAGCCTCAACAGTTGGGTTGCCGCGCGAATCGAGGATTTCGCGGGCGTGAACCTTTTCGATCAAACTCATAAAGATCTATTTCTCCCTTAATTAAATTGGAGTGGCAGGTTGCAGGTGGCAGGTTATAGATTAGCCTCTGAATCAGGCTGTCACCTGTCACCTGTCACCTGTCACCTAAAACACATACTTCAATGCAAATTGTATCTGTCGCGGATTGACCACCGTGTCCACGGACTGTCCGAAGCTGGGCGCTTCCAGCACGCGCACCGGGATGGCGAAATGCGTCCGGTTGAAAATGTTGAACGCTTCGGCGCGCAGGACGATGTAATGGTCGCCGCGCAACTGAAAATTCTTGATGATGGTGAAATCGGTTGTGGCGACGCCGCTGGCGCGAAAAGTATTGCGGCCAATGCGCCCGTTGTTTCTGACAAGTTGCCCGTTGTTGTCAAATATTGGAGCCAGCAGATTACTGGTGTTGGTGGTAAGCCTTAAGCGCTCGCGGCGGCTATTCACAATTGTCAGCCCATTCAAGGTATCAATCCTGTCGGTCAGATTGCCATCCTGATTCACATCAATGCTGGTGTTGACCGTGAATGGCTGTCCGGTTTGAAACGTCGAAAACGTCGCAAACTGCCATCCGCCCAGGAAAAACTTTTTCGCGCCATTTGTATCGTTGAAGCGTGCCAGAAACGGCAGGTTGCCGATCGCGCTAACTGTAAAGCGATGGCGAATATCGAAGTTCGCACTGCCGCGTTCAAGTTGTAGCGCGCGGTCATCTTGTGGCAGCGCGAAAGCTCCCCCCACATCAAAAACGTCCGATACATCGTCAATCGCGTGCGACCAGGTGTAGGCCGCGGTCAACTGGTACCCGTTCGAGAAACGCTTGGTCAGATTAGTTTGCAGGGAATGATAAGTGGATGCCGCCGACGAATCGAAGATCGTGAATGCGCCGAGATTGGGGTTGGGGCGAGTCCGCCGCCCGCCAGGTGACAGATCGCTGAGCGGCGCCAGCGAGACTGCCAAAATTGGATCCGGCCTTAATCCTATTGGATCAATTGGCACGGTAATCGAATTCGGGCCACCATTTGGCGTGCGGAACCGCGTCAGCTTCACACCGCGCGTTCCTACATACGCCAGATTGATCAGAAAATCAGAAAACAGTTCCCGCTCGATTTGTAGGTTGTATTGCAGCGCGTACGGCGAACGAAGATCCCTGTTAGGCAGAGTGAACGCCAAACCACCACCCGATGGCAAAGTTCCCGCAACCGTCGGATTGAAAAGCAAACCGAGCAATTGCGGCAACACGCCGGAAGGCAGTTGAATCGTATTCAATAGATTTTGGTTGCTTGAGCCAATTGGGCTGTTTGGGCCAATCAAAGGAGGACTCGTTACGATGCCGTTCTCGACAATTGGAATCCGGACGAAGTTCAGATTGAACAGCGCCTGGACGCCGGTTGCTCCCCGCGTATAAAAGCGGTTGCGGTCATAAGCGAAAGTGTTCAGGTCAACATTGATTGGCAATGAAGTGGGAAAGACATTGCGGGACTGGCTGACGACACTTCCAAGAGTCAGATCGTAATAAGCGCCAATGCCGCCGCGAACTACGGTCTTGCCGGATTGATCCTTGCTGCCGGCAAACGGGTCCCAGGCGAAACCAATGTGGCCGCCAAAATTATTTCGATCCGGGTCAAAGATTCCATCGCGGTTTCCCACGGTCTGCTTTAAAGAGTTGATCGTTGCGGAAAAGGAGTTGAGCAGCGCTGGATTATCCAAGAGCCTGAAACCGTTCCCAACGGGCCTAGCCAGAAGTAACGATGGGTCGGATACTGGAAGTTGGTCAAGTGCGAAAGTCTTTTCGATCCGGGAATTTACTTCGCGTGGCACGGTGTTTAATTCATATCGCCCGCCATAATCCAGCGTCAATCCACGCCGAGCGCGCCAGTTATCATTGGCGAAAAAGTTGAGTTGCCAGAACCGCAAGCCAATCGTTGAATCCGGCGTGCCAATCGCCAGGGACTGGAATATGCCGGTCGGAATGCCCAGACTGGCCAAATCCGTACCAGAGAAAAAGCCGGGAGTGGGGCCAAAATTGCTGATGTCTTTAAGTGGCGATTCGGCGAATCTCCCGGTCAAATCCGGCGTTCCGCCAAACAAGACCTGAGGCCGATAGTTGCGGTTGAGCAGGCTGTTGAGCTGCGTGCGGCGAACATCCACTCCGAATTTGTAAATGTGATTGGCGCGAAACCAGGTCAGGGTATCGGCGAATTGAATGGTATTGTTGGCGCGCGCCTGCGGGAACAAATACACGTCCAATCCAACCGGACTGAAGGGGGAAATAATCACCTGACCGACTGGTCCCAAGCTTGTGAATTCAGCCCCTCCAACATCTCTCGCACCATCAGTGACATATTTGACCGTATCCCGGCTGTCTGGATCGCTGTTGTTGATCAAGGTCGGCGCGTTGAGCAGGAATGGTTCATTGGGCAGGAAAAAAGATTTTTGCAGATACGAATCCCGAAGCTCTGAAAAGGTCAATGCCGTGCGTCCGTAGCTGGCGCGGAATTGATTCGCGCGGGATGGCGACAACTGGCTGCTCAAAAACAAAGACAGGTTCTGCGTTCTCACCTTCGGCACGACGCCGGAAAAAATTGCGCCGCCGACCACCGGAACCTGCTTTTCGTCGTCAGTGAAATTGTAGCGTCCTGTCAGGGTGTGTGTGGCCTCCCCGAACATCCGGAAGTTATGGTCAAATTTCAGGGAAAAAATCGTTCCGCGCGCATCGGCAGGCAACACCTGGGTTAGCGTGTTTTGTCCGTACGGCCCAACCGGATTGTTGGGAAAGGGGAAAAGTGAGAAGACTGACGAACCGGCGATGGACGATGGCGGATAAACTCCGCTGTTTCCCGAATCGTCACTCGCTTTAAAGCCTGTTGCGCCGAAACCCAGGAATCCGCGTTGCGTGACCGTGGGCACGGCAAAGTGCGTTTCCTGCCGTGCCTTGATGTCCTGTCGCTCAAACGAGCCGAAGAAGAATGTCTTGTCTTTGAAGATTGGAAAACCCAGCGTCGCGCCTCCTTGATTGCGCTGAAATTGATCTTTCCCCTGCGATGGATTGGGCAGCACGACATTTCTGGTAACGCCGGCTTCTCTGATGGTCACGGGAATCGCTTGAGCGTTGATCGGTTGTCCATTGGCGTATTGCCCGACTGCCAAGGCCGTCAGGGCGTACGGCTGAGCGTTTTTGGCGGAATAGTCGAAGAAGTTCCGCGCATTGAGGGCATCGTGATTGAAGAAATCGTAGATCGAGCCGTGAATCTGATTCGTGCCGGATTTGGAAACCGCGTTGACCTGGGAACCCATGCTGCGGCCCTGCTCGGCGTCCCACAGATGCGTGACAATTTGAATTTCCTTGACGCTCTCAATGGACTGTGGAACCAGGGCGACGAATCCCTGCCGCCGCACGCCCACATCTTCGTCGTTGTTGTCCGAACCGTCCACGGTGAAGTTATTCGACCGCGCCCGTTGCCCATTGACCGAAAACTGCCCCGGGGTGCCGATGCCGGAGCCGATTCCCGGTCCGGCCACGCCTCTGACTTGCGGCGGCGGCGCAACGCCTGCAGCCAGAAATGCCAGGTCATCGAAGGTGCGGATATTGGCCAGCGGCAACAAGGCGACCATCTGTTCGTCTGCATTGCTTCGGCGTGTGGCGTCGAACTGGGTGGTTAATTGGCCGGTAATTTCGTCTTTGGCAAGAGGCGCTGTCTGTGACGCTGGAGCTGGTTGCGCCGCCGCAATGGCCGGGGCGGGAGGCGGTGTGCCCGTTCCCATGATAATTGGCGGGTACCTGACGAAAGTCTTGTTGACCTGAATCTTGATCGTGAGTTTTAGCGTCTCTGTGTTTTGAATGAAGTAGCCATTTTTTGAAGCTTCGATTTTGTATACGCCCAGAGGCAAGAAGGTAATGCGGTATTGCCCATTCGCATCAGTTTGCGTTGCGCGAACGTTACCGGTTTCCAAATTGGTCACTCGTATGCTGACGCCCGGAATTGGCAAGTCTCCCGCGTCTTTCACTTCACCTTCCAGCGTTCCGGTGATGGTGTCAGGAACGGTTTCATGCTTGGCGGGAACGGCGGCGAAGCCGGCCAGCGGCAATTGAGTAATGATCAGGGCAAAGGCGAGAAAGAGCCTGACAGACTTCGACTTCAGCGTCATAACTCCACACTCCACGAATCGAAGCTTTTTCGGCAGCCACGATTTCAGAAAATGATTGACCATTCGCGGGGCTAGGTTTGCGTTTGTAATAGATTTTTCGAGAAGCACTGGCGGCCAGCCAACCTTCTCTCCGAATTGGTTCGTTTGAAATTCAAGTTTGAATGAGCGAATTTGATGTAGCGGGTATCTTAACTGCCTTGCTCTCATTGTCAACCGCATTACAAGAGACGCGGAAATCGCTTTATCAAAGGCATTAAATCGGCAAATTCAACCGTTGAAAGGAAACCAATGACTTCACGAATCGAACCAGCGCTCGGGCTGATCCGCGAAGCGAAATGCATCGTTGCGTTGTCCGGCGCGGGCATCAGCACGGAAGCAGGCATTCCGGACTTTCGCAGCGAAGGCGGATTGTGGGAAAACGCGGAGTTGATGGCGCTGATGTCGGCGCAAGGTTTCCGCCGCAACCCGGAAGGATTTTACCGCGCGTCACTGCAACTGATGCCAAACCTGCACCGTGCGCAGCCGACTGCCGCGCACGAGTTGCTGGCCGAACTTGAAGCGCGAGGCAAAGTCAGTGCCGTCATCACGCAAAATATTGACGGTTTGCATCAGATGGCGGGGTCGCAAATTGTCCACGAAATTCACGGCTCGTTTCGCACCGGTCATTGTTTGAGTTGCCGCGCGAAGTATGAAATGGCCGGGTTTTACGAGCGGATCGAGAGTGGCGAAATCGCTCTGCCACGTTGCGAGAGGTGCGATTCGCCGGTCAAACCCGACGTTGTTTTATTCGGTGACTTGTTGCCGTCCGAGGTTTGGGAGCAGGCTGTGGCGGTGGTGATGAATTGCGATTTGCTGCTGGTGCTGGGCTCGTCGCTGATCGTTTATCCGGCTGCCGAACTGCCGCAAGTTGCGCTGGCGAGCGGCGCGAAACTGATCCTGGTCAATCGCGAAGCGACCGAGTACGACAATCTGGCCAACGTCGTTGTGCGAACCGAGCTAGGCGATTTCGCGCGCGAAGTGCTGGCCGGACTTTGAGGACATGAAAAAAGTCCACGAAGCCTGCCGTATTGACCGGCTCCGTGGACTGATTGATGGTTGATTGGGCGCTTACGATTTGGCCTGCATTCCTTCGACGGGCTTGTCCGTGACTTTCTGCAAAGCTTCGTTGAAATACAGCACGCGGCCTTCGCGGTAGGACTGGACGGACATGGCGATGGTCGTCATCGCCTTGAACGCCGTCAGCGGATCGAGCACGGTCTTCTCGCGCGTCTTCACGCAGCGCAGGAAGTTTTCATAGTGCGTTTCGCGTTTTTCGGTCATCAGTTTGACCTCTTCCGATCCCCATTTTTCAATGAACTTTTTCTTGGCAATCCGCTCCGGCGTGACCGTGATGTGATCCACGCGGCCTTCAAATGCGCCTTGGGGAACCATCATGATCGTGCCTTCGTGGCCGCGAATCAGTCCGGGGATGTGCTGGCTGTTGGCCATCGAACTGCTCAGCACCAATGAATGGCCCTTCGGAAATTCGGCGACCAGGTGAAACGTATCTGGTACTTCGCGGCCATCCTTGAACACATAGGTGCCGCCCGAAGCCATGACTTTGTGCGGGAATTGGGCTTCCCCCCAACAGAGGTTGAGCGGCGCCACGACGTGGTAAAACAAGTCCGTGGCGATGCCGCCGGAATAATCCCAATACTTGCGGAAGCGGAAGAAGCGCTCGGCGCTGAATGGACGCGCAGGCGCGTTGCCCAGCCAGGTTTTCCAGTCCAGGTAATCGTCGCCTTTGCCGTTCGGCCCGGCGTTCGGATCAATCGTGTAATTCCATTCGCCTTCGATGGAGTTGCGATGGTAGGAACCCTGGCTCATCAGCAATTGGCCGATCATTCCGTCTTCGATGGCTTTGCGGGCTTTCCACCACTGGTCGCTGGAGGTGGTCTGTGAACCGATCTGCACGACGCGGTTCGTGGCCTTGGAGACCTCGTAAAACTTCTTGGCTTCTTCAACCGTGCGCGTCATGGGCTTTTCGCAGTAGACGTCCTTGCCGGCTTTCATTGCCTCGATGGCGATGGGCGCATGCCAGTGATCCGGCGTGGCGATGACGACGGCGTCAATGTCCTTGCGGGCGATGACTTCGTGGTAATCCATGGTCGTGAATTCCGCATTGGGCTGCTTCATTTCCGCCAGACGCTGTTGCGCCTGTCCCAGTCGTTTGCGGTAGACGTCACAGACCGCCAGGATGCGCGCGGGTTGTGTTTCCAGCGCGCGCGAGAAATCGCCCAGCAGCGACCTGCCGCGTCCGCCGACGCCGATAAAGCCAATATTGATGCGGTCATTCGCACCCAGGATTTTGGCGTGAACATTGCGATGATAAATCGCCGCTGCTCCGGCAGCGGCAGCCCCGGTTTTGACGAAATCTCTGCGGGTAGTTTTCATGAAATCTCCTTGCTCGGTTATTTGCTCAATTGCGAACCTAGATGATTTGTCCGTGTTAGTTGATTTTCGACTAACAGTGCAGTGAATGTCCGGATATTACCTGCGTCCGTCAGAAGGAGCAACGGTCAGACCAACCCGGCCAGCCTTTTCCTATTCGCCGAAAAGGTTGCCAATTGTGCTGCCGGTGCCGGATTGGGAGGGGAAGAAGGGTTTCATAATTCCGGCGAAGGCCGCCAGATTGCGGGTTTGAATCAGGATTTCTCCCGGCCCGGTGAACTCGGCGACAATGCCTTCACCGCTCAGCAAGCTGCGGAACCACCCGGATTGCGCGGCTTTTCGCAATTCGTAGCGCATATGACCTTCCCACGCAACCAGATGTCCGGTGTCCACAACGTATCTTTCTCCGGGACTTAATCGTTTACGGTGAATCGAGCCGAAGGACGAAACCAGCAACAGTCCCGTGCCCTGAACCTGCAAAACGAACAGGCCTTCTCCGCCAAAGAAGCTGCGAGAGCCGCCCCATGAAGTATCCACTGCCAGGCTGGTGTCGCCGGCCAGATATGAACTCGACTGCACGTAAAAGACCTGATTGCTCATCTCGATCGCCGCGATGTCGCCCGGCGCGCCCGGAGCGAAGGAGACTTCACCGGGGCCGCCGCGCGCGGTAAAGGTCGAGATAAACGCGGATTCACCGCCGACCATCCGTTTGAAAGCGCCCATCAAGCCGCCTTTCATCTGCGATTGCAGTTCAATATGGCCGGACATGGAAACCATTGCTCCGGCTTCAGCCTGGATGGATTGTTCGGCCTGCAGTTTGACGACAGCCAGCGCAAACGCGCCGCCGTACAGAATCTCGAAGCTGTAGCCGCGTCCGGAGCCTCGCCCATCCGCATCAATTCGGATTCCACCGGCGGGCTGACCTGGCGGTGGCGCTTGTCCGTAGCCGGCATTTGGAACAGCGGCATTGATGTTTGTCCCGCACACGCTGCAAAAGCGCGCATCATTCGGCAACACGGTTCCACATTTCGAACAGTTCATAGTTGATTCCTTTCGTTGAAAGTTGATTTCAAGGTTTGAGTGCAACGCGCAATACGCCCTGGATTTTTGCCGCGTTGGCGGATTGTGTAAAGAGGAGCAGCGCTGGAGTTTACTGCGTGGGGAAGGGAAGACAATGAAATGGCGGGAAAGGGCTGCGCGTAAACGGGAAAAGGGAAAAGAGCGAATCGCCTTTTCCCTCCTCCCCGTGGTTACCTTTTACCGTTTCTTGACGGCCATCAGCAGTTGCAGCAGGCTGATGAAGAAATTGACGAAAGTGATGTAGATGCTGAGGGTATGCGCGACCGCAGCTTCCCAGGTGTTTTCAGCTTTGCTCAAGTTGAAGAATTTGTAGAGGAAGAACCCGGCGAAGAGCAGAACGCCAAAGCCAGAGTAGACAATGTTGACCGTTCGCGAAAACCGAACGAACATTCCCACCAAACCGACGACGATCAACCCTAGTAAGCCAACCAGCAGAATTGGCCCCATCGCGCTGAAGTTGATTCCGCTGGTCATGGCGATGGTTCCGGTGATGATCATCACCGCCGTGGTTCCGGTCAGCGCCTGAATGACGATCCCGGGGCCTTCTTCGCTGATGGCGTATGAAAGGAACGGCCCAATCATCATTCCGTAGATCGTGCTCCAGCCCATGAGCAATCCGACCGCGAGATAACCGCCGCCAGCGGCACGCACGATGAACATGCCGATGATCGCCACGATGAAAAGACCAATGGCGGCCATCAGGCTTCGCAGATTGCGGCCCAGATAGGCTCCAACGCCGCCCGAGGCAATTGAAAGACTGAGCAAACACATCACCTTGCCAAGCAAGGGGGTGCTTTCGACCGGCAGCGCGCGGAAGCCGATAAACATCAGCAGCAATCCGGCAAAGACCGCCAGTACCAGACCCTTGATCGAATTGAAGTCCGCCTGAAGCCGTTCGCCGATGTAACTTCCCGAATAGATTGTTTTTTCAGCTTGCATTGTTTTGTCTCCTCGTTAAGGCGCGGACGGCGAGTCCGCGCGGGTTACGTCAATCAACAAACCTGCAATCGTCCAGCATGGCTCCGGCCAGCAGAGCCAGATATTCATCGTGTGTCATATCAATCGCGCCAAAATGCGCGATGTGCGGTGTGCGCATCTGCGCGTCAAGCATCCGGTAATTGCGCACCCGCAGCCGGTCCGCCAGTTCTACCAGGGCAATCTGGGAGCCAAAGCTGATGCGTGTGAACATGGATTCGCCAAAGAACGCCGCTTTCAACGAAACCCCATACAGTCCGGCGACGATTTGACCAAGTTGCCGGACTTCAATCGAGTGGGCGAACCCGCGCCGGTGAAGTTCGATATACAACGCGATCATTTCTTCGCTGAGCCAGACTTCCTCGGGATGAACTTCGTCGTGACGGGCGCAAGCCCGGATCACGGACGCAAAATCCTGATTCACTGTAACTTCGTATTCAGTCTTGCGCAGCGACTGGCGCAAGCTGCGGCGGACGCGAAAGCGCTCATCAAGCGGAATAATCGTTCGCGGCTCTGAGAGAAACCAGTCTATCTCGCCGTAACGGCCGCGCGACATGGGGAAATACCCTTGCTGATAGCCCGCGACCACCTGTTCTGGAGTGATCACCCGGCGGGAAGCTGATTTTCTGTTTCGCATGCGCAAACATTAGCACGCAAGGAGAACTGCGGCAAAGGTAAATTCAGACAAGTGCAGGCATAAAAAAAGCCACAGGAAAAATCTCCTGTGGCTTGGTAACACTGTGTTTATTGAGCGGGTTATTCCTCTTCCGTCTCAAACGCGAACTCGTCGGGAAGCTCGAACTCGCTTTCAGTTTCGGCTTCAACGACATCGGTGAATTCGGCTTCGCCTTCGTCGTCAAAGCCAAGTTCTTCCAGATCCTCTTCCGGTTCCGGTTCCGGCGCAGGGCGGGCGCTGGCGGCAGCGACCATCTGTTCGATGTAGCTTTGCGTCTCGTCCATTTCCTCCGCCGACATATCCTTCATTGTTGGATCGTTGGCGACTTTGACCTTGCGGTAGAACTCCATGCCGGTTCCCGCCGGAATCAGGCGGCCCATGATGACGTTCTCTTTCAGGCCGCGCAGGTAATCCACACGCCCTGAAATCGCCGCTTCGGTCAGCACGCGGGTCGTTTCCTGGAAAGACGCCGCGGAGATGAATGATTCGGTCGAAAGGGAAGCCTTGGTGATACCCAGCAGCAAGGGCTCAGCCGTCGCCAGCTCTCCCCCTTCCGCTTCCACGCGTGCGTTTTCGTCCTGGAAGCGGAAGCGGTCAACCTGTTCTTCGAGCAGGAATTCCGTATCGCCGACATCCTTGACGCGAACCCAGCGCAACATCTGGCGGACGATCACCTCGATGTGTTTATCATTGATATGCACACCTTGCAGGCGATAGACCTCCTGGATTGCGTTGACCAGATAACGCTGCAACTGTTCCATACCGCGCACGGCAAGAATGTCGTGCGGGTTGAGTGGACCGTCCATCAAGGGTTCGCCGGCGCGAACACGGTCGCCTTCCTGAACGTTGATATGCGTTCCGCGCGGGATGGAGTATTCACGCTCTTCACCGTTGTCGCCGATGACGATGATCTTTTGCGAGCCTTTGGTGACGTTGCCGAATTTAACGGCGCCGTCAATTTCGCTCATTACCGCCGTCTCGCGCGGTTTGCGAGCTTCGAATAATTCCACGACGCGTGGCAAACCACCGACGATGTCTTTCTGACGAGAAACTTCGCGCGGAATCTTCGCGATTACGTCGCCGGGTTCGACTTCCTGATCTTTAACCACCATCAGGTTGGCGCGGATTGGCATCGGATAGGCCTTGATGACCTTGCCTGCCTCGCTCTTGATTTCGATGCGCGGCTGGCGTTTTTCGTCAGGCGAATCCATCACCACCGAACGCGACAGGCCGGTGACCTCGTCCGTTTCTTCGTGAACCGTGACGCCTTCGATCAGGTCGCGCCACGCAACCGTGCCTCCGACCTCTGTCAGGATGGCGAAGGTATAAGGATCCCACTCGGCGATCTTCTGGCCTTCCTCGACGCGCGTGCCGTCGGGAATGAGAATGAAGGTTCCATATCCAATCGGATACCGTTCCACTTCGCGTCCGCGATCATCCACGATCAACAGTGAACCGTTGCGGTTCATCGCCACGATCTTGCCTTCACGGCTGACGACCGTGTTCAGGTCGGCATACTTGATTGTGCCGGCGACGCGGGCTTCATGCGAAGACTGTTCGCTGACCCTGGACGCCGTTCCGCCGATGTGGAAGGTGCGCATGGTCAACTGCGTGCCAGGCTCTCCGATGGATTGCGCCGCGATGACGCCCACGGCTTCACCAACGTCCACCGTCTGGCCGGTTCCCAGATTGCGGCCATAACAGCGGATGCAGCAGCCACGCCGCGATTCGCAGGTCAGCACCGAGCGGATGCGAACCTGCATGATGCCGGCGTTTTGAATCTCGGTGGCGATGTCTTCGCTGATTTCCGTGTTGATGGCGGCCAGCACCTGGCCTGTGATCGGGTCTCGGACATCTTCCAGGGCCACGCGGCCGATGATGCGTTCGCGCAAGCCTTCGATGATGTCGGAACCTTCCGTGATCGGCTCGGCCCAGATGCCTTTGACCGTGCCGCAATCGAGATCGGCAATGATCACGTCCTGCGCCACGTCCACCAGACGACGGGTCAGGTAACCTGAGTCAGCAGTCTTGAGCGCCGTGTCCGCCAGGCCCTTGCGCGCGCCGTGCGTCGAGATGAAGTACTGCAGCACGTTCAACCCTTCGCGGAAGTTGGCGCGGATTGGCGTTTCGATGATTTCGCCGGACGGTTTGGCCATCAGCCCGCGCATGCCGGCAAGCTGACGAATCTGTTGCTGGTTACCGCGCGCACCGGAATCGGCCATGATCAGGATCGGGTTCAGCTCGCGAAGTTCTTTTTCGCGGCGTCCCATTTCCTTGAACATTTCGTCGGCGACGCGTTCGGTCACTTCCGACCAGATGGCGACCACCTTGTTTTGGCGTTCGCCGTTGGTGATGACCCCTTCCTTGTATTGCTCTTCGACCTTGATGACTTCCGATTCGGCGTCGGCCAGCAGTTTGGCTTTGCTCGGCGGCGTGACCATATCGTCAATGCCAATGGAAATTCCCGCTCTGGTGGCGAAGAGGAAGCCGACCTCTTTGACCTTGTCGAGCATCTCCACGGTTAGTGCATGGCCCAGTCGAAGAAAGCAGTAATTGACCATGCTGGTCAACCCTTTTTTCTTCAGGTTGCCATTGATGTAGGGCATCTCCTTCGGCAGACGGTCATTCAGGATGACGCGGCCAACAGTGGTGTTGATCGTGCGATCCACTTCGTGAACCGTGGCTTTGATGATGTCCTGGCCGTCGCGCTCATGCTCCAGGTCAATCATTTTGCCTTTGTAGCGCAAACGGATTCGTGTCTGCGTCGTGACCTCTTTGGCATCAAGGGCGATCAGCACTTCGTTGAGGCTGGCGAAAGCCCGGCCTTCGCCTTTTGCGCCGTCCACCGCCAGGGTCATGTAATAACAACCCAGCACGATGTCTTGTGAGGGCACGGCAATCGGCTGACCGGAAGCAGGGGAGAGGATGTTGTTCGACGCCAGCATCAGGACTTGCGCTTCGATTTGCGCTTCCGGCGAAAGCGGAATGTGAACCGCCATCTGGTCGCCGTCGAAGTCCGCGTTGAACGCCGTGCAAACCAGCGGATGAATCTTGATGGCCTTGCCTTCGACCAGCACAGGCTCGAAGGCTTGGATGCCGAGACGGTGCAGCGTTGGCGCGCGATTGAGCAGAACCGGGTGATCCTTGATCACTTTTTCGAGAATGTCCCAGACCACTTCATTTTGGGTCTCAACCAGTTCTTTCGCCTGCTTGATCGTGGCGGCGTGGCCTTCGGCTTCCAGCCGGTTGTAGATGAATGGCTTGAACAATTCCAGCGCCATCTTCTTCGGCAGACCGCATTGGTGCAGCTTCAGTTCGGGACCGACCACGATCACCGAACGTCCGGAGTAATCCACGCGTTTGCCGAGCAGGTTCTGACGGAAACGTCCCTGTTTGCCTTTCAGAGTGTCCGACAGCGATTTAAGCGGACGATTGTTGACGCCGCGCAGCACACGGCCTCGACGCCCGTTGTCAAACAGCGCGTCCACAGCCTCCTGCAGCATGCGCTTTTCATTGCGGACGATGACTTCCGGCGCTTTCAACTCGATCAGCTTTGACAGACGGTTGTTGCGATTGATAACGCGGCGATAGAGATCGTTCAAATCCGAAGTCGCAAAACGTCCGCCATCCAGCGGCACCAGCGGGCGAAGCTCTGGCGGCAACACTGGCAGCACGTCCAGAATCATCCACTCAGGTTTGTTGCCGGATTTACGGAACGAATCCACAACTTTCAGCCGTTTGGAATACTTGAGCTTTTTCTGCTGGCTTGTCTCGGTTTTCATCCGATGACGCATCTCTTCGGAAAGTTCGTCAACTTCGACACGCTGCAGCAGAACCTTGATGGCTTCCGCACCCATGCGGGCAACTTCGTCTGTAAACTTGCCCGGGTATTCCTGTTTGAGCTGTCGGTATCGGTCATCCTGGATCATCTCGCGCTCTTTGAGCGGCAGGCCCAGTTCATCAAGATCCTTTTGATCCGCGATGACGATGAAGTTCTCGAAGTAGAGAACTTTTTCAAGCTCCCGCAGCGGAATGTCCAGCAAGTGGCCAATGCGCGAAGGCAGGCCTTTGAAAAACCAGACGTGCGAACAGGGGCTGGCCAGTTCAATATGGCCTAGCCGTTCACGGCGAACCTTAGCCTGTGTGACTTCCACACCGCACTTGTCGCAGACCACGCCACGATGCTTCATGCGCTTGTACTTTCCGCACAAGCATTCCCAATCCGTTACCGGCCCGAAGATGCGAGCACAGAACAGGCCATCGCGCTCTGGCTTGAACGTGCGGTAATTAATCGTTTCGGGCTTGGTGACATGCCCGTGTGACCACGAACGAATCTTTTCCGGCGACGCAAGGCTGATGCGAATCGCCTCGAAATCCGGCGTCAAAGTTTTTTCACCTGAATATCTAAGCACTGTCTTTCCCTCCAGTTGGGACTGGGGGACCGGGGGACCGGGGGACCGGGGGAATTGATCACCCCGGCGCCCCATCGCCCCGTCACCCCGTCGCGTTTAGGCTTCCTTCGCTTCTCTCTGCCGTAATTCAACGTCCAGGCACAGGGACTGAAGTTCGCGCACCAGCACATTGAATGATTCGGGCAATCCCGGCTCGAAGTCCGATTCACCTTTGACGATGGATTCGTAAATCTTCGAGCGGCCAGCCACGTCGTCCGACTTGCAGGTCAGCAATTCTTGCAGGATGTGGGCCGCGCCGTAGGCTTCGAGCGCCCACACTTCCATTTCGCCGAAACGTTGGCCGCCAAATTGCGCCTTGCCACCCAGCGGTTGCTGGGTAATCAGGGAGTACGGGCCAATTGAACGGGCGTGAATCTTGTCGTCCACCAAGTGCGAGAGCTTGAGCATGTAGATGTAACCAACGGTTACCCTTTGCTCAAACACATCGCCAGTCACACCGTCGTAGAGCAGCGTTTTGCCCGATCCGGCGACCATTTGTGGAATGCCCTGTTCACGGACATGTTCATCAGCAATCTCGAGGTACTTTTTGATGTCATGCTCGGTCGCGCCGTCAAACACTGGCGTCGCAAAACGCATCCCCAACACGCTGGCCGCCCAGCCAAGGTGGGTTTCCAGAATCTGACCGACGTTCATACGCGACGGCACGCCCAGCGGGTTGAGCACGATCTCAACCGGTGTGCCATCTGGCAGGTACGGCATGTCCTCTTCCGGCAGGATGCGGGCAATGACGCCCTTGTTGCCGTGGCGACCGGCCATCTTGTCGCCGACTGACAGTTTGCGCTTCATCGCGACAAAGACCTTGACCATCTTGATCACACCCGGAGCCAGTTCGTCGCCTTTCTTGATCTTGTCAATCTTCTCTTGATAGAGATGATCCAAAATCGCGATCTGGCGTTCGGTGCGCTGTTCGAGGTCTTTGATCTCGGCGGCCACATCGCGCGCGCCGCTGACTTCAACGCGTTTCAGCGCGCCGATGTCCATGCCTTCCAGCATGTCGCGGGTCAGCTTCGCGCCTTTTTCGGCAACCGTGCGGCCACGGAAAGTGAGATCCGCTTCGAGTTTGCGTCCTTCCAGCAGTTCGTAAATGCGCTTATTGCGTTCCTCTTCAACGATGCGGATTTCATCATTGAGATTCTTGCGAAGCTTTTCTTCCTCGGCGGATTCAATGGCGGCGCTGCGAATGTCCTTGTCCTGCCCCTTGCGGGTGAAGACCTTGACATCAACGACCGTGCCTTCGATGCCCGGGGGGCAGGTCAGGCTGGCGTCGCGCACGTCGCCGGCTTTTTCACCGAAGATCGCACGAAGCAGTTTTTCTTCCGCCGTCAACTGGGTCTCGCCCTTTGGCGTGACTTTGCCGACGAGAATCGAGCCTGGCTTGACGAATGCGCCGATGCGGATGATGCCGCTTTCGTCCAGATCACGCAGCGCGGCTTCGCCGACGTTTGGAATGTCGCGTGTGATCTCTTCGGGGCCGAGCTTGGTGTCGCGGGATTCAATTTCCAACTCTTCGATGTGAATCGAAGTGTAGTAATCGTTTTTGACGATCTTTTCGGAAATCAGAATCGCGTCCTCGAAGTTGTAACCGCGCCAAGGCATAAAAGCGACCAGCACGTTGCGGCCGAGCGCCAGTTCACCACCTTCGGTACAGGGGCCATCAGCGACGACCTGCCCCTTTGCCACGCGCTCGCCTTTGCGAACAATCGGCTTTTGATTGATACAGGTGTTCTGGTTCGAGCGTTTGAATTTGATCAGCGGATAAATGTCCGCCGTCACTTCGCGAGACAAGGTACCGTCCACGTTATGATCAACGCGGATGATGATGCGTTCGGAGTCCACCGTATCCACCACGCCGTCGCGGCGAGCCACAACTACCGCACCGGAATCCTGCGCCGTAACTTTCTCCATCCCGGTTCCGATCAGTGGAGCCTGAGCACGGAGCAGCGGGACTGCCTGCCGTTGCATGTTCGATCCCATCAACGCGCGGTTCGCGTCGTCGTTTTCAAGGAAGGGGATCAAGCTGGCCGCGACTGATACCAACTGCTTCGGCGAAACGTCCATAAACTGGACTTCATCACGCGTGGCCAGAATAAATTCACCAGCCTGGCGTGCATTGACGCGCTCGCCTTTGATATTGCCGTTTTCGTCAACTTCAATATTCGCCTGACCGATGATGTATTTGTCCTCTTCCCAGGCAGACAAATAAAATGGATACGGTTCATACGAGGCTGGTTTTTTGCCAGCGCCAAGCTGAGCATTTGTCTTTTCAGCCTCTTCCTCCGGGATATGCTCATGCGGCTTGTACTGCGTATCGCCGGGGTTGATGATCTTGACGTAATCAATCAGTCGGCCATCCACCACCTTGCGGTAGGGCGATTCAATGAAGCCGAATTCATTGATCCGGGCGAAGCAGGAGAGGGACGAAATCAATCCGATGTTCGGACCTTCCGGTGTTTCAATCGGACAGATACGGCCATAATGCGTTGGATGCACGTCGCGGACTTCAAATCCCGCGCGTTCGCGCGACAAACCGCCTGGTCCAAGTGCCGACAGGCGGCGTTTGTGCGTGATTTCCGAAAGCGGGTTGGTCTGATCCATGAACTGCGAGAGCTGCGACGAACCGAAGAATTCGCGCACGGCAGCCGTCACAGGCTTGGCGTTGATCAGATCGCGTGGCATCGCCGTCTGCATCTCGGTGTGGATGGACATCTTTTCTTTGATGGCGCGCTCCATACGGACCAGACCAAGACGGAACTGGTTTTCAAGCAGTTCGCCGACCGCGCGAACGCGGCGGTTGCCGAGATGGTCAATGTCGTCGTCGCCGTAAAAGATCGTGCGTCCATCACGCGTCTTTTGTTCACCGGTCACACGCTTCAACTTCAGCACGTAATCAATCACGTCGAAGAAGTCTTGCGGGGAGAGCAGCGGATCATCCAGCCGGTCACGCTCCTGGCGGCCCATTTTGATGTTGAACTTCAGACGGCCCACACGCGAAAAATCAAACTTACGCGCATCGAAGAACATTCCCTGGAAAAGTTGCTGCGAAGTTTCGAGCGTTGGCGGATCGCCCGGACGCATTTTGCGGTAGATCTCGATCAGCGCTTCCTGCGTTGTTTTAATCGTGTCTTTTCTGACCGTCAGGCTCATCGTTGGGCCAACATCGTCCTTGTCCGGGAAGAAAATCTCCAGCGAGGCGATGCCGGCTTCAAACACTTTGGCAATGGTTTCCGCCGTCATCTCGGAATTACTTTCGGCGATGACTTCACCATCGTTGGTGTTAACCAGATCCGTGAGCGTGTAGGCACCTGTCAGGTCTTCGATCTTGACCGGAATTTCAGTGATGCCTGCGGCAAGGATGGATTCGTAGGCCGTCTGGCCGATCTTCTTGCCGCTTTTGACAACCACTTCACCATTTTTTGCCGCAATATCCGATGAAGCACGCGAGCCGATGATGGTTGGACTGACCTGCCAAAACAGACCAGCCTCAGACACGCGAATCTTTTCCACCGTGTAGAAGTATCGGAGGATGTCCTCATCATTCTTCAAACCAAGGGCACGCAAAAAGATCGTCGCCAGAAATTTGCGTTTACGGTCAATCCGCACGTAAAGCAGATTTTTTGAATCGTATTCAAATTCGACCCAGGACCCACGATAGGGAATCAACTTGGCCAGGAAGAACGTATTGTTCTCCCCCTTTTCAAAAAAGACGCCGGGTGAGCGATGCAACTGCGAAACGATGACACGCTCCGTGCCGTTAATGACGAATGTGCCGTTTTCAGTCATCAGCGGCAGATCGCCAAAATAGACCTCTTCTTCCTTAATATCTCGGATGGATTTTTGTGCAGTTTCTTCGTCTTTATCCCAGACGGTCAGACGAATTTTGACATGCAACGGCACGGAGTAGGTCATTCCGCGTTCCTGACACTCATGCACGTCATATTTATGTTTCAAACCGACCGGCTCACCGCAGTTGTCACATGTATTAACGACGTTCTTGTTGTACGTCCCGCACTGCCCGCAAATTACATCGTCGGACGAGAGAGGATTGATTTTGATCACTGAGCCGCATTGGCGGCAGTTTGATCGCAAGTGATGGAGTCCTTGCAATTGCCCGCACTTACATTGCCAATTGCCCAGACGAAACTCGACGAATTCCAGCGAGGAGGTCGCTCGGAAATCGGAGATCGGAAAAGTTGATTTGAAGACCGCCTGCAAGCCAATCAGGTCTCTTTCCGGCGGCAGCAAGTCCATTTGCAGGAAGCGTTCATAGCTCTCGCGCTGAACTTCGATCAGATTCGGAATGCGGACAGCCGTGCGAATCTTCGAAAAATCATAGCGCGGGGGCTTCACACTGCCCGCACCACCATTGCCTTTATTTGTGATTGGATTCATCTCAATAGCCATTGTGCGATCACGTCCTTCGGCGCGCAGACCGGATAAAACCCAAGAGCCTCCAGCCAATTACGACTTAAAGAGATAACTTCATATTTTGGAAGTCATCTTCAAAAGCCTCTTCGGTTTGACGTTTAGAGACGGCAAAGCGGCGACAGGGGGCAATAATCCCCCCGCCGCGCGCCTTGCGGAAAGTTTTCGAAAAATTTTGTTTTGAAGTTTGCCGATTTCGATACCCTACGGATAGTACGGGAAACTCCCCAAGCTGTAAAGCTACAGGCGTTTCAGCAAACTGCGAAGGTCGCTGCTCAGAATATTCTGACTCAAAAACAAGTAAGGATCGTAATCTGCTGAGACCGAAGGTAAATCGTGCCCGCGACCTTCCCTCAGCATTGTGTCGGCATTCCTACCGGCAGCTTGCCGACGGAAAAACGACAAGTTTGAAGTATCGCACAAGGCGATACTTCAAACTCAAACCCAACCTACTTCAATTCGACCGACGCGCCAGCATCGGTCAACTGCTTCTTGATCTTCTCAGCGTCGTCCTTCGACACACCTTCTTTGACAGTCTTTGGAGCACCATCAACAAGGTCTTTGGCTTCTTTCAAGCCCAAGCCGGTCAATTCACGAACAACCTTGATCACATTAATCTTGTTCGCCCCCGCCGCAGTCAGCACCACGTCGAACGCATCTTTTTCTTCGGCTACAGGAGCGGCGGCTGCTGCTCCACCGGCAGGGGCAGCAGCAACCGTCGCCGCCGCAGCCGAAACACCAAAGGTCGTTTCCAGTTCTTTCACCAAAGCGGAAGCTTCCAACAGGGTGAGTCCTTTAATCTGTTCAACAATATTTGCGATGTCAGCCATGACTTTAACTATTCCTCCAACAAAAATTCGATTGACTTCAGAGCGCCGTTCAACACCAAGCGGCGCGCGAATGAGCATACATGCAAGATCCATTTCGGGCATCACTCCTACTTTTGGTCTCGCCCAGGCCCCCACTGACAATTTCGCAAGACAACCTGGCGTATTCAAAATTGCAGCCCGGATAATTGCTCAAGTCATCCGAGTCTAAAACCGTTAAGCTTGCTCGCCTTGTTTCTCGGCGATTTGCTGAACTACCACCGCCAGATTGCGCGCCACGCCATTCAAAACAACGGCGAGACCCTGGGCGGGAGCGTTGAGCACGTACATCAATTTGCTGATCAATTCTTCCTTCGACGGCATCGTCGCCAGCGCTTCAATGTCTTTCACGTTGATGGCGCGGCCTTCAACAACACCGGCCTTAAAGGTCAATTTGGAATTTTCTTTGGCAAATTTGCTCAATACTTTGGCCAGCCCAACAGGGTCATTTTCGCTGTAGGCGACCGCGGTCATTCCCTTGAAATGATCCTTCAGGGGCTCAAGAGGTGTATTCTCGACGGCAATGCGCCCCAATGTATTTTTGACGACGCGATAGTTCAATTGCGCTGCCTGCAGAGCACGGCGCAACTCCCAGTCTTTATCAACCGGCAAGCCCTCAAAACTAACTACCAGCGCATGGCTGGATTTTGCGAAATCATCTTTGAGCGAGGCGATATTTTGTTCTTTTTGATCTTTCGTCTTCATAACTTAACTCCAGGATTCGTGGAATCGTAGGTGGCGAGGGAAGTCGCTATGCCCCAATAGAGGTCGGGTCAACCAAGATGCCCGGTCCCATCGTTGAAGCGACATTTACCTTCTTGACGTACTTACCCTTCGCGGTGGCTGGCTTGGCCTTCATGACGGCGTCAATCAGCGACTTGGCATTCGCGGTGATCTTATCCGCCGAAAACGATACCTTGCCGACCGGAACGTGAATCACACCAGTCTTGTCAACGCGGAATTCAACCTTGCCTGCTTTGGTTTCCTTAACCGCATTCGCGACATCCAACGTCACTGTGCCGGTTTTAGGATTGGGCATTAACCCGCGAGGTCCGAGTAATTTCCCCAGTGCGCCGACTGAACGCATCATATCGGGCGTAGCGATCAGGGCGTCGAATTCCAAATAGCCGCCCTTGATTTTTTCCACGAACTCATCGCCTCCAACTTCATCTGCGCCTGCTTCCTGAGCTTCACGCTGCTTTTCCGGTGAACCGGCAATGACAGCAACTTTTTTGGATTTGCCCAATCCATGCGGCAGCACAATTGTGCCGCGCACCATCTGATCTGCTTTGCGCGGATCAACCCCGAGCACCATTGTCACTTCAACTGTCTCATCGAATTTCGCAAAGGCAATCTTCTTTGACAATGCGATTGCCTCCATCAACGGATAGAGTCTGCTCACCTCAACCTGGGCGAGCGCAGCCTTAAATTTTTTTCCAGCCATGATTGTTTCCTTTCAGGTGTTAGCGTGGAGCGATGGAATCCGGCGCTCGCCGGGACCGCTGGCCCACTCCCTCTTAGGATTGCGGATATGTATGGTTGCTGACGAGAAAGAGCAGGGAAGCCTCAACAACCCGCAATCGGAGAATTACTTGATTTCAAGTCCCAAGCTCTTGGCCGTGCCTTCGATAGTGCGAATAGCAGCCTCAAGATTGGTTGTATTGAGGTCAGGCATTTTCAGCTTCGCAATTTCTTCGATTTGCGCGGCTGTGACTGTTCCTACTTTTTCACGATTCGGTTTCCCAGAACCCTTATCCAGTTTAATTGCCTTCTTTAATAGATCCGCCGCAGGCGGGGTCTTGGTTATGAAGGTAAATGAGCGATCTGCATAAACCGTGATAACGACAGGGATTTTAATATCTCCCAGGCTTGCGGTTTTTGCATTGAACTGTTTGCAGAACTCCATGATGTTCACACCTTGCGGACCAAGCGCGGTGCCGATAGGCGGCGCCGGATTCGCTTTTCCAGCGGGAACCTGGAGCTTAATCATTGCTGTAACTTTCTTGGCCATATTGATGATTGGTTATGATCGGATGCATTGGCATCCTCCCAATTATTATCCTTCTTCGGCAAATGAGACTTTTTCGACTTCTAAAAAACCTAATTCGACCGGTGTCGCACGCCCAAAAATCGTTACCATGACTTTGAGCATGTTCTTGTCACCATTGACCTCTTCAACCGTGCCCATAAAGCTGGTAAAAGGGCCATGCGTAATGCGAACGGTTTCACCACGTTCAAAGGTAAACTTCGGCTTTGGTTTTTCCGCCGCAGTTTCCACGTGATGTACAATCTGATCAACCTCTTCCTGACTCAACGGCGTGGGCTTCTGGCCACCCACGAAACTTGTCACCTTGGGCGTACTCTTGATTAAGTGCCACGCACGATCAGAAATATCACCTTTATCGCCACACTCAATTTCAACCAAAACATATCCTGGAAAGAACATCCGCGTGCTTTCGACACGCTTCGACCCTTTCATTTCGACAACAGTTTCTGTTGGGATCAGGACCTGTGTGACTTCATCGGCCATTCCGAACGCCTGAATGCGTGAATTCAGGCTATCGCGCACCTTGCGCTCATAGCCTGAATACGTATGAATGATAAACCACTGCTTCGCCATAATTTCTCAAATGTACGGCCGACAAAATGTTCAGTTGCGTTCGCTAAAATACCTTGCCCGCTACCCACTCCAAACCTTGGATCAGATATGTGAAGGTGAGGTCGGCACTGAAAAGATAAAAAGCGAAAAAGAAAACGGCAATGACGACGACAACGGTCGTATTGACGACTTCAGTGCGCGTTGGCCACGAGACCTGTCTCATCTCCCTTGCGACCTCACGCCAAAACTGGCGAACGTTTTCGAACCAACCCAGAGGCTTGGCGACTAGCGATTGTTCATTTGTCTCTTCTGTCATCGCCGAGGCTCCTTCGCGCGTACTCAATGTTGCCATTATTTTTCACCTCTATTACTGGTGATTAGATTTCTTTTGATATCTGAAGCATCAGGAAAACTGGCAGGGGTATCAGGATTCGAACCCGAACTTTAGGTTTTGGAGACCCACGTGCTAACCGTTAACACTATACCCCTAAATCAATTTTGCACAGCTGCGCTACTTCGTCTCGCGATGTGATGAATGCTTGCGGCACTTTCGGCAAAATTTCTTAAACTCCAAGCGCTGAGTCGTCTTCTTTTTGTTTTTGGTCGTAAAGTAATTGCGGTTTTTGCAATCTGTGCATTGAAGAACAATTTTATCTCGCATAACTATTTTTCTCCAGAAGCTAGAGGCGTGAACGCTATAGACTCGCCTCTTCCGAGCAACTGCTCAGTCTAGGTTACTCGATGATGTCGGAGACGGTGCCGGCGCCGACCGTCCGGCCGCCTTCGCGGATCGCGAAACGCAAGCCCTTCTCCATCGCGATTGGAGCGATCAACTCGATCTCCATCGCGATATTGTCGCCCGGCATGATCATCTCGGTGCCTTCCGGCAACTGTGCGACCCCGGTCACATCCGTCGTCCGGAAGTAGAACTGCGGACGGTACCCTGTGAAGAATGGCGTATGGCGCCCTCCCTCTTCCTTCGTCAGGATGTAGGCTTCCGCCTTGAATTTCGTGTGCGGCTTGATCGAACCCGGCTTGGCGATCACCTGGCCACGCTCGATCTCTTTCCGGTCCACACCGCGCAGCAGCAAGCCGACGTTGTCGCCAGCACGCCCTTCGTCCAGCAACTTCTTGAACATTTCCACGCCCGTCACCACCGTGTTGCGCGTGTCCTTAATCCCGATGATTTCCACCGTCTCCCCAACCTTGACGATGCCTCGCTCAATGCGGCCCGTTGCCACAGTGCCGCGTCCGGAAATCGAGAAAATGTCCTCCACCGGCATCAGGAACGGCTTGTCAATCGCCCGCTCCGGCGTCGGGATGTAGCTATCCACCGCCGCCATCAACTCATCAATCTTCGACTCCCATTCCGCA
>JAJNQA010000060.1 GCA_021155085.1 Heliomicrobium sp. | reverse complement strand
CGTCACCGTGTCCGCCTTGTTGACCGTGTGCGGCACGCCCGCCGAAGGGGCGCTGGCGTTGAAGTTCGCGTCGCCGTTGTAAGTCGCCGTCAGCGTCTTGGCGCCGACCGAAGTGCTCGGCAGGTTACACGAAGTTGCGGGTAGCGTGATCGTGCAATTGTTCGTGCCGTCGCTGACCGTGATCGTGCCGGTCGGCGAGCCGCTGCCGGGAGAGTTGACTGTCACGCTGGCCGTCACGGCGTAGTTTTGCCCGATGACCGATGGATCAGGCATATCGGCGGTAATGGTCGTGGTTGTATCGGCTTTGTTGACCTGATGCCCAGCCCCAGTGGACGCCGGGCTGGCGTTGTAATCAACACTGCCTTGATAAGTCGCCGTCAGCGTCCGCGCACCCGGCGTGAACAAAGCCACCGTGCAACTGCCCTGGCTGCTGGCGTTGAGCGTCCCCGTGCAGGAATTCACGCCATCCGTTACCAGCACATTGCCGGTGGGATTGCCGCCGCCCGGCGAGTTGGCCATCACGGTGAAATTGACCGTCACCGACTCGCCGACCACGGAAGGATCGGGCGAGTCGCTGTTGATGACCGCGGTGGTGCCGGCTTTGTTGACCAGATGCGTTTCGGTGTCGTTGCTGGTCTCGAAGTTGGTGTCGCCCTGATAACTTGCGGTGAGCGTCTTGGCGCCTGCAGTCATCGAAATCAGATTGCAACTGCCCGCGCCGCCGCTCAAGGTAATGTTGCAGGTCCCGCCCGTGCCGTCGCTGACTGCGACAGTGCCTGTGGGCGTACCCATTCCCGGCGGAGTGGCGGCAACCGTGACAGCGACAGTGTAGAGTTGGCCAGTCACACTCGGATCAGGCAGGTCGGAGGTGATGGTCGTGGTCGAAAGGGCTTTGGTTACCGTCAACGAGTTTGAGATGGTCTGTCCGTCCACCGTGGTTGAAGCGCTGCCTGGGCCGCTCGTTGTGGCAGTAAAAACCGACATCGCTTTGCCTGCGGTCGTGGTGGTGTTCGACGGCAGAACCGTGCCGCCCGTGCCCGCGAAGGTCACCGGTGTGCCATTGGGAAGGTTGCCGGAAGCGGAGGTATCCATCGCATCCGAATTAAAGGTGAGGTCGGCGGTTAAATTGGAAGTTCCTCCCACAGGAACTGAGTTGGGCATCGCGCTGAGACCCAGCACCAGCCAGGGATTCGCGTCAACCATCGCAACCCCCACGCCGCCAATTGCATTTGGCGTGCCGGTGCAACCTGCCCCGCCCGTGCCAGGGCCGAAGTTGCATCCCCACCAATTATTCTCCGCATTCACGGTTGCCGTTCCGTCCCACACAAAACCGCTGACATTGCTCACAAAGCTGTTGAAATTGACTTGGGTGCCGGTGGCGGAATGACCGTTGACCACTTCACCGGAAAATCCCTTGTCCACATCCCTGACATTGTTGCCTTTGATACTGGCGTTGGTCACCAACCCGCGCAACCTGATCCCGTTGCTGGTGGCCGTATCATTGCCGGTGATGCTGTTGCCGGTGATGACCGGGTTTTCAATCGCCGCGGCCGGCCCGTTTCCGGTAGTGGCCGCATTGAAAAGGGTGATGCCGCTGCGGTTGGTGCCTCCACCCAATTGTGTAATCACGTTATTGGTGATTTCGACGTTGGTAAACTTGCCGGTGCTGCTCCCGAAGCCGCTGTTGAACGTAATCGCCGAAGCGGATGACGCCGTAATCGTGTTATCGGCGACTCGCTGCAAGGCGGTTACGTCGTTGGCGCTGTAGGTCATGTTGAAATAGGCCGTCGAGCTGTTCCCGGAAATCGTATTGTGATGAACGCTGGTTGAACCCAGGGCGTGTTCAATCAGGATTGGATTGAACGCCATGTTGGTGAGTTCGTTATGATCGAAGACAACCGTTCCTCGCGGACGGTCGGAATAGATGCCGTAGTCACTGGAGTTAACGCCGGTGAGTTTGTTATTCGAGATCGTTATGGTTGAAAGCGGAGACACTGGCTTGGCAAACATGTGATACCGGCTGCCGCCGGTCAACCCCGGATTGCTGATGGTGAAGCCAGTGAACGACACGTTGCCGGTGTCGGCTTCGGGCAGGTCAATGCGCACCAAGCCCGCGCTGGCAATGGGCGTGTTGCCGCCATTGATAAACGTCGTGGCAGCGCCTGCGCCTGTGATCGTCAGCGATTTATTGATCAGCACCTGCGGCGTGTTGTACGTGCCGGAAGCGACGTTGATCGTATTCCCGCTGGCCGCCGCTCCGAGCGCGCCCGCAATCGTATCGAACGCATCGAAGCCAAACGTCAACCCCGTCGTTTGCCCGGCTTCCCCATTGGCGAAAGTCACCGTATCCCCCGCACTCAACCCAGGCGGGGCCGTATCATTGGTAATGACCAAAGTGTCATCCACATAAAAGACTGTCGGGGCCAACATGTCAGTGTCAGTCGCGCTATTGTTCGCGGCGTTCGGGTCAGTCACGCCGCCACCCGCCGTCACCGTGGCCGTGTTCGACAGCGTGCCGGTGGCGCTGCTGGAGATCGCGCAACTCGCCGTGTACGTCACCGAGCCACCACTCGGCAAATTGACCGTGTCATTGATGTTGCCCGAACCACTCGCTGTGCAGGCGCCGCCACCCGCGCCCGCGCAAGTCCAGTTGCAAGTCAACGTCCCTGGGAAAGTATCCGCCACTGTTGCAGTGGACACATTGTCCGGCCCGGCGTTCGAGGCCGTGATCGTGTAGGTTACTGCCCCCCCCGGCGTGGCGGTCGTCACGCCGTCGTTTTTGGTGATGCCGAGGTCAGCGGAGGGAGGGCTTGCCACCCCCAGGCAGGTTAAAGTGACCGAACCCTGATTCGCCCCGCCCCCATCTGCGCCTGCGGTGTTCATTTGACTCGTGCCGCCGGGCAACGAATACCCGCCATTATTTCCACCTGCATCATTCTCTCCATTTCCGCCTGTTTGTCCGCCGCCTCCTGCCGCGTATCCGCCTCCATCCGATGCGCCACCGCCACCCATTCCATTCCCCCCGGCAGCACCGAGATTACCATTATTCTTACCGGCGGCCCCACCATTGGAGATGCCGGTTTTACTCACCTGCCCACCGCCTTTGGCGGTCGCGAAAAACATCGGGTCGCCCGGAATAACAATGCCATCCTGGCCTGCCGCATTGAGTCCGCCGCCTCCTGCGGCGTTCCTGCTGTTGTTGGTGCCGCCGCCCCCGCCGCCAGACGTGGCCCGGCCGCCCCCGCCAGGCGCAAACCCCGAGGTGCCGCCGCCGCCGCCTGCCAGGAGCAAAATCGTTCCAGCCCCACAATTTGACGGATTCCCGCAATTGACCGCCCCCGAACCGCCCCCACCACTACCACCATTGACAGAATTTTGACCGGGCGCGCCTGCAATCAGAAAAACGGACTCTCCGGGCGCCACAGTGAATTCGCCGGCGATATTCGCACCGCTTCCACCAAGCAGCGTATTCACCGCCCCACTGTTCGTGCCAGTATTCTTTCCGCCGCCAGCTCCGAGGGCAGCGATCCGAATGTTTACAGTCGCGCCAGATGTATTGACCCACGTCCCGGTATTGCCATTGGTGACGGTCAAACCGGCAGGACACGTCTGCATGAGCGCGGCGCTGGCGGGAAAACTCCTGACAGAACGATTCTTGTTGAGGGTTTCGTTACTGCCTGCGACCAGTGCGTGGCGCAAAGGCTGTAACTGTTCAGCGAGTCGCAGCACTTGCTTCCCGGCGCCAACGCGCCACCCGGTGAAACTAAGAACACACACGGCGGCCAGCGCCAGCGCCAACCACCGCCGCCATTGATTTGATTGAACCTTGAACTGAGTGAAAAGATGTGTAATCCGCATTGTTTTGCTCCTAGAGTGCTGCCCAATTACCCGCTGGAAGTGTGATTGGCGGGCAGCCTTCGCTGCGTTCCGCCTGAACGACTCACCGCGCGCTGGCAGTCGCCCTGCCAGCGCGCGTAAAACTGTGATTGATGGTAATGCCGGATTGAGGCCGCCAGAGAGTGCCAGGGAGGCGGCCGGTGGAAAAGCCTTACACTGTTACCGCCTGGATGTGAGGAAGCTTTCCCGATCACTGCGTTTATAAGCCCGCGACTTGATCTCGTCAACCATGGACTCCGGACAGCTTTTTGGTGCGAGCCTGCCATGAAAAAAGGGCAGACAAAATCTGTCTGCCCCTGAATCACTTTTCAGCCAACAGCAAGTTGTCAGTTTCTACGCGCCATAATCGGCACGTCGCCACTCTGACCATGCACCTTTGACATCACGGAAGTCTCGCTGCTCCGCTTGACCATCCAGGTTGCATTGGATGCCCGCCAGATTGCCGGATCAGCTTTTCCATCGCCGTCGTAATCCGCGATTACGGGCACGTCACCCATTGCTCCGAGCGACAAGGTCTGAAGCGTCGCGCCACGGCTTTCAAGGATGAACCAGGTCCCTTCCGTTGCCCGCCAGACGGCCAGATCGGTCTTGCCGTCTCCATCGTAATCTCCAGGAACCGGCACGTCTGCTCCCAGACCCCACCCAATCGTGATCGTGGCCTCATCGGAACTCCGCCTGACATACCAATTCCCGTCCGTCCGGTTGTTATCGCCTGCCCGCCGGAAAACAGCGAAGTCGGTTTTCCGGTCGCCGTCATAATCTCCGGGGACTGGAACTTCTCCGGCGGAGGCTGCGCCCCAAAGGAAGCCCTCCACACCGCCATCCGAACTTCGCACAATGTACCAACCACCCACCGAACCGCGCCAAACCGCGACATCCGTCTTGCTGTCGCCGTCATAATCTCCGGGCACGGGGATGTCCGTTGGCAGGCCCCAGAAATGACTGCTCAAACCGCCGTCGCTGCTTCGTTTGATGAACCAGTACCCGGCGTACTGGCCGCCTCGGCGAAACACGGCCAGATCGGTCTTGCCATCTCCGTCGTAGTCTCCGGAAACCGCCAGGTCGTTGTAAGGCTCGTAGCTTGCCCCCCAGAGAGTGGAAGCCAGTTGCTCGTTGCCGCTGTTGGCGACCAGCCAGTTCCCTTCATTTCCCCGGAAGACCGACAAATCGCTCTTCCCGTCGCCGTCGAAGTCGCTAAACGCCGTCAGCGAAGACGCAAAGCCCGCTCCGATCACCACCGTGTAGGCCTGACTGCTGGAACAGGCGCCAGCCGTTGCCGTAATGGTGAAGGTGTAACTGCCCACCGTCGTCGGATAGCCGAAGACCAGCCCGATGTTGTTGTACAGCGTCACTCCCGGCGGCAAAGTACCCGTCACCGTGTAGTTGTAACTGCCCGCCGGCGAAGCCGCTGCCGTGCTGTTGTAAAGCGCTCCGACGCTCCCCGCCGGCAAGCTGCCCGGCAGACTGATCGTCGGACAATCACCGCTGCCCACTGTGATCGTGTACGCCTGGCTTCCCGTGCATCCGCCGAAGCCGGTCGCCGTCACGGTAAATGCGAAAGAGCCATTGGATGTCGGCGTGCCACTCAGAGTTCCATCCGCCGGGTTGAGATTGAGGCCCGGCGGAATGTTGCCAGTTGCGGCATAGGTGTAATTGCCACCCGCCGGACTGGCGGTGATGGTTTGGCTGTAAGCAGTGCCAGCCGTCCCGGCAGGCAGGACCGCCGGATTGACAGTGATCGTCGGACACCCCATCACCAGCGTAAAGCTTTGGGTGGCGTTGCATCCGCTGGCCGCCTCCGCTTTAACCGTGAAAGTGCTCGTACCGGTCGTGGCCGCGATGCCGCTGATCACCCCAGTTGCCGGATTCAGCGTCAGTCCCGATGGCAGGCTTCCAACCGTCAGGCTAAAGGTGTAGCTGCCTGCGGGCGAGACACTGAGGGCTTGGCTGTATGCGACGCCAGCTTCACCGGCCGAAATGGTTGCCGGACTGAGCGTGCTGATTGGGCAGGCAATCGCCACCGTGTAATCGCGGGAGCCGGAACAACCCTCCAGCGCCGCAGTGACGCGGAAGCCAAAGCTGCCCGCCGTGGTCGGCGTACCGCTGATGAGGCCCGTCGCTGCATTCAGATTCAATCCTGGCGGCAGCACGCCGTTGGTGACGGTGAACGAATGAGCCCCCGCCGGCGTTGCTGAAACTGTCTCGCTATACGCCGTTCCGATCGTGCCTCCAGACAGAGTCGCCGGATTGACTGTGATGGGCGCGCAACTGGTGACGGCGATCAGGTAATCAACAAAAGCGGTACAGGAGCCAAAGCCGGTTGCCGTCACCCGGAAATTAAAGTTCCCGGTTTGCGTCGGAGAGCCGGAAATGGCGCCGGTCGCTGCATTCAGTGTCAACCCCGGTGGCAACAGACCGCTGCTTACGGTGTAGCTGTAACTGCTGCTGGCCGGACTGGCAACGATGGTTTGGTTGTAGGCCGAACCGACTTCGCCCGTCGGCAACGACGATGGGGCGAGCGTGACAACCGGACAAGTGATGGTGTCGGTATCGGTCGCGCTGTTGTTGCCGGGCGCCAGATCCGTTAATCCGCCGGGGGCGGAAATGGTCGCGGTGTTGCTGACAGTGCCGGGGGCGCCGCCAGAAACCGTGGCGGTGACCATATAAGTGACCGAACCGCCCGCTGGCAAATTCACAGTATCATTGATGTTTCCGGAACCCGCCGCAGTGCAGGTTCCTCCGCCCGCGCCCACACAGGTCCAGGTTGCGCCGGTGAGCGTCGCCGGGAAAGTGTCAGTCACGGTCGCGCCGGTAACATTCGCCGGACCGGAATTGGCGGCAACGATGGTGTAAGTGGTGGTTGAGCCAGCCACCACAGAGCCTGTGCCGTTCGTCTTGGTAATTGACAGATCAGCCTGCACCTGAACAGTATCCGTATCGGTGGCGCTGTTGTTGCCCGGCGATGGATCAGTCACTCCTCCCGGTGAGGAAACAGTTGCCGTATTGGCAATTGTGCCAGTTGCGCTAGGCGAGACATTGCAGGACGCCGTGTAAGTGACGGATCCGCCCGACGGAAGGTTTACCGCGTCATTGATGTTTCCCGACCCGGCAGCAGTGCAAGTGCCTCCGCCCGCTCCAACACAAGTCCATGTGCAGGTTAAAGCTGCCGGGAAGGTATCGGCGACCACAGCCCCCGGCGCATTGCTCGGTCCTGCGTTGGATGCGGTGATCGTGTAGGTGGTTGAGCCGCCCGCATTGACCGTGGTTACGCCATCGGTCTTGGTAATGCCCAGATTCGCCATCGGCGTCAGCGTGTCGGTATCAGTCGCGCTATTGTTGCCGGGGACGGGATCGGTCACGGCGCTGCTCACCGTGGCGGTATTGGACAACGTGCCGGTGGCACTGGGCGAAATGGAACAGCTTGCCGTGTAAGTGACGGAACCTCCCGCTGGCAGATTGACCGAATCGTTGATATTTCCCGATCCGGCAGCGGTACAGGTTCCTCCTCCCGCACCCACACAAGTCCAGGTGCAGGTGAGCGCCGCAGGAAATGTGTCAGCCACTGTGCCACCGGTGACAGCGGATGGCCCGGTATTGGAAGCCGTAATGGTGTAAGTTGTCGAACCGCCTGGAGTTGCCGTCGTGACGCCGTCGGTCTTGGTAATCGCCAGGTCAGACATTGGCACTGGCGTCGGCGTTGGCGTCGGCGTTGGCGTTGGCGTTGGCGTCGGCGTCGGCGTCGGCGTTGGCGTCGGCGTTGGGCCGCCACAAATACCACTCGGTTGGATGCTACCGCTGGTAGCGACTGTGAGCGTATACGGTCCGCTGGGGCCTGGAGGCGTTGCGCCGGTCGAATAGCCGTCCACCACAACGTAAAGCGTCGTTCCGGCGGCGATGTTGCCAATCGTCACCTGTTCAGCCGTACCGCCGACGCCGGTGTCGTCAATCACGATTGCGTCCGCCGGATTGCTGGAAACGTTGTTGCAATACACGATCAGCGACAAATCCTGCGCGCCGGTTGGATCCAGGGTGATGGTCAGCGTATCCGTGTTCCCGGTCGGGAAGGACATCGCGTAAACGACATCCGGAGCGGTGCCGGTGCCAGTATAAACCGCGCCATGAGGCAATGAACCAGCAGGGCCGGCGCCTGTAAAGATGGTCGCGCAGCTCCCTGTCATCGTTGGATTGGTAGTGTCCGCAGGCAGATCATAGTCGTTCGTCGCCCCGACGGTAGTGCCTGTGTCCATGTAGGGCAATGCCCCGATGCAGGTGGCGGTGGCTTGCGTATCACCGCCACCGGTTGGAATGGCTTTCGCGTTCGGGAAGCCTTCCGGCGGCAAAGGCTGCACAACCATTTTTTCCCTGTCACCCCGTTTGCGGTTGTTGGCAGGGTCCTGCGGCGGAGTCGCCGCCCCGGCGGCGAAATAGTTGTAGAGCCGTCCGGCGGTGTTTTTATCCCACAGGACAGTATGGTATTTGCGAATCAGCGCGGCTGCCTGACGCGGCTCAGCGCCAAGCACGTACAACACGCAGACCAGCAAGGTGATGGTCGCCCATCGCTGGCGCTTCATGGTTTGCCACAAGGGCCGGAAAAATTCAGTCCACGTTCCGAGCGCGTTTAAGAGTTTCCTTCGCATGGTGAGTCTCCTGAAAACCCCTTTTGCAAAGAACAAATTCCAGGCAACGAAGGGGGAATCACTGTTTCGGGGTATCGCCGACAGACTGCGACACGTGTGAGGTTACAGTCCCAGGCAACTGAAATCAGTCCCCGGGAAATATTGGGCGAAACGGGCGACGCGCGCTTTCTGTTCCGCAGTCAGCGCGGTTTTTCCTCTCCCACTGACGCCCCTGTTGAAACGGTTGTTTTCGCCATCGGCTTCAGTGGCGGCGATGGTGCGTTCGATGTCCGCGCGAGCGGCGCTCATTCCATAAAAGTCGAGCAAGCGTTCGATGCTTCCCGGTTTGTCGGCAATCATTTCTTCGTAAGTCAGCCAGTGCATGGTCAGCCGGTTTTCGGCCTCGGCCCGTTTCCAGGAAGCGACAAACTGAAAATACCAGGGAATGGCATTATCGGTGATCAATTCGATTTGCCGCGCTTCGGGCATGGCGCGGAACTGATCCCGGTCGAAAAAAGTGCTGAAGGTAAAACCGGTGCGATAAAAATCGAGCAGGCTGATGACCGAATCGTAAATGTTTCGCATCAGCACCACGGGGCGAATCGCGAAGGCCTGCATCAACTGAATATTCGCTTCCGAAGCGCGGGCGTGCTGTTGCGTGACAGTATTGACGGCGGCAAAACGGCTGATGACCGGCAAATCAAGTTCGTGTTCGTTTTGCAGTGAGGCATAGACGGCGAACATATCCTTGAAGCCTGTCAGTTTGACCAGCGTGTTTTTCAGGAAAGTCGAACCGCTTTTCATGGTGCAGGTAATGAACAGGTGACGGCCTAGCTGTTCCGGTTTGATCGCGGTCGTGTAATCGGCCAGACGCGCGGGCCGTTTCAAATAGGCCAGCGACATCGTCAAATCCACGTAATAGGAAGGGCAGGGCTGGATGCCGATGGCTTTGCGAATGCAATGGAGCGCCGCTTCGTGCTGCCGGGAGCGATAAAACGACAGGCCCAGATTGTGATAAACCCGCGCAAACTCGTCGCGGAATTTGAAATCCTGCGCCAGCGGCCCGCGCAGTTGCAGCGCCAGCGCCTCATTCAGGTAAGGGTTGAGCGGAGTCACGTCCTCCTGTTTCAAAATCTCTTCAATACGCCGCCGGTAGGCCGTCATCAGGTTATGGGTTACCACATCGCGGGCCGGAGAGTTGGCGGGGGCCAGCGGTAAGGCTCGTTTGAAAAGCGCCACTGCCATTTCGAAATTGCCTTTTTCCAGACGCGCCAGCGCAAGCTGGGTCAGTTCCTGCAACTGTTTGACCGTGTGCTGATCCTGCGGCGCAACCGCCACCTGAATAGACCTGTTTTTTTCTGAATTGCCCATTCCTGATACTTACCGCTGATCGAAAATTCGCACACACTGACTGCGCGGAATTGTTTGCGCACTCAAGTACATCAACTGCCGTGTTTTGTGTGGAATTGTGGTAGCTTTTTCCCTGATTTCAGCGTCACCCCGTAGATGCCGCCGATTACGTAACTTCCGTTAACAAGGAAAATTTTGAGAGCAGGCCGAGAGTATTCGAGCAGTTGGCAACTGTCAATCTGATCAAGGTTATGCTGCTTTCTGTTCTGAAAACGACCATTGCTGGCCAGACAGCTTTTTGGTGCGAGCCTGCCATGAAAAAAGGGCAGACAAAATCTGTCTGCCCCTGAATCACTTTTCAGCCAACGGCAAGTTGTCAGTTTCTACGCGCCATAATCGGCACGTCACCACTCTGGCCATGAGTGGTTGATGTCAGGGAATCATCGCTGCTCTGCTTAATCAGCCACCTTCCGGCTGCTTTCTGCCAGACAGCCGCATCCGCCTTGCCATCTCCATCGTAATCCGCCGCCACCGGAAAATCCCCCTTCACACCCAGATTCACCGTTCTCAGCGCGGCGCTGCTGCTTTCAATGATGTACCAGTTCCCATCCGAAGCGCGCCACACCGCCAAGTCCGTCTTGCCGTCCGCGTCATAATCGCCCGGAACCGGCACGTCCGTTTCCACGCCCCACACAGCATTGAACGTGGAACCATCGGAACTTCGTTTGATGAGCCAGTGACCATCCGTCCGCCGAAAAACAGCAAAGTCGGTCTTCCGGTCGCCGTCATAATCGCCCGGCACCGGAATGTCTCCAGCGGACGCAGCCCCCCAAAGGGAACCTTCCACGCCGCCATCCGAACTCCGGACGATGTACCATGCTCCGGCCGAGCCACGCCAAACCGCGACATCGGTCTTGCCGTCTCCGTCGTAATCGCCGGGCACGGGAATGTCCGTCGGCAGGCCCCAGAAATGACTGCTTACCTGACCGTCGCTGCTGCGGTTAATGAACCAGTATCCGGCGTGGCCGCCGCCTCGGCGAAACACCGCCAGATCGGTTAAGCCGTCTCCATCGTAATCCCCGGAAACCGGGACATCGTTGTAAGGCTCGTAACTCGCTCCCCAGGGAGTGGAATTCACTTTCCCGTCACCACTGTTGGCGACCAGCCAGTTCCCGTCGCTGCCACGAAAGACGGACAGATCGCTCTTCCCGTCTCCGTCGAAGTCGCTGAACACCGTCAGCGAAGACGCGAAGCCAGCTCCGATCACCACCGTATAGGCCTGGCTGCCGGAACAAGCTCCCTGCGTCGCCGTGATGGTGAAGCTGTATGTTCCCGCCGCCGTCGGATAGCCGAAAATCACGCCGTTACTGCCAAACAGGGTCACGCCCGGCGGCAAGCTGCCCGCCGTCACCCCGTAGCTGTAGAGTCCCGACGGGGATGCAGCGACCGCAATGCTGTAGAGCGCTCCGACGCTGCCGTTCGGCAAAGCAGCCGGCAAGGTCACGGCCGGACAACCGCCGCTGCCAATCACCACCGTGTACGACTGGCTGCCCGTGCAGGCGCCAAAACCCGTTGCCGTCACCGTGAAAGTGAACGAACCGTTTGTGGTTGGCGTGCCGCTCAAAACTCCCGTCGCCGGATTGAGGTTGAGTCCTGCCGGCAAGCTGCCCGAAGTGACCGCAAAGGTGTAGTTGCCTCCGGTTGGTGACGCCGTGATGGTCTGGCTATAAGCCGTGCCCCCCGTTCCGTTCGGCAAAGTCGCCGGATTGATGGCGACGGTCGGGCAGCCGATGACCAGCGAGTAGCTTTGCGTCGCGCTGCAACCGCTGGCCGTTTCCGCCTTAACCGTGAAGGTGGTCGTGCCGGTGGAAGACGGTATTCCACTGATCACGCCCGTCGCCGGATTCAGCGTCAGCCCCGCAGGCAGATTGCCCAACGCCAGGCTGAAGGTGTAACTCCTCGCTGGCGAAACCGAGATGGGTTGATTGTATGCGACGCCTGCTTGACCGGAAACAATCGTCGGCGGGGTCATAGTGAGCGTCGGGCAGACAATCCCCACCGTGTAATCGCGGGAGCCGGAACAGCCATCCAGCGCCGCCGTGACGCGGAAGTTGAAACTGCCAGGGGTGGTCGGCGTACCGCTGATGACGCCCGTCGCCGCATTCAGACTCAATCCCGCGGGCAACACCCCATTGGTGACCGTGAAGGCATAAGCCCCCGCCGGCGACGCCGAAACCGTCTGGCTGTAGCCTGTGCCAACCGTGCCGCCTGGCAAGGTCGTCGGACTGACTGTGATTGGCGCGCAAGTGGTGATGATAATCTGATAATTCAGAAAAGCGGTACAGGAGCCAAAGCCGGTCACCGTCACCCGGAAGTTGAAAGTTCCGGTTTGCGAAGGCGTGCCGGAAATAAGGCCCGTCGAAGCATTGAGCGACAAGCCCGCCGGCAAAGCGCCATTCGTCACCGAATAGTTATAACTGCCTCCCGCCGGACTGGCCGTGACCGTTTGGCTGTAGGGGTTGCCGACTTCCCCGTTGGGCAGTGTTGCCGGAGCCAGCGTGACCGTTGGACAAACGATCGTGTCGGTGTCGGTCGCGCTGTTGTTGCCGGGGGACGGATCGTTCACTCCGCCCGGCGCTGCAACCGTCGCGGTGTTCGAAAGCGTTCCCGTCGCCGCGCCAGAGATCGAGCACGAAGCCGTGTATGTCACCGACCCGCCCGACGGAAGATTCACCGTGTCGTTGATGTTGCCCGAACCGGCCGCGGTACAGGTTCCGCCACCCGCGCCCACGCAAGTCCAGGTGCAGGTCAGCGAAGCCGGGAAGATATCCGCGACCGTCGCCCCTGACGCATTGCCCGGCCCAGAATTGGAGGCAACGATAGTGTAGGTCGTAGAACCGCCCGGCGTCGCCGTCGTCACCCCGTCGGTCTTGGTGATGGCAAGATCGGCCAACGGGATTATCGCCATCAGCGTGTCGGTGTCGGTCGCGCTGTTGTTGCCGGGGGACGGATCGTTCACTCCGCCCGGCGCTGCAACCGTCGCGGTGTTCGAAAGCGAGCCGGTTGCCCCGCCAGAGATCGAGCACGAAGCTGTGTACGTCACCGACCCGCCCGACGGCAGATTCACCGTGTCGTTAATGTTGCCCGAACCAGCCGCAGTGCAAGTGCCGCCGCCCGCGCCGACGCAAGTCCAGGTACAAGTCAGCGCTGCCGGGAAGGTATCCGTCACGGTCGCGCCTGTGGCATTGTCTGGCCCAGAATTGGAGGCAACGATGGTGTAGGTCGTAGAACCGCCCGGCGTCGCCGTCGTCACCCCGTCGGTCTTGGTGATGGCAAGATCGGCCATCGGGATTATCGCCATCAGCGTGTCGGTGTCGGTCGCGCTGTTGTTGCCGGGGGACGGATCGTTCACTCCGCCCGGCGCTGCAACCGTCGCGGTGTTCGAAAGCGACCCGGTTGCCCCGCCAGAGATCGAGCACGAAGCGGTGTACGTCACCGACCCGCCCGACGGCAGATTCACCGTGTCGTTAATGTTGCCCGAACCGGAAGCTGTGCAAGTGCCGCCGCCCGCGCCGACGCAAGTCCAAGTGCAAGTCAACACCGCCGGGAAGGTATCCATCACGGTCGCGCCTGTGGCATTGTCTGGCCCGGCGTTCGAAGCCGTGATGGTGTAGGTGACCGAGCCGCCGGGCGTCGCCGTCGTCACCCCATCGGTCTTGGTGATGGCCAGATCGGCCATCGAGGCCATCGCCATCAGCGTGTCGGTGTCGGTCGCACTGTTGTTGTCCTGCGTCAGGTCGGCCACATCACCCGGCGCTGTGACTGTCGCCGTATTGGAAAGCGAGCCGCTCGCCCCGCCGGAAATCGAGCACGAAGCGGTGTACGTCACCGAACCGCCCGACGGCAGATTGACCGTGTCGTTGATGTTGCCGGAACCGGCTGCCGTGCAAGTGCCGCCGCCCGCACCAACGCAAGTCCAGGTGCAGGTCAGCGACGCCGGGAAAGTGTCTGCGACCGTGGCACCTGTCGCGTTGCTGGGCCCGGCATTGGCGGCTGTGATGGTGTAAGTCGTCGAACCGCCCGGAGTCGCCGTCGTCACGCCATCGGTCTTGGTGATGGCGAGATCGGCCGTCGCCAATGCGGAGTTTCCGCTCAGTGCGACAGTGACCGAAGCGGTACCGTTGGCCGGAATGTTGAGATTCCACTGGAATGCACCGGTGAAATCAGCGTTGGTGAACGGTAGTCCCGAATTGTCGAAGTTGTCGAGACCCGTGTTTGCCAGTAGCCCGAACACATCGGTCGCTGCGGCGAACGGCCTCACCATGAATGCAGTAGCGGAAGGATTGAATGCTCTGTACTCCGCGAAACCAGCGGTTGAGTCTGAAATGCGCAGGTAGTCGTTCGCGTTCAACAGAGTTGCGCTGTCGGTGCCGGCCGACCCGTTGACGTCGAAATCCGCGCCATGGAACAGCGTGATCACGAGCGGGCTGCCCGTTAAGTTCGTGATTGACATCGTCAAGATGAGCTGGCCCATACCGGCGGCCGCACTCGACAGCGTCAGCGTATTTGTCGCGCTGAACAGGCCGCGGCCATTCACGTCCGTCCAGGTGATGGTTCCGGTGGCGCCACCACATGTCGTCGTCGTCGGAGCGGGGAAAAAGAACTCCTGAGTGTCTCCCGATACCCGGAACCACCAGCCGTCCTCGAATAGATAGTCCCCGGTGCCGACTCCGGTCAAGTTCGAGGTTTGCGTGGCGTCATAGTGAGACGCCGCCGGAATCGTGTATGTGGCTCCCGACGACGTGAGCGTACAGATTTGGGCGTTGGCGAAAGTGGGGACCATGGCTGCCACCACGAGCATGCCGGCCAAGGTCGAGAGCAAGTGCCGATTGATACTGCGTCTGGTCGCCATGGCCAGCCAGACGATGACTTGCAATGCGTGATTGTTACGCGTGTGTGTAGTTTGCATGGGATTTGCCTCTTGTTTTTCGATGCGCAATTTCAATGGGCCATGAGACGCGAAACCCGGCATCCCATACCGAAACAGTCAAAGAACCGGTTGACGGCAGGGATTTGCCGGAAGCGCATTTTTCCTGAAGAAAGTAGCGGTTCGGAATTGCCAGTGAAATTCTGGTGTAAAGCTTTTGTGAGAGTGATCGCTCCTGACATCCCTCTACTGCCTGGAACATTGGGGACAGCGAATCAGCGGGCCGGAGTTTACCGGCAGTGACGGAATTCATCAATACCGTACCGGCTGATCAGAACCAGCCAGAACGAGACAAGCCGTTCCGCAAGTCCGATCACCAGGAAAAAAGGGCAGACCCGTAGCCCCTCAGTGGAACGCTTTGAAAGTTTTCCGCCCCGCGTAGTAGGACAATTTGGCAAATTGTCCTACTACGCGGGGCGGAAAACTCCAGGCCGCTCCACTCGTCACGACCTGCCCACTACGCCGCCGGAACTACTGACGAAATACCAGCCGCCTTCCGGACCGCGCCAGGTCGCGACGCGATCTTGCCGTCTCCGTCGTCATCGCCCGGCGCGGAAAAGTTTACGGCGCGAAGTAGCCGGAAACATCCACAATGTAATCACTGGTGAACTGGGTCAGAATCTTGAACGTCCCGTCGGTTGGACTCAAGCCGGCGAAATAGTGCCGGTTGTAGCCGAACACCACCGGGAACGGATAATTCGTTGTCGCGACCGTCGGCGCCGTTCCCACATCTCCGGGGAAGAACGTGCCAAAGCCCGCATTCACCGGATTGATCACCGTCACATTGCCGGCCACCGCCCGCGCAACATTCGGGATGGTGATCGGTTGATCCGAACAGGTTCCCCAAACTTGCTGTGTGCGGATGCCGCCCGTTCCCCCGGCAATCGGGGCATTCGGACGGTAGCAGCCCGTCAGCGGAAAGCCCGGGAAGTCAGCCCGTGTTTCCAGCAACCGCATCGGTTTCAGCAGCGGATTGAACAGCAAGCCTGCGCCGTTGGCGTCGCTTGGACTGGCGCTGTAGTAACCCGAAATATCTATCACCAGATGCGTGGTTGAGAAGGTGTAGACCTTGAACGCGCCATCGGCTCCCAGTTTAACGGCGAACGGACCATTGACGATGTCGTTATTTCCGTAATTGGAACTGGCCACCGTGGGCCGCGCCGCATCGCTCGGATAAATGGTCAAATACCCGGAACCGAGGGGAGCTTGCGGAAAGACCGTTGTCGCATTGCCGACCAGCACCACGGCATCATTCGGAATGCCGTTGCAGGGCGAAGGCAAACCGGGCGACCGCCCCTGCACCAACAGATCCAGCGCCGGATTGGCGTTCGGATCATTTGTCCCCTGAAGCTGCTGCGAGCCGTTCAGAATGCACCCCGTCTGCCCCGGGAAGGTTTGCAACAACCGCACCGGCGTGGGCAGAGCGTGGTAATACAAACCAGCGGCGGCGGGCGGCGCGTAATAACCGGTGACATCAATAATGACCTCGGTATTGGTTCCGCCGGTAAACAGGCCGGTGAAGATTTTGAACGCGCCCGCCTCCACTCCGGTTGTGCCAAGTGCAACCGTAAAGAAGTTGTTGGTCACTTCCCCTGCTTTGAAGTTGGAATTGGCGACCGGCGGTTGTGCGGCATCGCTGGGGAACAGGGTCAGGAAACCCGGCCCCGAAGGCACGACCGTGATATTGCCGACAACCGCCGTGGCTGCCGCCGGAATGGTCGAACAGGCAGTCCGCGCTGCCTGCGTCCTGGTTTCATTGTTGGCGAATGGCCCGGTGTTTTTGACGCAGCCGGTCGTGGCGATGGCGCGCGTGTCGAGCAAGCGCACCGGCGCGGCCAGTGGATAGAACTGCAAGCCATCGCCGCTGACCAGCAGGGTGTAGGAACCGGTGCCTGTGCAGCCCGTGTTGTCCGTCGCCGTCACCGTAAAATTGAAATTTCCCGAAACGGACGGCGTTCCGGTCAAAGCTCCGCCGCTGCTCAGGCTCAGGCCGCTCGGCAATGCACCGGCAGTCAGGGTAAAGCTGTAAGGCGCGCCGCCACCCGTGGCCGTAAGGGTCTGGCTGTAAGCCGTTCCCTGAAAGCCCGCAGGCAAGCTGGCTGGACTGATGGTGATTGTCGCGCAGGGCGGATTGATCACCAGCGTGTATGCGCGTTCGCCGAAACAATTGTTGACATCCGTGGCGCGCACCATGAAGCCGAACGAACCGAACACCGCCGGCGTGCCGGACAAAACCCCGCCGGGACTGAGCGTCAACCCTGCGGGTAATGTGCCCGTGCTGACGCTGAACACGACAATGCCCGCGCCGCCGGTTTGCGTAAAGGTCTGGTTATACGGCGTTCCGCTGCGCCCCGCCTGCAACACGGAATCGGACGGACTGACCGTGATGGTCGGACAAGTCGCCACGGTGACGGTGAAGGCCACCGCGCCGCTGACGCACCCGGTCGCGCTGTTGCGCACGATCAGCGTGGCGTTATAGGTCGCGGATGCCGCCGCGCCGGGCACGACCAAAACAATCGGCGAAGCAGGCAGCGCCGCATTCGTCACATCCACGAAACCCGCGCTGTTGGCCGCCGCGTTGTAATCAATGCTGTACTGATCCGGGCTGCCGCTGGTCGCCGTATAAGACAAATTCGCGCTGGTCGTCCCTGGAAACACAGACGGACTCGCGCCCGGCGTGATGGTCGGCACAGCGTTGTAAGTCAGCACCACATCATCGGTCGAATCCGTGCAGGGCGCATTGCTGATTGTCCAGCGCAGCGTGTAAACGCCCGTGCCGCCGGCCGGTGTGAAAGTCGCGCTCGGCGAACTCGTGCTGCTGAATTGCGAAGCCAGCGTTGACGGACCGGTGACGACCGTCCACGCGCCCGTGCCAACGCCGGGAGCGTTCGCCGCCAACGCCGCCGCCGGCGTGCCGCAGAATGCCTGATCTGGGCCGGCATTAGCCGTCGTCGGATTCGCGGTCAAGTTGATGACCACGTCATCAGTCGAATCCGTGCAGGGCGAATTGCTGATCGTCCAACGCAGGGTGTAGCTCGTTCCCGCCACGCCCGTGAAAGTTGAAGTCGGGCTTGACGGTGTTGTGACCGTGCCGCCCGCTCCGCTGACGATGCTCCACGCGCCCGTGCCGACCGCCGGCGTGTTCGCCGCCAAAGTCGCGGTTGTCGCGCAAAGCGTTTGGTCGGGTCCGGCATTGGCCGTCGTCGGATTCGCAGTCAAGTTGATGACCACGTCATCGGTCGAATCCGTGCAGGGCGAATTGCTGATCGTCCAACGCAGGGTGTAGCTCGTTCCCGCCACGCCCGTAAAAGTTGAAGTCGGACTTGACGGTGTTGTGACCGTGCCGCCCGCTCCGCTGACGATGCTCCACGCGCCCGTGCCGACCGCCGGCGTGTTCGCCGCCAAAGTCGCGGTTGTCGCGCAAAGCGTTTGATCGGGTCCGGCATTCGCCGTCGTCGGCAAGGCGTTGAAGGTAATCACCACGTCATCGGTCGAAGCCGTGCAAGGCGCGTTGCTGATTGTCCAACGCAAGGTGTACACGCCTGCTCCGCCCGCCGGCGTGAAGGTCGCGCTCGGATTGCCGGTGCTGTTGAATTGCGAACCTGCCGTTGACGGTCCGCTGACCACTGACCATGCGCCTGTGCCGACGCTTGGCGTATTGGCCGCCAGCGTCGCCGGACTCGTGGTGCAGAGCGTTTGATCCGAGCCTGCGCTCGCGACGGTCGGCGACGCGTTGAAGGTGACGACGACATCATCGGTTGATGGCGCGCAAGGCGGATTGCTGATCGTCCAGCGCAAGGTATACGCGCCCGCCCCGCCCGCCGGCGTGAACGTCGCGCCGGGATTGCTCGTGCTGCTGAATTGACCTGCCGAAGTCGAAGGCCCGCTCACCACCGTCCACGCGCCAGTGCCCGCGCCCGGCGAATTGGCGGCCAGCGTTGCAACGACAGCCGTGGTGCAAAGCGTTTGATCCGGGCCCGCATTCGCCGCGACCGATTGCGAGGTGAAAGTCAGCGTCACGTCGTCGGTCGAAGCCGTGCAGGGCGAATTGCTGATCGTCCAACGCAAGGTGTACACGCCGACTCCACCCGCCGGCGTGAACGTCGCCGCCGGATTGCCGATGTTGTTGAATTGACCTGTCGAAGTCGAAGGCCCGCTGACCACGGACCAGGCGCCCGTGCCGACACCGGGCGTATTGGCCGCCAGCGTGGCCGGACTGATGGTGCAGAAACTTTGATCCGGACCGGCATCGGCGGCTGTGGGCGCGGAATTGAACGTCAGCGTCACTTCACTGGTCGAAGCCGCGCAAGGCGAATTGCTGATCGTCCAGCGCAAGGTGTAAACCCCCGCCCCGCCCGCCGGCGTGAACGTCGCCGCCGGATTGCTGGTGCTGCTGAACTGAGCCGTCGAAACCGAAGGCCCGCTCACCACTGACCACGCGCCCGTGCCGATGGCCGGTGTGTTGGCCGCCAAAACACCGGAAACCGACGTGATGCAAAGCGTTTGATTCGCCCCCGCATTGGCAACCGTCGGCGGAGCGGTGAAGGTGATGACGACATCATCCGCCGAAGCCGTGCAGGGCGAATTACTGATCGTCCAGCGCAGCGTGTAAACGCCTGAACCGCCTGCCGGCGCGAAGGTCGCGGTTGGATTGGTCTCGCTGCTGAACTGAGCCGCCGAAGTCGAAGGGCCGCTGACCACTGTCCACCCGCCCGTGCCGAAACTCGGCGTATTGGCCGCAAGCGCGGCGGAGTTCGTCGCGCAAACCGTTTGATCCTGTCCGGCATTCGCCACAGTCGGCGTGGCATTGAAGGTAATCACCACATCATCGGTGGAAGCCGTGCAAGGCGCGTTGCTGATTGTCCAGCGCAGCGTGTAAGCGCCCGCGCCGCCCGCCGGCGTGAAGGTCGCCGCCGGGTTGGTCGTGTTGTTGAATTGGGCGGATGAAGTCGAAGGGCCGCTGACCACCGACCACGCGCCCGTTCCCACGCCTGGCGTATTGGCCGCCAATGTCGCCGGACTCGTGTTGCAGAGCGTTTGATCCGGGCCCGCATTGGCCGCAGTCGGCGCGGCGTTGAACGTAATCACCACGTCATCGGTGGAAGCTGTGCAGGGCGCGTTGCTGATTGTCCAGCGCAGCGTGTAAGCGCCCGCGCCGCCCGCCGGCGTGAAGGTCGCCGCCGGGTTGGTCGTGTTGTTGAATTGGGCGGATGAAGTCGAAGGCCCGCTGACCACCGACCACGCGCCTGTTCCCACGCCTGGCGTATTGGCCGCTAATGTCGCCGGACTCGTGTTGCAGAGCGTTTGATCCGGGCCCGCATTGGCTGCCGTGGGTGGTAGAGAAACGTTGACGGTTGCACTGCCGCTGCCCGTAATGGCGCAACTGTTGGCGTCCTGACTGCCGACGGCGACGGCGTACGTGGTGTTCGCGCCCGGACTGACCGGGAAGGTGAACGTTGGGCCGTTGCCGGTTTGGGAGCCGCCTCCGTTGGTCAGTGTCACGGTGTAAGGAGCCGTGCCGCCGCTGACCGTGACCGTCACGTCGGTTGATCCGCCGGCGCAGATCGTTCCGCCGCCGCCGACCGTTCCCGTAATTGTTGAGCAACTGCCGGTGATGGTCAGCAAGCCGTTGGCCGTAACGCCTTGGCCGTCGGGGTTCGTCACCGTGACGTTTTTCGCTCCGATGGATGCGCCGACCGTGGAAAGGTTCAAGGTGATGCTGGTCGGACTGGTATAGGTAACGCTGTTGACAGTCACGCCGCCGGTTACCGACGCCGCAATGTGATTAAAGGGCAACGCCGGCGCGGGCAGATTCGCGCCTGGATCATAAAAGCCCGAACCTCCGGATGACGTGCCGGTGATGGTGACGTTAACGGAAGCTTGTCCGACAGTGATGGACGACGGAGACGCCACAGACAGCGTGGCAGGCGGTGGAGCAGCCAGTTTCGCCACGCGCACAGCGTAGGAGTTCGACGCATGGTTGTATTCCTGAATCGCCCACAGCGTCATATCGTCAAGCGGGTCGAGACTGATATAGGAATAATCGCCCCAACGCCGTCCGCCTGCTCCACCCGGATCGGACGGCGGATTGTAGTTCGAGGTCGAAGTGCCGAAGGCTACTGCCGCCACAGTGGGCGGGCCATCCATCGTTCCCAAAGTATCGCCGGCGAGTCTGCCGACGTAAGCCGGCGTGGCACCGACCGGCGTTCCCGCCATGGTAAAACCGAGTACGGCGTGTCCCTGGCCGCTGACGGCGATGGACGGAATGATATATTGCCGCGCCGCCGCGCGCGTGGCCGCGTTGTCGAACACCGTGCCGGATTGCACCAGCGTCGGCGTGGTCGTCAGATTTTGGAATTCGTACCAGCGCGAAGCATTGCGCGCCTGCGCGGCGGTATTGGCGACACCGGCGGCACTGACGCGAAAGTTATGCGCCGACCACAGTCGCCCGTTGCGAATCATCGCCGCATACATCCGGTCGTCGAGCGCGTCCAGGTGGCCGTTTGTCCCCCCTGTGTTGCCGGCGTGTTCCACGGGATTCGGGGAAGTCGTGGTAGGAACCGTCACGCTGATGTTGGCGGAAATGGTTGGCGAGGCGCTGCCGGGATTGTTGACGCGGCGGAACATAATGGTGCTGAAAGTGAGGACGTCCACCCCAACAAAATACCCTGCGGTTGCGCCCGAATCGAAATTGTCCACGCCGCGTGGCGAAAACGGCCCTGCGGTGGTGCCGGTAGCAATGTTCGCGAACGCAGTCGCAACACCCGGCCCCGCACCTAGAATGGAAGATTTCTGCACGACGTAAGCGTTACAGCCGACAAATGAACCCGCGCTGCTGAACATATTGCCGCCGATGTAAAGCGCATTTACGTCCACGCCCAATGAGGGGTAATCCAAAAAATTCGTGCCGGGATCGCCGACGAACTGAAAGAACGTCCAGACCGTGCCGGCGCTGATCGTGCCGTTGCTGGCCGCATCGCTGACGGCAATCATCATCCGGTTGGCAGCCGTCATCGTGCAGGTGGCGTTGGTGCAAGGCACGTCAATGATGGTCATAAACCAGCGTTTGGTGAACCGGTCGTAACGCACGTTCGGATCGCTGGTGAAGTTCAGCGTTACAGAACCACCCACCGGCGTCATGACCGAAGCGAAAAAGACATCCGGGTCAGCATTGATGACGCCGTCCGCCACGCCGGCTTTGGTGTAAGTGCGAATGCGCCCGTTTTCAAACGCCATGAACTGTGTTGGGCCGACCGCGCCCATCGTGTCCGGCGGAAACGCGCCGGTATCGGTCAGCGTCGGGCCGTTGAACGAAAGGTCTGTGGTTTGCGGCGCATTGATTCGCGTTGGCGACTGCTGCCCTTTGGCGGGCACGGGCCATTGCGCGACTTCCGGCGCGGCGGGGTTATTCTTCTTTTCCTCGCGTTCGATTTCCCGTTCCGGCTTCATGCGTGGGGTCTCGCGGGCGGGCGTGGCGGCTTGCTGCCGCATGATGTCCCGAACGCTGCGCTCGATTCCCGTGTCCATGATGATTCTCGCGCCGGTGATGGTTCCGTCGGCGTTCACCTGCGATTGCGAAAGAAACTGCGCATTTTTGGAAAGCCGCGTTCCCGGCGCGGGAAGCGTGTTTCCCGCCCGGCCCGCAAACCGCCGCGCGCCGGATTGCTCAACCGCAGCGTTATCCCTCCACAAACCTTTTTGCAGCGCCACGCCCGCCACGCCTGCAATCGCCAGACATGCCAAAATGAAAATTATTCTTGCGGGAGTGAACCGCTGATTCCTCGAATTACCGGATGGGTCTTTTGTGCTCATGTGTGTCCTAGTAAAAATGTGCGAAGTTAAAGTTGCGCTTTAAGTTCCAAAACCGGCGAACAGGCATCAAAGAGCATTCCTGGGGATGGTGTTTCAGCCGAATTCGCGGTCAACCGTTCGATAAAGTTATTCAGGTCTTCGTTTGCAGTTCTTCGTTCGCAGCGCTGAAAAAATGCGCATCGCAGCAGGCACCTAATTTCGCCCGCAATGCCGGCAAACGAAGCCTCGCCTCATCTTTTCGGAAAAGTGTGCAAACAAAAATTGTAGGTGGAATGAAAGAAAGTGTTACAGCGCGCATCTTACAAGCCGTCCCAAAAACCAGTCAATCTTTGAGGAATCATTTGACGAGCTTTGGAGAAAAAAGGCTCAGGCCATCACGGCCAACATTCCCAACAGCGGCCGGCTGTAAGCCGCTTCACCACTGATTTCAATTTTCGCTGCTGCCTGCTTGCGCGTCAGTCCCTTGGTCAGCAAACGCCAGGCGGTGTCTTGATCCAGTGTCAATCGGCAAACGGCATCCTCGACACCATCGGCATATAAATGCCAGGCGCCGGCTTCACGCGCCAAAGTCCAGTCGCCGCCGGCCTCGCCCGTCACGCTGAAGACAATTCTTGCGCCTTCGTCCGCCGCCAGTTCGCGGTAAGCGTGCGGCAATCCGCGCAGGAAAGCGTCCAGCACCGGATGCAGCCATTTGCGCGCGTAGAGCGGCGGCGCGCCGACCGCATCGCGAATCTGCTGTTGATGATGCCATTTTTCGGTGTATTCGCGCGCCACGTCGAACCAGTGCAACGAAGCTTCTTCGCCCGCCCAGGCGACTGAAAACATGGCAGGCGCGAACGGATCAATGGATTTCAGCAGCGCCGCAACCTGCTCGCCGGTGACTGCCAGAAATTCAATCAGCAACTGCGGGCTGATGCGTTTGGCGGCTTTGATCCAGTCGGCATTGAGTTGGTTCAGGAAACCGACCAGGTCGGTGTAACTTCCGATGGGGGGATCAGGCGGGACCATCGGCGCTTGATCGCGCTGAAAGGACAGCCGACGAATGTCGCTGTCCAGCAAATGCGCGGCAATGTCACGAACCTGCCAAGCGCCGGCAACGGTCGGTTTGTACCAGTCTTCGGCGGACAATCCTTTCAATAAGACCAGCAGTTCTTCGTGAATCTCGCCAAATAGATCGGCGGCCAGAATCGGTTCGACGGGTTTCATTGCGGTATGAGAAGCGTAAGCGACCCGATTATCAATGGTTGACGCATTATGGAGTTGACGCATTGTGGAAAGCCAGGTCGCTTACGCTTCCCGTACTGCATCAAATTCCAGCATTTTGGCGGCAATTTCCTTGACCAGCTTGGCGCAGACGGTTTCGGTCAGGTTGGTAATGTCCATTCGCGGGTTGAATTCGACAATGTCCGCCCCGACGATCTCGGCGTTCAGATTGAGAATCGTGTTGAGCGCCTGCCGCGTGGACAATCCGCCCGGTTCGCGGTGCGAAACGCCCGGCGCGAACGCCGGATCCAGTCCGTCAATATCGAATGAAATGTAAACCGGCGTGTCGAAGTAAAACGGCCAATCGTCGCGCCAGTCCCGCATTTCGACCACTTCGACATTAAATCGTTCGATCTGCTGGCGCTGATGGCGCGTCATCGTGCGAATGCCCACCTGCACCAGACGTTCAACCAGACCTTCTTCCATAATCCGCGCAAACGGGCAGGCATGCGAATAGCGGTTGCCCTGAAATTCGTCGTAAATATCCGGGTGCGCGTCGAAGTGCAGAATGCTCAAATGCCGGTATTTTTTGGCGAAGGCTCTGAGAATCGGATAGGTCACGGCGTGATCGCCGCCGAGAGAAATCGGCTGGAAGTTTTGCTCAAGCAAGCCGCTGATGCCCTGTTCGATGCGGACGAGCATTTCCAGGCCCGGCACGGCTTCGACATCGCCCGCGTCGTGAATCGCTTCGGCATTGACCAGTTGCCCGGTCTCGCTCCAGTCATTCGAGGCTTCGGAAAACAACGCGCGACGGATGATGGCGGGCGCTTCCGCCGGGCCGCGCAAAAAAGAGGACATTTCATCCCAGGGGATGCCGATGAGTGCAGGCTTCAATCGCAAATCCTTTCTCCCACGAAGCCACACGAAAAGGCACGAAGGATTGAAGCCTTCTTCGTGGTTCTTCGTGTGGCTCCGTGGGAAAGTTCTCTTATCGGTTGTCGTCATTCAATGGATCAATCGGTTTCGGCTTTTCCGGCGCGCGTTCTTCCAGATGCTCCTTCAGCTTCAGGTGCGGCACGCCTTCCAGCCACCAGTTCGGCGCGGGTTTGCCTTTCAGGTGATGATCGAAAAATTCGCGCATCCGCACGGTGTAATCCTTCATATTCGCCGGCACGCGCAAGCCATGATTTTCGCCCTTGTATTGCAGCATCACGACGGGTTTCTGCAAACGCCGCAGCGTGTTGTAATAGAAAATGCCCTGCGTGAAATCCACCGCGCCATCCTTGTCGTTGTGCAAAATGACGAGCGGCGTTTTGACGTTTTTGGCGTGTGAAATCGGCGAGTTGCGAATGTACGCTTCAGGATTATCGAGCGGGCTTCCGGTAAATCGCCCCTGGCTGCTTTCAAAAATGGCCATGTTGCCGCCGCCGGAATTCCAGTAGATCGAGTTGTACATCGTGATCATTTCCGTCAGCGGCGCGCCCGCAATCGCGGCCTTGAAAGCGTCGGTCTGCGTCACCAGAAATGACGTTTGATACCCGCCCCAGGAATGTCCCTGAATTCCGACGCGGTCTTTATCCACGATGCCGGTTTTGATCGCGGCTTCCAGCGCGGGCAGCACGCACCAGACGGCGGACATGCCCGGATCATTCACCTTGTAAACAATGTCCGGCATCAGCACGGCGTACCCATTGCTGGTGTAAACCGATTTATTGAAGCCGTTGTAGGTTGGCACGGTGTAAGCGTTCAGCCCTTGCGACAGCTTTTCGTAGATGTAAACAATGGTCGGATAGCTCTTGCCCGGTTCGTAGTTGGCCGGCAGGAAGAGCGCGCCTTGCAGTTTGTCGCCCTTGGCGCTGGTGTATTCAATCAGCTTCGAGCCGGAGGACCAGAGGAAGTTTTTCTGCTGCGGATTGGCGTCCGTCAGTTTTTTGCTGTTGCCTAGAGAAGCGTCGGCAATGTAGTAGCTCGTGGCGTCATTGTAGGTTTCGCGCGTGTAGAGCCAGACATCGGCTTTCTTCGCTTTCGACACGCTGCCGTAACTGGCATCGTCCCATTGCAGCATTTTGACGCCGGGCTTGCCGCCGTCAATCCGGCCAATGCCGGACTTCTTCGTCCATTCGCCGTAGGCGCGAACGTACACCGGCGCGGACAGATCAATTCCCTTCTCTTCCGGATCAATGCGGAAACGGCTCTGGTAGCGGATGCGGTCTTTCTTTCCATTGGCCGTCAGGTTGACGGCATTACCGCCGTGAACCGGAACATTCCAGATATCCCAGTCATCCGTCAGCAGCACCGAAGCGCCGTCTTTCGTCCAGCCAATGATGCCGGTCGGCGGTTTGCTGACGTTGTGATCGTCTTCCTGATCCCAGAACACCGAGGGGACTTTTTGCGTGATGTTGTATGACTTGCCCGAGGTCATGTCGTAGGTGAAAAAATGGCCGTCGTCGTAATACAGGAAATGCGTGCCGTCTGGCGATGCAGGGTAATTCCAGCGGCTCTTTTTCACTGCCAGCGTCTTCGCGCCGGTTTTCAGGTCAACGACGTAAATGTCCTGATAGCGCCGCCCGTCCAGATTGCCGATCAATTCGTAAGGTGTGGCGTCAAAACCTACGCCGAATTTCTGTTTCGGCGCGGCAATGACATTGCGCGTTCCGGGTTCGGCCAGCCGGACAAATTTCTTGTCGGCGACGCGATAGCTGGAAAGGAAGCTGAAATTCTTGTCGCGGCTTTCTTCGACCTGCTGTTGCGCTTGCAGGCGTCCGTCTTTCCAGTGCCACAAGACCAGATCCGGTTTTTCCGGTTCGTCATCCTGACGGCGCATTGCCGCCATCGCTGCGGCATCCGGCTTGGCCTCACCGTCCGCCGGTTTCTCCGGGGTTTTACCTGCTTTTTTCTTTTTGACTTCGTGAATGCCGAACAGCAGCGCGCTGAAATCTTCCGTCCAGACAGGATTGCGATTCGGACTGACAGTCAGACCGGCGGGAAACTCCTTGTCTTCACGCGGATCATAAATTGTTTTCTTTGGCGAACCCGCGGCAAAGCCTGTGAAGCCAACCACGCTGTAAAGTTTATCTTCGTAGCCTTTGTCTTCTACGCCTTTGACTGCGGCCAGCGCTTCGCCCTTTTCCGTCCAGTTCAGGCCGCGATAGCTGGCTTTATCGCTGTCGAGCGGCAGCACCGCGCCGGTCGTCATATTGCGCGCCTGAATGCCGTTGCCGATTTTTTCGTTGGCGTCAATCGTCCAGGCCAGCCAGTCGCCTTTCTTGTTAAAGGCAAAATCGGCGACATTGCCGACATTGAGCTGATTGCCGGTTGCCAGTTCATGCAGGATCAAATCAGATCCCGTTGCGCGCTCCGGCGCAGGTGTCGAACCAGTTGCAGGTGCGGAGGGCGCAGGCGGTCCAGCAGGAGCCGCGCCATAAGTGTGCAGCGCAATCCAGGCGGCGTTTTCCGCCGAAAACGAAAAGCGTTTGATCTTGTCGAATTCAACTTTCTTTTCGGTCGCCAGATTGATGACGGCGACTTTGTTTTGCAGCGGTTTGCGCTCTTTCTTCAGTCGCTTGCCTTCCTTGAAGGTCGGCGAGATGGAAAAGGCGAACCATTTCGAGTCGTCGGAAAAAACCACATCCGTCGCCGCAGCGCCGAAAAATCCGCCGCCGCCCTGCGATTCGCCAACCGGAAAACGCCATTCCTTGCCGTCGCTGATACGGCGTAAAACGACTTCGCTGTCGCCTTCGTTCGGCGTCAGCTTGTGCGCGAACCACTGCCCGTCCGGTGAAACCGACGGTGAAGCGATTCTCTTCCAGGCCAGACTGTCGGCCAGTTCAATGGGACGCTGCGTCGCGGTTGCCTGCTGCGCCGCCTCCTGCCCGGAGGCTTTGAACGGCAAACTCGCTGATGCGGACAACGCCAGCAACAGCGCAATCAACACAGTTCGATTCTTTTTTGTCATAGGGTGTCTCCAAAATAGGAAAGGTGAAACGGCTTTATGCGGCGACTGCCGCCGGGTTGTATGCGTGCGACCCGCGTTCCTGGCGAAAACATTCTTGCCAGATCGTCAATGCCACACTGAATGCTTTAGCAATAGCCGTCTATTTTGCTTATTGCACAAAAACTTCAGGGAGCTTCGGAGATGATGGACAAACCTGGAACAACCGCAAAGTCAGCTTTGTTATGTGTTACCAGCGGCGCGTTGTAAAGCCGGGCAGTCGCTGCGATCCAGGCATCCGACGTTTGAATTACTCGTCCGGATTTCTTTACCTCTTCAGTCACTTGCGCCCACTGACGACATAGCGCGTGGTTGGATTCGATTACCGCGAATCGTTTCTGAACAAGGTGAAGTAAGCTGGCGTGCTTGCGCATTCCCCAATTTCGGGCAATCGCCCAGCGTTCCAGTTCAGCCAGCGTCATAAAACTGGTAAAAGTGAGCGCATTCGCCAGATGTGGTTCGTACAAAGCGGCACGAGTGTCCTGCTTGTAGATGTACGAAATGACGTTGCTGTCCACGATCAGAGTCCGCATTAGTCAAGTTCCCTATGCCGTCCTTCATTACGCCACTCCCGCACAGCAGCAACGAACTCATCAGCACTCTCCTCTTCCGGCCATACCCCCGCAGCTTCCTGCTGTGCGGCCTTGAAGTCAAACGGTCCGACTCCCTGCTCCGCCGCGATCTCTTCCAGCGATTTTGGCGGCTCAATCAACGCAGCCAACGCACGCTGATCCTCAAGCGGCAACCGCTGTGCGTCTCGATAAACTTGGTCAAGTGTCGGTGTGCTCATTTAACGCCTCCTTTCATCACCAGCCACAATTCTTCCAATGCCTTGCGAGCGGGACGGCCTTCGCCGCGCTCGAACTCATCAATGCCGATCTGGATTGCCGCGACTTCCTCAGCACGAGCGCGACGATCCAGTTCAGCGCCAAACAGCGCTTCGATGGCTTCAGGAGCGAGCAATCCCATGGCCTCCGCTTCGCGCACCAAGTTTTCCGGCAGGCTGATTTTGATTTTCAAAGCTTCCATTGATAATTCTAAAACGAAACCCGCAGCCCCAACTGAATCTGCCGCGCCGTCGTCACCGTCGAACGGATCAGTCCGAACGAAGCAATCGAAGCCGGTTGCGTGGGCGCGAGCGAAGCGGGCGGCGTGTTAATTGCCTCTGGCGTTCCGGCGTAAACCTGCAAATTCGGCGTGCCGAAGTTGGCGCGGTTGAATAGATTGAAGGATTCGGCGCGGAACTGGATGCGCGTGTTTTCGCCGAGCTTCGCCCAGGTGAAGTTTTTGGTCAGCGCCAGGTCGAAGGTGCGCAGGTTTGGTCCCGTGAAAGTGTTGCGTCCCAGCGTTCCCAGTGTGCCGGAAGGTTGCAGCAGAAACGCTTTCGGGTCGAAGTAGGCATTGGGATTGCCCGTGACGGCGCTTTCAAACGTGTAGCCCGGCGCGAAGCTCGGCCGATCCGGTCCCAGCCCCGGCCCCGAAGACGGCGCCCATTTCGATTGCGAACGGTTTGCGGCGACAAACACTGTCAGCGGCAATCCGCTGCGCACCTGACTGATGCCCAGCAGGTTCCAGCCATCCAAAACCTTGCCCGCCGCGCCTTTCAGATTTTTGGCGAAGGGGATTTCCCAATTGAAGTTCATCACCCAGTTGTGCCGGATGTCGAAATCGGCGCGGCCACGGTTGTAATTCGATCCCGGCGTTTCGGGCAGCGCGGAAACCGTCGCATTGGTTGCGTCGGAAAAGAAGGTCGAAGCCTGCGTGTTATCAATCGTCTTGCCGTAGGTGTACGACGATTGAAAATCGAAGCCGCGCGAGAAGCGTTTGCGCACCTCGAAAATCATTGCGTTGTAGTAGGAATCGCCATCGCTCTTTTTCAATTCAATCACTCCGAACGCCGTGTTCTGGCGCGGCGCGTTGTTCGGGAAAAAGTAGGTGCCATCGGCCAGGCGCGTCGGCACGGAAGTGTTGGCGTCCGTGTTGCGCAGCAGATGCGTTCCCCGCGCGCCGGCGTATCCCAGCGTCACCACGAAATCCCCCGGCAGTTGGTGTTGCAGGTTCAGATTGAAGGTGTGGTTGCTGGGGTTTTTCAGATTCCATTCAATCGGGCGAATCGCGTTGGAAACCGCGGCGAAAGACGGATTCGGGAAGGTCGGGTTGACCACCACCACGCGCGGCGTCGCCGGAGGATTGGTCACTGTGACGATCAGGTTCTGCTGATTGTTGGTGTTGAAGTACCAGCCGTAGCCGCCGCGCAAGCTGGTTTTGCCATTGCCAAAAACGTCGTAGGCGAAGCCCAGACGCGGCGAGATGTTTTTGTACGTCGGATTTTTATACAGCGGGCCTTGCGTAATCTGCCGGTCGCTGAAGTTGACGAGCGCAATGTCGCGCCGGTCTTGCGGCTGCGTGGCGAACTCATACCGCAGGCCCAGGTTCAGCGTCAGCCGCCGCGAGACCTTGTAATCGTCCTGCGCGTAAAAACCGAAGAGCGTGAAGCGCCAGGAACGATCCAACTGCGCGTCCGGCGTCAAGCCTACGAACTGGCGCGGCGCGTTGCGCAGGAAGCTGCTTAAATCAGCAAAGTTGTAAATGCCCAGACTGAAGGTTGGGTTGACCATGTTGTCCTGATACCGCTCGAACAAACTTCCGAACTTCAGAATGTGACGCCCGCGCGTGTGAACCAGATTCTGCGCGAAGCTGTAAACGTTCTGCGTCAGCCGCAAATTGCCTGAACTTTGCGTGCCGAAACGCGGGACACCTCCGATGTCAATTGAACCCAGATACTGGCGTCCGGGCACGAAAGGGGGAATGCTGCTGGGAATGTCGGATTCGACGTTTTGTCCAATCGGCGTCCGACTGAATCCGAAACGCAGCGTGTTGACCGTTTGCGACGAAATCAGCCAGGTATGTTCAATCGTCGCGAATTGATTCTTCGAGAAAAATGTGCGCGGAAACTGCGGAAAGTCCGTCGGCAGGAACTGATCCGCTTTGTCGTAGGTGTAGCGCGCGAAAATCTGATGGTTCGTGTTAAAGCTGTGATCCACGCGCCCCTGCGCAAAGTGTTGATCCAGCCGCTGATTGAACCGGAAAAAGTGCGTGGCCAAACCGCCGCCCAGCGACGGACCATTCGCCAAAGGATATAAATCCAGGTAGGGCCGGATGACCGGGCTGACCGTCACCGTTCCGGTCGGCAAAATTCCCTGCCGCGCGTTGGCATCGGGAACAGCGGAATTCAGCGTGCGCCCCAGACGTTCGCGCAGGGCTTCGTAGCCGAAAAAGAAAAAGGTTTTATCTTTCACAATCGGGCCGCCAATTGTCCCGCCAAACTGATTGCGTTTGAATTCCGGTTTGCCAAGGGGTTCGCGGTCGAAGAAGTTCCGCGCGTCCATGTTGTCGTTGCGCAGGAATTCATACAGCGAGCCGTGAAAAACGTTCGAGCCGGATTTGCTGATCGCGTTGATCTGGCCGCCGTAATTGCGCCCGAATTCGGCGGAGTAGGAATTGACTTCGACGCGGAATTCGCGAATGGATTCGGTGCCCAGCGCCGTCGAAGCGGCGCTGCCGCCCGGACCATTGGTGAAATCGTTCTGCAAGGTGCCATCCAGCAGGTAAACGTTCGAGCGAATGTCCTGTCCATTGATACTGATGCCCGAACCGTGCGCCACCACCGAGCCGCCATCGCGCAGCGGAAACGAAGTCACGCCCGGTTGCAGCAAGGCCAGGTCGGTGTAATTGCGCCCATTCAACGGCAATTCTCGGATGGCGTTTTCCCCGACCAGATAACTCAATTCCGAAGTTTGCGTGTTGACCAAAGGCGCGGCATCCGTGACTTCGACCGTGGCCGTGACCGCGACTTCCAGCGTCAACTCCAGAGCAAAAGTTTCGCCAATGGTCAGATTCAGTTGCCTGGCGCTGGGTTTGAACTTGTCCTGTTCGGCGCGCACTTCGTAACGGCCCACACGAAGTTCCGGAAAGGTGTACCGGCCTTCGCCATCGGTCACGGTCGAGCGCGTCAGATTGGTTTCCAGACTGCGCACTGTCAGCTTCGCGCCGGTGATCACCGCTCCGGCCTGATCTCTGACAGTTCCGGTAATGGCGCTGGAAGTTTGCGCAAATGAGAAGGAACTGAAGGCAAACAAAAATGCGAGGACGGAAAGCGACGGAAAAAATTTATGCTTGAACATCGTTAAATCTCGAACTGTTTATGGGTGCCGCAATGCTTGTGCAGTGGATTGTTGTGAAACGCTGCGATTCTAAATCAAACTGCCGGTGATTGGTAACTTCGCTCACGAACACAGCCGCGTCAAAATGGAAGGTCGAACCGGGTCCGGCTTCATTTTCCAAGCTTGTGGAAAGAAACGGACGCATTCTTTATCGTCAATCACTGGTTTTGAATTTGTTAGCCGACTACTACGAAGCCACAGACGATCAAGTTCTGAAACCGGTTGCGGTTTTCGCGATCCCTGTGGGATAGTCCGCCGACCAATCCCAGTTCAAATGAAAAAGAGATTTGGTTTGAACCGATGATCGAAGTCACCGGTTCGGACCTGATGATCCAAATGATGAAGAGATTTCTGCTCACAATCCTCGTCGCGTCACTTTATCTGCTGCATCAGGATTTCTGGTTCTGGCGCGAAGCCCGCCCCCTGGTATTCGGCTTTCTGCCGGTCGGATTGTTTTATCATCTGCTTTACACACTGGCCATCGTCGCGGCCATGGGGCTGCTGGTGAAATATGCCTGGCCGGCCCATCTGGAAGAGCATCAAGACCATCTGCAATCCAATGAGGAGGCTCGCCGCCCGTGATTCCTGCGCTGTTTGTCTTCGGCTATCTGATTACAGTTCTCTACATCGGTATCTTCGCTTTCCGGCGCAAATCGGGCGAACACCCGGCGGAGGATTACTTTCTGGCGAACCGGTCGCTGGGAAACTTCGTCTTCCTGATGTCCCTGTTCGGCACGAACATGACGGCGTTCGCGATCCTGGGTTCTTCCGGCCACGCCTTCTCGAACGGAATCGTGACTTATGGCTTGATGGCTTCGTCGTCGGCGCTGGTCGTCCCACTGTCGCTGTTTTTCATCGGCACACGAGTCTGGGCGCTGGGTAAACGCTTCGGCTTTATGACGCCGGTGCAGATGTTCCGCGACCGCTGGGAATGCAGCCACATCGGAACCGTCATCACCGTTGTCCAAACCGCGCTGCTGCTGCCGTACATCATCATCGGTGTGATGGGCGGCGGAACGACCCTGTATGCCATCAGCGGCGGGCGCATCCCGTTCTGGCTGGGCGGAGCGGTCGTGGCCATGGTTGTGATGAGCTACGTTTTTTTCGGCGGGATGCGCGGAACAGCCTGGGTCAACACCTTTCAGACGACGCTGTTTCTGGTCTTCGGCGTCATTGCGCTGATCGTCATCGGCGCGGGAATGGGAGGATTCGGCAAAGCGATGAATGAAATGCTGGCCTCGCCGACAACTTCCTCGCTGCTGACGCGGGAAAAAATTTCGCCGCTGTATTTCCTCAGCTACACATTCATTCCGCTCTCTTCGATCAACTTCCCGCACATGATCATCTTCTGCCTGACGGCGGAGCGCGTGCAGCATTTCAAAAAGACGGTCATTCTCTATCCCATCTGCATGCTGGCCATCTGGCTGCCTGCGGTCTTTCTGGGCGTCACGGCCAACCGCGCGACGAATGTCCCGGCCATTCAGTCCAAGCTGGAAGCCCGTCAAACTCTGGCGACCGGAGCCGCCACGCTTTCGCCGGAAGAGAAAACTCAACTCCGCGCGAAATCCGCCGGCGACGATGTTCTGCTGCGATTGCTGGAAGCCTACGCGCCGCTGTGGCTGGCAGGCTTGCTGGGCGCGGGGATTATGGCGGCGGTGATGGCCAGCGATTCCCAAATCCTGGCGCTTTCGACCATGTTCACCGAAGACATCTTCGCCTTTTACGAAGGCAAGGAACGCTTCGGCGAAAAGGCGCAAGTCATGACAGGCCGCGTCTTCGTCATCGGACTGACGCTGCTGGCGTACTTCATTGCCCTGAAATTTCCGCAGCCGATCTTCGATCTGGCTGTGTCGTATGCTTTTTCCGGATATTCGGCGCTGATGCCGCTGATGATCGCCGCGCTGTTCTGGAAACGCAGCACCAAATGGGGCGCGCTGGCTTCGACGCTGTGGGCGGTGAGTGCGGTGATTGCCGTTGCCGTTTTTCAATCCGTCGTGGCAACGCCGCAAGTCGTCTGGTCAATTGGCGGTCTGGAAGCGCTGGCGCGGACGCCGGGCGGGACTTCGGTGTTTGGGTTGCTGCCGGTGGTGCCGATGACGATTATTTCGGCGATTCTGATGGTCGTCGTTTCGTTGCTGACCGCCAAACCGACGGAAGCAACTGTTCGACGTTATTTTCAAAAGTGAGGAAATGAGGTAGCTGCGCAAACCTTTTCGCCGCATAGCGGCGGCTGATTTTAGCCGTGGGTGCAACCCACGGAAAGCGGGTAAATACTCTTTTCGTCGCGTAGCGACGATTGAATTCAAGCGTCGCTAACGCGACGCGGCGGAGTCTTTCTCTCCTTCCGTGGGTTTCACCCACGGCTAAAATCAAATGTCGCTACGCGACAGAAGACGCTGAGCAACAGCGAATTGAAATGATCAGCCAATCAAGTCGGCAGCAACTCTGGTATCGAATTCAACCGTTTGCCGATAGCGCGTTCAGCCATTTTCAAATCATACGTGGCCTGAAGATTCAGCCAATGCTGCGGCGATTGACTCAGTGCGCGGCCAAAGAGCAAAGCCAATTCCGCCGTCACCGGTCGAGCGCCTTTGAGAAACTGTGAAATACGGGACGGCGTGACGCCAATCGTTCGGGCAAACTCCGCTTGCGACAAACCAAGCTCTTCCAACGTCTCGCGTAAAAATTCACCAGGATGAATCGGTGGTAGTCCATTCTTGAACATCTTTTTCTCCCTTCAGTGGTAATCAACAATCTCCACATCAAAAGCGTCACCTTCATCGAAATGGAAACATAGGCGCCATTGATCGTTGATACGAATGCTCCATTGACCTTTACGATCTCCCTTCAATGCCTCCAACCGGTTGGACGGCGGCAACCGCAAATCCTCGACGCGAGTTGCTGCGTCCAATTGAGTCAATCGCTTCGCCGCACGCAAGCGAATCTCGGGGGGAATGTGACGCGACTTTCCTGTCGTGAAGAATCGCTCGGTTTCGGCATTAGCGAAGGATTGAATCATACGACAAGAAGCCTAATGGGATGATCTAACGACGAAACTCATTTCCTGCCACACTGGTTAAGCAACTGTTGATATATGCCTCGACAGCTTCTGTAGCCTCAGCCAACTCCGTGCCTGTTTCCGATTGATGTACTTTGATGGCTTTGGCCTTCTGTGCGGGGTCGCGTGCCAATTTCTTCACTTTGTCGGAAAGTACAAGGCCTAGCGCCGCGTCAATGTTGAAATGGCGCAGTAGCGAGTTTAGTTTGCGCTCGGCACCAGCTTGGCGGCGTTGCATCTGGTAGAGTGTGGCAAAAATTATAACGCCGAGAAAGAATGTAAGTGATTCCATGCATCTACCTCAGAGCCGCTGAACGTAAATTCGGCGGAATTGGCCGTTCTTGTTGGTAGGTAATTGTATCTACCAAAAACATTGACTTCTCTATTTAGACACCGCTTGGTGTCTATTAAACGTGGTAGCGTCTAATACTAAACATCTGCCATCTTGACGATTCAATCCTTCAAGCAATCGTGTAAAACAAACTCAGGCTGTAGCGACCTCACCAACTTTCGCGGGCAATTCTTCCTTCCTGAACTCAAGCGCACCATCCTGAATTGAGCCGAAGCGAATCATCATCGTGTCCAAAAAGTAATTTTGATAAAGCCGCCACGGCAGTTTGGAACCTTGCCGGGGAAACTGGTCCATCGCACGCAGAATGTAATTCGATGTCAGGTTGAGCAGCGGCAGGTCTTCAACTTCCGGGTCGTTCAGGCGTGGAGTTACCTGCCGATAGCCGTGTTTGTCCATGTAATTCAACAAGCGGCAAACAAAGGTGCAAATCAAGTCCGCCTTCAGCGTCCAGGAAGCGTTGGTGTATCCGAACACAAACGCAATATTGGGAATGCCGGTCAGCATCGCGCCTTTGTAAGCCACCGACTTGTTGATTTCCGTCGCTTGTCCATCCACCGTCAGCGAAATGCCGCCCAGCGCAAGCAGACTCAGCCCCGTTGCCGTGACAATGATGTCGGCGTCCAGATGCACGCCGGATTTCAGCTTGATGCCGGTGGGCGTGAACGTGTCAATGTGATCGGTGACGATGGAGGCGCGCTTTTCGCGCAGCGCGATCAGCATGTCGCCGTCGGGAACCAGACACATCCGCTGATCCCAGGGGTTGTACGGCGGCGTAAAGTGGCGATCAACGTCGAAATCCGGCCCAAGCTCTTTTCGCAGTTTGTCTTTGATAAAGCGCTTCACGGTTTCAGGCCGCCGCTGCGACAACTGGTAAATCAGCATTCCAAACAGCGTGTTTTTCAATCGCGTCAGCGTGTACACAATACTTTCCGGGAAAATTCGGCGCAGGGCGTTGGCGGTCGCATCCGAAGAAGGCAGCGAAACCATGTACGTCGGCGAGCGTTGCAGCATGGTCACGTGCCCGGCGGTTTCGGCCATTGCCGGAACCAGGGTCACGGCGGTGGCGCCGCTGCCGATGACCACGACGCGCTTGCCGGCGTAATCCAGATTCTCCGGCCATTTTTGCGGATGAATGATCGTGCCCTGGAATTGCTCAACGCCGGGAAAGTCCGGCGTGTATCCGGCGTCGTAGCGGTAATAGCCGCTGCACATCATCAAAAAATTGCAGACCGTGATCGAAGCTTCGCCGGTTTCGCTGTGGCGGCTTTCGACCGTCCATTGCGCGGTTTCGCTCGACCAGGATGCCTTGACGACTTTTTGATTAAACCGGATTTTCCGCTCAATGCCGTATTGGACGGCGGTTTCGCGAATGTACTTCAAAATCGCCGGGCCGTCGGCGATGGATTTCGCCTGCTTCCAGGGTTTGAATTTATACCCCAGCGTGTACATATCCGAATCCGAGCGGATGCCGGGATAGCGAAACAAATCCCAGGTGCCGCCCATCGTTGCGCGGCCTTCCAAAATGGCAACGCTCTTGTTTGGACATTCGGTTTGCAGATGACACGCTGCACCGATGCCGGAAAGCCCCGCGCCCACGATCAAAACGTCTACGTAATTCAAGCTATGGTTTGACATGAATGATTCCTGATTTTTGGCGTTAAAACTCCGGCTGCTGGCAGCTTGTCTTGTCAGGCGCCGACTTCAATGGTCACCCCGCCTGGAGCATTTACATAAAACGAATAGGCGTGATGCCGCTCCGGGGGCAGTACCTGATACCCATCGTCTTTGAGTTGTTGGTTGACCAGGTCTACGCGTGCTTCGCTTTCGACAAAGAACCCTATATGAAAATTCTCTGGGTAGGTGTCACTGCCCGTCCGGCTGATTTTCATCAGGGTCAGGACAAGTCCGTCATCATCCATCAGGACCGTCAGCCCATTGTTTCCGCCCTGGTTCCGAAGCCCAAAATACTTTTCAAAAAATGCGCCGGTTGCCCGCACATCCGTTACCATCAAATGGAGGTGATTCAGTTTCATAAACAGCTCCTTTTGCTCAGATCAAATTTGAGCCGGTCGTTTTCCTGGGAATTTCTGAGTAAGCGTGGAACGCGGCGGAGTATAAGCAGGTCATTCGTCTGCTGCAAATATTGTTTCAGATTTGACGCTGGCTGATTGATTGAGGAACAGAGAGGGGTTCAGGGTGACTAACGAATAACCTGGAACAGCTTTTTGACTCCACGGACAACGGCTTTATCAGGCCGTCTGAGGGCGCTTTCATTGCGGCGGCCCGATGACTTGTTCGAGTTGCGTAGGACCTGCACATCGCGTTCGCTGACAATTTTCCAGCCAGCTTCGGTCTTGATCCAGCGAAGTTCCTGCATTACTTCCCCGCGACGGCTTGCGTCTGGACCTTCGATCACGAAACGTTTGCGAAAGCGGGTGGCGACGGTCTGGCCGCCATCGCTGAATTTGATTTCCGGTTCGCCGGTTTGCACTTCAATTCTGTCCGCCTGATCGAAGACGCGCTCTTTTTCAGCGCGCACGGCATCAATTGACACGTTGCGGGCGCGGTAAAAAGCCTCCACGGTTGGATTGTAAAACAGCATTTGCCGGTCAACGTTGCCGGCGTTCGTCGCGGCGCCCCATTCATTCAGCGCGCTGGAAATCTCCGCACGCATCTGTTCCGAACCTGTTTCGTCCGACTCCGCAGCCGGAACAAGGGCTGTCTCTTCGGGCGCAGTGTTCTGGCCATCTTCACGTTTATTGGGCACTTCAGTACCGAGAGAAGGGTTTGCCGAGTTCGTTGCAACTGCCGCAGCCGAATTTGTCCCAGCTTCCGGGGTGACGGATGAAGTGCGGTTTGCAATGCCCCACAGGGCAATGGCGCCGATGACAAATGCGATGGCAGCACCGGCATAAATGTATGAAGGTTTCCGGCGGCGGCGCACGACGGTTTCATCAAAATCACTGGCAATGGGCGGCAGAACTGGCTTTGCATCCGCATCAACGGCAGGCAAGACTGGCGTCAGCGGCACTGCCTGCTTAATTTCCGCCTTGTCCACCTCGAATAAAGGCTGCGGCGTTGCCTTCGCGTCTTCCATCAGTTGGGTTGCGTAATCATCCGCGGAGGCATCCACGGAAAGGTCTTCTTCAGGAATGACCTGGGTTCGCAGTTCATCCGCTTCGGAACTGATGTCTCTGGTTGAAGACGCTTGAATTGCTTGATCACTGATTGCGTCTTCGCTGAGTGATTCCGCGACTTCTGCCAGCCTGATTTTCAGGTCAGCGGCTGTTTGCGGACGTGCCGCCGGGTCCACCGACAAGGCATCCAAAATCAGACGGGTCAATAATGGCGGCACATCCTGACGATGTTCTTCCAAAGGGGTCGGCGGTTCCTGAATGTGCTGCATGGCAATGGCGACCGCCGAAGTGGCATCGAACGGAGCCTGCCCGGCCAGCATTTCATACAGGATGATGCCAAAACTGTAGATGTCTGAACGCTCATCCAATTCCTTGCCCATGCACTGTTCCGGCGACATATACCGCGGCGTTCCCACCAACGTCCCGGTCGCGGTCAGAGAGGAATCAAATGCCGAAATTTGTTCGCTGATCTTCGCAATGCCGAAGTCAATCAGCTTCACACAGATATTACCTTCGTGGTCATGGGAGAGAATGATATTCGACGGCTTCAGGTCCCGATGCACAACGCCAGCCAAATGCGCCGCTTCCATTCCATCCGCAATTTGGCGGGAGAGCCGGACAGCCTCGGCTAATGGCATCATCCCCGCCTGACGCAACCGCTCTTGAAGCGTTTGTCCCGCCACCAGTTCCATCACGATGTAGGCTTCACCGTCGGCGGAATCGCCAAAGTCGTAAATATCGGCAACATTGGGATGTTTGATTCGAGCGGCGATACGCGCTTCGCGGCGGAAACGCTCGAAGGCTGTCGGATCGGTATTGAAATCGGGCCGCAGAAGCTTGATCGCCACGGCACGATCCAGTTCCGCGTGTGTTCCTGCATAAACCGTCCCCATCCCCCCGCGAGCAAGCAGGCTATCCAGACGGTACTTGTCCGCAATCAGCCTGGTTCCCGGTCGCGCGGCAACAAGCGTGGCGTGCCCGCCCTGCGTACAGCAGGCATCAGTGTCTTCATAACAGTGTTGGCAGTTCGGACAAAGCTTCATAAAAGATTACCTGCGCCAATGAATCGTACCGGGACAATGCACTTTTGCGTCTTTATCTGCACACTGTGGAAGAATGCAATTACCGTGCTTGTTTCTCAGAACATTGCCGCGCAACAGGATTAACCAGAATCCATAAAAACGAATCGGAGGAACGCGGGCGAAAATCAATTTCCCTTCGCTTTCCTCCGATTCGTTTTTGAAGCTGTTACGGCGGCTTTACAGAGCTTGATTCCCCGAACTTTCGCCGGAACTGCTGATTGAGATGGTTTCGTCCGCGCTGCCTGATTTGCGGCTGAAGAGTTTCCTGGCTAAGGCGATCAATCCGATGACACCGATGATGACGAACTTCTTGCCCGCAATCAGCAACCCCAGCAGCACTTTGAACAATCCGGCTTTGGCTGCCAGTTTGCCTGCGATCAGCGCCGCGATGCCGTAGGTCGCAACCTTGTCCGTCCCGGCCAGGTAATCGCCATACCGATGGCCTTCGTTGAATTCGACAAAGCCGAGCACGGCCTGCATATCAGTTTTGATGTCCTTCAACTGCTCCATCGAACCGACCGCATTCAGCGACAGCACGCCGCGGCGGCCCAGCGCACGAATGTCGTAATTCAATGTGTGTTCTTCGCCATCGCCGAACTTCAATTCTTTCGCCCAGTAAAGTTTGTGCGATGCGTTGTCGTAATGCGGCGGTTCGGCCCAACCGACCAGTTCGATGGCTTCGTAACCGGCCTTCTTGCGTTCTTCGCTGGCTTCGCGCGTGCTTTCCTGCATCTGTTTCAGCAAATCAGTGTAGTTGATGCTGGCGGCGTCATCATCCTTCACATAACCGTCTTCTTCGTAAGTGATGACGACGGCCCAGGAAGCATCGCCGATGGCTTTGAAATCCGTTGGAACAATCATGCCCAGCGATTTTTCGCGCGGCGGATTGCCCCAGATGTCAACCAGCACTTTTTCAGTATCGTTTGGATCGAGATAGCGGAATGTTTCCGGCAAACTGAGTTTGGCCAGGCCATCCTTGATGGTGATGACGCCTTGCTGAAACTTCAGCTCAGATTCGATCTTTCGCACAGCTTCGAATTTCTTGAGGATTTCGGCGGCTTTCTCTGGCGGCACGTCTTCCAGGTCAATTTTGGGAGTGGAATCTTCAGGCTGTTCTTTGGCGGGTTTCGGCTGCTTCTTTTCAGCAGAAACAGTGTTCAGGCAGAACGCGGCTGAGAAAATAAGCAGCGCGAACAACAGAGTCGTCTTCATAGGTGATCTCCTGGAGTTGAAAAACGGGGCTGATGACGGTTGAGAGTGATGAGTTACCGGAAAGGCGATTTTTCCGGCGCAATGGCCAAGCACCTGCACCAAATGACATTTGTTTTCGTGTTCGTCGGGCTAAGCTGGACGTTGGAAAACGTTTCGGGAAAGAAGCGGTCTTTTAATGGCTTTCGCTGCTGCCGTCAAGATAAATTTCACCAAACCTGGGTACGCATCGCTTCCAGCGTGCGGGCCTGGCGAAAAATCCACTCGAATCCAATGAACGCCCGGCGATCCCGCACGCTGGAAGCGATGCGTGCCCAGACTCACAACATACGGTCGCGCACATATCCATAGATGCGCGCATACGACCGGCGCAGCGGGTCGGGCCAGTTGCGCGTCGGCAGGGCTTTCGGGAACGTCTTCACGCCGGATTCCTCAAACGCATTGTTCCAGCCGCTGCCGTCCCAGAAGATGTCCACATTCATCAACCCAATCTCTTTGACCAGGCCGCCAGGGTTGCGCCCATTGTCTGAAAATTTATTGTCGTGAATCCAGTTCTCTTCGGGAATGGCGCCGACATCGAATGTTTTGCCTTTTGGAAAGGCAATGGCCAGCCCAACCACCGAAAGACCGAACGAATCGTTGCCGCGAATTTCATTGCCGGTGACTTCCGTGCGGTCGGCGGCCATGATGATCATTCCGCTGCCGGGAATGACCTTGCCGACGATCGCGTTCGGGTCGCCGAAGTTCGGGTGGTTGTTGTTCAGAATGCGATTGTTTTTGACTTTATGGTCGCTGCCGACTTTCGACGGATTGTTCGGCAGCAGAAAAACCAGAATGCCTGCCGTGTTGTCATGAACATAGTTGTTTTCAACCAGAGAGTGGACGGAGTTTTCGATCTCGATGCCGGTGACGCTGCTATGGCATTCGTTGTTGCGGACGATGATGTCGCGCGACTGGCCGACATAAATCGCCGCATCCTTGATCTTCGTCACCAGGCAGTTTTCGACCAGCACGCCTTTCGATTCGACGGGATAAACGCCATACAGACCAGTGTTTTCGACAACCAGATCACGAAATGTGCAGTCTCTGCCGCCGTGAACGGTGATGCCGTTGTTGACGTAATCCCTGACCATCAAACCTTCGATGGTGAAATTGTGGCTGGAGGTAATCACGGCGTCGGTCAGTTTATTCTGCCCGTCGAGCACGGCGCGCCCGCCGTTCTGTTTCAAGCCGCGAATGGTGATGTTGTCCACATCAATCAGCAGCGTTTCGTTGTAGACGCCGGGATGGATTTCAATCACATCACCTGGAATGGTTCGATCCAGCGCGGATTGGATGGATTCACCGGGCTGGATTCGCCAGGTCGTTGGATCACGGCGCGCCATTGCCTTGCCTGTGTTTTCACTGGCCGTGAAAGCCGCCGGGTTGGCAACCGCCAGCGCGGAGCCTTTGACTGCCGGTTTCAGTCGCGGAACGACCGGCAAGCCGGAGGGCACGGTATCCGGGAATTCCGGCTTTTTCGATTCGTCAGTCAGCGCGTGTAAAAAAGCGACCAGATCGGTTCTTTCCTGCGAAGAGAGGGAAAAGCGGCGAATCTTGTCGTCAATGTTGTTCAACTCCATCCCGCTGCCATGTCCACCGCCAGCAGCATAAAAATTAACGACGTCTTCGAGAGTTTGAAACCGGCCGTTGTGCATGTAAGGCGCGGTCAAGGCGACATTGCGCAGCGTCGGAACTTTGAAGGCGAATTCGTAAGGCTTGCCGCCTTCGATCTCGGCGCGGCCTAAATCCGCTGGCTGGCGGTATTGGCCCAGCATCGGCGGCACGCCGATGACCTTGAAATCCGGATTGGCGAAAGTCGGAAAGCCATGGCATTCAAAGCAGCGTGTTTTCAGCGAACGGAACAAGGTCAACCCCCGGCGCTGTTCGGAGGTCAGCGCCGCCGAATCACCTGCCGCATATTTGTCAAAAGGCGAATTGTCGCTGATGATGGTTCTCTCAAAAGCCGCAATCGCGTTATTGACGTTGTCAAAGGTCACGCCGGAGCCGCTAAACGCTTTCTCGAATAATTGAACATACTCCGGAATCTTCTTTAGCTCCTCCACCAACTCTTCCGGCTTCTGGTTCATTTCGTCCGCCGCTGTGATGGGCGAACGCGCCTGATCCTCCAGATCGCTGGCGCGTCCGTCCCAGAAAAGCTTGTGGTAATAGGCCGAGTTCCAAAGACTGGGCGCGTTGCGGCGAAGCGAGGTTCCTCCGGTGCGCTCATTTCCGAAGCCCTTGCCGCCCACGCCCATCGAAGTGATTCGTCCGTCGCTGAAACCCAAGTCAGGATGATGGCAGGTAGCGCAGGATTGCGTGTTGTCGCCGGACAAAACCGGATCGAAATACAACAACCGGCCCAGTTCGACTTTCTCCGGTGTCGCGGGATTGTTCGCCCGTTGATTCATCGCCGGAAACTGGCGGCGCAATCCGCCGCTGCCAGGGTTGCCGTTGGTCAATCCGGCGGGCGGAATATCAGGCGTAAAAGGGATCATTCCCACAGTCAGAATTGCGGCGGCGCTCAGTCCGAACAGTGCAATCAGCAGCATTAGCAGACGTCGAAGCTTCCCTTTTTTCGGGGCGGATGGGGATATCAAAATGGGTGAAGTCGAGTGCATTTTTCTGGTCTCCCTGGGAAAAGGCTTGGGATTCAATCTTCCGAACTCAGTGTATAAAAATCATCCTTTGAACACTATAGAGATGGCGGTGGAGCTTGCAGGCACAGGCTTGACCGTCATGATGATTCAGACCTGAGCATTATATTCAGAAGGCGTGGGCGGGCAATTGGCTTCATGGATCCAATATGGCATCAAATCCCGGCGCGGCTTCATCAAGCCGCACGCCCGGCAAATTCAGCGCCATCGCAGCCAGCGCGTATTGCCCAACAGCGAAAGTCACATCCAGCGGTTGCTGCGTGCTGAGGTTTCCGGCAAGTGCCTGTCAGGTGGAATCACTGATGAACGCCTCTGCGTGCAATTCATCGCATCCGCGCCCGATCCAATCTTCCCCTCTTCCCCGTGTTTCGTCACCCGCTGTTTGACAGCCAATGGCTCCAGTCGTGAGTCGTGGTGATGCCTGTTTCAAACTCCAGTGGAAGTCTACGCTTTTCCTGTCTTAGCCGTAACCGCAATGAGATGTGAGCTTCTTACCATAACTTTGCCCGCGACAGGCAGCCTGCGGGCAATTACGCCAAGTCATCTCTAAGAAAGGGCTTGCGTCAAATCCGGACATACTCTAAAGTTGCGCGTGAATTGGCAGCCAAGCGGAGAGCATGGCCGCTGCCGCCAAATGACAGGTCATCAAATATCAGACAACAAATATCAGACAACAACGATCAGTCTCACAGAGCAAAATCCAGAGCAGGAGACTCATCATCGCAAGCCCCCAATTCAGATTTCCTCCCATCGGGACATTGAAATTTCGAGATGTTTCCCTGCGCCCACGGTGTCGTTTATATGCCGTTACGCGCTGGGAGCGATTCCGCAGTGAAGACCATGGCGTCGGGCCCAACGCCTGCGCTTCATCACGCGAGACTGGGCGAGCCGCATGAGCTGGGAACCTAGTGTCCGTACGCGACACTTAACCGTCATAATTTCTCTTATCTTGATCGCCACGGCGACCTTGCTGTGCTTCAACATTGCGCGTCTGCTAAATGCGCACACGGGCGCGAAACGGGAGGCGTTTGAAAAAATTGCCGACCCGCTGTCTTCGTTTGCCCAACGGGCGATTCTCAATCGCCCGATTGAAGATCCGCGAATTGCCATCGGTCTGGATGAAACCGTCCGCTCGCTGATCAGAACCAACATCGGAGAAACCAAGGACTTCGCCTATTGCGCGATTGTCGCCGTTGACGGAGCAATGATCACACAGTCCGATCCGACAAACCTGCTGCGCACGCCAGGCAAAATCGTTTCGATGGAGCAACTCGAATCAGCCCGCTGGTACAAGCAGCTCTGGCAACTGTGGCGGCAAGACTCTGTTTATGAAATGACGTGGGCGCTCAATTACAGCAATAAGCCCTTCGCCAAAATCATCGCCGGGGTTCCCTCCTCCGTTTTGCGCGCCGAGCTTTCGCCCACGGTCAAACTCAGTCTCTTTTTCGCTTCGATCATCGTCGGCTTGTGTGTTCTGACGGCGCTGCTTTCCGCCAGCCTGGTGCTGTGGCCACTGCGGGAAGTCATGGACAGCATCGAACAGCTTGAAACCGAAAGCGCGCTCCACACCGAATCGCGACCGGTCAACGTCGAAATGCAGTCCATTGCCCAGCGATTGCGCGAACTGGGCCGCCGCTTCGCCGGCAATCGCACCGAGATCGAGGCCATTCGTGACCAGTTGCAACAGGTCGTCGGCAGTTTGACGGAAAGAGTCCTGCTGCTGGACCGCGAGCGGCGCGTGATCATGGCCAGCCCCGAAGCTGAAAAAATGCTCAGCGGCGGGCGCTTCACCCTGCGCGGACAGAAGCTGTCGGATGCGCTCAGTTACAGTCATCCGCTCGCCATCATTGCCGAGCGCGCCTACACCAGCGGCCAATCGCTGCAGGAAATCACCAACTTTCCCGTCAACGGTTCACAGCAGCCACAAACCGTCGTGGCTTCCTTGCAGTTGTTTGAGGATCGTGGCCAACCCGCCGGAGCCTTGCTCACGCTGCGAGACTTCGAGACCTTGCAGCGGCTGGAAACCCAACTCGACTTTGCGCAAAAACTCGCCGCGCTCAACCGCATCACCGCCGGCGTCGCCCACGAGGTCAAAAATCCGCTCCATGCAATGGTGCTGCATCTGGAATTGCTGGGCGCGAAACTCGACGCCGGACTCGACCCGAAACCGCACGTTGACATCCTGATGACCGAAGTCAACCGGCTGAAACGAGTCGTTCAAACCTTCCTGGATTTCACCCGGCCCGTGGAACTGAAGCTGACGCAGGTGGACGCCAACGTGCTGCTGCGTGAAGTCATCCTGCTGGCCGCCGATGCGCGCGCGCAGGGCGTTGACCTGGAAGAGCATTACGGCAAAGGCCCGCTGATTATCAAAGCCGATTCCGACCTGTTGAAACAGGCCATCCTGAACATCATCATCAACGGCTGTCAGGTCATGCCGTCCGGCGGCAAACTGGTGGTTGAAACCGGCGACGACCACGACGGCCACGTTTACATCGCCATCACCGACCACGGTCCCGGTATTCCGGAAGATTCCCGCGACAAGATTTTCAACCTGTATTACACGACGAAGCCTAAAGGCAGCGGCATCGGCCTGGCGCAGGCCTTTCGCGCCGTCCAGCTTCACAATGGCCGCATCAAGGTCGAATCCGAAGTCGGCGCCGGCACCTGCTTCCGCATTATTCTGCCAACAGCATAGTCACAATTTAATTCGACAGGATTTACAGGGTTGAACGGGATGAAGAAAATCCTCTTGTTCAATCCTGTAAATCCTATCGAACCTTTTTGGAGGAATGATGGCCAGATTCTTTGAGGACTATCAACTGGACGAAATCACGGCATCCCGAACCCGCACGATCACCGAAGCCGACATCGTCAATTTCGCCGGGCTGTCGGGCGACTTTCACGAATTGCACATGAGCGAGGAGTTCGCCAAACGCGGCCCCTTCGGACGCCGTATCGCGCACGGCGCATTGATCTTCAGCATCTCTACCGGCCTGACAATTCAGATGGGCGACGCCGACAACATCATCGCCTTTTACGGTGTGGACAAACTGCGCTTCACGCATCCGACCTTCATCGGCGACACGATCCATGTGACCAAGAAAGTGATTGCGCTGGAACCGAAAGGCGATGAACGCGGCGTGGTCGCATTTGAAACCACTGTGCTCAATCAACACGATCAGCCGGTAGTCGTTTATCAGGACCGCGTCTTACTGCGCCGAAAGCCGCGGTAACGTCCTATTTCACAAAGTTCATTCCGTGCGGCACTGCCCACGGAATCACATAAGCGAAGATCATCACGATCAATCCGACAATCGCCGCCAGCACGATGCTGTGCCACATCACCGCGCGCAGGATTTTGCCTTCGTTGCCGACTTGATTAGTCGCCGCTGTCGCCACCACGATGGATTGGGCATCAATCATCTTGCCCATTACGCCGCCCGCCGAGTTGGCCGAAGCCATCAAGACCGGGTCTATATGCAGTTGTTCGGCGGTGATTTTTTGCAGACTGCCGAAGAGCGCGTTTGACGAGGTGTCGCTTCCCGTCAGCGCCACGCCCAGCCAGCCCAGAAACGTTCCGAAAAAGGGAAAGAGCCAGCCCGTGCGCGTAAACGCCAAGCCCAGAACCGCGTCCATTCCTGAATAGCGCGTGACAAACCCCAGTCCGAGCATGCAGACAATCGCCAGCACGGCGAACCGCATTCGCCTGATTGTGGCCAGGAAGATGCGGAAAAGCTTGGCGGGCTTCAGCCCCAGCAACAGGCCGGAAACCAACGCCGCCAGAAAGGCCGCCGTGCCGGTCATCGTCAGCCAGTTGAAATCGTAGCGGGCGGCTTCGGGCGCACGGTCAACGACCACGGGTTTGTCGCGGTAGACCTGACCGTGAAGCACCGGAACATCCCAGCCCGGCGGCCCCGGACGCGGTTTGCCATCCGGCAGGGTCACGGCAAAGGAGGGCGTGGTTGTGCGGTTCAGAGTGTTCTTGATCGTTGGCAATCCCCACAGCAAAACGAAGACGGTCAGAATCAAAAATGGCATCCAGGCGCGAAAAACCTGCGCGCGGGTGTATTGCTTTTGCTCCGCGCGGCTGACGGCGACGGCTTCGTGTTTGAACCGCCAGATCGTTTTCGGCTGCCAGAAGCGCAGAAAGACCAGCATCGCCAGCAGACAAGCCGCCGCCGAAGCGATGTCCACCAGATTGCTGTCCACATAGTTCGACCACAAAAACTGCGTGATTGCGAACGACACGCCGCAGACCAGAATCGCCGGCATGACCTCCATTGTCGCCCGCCACGACGTCATCACGCGCACCAGCCAGAACGGAATAATGACACTGACAAACGGCAGTATGCGCCCGGTCATCGCGCTCAGATCCGCCAGCGGTAGGCCTGTCACCGCCGCCAGCGTGTGTAACGGCGTCCCGATGGATCCCCAGGCAACCGGCGCGGTATTCGCAATCAGATTCAGAATCGCCGCGTTGAACGGGTCGAATCCCAGCCCGATCATAAACGCGCCCGAAATCGCCACCGGCGCGCCGAAACCCGCGCAGCCTTCGACAAAGGCGCCAAAGGCGAAAGCCACCAGCAATGCCTGAAGCCTGCGGTCCTGCGAAATCGCCGCGACCGAATCTTTCATGATCTCGAACTGGCCGGTAACCACCGAGATGTCGTACAGAAACACCGCTGCCACCACGATCCACGCGATCTTCAACCCGAATGCTGCGCCGAAGACAAAGCTCATTGCCGACATCGCAACCGGCATGGTGAAAACGGCGCTGGCCAGCACCATGGCGATTCCCGCGCAGATCATCGCGGCCCATTGCGGAGCCATCCCGCGCACGGCCAGCAAGTAAAACAAAATGACGATGGGAATGGCGGCAACCAATGTGGAAAGCGGCCACGAATGGAGGGGATCATAAACTTGTATCCATTGCATGGCCGCGCACTATAACGGCAGCTTGAACTTCTGTAAAACTTTCAGGCGATCAATTTCCCGAAGCCGCGGCTTTTATTGGTTCGAGTTCAACCTTGAAAGGAACTTTTGTTTTTTCCCAGCGCAGAATCACGTTCGCCGAAGTCTGCGACAGAACTTCAAAACTGTAATTCAAATATTCCTGATGGTCAGCGGTCGCAGGTTTGACTTTGACCTTCAGCACATCGAATTCCGGGTTGTAGGAAAAATGTCCCCACTGCCCCAGCACTTTGTTGAAGACAATCGTCCATTCGCTTTCAGCCGGAACCATAAACAGTGTATAGGCGCCCGCCGCCAGCTTCTGGCCCTCGATCAGCACGTCGCCGCCGAAGGTGATCATTGTGGCTTCGTTGGCTCCGGCGCGCCACAGGCGGTTGTCAGGCACAAGCTCGCCCCAGACTTTTCGCTTGTTGACCTGCGGACTGCCGTAGGTGATTGAAACTTCCGAAGCGCCGACGGCCTGCATCACACTGGCGCGCGGGCTGGGACGCGCGGCGATTTCGCGAACGGCTTTTTTGCCTTCGACCGGTTTGCCCGCCAGGAAAGCCTCCAGCGCGGCGTCAAATTCCATCGGCGCGTCTTCGGTCACGTAAGCGCGCGTGTTTTGGAACGGGACGACGGCGAGCGGTATCGCCGGATATTTCAGCTTCACTTCGTGCCACTGTCCAAGTCCGGGGCCGCCCTGTCCCGGCGAGTTGTCGTCATGAATTGCGGGAATGGCCAGCACGGGAACTTTCAGGTCTCTGAAGGCGGGCAACAAATCACTCGAAAACAGTTCGATGTTGTATTGCGCCGCGCGCGGGTCTGAATTGACCGCCGCGCTGATGGCCAAGGCTCTGGCGCGTTCAACATCGTGCATCCCGCCAAAAAACTGCCCCAGTTGGGCGGGTGGCAGCGCCTTGATTCTGGCTTCGGTGGCTTCGCGCGCAGGCAACATTGTCGGCAAAAATTCTCCGATCATGCCGATTGCGCCGGGTTGTTTCAGCAGTGCCAAGGGGCGTTCCGCCGGCGTCGCGGGATAATCCGGATTGGCCGGAGAGCGGAAACTGGCATAAACACTGCCGTCCAATAAAACTGCCGCCCGAACCTTGTCGGGATGTTCCAGTGCCAGCCTCGCGGCCAGATAGACGCTGCCGCCTGATCCCAGCACGACGGGTTTGTTCAGATTGTTTTTCGTGATCAGCTCCAGCACGCCTTGCTTTGCGCCATTCCACCAGGGCGGCGTCGTCAAATCCAGCGTCACGGGTTTGGGCGGTGCAGGCGTTCCTCCATAACCTGGCAGCGTCACGGCATACATTGTGTAGCGTTCGGCGTTGCGCTCGATGAAGCGTTGATAAAGCGATCCGTCGGTCCGTATGTCGGCAAGCAAAATCAGCGGCACCGGCCCGCGCCCATGCTTTTCCACCCGGCCAAGCTGACCGAGCGGCGTATGTCCCTCGACCGGTTTTGAATTCGCGCCGGTTACCAGCCGGTGAACCGTGGCGCCGGTGTTTCGGCCAAAATTCGTCAGCGCCGCCGCTGGAATCGGCGGATCAGTTCCCGCGACGCGGAAAATCAGGGTCACGAATTCCGCCACAGCCGTTTGGCGGTCTTCCAGTGAAGTCGCTGGCGAATGAATTTTCACGCGCAATTCGGCCAGGCGATCCTTGTCCTGCGCGGAAAACTTCGATTCATATTTGAAGTACCGCGCGTATTGCTCGACCCAGACTTTGGCGTCGGCCAGGCTCTTGGCGTCGGCGGATTGCTGGGCAAAGCTGGCAACGGTTGCAATGGCAACGATAACGGCGCAGGTTAGCGCGCGCAGAGTGAAACGAAATGTCGGCATAAAACGGCCTCCTTGGGGTTTGATCATGAATGGAGATCAGGTTGAAGGGGTGGTCACCACCTTCCGCCGCCCTTACGCCTCGGCTGAAAGCGAAGATGCAGGTTTGAAACGAAACGGCAGGAATTTGAAACGAAGCGGCTCGCCGCTGATGCGAACTACCCGAGTTTTAAGACACGAGTGAAATCCCCGTAGCGCCGGTTTCAGAGCGGCTGGCCGAACAGAGCGGCGAGTTTGTCGCGATAGCTGCGGCTCAATCGTAGCTGCGTTCCGTCCTGGAGAATGACGGTGTATTCGCCGTGCGATTGCGGCTGAAGTTCGCGAATGCGGTTGCGGTTGATGATCGTCGAACGGTGAATGCGCAGGAACGCCCGCGGGTCAAGTTGCGCTTCGAGCGCGCTCATCGTTTCGCGCAGCAGATGAGATTGCCGCCCGGTATGCAACCGGGCATAACAGCCTTCGGCTTCGACCCAGTCAATTTCATCGGTTTTGACGAAGAGCACACGCCCGCCGGATTTGATCATCACTTGCGAAAGCCTGCGTGGCTGATGTTCCGCCGCCGCTGCGCGCTTGCCGGGATAATCTTCCAGCAGCGCCATCATGCGCTGGCTGAATTGATGCATCTGGTCGCGCTGAATCTGTGCCCTGGCCCATTCCAGTGTCTTTTCGAACCGCTCGTCGTCGAAGGGTTTGAGCAGGTAATCCAGCGCGTGGCATTCAAAGGCGCGGACGGCGTATTGGTCATACGCCGTCACGAAAACGATGACCGGCAAGCGTTCAGCACTGCCGGCGGCGATGGCGTTGACCAGTCCGAAGCCATCCAAATCCGGCATCTGCACGTCCAGAAATACCAGGTCGGGACGCTGTTGTTCGATCCGCGCGATGGCTTCCCTGCCGTTGGCGCATTCGCCAGCAAGTTGAAATTCCCGCCTGACGCGCAGCAGGTTGCGAATGCGTGCGCGCGCCAGCAGTTCGTCGTCCACGATCAATGTGCGAATCGGTTCCATCGCTTACTCCTCGTCTGCCGATTTCCGGAAAGGGATTGCCATCTTCACCACCAGGCCGCCTTCCACCGCGTTCATGATTTCCAGGTCGTGCGCGTCGCCATAAAGCTGCTGTAACCGAGAACGCGTGTTGGCCAGCCCAATTCCTTCTTTGTTCATCTGGCCATCGGCCATGCCCGGCCCGTCATCGCGCACGGACAATTCCAAATGACCGTTCTGGCGCGCGGCGCGAATTTCAATTTTTCCGGCGTCCGAAGTTGGCGCGATGCCATGACGGATGGAGTTTTCGACGATGGGTTGCAGAATCAGGTTGGGGACGCGCGCTTCCAGCGTCTCCGGTTCGATTCGCAGTTGCACCGTCAGCCGGTCTTGAAAGCGGATTTGTTCGATCTCCAGATATCGTTCCAACGCCTGGAGCTCCTGCCGCAGCGGGACCTCCTGCTGGCCGGCGTTTTCCAGCGTCAGGCGCAGCAATTCGCTCAAGCGCGCGATCATCCGCCGGGCGGCTTTTACGTCTTCGTCCATCAAGGCTGAAATCGCGTGCAGCGTATTGAAGAGAAAATGCGGGTGCAACTGCATTTTCAGCGCGTGCAACTGCGCCTCGACCAGCATGGCCTGCAGCCGCGAAGCCTGAAGCTGCTGCTCGCGAAACCGCCGGTAATATTCGAAAGCGTAGCCCGCGCCCAGAATTGCCCAATAGCTGATGAAGCTGATCGGAAGTCGCGCGACAAAGCGGGAGAGAAAAACGAATGGAAGAGAATGGCCTTCCCGCTGCAAACTTTCCACCAGGCTGAACAGACCGAGCGAAAAGATCGTAACGCCGGCGTCAAAGCAAAAGGTCAGCGCCAGATGAACCAACGCTGACCTTTTCCAGTTTCGCCGTTCCAGCCGGAACCGGCGACCAGCCCACAAAATCGGCGGAACCAACAACGCCACCGGATACCAGACCATTGCCTGTTCCATCAGCATCCGCCGCCAGGAAAAGACCCAGTCGCGCGGATACAGGTTGAACGTATAGCCGAAGTAGGTTGTCGCCGTGTTGATCAGAATGAAAAGTGAGCAGGCTCCCAAAATCACTACCCATCTCATCCAACCACGGCTTGCCCCCGCTTCGCCGCTTGAATCCGCTATCTTGCTGATGAAATCCGGTTTGGACATTCACCGGCAGGCTACGACGCAGTCCCGCCGTTTGTTTCTTCAGAGAATTGGACTCCGCCGCCCATTTTGTGGCGAAGCCTTTGGAGTGCCGATTTCTGGACCGGCTCGATTAAATCAATTTCGCGTTCAGATGAATTTCCGTTCCGGCCAGCGCCTTCGAGACAGGGCAGTTCTGTTTGGCATCGAGCGCGTTTTTCTGGAAGGTTGCATCGTCAATTCCGGGAATTTCGGCTTCGGTTTCCAATTCAATCCTGGTGATCGAAAAACCTTCGCCGACTTTTTCCAGCTTCACTTTCGCGGCAGTGTGAATGCGCGTGGGCGTCAGCCCAGCGCGGGAAAGTTGCGCGGTCAGCGCCATCGTGAAACAGCCGGCGTGCGCAGCGCCAATCAATTCTTCCGGATTGGTGGCCGCCTGGCCTTCTTCAAACCGGGATTTGAACGAATATGGACCATCGAACGCGCCGCTGCCGACAGCCAACCGTCCGTTGCCTTCGGTCAGATTTCCCTTCCATTCCGCTTCTGCTTTATGTGTAGGCATAAAATCTCCTTTTGTTGTTTTTGGGTTTGTCTGGTGCCGCGATACTGCGGCACCAGACCAGTCAGCCAAGAATGCCCTTTGACAGGTTAAATACGCAATCAGATCGCTTCCTATACCTGAGCCATCCCGCCATCCACGAACAGCTCAATGCCGGCAACATAGCTGCTATCGTCGGATGCCAGAAAGACCGCGACTTTGGCGACTTCGTCCGGCGTGCCCATCCGCCCCAGCGGCACACCGGCTGTCAAGCCTGACTTGATCTGGTCCACCTGAAGGTTGGCATCCGCTGCCAGGCCATCCAGCGCAGGAGTTTCAATCGGGCCCGGGCTGATGACGTTGACGCGAATCTGCCGCTGTTTCAACTCATTTGTCCAGGTTCGTGCGAACGACCGGACTGCGGCTTTTGTCGCGCTGTAAACGCCGAAATTTTCCATGCCTTTGACGGAGGCAATCGAGGCGTTCAGGATGACGGAAGCGCCGTCCGGAAACAGAGGCAAGGCTTTCTGCACGGTGAAAAGCAGCCCCTTGACGTTGATGTTGAAGATCTTGTCAAAATGAGCTTCGGTAATTTCACCCAAGCGAGCAAATTCTCCACCGCCGGCATTGGCAAACAGAACATCAACGCGGCCCGCTTTCTCTTTGACGGTGGCAAACAACCGGTCCAGGTCAGCCAGATTTGACACATCTCCCTGAACCCCAATGACGTTCCCGCCAATCTGCTTCACCGCCGCATCAAGTTCGCTTTGACGGCGACCGGTAATGAAGACCTGCGCGCCTTCAGCCACGAACTGCTTTGCCGTCGCCAGGCCAATTCCGCTGTTACCGCCGGTGATTACCGCGACTTTATCTTTCAGCTTCATAATCTTTCTCCTTCTCCATGTTTGATTCGTGTTTACGCCAGTTTTGCGCCGCTGCTCACCGGCAGAGGGTTTCGTTCAAGGAACTGGCGTTGATGCCAGTAGGGATAAATGGGTGTGATGTCGCTGGCCGCATCCAGTTTGGCGACCTGTTCCCTTGTCAGGTTCCAGCCGACCGCGCCCAGGTTTTGCCGCAACTGCGTTTCATCACGAGCGCCGATGATGACGCTGGCGACGGTGGGCCGCTGCAACAGCCAGTTCAGGGCGATTTGCGGAACCGTCTTGCCGGTTTCAGCGGCAACTTCCTCCAGCGCGTCAACGACTTTGTAGAGATACTCGTCGGGAACCTGCGGGCCGTAATCGGCGGTCTGATGCAGCCTGCTATTGGCGGGCAGCGGCTGATTGCGGCGAATCTTGCCGGTCAATCGCCCCCAGCCCAGCGGACTCCAGACAAACGCCGATACTTTTTGATCCAGCCCCAGCGGCATCAATTCCCATTCGTATTCGCGTCCAATCAACGAATAATAGACTTGATGGGCCGCATAACGCGCCCAACCATATTTTTCCGAGATCGCCAGCGATTTCATCAGATGCCAGCCGGAAAAGTTGGAAGCGGCGATGTAGCGCACTTTGCCGCTTTGCACCAGATTGTCCAGGGTTTGCACCGCCTCTTCGATGGGCGTCAGCGCATCGAATCCATGCAGGTGATAAATATCTATGTAATCCGTCTTCAACCTGCGCAAGCTGTCTTCGACGGAACGAATCAGGTGATAGCGCGAAGACCCTAAATCATTGGGCCCATCGCCCATCGCAAAAGTCGCTTTGGTTGAGATGAGAACTTCGTTCCGTTTGCCGACAAGAGCCTCGCCCAGAATCTCCTCCGACAAACCGCGCGAATAAATGTTCGCCGTGTCGAACAGATTGACGCCCGCTTCCAGACAGATGTCCACCAGACGGCGGGCTTCGGCAACATCGCTGCTGCCCCAGGCCTTGAAAAATTCATTGCCTCCGCCAAACGTTCCCGTGCCGAAACTGAGCACCGGAACCTTCAAACCGGAACCACCAAATAATCTGTATTCCATTGCTTTGTCCTTTCGGAAAAGGGGATTGCACAAAACGAAGGCTGGTCTTCACCAGCCTTCCGCGTATTTGTGATGAGAATCGTGATGCGGGATTACCAGGGCAATTTGTCGTTCAGATAGAAGTAACCGCCGGTCGGTCCGTCATCGGGCAGCGTCGCCAGAATGACTGAAGTCTTTGCGCCATCCGGAATTTCCAGCGGCGCTTCCTGACCGCCCATATCGGTTTTCACCCAGCCGGGATGCGCGGCATTGACCTTGACCGTTGTGCCTTTCAGTTCGTTGGCCAGATTGACCGTGAACATGTTCAGCGCCGCTTTCGAAGCGTTGTAGGCTGTTCCTGAACTCGACGATCCGGCAATTGGCGATTTCGGGTCAGAATTCAAGGCCAGCGATCCCAGGATGCTGGTCAGGTTGACGATGCGCCCGGCGTCGCTCTTTTTGACCAGCGGCAACAGTTTTTGCGTCAGCGAAACCAGATTGAAAACATTGGTTTCAAACGTCTCGCGCCATTGTTCCAGCGAACCTTGCGAAGCGGGCACCTTGAAATCTTTGGCAACGCCGGCATTGTTCACCAGAATGTCCAGCTTGCCGAATTTGTCAGCGATGAATTTCGCCGCATTGTCCTGTGAAGCGGTGTCATTCACGTCTATTTGCAGAAATTGCACATCCAGTCCTTCGCCCTTCAATTGATTGGCGGCTTCCGCCCCGCGCTTTTCGTCGCGCGCGCCCAGCAACACGGTGATGCCTTGCCCGGCAAGCTGCCGAACTGTTTCCAGGCCGATTCCCTTGTTTGCTCCCGTCACGAGCGCGATTTTTTTCAAACTCATTATTTCCTCCGTTGTTCTTTTCCTGTCATCTTTCTATCGTATTGCGTCTTCTTGTTTTGCTTCTTGTCTTGCTCACGAAGAAGAATTACGATACGCTACGTTTCGATTTCAAAAATACGCCGGAGGTAAAGAAGTGTCAAGTAAAATTTCCGTCAAGGGTGAAGAAAGCTTCGACGCAGTCTGTGAGGCCAAGCACCCCGGCAGACCTCGTTGCCCGGTTGCGCACCAGAATATTTTGAAGGCCGCACGCGAATTGGTGGAGGAAGGCGGTTTTGACTGTCTGACGATTGAAGGGATTGCAGCGCGTGCGGGCGTCGGCAAAACGACGGTTTACCGACGATGGCCGAACAAGGCGAGCATCGTGATGGACGCATTTTTCGAGGAAGTTTCATCCCGAACATCCTTCCCCGACACTGGCAGCGCGCGCGAGGACATCCGCCTTCAGATGCGGCAATTTGTCGCCGAACTGAATGGACCGCTTGGCTGCAAGATATCCCTGCTCCTGGCCAATGGCCAATTCGATGAAGAAATGGCTGAAGCGTTCCGCGCTCGGTGGATCGAACCGCGCCGCAGCGAAGCGCAACTGGTTATCAAGCGTGGCATCGAACGCGGCGAAATTCGCCGCGAAGTTGACGTGGATGTGTTGGTGGATGCGCTTTATGGCCCGGTTTATTTTCGCCTGCTGGGGGAGCACGCCCCCTTGACAGAGACTTTTGCCGACACTCTGGTTGAAATAGTAATGAGCGGATTGGAAGGATAAATCCGTTGGCTGCCATCGCAAGCAACGACCGCGCGGGAGTCATTCGCTCTGCTTCCGCGCGTTTTCATGTCCGGTTCCTTTGCCAAACAATCACCAATCCATCACCAAAACCTCATGAGCGGAAATCCGCCTCCGCCTATTATTCGCCCGTCGCAATAACGGTTGAAAAGGTCATAACAGTAACAACTGATTGTTCAAGGAGCGGAAAATTTTCATGATGAATCAGAGCGGACGAAGAAACTACACCATTTTTACGGTAATGATTTTTGCCCTCATCCTGGGCGCGAGCACAATGAATTTGAAAGGCTGGCAGGCCAAAGCCGCCAGTGGGCAGGCCTTGATCGAAATGCCATATCTGGAACGCCTGTCCGTCCCGATCGAGACCGAAAGCAAGGTCGAAGGCGATGCCCCCCACATTGCCGGCGGAATGAATCTGGCGATGATGGCAACCTTCACCGTGGATCGCCTCACTGATAACAATCCTGCGGGTGGGGGCGAAGGCGCAGGAACCATCGGCGACCTGCGCTACTGCATGACTCAAGCCAATGCCGGCGGCGGCAGCAATACCATCAATTTCACTGTCTTCGGCACGATCAATCTGGCGGGCCAGTTGCCCGCGATTAACAATAACCTGACGATCAATGGGCCGGGGGCCAGCGTGATGACCGTACGCCGGAATACCGGCGGCGATTACCGCATCTTCACAATCAACGTTAATCGGGTGGTCAACATCTCCGGGCTGACAATCACCAAGGGGCGAGTGTTTTCGTCGCCCAATTTCGGCGGCGGCGGCGGTTTCTTCGTCAACGGCGGAGCGACGCTGAATCTGTCGGATTCGGTGGTCACGGACAATGAAGGGTATTCCTTTGGCGGCGGTATTCTGTCGTATGGCGCGCTCAACATTAACAATTGCACGATCTCATTCAACAAAGCAGGCAACGGCGGCGGGTTTTATATTCTCTTTACCACGGCCAACATCACGAACAGCACCATCAATAACAACACGACGGACTTTCAGGCCGGCGTCGGCATTCAGGATGCGACGGTCAACCTGACCAACTCCACCGTCAGCAACAACAGCGCGACAACTGGCGGCGGCGCAATCACCAGCCGCGCGACCAGCGGCACGGCGGCAACCACGCTGATCAACTGCACCGTGGCCAACAACAGCGGGCCAGGCGGATCGTTGTTCGTGCTCAAGTTCCCCAACGCCGTGGCTGCCAGCCTGAACGTCAAAAACACGCTGGCGGCGAATAACAGTCCGGTCAATTACGGCAATAGCGGCGGCGTATTGACTTCGCTCGGCCACAATCTGGACACGGACGGAACCAGCCTCTTCGTCAACGGCGTGAACGGCAACATCATCGGTTCGCAAGCCACGCCGGTGGATGCCAAACTCGCGCCCCTGGCTGCGAACGGCGGCCCGACGCAAACCCGCGCCTTGATGAACGGCAGCCCGGCCATTGATGCCGGAACTATTGTGGACGCGCCTGTCAAAGATCAGCGCGGCGTTCAGCGCCCGCAAAATGGAATGGTGGACATCGGTGCGTATGAGTCCAAACTGCTGTGCCTGGGCGATCTGGCAAATGGCAAAGCGGGGGTTCCGTACAACGAAACCTTGTCTGTCAGTTGCGGCCCTGCGCCATACACCTTCTCGATCGTGCAAGGAAATCTGCCGCCGGGCCTGACACTCAACGCCACGACCGGCCAGATCAGCGGCTCGGTCTCGTTCCCCGGAACCTGGAACTTCATCCTCCAGGTCGCCAATGCGCAGGGCTTCACTGGAATCCGTGATTACTCGCTGGTCATCGGTTGCCCAACCATCACGATTGGTCCGGCAATGTTGCCTGGCGGCGCAGTTGGCGCTCCGTATAGTCAAACGATTTCCGTGACGCCGGCCACAGGCCAGTACAGTTTCTCGGTGACCGGCGGCGCACTGCCCGCAGGCCTGAACCTGAACGGCGCAACCGGCGCAATTACCGGCACGCCGACCCTGGCCGGAACTTATAATTTCGTATTGCAGGCCACGGGCTTTAACACCTGCACGACGGTGATGACCTACTCCATCGTGATCGGCGGCAATCAGTGCCCGGCAATTACCCTGCCGAACCTGCCCAACGGCAAAGTCGGGCAGATGTTCAACAGCACGGTCATGGCCAGTCCGGCGGGAGCCTATAGCTACGCGGCAACAGCGGGCAGCCTGCCAACCGGTTTGACGCTGTATGCCAATGGATTGGTTTTCGGTTTTCCGACCACGCCGGGCACGTATAACTTCACGGTAACGGCAACCGGGGCCGGCAATTGCACCGGCAGCAAAGCCTACTCGATGATCATCAATCCGTAACTTCTGCTTTATCCTCCGCCAAACCGCAAAGGGCAGGCCATCACTGGCCTGCCCTTTGTATGTTTAATCGCGCCCTCGCCCTTTCTACTTTTTCAAGCCTACGCGCCGCAGCAATTCCTCGAACTTCGGCAGCTTGCGCAAGCTTTCAAACAAGGGTTCGACTTTCAATTCGACCATGCCGCCATCTTTTTCGAGCAGCCCTTTTTCAAGCGCCGCCAGGGCTTGATCGTTCTCACCCAGACGGACGTGCAAGGCGGCGATGGCCGAAGACGGGACGTAGCGTTGTGCAGCTTCCCGGTTCAGATGGTCAAGTTCATTGCGCCAGAAACCGGCTTCTTTCGATTCGACAAAGGCTTTTTTCAGCGAAGTCAGGTACTGCGGGTCTTCGCCCATCAACATTTTTCCGCGAAGGATTTCAAACACCGCTTCCTGTTTCTTTCCGAGCTGTTCGTAGACCAGGCCCAGCGTGGTGTGCATCGGCGCGAATTTGTCGTCAATCGCCAGCCCTTTCTTCAAATGGTCTTCGGCGTGATCGAATTCGCGGGCGTAATACTGAATCGCCCCCACTGTCTGGTTGATCGGCAACGAACGCCGGTCGAGCGAGCGCGCTTTCCAGATGGCATCGTTCGCTTCCTTGTGGCGGCCCATCAGGGCCAGAAACTCCGCATAGCGCTGATGGGTCAGGGGATTTCTGGGTTCCAGTTCGATGGCGCGTTTGAATTCGCGTTCGGCGGTAGGGAAATCCCAGTCGTAACGAAAATTGACCGTGGCCAGCGTCAAATGCGCGTCCACCAGTTTTTCATCCGTTTTCAGGGTTTTCAGCGCGACAAGCTTGGCTTTTTCCATGCTTTCTTTCGGCGTTTCGCCATCGGAGCCGAAAGCATGACAGGCCGCGCAACCGGCGGTGGCCAGCGCATAGCCTGGATCCTTGCCGGCGGCGGCTTCAAAAAATTCGTCCGCCTTCTTCATCGCTTCCGGCGTGCCTAGATTCCAGTAATACCGGCCTTTCAGATAAAGTTCGTAGGCTTCCGAATTCTGCGTGCCCATTTTTGCCAGCGAGTCCTTTTGCTGCTCGGTCAGCCGCCAACGCAGCTTTTCGGAGATCTTTCCCGCGATTTCCTCCTGAATGGCCAGCAAGTCGGAAACCTTGCGCGTGAAGCGTTCGCCCCAAATCTGGCGGCCATTGCGAACATCCACGAGTTCGGCGTTGATGGTCAGGTTGTCGCCACGGCGAACCAGCCGGCCAAACAGAACCGCTTTCACATCCAGTTCGTGACCGACCGAGCGGGCATCCGCTTCCGTGCCTTTGTAGCGGATGACGGCATTGCGCGAACTGACGCTGACGTCCGGCAATTGCGACAGTGTGTTGATCAGGCTTTCGGTGATGCCATCGCTGAGGTATTCGGCTTCCGGGTCTTCCGCGACATTGGTAAACGGCAGCACTGCAATCGAGTCAATCTTTCCGCTGAAAAAGCGCGTTGCCAGCAGCGCCCCTGTCACGATCATCGCCAGCAAAACCACCAGCGGCAGCGCATACCGCCGCCATTTCGAAGATTTCACCGGGATGGCGGCGGTCATGTCGGTGACGCCGCCAGTTGGAGCTTGTGTCGCCTGCCGCGCGGCAAGCTGTTCGGCGGTGACGGAAATCGGCGCGATGTTGGTGTCGAAACTCGGCTGCGACGAAAGGCTTGGCGCAATGCCCGGCCCGGCATTTGCCGGAAAGGCCATCGTAGGCGGATCGCTCTCAAAAGAAGCCAACGAAGCCGAAGGCAACGGCGCGGTCGGCGGTTCGAGAAAAGCGGTCTGGTCGGTTTCGGAAGCAAATTCGATTCGCGATTTGACGCGTTTCAAATCGCTGACCACTTCCTGCGCGCTTTGGTATCGTTCGTCGCGCTCTTTCACCAGCATCTTTTTGACAATGCGCTCCAGTTCCGCCGGCGTCTGCGGCAAGTGCTTCGTCAATCCGGCAGGTTCACTGACCAGCAGGGCCGCGATCATGTCGCTGGTCGTCGCGCCGGTAAACGGACGGCGTCCACTGATCATTTCATAAAGCACAATGCCGAGGCTGAAAATATCGGTGCGCCCATCCACGCGAATCCCGCGCGCCTGCTCCGGCGACATATACGCCACCGTGCCGATGACCATTCCCGGATGCGTTTCAAACAGGGATTTCGTCTGCGCTTCCAGATCAGCGGGCAATTCGCCGGTCGAATTCTGCTCCGTCAGTTTTGCCAACCCGAAATCCAGCAATTTAACGTAACCGTCCGGCCGCAGCATGATGTTTTCCGGCTTGATGTCGCGGTGCGCAATCCCGGCATTGTGCGCGGCTTGCAGGGCGCTGGCCGATTGAATCGCGATCTCCAGCGCATCAATCATCGTCAGCGTCCGCGCATTGATTCGCTGCCGCAAGGTGTCTCCTTCGATGTATTCGGTGGCGATAAAATGCGCGCCTTCGTGTTTGCCGATCTCGTAAATGGTGATGATGTTCGGATGGTTCAGTCCGGATGCGGAGCGCGCCTCCTGTTCAAAGCGCCGCACCCGTTCGGGGTCCTGCGTGAAGTGTTCCGGCAGGATTTTGATCGCCGCCTTGCGTCCCAGCGAAAGGTCTTCGGCCAGATACACCTCGCCCATTCCCCCCGCGCCAATCTTTTGGAGGATACGATAACGAGCAACTTGAGAACCGGTGGAGATTGCCATAAGGGACTCCAATGAAATTAGGGAGCGTTAGTTTCCTGAACGGCTCGTAATACGTCGAAACGCCGAGATTCAGATTGCCAACGCTCCCCGGAAGGAAAAAACCACGCTTACTTTTTCTTCAACATCGTGCAGGTCTGGAATGCCGCTGAGGGGTCAATCGCGGTGCTACCTTCTTCGACACTGCGAATTATGCCTTCCTTGTCCACCACGAAGGTCGCGCGCATGCCAAAGCCCTGAGCTTCGTTGAAAACGCCGTAATCCTTGACGGTCTTGCGCTGTTTGAAATCGCTCAACAGCGGGAAGCTCAGGCCCTTGGTCTCGGGCGCGAGATCTTCCGACCAACGTTTGAGTGCGGGAACGCTGTCCACACTGATTCCGAAAATTTGAGTGTCCGCTTCACCGAATTTGGCGATATCAGCCTGATACGCCTTCATTTCGCGCGTTCAGCCACCGGTGAAGGCCAGCACGTAAAATGCCAGCACGACGGTCTTCTTGCCCTTGAAATCACTCAGCTTGTAAGTCTTGCCGTCCGTGCCCGGCAAGGTGAAATCGGGCGCGGCATCGCCGGCCTTCAAGTGCGTTTTGATCTGGGGCGGCGGTGAAGCCTGCTGCTGAGCCTGCTGCGCCATCGCAGCCACACTCAGCACAAACATCAACGCGCCCACGGTAAAGAACTTTTTCAGCATAATTCTTTTCTCCTTTGGGTTGTTTGTCGAAGTTGGGATTGTGAACTGCGCAGCATTAGACATCATCGTCAATCCGATACGCAATAACCCACACACTGGATTGCGCCCTGGCGATGATACCGGCCAACGACGTCTTTTCATCGGCCTTCAACAGCCTTTACCGGTTTTCTCCAGGATGATAAATGCGTTCAGCCTGGCTTTTTATTTCAGCAAGCGTAAACCAGACCGGTTTGAATTTCCCCTGCGCATAGAGTTCCGCCTGGTCGAGATGATGTTTTGAGTTGGGATCAGCGCTTTGGCCAAACACCAGTACTGATTGCGCGCGGAGCTGCTTCCCGAATTCGGCAACTGCGACGAAGGTATTGCCCGCCGTTCCATAACGCCGCTTCTGGCCTTTCGCGGGCTGCGATCCGAACGTGAACACAACGCCTGCGAAACTTGGCCCGCCTGGAACCGGCAAACTTGATTTGGCGTCGTCAAAAGACTCCGTGCCGCTGGTGTGAACGCGCTGCAAGCGGTTGATTTCGCCCCATTCAACGCGCCAGGTTCCAAAACTCGTTTCCAGATCGGCGACGACTTGTTCCAGCGCGCGCAGCATCTTGTCTTTGGCTTCGCTCCGGTCGCGGTTGGCGCGTTCCAGCGTCAGGATGAAGAGCGTGGCCATCGCCGAATCCACGCGCGCGATTCGATCCCAGGCCATCAGTTCCCAAACCACCGGTTTGATCTCTTCGGCTTTTGCTTCGTTCTCGCGCTTCAACTGTTCCCACTGTTGTGAAAGCTCCACGATGCGCGGCGCCGCTTCGCCGACTGTGGTGTCGGTCGCGGCTTTCGTCCAATCGTCGTAGCTGAATTTCTTTTTGCTTTCCAGAATCCGCCGGGAACTGCGGGCGCGCGGCGTGTCTTCTTCGGAAACCATGTAACCCGGAAACTTGCCCTTTACCGGATTGCCATCCGCGCCTGCCCGGCTCGAAGCCGTCAAAAACGCCGTCGAGTTGCAGTTCTGCAAAAAGCCTGACTTGGGATTCAGGAAAACCGGCAATTCGTCCAAGGCGTGAAACCCCTGCCATTCGGTTTCCGGCGTGCTGCCATCCACGGGGTTTGTCCAATCGAACCTGGTCGAACGCTTCGGAACGGCATTGCCGTGGACGTAAAAGATGTTGCCTTTGTTGTCGGCGTACAGCGTGTTTGATCCGGTCAGGCTGAGTTTGCCGAGCGCCGCCTTGAACTCTTTCAAATTGCGCGCGCGGTTCATCGCGAAGCGTTGTTCCAGTTCACTGCCGTCTTCCAGCCGGGCGATGCGCGCGGAAACCGGTTTGCCGCCACGCTGGCCGATGATCGGGCCGTGATGCGTTTTGCGAAAGCGGTAGCGGCGCACTTCAATTCCCTGCTCTGTTTTGACCTTGACCTCGTCCGTCCATTCGACAGCGGTGCGGTAGCCATTGCCGTAGCGATAGTTCAACGGATTGTCGGGATCGTCGAAGCTCTCCAGATACACATCCGCCGTGTCGGCGTAGTTGTTTGTGTGACTCCAGCCGAAAAACTGATTGAAGCCCGTTCGAATATATGGTGTTCCCAGAATCGCGAAGCCGTAAGCGTTCAAGCCTTCCCCATCTTTCTGAATGCCGTTCAAATGCGCTTCGTACCGCTGGCCGCCGCCGAAAAAACCTACGTGCGGATTGATGAAAAGCATCGCGTTGCCAGTAGCGCTCTTTTTCGGCGAGATGGCCCACATATTTGAGCCTTCGTCCTGTTCGACATTGGATTCGACGAACCACCGCTCAAAGCCATCAAGTTCAAGCGGCCTGGTTTGAGCGTTGTCAGTTGCGTCAGGCTTGCCAAGTTGAATTTCGTTCGGATTCAACCCCAGGCGATTCACGCTGCCAACCCGCCCCGAACGAGCAAAGGCGAGCACCTGCCAACCTTCCAGATGGCTGAGCAAACGCGGCTTGTTTTGCGGGTTACGTGTGACGAAGTGATTCACTCCGGCGGCGAAAGCGTCGCACAGCGCGCGCAGATTCGCTGGCAGCCGGTCGTATTCGGCTTTGGACAATTTCTCGATCTCAAACAGGCGAAATGTCAGATCGCGCGCCAGCGCTTTTTCGCCATCCAGTTCCGCCGCGCGGCCCAGCGCGTTGATGTAATCGGTTTCCAACTGCCAGAAATTGTCTTCGCATTGCGCGTAGGCCAAACCGAACACGACAGCGGCATCGGTCTTGCCGAAAATATGCGGCACGCCGAACGTATCACGGTGAATTGTCACCTGTTCGGCGAGTGTTTCAGATTTTTGATTTGGGGATTGAGCAGAAACGACGCTCCGCGCGAAAAAGAGAGCGACTACCAGCAGGCATAGACGTTGAGCCATCGAAGTTATTCCTGTGCTTTGTTCGTTTGTTATAGCCGTTGCTTGCACGGCCGATGCGTGATCGCGATTTTCGGATTGCGAGTATAGCCCTGCGACTCAATGAGACAAAGTCATGACTTGATGCCGAACTTTTCAAACCGGCGATAGAGCGCGGCGCGGCTCAGGCCCAGGGCGTCGGCGACTTTGCTGATGTTGCCGTCGTGATGTTTGAGGGCTTTGAGGATCATGGCTTTTTCTATTTCGTCGAGCGTCATCGCGCCCACTTGCGGCAGGACTTCCTGGCTGTCTTCGCGCGAATCGGCGCGGGCATCCATGGCCATCGTCATTTCAAAGTCTTCTTTTTCCAGCCGATCGTTGCCGCTGATGAGCAGCGCGCGTTCGATGACGTGGCGCAGTTGGCGGACGTTTCCCGGCCACGGCTGGATTTGCAGCCAGCGCAGGGCCGCGCCGCTGATGGTCAAGTCCGCGCGGCGATAGACCTTCGCCAGATTTTCCAGAAAGCGGCCGGCGATCAGCGGAATGTCGTCTGGCCGTTCGCGCAGGCTGGGCAGATGAATGGCGATCAGGTTCAGCCGATACAGCAAGTCTTCGCGAAATTGCCCGTGCGCGACCATTTCCGGCAAATTGCGATTGGTCGCCGAAACCACGCGGACATCCACGGTGCGCGTCTGGCTGGAACCCAGCACTTCATAAGTTCTGTCCTGCAGCACGCGCAGCAGTTTGACCTGCGACCCCGGATCGAGGTCGCCGATTTCATCCAGAAAGATTGTCCCGCCATTGGCGGTTTCAAAGCGGCCCTTGCGATCCTGTTTGGCGTCGGTAAACGCGCCTCGGACGTGGCCGAACATTTCGCTTTCAAACAGCGTCGCGGGGATGCCTCCCAGATTGACTTTGACCAACGGTGCGGCGCGGCGATGGCTGTTGCGATGAATGGCGTCGGCGATCAACTCTTTGCCGGTGCCGCTTTCGCCGGTAATCAGCACGGAAGCGTCGGTCGCCGCGATGCGTCCGATCAATTCCAGCAAACGCAGGAACTTCGGATCACCGCCCGCAAGGTCGCGAAAATCGTAGCGCGCATCCAGCCCTTCGCGCGTCAAAGTTTTGTTTGCTGTTTTCGAAGAATGCGCTTCGGCCAGACCCAGCGCCGTGCGAACAGCTTGCAGGATTTGCTGATGCGTCCAGGGTTTGGTGATGAAATCAGAGGCTCCGGCGCGAACGCCCTGCACGGCCAATTCAATGGATCCCCAGGCAGTGATCAACACAACGGGCATTTGCGGCTTGCGCAATTTGATTGCCTTGAGAAGCTGCATTCCTTCTTCGCCGGCGGTCTGCCGCGAAAAATTCAAGTCCTGCAAGACCATCGCAAATTGAACACTTTCGACAAATTTCAACGCTTCGGCAGGCGAGGCAGCGGTTTGCGAAGGGTATCCAGCCTGTTTGAGCAACAACGCCAGCGAAGTCGTAACGGACGGATCATCGTCAACAATTAGAATTGGCAGGATCGGTTCGGGAATTTTGCCTGTTCGGTCAGCCATTTGATGTTTGAATCGCCAACTTTATCTCAGCCTTGTTGTTCGCTGGTTGTCCTTGCATGTTCAAGAATGCGTTCGATCAGCAGGGCCAGGTCAGGCGGCGGAACGGAATATCTGTCCATGTACAAACTGAGGTAGTCCTTCAATGGAAACGGGCGCTTCGGAAAACGGCCATGCAAGTCTTTCAGCACATACCGGCCATGAACCTGTTTATCCCATTCGGCAAAAGAAGCTTGCTGCAAAGACTGCAATTTTTGCTCGAACCGTTCGGTGAGGTCATCCGCGATTCCCAACTGAGTTCCCCAATCCCGCAGTGACGCGAGTACAGCGTCGCGATTACGTGGCGAGAAGGATTGGCAATCATCCAGGTATTTTCGCGCTTGAAAGCCAGCGTCATTAGCGTGCCTCGCCGTCACGGATTGGACAATTGAATTATGCGCCGAGAGTGGAAGACAGTTTCGGTATGCAGTTTCGATAAAGCCGCGAACCTGTTCCGGCTCATTCCATCCGCGAGAATCTCCCGGATTGCGCACCATCAGCCTGAACACCGCCGCCCAGCCTTCCGGTTCGAGCAGGTAATTTTCCAGCGTGTAGCGCGGTGTGCGGAGAATTCCTGCCGTTTCAAAATCGGCATCCAGGTCACTGTCTTCGCAGAAGTCACGATCAATAATTCCGTAAACTGGAATTCCCGGAACGCGCCGGCGCAATTCCGCAACCGCGTGTTTCACTTGAATCCATCCATTCTGCGGAAAGAAAGCAACTTCTTTTGCCAATCCGCCAAACCATTGCTGGAAATACCAGGGATCGTCATCTTCAGTTTCTCCTTCCAGAATGACGGCCACGCCCTGCCCGGTTTCAAGTGTGACTTCGAGTTTGTCTATGGAAGGGTAAGAATTCATCCCGCCTTCTCCGCGTCAATCTCCGCCGCTTCGGTCGGCTCAATCTGGTCCAGGAACAACCGCTGTGATTCGTGCGCCGCGCGCAGGATTTCCATCGAATGCGTGGCGACGATCAATTGCGCATCCCAATCGCGCGCGAACTGTCGAAGCTGATGCATCAACAACCGCTGCAACGTCGGATGCAAACTGGTTTCCGGCTCGTCAATCAAGATGACCGCGCCCGGACGCCGCCGTCGCGCCAATTCACCTAATAAGATCAAGCATTGCTTTTCTCCGGAAGGAAGCTGATCAAGCCGGACTTTAGGAACTTCGTCTCCATTGGAGGACCAGGCAACCGGAATCAAAACTCGTCCCTCTTTCACTGTAATCTTGCGGCCCTCGCCTAGTGCGTTTTCGACCGTTTCAACGAATGGCTTTAGATGCGAATGCCCATTAGCTTCAGCACGCTGTTCCAGATCGAGATAGTTTTGCCAAACCCACAGGTTTTCAAGACTGTTTTGCCAGTTTCGAGGAGAATGGACATGTGAAATCCAGTCACGGTTTGGCGGAGGCGGCAGGATTCCACCAGAGCTTATTGCCGGGAGATAACGGTCTTGAGGCAAATAGATCAAGCCGCCTTGCAACTCAGTTGTCCCACCCTGCATGCGATTGATATGATCTCTCAACTTACCTTGGACTTCCTCTCCCGAATTTGAATTGACATGTCCTCTTTTAGTAGCTTCCGAATTTCGCCGATCGAAAAGATAGCAAACACGATATGGCCAGATAGTTTCAAAATCAGGCGGAAGCAAATCGTACCTTCCAACGACTACGAAGAGGGGTGGCGAAGAAACTTGATTAGGATATTCAATGTTAGGATTAGAGAGTTCGAGGTTTAGAATCACCAACCCTTTTTCCAAAACTTCGTTGAGCAGCAGCTCACCTAAATGTCCTCCCGATACAAGAAAATTTAACATTTCCTCAATGGCATCAAAGATCGTCGTTTTGCCAGTCCCATTCGTTCCGGCAATCACCGTCAGCGGGCGCGCCTGATCGGTCAGCGGATCAACAAAAGAGATGCGATGCTCGCCGCGAAAGGAACGGACGTTGTGCAAAATGAGTTCACGAATACGCATAAGCCAGCTTTTCTTATGACCGATTGAGCGGATAAGTCTGTTGTTCGGTGACGCTCGGCGGCATGACCAGATTGCCGGTCGTCGGCACGTTGGCCTGCGGCAAAGAAGCTTGCGGCGGCTGGTAACTACCGGTCAAAAAGGAAACCGGTGGTGGCGGCGCAACCGCGACAGGTTGAACCACAGGTTGATAAATAACCGGCGATTCCGGCACCGCGTCTTCAAACAACTGGGCGTAGAGCATTCGCATCAGCCCCGCAAAGAAGACGAACGCCGGAATGACCAGCGGTCCGGGGCTGTCGAACACAAAACAGAGGCCAAAGAACAGCGGGAAGAACGCGATTGCGCCAAATAGAATCTTTCCGCCTCGGCGGATGCCTTCCTTGCGCGGCGATGAAGATTTCGGAGCAATGACCGGCGCTGACTGAAGAAAGCCTTCCGGCGCGCCGTTGCGGGTAAGCAATTGGACGACGCCATCCAATCGGAAGCCGCAACCGCGGCAGAAGCGCGAACCATCGGGGCCTGCGTGACAACCACATTTCGGACAGTACATTTTCGTGAACCTCGCTGGTGGAAGAATGATCGGGCAATTGCCAAGTGCGAAATGCCGCGTGATGCCGAATCATTACGAGACTGGCAAGGCTCAGGTTCAGAGTGTCCTGCTATTCGTAATGGAGCGCTTCGGCAGGGTGAACTTTAGTCGCCATCCAGCTTGGATACAAACCGCAAACGGCGGTCAGCCCATAAATCAAAACCAGCGATATGACCGTGGCGTAAGCATAAACTTTCGGCGAAGCGAACCCCATCACATCCAGCAGCGGGAACTGCACCACAACCAGCACGCCGACCAGCGCGCCGCACGTGGTAATGACCAGCAGTTCGCCGAGAATTTGATTGTGAATGCGCCGTTTGGTCGCGCCTTTTGCGCGGCGCAAGCCGATTTCCTTGATGCGCTGTGTGACGCTCTGCCACAGCACGCCGATCAATCCCAGGCCAACCATGATCATCAGGAATCCGGCGACCACGGCAAAAGCCGTCATCGGCACAATGCTTTTCTGGTTCATCTCTTCGCGCATTTGCACGATGGGTTTGATTGTGAACGACCAGTCGCTGGCTTCGGCTTGCAACCGTTTCAACAGTTTTTCCTCGAAGGCAACAGCGGTGCCGGGCTGCACCCGGACGGCGAGTGACCGTGACGGCCGGTCATCTTCCAATAGCAAACTGTTGCGAAAGATGGCATAGCCTTTCAATTCGGCGAATTCGCCGTTTTTGCGGAAGTCGTCAATCATGCCAATGATGCGCTCTTCCACGTATTTTTCGTTTTGATCCTTTTCCTGGTCGCCGGGCTTTTTCTCTTCGCGCGGGTTGAGCGCCTTGCCAATTACGTCTTCTGTTCCGAAGCGTTCGCGCGCCAGCCGCTGGTTGATGACCACAGGTTTGTAGCTCGCGCCATCATCTTCCCTGCCGAACCAGCGGCCGCGCACCACATTGACTCGGAAAACATCCTTGAAATCGTCCGTCACGGAATTGCCCCAATAGCAAACCGGTTTCCCTTTGATGTCAGTGCAATTCGTCCAATTACCGTTCGAGTACGGCACATTCCCCGCGCCGGCGACCGATTCGACTTCGCCGAATTCGCGCACGGCAGCCAGCACCCGCTTGAATTTTTCGATTTGTTGTGGTCGCTCTGCCTTTTCCTGCGGGCCAGACCTGTCAATGACACCAATCTGGACATTCCAAACATCCTGATAATCGAAGCCCAGCGGCTGGCGGTAGTTGTCGGCGTAATAGACGGTCATCACCAGCACGGCGAACACCACCAGAAACGAAATGAAGATTTCCAGCGTGATCAGAAAGTTGATGCGTTTGCGATTCCAGACCAGTTTGCAGATATGTTTGATCATCGTGTGCCTCCCGCTGTAGAGCCTTTCAATGCCTGCACGGGATTCAGCCGCGACATTTTCCAGGCCGGATAAACGCCGGACAGCAGGCCGAAGCTGACTGCCAGCAACATGCCGTACAAAAAGATGCGGTAGTTCATTTGAAAATCGGCGTAGGGAAACCAACTGCTTTGCGAGATGGCGTGCAGCACGAAGCGCGAAAGCACAAAGCCGATCACGCCGCCGATCAAGGTCAGAATGACGTTTTCAACGATGAACTGACCGACCAGCGTCCACGAAGACGCGCCGAAGGCCTTGCGCACACCGATTTCGCTGGCGCGCTCCATGATCCGGCTGACGTTGATATTGATCAGGTTGACGGTCGGCAGCAGCATAAACAGCAGCATCGCCAGAATGATCGTCGCCAGCAGTTTGCCGCCGTGTTTTTTTGTATAGTCATCCCCCTCACCGAACATCTCTCTTGCGGCCGAGTCAAAAAAGGTCTCTGGCATGCCGCGCAGCTTGTTCCATGACTTCGGGTCGGGAAATTCGACCTGCGGCAGCCGGGACTGGAATTCGTCGCGAATCGCCGGAAAGTCCGCCGCCGAACGCGCCAGAATCAGCCCGATGAAATTGCCCATCAGCTCTTTTCTGTAGCTGTCGTTCTTGATGGTGCTGATCGGAACCCAGATGTCTGAAAAGGGCACCTGGCGCAGGAAAGGCACGTTGGCGACGACACCGACCACACGAAAATTCTGGCCGTCCACTTCGACGGTTTTGCCAACTGCCGGTTCATTGCCGAAAAACTTCCGCCGCGTCGCTTCGTTGATGACCGCGACGAAGTTAGCGTTTTTGTCGTCCTCCGCCGTGAAGGCCGCGCCTTCCAGAAACTCGAACTCCAGAATCTCCCAGAACGCGCCATCCGTCCGTTTCAGGTAGGCTGGAATCTTCTCGCCGTTCTTGTACGAATGAACCAGTTCCGGTTCGGAAAAGATCGCCACCTTTTCGGCATTCGGCAGCGTTCGCACGTACCGATCCAGAAAGCCGTAGCCGGTCGTGCCGTTCCAGGTGCTGTGATCATCCGGCGATTTCATTTCCATGAAAAAGACGCCGAGCGTGCGCTCCTGCTTGTTTTCCGGCGCGTGCGGCGAAAAGGTGTTGTCCAGAAACGCCACCGCCACCATCAGCACCACCAGCGTGAAGCTGATCGCGAACAGACTGATGAAGGTGAAAAACTTCCGGCGCAGAAATACTTTGAAAGCTATTTTGAGATAGTTTTTGAGCATAACAATTCTGATCGTCATACCGGCTTTGGCCGGAAGATTTGATTGCAGCGAGCTTCCGCCTGATGGTGGGACGACAAACTCAACTCACCTGCCGTCCATCAAACAGCCGAACAATCCGTTCTGTCTTTTCCGCCTGCCGCGGATCGTGCGTGACCATCACGACTGTCGTCTTTTCGGTTTCGCTCAAATCCCGCAGCACGTCCATGATTTCATCGCCCATCTGTGAATCCAGGTTGCCGGTCGGTTCGTCGGCCAGAAGGATGCGCGGATTGCCGACGATGGCGCGGGCGATGGCGACGCGCTGTTGCTGACCGCCGGAAAGTTGGTTCGGAAAGTGATGCACGCGCGCATGCAAACCAACGCGGTCAAGCGCGCGCAACGCCAGTTTCCGCCGTTCTCCGCCCGACATGCCTTTGCGGTAGAGCAGCGGGATTTCGACGTTGTCCACCACGCTCAGGTCGTTGATCAGATGAAAGGTTTGGAAGACGAAGCCGATTTCCTCGTTGCGGACGCGCGCCAGATTGCGGTCGCTGTAGGAAGTGATGGGCTTTTCGTTAAGCGCCACCTTGCCGCCGCTGGGCACATCCAGCAGGCCGATGACATTCAGCAGCGTGCTTTTGCCGGAGCCTGACGGCCCCATGATCGAGATGAACTCGCCTTCGCCGACGGCCAGATTGATGCTGGTCAGCGCCACGGTTTCGATGCGTTCGGTGCGGTAAACTTTCTCGACTCCTTCCAGTTGAATCATCGTTCGCTCCTGTTTGGGTTGTGGATAGCCAAATTGCGGACTAACTGCCGCGCCGGTTGCGGTCATCGCTGTTCCTCCTACTTGATCTTTACTTCTTTCAGATGTTGGTACTGGTTCATATCCGAGATGATTACTTCGTCGCCTTCCACCAGGCCCTGCACGACTTCGTAATGGTCGAAACTGACGATGCCAAAGCGCACCGACGTCTTGATTGCCGTATCGCCTCGGACGACAAATACATCTCGTATCCCGTCACCGCTGGCGAAAGGTCCTTTCTTGATCCGCAACGCGCGCTCCTTGTGATCAGTGACGATCAGCACATCCACGCGCATGTTCGACCGGAGCAGCGTGTTCGATTTCTCCGTCAGGCTGACCAGCATTGTGATGACGCCATTGGCGACGGTCGGGTTGATGCTCGCGATGGACCCTTCCAGCAGGTCGTCGTTGATTTTCACCTTGACCGGCAGCCCGGCGGATAAGCGGTTGGCGTGAACATCCGAAACCGTGGCTTCGACGCGGAAGGTGCTCAGGTCGGCGATGCGCGCCAGCACAGCGCCTTTCTGCATGGTCGCGCCTTCTTCGTTGACGACCCAGGTCAGCACGCCGTTGCGGTCGGATTTGGTGGTGGCGAGTTCCAGTTGCCGCTGCGCCTCGGTGCGTTCCTGTTCCAGAGTCTTCATTTCCAGCGCCAAGCCTTCGAGCTGTGTTTTGGTCGAAGCTTGCGAGTTGCGTTTGGAATCTTCGAGCTGTTTCAACTCCGTGCGCGTCTTCTCTTCGCCAAATTCGATTTCCCGCAATCGCTCTTCTGATAGCAATCCCTGTTTGAACAGTTCGCGGTTTCGCGCGGTGGCGGCTTGCGCGCCTTTCAATTCCAGCCCTTTGATCAGAATCTGGCTTTGCAGGCTGATCAGCAGGCTTTCCAGATCAAGCCCGGCTTTGGACTGCTGATTCTGTTTGAGTTCGATTTGCTGATTGATCTTTTCGATGGCCAGCCGCGATTCGTTCAGATCGAGTTCCAGAATGGGCTCGCCTTTTGACAGGATGGCGCCTTCGCGTTTCAGGATTTTCAGCACGCGGGCATTAACGGGTGAAGACAACACCTGCTCGAATTCCGGCACGATGCGGCCTGTCGCGGTGATTTGCGCTTCGATGGCTCCGGCATCCACGCGCGCCGTGCGAATCTGCGTCCGCGCCACCGAAGCTTTCATCAATCGCGGTCCCCAAATGAACACCGCAGCGGCAATGCCAATCAGTGCGACGGTCATCACCGAACGCCGCAGGATTTGTTTTCGCCGGTACGAAACATCAATTTCTCGATCCATTCCCTCTCCTCGTGGTTGACCCGCCTCGCGGTTGATCTGCTTTCATTCGACTCTTTCCGCAACTGGCGAGCCACAACGAAAATGAAGGCTTTGGCCTGTTTCAGCCGGGCAAGTTGTGCGGGGATGTACAGCTTGCTGTTCGGAAGTGAACAGCGGCGAGCCTTACGAAAATCTGAATGGAACTTCGGAAAAATGAATCAGCGGGGGTTGGGCGAGCGCGGCAAGTTCCGGAAAACAAAAGGCCGCACCTGATTGGCAGGACGATTGCCTGAGTCTCAAACAGTTGTTTTAACGGCCGTTTTTACCCTCTTGTGACGGCAACAGGAAAGTTTCCAACACTTTTGCAGGAGAAGAAGTATGAGCAAAATTCTGTTTCCCTTTCTGTTCGTGGCGATCCTATTGATCCTGATTCCAACTTCCAATGCCCTGGCGCAATCGGAAACACCGAAAGTGGAAATCGGCGCGCATTACACATTGCTGCGATTGAAATCGAGATCCCCCTTGAACAATCCTATCTTTCAAATTGTTGACCCCGATTACGTCGCCACGGATCACGGCTTCGGTGGCAGGCTGACGTTCAATCTGACGGATCACATCGGCCTGGAAGGCGAACTCAACTATTTCCCTGAAGAGCGCGCCAATTTCTCCGAGCCGCTTTACATCAACAGCCGCCGGCTTCAAGGATTGTTTGGCGTCAAAGCTGGCGTGCGTGGCGATAAGATGGGACTCTTCGGCAAGGTGCGGCCCGGCTTCATGCATTTTGGCAAAGGCACGGCGGACCCGCGGATTCAAACCTTCGCGCCGGTCCCGCTCAGCGCCAGCAGCACTGAATTCGCGCTGGATGTGGGCGGCGTGCTGGAGTTTTATCCTTCGCGTCACACTTCACTGAGGTTCGATGTGGGCGACACAATCATCCGCTACGGCAGGGGAGATGTCAGCGGACGGCCCAGTTTCAATACCCATAATCTGCAACTGAGCGTCGGCGTCGGCTTCCGGTTCTGACAATCTGGTTCTGATGATGACGCTATTGAAGCGCTTTCTTCAACAACGCAATCTGCCCGGCGTGATACAGGTCATGCTGAATCGCGCCGTGCAGCAGCGCATAAACCGGATAACTCGCCCCTTCGACCATTTCTTCCAGCCTCGCGTCATCAATTTGCCGGATGCTGTCCCGCAGCGACTGATTACTCGCTGCAAGCGATTGCAGCGTCGCTTGCCAGACTGCTTCGCTCGTGTCGGTGACGGGGGGAAAGTTCATTTCATCAGCGATTTCCGCAAGCGCCTTGCCTTCCAGCCTGGTCTTCACAATCTGTTCCCAGGCAATGATGTGATTGACCAGATCCCAGATACTGTGCGCGTTGGGAATTGGTTTGGCCGCGGCTTGCTCCGCCGTTACGCCATTGAGAAGTTCGCGCAAGCTGGGACCGTGCCAGGCTTCGCCTTGATACGCGCGTTTGAGCTGGCTGTTGATGCGATGTGTTTCGGTCATTTCCTTCTCCTCCAAAAAGCCACGCCGCCCATTACGAGCAACGTCAGCAGCGAAATCGCGCCGCCCGCTTTCGCCCACGGCGCGGTGTAGCGCATGTCCACGCGATGTTTGCCGTCCGGCACGATCACGCCGCGCAGCAGGTAATTTGCCGTGAAGATCCTCGTCGGTTGGCCGTCAATGGTCGCGTCCCATCCGGGATAGCTGACTTCGCTGACGATCAGTGCCGCCTGTTTGTCTGAATTGGTTTCAATTGTCAGCCGGTTCGGCTCGTAACGAATGATCTTTGCCTCAGCTTGCGAAAAAGCCTCCTCAATTGCCAGATTGATCTTGGTCAACGGCGGTTTTTCCAGCAGAGCAATTTCGCGCGGATTGAAGGCGTCTTTGCTTTCGCCGCGAATTGCTTGGAGGGCTTCCTGTTCGGTGACGACTTTGGTTTTAGGAACCATCCACGCGCGAGGCAGTGCGCGCGCATTTTCGTAAATCTGCACGCTGTCGAAGTCGTAAACCTTGCGCCAGTGCTCCGGCAACCGCTGCGTCAGCAGGAAGGCTTGATTGCCGCCTGAGTCATACGCCGTCGCTTTGGAAATGATCAGCGAGGCGATCCCGGCGACATTGACGATTTCGACGCGGTCAATGTTTAGTTTTTCGCCCAAATCGAAGCGCGTCCAATATTGGTAGGCGGGAAAACTATTCTGCTCATCACCCGGACGGCTGTCGAAGACGTGCGCCAGGGAATGTTTAATTGTTTGCTTCACATCGGCGCGTTCGTGCGCCCATTCGGAGGAATCTCGCCCGGCTTGCAGTTCGCGCGCGACGATGCGGCCATCCGTCGTGTGAACATTGATTTGAGCGACCGTCTCTCCGTCACTTAAATGATTGGAATTGGCCAGCGAGGAAACAATCGTCAGCGTGTCCACAGGCAATGAAGTTCCCGCCAGAACGGTCTTGCTGCCAGACGTTAATTCGACTCCGGCATAGCCAGCGGCGAACCGTGCGCCGTCTCGCTCAATCACGCCAGCAGGCGCGGCAGCGAACTCCACCAGAAATCGAACATTGAGCAGATCAAGCACCTGCCAGTTGGGCGAGAGAATCTGCCTGTCACGCGGCGCGTTGAAATTCGGCGTGGAAAAGCCGCCGCCATTCCCGAAGGCTTTGTCGTAGCGCGCCAGCATCAGAGGTTCATATCCGGCTGCATCGTGAAAGGCGCGCCGCGACGTGATGTTGTGCGGTTCGGTGCGCGGCAGGTCAAAGCTGTAACCCGGCGTCACCGAAGTGTAGATGCGATTTTCCGCTGGCGCATATTGCTGCAGGAACTTCGACGGCGAGGAAACCTGCGTGAAGTAACTGGCTGGCTTGGCGAAGTGAAACCACCAGCGCTGAAGCAGGATGTACGGTTCGACAAAACAGGCAATCAGCATGATGCCGAGGAGCAACGCCGAACGTTGCCGGGACGCCGCCATCCGCCAGCACCAAACCGCCGCCAGCAGAATCAACAGGGTGAAACCGAGTTTCCAATTCATCCACGAAGCTTCGGACATGCCGGTGTGCTGAACCGGCGAACCGGCGATGGGCCGCGTTGCGCGCCACCAGACAAATCCAGCCACCGCGCAAAAGGCCATCAACACACCGCCAATGACTGCGTCAGCACGCCGGATTCGTGCGCCCGCCCGCCGCAGGCAGAATTCGTTCGCCGCATCCCAGCCATAAGCCGCCAGCATGGCCAGCGCGAACGTCCATTCAAACGCATGGCGCGACGGAACCCGGAACAAATTAACGAGCGGGACACGATACAGCAGCCGGTAAAGCGGTGTGTGATCGCCCAGCATCATCAGCAAGCCCAGCCCGGCAACCGCCAGCCAGAACAGCACGCGCCAATCCCGCCGGGAGGATTTGAAAAGCGAAGGAATTGCCGCCACCGCCAGCAGCGCCGCCAGCGGCACAATGAAACTGGTCACATCCTGATAGTTGTAGAAAGGCGCGGCAAACGACTTCCAGGCATCACGTAAACTGAAGCTGCCCGCGCTGAACATCTCGTAACTCAGTTTGCTGCGAATGCTCAGACGCTGCGCCTGCATGGTTTCCAGAATTTGAAACGCTGAGACCCCGATGGCCAAAACCATCCCGCCCAAACAAACCAACAATGGCGAAAACCTTCGTAGTCCCGCCCTGGGGTGGAAACGTTCGCTCGCCACGATTCCGCCTGCCAATGCTTTCTCTGAATGCGGGACAACGAATGAAGCCGCGCAGGCATAACCGATGGAAATGATGCCGACGTACAAAAAACCCTGCCCGACGCCGGTCAGCACGGACATCGCGTAGCTGAATGTCATCAGCAGCAGGCAGCGGAAAAAAGGCCGGGACCTTGTCCGCTCAATCGCCGTCAGCGCCAGCGGCAGCCACATCACGGCATTGGTCAAAAAGCCATACGTTCCCAGAAAGCTCGCCATCAACCCGCCGAATCCGAAGCTGAATCCGGCAAACAAAGACGCCGCGCGGCTGCGCCCGATCTGCCGCGCGTAAACAAAAGTGAACATCGGCGCGAGCAGAAACGGGGCCAATACGTAAATCTGCTCCGCCGCGTGGCCGGATAAAATCAGATAAAACCACGTCAGCGGATAACCCAGCGCAAGCTGCGCCATCGAAAGCAAGGGATACCCGGACAAAAGCGTCGGCGTCCATAACGGCAATTGTCCGTGCCGGATCATTTCCCACGCCGCTGTTCGCAGTGGATAGGAATACACCACCGCATCGCCGCCGACAAAAAAACGGCCCGCCAGGGTTGCAGGCCAGAAAAACAAGATGAAAAAGGCGATGATGATGAGCAGCGATGGCCCTTCAGCTTTCAGCTTCTGCAAAATAGAAAGTCTGATGAGTTCACTCCTTCGTGATGGTTTCATCCAGATTCAGAATCGCACTTGTAACCATTGTCCACGCAGCCAGTTCTGTTTGATCAACTTTCGCGTCCGGCGCGGATTCGCCAATCTTCAAAAACTCGCTGGCGGCTTTCTTGTCGCTGCGGTAGCGAACAAGTTGCTGGTTCAGCAGTTCGCGCAGCACACGCACCTCTTCGGCGGAAGGTTTGCGGGAAGTCGCCCAGCGAAAAGCGAAGGCGAGTTTGGCGGTCACGTCCTTGCCACCTTCGCTCAAGGTTCGTGCGGCGAGCACGCGCGCGGCTTCCAGGTACGTCGGATCGTTCATCAGCACCAGCGCTTGCAGCGGCGTGTTGGTGGTGGCGCGGCGGGCGACGCATTTTTCGCGGTCGGGCGCGTCAAAGGTCTGCATCTGCGCGGGCGGGACGGTGCGTTTCCAGAAGGTGTACATCGAACGGCGGTAGAGGTCCCTGCCTTTGCCTTGAACGTAGGTCTGTTCGCTGAAACCGTCACCGAAAGCCAGTTCTTCCCACAATCCGGCGGGTTGATAGGGCTTGACGCTTTTGCCGCCGATGCGGTCGTCGAGCAAGCCGCTGACCGCCAGCGCGTTGTCGCGAATCAGTTCCGCTTGCAGGCGATGGCGGGGGCCACGGGCCAACAGGCGATTTTCCGGGTCTTTTTCCAGCAACGCGGGCGTGACTTTCGAGGATTGCCGGTAGGTTGCCGAAGTGACGATCAATCGCTGCAAGGCTTTCACGTCCCAGCCGGTGCGGATGAATTCGGTTGCCAGATAGTCCAGCAGTTGTGGGTTCGACGGCGCTTCGCCCTGCACGCCGAAATCTTCGGAGGTTTTGACCAGGCCGAGTCCGAAATTCATTTGCCAGAAACGATTGACCGTCACGCGGCTGGTCAGCGGATGGTTTGGCGCAACCAGCCATCTCGCCAGCGAAAGCCGGTTGGGTTGTCCCATCAATTTGGCGGGCAAGGGCGGCAAGACAGCGGGAACGTCCGCCGTGACTTTGTCCGTCTTGTTGCGGTAATCGCCGCGCGCCAGCACGAAGGTGTCGCGCGGTTTGCCGAATTCCATCATCACCATGGCGCTCAAAACAGCCTTATCCACGTCGGCTTTTTGCTTCTTCAGTTCTTTCAGTTCGGCGGCTTGCTGTTTGATTTTTTCCGGCGCGATATTTGTCAGGAAGTATTCGCGCAAACGTTCGCTTTCTTCCCTGGTGCGTTTGCCGCTGATGCCGGACAGAATGGTTTGAATCGGATAGCGCAATCCCAACTGTTCAATTTCCGCGGCAGTCAGCGCGCAATCGTACAGCCGCAAATCATCCAAGCCGCCGCTGTAAGCGCGCCCAGTCGCTTTGCTGCCGATTTTCAATTCGCCATCGTTTTTGATGGAGCCGGACAGCGCATCCTGCAAAATTTCGACTTCCGCGGGCCTGCCATTCAGGAAGACTTTCAACCCGGCGGCCTTGCCGGAACCGTCGCTGGTGATTGCCAGGTGTTTCGACTCGCCGTTATTGAATGATTCTTTAGTGCGAATCTGAATGGCGTTCTCCGGCCATTTCGCGGTCAGGCGGATGGTCAGCGGCGCGGCCCAGCGTTGAATGTCGAACAGATGCGTTTGCTCGAAGATCAGTTCAAACCCCTGGCGCGAAGTTTCATCCGCGATTTTTTGAAAGGCTAAATTACCGATCTTCCCCAGTCCCGGGCGCATCCAGACGGCAAAGGTGAACGGCTGTTTCGTGTCGAAAGCCCCGACATTTCCAAAACTCAATTCGGTCTGGCCGTCCAGCGAAACGGCTCGGCTGACCAGACCGGGGCCGAAGCCGGGATCGCCGTTGAGAGTCCGGCCCTGCTGATAGCGGCCCGAAGAATCGGCGAGACTGCCGTCCAGTTCGTAATGCGCGACGATGTTTTTGACGGGCGCAACGGCTGTCTGGCCCAGCAACGGTTTTTCCCAGGCTTCTTGAAGCGGCGCAATTTTTTTGTCGTCAAGCGCGTCTTCCAGATCGCGAATGGCCTTGGCCAGTTCCTGTTGTCTGGCTTTTTGTTCGTCGGTGGGCAGCGGCAAAAACGGCATGGCGTTGCCTCTGTTTCCATCCAGCCCTTTTTCCGGCACGCTGTTGAAGAAGGCGTAAAACTGATAGAACTCCTTGTGCGAGATCGGGTCGTATTTATGGCTGTGGCAGCGTGCGCAGCCCATGGTCAGGCCCAGCCAGGTGACGGAAGTCGTTTCGACGCGGTCAACGATGTATTCGTTCAGGTATTCATCGGGGATCGCGCCGCCCTCGAAGTTGATCATGTGATTGCGATTGAAACCGGAAGCGATTTTCTGATCGGTGGTAGCTTCCGGTAACAAGTCGCCCGCCAATTGTTCAATCGTGAATTGGTCGAAGCGTTTGTTTTCGTTGAAAGCTTTGATCACCCAATCACGCCACGGCCACATGTCGCGGTGACTATCAATGTGGTAACCGTGCGTGTCGGCGTAGCGCGCCAGATCCAGCCATTGCATCGCCATTCGTTCGCCGTAACGCGGCGAGGCCAATAACCGGTCAACCACCTTTTCGTAAGCGTCCGGGGATTTGTCGGCCAGAAAGGCATCCACTTCGGCGGGCGTCGGGGGCAAGCCGGTCAGATCCAGCGAAACCCTGCGCAGCAAGGTCGCGCGGTCGGCTTCGGGCGAAGGGGCGAGCTTTTCCTTTTCCAGGCGGGCGAGGACAAACGCATCAATCGGATTTTTTACCCAGGCTTGATTTGAGACCTGCGGCAGGTCAGGCCGTTTCGGCGCAGTGAAAGCCCAGTGCTCAGTCCATTGCGCGCCTTCATCAATCCAGCGTTTCAGCAGGTCAATCTGTTTGTCCGTCAGTTTGTGGCCGGAATCGGGCGGCGGCATGAGCGCGTTCGGGTCTTTGGACAGGACGCGTTTGATCAGGCGAGATTCGGCAGCTTTCCCAGGGACGATCACCCCTGCTTTGGCGAACGCGCCTTCTTTGGTGTCGAAGCGGAGTTTCGCTTTGCGCTGTTGTTCGTCGGGTCCGTGGCAGGCGAAACAGGTGTCGGACAAAATCGGGCGAATTTCGCGGTCGAAATTGACCGGTGCGGGTTTCGCTTGCGCGGGCGAACCGTCGGCGGAAACTCGATTGAGAAACAAGCTCACCCCAGCGGCGGCAAAAACTGCCACGGTTATGAAAAAATGAATCCTGCGCGTCACATTCAGGCGTTTCACGTTGAAACCTCCGGCGAATCGCTTCGCCCAAAATAAGATGGATCGTTGTTGGACTCTCGAAAACTTGCCTGTTCATCAGCAGAACAGTTCATCCACCGGAAACCGCCAACCGGGCACGGCGGGTTCCGCTTCGGCAATATCGTTGCGACGATAAATCGTTGGGTGATCGGGATCGCTGGCACGATAAACGCGCACTACGTCCTCGCCAATCAGATCAACATCCCAAACGACCAGCGTGCCAGCGTCAAAGTAGTCGCGACGTTTGGCGGCCATTTCTTTTTCCGCCGCCTCGCCATAATCATTTTCGCTACGGATTTCGGCGGCAAACGCGGGCGCGCCGTCGAAGAACTTCATTGTCACATCACCGACCCACCAAGCGGCATCAGGGCTGAATGATCCCCGATGCGGCAAATCCACGATGAACCCCACGTTGTCGTTAACGGCATGCCCTCCTCCGAACGCAAATTCATAATCGTCCAGGCTTCTCCAAATTCGGCTGCTTGCTCTACCTGGTTTCCCACCCGTTGGCATAAATTGCACCACCTTTCCGTTGACCAACTCGGCTTTACCCTGCACGCGATAAAGATCTTCAATCGTGGCTTTGGTCTGTGTGCTGACTTTCGTGCTCATAAAAACTCCTCTTCGCTTTTGGTGAAGCGCGGCGATTATAACTGAGCCGGGTCGAACAACGGAAAGTTGGTGCATTTCGCGGACTACTTGTCCTGCCAGACGGGCAATCGGCCGGCGGACCACGGCGCGCCTGCCGTGTCCAGCGCCTTGTCCAGTTTGGCCACGTCCACTTCAACCAGGGTTTTCAGCTTGGCCAGCACGGCTTTGAATTCATCCGCCGCGATGGCGTACTGCTCCTGCTGTGACTGTGTTGGGCGCAACGCGGACAGCCGGATGCGCTGGATGATGCCGCCGACGCGCTGGTTAATCGAAGGCGACGGAATATCCGTCAATTCCCTGCCTCCGCGCAGAGCTTGCAACACTTCGTCGGCTTTGTCATCGAGCGCGTTGACTTCATTGATCAGCGCCTGATTGCCGCCGGGCGCTTCCAGCGCGGCGCGCTTCATCAATCCGAGTTTGGTCTTGGCCGTGGTCGCGGCGTCGAGCGCGCCCGTCACGGCGCGTTGCAGTTTGATGACTTTGCGCTGGAATTCGGCCAGCGTGGAGCGATCCTGCGGCGTCATCTTTTCCGTGCCTTCGGCATTGACGTTGAAGCTTTGCGTGCCAGGCAGCGACGTGATCACACCGCCAATGCGTTTGGCCATCGTCACGGTATATTTGCCGGGCATGGCCAGTTCTCCCTGCGGGCCGAAACCTCTGCCGCCACCGCCGCCCAGCGCTTCCAGATCCAGGCCTTCAAAACCCGGCGGCAATTGCGGCGCGGCCTGCACCACCGGCGGCGCATAGCGGAAGTCCCAGTTCACGCGCTGAATGCCGGGCATTGCCGGCGCGGTCAACCGGCGGACGACTTTGCCTTCCGCGTCGCTGATGGTGAAAAGCAATGCGGGCGCTTCTTCTTCGGCTTCGTCGCGCAGTTCCTGCCGGGTCGGATATTTGATCGGTTCCTTCTTCCGCTCCGCGTCGCGCTCGGCTTCCTGGCGAAGCTGCTTCTTCGTTTTGATTGCTTCTTTCAGGTAATAAGTGATGGTTGCGCCGTAAGCCGGATTTTGAGCGTTGTAAAACGCCGCGCCCTGCGAACCGGCCAGACTGGACGATGAGCGCACGTACATCAAGGCATCGCTGACCGGAAACAGGTTCGACGCCTGGGCCAGCACTTCGGTTTTGACCGCGCGCAAAGGCGAATAATCGTCCAGCACGTAAAAGCCTCGCCCGAAGGTGGCCACCACCAGATCGTTCAAGCCTTTGTGAATGACCAAATCCCGAACGGCGATGACGGGCAATCCGCCTTTCAATTGAACCCATTTCGCGCCGCCGTCCACCGAAAAGAACAAGCCAAACTCTGTCCCGATGAACAGCATGTTGGGATTAACGTGATCTTCGGCGATGGCATAAACCGAACCGCGTTCAGGCAGGTTGCCATTGATCATCGTCCAGGTTTTGCCCGCGTCCGTGCTTTTCACGGGATACGGTTTGAAATCGCCGTTCTGGTGATTGTTGTAAAGCGCATACACCGTGTTGGCGTCGTGCTGCGAAGCAAGCACGCGATGAACGTAGCTGCCTTCCGGCACTTCCAACACTTTCTCGACCTTGCGCCAGGTTTTTCCGCCGTCCTCGGTGATGTTGAGCAATCCATCATCCGTGCCGACGTAGATCAAGCCTTCTTTCTTCGGCGATTCGCTCATCGTCGAGCCGTTGCCATAGAGCGCCGTGGATTGGTGCTTGGCGATGGCGTCCGGTCCCCAGATTTTGCCGAAGACCGGCAGGGTGTTGCGATCCAGTCCGCGCGACAAATCTCCGCTGATGACTTTCCAGTCATCGCCACGATTGTCGCTGCGGAAGAGTTTGTGACCCGCGAAATACAGCCGTTTGCTGTTGTGCGGGCTGATGATCAATGGCGAGTCCCAGTTGTAGCGCTGTGACTCTTCGGCCTTGCCGGGAATGGGCGCAATGCTGACGCGCTCGCCGGTCAATTTGTTGAAGCGCACCAAACCGCCGTTCTGACTTTCGGCATAAATCGTGTTCGGGTCTTCCGGGTCAACGCGCGAGGTGAACCCGTCGCCGCCGTTGGTCTGGAACCAGTCGGAATTGGGAATTCCCGACTGGCTGCGCGTTTTGGCCGGGCCCCCCAGAGAGTTATTGTCCTGCGTGCCGCCGTAAATGTTGTAAAACGGCATTTGCTGATCAATCGTCACGTCATAAAACTGCGCGATGGGCAGGTTCGCCTTGAAGTTCCAGTTCGCGCCGCGATCCAGACTTTCATAAACACCGCCATCGCAACCCACCAGGTAATAATTGGTGTTGTTCGGGTCAATCCAGATGGCGTGGTTGTCTACGTGCTTCAACCTTTCTCCCAGCGGGCGCTGGGTTCTGCCGCCGTCATCGGAAACCTGAAAAACCACGTTCGGAATGTAGACGCGATCCACGTTTTTCGGATCAGCGATGATCTGGCCGTAATACATGGCCTGGGCGATGGTGGGACTCGTGCGTTCCCAGGTTGCGCCCTTGTCCTGCGAACGGAAAATGCCGCTGCCGGTCCCGGAAGCTTCGACCGTGGCGTACACGACATTGTTATCCACGGGAGAAATCGCCAACCCCACGCGGCCCATTTCGCCCGGAGGCAATCCTCCGCGCAGTTTCGTCCACGTCGCGCCGCCATCGGTGGATTTGTGAATTGCGCTTTCCGGTCCGCCATTGATCAAGGTGTAAAAGTGGCGGCGGCGCTGCCAGCTTGCGGCGTAAATAATGTCGGGGTTCGACGGATCAATCACGACATCCGTGACGCCGGTGTTTTCGCTGATCGCCAGAACCGCTTTCCAGGTTTTGCCGCCGTCGGTGGTTTTGTATAAACCGCGATCTCCGCCCGCCGACCACAGCGGGCCTTGCGCCGCGACATAAACGGTTTTGCCGTCGCGCGGATCAATCGCGATGCGGCCAATATGTTCGGACTTTTCCAAACCGACTTTGCGGAAAGTGCGTCCGCCGTCTTCGGATTTGTAGACCCCGTCGCCGTAACCGACGCTGCGCTGGCTGTTGCGTTCGCCCGTGCCGACCCAGACGATGTTCGTGTCTTTCTGATCAAGCGCAATCGCGCCAATCGAGAACGCTCCGTAGTTGTCGAACACAGGCGTCCAGGTGGTGCCTCCGTTGACCGTTTTCCACACGCCGCCCGAAGCGACGGCGATGAAAAACTTCGCGCGGTCGTTCGGGTTCACGGCGAAGGCGATGACGCGACCTCCGACCACCGACGGGCCGACGGAGCGAAAACGCAATCCGTTAAAAGTCGGCGTGGACATCGGGTCTTGCGGTCTTCCCGGCGGGCCTTCGCCAGGCTGATCTCCGGTGGGCGGCCCTTGCTGCCCACCGCCTCTGCGGCCTTGAGCGCCAGCGGAAAAAATGGCAAACGCCAGCAGCAAGCTGAAACTCAGCCCAATGATTGATAAGCGAAAAAATGATCTCACGGTTGCGTCCTCCAGGAAGATTGTCAGGAATGTTGTGCGAAAAAACCGATCCGCCTCACTGCATCAAATGAGCAAGATCGTCACGGAAAAAGCGGCAGGACTGACATCAGTGTCGCCAACAGAGCTTTTCACGAAGCTCAAGCCTTCCGCATTATTCCGTATGTTGTGGCCATCGTCGCGGCCATTGTGATTTTGTGATTTGTAAGTAGAAATCGCGCGCAGAGCCTAAAACAAAACAGGCAAAGCGGCAATCAGCCGCCGCCAGACTCCCGGCCCTTTTCTTGAAACTCAGATGTTGAGACTTGGTTCCTGCCCAGGTGGTTACAAGGATACTTGACTCCACCCGCATCTGGCCGCGATAGTCTGCCACTCATTTCTCCAAATTCATCCGAGGTGTCCACCCATGAAAGCTGCTGTTTTACATGCGCTCTCTGAGCCGCTCAGCATCGAAGAATTGCCGCGGCCTCAACCAGGCGCGGGCGAAGTCCTGATCAAAGTCGCGGCTTGCGGCGTCTGCCATTCCGATCTCCATCTGGCGCAGGGCGATTGGGATTTGCTCAAGCCGATCACCAAACTGCCGCTGGTGCTGGGCCACGAAGTCACCGGCACGATTGAAGCGTTGGGCGAAGGCGCGGAAGGCTTCGCCATCGGCGACCGCGTTGGCGTGCCCTGGCTGCATTTCACCTGCGGCCAGTGCGAGTACTGCCTGGCCGGGCGCGAAACGCTTTGCGGCAAACAGCAGATCACAGGCTGCACCGTGGACGGGGGCTTTGCCGAATTTATCAAGGCCAAAACGAGCCATACGGCCAAACTGCCGGACAATCTGAGTTTTGCCGAAGCCGCGCCGCTGCTGTGCGCGGGGCTGACGGTGCATCACGCGATGCGCGATGCCGGCGTCCGAGCCGGACAGCGCATCGCCATCTTCGGCATCGGCGGACTGGGCCATCTGGCGGTGCAACTGGCGAAAGCGGGCGGCGCGGAAGTCATTGCCGTGGATGTTGCCGAAGACAAACTGCAACTGGCGCGCGAATGCGGTGCGGATCATGCCGTGAATGCCGCGACCTCGCAGGCGTACAAAGAAATCAAGAAACTCGGCGGCGCGCATGTGGCAATGGTCACTTCGGGATCGAAAGCGGCTTACGAAACCGCGCTGCGGAGTTTGCGGCGCGGAGGAACGCTTTCGATCGTCGGAATGGCCCCCGAACCGATCAGCCTTTCGACCGTGGCGATGGTTTCCGGCGAATACCGCATCGTCGCATCCGCGGTCGGCACCCGTGCGGATTTGCAGGAAGTCCTGCAATTGGCCGCCGCAGGCAAAATCAAATGCCATGTTGAACTCCGGCCGTTCGATCAGGCTGCAAATGTCTTGGAAGAAATGAGTTCGGGGAACCTGGTGGGCCGCGTGGTGCTGACGTTTTAACTTGTCTTGATGGATGCCAGTCCATAAAATGCCTGAGCGTTTGCCGGAATTGAAACGAAAGAATTCCCCTGCTGACGGCAACCGCTCAGGCAACACATCCGGTCGCCTCACCATCTTGTGACTTGCCTTTTCACTTTTTAAGTTTTCCCCATATTTTTAATCTGCCCAACAAACTTCGGGAATTGCGATTCCCGGCTCCCAACCTGAGAGCTGACGGGGGGCGCAGATTGTTCATTTCCATTGCCAATTTCCATTGGAGGATTCGCACTTGATACCCGCAAAAAGGAAGTCCATCGGATTTATCATCGCCGGAATTATTCTTGTTCTTTCGGTTTCCCTGCTCGGCTGGCACGGCCAATCCGTTCGAGCAGCATTCAATCAAACCCAACCGTCCGAACTGTCGCCGCAGGCGCGTCAGAAAGACAGTGGCGAAATGAAGGAAGCTGTTGGCCGCCTGCCGATGAGTTTCGAGATCAATCAGGGACAGGCGGATGAAGCCGTCAAATTCATTTCGCGCGGCCACGGCTACCAGGTTTACCTGACGGGCGACGAGGCCGTGTTGGTATTGCAGACTGCGGATTGCGGATTGCGGATTGGCGGTTGCGCAAAAACCGGAGATTCTTCGGGAAATCCGCAATCCGCAATCTGCAATCCGCAATCAAGCGTGTTGCGCTTCAAGGTTTCGGAAGCGCCAACAGATTCCCCGCTTATCGGCTCCGGCCTGCTTACCGGCAAAAGCAATTACCTGATCGGCAATGATCCGCGAAAGTGGCACAGGGAAATTCCGAACTACTCGCGGGTCGAATACCGCGAAGTTTATCCGGGCGTCACGCTCGCTTATTACGGCACGCAGCGGGCGCTGGAATATGACTTTGTCGTCGCGCCGGGCGTGGATCCTTCGCAAATCACGATGACCGTGGAAGGCGCGGAAAAGATCGAACTGGCCGACAGCGGCGATTTGATTCTGCACGTGGATGGCGAGCGGGTTTATCACCGCAGCCCCGTCAGTTACCAGAATGTCAGCGGCAAGCGGCGCCCGGTCGCCAGCCGCTATGTGCTCAAAGGCGGCAATCGGGACGGCTGGCAAATTGGTTTTGAAGTTTCCGGCTACGACGCGAAACAGCAACTGGTGATTGATCCGGTGATTGATTTTTCGACCTTTTTCGGCGGCATCGGTTCGGATGAGGGATTGGCGATTGCGGTGGATTCATCCGGCGCGGCATACGTGACGGGCACGACCTATTCAAACAACTTCAACACGTTTGCGCCGCTGCAAACCATCAACCGCGGCGGCAAGTATGATTCCTTTGTCGCGAAAATAAATCCCAGCGGCACGGGGCTGGTGTATTCCACGTATATCGGCGGCGGCGGCGAAGACACCGCGGCAGGAATCGCGGTTGACGGCGCGGGCAATGCGTTCATTGTCGGCACGACCAATTCCACGGATTTCAACACGCGCAATGCGCTGCAACCAAACCTCAGCTTCGTGGACGACGTTTTCATCACCAAGGTCAGCGCCGCCGGAAACGATCTGCTCTTTTCGACCTATCTCGGCGGCAGCAGTTCCGACCTCGGCCTGGCAATCACGGTGGACGGAAATGGCGATGCTTACGCGACCGGCTCTTCGGCTTCGACGAATTTCCCGCTGCGGCTTCCGCTGCAAAACATCAATCGCGGCGGCAATGACGTGTTCGTGACCAAAATCAAAGGCGATGGTTCGCAATTGATCTACTCCACGTATCTGGGCGGTTCGCAACTCGACGAAGCCTACAGCATCAAAGTGGATGCCGGAGGGAACGCTTATGTCGCGGGCGGAACGATCTCCGCCGACTTCAACACCGTCAATGCCTATCAGCCGAACAATGCCGGCGGCGGTTTCGATGCCTTTCTGGCAAAGATCAACGCGCCAGGCTCGCAGTTGCTTTTTTCCACCTATTTTGGCGGTTCAGGGGTAGACGTCGCATACGGCGTGACGGTGGATGCGAACAACACCCCGTACATCACGGGGCACACGTTCTCGACCGATTTTCCGACGCAGAATCCATTACAGGCGAGCAACGGCGGCGAAGCAGACGCCTTCATCGCCAGATTTAATTCCGGCGGCAGCGGATTGATTTATTCAACTTATCTGGGGGGCAGCGCGGGCGATTTCGCGCGCGGCATTGTCGTGGATTCCAATTCGCAGCCCTGCATCATTGGCCGAACCGCTTCGACCGATTACGCCACCCGAAACCCGCTGCAAAACACCAACCGGGGTAATTTCGACGCCTTCGTCTCGAAGCTCAGCAGTTCCGGCGGACAGCTCGTCTATTCAACCTATCTGGGCGGCGCCTCGGACGATTTGGGATTCGGCATTGCGCAGGATGGCGCGAATAACGTTTATCTGACGGGCGATACGCGCTCGACCGATTTCAACACGAAAAATCCATTGCAGGCGGCCAACCGCGGCGGCCTGGACGCGTTCGTGACGAAGATCAACGGCAATGGCACGGACATCACCTATTCGACCTACCTTGGCGGCAGCGGTGAAGACCTGGCTTCGAGCATCGCGCTCGACACGGCGGGCAACGCCTATATCACCGGCTACACCAGCTCGAACGATTACCCGGCGCGCAACCCGATTCAGGCGGCCAGCAAAGGAGGTTTGGAAGTCTTCGTCACCAAGATTTTCGCCGATGCTTCGGACATCGCCTACAACACCTACTTCGGCGGCAATGGTTCAGATACCGCCAACGGAATCACCGTGGATACCAGCGGCAGTTGCTACATTACAGGAGCAACGACTTCGACCAATTTTCCGACACGCAATCCGATTCAGGCGACCAATCGCGGCGGACTGGATGCTTTTGTTGCGAAGATCAACCCGGCGGGCACGAATATCGTGTATTCAACCTACCTGGGCGGCGGGTTCGGCGATGGCGGGAGAAGCATCGCGATTGATTCGGGAGGCAATGCTTTTATCGCCGGCAGCACATTCTCGGACAACTTCCCAACCCAGGGAGGATTCCAGACGACCAATCGCGGGTTGGGAGATGCATTCGTCACGCGGATCAATTCGGCGGGCACGGCGCTGATTTATTCCAGCTTTCTGGGCGGCGCCAACACGGATGAAGCTGCCGGCATTACGGTTGACGCCACGGGCAGCGCATACCTGGTTGGCAATACAGCGTCAACCGATTTCAATACCCGCAACCCGCTCCAAACCACCAATCGGGGCCAGCAGGATATTTTTGTCACGAAGGTCAGCCCGGATGGAGCTTCGCTGGCCTATTCAACCTACCTGGGCGGCGGGCGCGCCGACCTGGGCAATGCCATTGCGATTGATCAATCGAATGCTGTCTACATCACGGGTTCGACGATCTCGACCAACTTTCCGACGCTGGCTCCACTGCAACCGGTTTATGGCGGCGGCGAGCAGGATGCCTTCGTGGCGAAGATCAACACAGCGGGCACGGCGCTGGTCTTTTCAACCTATCTGGGCGGCATTCTGGCCGAAGTGGGCAATGCGATTGCGGTGGACCCGTTCGGCAATGCGTATGTGACAGGCCTTACCTCTTCGACCAATTTCCCGCTGAAGAATCCGATTCAGGCGGAAAATCGCGGGCTCAACGAAGTTTTCATCACCAAGTACAACGCGCAGGGCAGCGACTTTGTCTATTCGACCTACCTGGGCGGCAGCAATAGTGACCAGGGCACGGGGATCGCGGTCAACGCCGCGGGCACGGCCTATGTGACCGGAGCAACCTCGTCGGCAAATTTCAATATTCAATTCCCGCTGGTGGCGTACGGCGGCGGCACGGATGTGTTTGTGGCGAAGATTCTCTCTGAAGCATCGCTCTCACTCTCCCCCGGAACGCTGGAATTGCAGGCCGCCAGTTCGGCGACCATGACCGTGACGATCAGTTCGGGCCAGCCGCAACCGGTGACCGTGACGCTCAGCTCTTCGGCGGGAAATGTGGCCAGCGTTCCAGCGACAGTAACGATCGCGGCCAACGCAACGACGGCGGATTTCCCCATCACGGGCATTGCGGTTGGGGGACCGGTGACAATCACTGCCGCGCTGCCACAGGCGCTGGGCGGGGCGACGGCAACGGCAACGGTCAACGTCATCACCTCGAACCGGTTCATCAACGCGGCTTCGGTCAGCGTTGCGGCGGGAGGCCTTGCGACCATTCCAATTGACCTGATTTCGCAGGGCAATGAAAACCGTGTGACCTTCAGCCTGTCGCTTGATCCGGCAGTGGTTCCCAGTACGCCGTTCTTTACTTTGGGAGCAGACGCCACGTCTTCGGGCGCAACATTGACGACTGTCCCGCAACAGGCACAGGGCCGTTATGGCATTGTCATCGCGCTGCCCGCAGGCCAGAAATTCGATGCCGGCACGCGGCAGATTCTAGTCATCCAACCGATCGTGGCGACTGGCGCGAATGTCAGTTCCACGCAAATCGGCTTTACGGATTCGCCCACGGTCCGCCGTGTGGTGGATATTAACGGACAAACGCTCAGCGCCAACTACACCCCCGGCACTCTGACCATCGCGACCGGTTACGAAGCCGACGTTTCTCCGCGGCCAAACGGCAGCAATGGAACGGTGACAATTGCTGATTGGGTGCAGACCGGGCGATTTGCGGCGGGCTTCGACACGGCGGCAACCGGCAGCGAATTCCAACGCACAGACTGTGCGCCGCGTTCAACACTGGGCAATGGCGCGATCACGATTTCGGATTGGGTGCAGGCCGGACGGTACGCCTCCGCGCTTGATCCGGTGGTTCCGGCAGGAGGTCCGACCGGTCCGGCATTCACCACGCCGCCGGCAGTGAGTTTCAGCGAACCCACCGAAGCCGCACAAACCCGCGCGGTCCGCATTTCCAGCCTCGCCACGCAGCGCGGTCAGCAGTTCACGAACTTTGTCGAGCTGGATGCGCAGGGCAATGAAAATGCTTTTGGCTTCAGCGTGAACTTCGACACCGCGCAACTGAACTTCGTCAGCGCCGTGGCAGGCCCTGACGTGGCCAGCGCGACGCTCAATGTCAACACCTCCCAGTCTGGACAGGGCCGGATCGGGATTGCACTGGCATTGCCAACCGGAACGACCCTTGGCGCAGGCAACAGCCGCAAACTGATTGCGTTGACTTTTAACCTGCCCGCCAACGGCACGGCCAACACGACGACAATTAGTTTTGGCGACCAGCCCATTCCGCGCGAAGTCGTCAGCGCAAACGCGGACGCTCTGTCGGCGACTTACACTGCCGGAACCATTTTCGTTGCCAAGCCGGTGACCAGCGTTTCCGCCGCCAGCTTCGCGGGCGGAGATCTGGCCGCCGAACAGATCGTCGCGGCATTCGGCGATGGTTTGGCTACCACCACACAGGTCAACGCGACGTTGCCGCTGCCGACCACGCTCGGCGGCACCACCGTCAAAGTCCGGGACAATCTTGGCGTCGAACGCCTGGCACCGTTGTTTTTCGTCGCGCCGAACCAGGTCAATTATCTGGTTCCGGCGGGAACTGCGCCTGGCGCGGCGATTGTCGCCATTACCAGTGCAAACAGCACACTTTCGGTTGGCACGGTGAACATTACCAGCACTGCGCCGGGTCTGTTCACTTCAAACGCCAGCGGGCAGGGCCTGGCCGCCGCCACCGTCTTCCGGATCAAAGCCGACAACTCTCAAAGCTTCGAACCGGTCGGCCAGTTCAATCCGACCACCGGCACTTTCGTGCCGATCCCGATTGATCTGGGGCCGGAAGGCGACCAGGTCTTCCTGCTGCTGTTCGGCACTGGCTTCCGTGGCAACGGCGGTTTGCAGACTGTCGGAGTCAAGATTGGCAACGCAACCTCCGAAGTACTTTACGCTGCCGATGCGCCTGGATTCGTCGGCCTCGATCAAGCCAATGTCCGCATCCCGCGTAGTTTGATCGGGCGTGGTGAAACGGATGTGATGATGACCGTTGGGACGAAGACAGCCAACACTGTCCGCATCAGCATCAAGTAGCGTAATTTCCTGTCGTCCAAACAGACAATAACAATGTCCGGAGAACTACTGGTTCTCCGGACATTGAACCCGGAAACCCTGCCGCGGAAAAACAATTGATTCCCTCCCGCCTCAGCACTGGGACTCCCGTGGCAAGATGATATACTGGCAAAATGAACAACCAATCCAATAGTGGTCCACCCAATCAAACAGTCTTTATTTTGGCGGGGACCACCGGTGAATATACCGCGGCCCGCCAACAACTGAAGCTGACACCGCTGCAAGCTTATTGGCTGACGGGTCCATCCCGCCTGAAAGGACTCTCCGCTCCGAAAGTTTACCGCGTTGGCAGTTGGAGAACCCTGGCACGGATTAAGGCAATTGAGGCCGCACTGGTTGAAGTCCAGGCCGAAATCGTTGACATTCAGGAACAAAAATGACGTGTGATCAGCCCCGGGATGAAAACGACGACACCGTGCTCATCATTTTCCATTTGCCAGTTCGGATTTGTTATTTGTCATTGCGCCGTGAATACAACAGCGGCGATGACAAATGAAAATTGCAAGTGGCAAATGGAAAATGGCAAGTCCTCAACAAATTTGCCTGGCGCCTGAAGCATCAAAGCCCGCATTTACCCAGCCAGATCCCACCAATGTTTCGTGCGAAGCATCCACACGGGTTCAATAAACGAGTCTGCTGCCGGAGCGAATTCAACCTCCCCTCCTACCCCGCAGAACCATTGATTGACATTGGCGGTCAACGCATTGCTTGGACGGCCAGCCACATCAATTAACCTGACCTGCACGGTGGCGGATTGAAGGAATGGAGTGCTGAAGTTGTAGGTCCCACTGAAATTGATCGTGCCGGAAGTCTGTCCCGGAAAATGTAAAAAGAAGCCAGTCAAACCCAGTGTGCAGTTATTCTGACCAATCGAGACATTGAACTGCACTCGTGCGCTGTTGGCGATGTTGCCGTTGAAAGCGATGTCTCCGTCGGTGTCTGTAAAGTCCAGCCGTCCGCTGATCGTCGCAGTGGTCCCGCTCATCGTCGGATTATTGAGCGTGAGATTCGCAATCACTGGGGCCGCGCCTGAAGACAAGGCATTGCCGATATTGATTCGAACGGTATTCGCCGTTCGGGCGTCTGCGGTCAATACAACATCCACCTCGCCGCGTCCGGCCAGACTACGGGGTACCCGTACATTGATTTGATCCAGACCGACGAAATCCGACTGCGCGCCGGCGTAGGAGACTTCTGAACTTTCGCCGCCAATGGTCGCCATCACAGCCGTTAAGGCGCTGCGATTACGCAAGCCTGTGCCGAATAAAAGCAGAAAAATCTGGTCCGTCTCCGGCCCCAGTTCAATCGGGATCGAAACGAATTGATTTTGCGCTGCATCGAAGCGCGAGACAGGCTCGAAACTCTGTGAGCCATCGCCTCGCACCCGCAAGGCGACAGCGGCAGCAACCCCCTGCCCGGAAGCATTCGCTGTAAACAATCCTGGCGCAACTGCCGCAATCTGCATCGTTCCTGCAGCAGTGCCACTCTGATCATTGGTGACGGTAATGGTGGCCGCGCCGACCGCGGTTCCAGGTGGAATCTGGAAGTTGATCTGGCCGGGCGAAACGAAGAAAAGTGGCGCGTTGCGCTCAACGTTCTGGCTATCCCGAACCTTGACCGTTGTTCCAGCCAGCTTCGTCGGCAGGGGCACCGTAGTGGCGGATTGCGTCGTTGCCGCCAGCGCCGTGCCGAATGCGGCAGCGATGGATTCAGAAGCCAATATCCCGCCCGTGAAACTGGCGGCGGAGACAGTGGTAACGGTTGGTTGAGCTGTTGTACCGGTACGTTTCAGGATCGTGCCGTTTGCGCCAACAGCATAACCGGCGTTGGCACTGGCGAAATGAACGCCGAATAAATTGACTGTCGTGCCACTTGGTTCAGGCGTCCAACTGCCGCCGCCATTGTTCGTCGTCACAATTACACCGCCATCGCCAACCGCCCAGCCATGATTGGCGTCAATGAAACTCACATCTCGCAGATTGGCGGCTGTGCCGCTGGTTTGCGGGGTCCAGAGCATACCGCCGTTGGTGGTTTTCAAAAGGATTCCATTGTTGCCGGCAATCCAGCCGTTATTGCCATCGAGCATCTGAATGGCATTCAATTGCTGGGTGGTGCCGCTGTTCTGAAAAGTGAATGGCTGTTGTTGATTGAGATCCGTTTTGGCAATGAAGCCAGAACTTCCCACCGCCCAACCGATGCGCGCGTCCATAAAATGAATATCAGAAGTCCTGTTGATGACCAGCGCAGCCGTACCTGTAAACCCTATCGTGGTTTGAATTTGGAGCACGCCCGTGTTGGTCAGATCGTAGTTGATCATCGTTCCCAGCGGGGCGCCGGACGGTTGCGAGATACCACCACCGCCTGTCCAAACCGCGGTGGAAGAGATTGGGAAGAGCGCATTGTGAACGACATTGCTTGAGACCTGATTCGTGCTTGGCAACACAGCGGCGGTCCAATTCGCTCCGGCATTCACCGTGCGCGCCAGGACGGAATCTCCACTCACCCAGCCGGTGTTCTGATCCTGAAAACGCACCGCATTGAAACCCCGCGCCGGCTCCGCGCCAGTATTGACCGGCGTCCAGGCGCTCCCGCCGTTGCTGGTCCGCAACAAAGTCGCGTTTGCTCCCGCTGCCCAGCCTTCAGTTTCGCTGGTGAAATTCACAGAGCGTAGTTCGCTGGCCGTGCCGCTGGTTTGCGGCGTCCAGCTACCAAGTTGCGAGATTTCGCCACGGGAAGATGCCTGGCTGATACTTCCCGGCGACTCCCAAACAAGCATGCCGGCAGCCAGCAGCATGACCAAAACCGACGAAAATTGACGATGCATAACGGTTCCCCTTCTACTTTGTTGATTTGTTAAATGTTTGTTTTCACGGCTGCGAAAGAGGTGGATTGATGCCGGATATTTGCAAGCCTGCTCCTCCTGTTTTTCAACAGCCATTCAAGCTGCTTGCAATTACCGTACGATAGGAAGGAACCGGCTGATAAAGGATAGATCGTATGCGGGAAACTGACGCAGTCAGTCACAAGGAAACTTGGCTATTACTGACAGGTTAGGTTGAAACGAAAGTGGCGCGATCAACAATACATTCGCTCCACGTTCCACCTGCGGTTGTGGAACGTTGACCTGTTATGAGCTGGGAATTGGAAAAGCAGGGGGACTAAAAGATTCGAGTAATGATCAGTGCTGTCGCCAGATAACCAACCGCTTCCAGCAAGCCAACGCCGACGTTTTTGTCTTCGGCAATTTCGTGATCCAGTCTGCCGCCACGCAGGCAGAATCCCGCCCCCAGAAACAACATCTGCACAATGATCTGCCGGACAGGGTAAAGCACGAAGACAGCCAGCAGCATCAGCCCGAAATCGCGAAAGCTTTCGCCGTAGCCGGTGAAACTGCCGGATACTGCATATCCGACCATCATGCCAATCGCGACAATCAATCCAGCGGCTCCCAATGCAGCGGCGACATTGCCATTCTTGATCAATTCGGCATCGTCATAGGTGGTCAGCAGGCGAAAAAGGTGTGTCAGCAGGATCAACGCCGCAACTCCCGCCGCCCAGAAAACAATCGTCGGCCCAATCGCCCCGCCATCGCCCGTCAAAGCGCCAGCAGCAATCTGGCTGGAAGACAGGTAGATCGCGCCATCAACTATGCCTGCGGCCAGATTCCCTGAGGCGGTCTGTTCGCGCAGCCGCACGCCGGTCGCGCGGCTGTATTGTTCAAAAATCAATCCGGCAACAGTCATCGCCGCAATGCCGCCGATGCCATACGCCAGCACGCCTTTGACGTCCGCCCAAAAGGAGTGGCCGGGACCGCTCAAGATCGGAATCACGACGTTGATCACGCCAAGCATAAATCCGCTGAGTGCCACCGCTGCCGCTCGATTGTCCTGGCCGATCAAGGTCTCCGACAGTGACTGGCCAAGCAAAAAACGATATACGGCACGTGCGATAATCAACAACACGATCACCGCCAAAACTACGAATCCGATTGTTGCTGCGTCCATTATTCCTCCCAGGTAGCTGCTGCTTCTACCATTCTTTGAAGACGAAAAAGACTGCGCCCAGAATCAGCGCGAAGCCCACCAGATAATTCCACTTCAGACTTTCCTTCAAATACAAAACCGAAAAGACACAAAAGACCGCCAGCGTGATGACTTCCTGCATAATTTTCAATTGCGCGGCAGAAAACCTGGCATGGCCGATGCGGTTGGCAGGCACCTGGAAACAATATTCGGCGAAGGCGATCAGCCAACTGACCAGAATCACTTTCCACATCGCCGATTGCTTGAATTTCAAATGGCCGTACCACGCAAAGGTCATAAAGACATTTGAAATCGTCAGCAGGATGATTGTTTTCATTTCAGGTCTTTCAAAATCTCCCGCGCGGCATTGAATCCAGGCGCGCCCATCACGCCGCCGCCTGGATGTGTGCCTGAGCCGCATAGGTACAGACCGCGGATTGGCGTGCGATACTGCGCCCAGCCGGCCGCCGGACGCATAAAAAACAACTGATCCAAATCCATCTCGCCGTGGAAAATATTGCCCCCGGTCAATCCATACTCGACTTCCATATCAAAAGGAGAGATGACCTGGCGATGAAGAATGATGTTCTTGATATTCGGCGCATATTCGGCCAGGGCATTGATGCACCGGTCGGCAAATTCATCCTTGGTCGCTTGATCCCAGAAGCCATCTTTTAGCGAGTACGGCGCATATTGAGCGAAGATGCACATGATGTGCTTGCCCGGCGGCGCAATGGAATCGTCATAGGCCGTCGGTATCGTGCATTCAAGCATCGGGCGCTCGGACATCTTGCCCTGCTTGGCGTCTTCCCAGGCGCGATCAATGTAATCCATGCTCGGGCAGACATGCATCGTCGTCAGATGCGGCAAGCCAGGTTCACGTTCAGAGGAATTTGGAAATGCCGTGAAGTTCGGCAATCCGTCAAGCGCCAAATTGATCTTGACCGAGCAGCCTTCCACACGAAAATTATCAATCGAACTGTGGAAATCATCCTCGAGATGCTGCTTTTCGACGAGCTTTAGGAAGGTGCGTTTCGGGTCGGCGTTTGAAACCACCACTTTGGCGCGAATTTCTTCTCCGCTGGCCAGCACCACACCATATGCCGCCCCATCTTTAATCAGTACGCGGTCCACTTCGGCGTTGGTGCGAATCACAGCGCCTTTCGCTTCCGCAGATCGCGCCAGCGCAACGCTGATTGCGCCCATTCCGCCACGAATGAATCCCCACAATCCACGCGGCCCCGCCGCTCCGCCCATCACGTGATGCAATAATATGTAAGCCGTCCCTGGCGTCGCTGGGCCGCCATTGGTACCAATCACTCCATCAGTCGCAAGGGTTGTTTTGATTTCGTCCGACTCAAAGCGTTCATCGAGAAAATCGCGCACACTCTGGGTCATTATTTTGACCATTCGGACCAACCCGTCATCTCCAAGTTTCAACGCGCGTAACCCGAGTTTACCGAGCTTGGCCAGATCGCTTAACCGCCGCTGAACAATATTCGGAGGCGTTTCGAGCAAGATTGATTCAACCCATTCAGCCAGATGAGCAAGTTCTTCTTCATACTGCGCGTAATGCTCCGAGTCCCGTCGCGAAAACTTGGCAATCTCGGCGACAGTTTTCTTCATGTCCTGCCAAAAGAAGATGTGACGTCCGTCGGGAAAGGCAGTGAAAAATGACGGGTCTTTTGGATAGATGTGGTAACCAAAGTTTTTCAGTTCCAATTCTTCGATGATACGCGGCTGAAGCAGGCTGCATAGGTATGAGAGGGAGGACACTTTGTATCCGGGCCACGGCTCTTCGGTCACGCAAGCGCCTCCAAGCAGACTTCGCCGTTCAAGCACGGTCACTTTCAAACCGGCACGAGCCAGATAACCTGCTGTCACCAGCCCGTTATGCCCGCCACCGACAATCAGCACATCTGACGGATGATTCATCCAGGCAATGTCCTTTAACTCTAATGTCTTAATTCTTTGATTTTCTTTGGGAAAAGAGATTGCAATTATCCACACCGGCCAAAGTCCGTAAAGCCCTTAAATAACTTCCTCCATTCGAAAATCGCTGTCAATTGTAAAAGCCAAATCTCTATTGCCTGATCCAGACACACATGCTATAAAGCCTGCTGTATTGAGCTTTCCTCACAACCGGCGAGTATCCTTAAAAGTTAAAGAAAGCTTGATGCTGAATTTCCAAAAGCAACCTCAAAATTTGGCACGACTGATAATGTAAAATTCACTGGCTTTTGACAGGGATTTTTCATGCTTTTGCCGATTTCGTTCACTGGGCTGAACTGTAAACTCTTAGCTGGCAGTTGCGGATTTCTTGAAACAAACAGGTTTAACCTCATTACTTTGGTGCTGTTTGCGAGGTAGAAAAATGCGGCGCTGCCAATCTCTAAAACCGATCTGAAAGTCTTTCAGATCAACCTTTCAAAGGAGAAACTCGACAATGCGAACCTCACGCAGACTTACACACGTTGCGTTAGCGTTGTTTGCGCTCGTCCTGATGTCAACGGCGGCGTTGGCGGCTGATCCCGGTTTGGTTTACCCGCCGCAGTCGGAAGTTAGTGATCAGAAAGCTGGTTCTGTGCTGGTCTACAACTTCTACACTTCGGGCGCCACTTCGGGCAACGCTCAAAACACCCGCATCAACATCACGAACACAAGCACCTCTTCGGCGGCTTTCGTTCACCTCTACTTCGTCGGGGAAACCTGCTCCATCGCTGACAGCTTCATCTGCTTGACGGCGACGCAG
>JAJNQA010000047.1 GCA_021155085.1 Heliomicrobium sp. | reverse complement strand
GTGGCTGGCAAAATTGTGCATCAAAGTCGGCAATTTTTTCTGATCCTTTCACAAGAGAATCTATTTCGTGACTGGTGGGAGTTTGCGCTCAATAAGTTAGCCCAATTCCGACCCAGCAGTCCTTAACCGTGGATTTGGGCTAAAGTCTGTCCCACGCCTGGTTGTTCCGATTTAGCGCGGACGGAACGTCCGCGATCCAATCTGGCAACCTCTTCAGACAGAGTCATCACTCTGAATTGGTAAATTCTGCGCTTTGCGGCATTCCGGTTCTGCTTGATTCTTACGGCGCGAAATACCCCGACACATCCACGATTAAATCTGTTGTGAACTGCGTCAGGATTTTGAAGGTTCCATCTGTTGGACTCAGCCCGACAAAATAATGCCGGTTGTATCCAAACACCACGGGGAACGGATAATTTGAAGTCGCCACTGTTGGCGCGGTCGCGACATTGCCCGGATAAAACGTCATAAAGCCCGCCGACAAGGGATTGACCACCGTGGCGTTGCCGACAATCGCCCGCGCGGAATTCGGAATCGTCAGCCCGTCACAAAGCCCCCAGGCTTGCTGCACGCGAATGCCAACGGTTCCGCCCGGAATCGGCGCGTTCGTACGGAAACATCCGGTCAGCGGGAAACCCGGAAAATCCGGCCGCGTTTCCAGCAACCGGATCGGCTTCGACAGCGAATTGAAAAGCAGACCTGTGCCGTTCGCATCCACGGCGTCCGCGCTGTAATAACCCAGGATGTCAATCACCAGCTCGGTCGTCGCGGGCGTGAAAACTTTGAATTTGCCGTCCGCGCCCAACCTGACGGCGAACGGGCCGTTGATCACGTCTCCGCCTGCATAATTTGAACTGGCGACCACCGGACGAACAGCGTCACTGGGATAAATCGTCAAAAAGCCCAGCATTGACGGCAACACCGTCGTGGCATTTCCCACCAGCACCTGGGCTGTCGCCGGAATCGCACTGCACGGCGCGTTGAGCGGCGAACGGCCCTGCACTTCAAAATCTCCCGCCGGAAGCGGCGCGCCGGGCCTGATGCAGCCGGTCAATCCCTGCCCCGTGCGCGTTTCCAGCAAGCGCACCGGCTCCGAAAGCGGATGGAAATATAGTCCGCCTTCGCCCGGCGGCGCATAATAGCCGGTCACTTCCACAATCACTTCGGTCGTGGCGCTGGTGAAAATCTTGAACGCGCCATCGGCGGCTCCCAGCCCGACGGTGAAAACGTTGTTGGTGACTTCCAGCGGTTTGAAGTTGGAGTTGGCAACGGTTGGCTGCGCGGCATCGCTGGGGAAAAGTGTTAGATAGCCCCCCGCGCCAAACTGCGGCACGACGGTAATGTTTCCGGTCGCTGCCCTGGCATTGGCCGGAATCCCAGTGCAAACCGTGCGCGCCGGAAGCGTGAACGTGGAGTTGGCGTTGATCGGCAGGCCGGGATTGGTGCATCCCGAAAATCCCTGCCGGGTTTCCAGGATTCGGACGGGACTGGGCAGCGGATAAAACATTAAACTGCCGCTCCCGCTGCCACTGATGATGACCGTGTATTGGCGCGTCCCCGGACAGCCCGTGCCATCCGTCAGCCCAATCGTAAAAGTGAAGGTTCCATTGGTTGTCGGCGTGCCGGAAAGCAACCCCGCCACCGTCAGCGTCAATCCGCTCGGCAAAGTTCCGGAACTGAGGCTGAAAACATTTGGCGGTGTGCCGCCGCTGGCCGTCAGCGTCTGATTGTAAGCCACGCCGACAAAGCCGTTGGGCAATGTTGCCGGGTTGATCGTGGCGGGTGTGCAACCGGTTTGAGTAACGGTAAAAGTTTTACCGGCGATGGTCACGGTGCCCGTGCGCGGATTCGTCGTCTGATTGGCGGCAACCATGTAGCCAACCGAACCGTTGCCGGTGCCGCCGCCCGGCGCTGATACCACAATCCACGGAACGTTGCTGACCGCCGTCCAAGCGCCTCGCGGAGACGGAACCACCGCGGAGGTGGCGACCGTCACATTGCCCGTCCCGCCGCTGACTGGAAAGCTCTGGCTGGTTGGACTGAGTTCGTAATGATAAATCGCAAAATCTATCCCCCAGGAAAGTTCCTGGAAGTCCGGGCGTTCGGGGCGAAGCGCCGGGCGATTGCCATTGCCGGTGTAATGCATGCTGACCCGCGCGTTCGCCGGATTGCCCGCGATGAATTGCGTAATATTCAGGCTTTTGGTGTTGGGCGTCGGCGAACCGTCGTTGACGTTTTGCAGGCGAAGCGCGTTGAACGGCCAGGTCGTGCCGCCGTCCGTACTGACATCCACATCGCCAATGTTGTTCGGCGCGCCTGCGCCCAGGTAGCGATTGAAAAATTCGACGTAAACCGTCCCCAGTCCGGTGGCGTCGAAGGATGGTGGGATCAGTCTCTCATCCAGGGTGGCGTCCGGCCCGGCGCAACTCGCATCCACAATGGCAAAGGTTCCGGAAAACGGCGGCGGAATGACGCGATTGCAGGGATTACCCGCTGTCCACGTCGCTGGAGAACCGTCCGGATAGGTGCCATTGCCGTCATGCTCCACCGTCCAATCCGGCGGAATGCCGCCGGAGAAATCCGTGTAAACCAGCACGCCCGTCGCCGCCTGGCTGACGGTAAATGTATTTCCGGCAATGGTCACCGTGCCGGTGCGCGGAACGATGCCGCCGTTGGCGGCAACTGAATAACTGACCACGCCATTGCCGCTGCCGCTGCCGCCGCCTGTCACGGTAATCCACGGCGCATTGCTCGTCGCCGTCCATGGGCAACCGCCGGTGGCCGTCACATTGACGGTTCCATTGCCGCCTGCCGGACCAAAGCTGGCGGCGTCTGGATTGATGGCGTATTCGCAATTGACGGCGGCGCAGGCCGAAAACTCCGAAGTGTTATTGCCCGCATCGGTCGCCGTGGCCGTCACCGCACCGCCCAAACCGATGGAGCCGGGGAGCGTCACGCTGAAGCCCGTGTTGCCGCCGCCATCGGTCGTGACATTGACGAAGCCCAGATACTCCTGGCCTTCGCCATTGCCCGACGCGTCACAAGAACTGTTGGAAAAGAATTCAAGGCGGAAATTCGTGCTGGCTGTGCTGTTCAGCGTTCCCTGAATGAAGACATTGTTTCCGGCGACGGAGGCGGAGGTCAGCACCGGGAAATTCTGCGAACCATTGGCTCCGCCGTCGCCATCTCCCGCGTCGTTGGCTGTGATGCCGATGCCGCCCAGGTCAATGCCAAGACCGGTGTTGGAAAAAATCGAATTGCCCAACACGCGATTGCCCGAGCCTCCGGCGGGGTCTGGCAATCTGATGCCAACCGCGTTAAAGGCAATGATATTTCCCGCGTCCGCGGCCGCACCGCCGATGAGGTTGTTGGAGGCCTGCAAGGCTACGTGGACACCGCTGCCGCCGTTTCCGAAGTTTTCGCCTTCCACCCCGATGCCAATGCGGTTGTTCTGCACGATGTTGCTGTTCGTGCCATTAACCTGAATCAGCACGCCATGCTGGACATTTCCGCCAATCAGGTTGCCCGCGCCGCCAGCCGTTCCGCCGATGGTGTTGTTAGTCGAGCCAATATCAATAAGCACTCCGTGATTATTGCCAAGCGCCGCCGCCCGATTCGCCGACAGCCCGATGATATTGCCCTGCACCAGATTGTTCATTGCCGGTCCAAAGGTCACCCCCGCCCTGCCATTGCCCGATAACACATTGCCTTGTCCCAGCAGCGTTCCACCAATCTGGTTGTTGGCGGAATTGGCATTGATGCCGTCAAGCCCGTTGCCCTGGTCCATCAGGCCCGTCGCATCCGTACCCAGAAAACAGTTCCGCACCGTATTCCCATTGCCGCTGGCAATAAAAATGCCGCTCAACGAAAAACGGTTGATGACCATGGCGGCAATCGTGCTGCCGCCGCCCTGCACATTCAATCCGTGAGCGCTGCCGCCTGCTGCCGTGCCGTTCAGTTCAACGCGTGTGGCGCCGCCGGTATTGCCATTGATGTAAATCGGCTCGGTCAACGTGGGCAAGGCGCTGCCCGTCACATTGATCGTTGGTGTGCCCGTGCCCAGGTTGAATTCGATCGTGTCCAGTCCCGCCAACCCAGCCGGACATTCATTGACGGCATTATTGCTGTTGGCCGCCTGAATCGCTTCGCGCAAGCTGCAAAAGCCATCCGCCGCCACTGTGTCCGCCGTGGTGTTGACCACGATGTTGCCGCTGATTTCCGCCACAAAGGCGTCGTCGGTGCCGCCGTTGAATGTCACGTCAAAGCCCGGCACCGCGCCGAAACCATCGCCGTCCGGGAAGGTGGATTGCGTCGAACCGGTAAAGCCCGTGACATAAGCATTGCCCGCCTGATCCACCGCGATTGAAACGCCTTGATCGCCGGTGCTGCCGCCGATGTAACCGGCATAAGACAATGCCGTTCCCGCCGAATTGACCTTCACCACAAAGGCATCGTCGGCACCGCCGTTGAAGGTTGTGTCGAAACCCGGAATCGCGCCGAAGCCGTCGCCGTCCGGAAAGGTCGCTTCGCTAGAGCTGGTATAGCCGGTCAAATAGGCATTGAGGTTTTGGTCTATCGCAATGCTGAAAGCTTCGTCATTACTAACACCGCCGATGTATCCGGCGTAAATCAGCGCCGTTCCCGCCGGATTAATTTTGGCGACAAACGCATCTTGCGAACCGTTGTGCGTCACATCCGGCCCGGTCACCGCGTCAAAACCGTCGCCATCCGGAAATGTCGCCTGCGTCGAATCCGTCGAACCGGAGATATAGGCGTTGCCCAAACCATCCACGGCAATGCCGAATCCTTTATCATCGCCGTTGCCGCCGATGTATCCGGCATAAAGAAACGTCGTCCCCGCCGCATTCAACTTAATGACAAACGCATCACGGAGGCCGCCGTTGTAGGTTTGATCCAATCCATTGATCGGGCCAAAGCCATCACCATCGGGGAAAGTCGCTTCCGTGGACGCTGTGTCACCCACCAGATAGGCACTTCCAAAATTATCTACTGCAATTCTCTCCGTCCCCACACTCTGTTCATTTCCGCTGCCGCCAACATAAGTGGCATAAGCCAGCGCCGTCCCTGAAAAATTCACTTTGGCGACAAAGGCGTCGAATCCGCCATTCGCCGTCGTATCCGCTCCCGGCACCGCGCCAAATCCATCACCATCCGGGAAAGTGACTTCGTTGGAATTGGTTTTCCCGCTGATATAAGCATTGCCGATGGCATCCACGACAATACCGGCACCGTTATCTCCCAGACTGCCGCCGATGTAGCCGGAATAGACCAATGCCGTTCCTGCCGCATTGATCTTGGTGACGAATGCATCCTGGCCGCCATTGAAAGTCAGGTCGGGCCCGATCAGGACTGGAAACGTCGCCTGGTTGGAAGTGGTCTGACCGGTGACATAGGCATTGCCTGAACCGTCCACCGCGATGCCGATGCCGAAATCACTGCCGCTGCCGCCGATGTATCCGGCGTACACCAACGCCGTCCCCGCCGCATTGATCTTCGCCACGAAAGCGTCAAACGCCCCACCGTTGTAGGTCTGATCCGGCCCCGGCACCGCGCCGAAGCCGTCGCCATCCGGGAAAGTGGATTGCGTGGACGCGCCGCCTCCGGTGATATAAATGTTCCCTGCTCCGTCCACCGTGATGTCTTCCCCAAAATCATCGCCGCTGCCACCGATGAATCCCGCGTAAACCAACACCACCGGATCAATCACCAACTCCCGGCTCCGGTCGTATTCGCCGAGGGTGAAGCCGTATTCGATCGCGGATTTTGGATTTGAGATTTCAGATTTGAGATTGACCTGATAAGACGTGCCGACTTCAATCTGCCGCCCGTTCACTTCCTGAAACGAAACTGGTCGCTGATCTGTGAAACCGCCCACCGGCGTCTGCACTTCCAGTTCGCCCGTTTCGTTGACGGCCACACTGCTTGCGCCACGATAAGCCAGCTTGATCTGATTCGGGTCCGCGCCGGGCCGAACCACGAACGAGTACTTCATCCGGTTGACCGTCCCGGCATACACCAGATCAATCCCCGGCCACAGGTCGCGATAGATGATTCGCGAAAAAGTCCTTAAGCCGGTTTTCCACGTTGACGCTGAGCCTTTGAAATAGCTGATGACCGTTTCGGTCCGCGCTTCGCCTTCGGGCTTCGCCCCCTGTCTGGCGCCGATGAAATCGAGTTTGAGCGCCCATTGTTCTGATTGCGGAGTGCGAATGGCGGAGTACGGATTAGCCAACAAATTATGTCGCGGATCAAAGGAAGCGGGTTGCAGGAAAGCTTCATTGCGCATTCCGCATTCCGCACTCCGCACTCCGTTCAGAACAAAGGTCAGCCCATGGTCGGTGAAGTAGATTGCCTTGTCGCTGCCTTGCACGTAATAAGACGCGCGCGCATCAGCCTGCCCTCGATTTTCGATGAAATAAAGCGGCAGCTTTCCAAAGGCGTCTTTCGCCCGCGCGCGCGCCGGATTTTCCGCGGTTGAAGATGTCGGCTGCGGGTCAGTTTGCCGGACGATGCGCGCACCAACCACGGCCAGAGCGAGCAACAACACCGCGCTGAAGACAAAGGCAAAAACACGACGAAGCTGGAGGATGGGGGATTGCATGAAATTTTCTCCTTATGGGCTGAAAACGAGTTTTGGATTCTTCACCAGTGGGCGGGTCCGAAAGTGACCGCTTGAAATCGCCAAAGCCCAATACAGTCATCAAGACTGAGGCGCAACCATTCGCCGGCTCCCGCGGACGCACCGCAGCATACGTCCGCGCTCACAGTTTGCCAAGATTTTGGCGAGTAAGTGCGGCGAGGCCTGAAAAAACAACCGCTCACGCAAGTTTAGTCACATGAGCGGCTGTTATTGATGATTGAAATCCGTTGCGTTCAAACGCTTATCCGCGCGTGCGCGGATTCAGCTTGGGACGGGCCGGAGAAGCGCTGCGCTGGAAAACTTCCATCACCGGATACCAGGCCCCTTGCGCAGCAAACGGCACCAGGTCAAATCCGCGCTGGAATGGGTCGTCCTGGTAGGCTTTGGTGTAATCAATGCCGAGCGCCGAATAGATTGTCGCCGCAATATCTTCATTGGCGATGGGACGGCCGTATTTCCAGCCGGAATCCATGGTCGCGAATCCATCCGAAGTCGTCTGGCCAATGGCGCGGCCTCCGCTGATGCCGCCGCCCGCAAAGCATGCGAAATGCTGGAAGAAGTGATCGCGCCCCGCGCCGGCATTCAGTCCGGGCTGGCTTGCGCCGGTTCTGACTGTTCTGCCGAATTCGCCCATCCAAACCACCAGTGTTTCATCCAGCAGATTTCCGCCGTTGACGCCTGGCGTGGCAGCCAGATCGGTCAACAATTCGCCCAGGCCTTTGTCGAATTGGCGCGCGGAGGGATAAATTCCGGCGTTCGTCTGGTAAATGTTGGTGTGATTGTCCCAGCCGCCGATGCTGATTTGGACGTAGCGCGTGCCGAGATTGGATTTGATCAGATTGCGCGCCGTCAAACAGGAATTGCCGAATCCTGTCTGCGCGTTATTCACGCCGTACCGCTGCGTTTCCGCCGTCGTCAGCCGGAAGATGGCGTCCACTTCCGGGTTGTACATCATCCCACGGCTTTGCTGATAAAAGTTGTCCATATCCGTCGCGGCGTCCCCCAGCGGCGAATTGACGCGGTTTTCCGCATCCAGTTCCTGCAGCATCTGATACCGGCGGTCGAAGTTCGTCTGCCCGGCGAAATTGGTCAGGTTTCCCAGACCGTTGGTGGAGCCTGCGGCGGCAAACGGCGTGTAGCGTGCGTTCATATAGCCCGATTGAACAACGCCGCCGCCATTGAGTGAAACGAAACCAGGCAGTTTCTGATTCGCCGTACGCTGTGGTTCGAATTCGCGGGCGACAACCGCGCCGATATTGGGTGCGATTTTGCCCATCTGCGAAGTCGGGTTGCGTGCAATCTGCGTCCAGATTTGCTGCAGCGAATGCACCAGCGCGGGGGCGCGCAGGCTGCGAATGATGGCGATCCGGCCCAGGTGATTGGCCAGATTCGGCATCAGCCCTTTCGGAAACAGCACGCCATTGATCGTTTCCGGCGCGAAATCGGCGGGCGTCCACGAACCGACCTTCAGGTCGAAGGTGTCCACGTGGCTGGGCGCGCCCTGCATGTGAATGAAAATCACGTTTCGCGCCCGCCCGTTCAGTTGAGCCGCCGCGCCTTCAGCGTTGGCGGGCCGGGCGTACACGTCTTTTGAAAAAAGCGGCGAAACAAAAAAGCCCGCCACGCCGGTTCCGGCAATGGTGAAAAAATCGCGCCGCCCCAGCACCGGTCCTCCGAACAAAGCGGAATTCACCGGGCGCAACGGCTGGCAGGTTTCACAGGAATGATCGGGGTGCAGATGATCTTTTTCTTTCATGGTTGTTTTCTCCTATCCAAAATTTCCGCCGTTGCCGCGTTTAGTAATTGAAAATGAAGTCCACCTTGTTCAGCAGCGCCCATTGCACGCCTTCCACGGCCAGTTGTTTGGCTTGCGCGGGAGTCTGGGTTCCCGTCGGCGTGAAATAGGACAGCAGCTTTCCGATCTCCCGTTGTGCCGGATACCGGGACAGGGTGTTCAGATACAGTTCGGTGATGATCTGTTCGTTGGTCAAGCCCGGAGTTTCCATCACCCGTTTGACGGTCGAAAGAATGCGCTCGGTGTTGTATCCGGATATGGGGTCAATGTAGCCGACCGACTGGGTCGTGCTGTTGTTATTGGTAGCCACATAGACCACACGCGTTCTGATGAACTCGTTGTTCATCAGATTAAGCGCCTGCAGGATGGAAGCGTCTCCGAGGCGTGGATTGGTGTCGCGATTGCCGCGCAGGAACGAATCCAGGAACGCGCGGGAAGCACCGTTTGCCTGTCCCTGGCGCGGTTCAATCGGATCGGACAATTGCATCGCCCACTGAATCTCTCTCAGTTTCTGCCCTGCCTCGTTGATCACAGGAAAACCGAGCATGCGCGGTGTGGTGACGGAATTGATCGTGACAGCATTTGTCACTGGCGGCAGGTTGGTCGCTTTGACAATCGCGTCGTGAATTTCCTCGGCGTCCAGACGGCGAGCGTACTTGCGCGCGTAATACGGGACATACTCCAGTTTCCAGGTGCCCGGATACTTTGACGAAAGCTGATAGGTATTTGACGCCGCGATCAATTTGATGATGTAGCGCAGATCGTAGCCGCTGCCGATGAATTCCTGCGCCAGGGCCTCGAGCAGATCGGGGTTGCTCGGTTGTGGCGCCCAGCCCGCGGGCATCTGGGTGTCGTTGCTGAGCCTTGCCAGATCGAAGTTGTTCGATGGCGAAACCAGCGCCTCGACCATCATCTCTTCCCACAGGTAATTTACCGCTGCCCGCGCAAACTGCGGGTCGGCGGTCAGGTAACGAGCCAGCGCCGTGCGGCGATCTTCTCCCGCCGTGATGCCGCCGCCCGTCAGAAAATACTTCGGCTGAACATTCCGCTGGCTGCCTATCGGCGAGCGGGTTTGCCGGTTGCCGCTGTTGGTATTGAGGTCGTATTCGCCTGAAGCCGCCTCATTGATGGTGTATTTAACAACGTTGTTGACCGTCTGCTGCGTGCGGCGGGTGCGAGCGAAGAATGCCGACAGCCCCCAGGCGTCAGCGCGCGTGATTTTCGCCCCCCACAGATTGACCGCGTCCAGATGACCCGCGCCATCGTGGCAGAGCAGGCAATCCATGGAGCCAAGCCCCAGAAAAACCGAGGCCGTCTGAACCGCCAGCCCATCGTAGGTGTCTTGCGCCGGTCCCATCGGCACGTTGCCGCCGACAATGAAGTTGGCCGCGCCAACCACATAACTATCGCCACGCGCCGTGATCATTTCGGTCGCCATCTGCGCATAACTCTTGTTTTGCTCCAGTGATTCGCGGATGAATGCGTGAAAGGCTTCGCGCCCGCCGATGGAGCGATTGATGTTGCTGGCCTGGGAGGTGTTCCGGTACAAATCCCCAAAAAACATCGTCCACTTATCCACGAATTCCGTGGAATTGATCAGTTTCTCAATCAGTGCGTCACGTTTGGCGGGATTGCCGTCTTTCAGGAAACTGACCACATCATTGGCTGAGGGAATTCGTCCGGTCAGGTCCAGCGAAACGCGGCGAAGGAATTCTTCGTCGGTGCAAACCGGCGCCGACTGAACGCCGCCCGCCGCCATCCTGCCGAAGATCAGATTGTCAATGATGTTCTTGCGCGGCATTTCCTGCGGCGGAACCAACTGTAAACCTTCCTGGGTCAGCCGCGCCGTCAAGGCTTCGGTAAGCTGCGAAACTTCGCGGCGGTGGCGCGCCTGGACGCCGCGAAAATTGTCCGGCGCCTGCAAATAGTCGCAATCCGAGGCAATCGCGCTGGGTTCCTCGGATGGTTGTGCAACGCGCCGTGGAGCCCGTTGCCCCAGGGCATCAAAGACACCGAACTGATCCAGCGCGAACATCAGCCCGGCCACTGTAAATGCCAGACAGGCCAGCCGCTTCACCACTGCGACAGCCCCAAATCTGCTCTTGGTTTCTCTCTCACCATTCATCGGCGTAATCCTCCAGAAATCCGTCAGAATTCTGCGTCTTCGTTTAACTTCCGGTTTAGAAAATGTGGGCGCGGGCAACATCGGATGACAATTATTCGCGGGGCTTGCGCTCAAGGAAAAATCAAGTTCGCAAGCTTCAGGTTTCTCCCAAATGCCTGCCTGCGTGTTGATGAAGCGGGATTTTTTCCTGAAAGCTCGCGAATCTTAGCACAGTCCAATTTAAGGATTAAGCGTCTTAATCAAAATCAGATCAGAATCCATGCCGGAAATAACTTTTTATGCTAAGTTTTTGCGGTTGCCAGTAGTTCAACTGATTCAGCATTAAAATTTTCGGCGAACCTGTAGTTCAACTTACTTTTTTCAAGGAGAAAGCTTATGTCCGAAGCTGCAATGATTGTCCCTCCCAAGGCGCTCAGGATTCCGCAAATGCCGACCTTCAATTCAGTTGAAGAAGAGCGGCTGCATCGCAAACAGCGGATGGCCGCCGCCTTCAGGCTTTTTTCCAAATTTGGCTTCGATGAAGGCGTCGCCGGTCACATCACCGCACGCGACCCGGAAAAGCCGGATCATTTCTGGGTCAATCCCTTCGGCGTGGACTTCAGCCAGATTCGCGTCTCCGACCTTGTCCTGGTCAACCACAAGGGCGAAGTCGTCGAGGGCGATATGCCGGTCAACGCTGCTGCCTTTGCCATTCACTCCCAGGTTCACGCGGCGCGCCCGGATTGCGTCGCCGCCGCCCACGCCCATTCGATGTACGGCAAATCCTGGTCGGCGCTGGGACGCCTGCTTGACCCGATTACCCAGGACGCCTGTGCGTTTTACGAAGACCATTCCCTGTTTGACGATTACACAGGCGTTGTCCTGGATGTCGAAGAAGGCCGCCGCATCGGCTCCGCACTGGGCAATAGCAAGGCCATCATCCTGCGCAATCATGGCTTGCTGACTGTCGGCAAGACTGTGGACGAAGCCGCCTGGTGGTTCATCACGATGGAGCGCAGTTGCCAGGCACAGCTTCTGGCCGAAGCTGCCGGCGAACCGCACTTCATTACCCCCGAAAATGCCCGGCTGACGTTTACTCAGGTCGGTTCAACGGTCGCCGGATGGTTCCAGTTCCAGCCGCTGTACGCCCGCATTGCCAAAGAACAGCCGGACTTGTTTGAGTAAGGCAGGGAGCCGGGTGTTCGATTCTCAGGCGGCGAATGCCAATCACCAGCCTCTTATGTGCCTCGATGTTCCACTCACCCGGGAATCATGGGCACTGGAATTCGCAAATCAGGCTCCAGGTGAATGAAGGTGATTTGTAACGATGCCTTCAACTCCGCTGGTGGATCTCCCTGCTCCGTCTTTCCGGCAAACTCTTCAAACGCCTGCGTGCTGGCTTCGCTCAGCCGCAATTCAATCGCCGCCAAGGCATCTCGCAGCCTGGCGACGGCGTTGAACGGCAATTCGAAGTTGAAACAGATCGAAACATTGGAAAACATCGTGAAATCCAGAATCCAGCCGCCGCTCGCCGCAATCGCGTCTTTTGCAAGTTCGATCATACGGTGGCGTTCGCCGCTGGTCGTGGCGTTCAGACGCAGGAACGTGTGCCCCATCTTGGTTACACCCCCTCCCATGTAAGCGCATCCAAAGAGGATGGATTTATACAACCAGAGATGACAACTATGGAAATCAAACCCGTATTGACGCCAAATGCGCCCTCGCCGGGCGGACATTATTCGCAAGCCATCGTTCACAATGGCCTGGTCTACGTCGCCGGACAACTGCCGATTGATCCGAAAACCGGCGAAAAAAAACTCGGTTCCATCGAAGAGCAAACCGAACAGGTGCTCACGAACATTCGCGAAATCCTGCTCGCGGCGGGCAGCGATTTGAACCACGTGTTGAAAATGACGGTTTACGTTTCGGACATCAGCCTGTGGGGCAAAGTGAATGAAGTTTACGCCCGCATGCTGGGCGAACATCGCCCTGCACGGGCCGTCGTTCCAGTCAGGGAATTGCACCACGGATTTCTGATCGAGATCGAAGCCGTGGCCGCCGTTCGCGCATAATCCGGCCAGGATCAGCCGCTTGACGATGCCCCGCCGGGAATTGCACAGTATCGGTTTCCTGCGCAAACCGATGGCCTGACCAGACTGATTGAATGACGAAGCAACAATCTGATTTTGGTTTGAAAAATCTCGGCCCCGTTTCCGAACAATGGCTGCGGGCAGTCGGGATTCACTCGCGCGACGAATTGGAAAAGCTTGGGTCGGTGGAAGCGTATCGGCTGGTCAGACTGCACGGTTTCAACGCCAGCCTGAATCTGCTGTATGCGCTGGAAGCCGCCCTGTTGAATCTTCACTGGACGGCGCTGCCTCCCCAAACGAAAGCCAGATTGAAGATCGCTGCAAAAAACAACCAGGAATGATTCGTAACTCTTTAGCAAGTCCCGCGAACAATCACCAATCCATTCCCTTGATCATCAATGGCGATGATTTCGGCTACTCCGAAGCCGTCAACCGCGCCATTGTCCAGGCGCATCGCGAGGGCGTGCTGACCAGCGCCAGCCTGATGGTTAATGAACGCGCCGCAGGCCAGGCCGTCGAACTGGCAAAAGCGAATCCCCGCCTGGCCGTCGGCTTGCATCTGGTGCTGGTGCTGGGCCGCGCGGCACTGCCGCATTCTGAACTTCCGCATATCACCGGCGCCGATGGCAATTTCACGAACAGTCCGTTTCAGGCCGGATTGAACTATTACTTCAGCGCGGCGGCGCGGCGCGAACTTCGCCGCGAAATGCGCGCGCAGTTCGCGCGGTTTGCGGCGACCGGCTTGCGATTTTCGCACGTGGACGGTCACACGCATCTGCATCAGCATCCGGTGATCTTCGACGAATTGATCAAACTCTGCGAAGAATTCGGCGTCCGCCGCGTCCGCGTGGTGAAAGGCGAAATGCGATTGAGTCTGTCATTGGATCGCAGGCACCTGCCGATCAAGCTGGTCTGGGGCGCGGTGTTCAACCTGCTGGGACGCTGGTGCGAAAATCGTCTGAAAGGGCGCGGCTTTGCGCAACCGCGAAAAGTTTATGGTTTGTTACAGACGGGAGATTTGAACGAACAGTATTTGCTTGGCCTGCTGGAACGAATGCAGGCCGCGAGCACGGAAATTTACGCGCATCCGCTGGCGCTGGACGCCGACCAGGCAGCCAAACAACAAAATCCCGGCGGCGGGCGTGAGTTACAGGCAATGCTCAGCAGCCGCGTACGGCAGGCGATTGAAGAGGCCGGATTCAGGCTGGCGACTTACGAATCTCTCTAATTTGAGATTTGAGATTCAGGATTTGAGATTGGAAGTATGAAAACTCTGGTGGTTCTCTTCATCGCCATCTGCGCGCAAACGCTCGGCGATGTTTGTTTGACGAAAGGCATGAAATCGGTCGGTGAGGTCAACACGCTCGATCCGGCGAAGCTGTTTCAAATCGGCGTGCAGGTTTTCACCACGCCGTACGTCTGGCTGGGAATTTTCATTCTGAGCATTTTTTTCGGTTTGTACCTGATTGCGCTGTCGTGGGCGGATTTGAGTTTTGTGCTGCCGGTGACGGCCTTCGGTTACGTGATGAATGCGCTGATGGCCTGGCAACTACTGGGCGAACATGTTTCGCCGCTGCGCTGGCTGGGCACGCTGATTATCTGTTTCGGCGTGGCCGTCGTTTCACGCACCGAACAGCGAACCACCAAACCGAACACCCAGGCGGAGGGCAACACGGTTTGAAGACTTTCCTGCTGCTCTCTTCGCTGATTCTGTGCAGTTCGCTGGGCGAAATTCTTTCCGCCAAAGGCATGCAGCAGATTGGGGATGTTTCCTTTCGCCCGCGTGCTTTGCTCGGCGCATTCTGGCGCATGCTTCGCAATCAGTATTTGTTTTTCGGCGTTGTGTTCATGGCCGCGTCGTTCTTTTCGTTCATCAGCCTGCTCAGTTATGCCGACCTGAGTTTTGTCGTCCCGCTGACCGCCGTCGGGTACATCACCAACACGCTGGGCGCGCGTTTTTTTCTGCACGAACGAATTTCGCGCGAACGCTGGCTGGGCACCCTGCTGGTGGCCTGCGGCGTTTCGCTGATTTCGCTGTCGGGCAAGCTGGAAGCAGCCATTCGCGCGAATTGGGCCAACTGGCTCGACTGGGTTTATTCGGCGTTCGCGCCCGCGTGGATTGAATCGCCCACCTGGTTCCGGCTGCTGTTCGGAATTCGCGTGACGCTGTTCGCGCTTGCGCTGGCGGCGATTGTCTATTCCGCTTTTTCGCTGTTGGGCGCGCTCGCCTGGTTCGTTGACCGGCGAAAACAGCGCGCGCTTGGACTCGGCTTCACGCCGCCCGCAACCATTCTCAAACCGGTTCGCGGCGCGGATGCCGAGGCGTATGAAAACTTCGCCAGCTTCTGCCGACAGGATTATCCGGACTATCAAATCGTCTTCGGCGTTCGCGAAGAAACCGATCCGGCAGTTCCGGTCATCCGGCGTCTGATGGCGGACTTCCCTGCCCTCCCCATCGAGCTGGTCATTTCCGCCAACGAAATCGGCTACAACGCAAAAGTTTCAAACCTTCAGAACATATTTGCGAAAGCCAAACACGACACTCTGCTGATCGTGGACAGCGACATCCGCGTTGCACCGGATTACCTGCGCCGGGTCATCGCGCCCATGCAGCAGGAACGAGTCGGGATGGTGACTTGTTTGTATCGCGGCGTGAAAGCGCGCAGTTTCGCGGCGCTGCTGGAAAACATCGGAATTTCTTCCACTTTCGGCCCCGAAGTCTGTTCGGCGCGTTTGCTGGAAGGCGTTGCTTTCGCGTTCGGTTCGACCATCGTGCTGCAGCGGGAACTGTTGGAACGGATCGGCGGTTTTCCGGCAGTGGCCGATTATCTGGCCGATGATTTCCTGCTCGGCAATTTCACCGCCAACGCCGGGTACGAAGTCGTGCTGTCGGATTGCGTGGTGGAACACATCGCCGGCGACGTAACTTTTGGCGAAATGCTGAAACATCAATTGCGCTGGTCGCAGGCAAAACGGCTTTCGCGTCCGTGGGGTTATCGCGGACTGATCCTGACCTACGGCACGGCGACTTCGCTGCTGGCGCTCATCGCCTGGGGCTTTTCCGGCTTCGCCTGGTGGCTGTTTGCGATCACGCTGTTGGTTCGTTTGCTACCGGTCTTTGTCGTGGGCGTTTTCGGTTTGAAGGATCAAGCGCTGGCGCGATATTGTTGGCTGGTTCCAGTTCGAGATTTGATCACCTTCGGCATTTGGGTGGCGAGCTTTTTTGATGACGAGATTCACTGGCGAGGCATCAGCTTCTGCGTCTTGCCGGGTGGAAAGCTCACGCCGACAAGACGAAACTCTTGAAGGTGGCAGCCGACCAACAGCGAGTGTAGTATGCCCAGGAAATCGCAAACAGGCGTCAGGAGGTCGCGACAATGACTGAATCGCAAACGTTGAGGCTGAGAATCGTGGAAGAAATCAACCGCCTTCCCGATGACAAATTGCAGAAAGCTTCGGAATTGTTGAAGCTGCTGACCGCCGGCAACGGCAATACGGCTCAGCCGGCAACTAAGGCCGACCATAATCCGCTGCTGGATTATATCGGCGGTGTAAGTCATGGTTCCTTGTCAGCGAATCTTGACGAAGAGTTATACGGAGAATAACCGTGAAGCTTTTCATTGACACCTGGGGCTGGTTGGAGTTGAGAGACCGGCGAAGTCCTCGCCACAAAGAAGTCCGAAGCTTTTACGATAACATCCAACGACATGGTGCGATTGCTTACACGACTGATTACGTTTTGGACGAGACTCTCACACGGCTCTTCAGCAGACTTCATTTCCAGGCTGCCGAAGAATCCCTCGACCTCATTCAACAGACAATCTCCAGCGGATTCCTCAGGCTCGAATGGATTACCGAGGAAAGATTCGACCTCGCGGTTGACCTCCGCCGCAGATATAAAGACAAGCCGCGCATCTCGTTCACTGATCTGACTTCGATGGTCGTTATGCTCGAACTTGGAATTACAGACGTGCTGACCGAAGACGATCATTTCATCCAGGTCGGTTTGGGATTCAACAAAATTCCGTAAAATTTTCGTAACTGCTCAGCCCTTCGGTAGCGGGGATATGGGCTGACCAGCAAAAATGCTGCTTAACGCCGCCAACACATTGCGGCCTTGTTTTTTGATAGTCGAAATGTAGCCGCGAATTCGACAAAAAGCCTTCGCGCCGC
>JAJNQA010000046.1 GCA_021155085.1 Heliomicrobium sp. | reverse complement strand
GTGGCTGGCAAAATTGTGCATCAAAGTCGGCAATTTTTTCTGATCCTTTCACAAGAGAATCTATTTCGTGACTGGTGGGAGTTTGCGCTCAATAAGTTAGCCCAATTCCGACCCAGCAGTCCTTAACCGTGGATTTGGGCTTTAGTTTGTCCCGGCGTGAAGACAAACTAAAGTCCGTCCCACGTGTACCAATCTTTTGTGGTCTGATTTAGTATCGGCGTGCAGTTTATCCCACGGCAAAGGTGTTCAAAAGAATGTCAGAAAACAAATGTCTTTTTTGCCGGATCATCGCCGGCGAGATTCCCGCGGCAAAAGTTTATGAGGACGATCATGCTTTTGCGTTTCGCGACATCAATCCACAGGCTCCAACGCATGTTTTGCTGATTCCCAAAAAACACATTGCTTCGCTCAACGAAGCCACCGAGAAAGACCACGCAGTGTTGGGTCATTTACTGAGAGTCGCTCCCCAAATCGCCGGACAGGAAGGTCTTTCTGAAAACGGCTATCGGGTTGTCGCCAACGTCGGCTCGGACGCCGGGCAAACGGTTTGGCACATTCATTTGCACATTCTCGGCGGGCGGCCAATGACCTGGCCTCCGGGCTGATCCTCAGAACGGTTTGGCAGCGGTTTTCCCGATCTTTACAAACACTCTGCCAAGCGTGCGAATCTTGGAAACCGGAGGCGACAACAAGGTCAAATCCGGCGCACCGATGTCTTCATCGCCATGTTTCTCTTTCAGCCAACGTTGAAAGAGCGCGCGCACCGGGCGTTGATCTTCCACGACATTCAAAAAAGCTCCGCGTAGCTGTTCTGGCGTGACAATCCGAAACCGTTGCGCGGAATAGTAAGACTTTAATGCTCGGAAGAATTTTTCATCGCCCAGTTCCCGGCGCAATGCGGCAAACATCAGCGCGCCTTTAGCCTGGACAATGGCCGTGAATTGGAGCGTGCTGCGAAAATCCTTCGCCGGTTTGTCCACTTCCAGATCCACGCCGCCCAGCATTCGATATGCCTGATAAGTTCCGTTCAACTGTTGTTTGGCAATGAGTTCGCCGAAGGATTTGTTGTAGGCCACTTCGTGATAGTAGGCTGCTGAATAGCTGCTGAGCGCCTCGTTGACATAGGGAGTGCGTTCGGGGTCGTTACCCACGGCGCCGCCCCACCATTGATGCGCCACACCGTGCGCCAGCGTGAACTCAAATGCGCTTTTGATGACATCGGCCTGTTCCCGCAAAACGCCCGGCAACCGCACGGAATGCGGCGCTTCAAAGTCAATATAATATGCCTGTGCCAGGGCGATCAGCGCCGGTAGCTCCGTCCCGCTATAACCCGCTGGCAATGGCATTTCAGCAATTTGCAGAATCGGGTAGGGATAGCTTCCATAAGCCTGTGTGTAGGCTTCAACAGCGCGCGCGGCAATGTTCAGCGCGCGTTTACCCAGTCTGTCATCGCCTTCGCGGAAATAAGACACTATGCGCGTCTGACCGGACTGCTGCTCAACGCTTTTGAATCGTTCGGCAATGACCAAACCAAATCCAGCCAGCTTTTCTCCACGGAAAACCCGTATCTGGCGAGGGGGCGAAACCGCGCTTGTTTTCGCTTCCACACCGGAACCAAGAATCGTCAGCCCTTCATCCGTGGATATTTTGACTTCGTAATCGGCTGCTTCGCTGAAGACGATTCCACCCACACCCGAAACCAGGGATTGTTCAGAAAGCTGGGATGGTTTGACCGCCAACATGGGATAAAAATAGCTGAGCAGGATGGCTTCTTCGCCCGCGAAAAAGATGTCTCGTGCATCACGCACAGGCTTCTCTTCATTGACTGCATCATTAACCTCTTGCAGAAAATGCGCCAGTAAACTGGCTTCTTCACGCTGAACACGGGGAATACGCGCGGAAAATTCCAACTTCAACTCAATACTTTGGCCGGGAGTCAATTTGTAAGGCAAGTCAACTTTCAATCCAGAATGCCGAGTGCGTATGTTGCCGCGTAAAGTATTGCCGTTCAAACTGATGCGGGAAACTGTCATCCACGGGTCTTCGCCTTCCGCAAGTCCCGCATTCGGGTAAAGGTGAAAAATCAGGTTATCCAGTTCCTCATGGCTGGTATTTGTGATGTGAACAAATTCGATTCCTGAAAACGTGGCCTGGCGATAATCAAGATTCAATTCAATTCGGTACCGAGGAGCGAGCACCGCGAACTCGGCTTGTCCCTGACGGCTATTTCTCCCACTCGCTGAAGCCGCTATCGCTAAAATACACAATAACATAGCGCCACAAGGCTTAATTCTGATTCGCTTCCGCTGGTACGTGTGGAGTTGTGGATTCACCAAAACATTCTACTTCACAAAGCCGCAATCCGTCCAAATGCCCTGAAATCGCCAAAATCTCTCCAAATCCGCTCGAAATTCGATTGACAGGTCTGCCTGGAGTCAGTATATTTTGTCTCGTATTGAAAACGGTTTTCAATATCGGCATCTTAGTATTCAAATACAATTTATCAGTGGTCTTGCGAAAGCTTCACGAGGAGAAGGGAAAACGCGAAATGAGCAAGAAATCCAAGTGCTGCAAAAATTACAAGCGTGGCAAACGGTGCAAGAAATGCCCTTTGCGGTAAATGACAAAGCCTTCAGCGCTGCAACGCTGAAGGCTTGATGCAACATGACCCGATCTGTCTGGCAACTTCACGAGCGATGTGCGGGAGGCATCCTAGCACGTCAAATCCAAGAAATCATCCGATAGCTTTCAGCGCTCATTCCCGAGCGTGGCGTGAGAGGAACTCCAATGTATTCAGCGATTGGCCGAGGGACGTTTTATCGTTTCGGTCTGATTCTTCAGGTTTTACTGCTTCTTTCCTGCCTGGCGGTTTTCTCGCAAGAAAATAAGGAATACACGTGCTCAATCGCCACAAGCATCAGGGCAGCGTCCGTCTCGCCTGGGAACGCAGCGTGCGGCTGGGATTGCGCACCAATGTGCGCGGAGCCTTTTACAGTAAATAGATCAACACGCTGGGAACGGTGACGGCCAATGCGCAGACCGGTCAGGTGACGACAACGCCGGACGTAGTTCCGCCGGGCTTCAGTCTGTGGGGTTTTTACGCCGCGAAGCGCGTTTATCGCGGATGGGAATTGTCTGGAAGCAAAACATTGCCGAGTGTCTTTGACGCCCGCCGAGTTTCTCACTCTGTTGAGACACGCGGCGGACAAGGACGGCGCGGGAGTCGTTGCACCTCAGCAGCCCTCCTACCTTGACGAAGCTTGTACGAAAACAATGGCTTCTCGCGCCGTCCAAGACTACTGCTGACGGAAACTGTGTCAGTAGCCCGCGTAACCAAGGGCCTGGCGCGCGAAATCAAGCCCTTGCTTACGCGCGGGCTGCTGATTCGGAGGAAATGAATTGCATCAGGAATCATCAACTGCCCAGGGAATACCGGTGCGCTGTTTCAAGTGCCGCGAAGGCTGCATTCATCTGGAATACGGCAACGCCGTCTTCACTTTTACAAAACAGCAGTTTTGCCTGCTGGCCGACATTATCGGTGAAACACACCGCAGGATATTGGCCGAAAGCGAACCCGCTGCTGACTTGCTGGAATTCACCGAATCGCTGGTGATGTGAGGACTGAACCTATGAACTTGCTGCTTGTCTTTTTACTGATTTTCAAAGCCAGCCAGCCGCTCTTTCACCGTCGCGGTTCCGCATCCGCCGTGAAGGCGAAAACAATGTCTGGCAGGGGTTTCGCGGCGCGGGCGACAGCCACACCGAAGCCGGCGGATTGCCGCTGGAATGGTCGGACACGAAAAACATCGCCTGGAATGTTCAGCTTCCCGGCTACGGCCAATCCAGTCCGGTCGTTTGGCAGAACAAAATCTTCCTGACGGCGATTCAGGGCGCGAAGCTGGAACAACTGGCCGTGAACGAATTGACGGGCGTCGTCGTGGCAGCGCTTCGGCATTACTTCACTTACCGACAGAAGGATTTATGAAACGCACTCTCTTGACGCTCTGGTGCCTGGCGCTGCTTTCCATCAGTGCGCTGGCGCAAGCAACTTCAAATACCGAAACCAGGAAGGCCGATCTGGCGGCGTGGAATCTGCTGAAATCCACGCGCGAAACCAGCCAGAACTTTCCAGTTCGCCGGCGAACAGGCGGCGCGGTAATTCGCAATAAATAAAACTTCCCGGAGGGACACTATGAAAATCAGGATGAAAAAAGGCCGTAAAAATCATGCCGGCCAAACTCGGAAAAAATCCACCCGGCGCGGCGTGAAGTATTGGGCTTCGCTGTTTGCGCTGAGTTCGCTGATGGCCAGCGCGCCATACACCGGCAGCAAGGCGATGACCGTCACGCATCCGCGGGAAACTCGCGGCGGCTGGGAAGCGGTTTGCGCGCAGGATTCGGCGCAAAAGGAACAGCGGTTCAGTATTTCCTCCGGACCGCTGGACACCGTGCTGGAAGCTTTTCAACTGCAAACGGGTTTGCGCGTCGTGGTGCCGATTGACGCCATCCGGAGCATTGGTTCTCCGGGCGTTTCCGGCAATTACACGCCGGAAGCCGCCCTGCAACAACTTCTGACCGGCACGGGCGTGACCTATAAATTCACGGCCAAGGAAACCGTGACGCTGGAAATCAGCGGCGTGGTGGCGTCTGTGGATGTCATCGGCCGGACGCAGATTTCTTCGCCGAAATACACCGAACCGCTGCGCGATGTGCCGCAGACGATCACAGTGATCCCCAAAACCGTCATTGAAGAGCAGGCTGCGACGACGCTGCGCGATGTGCTGCGCAACGTGCCAGGCTTGACGCTGACCGCTGGCGAAGGCGGCGTGGCGGCGGGCGACAACCTGACGCTGCGCGGATTCAGCGCGCGCAACGATGTGTTCGTGGATGGCGTGCGCGATCTCGGCCCGCAATCGCGCGACCCGTACAACCTGGAACAGGTCGAAGTGTCGAAAGGTCCCTCGTCGGCTTTCAATGGCCGTGGTTCGGCGGGCGGGAGCATCAATCTGGTCAGCAAATCACCGGGGCTGGGACGCTTTCTTAGCGGTGGTCTGAACTTCGGTTCCGACCGCACGAAGCGCGTGACCGGTGACATCAATCTGCCGCTCAATAGGATTGGCCTGGGCGAACGGACGGCGTTTCGTTTGAATACCTTGTGGCACGAATCCGGCGTGGCGGGCCGCGACGTGGTGGAAAATCAGCGCTGGGGCATTGCGCCGTCCCTGGCTTTCGGCGTGGGCGGGCCGACGCGGCTGACGCTGAATTACTTCAAAAACAAGCAGGACAACATTCCCGATTACGGCATTCCGTGGGTGACGGCGACGCACAACGTGCTGGCGGCATTCCGCGACAGACCCGCGCCGGTGGATCGCGAAAGTTATTACGGGCTGCGCTCGCGCGATTTCGAGCGGCTGAATTCCGATCTGGCGACCGTCAAATTCGAGCAGGATTTTCAAGACAGTCTGAATTTTCGCACGCAGTTTCGTTACGGACGTTCGACGCGGGATTCGGTGACGACCGCGCCGCGCTTTGCCAGCAATGACAGTCTGGTTATCAACCGCAACGGCCCGTCGTGGATTACCGAAGACAACATCTGGGACAGCCAGACCGATTTCCGCGCGCGCTTTGCCACCGGCAAGCTGGAACACTCCGTGGTGATCGGCGCGGCCATCACGCGCGAAAACAACAAACGCCAAAATCGAACGGTGGCCGGGGCGCCGACCACCACACTGTACGATCCGAATCCCGATCAGCCCTTCACCGGCACGATCACGCTCAATCCGATCATTGGCGACGTCACGGGCGATTCGCAGGCGCTGTATGCAATTGACACCGTCAAGATCGGCAGAAAGCTGGAAGTGATTGGTAATTTGCGCTGGGACCGCTTCGATGTGGACGGGTTCAACCAGACCGGCGTTGCCCTTACCCGCGTGGATCGCATGACCAGTTGGCGCGCGGGCGCGGTTTACAAACCGCGCCCGCA
>JAJNQA010000030.1 GCA_021155085.1 Heliomicrobium sp. | reverse complement strand
CGCGACGCAATGAATCCTGTGCCACCGCATGCAGGCCATAAATGACCTGCCTAAAATCAACCGTCCCGATGGGACGAAGCGCACCGCGTGATTACGCCCGGTGGTTACGAAGACTGCTCGTTGTCGGCCTGATTGCCGCCCCAGAAGGCGCGCGCCCAACCCCGCTGAACAAAGCGATCTTCGTGATTCCAGTTGCGCAAATCCCGGAGCAGTTGCAGCCAATCCACGGGAATCTCTTTTGATCGAAGCAGGCTGACGGCATGGCGCAGATGGTCGGCCAGATCGTCCGCGTGGCAATCGAGCAGGGCGACGAAGCGTTTCTCGATGCTGTCACTGTCGGTCTTCGACTTCAGCCACGCGAACGAAGCGCCTAAGTTGGTCAATCGTTTGTCGTCTTCCGTTTTGCGCCAACTTTCCGGGTGCATCGCAAACAGGCCGGCGATCAGGTAGTAGGCCCATTCATCCCACTGTTCCGGGTTGAATCGCAGCACATACCGATGCGTTTCGGCGGCTTCGCCGGGACTTTTGCCCAGACTGCGGCGCAAGCAGGCGAGCGCCGCGCGGTCTTCTTTATCGGCAAGCTCTTCCAGATAGCGGATGAATCGCTCGCCTTTGCCGGGTTGAACTTTCGCGGTGGCGGTTTCGCTCATTGTGTACCTCCATTTGTTGCGTTGTTGTTGTCGGTTTCCAGGTAGCCTTTCAATGCTTCGCGCAGCTTCCCGCGAAAGCTGCGTTCGGCGATGGCAACGGCTTTCAGCGCGCGGCTGGAACCATCCAAGCTGCGTGTGGCGATTTGAAAAGCGTCTTCGGCGGTTCGCATCAAAATGCGCGCCCATTCGGCGAGCGTTTGCTTGCCGTAAACGGTTTCGCCTTCTTCGTCTGTGGTTTGATCGTTGGGCAGATCAGTGAGTAGCTTTTTGAACAGCGCTTCGAGCCTCGACCAGTAGATTGAGGTTACGTCCATTGAATCAGCGAGTTTGTCTCTATCATCTTTGGCATCCCGTTTACCGGTGAATTGGATTAGGGTTTGAGCTAAGTACCGGACGGAAGACCATAGCTCTCTTTCTACATCTTCCGCTTTGGTCACAGACTCGAGCAGTCGGTCTACAAGTTCTTTCCGATCAAGATACTCAAGCGGTATTGGCAGGCTTTCGTGACGCCAAAAGAGGCGTTTGGCCTTGTCAGTGCTGAGTCCAAAAAGATCAATTGGTATGATTTGAGATCGCTCTAGTATTCCCTCTGCAACCAAATCGCTGAGCCAGTTGATAGTTTTTGGGCGTGAGCTTTTCGCAAAAGATTGGAGCAGGCAGTGACTGTCACGCCAGAGAACTCGTTGTTTGCTAAAGCCAACAGGAAGCCAGGCTGGTTCGTTAGGTTTAGGCTTTTCCTTTTTCTTGAACGCAACCATTGTTTCCCGGCCTTGCAACGAAAACCCTTTGGGGAACTGATTGCCTTTCATCTTGACCCACTCTTTCACGATAACTTCGCCACTTTCCTTTTTCTCCGGCACGAGCTTCAGCCGTCTGCTTTGCCAAGTCAGCAAGTCAATCGGACCTTGTGGAAGCCGCTCGATTGACTTGGTGGATTCGGCCTTCTCCCACGCGGGAGAGTCCTCTTGCTGGTTGAAGGCAAAAGGCTCTTCATCCGCGCTGCTGTAATGATGAAGATTCAGCATCAATGTTTGAAATAAATTGCTTCCTCGCACCAGACACACGGCGCTTTGACAAAGCGGAGATGCCGTTGCGGTATCGGCCTTGTTTTCCCCCGTAATTAGCCCGGATACGTCGAACGATTGGCAGACCAACAACATTCTTGCCGCCAACGCTGGAAGTATTTCAGGCGGATGAGAGGACAGCGTGTGGTCAAACAGAGCTGCGTTTTCATCGTCCTGGAACAGAAGCCTGGCCGAAGAAACAGCCTTATCCACAGAGACATCGGCAGTTTGGTAAAAGGGAAATTGCTCATCGAAGATGTCGAAGCGATCTTTATGCGTAGACAGGTAAGCTTCCAGTTTTGGCTGCTCAAACTCGCCTTTTTCCCAAAGAGTTTTCCATTCGCTCGAGTTACGTGGCCCTTTGAAAGCTTGATGGATTACGGCAAGCAGCAACCGGTGAATTGCAACCGTGACCATCGGATTGTCGCCAATAATCGATTTAATCTTTTGTGATTGAGTCAGCGCGTTGCTGAGACTAAATGGGGTAATTCGATCTGTGTCTTCCGCTCTCACCAAGCAAGGAATCCACGGTTCATCAATCAAATTGAAACTGAACATCACATAACCTCCTGTTCGTTTTTTTCGATTACCACACCCAACTCAGTGTCGAGTCTGATTGTGTATTTACCGAACTGAACAAAATCGTCATCGTTGAGAACCAACAACCTGCATTGGCGCAAAAGCCCACTTTTCTGCCACACGGACGGAACCGGCTCTGCCATCAGTTGATAAACAACCACGCGGCTGCTGATCGAAACAGAATTCCTGAGCAGCTTTTTCACTGTCTTGATTGGCGTACCACTGCGCAGTTTGACCCGTCGTTTTTTCGACTTATCAAGAAAGACCTGGTCGTCCTTGCCGTAAAGAAAGACGACTGTTACAGAAGGCTCAGCCAGCCGCGTAAGCGCCTGATGCGCTTTGTGAAATTCGGGAGAGTCTTCTGCTTTTGGCTCGGCCGTCAGTCGCCAAGTCGCGCCACTGTAACTTGGCGGCTTGACCCATCGGTTCTTGGCTTCTTCTTCTTCACTTGCGATTGCCTGAACCCTGAGTGCAAGGGTCTTCTGCCAATGTTCGCGCTGGGCCTCAGATGCGGACGCTGGGCAGTCTTGTTCGCTGTACACCGATTCAATCAGCATTTCGATCTGGCCGGGGATTCCGATTTCGCTTTTTCCGCGCAGCGCCAGCCAGGAGCGCAGCAGCACGTGCGGGGCGTAAACGGCTTCGGTGCCGCGATCAAATTGCGGCACATCGTCCTTGACCGACTCCGGCTGGCGAATCCAAAGCACTGGCTCAGCCAGGTTCGCCGGTCGCTTGCGTTCGTGGCGGTGTAATCTGCCGGAGCGTTGCAGGATCAAATCCACCGGCGCGCAATCGGTGACCATCAGATCGAAATCCAGATCGAGGCTTTGTTCGATGACCTGCGTGGCGACCAGGACTTTGCGGAATGGACGTTCGACGGTTCGCTCTTCGCCGTCGTCGAATTTGATCGTCTCGCCTTCCTTGCCGAAATTGGCCAGCGCCTGTTTCTCGCGCTGGTTGCGGTCTTTGAACAGAAAGCGGGCGTGAAAGAGATCAAGTTCGTCTTCGGCAAAGTAAGACTTCAGTTCCTGATAGGTTTGCTGCGCGCGATTGACCGTGTTGCAGATAACCGCCGCGCAGCCGCCATCGGCCAATGCCTCTTTCAGCCGTTGGCCGAGCGGCACGGCGGCGTCAATCCATTCGATCTTCAGCGTGCGGCGGATGCGGTCAGAGACTTCGATGGTTTGCGCACCTTGCTGATTGGCGCTTGCCCAACTGATGCGCGGGTAATTCGCATTGAGTTGTTGCGCTTCTTCGGCGGAAAGCTCTCGGTTGATTCCGCGCAGGTAGGCTTTGAGCAGCGCAATTCGTTTGTTATTTGGCAGCGTTGCCGACAGCAGCACGACCGGAGAACCAAGCGCGGCCAGCCATTCCAGCAGGCGTTCCAGCAGCTTCGACATATAGGCGTCGTAGGCGTGAACTTCATCCACGATGATGACTTTATGCGCCAGACCGAACAGGCGAACGAAGACGTGACGCGTTTGCAACACAGCCAGCAATGCCTGATCCACTGTGCCGACGCCGAACGGAGCAAGCAGGCCGCGCTTGCGATGTGTAAACCATTCGGCGGCGACGACGCTGGTTCCGTGCGTTCCGCATTCGTCCTCACCGTAAATGCCTTCCGTGGTAAAAGCTTGATTGCCATGTCGCAGCAGGGTTTCAAACTCGGACGAGAGCGCCGCGTGGCCGTGCAGCAGTTGAAAGTTCACATTGTCCGCCGGATAGCGTTTGGCCAGAAAGCTGCGCACGCGGGTAAACATCTGATTGCTAGTGGCTTGGGTCGGCAACGCGATGTAACACCCGCGTGGACCGGGCATGACGCCCCAGCAGTCAGCTAGATAAAGCGCGGCTTCAGTTTTGCCTTCGCCCATCGGCGCTTCAACGATGACGATACCGGGCGAAGTCAGCTTGTCTGTCAGATCAATGGCAGCTTGCTGCAACGGGCGCGGCGTCGGAATGAAATCGAAAAGCTGCTTGAAGCTGCGCTTTTCACTGGGCTGGCCACAGCCCATCCAGCCCAGCCGCATCAATGCCTTTTTCGCTTTGGACTCTGCCTCGGACAGATAATCGCCCAAGGGCATTGTCGGGAGGGTGTCAAAATCTTCGACCAGATAGGGGAAGAAATCGCTCGACCCAATCCAGTCCGCCACCGAAACCAATCCGGCGATGTACATGGCCGCTGAATGATCGCAACCTCGCGGAATCTCGTCTTTCGATACGCCAAGTACATCTTTCAGGGTCAACGCTAATTCGCGGCGAAGCTCTTTCCATTTCTTTCCGCCTACACCTTCAGAAACGATCCTTTCCAACTCGAAACTGGTCGGGAACGTGCCGTGATGCCCGCCGATGACGACCGAAAGACGATTCGCCGTCTGCCACTCGATCCCGAATTCTTCTTCGAGAATTTGCGGCAGTTCAGCGGCAGTGACTCTGCCGTGCGGACAGTCTTTGGCTTCGATATTCGATGGCGTGCCGAGTCCCTCATAAATCTTGAACAAGTTTTTGGCTTCATTGCGAAGTTGGAACGCGGGAGAAGCTTTCCCCAGATCGTGCAGCGCGGCAATGTAGGTGATCCACGTTTCGGCTTCCGATTCAGGCAGTTGCAACGATTCGGTAACTCGACGCCGCGCCGCTTCCGGCAACAGGCTGCGCCACATTTCGCGTGCGACGACGGCCACATCCAGCATGTGACAAATCAGCGGATGGAATGATCGCGAGCCGTCCTTCTCCTTCGGCAATTTCGCCCAGAGCAGATAAGGGTTAGTTACTGTCATTTTGGGAACCTCCGGTTGAGAGTTGATAGGTTGTGCGCATCGCTTCGATCTCTTCACGAATTGCCTGTCGCAACTGTTCCGGCTGGATGACTGCGGCGTGCGCACCGTATTGCATGACAAATCGTTTGACGCCATCCAGCGCCGTCACCTGCATCCGCACACGCAAGCGGCCGTCCGGCAGTTCTTCGCGCTCTTCGGTGGAGTGGAATTTGGTGCGTTCGCGCATCCAGCGGGATTGGTATTCGTCGAAGATGATTTCGACTTGGATCGGCTCGCGGCCTCGGATCATGCCGAAGCCCTGGTTCAGGTATTCGTCCAGGTTGAAATCTTTCGGCCAGTCGAACTGCTCTTCGGTCACGATCAGTTCGCGGATGCGCGAGACAAGAAAGTCTCGCGGTGCGTTGCGCAGGTGATCCCAGGCAACCAGATACCAATCGCCCAAACTATTCCGCAGATGCAGCGGGTCAGCCTTGCGCTGCGTCAGTTCGCCGCGCCCAGCAGTGAAGTAGGTCATCTGGATCCGGCGACGCTGGATGGTGGCGTGGCCCAGTCGGCTGAACAGGTTGTGGTCGAGTTCGGTGGTGGCGGCGGCTTCAAAGGAATGAGCCTCGCCGAGCGCGCCCAGATCAATCGAAATTGTGTTAGTCATCGCGCCCAGCACTTTGGCAAAGGCGGCTTCGACGTGTTGGCCGATGGCCGTTCCCCGGTATTGGCGCGAAAGTTTTTCGGCCAGCAGAATGGCGACAAGATCGCCTTCGGTCAGTTCGATGGCGGGCAGGGCGAAAACCGGTTCAGTGTAATACCAGCCGCGACGTTCGGCGGAATATTCAATCGGCAATTTCAGCCGGTCGCGCATGAAATCCAGGGTCCGCTGCGCGGTTTTGACGTTGACCTCGAAATGGGCGGCGATGTCGTTGTTGTTGAGATTGCGGCTGGCTCGAAGTTGCTGGTCAATCCAGAAGACTCGCTCCAAATGACGCAAATGTTCGCGATGGCTTGATTGCTCTTTGAATTTCATACCGGGAAGCTTTTATCAACACTGGTTGGACATTTAATGGACGGCCAATTTTTCTTAGCCAGGATTTTTGCTGAAAGACTTTTTTGGGGCGATGTGACTGCCGGTGAGGCGCGACGATTATCCACGGACCATTCGGGATTGCAATAATTTTCGTAACTGCTCAGCCCAGTCTGCGAGCAAGCAGACAGACGAGCAAAAGAGTTTAGCGTAAAAAGCAAGCATGTTGAGTCGCGAAGAAATCAAAGCCGTTTACGATCAGGGCCCGGACGCAGTGATTGCGCTGGTCGA
>JAJNQA010000029.1 GCA_021155085.1 Heliomicrobium sp. | reverse complement strand
GATCGCGGACGGAACGTCCGCGATCCAGCCGATTCGGATTTCAATTTCCCAGCGGTTTCACGTTGGTGCGCTGCCCACTGGCAGGCACGTTGAATTTGTCGAACGGGTCGGGCTTGTTCGGATCAAACGGCGGCACATCCGTCACCAGAAAATTGGTGATGGGCAGTTGATTGGCCTTGATGCCTTCGACAATGCATTTGGCCAGTTCGTAGCTGCCGTAGTTGCTGTGATGCGTGCCGTCGCCTTCCTTGAAAAGCAGGCCGGAGCGTTCCGGTCCCAGCGCTTCATACAGCGCCTTGCTCATTGCGTTCAGATCAATCAGCGGCAACGTTTCTTCCCTGGCAAGCTGGCGGACCGCTTCCGGATAATCGCCCAGGCTGTTGGTGATCTTGCCATTGGCGTCGAATGTGCGCCGATGCATCGAAGTCACCAGCACCGCCGTTGCCCCGCGTTTGCGCGCTTCGGCAACGAACATCTTCAGGTCTGTTTTGTAAGACGTGAACGCGCCGATGCCTTCGCCTTTCTCCTTCATGTCGTTGTGGCCAAATTGCAGGAACAGAAAATCTCCCGGTTTGATCAGACTCAGAACTTTTTCGAGCCGTCGCGCGCCGCGCGAGCTTTTCAAGGATTCACCGGATTCAGCGTGATTGGCGATGGCAACGCCGGGCGTGAAAAACCGCGTCAGCATCTGTCCCCAACTGTTGTACGGTTCCGACGGCTGGTCGCAAACGGTCGAATCACCAAGCAAGTAAATGGTCGGGACATAAGCTTCGTGAATTGAAATGGCCTTGAGATTCGAATGTGCGCCGTTGAATTCCAGCGTCAGCTTCTCATCCCAGGCCCACCATTCGCTGGTTCGTTCGCGGTCTTTCAGCCGGACTTCTCCGCCGCCAGGAATCTGCGGCGTTCGCACATTGACCGTAAAAATGCCCGAAGCGCCTTTTCCGGGCGCAGCCTCGACCTTTTCCAGCATCAAGCGGCGCAGTTCGGCTTTGACTGTAGTGCTGGTAGCGTCTTTCAGATCACCGAAAGAGATTTGCACCCGATAATTTCCCTCAGGTAAGGCAACGGAAAAGAAAAACGGCTTCTCGCTGGTCACGCCGCCATTCGCATTGACGATGCTGGCGCCAGGTTCAAATCCATAACCTCGTTCCTGGCTATACAACGTCGTTGGCAACACTTGTGTGCCGGTCATCAGGCCTTCGCCAAACCTGGCTTCAAAGACCTTGCGCCCCGACGACGTGAGCGACCGCGCATTCACATCTCCGGCCTTTTTGGAGAAATACGCATACAGCGGATTTGGCTTCAGCAGCTTCAATCCCGCGATGACGCTGGCGGCGTTCAGTTCGGCTCCGGCCAGACTGGTGTGTGTATGTTCATCGGCAAACAGCGGTTCGACCTTTTCCGCCCCCAGGGCTTCGTATTGCCGAGCGATGATTTCATTCAGGTCAATAAAGGCGACTTTTTCCGCCTTCGCCACGTCTTCGGCCCAGCGTCCGTATTGGTCGCGGGTGATGCGGCCCTCTTTCCAAATCTTGCGCGGCACGGGAGAACACAGAATCGGCGTCGCGCCTTTGGCTTTGGCGTCGGCGATGTACTTGCGCAAATACCAACCGAAGCTGTGAACGACTTCGTGCTTTTTGGTCAGCAGATTGTCAATTTCCTGCGTCTCTTCGCCGGTGCCCTTGATCGAACCGCGCGCGCGCGAATCGTCGTTGATTGCCCCGCCGTCATTGTGACCAAACTGGATCAGCACGAAATCGCCCGGCTTCATTGCCGACAAGACCTGCTCCCACAATCCTTCGGTTTGATAGGTGCGGCTGCTGCGCCCGCCGCGCGCCCGGTTCAAGACTGTGATTTTCGCCGGATCGAAAAAGGCAACAATGGGTTCGCCCCAGCCCCACTGTTTGTTCGCGCCGTCTCCAGAACCGTTTTTAACAGTGGAATCGCCGATCAAGAAAAGTGTGGGCAGCTTTGAGTTCGCATCCGGCTTTTGTGCGTAAACAGATTGGCAAAGCAGCACCAACGCGACAGCAGCCAGTGCCGAGCCAATCGTCAGAATGAACTTTCGTGATGAACTCATCTTGCCCCCTGAATACGCATACTTCCTGCGGCAATTTTCATTCTACGATTTCAATTTCAGTGTGTTTTTCAGCCAAGTAATCATCATGACCTTTGTGTCCGGGAAGTTGTTGATAACGCCCATACCGTGCGGCCCGCCCTCAACCGTAATCAAATCACAAACGTTTCCGGCTTGTTTCATCCGCTGCTGCATCGTTACCGATTGTTGGTAATTGACTTGTTCGTCTTTCGTGCCGTGAATCAACAGAAACGGCGGCAGCCCTTTTTTAATGTAGGTGGTCGCCGAAACCTCGCGCATTCGTTTGATGGCTTCGGGCGAATTACCTGGCGGAACGCTGAAAAATTCGCGCCAGACACTTGGCCGGGGATTTCCAGCAGCGTCCTCTTCGGCACGCTGCTGCCAGTCGTGAACGCCGTAAAACGGCACGACGGCGGCCAGTTTGATCGCGCTTTTGTTTCGCACGCCAACAAACGACACCAGCGTGCCGCCCGCCGATTCGCCCATCAGAACCACGTGGCGCAAATCCACTTTGTATTCTTTGGCGTGGGCTTTGACGAAGCTGACGGCGGCTTCCACATCGTCAATCGCGTCCGGAAACTTGTATTGCGGATGCATGCGGTAATTGATCGTGAACCAGGCGAAGCCGGCCTGAGTCAGCGGTTCAAACAACGGCGGCACGTAGGTTTGTTTATCGCCCCGCGCAAAGCCTCCGCCGTGAACGATGATCACCGTCGGAAACGGCCCTGCGCCTTCGGGCACGTAAGCGTCCAGCGTCAGGCTGAAGCCGTTTGGCTTGGCGAATTCGATGTCTTTGCGCAATTCGGCTCTGGCTGCAACGGCAAAAAGCGCGCAGCAGAACCAGGCCGCAAGCAGGGTGCTTCGTTTGGGCATGATGGATTTTCCTCTTGGGTGATTTGACCTTGGGGGTACTGCTTTTACCGCGTGGGAGCGTAATACGACTTCCGTCCCCAGACAACATATTCAGGATGGCCGCGCACTTCCACCTGAATCTTCCGCAATTTGCCGTCACGCGCTTCATTGGTCGGGTAATAGCCAATGATGTAGCGGCGGTTGATGTCCGTCAGGATACGAGTGTAAATGGCGCGCGCCTGCTCCGGCTGTTCCAGAAACTCCGGCCAGCCGCCGGTCAGTTTGGCGACGCTGGCCAGCGCGGTTTGCCGCTGTTGCGCCACGTCGGCGGCGCGCAATAAAGCCCATTCCGGGATTTCACCAAATGGCCGCGAACTTCCGGCCCCCAGAAAAGACGATCTCGCTGCCTGTCGTTCCTGCTGCTCCAATTTCACGCGGGCCAGTAATTCCTCCGGCGGCAGGCCAATAAACCGGCGTCCAGGGATGATCGCGTAAATCGTCGTTCGTGTTTTGTGCGCGGCGGTGACAATGTCGGTCAGACTGAATTCTTTGACGCTTGCCCGCCTGTATTGCGGCATTTCTTCCGCCATCGGTTGCAGCCACATCAGTTCGTCGCCGTCGGTTTGGAACAGGACAATGGGACGCTCTTCTCCCGCCACCAGTTCGCGCAAGGTCGCAAACAAAGCGCTGTATTGCGCGCTGCGGCCCAGCTTTTTCGCCCACAGGGAATTCTGTTCCAGCGTATCCAGATTGGATTTCAGTTTGGCTTTGTCTTTGGTGAAATCCACCAGCAGCGAAACGTCGTCCGTGACAATGGCCATGCGATCCTGCGGGCCGAGCCTGTCCACCAGGATTTTGGCCGCCGTGACGCTGTTCTGGATGTACGGCAACTGGCTGCCGCTGTAATCAATGATCAGGACGATGGAACGCGGACGGTTCACATCATCGCCGAGTGCAAAAGTGCCGATCTGTTGCAGCCTGCCGTCTTCCTTGACGACGAAATCTTCCTGCTTCAGTCCCGTGATGGCGCGGCCCTTTTTATCCACGACCAGCAGGTCGAAAACCGCCAGCACTGTTTCGATGCGCATGACATCTTCGGCTTCCGCCGCTGGCGCTTCGCCGTTCTTCGCGGTTTTGTCCTTCTTGTTTTTTTTGTCTTTGGCTTCGACGACAGTGGCTTTTTTGGAATCCCACTTCAACCGCTTCAGGCTGGAACCGAAATCTTCGCGCGGTTTCTCTTGTTGGGCAAAGGCGGACAGGCAGAGGGCGAGGCTGATTCCGGCAATCGCCAGCCACAAACGAAGAGTGAATCTCTGTCGCATAACCCTCCTTTGGTGTAGGACAGACTTCAGTCTGTCCTACGCCCGAGACTAGAACCCAAACCGCACGCTGAATTCGATCCGCCGCGCCGCGTTCGCGGAATTCGACCGGCCAAAAAACGGCGAAGTCAGCACGCCGCTGTATTGACCAAAATTGACGCGGTTCAAAACGTTCGTCATCTGCGCCACAAGCTGCACATTGAACAGCGGCGATTCACTCTGCTTGGCGCTTTTTTGATTTGCAGAAACGCTCTGAGCGGTTCCGCCGCGTTTCCCGATCCCGAAGTTTTTGCTGACGCTCAGATTGGCGTAAAGCGCTCCGGGGCCGACGGCTTCGACGCCGTCCGGGAAATTCGTCCGCAGAAAATCGAGCAGCATTACCGGCGCTTGGCCCGCCTGGCAGTTGCTCAGGCAGCGATCCGTCAAACTGCCGTACAGGCTGGCTGCCAGATTGGAATTTCGATTGATGCCCGCCGGACGGTCATTGATGATCGTGTCGCGATTGTCGTCCTGTCCGGTGCTGATATTGAACGGCGCGCCGGAAATTGCCTGCACGAATGGCGAAAGGCGAAAGCCTTGCGGCAGCGTCACCGTGCCGCCGACGAAAAACGAATGCCGCCGGTCTGTGAAAGCGCGTCCCCATTCCGGGCGCAGGTTGTAGCTGTCCGCAGGCAGTGCGAACGGACTGTCGGCGTCGCTGTTCGTCCACGAGAGCGTGTAATTGCTGAAAATCGAAAATGACTTGCTCAACCGGCGGTCGGCGCGAAACAGAAAACTGTTATTGCGAGACGTGGCCGACGATTCCAGTTGATTGATGTTGCCCTGCGTCGGATCAGGCCGCACGCCCGTCAGGCCGAGCGGCGCGTTGATGTTTCGCGAACGGAAAAAGTGAACGCCGCGCGTGTAAACGTGCGTGATTGAAACGGCGATTTTTTGCGGAAACTGGTGTTCGACGCTGGTCGTGAAATTGACCGTGTAGGGTGCCTGCAGATTCGGGTCCAGCACGCGCTTGACCGTATTGCGCACTTCGATCACCGGATTGCCCGCGAACGGATCGGGCCAGAGCGGATTGCGTATGATGACGCTCTGCTGCGTGACGCCGTCAAACCGCAGAATGGTTTCGTACACGTTCGTCGTCAGCCGGTTGAAAAACAGGCCGCCGCCCGCGCGAATCGTCGTCTTGCGATTTTTCGTTGGCGACCAGGCGACGGAAAATCGCGGCCCCAGATTGAACCGGTCCGGCAGATTGCCTTGCAGTTCCTGCCGCAATCCCAGCGAAATCGTCAAGTTCTGGCGCAGCCGGAAATCGTCCTGCAGGAACCACGACGCTTCATACTGGCCGAAGCTGACCAGCGGATTGCCGCGATTGATGGTGAACAGCGTCGGGCGCACCGGATCGCTCGCCGGATTGCCGGGATCAACGCGCTCGCCATTCAGCACACGGCGGTATTGATCCAGGCTGGAAAAGGTATACGTCCCGTTGAAATTGCTGGCGCTCAGATTCCGGTTGCGTTCGTAATCAAGCTGGAACACGCCGCGCACGGTGTGTTTGTTGTAAGTAAACGTCAGGTAGTCCTGAAAACTGACTTCCTGCTGCCGCAAATTGAGCGGGCAGCAGGTCGCGCCGCCGCCTTGAAACGCATCCAGCACGTTGATCGCCGCGCCGGGTGTTCTGCCCGTGCCTTCATTCGTTTCCCGCTGAAACCGCAACCGCGCTTCGTGAACCAGCCGCGCGTTGATGATCGAAGTCGAGGCAAACGTCAGCGTGTGATTCGCGCCGTCATTGATCGAACCGCGATCCGGCAGCACGAATCCGCCGCCGCTGCTGACGCGCTGCGATTGGTAGTAGTTGTATCCCAGGCTCAGGGTGTTTCGGTCGTTGATCGTGTATCCGACGCGACCGCCATAAGAGCGGTTTTCGTTTTCGGCGGGCGCATTGACGATGTAATCGCCGGTCAGGGTTTTGGCGTTGATGATGACGCCGCTTTCCATGCGCCGCTGTTCGCCGTGGACGAAAAACGACATTTTCTTTTTGACCAGCGGGCCGCTCAGCGTAAAGGCATGCCGCAGTTGATCCAGATCAGGCCGCACCTGCGCGAAAGCGTTGCGCGCATCCAGGGCCGAATTGCCGTAGCCCAGATTGAAACTGCCATGCCAGCTTTCGGAACCAGGCTTGGTCAGAATTTCCGTCCGGCCTATCCCCGGACGTGAGTATTCGGCGGAAAAGGGATTCTGATTGACGCGGATTTGCATGATCGCTTCTTTCGGCGGCAGCCGTCCGCCGGTGAAACCATCCACGTAAAGTTGCGCGCCGCCCTGTCCGCCACTCACTCCGCCTGCCGCAGGCCCGGCCAGCGCGTCCAGGTATTCGCGCAAGTCGTCTTCATTGTCCGGCAGCAAATCCATCACCGCCTCTTCGTCCATCACCAGTTGATTCAGGTTCTGATCGGGTTCGACCGAAACGCCGGAATCGTCTGCCTTGATTTCGGTTTCGATGCTGACCGAAGCCACTTTCAGAGCGATTTTCAGCGGTTCGGTTGACGGCACGCGCACTTTCGCCGCCGTGTAGTTTTGGAAACCATTGGCTTCGACCGTCAACGCGTATTCGCCTGAAGCCAGATTCAAAAACGCGAATTCGCCGTCCGCCGACGCGACAACGGCGTGCTGTTTGCCGTCCGCCGTGGTCAGGATCAGACGCGCTTCGGAAATGCCCGCGCCGGTTTCATCCGCCACGCGGCCCTGCAGCACGGCGGCGTTCTGCGCAAAACTCGCGCCCGTCAAAACAAATGCGGCGCAGCAAAGCGCCGCCAGCAAACGAAAACAAGAGCTTTTCATAAAGGCGAATGTTCGTAGTCCCGCCTTCAGGCGGAAGCGTTCTTAAATAACTTCTTCCACCTGAAGGCGGGACTACAAACGTGATTTTCCAGGAGGAATGTTTTTAAGCGACCGTCAATTGTTCGACGCGTCCCGTGCTGTCACCGATCTTTTCCGCATTCACGCCCATGCGATCCAGCAGGGTCAAATAAAGATTCGTGATCGGCGTGCCTTTCGGGTAAACGATGTGGCGTCCGGGCTGCAAACTGCCGTCACCTCTGCCAGCCAGGATGATTGGCAGATTTTCGTGATTGTGGCGGTTGCCGTCGCAGATGGACGCGCCGTAAATGATCATCGAATGATCCAGCAGACTGCCGTCGCCGTCTTTCGTCTCCTTGAGCTTTTTCAGGTATTTCGCCACCAGATCAACATGGTAAACGTTGATCTGCGCGACTTTTTCGATCCAGTCGGCGTTGTTGCGGTGGTGCGTCAGCGGATGGTGCGGGTCGTTGATGCCGATTTCAGGGTACACGCGCATGCTGCCTTCGCGGGCGAACATCAGCGTGGAAATGCGCGTCAGGTCCGCCTGAAATGCCAGCAACTGAATGTCGCACATCAGACCGACGTATTCGGTGAAATTGATGGGAATCCCGGCGGGTTTTTCCATGTTGGGCGTAAAGGCGCGCTCGTCCTTTTCGGCCTTTTCGATGCGCTGTTCGATTTCGCGAACTGCGTACAGATATTCGTCCATCTTGCGGCGGTCATTGGTTCCCAGACTGCCGGTCAGTTTTTTCGTGTCTTCCCGCACCAGGTCGAGAATGCTTTTGCGGTATCCGGCGCGGCGGGCGCGAACTTCCGGCGAAAGACTCAAATCAGCGGTTCCGAACAAACGTTCGAAAGCCATGCGCGGATTCACTTCCGGCGGATTGGGCGTGGTCGGCGTGCGCCAGGAAATGCTGTTGGTGTAGGCGCAACTGTAACCGGAATCGCAGTTGCCGACGGTGCGCGAATCCTCGCAACCCAGTTCCAGCGACGCGAACCGCGTCTGCGAACCGATGGCTTGCGCCCCGACCTGATCCGCCGAAACGCCAGCCAGGATGTCCGCGCCAGCGGTCTTTTTGCAGTGAACGCCGGACAGGAATGAAGCGCCCGCGCGTCCGTGGTCGCCGGGACCATCGCCGAGCGCGTTGCCGTTGTGATCGTCCAGGCCGGACAGCACGAAGATGTCTTCGCGCAATGATTCCAGCGGTTTCAGCAATCGGGAGAATTCAAAATTACGGCCTTCACCCTTGGGCCGCCACCAGTCAATATTGACCACGCCATTCGGCACGTACAGCGTCGCCCAGCGAACCGGCGCTTTCGGTGCGGCAGAGAGCGCCGGAGTCATCGCGTCCAGCATCGGCAGCGCAACCGCCGCGCCGACGCCTTTCAGAAAAGTGCGTCTGTGCAAATGTTTACGAGTGATGATCATTCTGCTCTTTCTCCTCTTCGATTTTGAAACGGCAGGCTGCTGGCAATCTCCAGCGCCAACGTGGAAAAACGATACTCTTTCGCGGCCACCTGTTTGGCGATTCGCTTCACGGTCGGTTTGTCGTAACGCTCCAGCCCGCGTCCCAGCGCGTAGGTCATCAGCTTTTCGGTCAGGCATTCGGCAAACGCCAAGCTGTCGGCTTTGACGATGGCTTTAAGCTGCTGCGGCCCGTTGAAGGTTCGCCCGTCGGGCAAGGTTCCGGCGGAATCCACCGGGAAGTTTCCATCTTTCGTCCGCCACGCGCCGATGGCGTTGAAATTTTCCAGCCCGAAGCCCAGCGGGTCCATTCGCGAATGGCAGGCTGCACAGGTTGGGTTTGCGCGATGTTGTTCCAATTGCTGGCGGAGCGATTCCGATGAACCGATCTTGGCTTCATCCAGATTCGGCACGCCCGGCGGCGCAGGCGGCGGCGGCGCATTCAGGATGTTTTCCAGAATCCATTTGCCGCGCAGCACCGGCGAAGTCCGCGTTGCATAGGACGACACCGTCAAGACGCTGGCCTGCGTCAAAATGCCGCCGCGCTGTGTTTCCGGCGCCAGCGTCACTTTGCGGAATTCCGGGCCAGTCACGCCAGGGATTTTGTAGAAATTGGCCAGCCGCTCGTTCAGGAAGGTGTAGTTTGCGTCAATGAAATCCAGGATGCTGCGGTCTTCACGAATAATGCTGGTGAAAAACAGTTCGGTTTCTTCGCGCATCGAACGGTTCAGATAATCATCGAAATCCGCGAATTTCTGCCGGTCAGGTTTGACCGATTCCAATTTGCGCAATTCCAGCCACTGTCCGCCGAAGTTTTCGACCAGCGCTTTGGCTTTCTCGCTTTTCAGCATTCGCTGGACTTGGCGGGTGAGGACTTCCGGCTTGTTCAAACTTCCCTGCCCCGCCAGTTGAAATAACTCTTCGTCCGGCATGCTCGCCCACAGGAAGTAAGACAGCCGCGAAGCCATTTCGTAAGGGTTGATCTGATGAAAGCCTTCCGCCGCCGCTTTGCGATCCTGTTCAATGCGGAACAGGAAATGCGGCGAAACCAGCATTCCCTGAATTGCCTGCACCAAACCTTCTTCAAACGAATCACCCTGCCGCTGCGCCATCGCGATCAAGCCGGTCAGCTTGCTGATTTCTTCCGGCGTCACTGGACGGCGATATGCACGACGCGCAAGGTCCGCCACGATTTTGCGCTCGCACACCGACGAAACCTTGGTCCCCGGCTGCCCGCAAACAAAAACCTTTTTGACGCTTTCCGCCGAAGGCCCTTTGGCCTGGTTGTAGGGCCCGCCGACATCCACCCGGCCAATGCGGACAACGTTCACGGGGGGTTTGTCTTTCAGGCGGTCTTCAAATGCTTTTTTGCGCCGTTCGTTCACTTCGGCGGGCAGGTCTGGACGCGGCTTGAAAACGGGCGGCGGCGGTTGCGGCTTTTTCGCGGGATTCGGTCCGTTGTAGCCGGGCGGCAAGCCGTCATAAAGATTCAGCACCGAACCTGCAATCCAATGTTCGCCGGCACTCACTTTGGCGCGGAAATCCAGCGTGAAGGAATCGAAATCCTGCCGGTTTTCATTGAACGACGCGCGGCCTTCCGGATCGAGTTCCAGCACCTGCGCCTGTTTTCCATCCACCCATAGCGCGAATTTGACGGCGTCGGAACCTGCCGGGCGCTGCCCGTTCAGATACATTCGGAAGGTGTATTCGGCTTCGACGGGAAAACGATGCGTGATGTGCAAGGCGTTTGGCAGGCTTATTCCCAGCGTGTCGTATTCAGTAAGCGGCGTCATGCTCGGCGTGATTTTTGCGCCTGGGCCGCGCCGTTCCACCTGGGAAGGCTTCATCAGTTCCGGCCCGAAAACCGCCGTGCGGGCGATTTTTTCCGCCGCCGTCAGATACTTTTCCATCAGCACCGGCGACAGCGACAGCACATCGCCGATGTTGTCGAACCCGTAGCCGGAATCATCCTGCGGAAAATCGTCCGCCGGATTGAAATCCACGCCCAGCAGGTCGCGCACCGTGTTGTTGTATTCGGCGCGATTCAATCGCCTTGCCGTCACGCGGCCCGGATCGGGTTTGGCCAACCGGTCTGCACGCTCGAATTCGGCTTCAATCCAGGCAATGACGGTTTTCACTTCGGCTTCGTCCGGACGCGGAAAGCCTTTTGGCGGCATTTCACCGGTTTTCAATTTGAGCAGAACTGTTTCCCACTGCTCGCGATGCTGCGCAAGCGCGGCGGCATTTTTGTAAATTTCCAGATTCAATTCGCCGGATTGGCGCTTGGTGTTGTGGCAGGCGTAACAGTTTTCTGTCAAAAAGGGTTGGACGGATTTTTCAAAGCTGCTGGTGTTGAGAGCCTTTTGGGCTTGTTGCGTCGAAGGACTGACCGCGAACCAGATCAACGGCAACAGCACGATTAACGACCGCCCCAGATTCTTTCTTTTCATACACGTCATCGCCAAATCACGAAATTTATGGAAATTGAATGCAACGGATACCGGTCACAAAGACGAGTTCAGCGGAGATCAGGTTACAAACTCTAATTGGTCATACCAGCGAGGGCATAATGCCTGAATCTCCAGCGCGTAGACAACCAAAGCAAGGCAAACTGGCAATAAAATTGGAAGGATTTTTGTAACTGCTCAGCCCAGTCTGCGAGCAAGCAGACAGACGAGCAAAAGAGTTTAGCGTAAAAAGCAAGCATGTTGAGTCGCGAAGAAATCAAAGCCGTTTACGATCAGGGCCCGGACGCAGTGATTGCGCTGGTCGA
>JAJNQA010000024.1 GCA_021155085.1 Heliomicrobium sp. | reverse complement strand
TTGAAAACAAGCGGCACGCCCTTTATTGTGCAGTTCGCAGGCAAGTGTATAGAGTTCAATGAGTTGGAGTATCGTTTTCACACAACAATTCTACTCGTTTAACCTGCTTGCCTGCGATTTCAACCCCTGATTCACATAAATGTGCTTTTGCTTGGCCCGGATCCCACATGCGAGTTGAGCGAGTCTTTACGCGGGATTCTGGAATCAGCCGCTCGCGATGGGATTCATCTGCAACAGGAATCGCTCAGCGATTACGCAGATTACGAGCAGCAGGATCAGGGAAGAGGCGTCTGGTCGGATCTGTTAGCCCGCGCCAAACCGGCGGTCGTCTTCCTGGTCTCTCCCTGGAATCGGTTGCGCCAGGCCCGTTCACTGTTTCAGTCATTGCGCCGTGAACCGCCGGAGCCTCCGGTGGTGCTGGTGTCCGATGCCAGCGAGCCGGGCGAAATGTTCGAAATGATCAAACTCGGCGCGGCGGATTACATCACTTCGCCGCTCAAGCCGATTGAAATTCTGCCTCGCCTCTGGCGGATTCTGGAGCAGACCTGCTGGGGAGAAACGCTGGGGCATTCCCGGAAAGGCAAGGATGATGGCACGCGGTTTTTGATCGGCCAAAGCCAGACTTTTCTTGAAGCCGTCAACAAAATTCCCGTCATCGCACAATGCGACGCCACCGCTCTGATCGCCGGCGAAACCGGCACGGGCAAGGAGCTTTGCGCGCGCGCCATTCATCAGCTCAGCCCGCGCGCGGCCCGCACGCTGGTGACGGTCAATTGCGGTTCGATTCCCAATGAACTGGTGGAAAGCGAATTGTTCGGCCACGAACGCGGCGCATTCACCGGCGCGGTTGCGGCAAGGCCAGGGCTGATTCAGGAAGCCGCCGGGGGCACGCTTTTTCTGGATGAACTTGACAGCCTGCCATTGCTGGCGCAGGTCAAGCTGCTGCGCTTTTTGCAGGAGAAGGAATATCGGCCGGTCGGTTCGACCAAAACACGGCAGGCGGATGTTCGCGTGATTGCCGCCACCAACGTCAACCTGGAAAACGCCGTACGCGCGGGCCGGCTTCGCCAGGATCTGTATTACCGGCTGAATATGATTCCGATTGAACTGCCGTCGCTGCGGGAACGGCGCGAAGACATTCCGTTGCTGGCGGCCAGCTTTCTTTGCCGTTTTGCGCGGGAGTTTCGCAAACACGTCAATGGCTTTTCGCCGGACGCCATGCTCAAACTGTGCATGCACGACTGGCCGGGGAATGTCCGCGAATTGGAGAATGTCGTGGGCCGGGCCGTCGCTTTCGCCGATCAATCAGTCATCCGCGCGCACGAAATCAAACTGTCGCAACCCGTGCCGGAATCCTTCCAGGAAATGAAACGAAAGCTGGTCGAACAGTTCGAGCGCACCTATATCCAAAGTCTGCTCATTGTCAGCGAAGGCAACATCACCAAGGCCGCCGAAGCCGCCCATAAAAACCGCCGCGCCTTTTTTGAATTGATCCGCAAACACGGAATTGACGCCGAAAGATTTCGCGCGAAAGACGAACTGTAGACCGGTTCTCCCAGGACAAATTTGTCCTGGCTGCAAAGCCTGTCAAATAAGGCTTTGCCGGAATCCCCCCGCCGTACGCAGGACAAAATCATCCAGGTTGCACGCACCGAGGCCACGCAAAATCAGGACTTACACCGGCGGCAGGCGCTTTCCCACGCGGCATATTGATTGCCAAATCATCATTGGTGGTTACAACGGGCGGTCCTTTGAGGCGACTTGCAACGAGATCGGTCAACCGATTGCGCTGTCGGGAAACTACGCCTCAGCCAATAGCCACAACCGTGATTCAAGAGAGTCACGCCGTAATCACATCCGGTTGGCCGGTAACGCAAGCTACCGGTGTCCACTAAACTTTCCCGCTAAACTTTCATTGATGAAGGAGAAAAAATGGCAAATAGCAAGATTGAAGTTTCGCTGAGCAATCCGGCGCTGACAGGCAACCTCGACGCTGAGCTTTATGAAGAAGGCGGCGCGTGTCCGACAACGATCATTGATTTCGACCAGAATTGGGGCGTGAACATCAAATGGGAGTTGAACGGCTCGCTGACGCCTTTTGTCTGCGGCACCTGGCACCTGAGCCTGTTCTTCGAATCCATCGGCAGCGGTCCGGAATTCGATTTGTGCTGTGATCACACCGTTCCGCTCGATCCATGCGGTGACGGCAAATACAGCTACGATTTCAAGGTCAAAAAAGGCACGGTCAAAAAAGAGCATTGCGGCCGTCCGTACAAACTGGTCGTGGCATTGACCTACAAGACCAAATGCGGCAAGCCCGGTCCGATGGCCGGTTTCGTCGAACTGCCGATGATCCAGTTCTACGACTCGATCACCGTGTAAGCCTGAGCGACGCGCACGAGCGTTGCCTGCAAACCGTCAAGCTCCCGGCCGCCGCGATTGAAACGCCGGCTGGGAGATTTTCAAAAAAGCCGCCGACTCGCGTGTCATCGCCAGACGCCACTCAGCACACGGCTTGACCCCTGATTTTTCGTAGGAGCATTTATGGCCAGCAAACGTCCCCAGCCGCCAGCGGAAGAGGTCCACCCGCCAGCGGATGATTTCAAACTGATCAACAGCATAAGCTGGAAAATGGAAAGCCGGATTCAGCGCGCGGGAATCAGCAGCTACGCGGAGCTTGCCGCAATGACGCCGGAGGAAATCGCGGAGCAATTGGGGAATCCAATCGGCCTGAAGGAACGCATCAGAAGAGAGAACTGGATCGCGCAAGCCCAGGAACTGGCAGCCCTGGGGAAAAAAACAGAACCGCAAGCCTTGCCAAACCCCGTGCGCAGCAGCCAGCGGCATGAAACCTTTGCCGCTGAATTGGTTTTGGAAGCCGACAATCAGGTATCGCAGACCCGCTTGATGCACGTCCCCAGCGGAGAAGAAGAGCAGTGGGACGGCTGGGACGAACGGTTATTGATCAACTTTTTTATCAACCGGGCAGGTCTGCATTTTCCCACTGCCGCCGCGCCGGTTGAACTGACTCTGGAAGCCGCCGCGGAGCCATTGCCAGACACTGGTGTTGAAGCAGCCTTGGCGGAAGACCCGCCCGCCATCCCGCCGGATGACGCCAAGCCGGAAGCCATCAATCCGGAACGTGATTTATCAGGAATCAACCTGGAGATACTGGCCGGTGAATCCAGGGTTTCTTCGCGCATCCTGCGCCACGACCAACCGTTTTGCGTTCGACTGCTGCTGGATTGGGCGAACCAGGCGGACAGAGACAATCAGCCGCTGATCTATACCGCGACCATTCATACCAATAAAGTGGGCAACGGTCAGGGGCAAACCAACTATCAGCGGCGAGGACGCCTGGTGGCGGGAAAAAGCGATTTTCTGGATGTCGAAGGCATCTGTCTTCCTCCCGGCGCATATCGTATGACCGCTTCCGTGCGGATTCATCAAAGCGAAGCCGGCCACTGGCTGACCTCCGATCCGGCGTTTCAAGTCAAAGGGGGGATTTTGCAGGTTTACTGAGCAGTCACTACTGGCGAAGCATTGCGACGAAAAAGTGCTTGTGGTAAGTTACGCCCGCTTTTGAAAGAGCATTGAAAATTCGCGGGAGTAATTCAGTGGTAGAATGCCAGCTTCCCAAAATGCCGTAGCACTACATCACGTCTTGAAAACCGCTTCTACGGGCTCAAAAACGCTGATTTTCGATGTAGCCTCGGTCGATGTATCGACCTTTGTCGTGCTGAATCGACCCGAAATGTAGTGCAAGATTTTTGCTGCGACATCGAAGGAGTACCTCGTCTCTAAGCCAGCGGGCCGGGGCGCTGAGTTCAAGCTGAGTTCAAACGGCACACCTCCGATGAATTGCCTCATAACGATTGGTGAACGCATGGTAACTGTGCCATGCTTGAGAT
>JAJNQA010000012.1 GCA_021155085.1 Heliomicrobium sp. | reverse complement strand
TGATCAGCACCGCCGCGCTCGGTTGGAGTGCGATGGCGCTGGCCAGGATCGGGTGCGAAGAGTTTGTAAATACCGGACGAATCACTGAAACATTCTGGACTCGCACGTTGATTCTGCTGCTGAATTGGGCCCTGGTCCTGTCAACCGCGCCATTGTGGCTGCATCCGGTAACGGAATGGCTTCATTTGACGAGCGATGGGCAGGTCTTGTTGTTTGTTTATCTGGGCGCGGTTTCCTGCTGGGGGCACATTCAACAAGCACTCCATGGGGTGAAGCTTCAGCGGCTGCTGGGGCGATTACTGGCGGCGGAGCGGCTGTTGATTTTGGCCGGCGCCGGGCTGCTTGTCCTTGGGAGCGCTTCGGCGCAAAAAGTCATAATGATTTATGCGGCAGGCGCGTTGGCGACGGCGGTCTTTGGCCTCTGGCGGCTGCGCCATCTGATTGGCCGTCCAGTGGCGCCAGAGAAGCAACTGCTGCGGCGCATACTCATCTTTTCATTGCCTCTTATTCCGCAATCGCTGGTCAGCTACTTTTCCACGAACTATCTGGATGCCTGGTTCATCCTGCGCTATCTCACTGCGGCGGATTTGGGAGTTTATTCGATCGCTTATCAATTGGCCGGAACGGCTATGCAATTGCCCGTGCTGGTCAGTTCCCTGCTGCTTCCGATGTTCACCACATTGCAGATGCAGCGCGGGGAAGAGCAGTTGGATGGTTACATGCGCCAGCTTCTGCCGGTGTTGACCTTGGGTTGGGCCCTGGCTGGGACATTGATTACGGGCATGGCGGTTGTTCTGCTGCCGCTGCTGTTTGGCGCGCAGTTCGCCGCGTCCGCACAGTTGATCTGGCCGTTGATGGCGGCCAGTGTGATCGCCGGCCCAATGTCCATGGGCTATGGTCCGCTGCTCAATGCCAAGTCCGCCACGGCTGCAATTGCGGCAGGGGCGTTGGCGGGGGCGGGCGCCAACCTGCTGCTCAATCTTGCGTTGATTCCCCGCTGGGGATTGCTGGGTTGCGCCTGGGCCACCGCAGGGTCTTATCTGGTGAATTTACTGGTCGGAGCATATCTGCTCTGGCGATTGAGCGGGCTGAGCGGAAGTTGGACCCTGGAAGCAGTGTTGCCATTGGCGGGCGGCGCGCTTTTCGCCGGGGTCACAGGGAATCAGGCGACTGCATTTTTCCTGACGCTTGTCAGCATTGCCGGGCTGGCATTTTTTCGCAGAGCCGCTCTTCGCACAGGCGGACGGCACCTTTACAAGTTCTGGATGAATCGGGAGAAGGGCGCACTGGGAAATCCCGTGCCCTACAGGCCTTCGAGTCAGGAGGCTGGGTAAGTATCCCGGAAGATCATGAAGATTTGTCAGTTCTGTTCCACCAACTTCGAAGGGCTTTATTATGCCAGTCTGGCAAGGGCTTTAATGGCCGATGGGCACGAGATGCTGTATGTGACTTTGCAGGAACAGCCCGTTCCCGCCTGGGTGCAAACATTGCCAGGCGTCCGCCATCTTTCGCTGAAAATTCCATCGCGCTGGCAATACCCGCTGGCGGCGCTGAAGCTGGCCTGGTGGTTGCGGCGCGAAAACGTCACGGTCTTGCAAACGCATCTTTTCGATGCCGGTCTGATTGGGATGTTGGCGGCGCGGCTGGCCGGAGTTCCGCTTCGATTGGTCGCCCGCCATCACCTGGACGAAGTTCAGTTACTGGGCACTCGCTGGCACGTAATGCTGGATCAATGGATGGCGCGTCAGGCGGATGGTGTGATCGTGCCATCACAGGCAGTGCGGCGGTACATGGCCGAGGCGGAATCGCTTTCCGCCGAGAATATCGAAGTGATCCCGCCGGGCTTCGATTTCGCAACCTTGACGGCGGACGAAGACGACCGGCAGCGCGTGCGAGCGGAATTCGGGCTGTCCGGGGCGTTCGTGCTTGGATGTGTTGGCCGCCTGTTCAAAAACAAAGGGCATATTTACCTGTTCCAGGCGCTCCACTCCTTGCTGGCGGATATGCCTGACGCCCGCATTTTGCTGGTTGGCGACGGAGACCGCGGGCCGATTGAAGAAATGCTGGCCGAATTGGGTTTGCAGGATCGCGTTGTTTTCGCCGGCTACAGGCGGGACATCGCCGCTTGTATGAAGGCGCTGGATGTGATGGTGCATCCTTCCTTGTCTGAATCTTTCGGGCAGGTTTTGGTGGAAGCGATGGCGGTTGGCACGCCGGTCATCGCGACAACGGTTGGCGGCGTGCCGGAAATTGTCAGTCATCTGGATACTGGATTGCTGGCGCCGCCTCGCGATGCCGACGCGCTGGCGCGGGCGATTCGCCAGCTTTACTTCGATCCCCAACTGCGCCGCCAACTGGCGGTAGCCGGGCAACAGAGCGTATGGCGGCGCTTTACCGCCGAAAAGCTGATGCAGGATTACGTGGAATTCTATCGCCGCTACGAGCGCGCACGATCGTCCAACGGAAAGTCGTATGTCAGAGCCTAGATTTGAAGCCAGCGCCGCCGCCCGTCAGGCGCGGACACAATCGCCTTACTGGGCGGAGCACGTGGCGCGTTATCTGTTTGCCACGCCGCATCTGGCTGGTTGCCGTGTGCTGGACATCGCCTGTGGAACCGGGTACGGGATGCCTTATCTGCAGGCATCGGCGGCGACCGTCACCGGCGTTGACATCGAATGGGAGGCCGTGCGGAAAGCTCGCGGCGAAATCAGGAACGGCAGCGCGCGGGTGATGCTGGCGGACGGTTGCCGGCTGCCTTTTGCTGACGCGAGTTTCGACGCCGTCACCTCGTTCGAGACTCTGGAGCATTTGCAACAGCGTTCGCAATTTCTGGCGGAATTGCGCCGCGTGTTATCGCCGACGGGGTTATGCATTCTTTCGACGCCGAACGCTCATTACACGCGACCCATCAACGGGAAACCCACCAATCCGTATCACGTTTACGAATACACGCCGGCGGAATTGCGCCTGGAGTTGGAAGCGCACTTCACATTGACAGCTTTGCTGGGACAGTCGCTGGATGCGCGATTCACGATACCCCCTTTCTGGGATGCGCAGCAGCGATTACCGCGCACGCCCGCCGTGCAGGCAGAACTGTTTTTCTGGAAGGTGTTAAACAAACTGCCCGTGGCGGTGCGCGAAGGCCTCAGCCAGTCAATTTGGCAGCGGCCTTTTTACCCAACGGAAAAGGATTACAACTTTGACCCCGCGACGGTGGAAACGGCGCCCGTCGTGGTGGCAATTTGCCGTCCAAGGGCAATGGGGAGAAGTTGAAGATGGAATGGCCTTTGGTTTCCGTGATCATCCCCAATTACAACTACGCGCGCTATCTGCCGCAGGCGATTGACAGCGTCCTGGCGCAAACCTATCCGCGCGTAGAGATTGTCGTGGTGGATGACGGCTCGCGGGATGATTCGGCGGCGGTATTGGAAAGTTACGGTTCACAAATCAAAGCGATTCGACAGCAGAATCAGGGGGTGGCGGCGGCGCGCAATCGCGGCGCGCAGGCGAGCACAGGGGAATACCTGGCCTTTTTGGACGCCGATGATTACTGGTTGCCCGCGAAGCTGGAACGCCAGATGGAGCGATTCCGCCGGGAGCCTGAATTGGGAATGGTTTATTGCAGTGTGGAGGAATTCAGCGAGCAGGGCACTGTGCGGTTTTTGCGCGATGGGTTGGAAGGCCAAGTGGCAAAGGAGTTGTTGCTGGGACAACGCATGGCTTTTTTCGGAGGTGGCAGCGGATTTGTCACGCCGCGCGCCTTGTTTGATGAAGTCGGCGGCTTTGACGAACGGCTTTCGACCTCGGCGGATTGGGAGCTGGTTTATCGGTTGGCGGCGCGGCGGAAGACAGGCTTCGTGCCGGATGTGCTGCTCAAGTACCGTATTCACGGTTCAAATATGCATGCCAATGTCGGGGTGATGGAGCGCGAAATGATGTTCAGTTACGGCAAAGCCTTTGCCCAGGCGACGCCTGAAATTCAACAACTGCGGCGGCGCTGTTATGGCCGATTGCATATGATTCTGGCCGGTTCTTATTTTCAGGCTGGAAAATATGCTGGTTTCCTGCGGCACGCGCTGAAAAGCCTGTGGCTGACGCCGGGCAATGCGGGGCGGTTGCTGGCGTATCCTGTCAGGCTATGGCGGCGATTGAATCTGTTCGAAAAAGTTCAGGCCAGTGCCGGACCGCTGGCGGAAAGAGGGCGGCAAAAATGACCGGGCCGAACGTGCATACTCTTTATCTTTGTTATTTCGGCGTGCGCGAACCGCTGGTGCAGACGCAGGTGCTGCCTTATTTGCGCGAACTGGCAGCGGACGGCTTGCGTGTCAGTCTGCTCACCTTCGAGCCGGAGATGCAGTCCTGCTGGAACGCCGACAGCATTTCGGCAATGCGCGCGCGGCTGCAGGAAGAAGGCATCAGTTGGCATTCGTTGCCGTATCACAAGCGTCCCTCGCTGCCCGCGACGCTTTATGACATTTGGGCGGGAGCACGATTCGCCCGCCGCCTTGCGCGGCGCGAACAGGTTCAGGTAATGCACGCGCGCAGTTACGTGGCGGCGTTGATGGGAAATCTGGCGCAAGCTTTTACGAGCGGCCAATTGATTTTCGACATACGCGGGCTGATGGCCGAAGAGTACGTGGACGCTGGAACCTGGCCGGCGGGCGGTTTGCTGTTCCGCCTGACCAAAGCGGCGGAGCAGCGGTTGTTGCGTGTGGCGGATGGGTTTGTCGTGTTGACGCATCGGGCGCGGGCGATACTGTTCCCGCAGGCGAACGCCACCGACGAATGGGCGAATGGTGAAAGCGATACGCAGGGACGGCCCGTGGCGGTTATCCCTTGCTGTGTTGATCCGGCGCAGTTTCCCTTGGCCGATATGGCGGGCAGGGAAGCGGCGCGGCAGGCCTTGGGCATGCAGGGGCGGCGTGTACTGGCGTACGTGGGGTCGCTTGGCGGCTGGTATTTGACGGAAGAAACGCTGGGGTTGTTCGCCCAGGCGAAGCGGCAGGACTCAACCAGTTTTGCGCTGATTCTGACGCAGCGCGATACGGCGGCGGCCGCGCAGCAGTTGCGCGATAAGGGGTTTACCGACGGAGACTTTCTGGTGACCAGCGCCGCGCCCTCCGAAGTGGCCTCGTATCTGGCGGCCGCGGATATCGCGCTTTCCCTGATCAAACCGTGTTACTCCAAGCAGGCGTCTTCGCCGACGAAAGTCGCCGAGTATCTGGCTTGCGGCGTGCCGATAATCAGCACGGCAGGCATTGGCGACCTGGATGAGTTGTTCGCGCAGGAGCGCGTCGGGGTTGTGCTGCGCGGATTCACTGAAACGGATTACGGCGCGGCCCTGCGGGAAGTGGATGAATTGCGCGCCGATCCGGAGCTGCGCGCACGGTGCCGCCGCGTGGCGGTTGCGAATTTTGATTTGAAGCGCGTGGGCGGCGCGCGGTATCGCCGGCTGTATCAGCGGCTGCTGAAACACGGGCGGACTGAAGTTCATTCCACGGTGGAACAGGCTTCAATCTGTTCCGGATTGTCGGGAGAGTAAGCGTGCGTCAGACGAACGATCTTCCATTTGCGCTGGTGATGTTGGTGCTGCTGGTTGGGCTGGGCGCCGGACTGCTGGCTTTGACGCGCCATCATCGAGAAAACCTTGCGCAGCAGATGCATATCTTTCTGGCGGCATTGGGCGTGCGATTTCTGGCGGCGCTGGTGATTTACGAATTCGGCCTGATCGAAATTTTGCGCGATGAAGATGGCAGCGGTTGGTACGCGGGCGTGGTGCTGGTGCAGAAGTGGGCGCAAATGAAAGTGGGTTGGCTGGATTTGCCGGCGGCGTTGTCGGGCGCATTTTTTGAGCAGCAGCAGGGCTACCGGTATTTGCTTGGCGCTTTGTTTTTCATTACCGATGCCCCGGCGCGCATGCCCGCGGCGGTGCTCAATTGTTTCTTCGGCGCGCTGACGGCCGTGTTCGCGTATCGCATCGCCGACAGCATTTTTTCGCGCTGGGTGGCGATTCGCGTCGGATGGGCGGTGTGCTTTTTCCCCTCTTTGATTATCTGGTCGGCGCAAACGCTCAAGGAGCCGGTGGTGATTTTGCTGGAGACGGTGGCGCTCTATGCCTGCGTGCATTTGAAGCTCAAGGGATTTTCGTTTCGCTATATCCTGGTTTGCGGCGCGGCAATTCTGCTGCTGCTGCCGTTCCGGTTCTACGCGGCGTACCTGACGGCGGCTGCGGCGTTGCTGGCGCTGGTCGTGCCGCAAATCGGCAGACGTTGGACTTCCGGGTATGCGGCGCTGGCGATCCTGGCGCTGGTCGTGCCTTTGACGGCTTCTTCAGGGATTCTGGCCCGCAGCGAAGCGCAGTTTGAACGCTTCAATCTGGATTATGTCCGCGATGTGCAGCGGGGGCTGGCTGCCGGACAAGGTTCCGGCGTCATCACCAATTACGATTTGAATTCTCCGCTTGGTCTGCTGATGGCCGTTGGTGTGGGGGGCGCGCATCTTTTGCTGGCGCCGTTTCCCTGGCAATTGGGCGGCGCGAGTTTGCGCATGCTGCTGACCTTGCCGGAAACGCTGGTCTGGTGGTGGCTGGTGTTTTACGGCCTGATTCCGGGCGTGATGTACGCCGTGCGGCGGCGCTTTGGGGAAGTGCAACCGCTGCTGATTTTCATTCTTGGGTTGGGACTGCTCTACAGCCTGTTGTTTGGCAACGTCGGATTGATCGTCCGGCAACGGGCGCAGCTTCTGCCCTGGCTGCTGATTTTCGTGATGGTGGGATGGGAGCAGCGTTTGCTGCGCAAAGCGCAGCGGCGGCAACAGGGAGCCTTCGATTCGTCCGCCCTGGCGCGCGCGCGGCAGGCTTGAATGGCAATGGGATTGAGAGTTTTAGTGCTGACAACTTATCCGGTCGAAGCGGCTTACACGCGCTACCGCGTGCGGCAGTTTCTACCCTACCTGCAATCACAGGGGGTCGAATGCGAAGTGGCGACCTTTCTGTCCGAAGATCTCTTTCGCCGTCTGTATCGTCCTGGCGGATTGGTCCGCAAGGCCGGCGCGTTGTTTCGCGCCGCCGCTGAACGATTGGGGGACGTGGGGCGCGCCGGAAGTTACGACGTGGTTTTTGTGGCGCGCGGAGCGATGCTGTTTGGCCCGCCGCTGATCGAATGGCTGATGAAACATTGGGCCCGCCGCCCGCTGGTCTTTGATTTTGATGACGCAATTTTCCTGGCCGATACCGGGCCAACTTATGGGCGCTGGGTGTCCTGGCTGAAATTCCCGGCGAAAGCCGCCCAGTTGATGAGGTTGAGCACGCACATTATCGCCGGCAACAGTTATCTGGCCGATTTCGCGCGGCGACTCAATCCGCGGGTTTCGGTGCTGCCAACCGTGGTTGACACGGAACAATACGCCGCCGCCGCGCCCACCCCCCGAATGGATGCGCGCCCGATCATTGGCTGGATTGGAACTCATTCAACGGCGAAGTATCTGGAAATCGTGACTCCCGCGATGCAACAGTTGGCCAAACGGCATCCATTTGTTTTCCGCGTCATCGGCGTGGGACGCGACATCAGCGTGCCAGGGGTTACGGTGGAAAATCGCACCTGGAATCTGGCCACCGAATTGTCTGATTTTCGCGGCCTGGACATTGGCATTTATCCGATGCAGGACGACGAATGGGCGCGCGGAAAATGCGCCTTCAAGGCAATTCAATATATGGCCGCCGGTGTGCCCTGCGTCGCTTCGCCGGTGGGGATGAACACGGAAGTGATCGAAGATCGCGTCAATGGGTTGCTGGCGCGAAGCACCAGCGAATGGGTCAATTCGCTTGACGCGCTGTTGCAGGACCACGCGCTGCGTCAGCGGCTGGCGCAGGCAGGCAGGGAAAATGTCGCCGCGCGTTACTCCTTGCAGGTGCATGCTCCGCGGCTGGCGGAGGTGCTGCGCAACGCCGCGAACTGAGAGGAATGGGAAGATGAACGACATTGCTTCATGGTTGGAAACGCTTCGCTGTCCGCAGTGTCAGGGAACGCTTGCGGCCGTAGAGAAAGACTCGCTGGCGTGCGCCAGGTGTCAGGACGATTATCCGGTCACCGGGGGCATCCCGCGCATGCTTTCGCCCGCGATGCGGCGCGCGCTGGCGGGCGAAGCGGTTGGCGATGTGGACGAACGCAGTGTGGCAACGGCGGAAAGCTTCGGTTACGAGTGGAATCACTTCCCCGAAATGCGCGCCGAATGGGAACAGAATTTCTGGGCGTACTTCGCGCCCCACACGCCTGAGACCTTTCGCGGCAAGCGTGTGCTGGATGCGGGTTGCGGCACGGGCCGCCACGCTTTTCATGCCGCGCGCAACGGCGCGCGGGTGTGGGCGGTGGATCTTGGCTCCGCTGTCGAAGTCGCGCATCGCAACACGGCGGATAGCGGTTCAGTGCAGGCTGTGCAGGCGGATTTATACAACCTGCCGTTCGCCCCGGAGAGTTTCGATTTTGTCTATTCGATTGGCGTGCTGCACCACCTGCCTGATCCGGAAGGCGCGTTCCGCAATCTGCTGCGTTATTTGAAACCCGGTGGCCAGGTGCAGATTTACCTGTACTGGAAACCGGAAGGCCAGCCGGTCAAGCGCGCTTTGCTGGGAATGGTCGCCGGGCTGCGGCGGTTGACGACGCGGATTCCGCACAGACTTTTGCACTGGCTTTCTTATCCGGCTGCGGCGGTGGCCTTTGCCGGATTCGTCTGGCCTTATCAGTTGCTCAGCGCCGCCGGGTTCAACGGGGTCGCTGAAAAGCTGCCAATGAAGCAATACGCGCAGTATCCGTTTATGGTCTGCGTCAATGATCAGTTCGACCGCTTTTCCGCGCCGATCGAAAACCGCTACACGCGTGAAGAGGTTCGCGGTTGGCTGGAACGCGCGGGGTTGGAAAACATCGTCGTCAGACCGAACACCGGCTGGTGCGCGACGGGGAGAAAGACTGCCTGATGTGTGGAATAGTCGGCATGGTTTACAGGGACGGACGGGAGATCGAGCGGGAAACGCTCGAACGCATGAATCAGGCAATTGTTCATCGCGGCCCGGACGAAGACGGGTTTTACGTCAAAGAGGGGGTCGGGCTGGCGATGCGCCGCCTGGCCATCATTGACCTGAAAGGCGGGCAGCAACCCATCTTCAACCAGGATCGCACGAAAGCCATCGTTTTCAACGGCGAGATTTATAACTTTCAATCGCTGCGCGCAGACCTGGAAAAGCGCGGACACCGCTTCTACACCAACTGTGACACCGAAGTCATTATTCACCTGTATGACGAATATGGCGTGGATTGCGTGCAGCATTTGCGCGGCATGTTCGCATTTGCAATCTGGGATGAAGGGGAAAAGGAATTGTTCATTGCCCGCGACCGCGTGGGCAAAAAGCCGTTGTTGTATTCGCGCCAGCCCAACGGCGATTTGATTTTCGGTTCGGAGTTTCGCGCGCTGCTGGCGCACCCGGACATCAGCAAAGAGATTGATCTGACGGCGATTCATCATTATCTCTCTTTTTTGTGCGTGCCTGCGCCGTTGACCTCTTACAAGCAGATTCGCAAGCTTGAACCGGGGCACTGGATGCGCTGGAAAAACGGCGAAGTGACCAGCAGGCGTTACTGGCTGCCGGACTTTTCCCGGAAGATAAAAATTTCGCAGGAGGAGGCCGAGGAAGAAACCCTGCGCGTGCTGCGCGAAGCCGTCAAATTGCGCATGATCTCCGACGTTCCGCTGGGCGCGTTTCTGTCTGGCGGCGTGGATTCAAGCGTGGTCGTGGGGTTGATGGCGCAGGAATCTTCCAAACCCATCAAGACTTTTTCCATCGGGTTCGAGGAGCAGGATTTCAGCGAACTGAAGTACGCCCGGCAGGTCGCTGAACACGTCGGTTCGGAACATCACGAATTCGTCGTGCGCCCGGATGCCCTCGAAATTCTGCCGATGTTGCTTGAGCATTACGGCGAGCCTTACGCGGATTCCTCCGCCATTCCGACCTATTACCTGTCGCGCGAAACCCGCAGGGAAGTGACTGTCGCGCTGAACGGTGACGGCGGCGATGAAAGCTTCGCCGGTTATGAGCGTTATGCCGCAATGCGCTTCGCCGAAAGCTATCACAAGCTTCCCCGTATCGTGCGCGAGAACGTAGTTGAGCGGGCAGCGAATCTGATTCCGACCTCAGAGATCACACGCAATCGCGCGCGCGATTTGAAGCGCTTTCTGAAAGCCGCCTCCATGCCGCGCGTCGAACGCTACTTCCGCTGGGTCAGTTCGATTGATCGCGCGATGAAGGAAGAGTTGTACACCACCGAATTCGCCAGCCAGATGGCGGCGCATGAATCGTCGGCATTTTTGCAGGATTGCTTCAACAAAGTGAATGGCGCGGGAATCGTGGATGCGGTGATGTTCACCGACCAGCTCACCTATTTGCCGAACGATCTGCTGGTCAAGGTGGACATTGCTTCGATGGCCGTATCGCTCGAAGCCCGCTCGCCGTTTCTGGATCATAAGGTCATGGAGTTCGCTGCCAGCCTGCCCGAAAGCATGAAGCTGAAAGGTGCGACGACCAAGCATCTGCTGAAAAAAGTCGGCAGCCGTTTGGTTCCGCCTGAAGTTTTGTACCGCAAGAAAATGGGGTTCGGCCCGCCAATGATGCATTGGTTTCGGAACGGCTTGAAAGACTATCTGCGCTCGACGCTGCTTTCGGAAAAGTCGCGCCGCCGCCCGTTCTTCAAACCCGAAACCGTGGCGTTCATCGTCAACGAGCACACCGAAGGGCGGCGCGATTTCACGCATTACTTGTGGACGTTGTTGATGCTTGAACTCTGGTTTCAGCATTTTATTGATTAGGTTATTGATCAGGTCATTGAGTAGGGATTCGGATGGAAACGAAATCCGGGAACGCACTTCTTCTGGGCGCAAACGACCGGGCAATGTTCAGTATGGCCAGGCAACTGCTGAAAAAAAACTATCGCGTTGACGTGGCCGACTGGCAGCCGCTGCCGCTGGAACGTTCGCGGTTCATTCACCGCTACCACCGGCTGGCGGAAGGTGAACGCGATGTTCGCGCCTTTGTTCAGGATTTGCTGGCGGTGCTGAATGCTGGGAAGTACGACCTGTTGATTCCGGTCAATGATATGGCGGTCGAAATTTGCGTCAATTTCTCAGACGAATTGCGGCAGCGGGTTTCCATCGTTGGACTGCCTTCCGCGGAAAGCTACCCATTCGCTCACGACAAAGCCAGACTGGTGGAGAAATGCCGCGAGATCGGTGTTCCGGTGCCGGCGTCTTACATTGTCCGAACGCTTGCGGATTTGGACGGATTGCCGGATGACTTGCAGTTTCCGCTGGTGCTCAAACCCGCATATTCGCGTTTGATTAAACAAAACCGCATTCACACCTTTTCGGTGCGCAGAGTCAAAAGCCGCGCCCAGATGGTGGATGCCGTCCGCGAACTGATTGGAAGCTGCCCGGTCATGATTCAGGAACTGTTGGCAGGTCACGGCGCGGGGTTCAATTTCTTGGCGTGCGATGGCCAGATTCTTTCGTCCTATGCTCACGAGCGCGTTCACGAACCGCTCGAAGGCGGCCAGAGCAGCTATCGAAAAACCATTGCCACGGACAAGTACAATTTGCGCGGGCATTCCGAAAAGCTGATCCGCGAGATCGGCTGGACAGGAATTGCGATGATCGAATACCGCATTTCCGGCGGAAAGCCTTATGTCATGGAAATCAATGGCAGGCTCTGGGGTTCCATCGAATTGGGGATCTTTGCCGGCGTCAACATCCCCGGACAGATGATCGAACATTTTCACGAGGGCAAATCCATCGCCGGGCCGCTTCCTGCAAAACAGGTATTTGTCAGGAATTTGAAAATGGACCTGCGCTCAGCGTTGTCAAAAGCCGCGCGGCAGCGGTCGCCTCTTCCGGCGGCGATATGGCTTTGGTCCTTGCGTCATACGCTTTCCCGCCGCGAACTGGTTGAAGATCATCCGCTGCGAGACTTCGGTTATGAATCGGCAATTTATTGGGGATGGGCGAAAAAAGCTGGAATGAGATTGAAAGCTCGAATATTTCCCGCCAGGCTGCCGGTCAACACCGCCAAGCCGCAACTCCAGCGCGGGATGAAAGTCGGGTTTCTTTGTTTCGGGAACATCTGCCGCAGCCCTTTCGCCGAAGCTTACGCCAGAAGCAAAAGTGCGATGTTGGAGTTTTCGTCTTTCGGCTTTTACCCCTACGAAGACCGAATGTCGCCAGTGGATGCCGTCGAAGCTGCACGGAAATTCAATGTTGATTTAAGCAATCACCGGTCCAGGTTGTTAACGGCGGAGATGATGGAAACCCTGGACGTGGTTTTCGTGATGGACAAGCGGAATCTGGCGGACATGGGCAGGCTGTTCCCGCAGGCCCTCAGAAAGACGTTCTATCTCAACCCTGAAAAAGAGTTGAGCGACCCGTATGGTAAAAGCCGCGAAACGTTTGTTGCGATTTACGGGGAAATTGCGCGGGCAATTGATTGTGTCCTGACGCCACCGGTGGCCGAGCAAAATGGGGAACGCGAATGATTGGGCGCAGGCAGTTAAAAGGGGCGTACTTCAACCTGATGCGGCTGATGCGCCGGGATGCCAGGTTGCTGCGGCAAATTCGCGAACGCGATTTTTTGGTCATCATGAACCTGCACCAGATTTCGCCGCATTCAAATCCCTACTGGCCTGCGCTGCGTCCGCACATTTTTGAAGACCTGCTCCTGTTCGTCAAAAAACATTTTCGCGTGGTGCTGTTTCGTGATTTGGAAGCGGCTGCGGCTACGCCTGCTTCCGGCAAACCGCTGGCGATACTTTCTTTCGACGATGGTTATTACGACTTCATCGAATACGCCGTGCCGCTATTGGATAAACATAAGCTGACGGCAAACATGAACGTGATTCCAGCATGCGTCGAAAGCGGCCAGGCCATGTGGAATGTGCAGCTTTATGACTTTCTCAACGCCGCGCCCAGAAAGTTGATCAATGAAATCCGGCTGCCGGATTTTGGTGGCAAACTGGCGGACGACGGCGAGCAGGCCAAAGTTCAGTATGGTTTGAAAATCAGCCGGTATCTGAAAAACCGTCCGCACCGCGAACGCGAAACGCTTTGGCAGAAATTGACGCCGCTGATGCAAAAAAATAACTTTCCGCAAACACGCATGATGACGCGCAGCGAAGTGTTGCAGATTGCCGCCCGGCACGAAGTCGGCGTGCATTCGTTTTCGCATGAATCCATGGAATTCGAGTCCGAAGATTTTTTCGCCCGCGATCTGGAACGGTGCCGCGCGTACTTTCAACACACGCTCCGGCTCCCGCTGGAAATTTACGCTTTCCCGAATGGCAGCTTTCGCCCGCGGCAAATTGAAATCCTGCGCCAGAACGGCATCAGGCATGCGCTGCTGGTCGGTGAAGATTACGCGCAATCCCGACTGGACGTTTTTCCGCGCTTTACGATTTATGGAGATTCCCCGGCGGAAGTCCGTTTGCGAGCAATCGGCTTTGACAGGGGGCGGCGTGAAGGCGCCTGACTGCTGAATTACTGGCTGAACTGTGAGGTGGGCTTTGTCATCCATGAACATCACCAATGCACTGACAGTGGATTTTGAAGACTGGTATCAGGGGCTGGAAATCCCTCATACGCAGTGGGAAGGTTACGAAGACCGCATCGGGCTGGCGGGCGGTCGTCTGCTGGACCTGTTCGCCGAAGCCAATGTGCGCGCGACTTTTTTCGTGCTCGGTTATGTGGCCGAACGTCATCCGAAGATGATTCGCGAAATTGCCGAGGCCGGCCATGAGGTTGCCACGCACGGCTACTCTCACACCTTGATTTATCAGCAGAAACCGGAAGTCTTCCGGCAGGAATTGATTCGCGCAGTTCGTTTTCTGGAAGACACCACCGGGCAGGCAGTGTTGGGCCATCGTGCGCCGTTTTTTTCAATCACCAATGAATCGCGCTGGGCGCTGGACATTCTGAGCGAACAAGGGTTGCGGTACGATTCCAGCATCTTCCCGGTGCATAACTACCGGTATGGAATTGCCGGCTCTCCGCGCTGGCCTTACAAAATCGAAACCAGGACGGCGCAACTTGCCGAATTCCCAATCACGACCTGGGAAGTGCTGGGGCAAAACCTGCCCGTCGCCGGTGGAGCCTATTTCCGGATTTACCCTTATGCCCTGACACGGCGCGCCTTCCGCGCCATCAACAATGCCGGGCAACCGGCGGTTTTTTATCTTCACCCCTGGGAAGTTGATCCCGATCACCCGCGCATCCCGCTGCCGCGTCGCATCTCGCTGACGCACTACTTCAATCTTGGCGCGACCGAAGGGCGGTTGCGGCGGCTGGTGCGAGATTTCAAGTTTGCCCCAATGAAGGAGATTCTCAATGTCTGTTGAAACTATTGGCCGAAAAGTGCAGGCGCATTTTCACGCCGACGCACAGCGCTTCGACGCGATCTATGAAGAGGAAAAGAGTGCGTTCGCCCGTTTTGTGGACAATGTCTGGCGGGGCGTCGTCAAACGGCGGCTGGATCTGGCGCTTCAGGTGCTGGACCCGCTCGCGGGCAAAACCGTGATTGACGTGGGCTGCGGTTCGGGGCGTTACTGTTTCGCCTATGCCGAAAAAGGGGCCAAGCGCGTGCTCGGCGTGGATTTTGCTGAAGGCATGATAGATCTCGCCAATCAGCACAATCGGAAGCTGGCGCTGACGGCGCAATGCGAATTTCGCACCGGCGCTTTTCCCGCCGCCGCTGGCGGCGAAAAGTTCGATGCCAGCACGGCCATGGGCTTTTTCGATTACATCGCCGATCCGGTCTACATCATCAGCGAAATGCGCAAAGTCACGCGCGAAACCATGGTGATGAGCTTTCCCAAGCGGTGGGAATGGCGCATTCCGATTCGCCGCCTGCGCTTTCTGAAAAGCGGTTGTCCGTTGTTTCTGTACACCGAAAAGAGCATCCGGAAAATCATGGCCGAGGCCGGTGTGACTCGATACGAATTGATCAATTTCGACCGTGACTACGTTGTGGTCGCTCACCTGAAATAGCGCGGAGTTGTTTTATGTCACAAGCCGAACCCATACGGGTACTGCACATCATCACGCGAATGATCGTCGGCGGGGCGCAGGAAAACACGCTGCTTTCAGTCGAAGGATTGGATCGGTTGCCGGAGTACGAAGTCACGCTGGCCAGCGGGATTGATCGCGGGCGCGAAGGCGAATTGCTCAGCCGCGCCCGCGAAACCACCCGTTTGATTGTCGTGCCGGAGATGGGACGCAACATCAATCCGTTTTCCGATCTGGTTGCCTTCTGGAAACTCTACAGGCTGATCAGGCAGGGCCGCTATCATATCGTTCACACGCATTCGTCGAAAGCTGGCGTGCTGGGGCGCTGGGCGGCCTATCTGGCGGGCACACCTTTGATCGTCCATACCTTGCACAGTCTGGTTTTTCACGATTACCAGCCCTGGCTGGTCAACCGCGCCTGGTGGCTGGCCAAAAAGTTTTGCGCGCCGGTCACGGACTACTTCATCAGCGTTTCGCGGATCATCAGCGAAAAGGCGATTGCCGCCGGCGTCGCGCCGCCGGAAAAATTCCGCACCATTTACAGCGGAATGGAACTGGACTGGTTTTTGAACTTCAAGGCCGATGCGCAGGCAATCCGGCGCGAGTTCGGTATTCCGGCGGAGGCGCCTGTCATCGGCAAGGTGGCCAGATTGTTTCCGCTGAAAGGGCACGATCAATTGATGGATGCTGCCCCCGCCATCGTTGCGCGCTGTCCGAACGTGCGATTTTTTCTGATTGGCGATGGCTTGCTGTTGGAGCATCTGCAACAGCGTGCGCGCGAACTGGGCATTCTTGATAATTTTGTTTTTGCCGGGTTGATTGAACGGGAACGCATTCCGGAAATGATCGCGGCCATGGATGTGCTGGTCCATACGTCACTGCGTGAAGGTCTGGCGCGCGTGTTGCCGCAGGCGCTGGCAATGGGCAAGCCTTGTGTCTCGTTCGATATTGACGGCGCACCCGAAGTTGTCATCCCGGATAAAACCGGCTACCTGATTCAACCCAATGACTCGGCTGGATTGGCGGACGCGCTGGCGCGTCTGCTCGCTTCGCCGGAACTTCGCCGGCGGATGGGCGATGCTGGGCGACGGCACGTGGATCCGGCTTTTCGCGCCGAAACCATGGTCGAGGAAATCGCCGACGTTTATGAAAAACTGCTGGCGCAGCATCGCACTCGCATTACACGCTTCAATCGCAAGACACGCCCCGCCTTGCCAAACGTGGCTACGGCCAATTCCCAAAATCACTGATCATTACGTAAAGAAGGACAAACTATGAAAGTTTTGATTACTGGCGGCGCCGGTTTCATCGGTTCACACCTGTCTGAACGTCACCTGCAACGCGGAGACGAGGTTTACATCATTGACGATCTTTCAACCGGCTCCATCGAAAACATTGAGCACATCAAAGACCTGCCCAGTTTCCATTACCATCTGGATACCGTCACCAATCACCGTCTGGTCGCCGAATTAGTGGATTTGTGCGACGTGGTTTATCACCTGGCGGCGGCGGTCGGCGTGAAACTGATTGTGGAAAGCCCGGTCAGAACGATTGAAACCAATATTCGCGGCACGGAAGTTGTGCTTGAACACGCCGCCAAAAAACGCAAACGCGTGCTGATCACATCCACTTCGGAAGTGTACGGCAAACGCGAACGCGTGCCCTTTCGCGAAGATGACGATCTGGTGATGGGCGCCACCAACAAAGGCCGTTGGAGCTACGCCTGCTCGAAAGCGATTGATGAATTTCTGGCGATTGCTTATTGGAAGGAAAAGAAGGTCCCGACCGTCATTGCGCGCCTATTTAACACCGTCGGCCCGCGCCAGACTGGCCGCTACGGGATGGTGATTCCGAGCTTTGTTCGACAGGCCCTGCGTGGAGATGACATTACAGTCTACGGCGATGGATCGCAAAGCCGTTGCTTCACGCACGTGAACGATGTGGTCGGCGCATTGATGAACCTGATCGAGCATCCGCAGGCTGTCGGCGACGTTTACAACATCGGCAGCACACAGGAAGTTTCGATCCTGCAAGTGGCCGAACGCATCAAGGAGTTGACCGATTCGGACTCTCCGATCACTTTCCTTCCGTATGAAAAAGCCTATGAAGAAGGATTTGAAGATATGCTGCGGCGTGTCCCGGACATTACGAAAATTCACAACTTGACCGGGTATCAGCCGACGTTTCGTTTGGACGAAATCTTAATGAGTGTGGTAGATTACGAGCGTTCCAAACAGGTCCGTCGGTATGGCTCTCCTGCCCCAATCGAGTTTCAATCGTAGACCTTTCACTGGTGCCGAAAACAGCTTCAACCGGCAGAAGCTTCAGCAAACAAAAATAAAAAAACTTCAAATGAAGGCGGAGGATTTCGATCCGTCGCCACAAATATATCCCTGAATCACCAGCTCTTTCCGACCCCCCAAAAGGAAAGAAGTTATGAAGCTTGCTGCAAGTGTCGCCATCACTGCGGTGCTCAGCTTGATCTTTACATTCATTGTACGATCCGGCGCGCACCGCTTAGGAATTGTGGCTGCCCCACGCAACGACCGTTGGCATCAGAAACCAACTGCGTTGATGGGCGGCATTGCTATTTATGCCTCGTTTCTTCTTGGCGCGCTTTTTTTTGCGCGCTCCATTCATTGCTTTTATCCCATCCTGATTGCCGGAACGATTCTCTTTATCACAGGCGTCGTTGACGACCTCATTCAATTGAAGCCCTATATCAAGCTGGTGATGCAGATTGTGGCATCTTCAGTCATTGTCTATTGTGGTTTGTATCTGCACTGGACCGGCTTTGAACCGGCGGATTATCTGATCACAGTGTTCTGGCTGGTGGGCCTGACCAACGCCGTCAACCTGCTGGATAACATGGACGGACTGGCGGGAGGGATTTCGGTCATCGCCTGCATTTTTCTGGCAATTACCTTTGTGCTGAATGGGCAGATGACCGAAGCCGCCTTGCCAATGGTGCTGGCGGGCGCGGTTTTCGGTTTTCTGTATTTCAACTTCAACCCGGCTTCGATCTTTATGGGTGATTGCGGATCGATGCTGCTGGGATTGTCGCTCGGCGGGATTGCATTACTGAACGACATGGCCCGAACACGCAATCTGGCAGCCGTTTTTTCCACGCCGGTCCTGATTCTGCTGATTCCGATCTTCGACACTTGCGTCGTCACGATCACGCGCAAATTGTCTGGACGGCCCGTTTCTCAGGGTGGCCGCGATCACACTTCTCACCGATTGGTGGCGCTGGGCATGTCTGAGCGCCGCGCTGTATTGACGCTTTACCTGCTGGCGGCGATTTCGGGGTTGCTGGCCCTGCTTGTTCGACAGATGCGCATCGGCGTGAATCTGACGCTGATTTCAGGCTTCGCACTGACCATTTTGTTTATCGGGTTGTATCTGGGCAAGGTGCGCGTTTACGAGGATCGTAAACCGGAAAGTGGAATCCTGGTGAATGTCTTTGCCAGTTTGTCTCCGCGCCGGCGAATTTTTGAAATCCTGCTTGATCTTTGTCTGATCGTTCTCGCTTACTACGGCGCGTATCTGTTGAGGTTCGAGAACGGGTTGCCCGATGACCACCTCAGAATCTTCATCCGCACGTTGCCAATCGTGATTGCAATTCAGATTCTGCTGTTTCTGGCTGGCGGAGTGTATCGCGGCATTTGGCGCTATGTAGGCGTGGACGATCTGGTGGTCATCGCCAGGTCGGTGTTTGTCGGCGTGTTGGTCAGTGGTTTTACGGTGATGGCGCTTTATGGCTTTCACGGCCCCTCGCGCGCGGTCTTTATTCTGGATGCGCTGTTGCTATTGTTATTTGTCGGCGCCAGCCGCTTGTCTTTCCGTTTGCTGGCGGCTTTGTTTGTCGGCAAGCGCATCGCCTCTCCGGATTCCACGCCGGTGTTGATTTACGGCGCTGGCGACGGCGGCGAGATTCTGATCCGCGAGTTGCTGAATAACCCCGCTCATCGCTACCAGCCAGTTGGTTTTATTGACGACGACCGGAATAAAACCGGTCTGCTGATTCGCGGCTATCGCATCTTCAGCCGTGAAGATCTGCCCGGATTGATCAACGAACATGGCGTCAGCGAAGTGCTGGTTTCCAGCTTCAAAGTGCCGGAAAGCAAGATTAATGATTTGCGCGGCCTGGGCATCGGGTTCAAGCGGCTGAGAATTCAGCTTGAGTAATTTGACTTAAATCACTTTGACCACAACCAGGGTTTGGTCATCTTGTGGCTGATTGGCTCCCAAAAAAGTCGTGACATCCGCCAGCACCGCATCGCGTGCCTCTGTTGCGCCATAACCATCGGCCATCGCTGCAATCTCCATCAACCGCTCTTCGCCATACTCTTCGTTTTTGGGATTCATCGCTTCCGTTATGCCATCGGAATAAAAGAATAACTTATCGTTCGGTTCCAGTTGCAGCGTCGCCACCTGCAACGATTGATTAAAAATCTTCCCGCTGTTCAATCCCAATCCCATTCCTTTTGGCTTCAGCAAGCTGGTTTTCTGTTGAGCTACTCTACGAAAGACCGTCGGATTGTGCCCGGCGCGAGCGTAGACCAGTGTCTTTGTCGCCGGATCAATCACGCCCAGAAAGAGTGTGACGAACATTCTGCGACGGCAGACTTCGTAAAGGTGGCGATTGACTTCACGCAGAATCTCCCCAGGATCAGATGCGGTTTCGGAGACAGAAATCAGCAAGCCTTTGGTTAAGGTCATATATAACGACGCCGGCACTCCTTTTCCTGACACATCCGCCACGACAATTCCTAAACGTCCGTCTGATAACGAAAGGAAGTCATAAAGATCTCCACCCACTTCTTTGGAGGGTTTGCAGATGGCGGCAATGTCCAGACCAGGAATCTGTGGCAATGCATCCGGAAGCATTTGTTGTTGGGCGCGTTGGGCGACGCTGAATTCCGCCTTTAGCCTTTCGCGCTCAATGCGGGTTTCCAGCAGGTGTGCGGGGATAGCGGTCTCTTCTTCCGTGACTTCACGGAATTTCCATACACCGACCAGGGAAACGATAACCAATCCTGCCAGGCTGGCAATCGCCCGCCACCCTGAAGAGTGCAAGGGGAAAGACGGTTGTGACAGCAAGGCTGCCGCTCCCACGGCTGTTTGCGCGGCAGTTTGCGAAATCAGCGCCGCCAGCAGGCCGTCACGCAGATAAAGCGTGGTCGAAATCAGCGCAGCGAACAAACCGCTGACCAACAGCCCGGCAGCGGAGTAATGGACGAAAATTGTTCCCAACCAGCCCGCCGCGCAGACAAGAAAGATCAGCAGCTTTTCCAGCGCGGGACGTTTGACAAAGGCGCTGATCAGCGGAGCGAAAAAGCCGAAGATCATAAAGAACAGATACTGCTCCGCGCTGGTAAAGGTCGAAAACGCAGGGAAGCGGCCAATCAAATGATCCTGTAATCCGTTCGGGTCAACCTCAATGCCGGGAAACAATTTGGTTACTGCCGCCAGCACCGGCATTGCAGCAATGATTCCGCCAGACAACAAGCCCAGCGCGACGCTCCTGGCCACCGGGCGAGTCAGAATTTTCCCCTTGAGAATCAACTCAATGCTGATGGTTTGCCTTCGCTGCCTGGTGATCGCCAGCGCCTGACCCGCCGCCCAGAAAAAGTAAAGCGAGCCAGAAATTGACAGTGCGAGCAGCACCACTAACAGCCAGGTTAAAATCAATGATAACCAGTAATAGCCGCTTACACTGTTGTCTTCGCGAATACCGTCGCCGAGGCTGGTTAGCGCGGAAACGGTTATTACCCACAATGAAGCTGCGCCAAGGAAGAGCAGTCCCTGGCGGTGTTGGACGCGTTTCAGCGCCAGGCCGATGAAGTAAAAAATGGCGACCAGTAATACGGCCGGAAATATGACGACGACTTCGGCGCCGGAAAGAATCTTTTCGGTTTTACTGCGCCGGGCTTCAAATGCCTGATTGAAGGGGGGCGTGAACTCACGCTCCAAAGAGAGCGCTTTCACCTTGCCTTCACTTACCAGGGCTCTGGCTGTCAGCTTCAAGACATCGTCAGAGACAGACCAAATCAATCGAGCGCCCTGTTTCGTGAGACTGGATTCCGTTAGCGAGGCGCTGGACAGTTTCTCTCCCCAAAACGACTTGAATGCGGATTCCGCAAGCTGTTTATCAGCTTCTGAAACCGTATTTGCCGAATCGGCGGACTTGTTGGGCTCGGTCACAGAACTGGTTGGCCCAGCCTGAGAACGATTGCTGATTTTGATGCCTGATCTCTTTTCATCGTCGCCATTCTTGTCGTCTTCTTCGGCCTCTTCGTCCGTGGTTTTGTTGCCGTCCGCCTTGCTCTTGGGGCCGGAGAATTCAAATAGCACCAGCTTGCCTTCGGAGTTCAGTTCGACCTTTACCTTGCGGTTGGCGCTTGGATTTACCATTGCGACGGACATTCGGAGCGGAGTGAAAAGACCCTGGCCCACGCCGTTCTGTTTTTCCGCAAGATAAGCCTCCGTCTTGGCGTCATAGGAAATCCGGGCAGTCGCGATCCAGCCATTGCCTTCGATATTCTCAACGCCTAGCGAGCGGGCAATCTGCTTGGCTTGAGCGATGGCCGACGCATGATCCAGTTTTTGGCCCCACCGGGCGGCGGGCGTGGCTTTGGGAAACAGAAAAAACACCGCCGCATAACCGGCAATCGAAAATCCCAGCAGCAGCAACCAGCGCGGCAGGGAGCCTTGCGTTTTCATGCGATTTCTCCTTGCGGCGCGAATTGGGCTTCCACTTGTTCTACAACCTGCATTTTCTCGAAACGGACGATGACAGCGGTCAGGTCATCTTCCACACCTTGTTTTCGGGCTTGTTTGGCGTGCGCGTTGATATTTTTGACGAGCGCATTTTGCAGGTCCTCCCCGGGCTTCCCATCAGCGGCCCTGATCGTTTTGGCGAATTCCTTTTCCGGGGTGGTTTTGTTCCGCCGCCAATCCTTGGCCAGACCATCGGTGAACAGAACCACGCTGTCCCCTTCTTGTAGTGTGGTGATCCCTTCAATCACTTTGATCTGCTCGGTTTTTTTCGTTGCATCGTGATGAATGGAGGCGAACCTGATCTCTCTTTCATCCGGTCGCCGGAAAGCCGACGCATCGTTGTGTCTGCTGACCATCACCACCGGATGAGCGCCGGTTCGCGCGTAGCGCAATTGCCCGTCGTTTGCGTCGAATACGGCATATACCAGGCTGAGGCCGGATTCTTCATCCAGCAGCGAAGTCAGGCGATCCTGCAATCCGCGAATGATTTCAGTCGGTGAATCATCCGCATTCCGATTATTCAGAATCTTGGGCATCAGAAAGCCTTTGGCAAATGCGATGGAGAGGGCCGAACCAAGTCCGTGTCCGCCGCCTTCGGCAATCAAAACGCCTACCTTGCCGTCTTCCAGATTGAATACATCATAAAAGTCGCCGCCAACCTCGAAGGCGGGCAAACAGCAGGCGGCAATTGAAAATTGCTCTGTCTGGGGCAAGGACGCCGGCATCAGACGCTGCTGCGCTTCTCTGGCCGCCGTCACTTCGGCCTGCATGGAAAGCCGTTCCGCCAGCATCCTGGCATAAACCGGCCTCACTTCTTCATCCTGAAAGAGCCGTCCCTTGAAGGCAAAGAACAATTCCACCGCCAGCAGCAGGACAGCAACAGAGAGCGAAAAATACCCTGCGGTCTTTAACTCCGAGTTTGGCTGCAATGCCGGCATCAGCGCAAAAGAGAGAAACGCCGGATAGGCGAGCGCGACCATCGCGGTCAGCAAATCGAACTTGAAAAAAGCCAGCAGAAATAATCCGCCTCTGATTGCGCCCACCAGCAAGGACGCTTCCCACGGGCGGAACACCAGGAACGGAGGCGCACAGGCGATCCAGACGCAGATGAATAACAGCGGCATTTTGGCGCGTCCGATCCATTTTCCGCGCAATACCAGCGGTAGCGGAACTAAAAGTCCAACGACTGTTACCAGAATGACATCCATCGGCCAGGCCATAAATGGCGACAGCCAGGGCGCGTATCCGATCAATGCGTCCAGGATCTGATTGGGCGGTTCCCCCGTGCCGGGAACGTTTCGCCACAAAACCGGAGCCAGCAGAAAGGACAGCATGATCCAGCCACCAATCGCACATCCCCAAACCACCGAACGCGCGACATTGCGGGAAAAGGGTTTTCCAGTCAGCAGGGCATCCAGCGAAGTCAACTTGCCCGGATAAGCTTCCCGGATATCGCCTTCGCCACTGCCATAAGCCAGCCCCATAAACAGCCCAATCACCATGTCTGAAAGCAATGTGGTGGCCAGGACGATCCAGATTACCCAAACCGGATTCATGGCTGATCTGGCCGGTTCGTAGGTGATCATATCCGACAAGGCGTGAAACCCGGCGAGCATGGGCGCGAAAAGCATGATTGAAAGGAATACGCGCTGGTAGGAAACCTCTTTTTGCCGGGCGCGCTGGATAAACCGGTAAATGCCGTAAATGACAAAGACGACCATCAACAGGACATAGATGCCGATGCCGATGCCTCGCTGCCATCCGCGTTGATTGAGCCGCTGTTTGGCAAAGCCGCTGTCAACCTCTGCCTTGACAAAATCGCCGGTCAGTTTTCCTCCGCGAACCGTCAGGATGCTTTCAATGCTGACTTCATTAACCGGGACCACCGGCCAGCGCCAGATGTACTTGCGAATGCCTTTGGCCCGGTCGGTCCCCGCTTTTGGAGAAAACTGGTTCTCGTTTCCCCCGTCGCTTTGTTGCAACTCGATGGGATAGGAAACTCCCAGCCCGGACATTCTCCGTTCCAATGCTTCCTGCGCGATTTTTCTGGCCTCAGCCTCGCCAGTATCCTTATCCTCGCCGGATTGGCCGAGTCTGTGTTCGAATCCAAACACCTGACCGCCGTTCGTCATCTCCACTTCAAAATGCTCTTTGCCGTCCGAAGAGCGAAAGAGCACCCCAATAAACATGGGAGGCGCAATCGTGCGCGTTTTCTCCCGTTCAGCATTGGCCGCATTCGGATCCAACCGGTAATAGAAGTAAAGCTCGTTATTGATTTTGAAATGGCAAAGGCTGCCCCAGCCGGAGACGTTGACCCCTTTTGACGCCGCGAAGTCTGACGCAATGGCAAGCGCCTGCTGGCGATTCACCGCGATGACTGCGCGCGCGTTCGGGTCGTATTTCATTGTCAGCCAAATCCCCGACAGGTAGGCCAACGGAGAGAGCGACAGAAAAATGATCCAAAACCAGCGTTTGTTGCCGACGAGGAGTTTTTTGGGGAGCATTGGAGTTTTCAGTGTGTTTTTCGCAAGTTACTTTTTGCGATGACTTTCGACGTACTTCCGTACAAACTCATCCAGATGAGGCGCATTGACCAGGCCAACCTTGCGCGCCTCCTCTTCGGCCTTTTCAATCGTCCAGCCATCGCGCACCACACGGCGAATCATCCAGAAGGCTCCGGCGCGAATTGCTGCCGTGCAGTGAATAAACGCCGGACGATTGGCTGGATCATCCGTGAGCTTCAAAAACTCATCCACCTGTTCGTCTTTCGGATTGCCATAAACGACAGGGATGTTGAAATAGCGCAAACCCAGTTTTTTAGCTTCAGCCTCTTCTTCTTCCGCGCGATGTTCGCTCGGTTGGCGAAGATTGATGATGGCTTTCACGCCATCGGCTTTGAGTTGGGCCAGATGCTCCAGGCGCGGTTGCGCGCCAGTGCAGAAATCTTCGCTGACTTTCAGGAAGTTCCGGATGGGCGGGATTTCCTGCTGCTCATGAGACCGGACGACTGAAAACAATGTGATCGAAAACAACAAAGACAATAACAGCGACAAGCTTTTCATCGTTTACTCCTCATCTTCACGCAATTTCGCCAGAACCGAAAAATCTTCAAGCGTTGTGGTATCTCCAACCGTTTGCGAGCCGGACGCGATGTCGCGCAACAGCCGTCTCATAATCTTGCCCGAACGAGTCTTCGGTAAAGAGTCTGAAAAACGTATGTCGTCGGGTTTGGCCATCGCGCCAATTTCTTTGGCCACATGGCGGCGCAATTCTTCCTTTAATTCGTCCGAAGCCTGATGGCCGGATTCAAGCGTCACGAAAGCAGAAACTGCCTGCCCCTTCAATTCATCCGGACGGCCAACCACAGCGGCTTCGGCAACTGCCGGGTGAGAAACCAGGGCGCTTTCGACTTCCATGGTTCCTAAACGATGGCCGCTGACATTGATGACATCATCCACCCGTCCCATCAGCCAGTAATAACCGTCATCATCTCGCCGCGCGCCATCGCCTGTGAAATAGCAGCCTTTGATATCCGACCAGTATTGTTTCTTGTACCGCTCCGGATCGCCGTAAATCGTGCGCAGCATCCCCGGCCACGGTCGTGTGATGACCAGAAAGCCGCCTTGATTGTCGCCGACCGATTCGCCTTCGCGAGTCTGAATGTCCGGCACGATTCCAGGGAAGGGAAGCGTCGCCGATCCGGGTTTGGCCGGAACCGCGCCGGGAATCGGCGAAATCAGAATGCCGCCGGTTTCGGTTTGCCACCAGGTATCCACAATCGGACAGCGCTCCTTGCCGATGATTTTGTGATACCACATCCAGGCTTCGGGATTGATCGGTTCGCCGACGCTGCCGAGCAATCGCAAGCTCGACAAGTCATACTTCAATGGCCATTGTTCGCCCCATTTGATGAAGGTGCGAATGGCGGTTGGCGCGGTGTACAAAATGTTGACTTTGTGGCGCTCAATGATCTGCCAGAAGCGCCCGAAGTCCGGTGTGTTCGGCGCGCCTTCATACATCACTACCGAAGCGCCATTCTGCATCGGACCGTAAACAATGTAGCTGTGCCCAGTCACCCAGCCGATGTCCGCCGTACACCAGTACGTGTCATCGTCTTTCAGATCGAAAACCCATTTGGTCGTGATGTAGGTGTGAACCGAATAACCGCCCGTCGTGTGAACAATGCCTTTCGGCTTTCCGGTCGTGCCCGAAGTGTAAAGAATGTAGAGCGGATGTTCGGCATCAAGTGGTTCCGCCGGGCAAACGTCCGAAGCGTTTTCCATCAACTGGTGGTACCAGTGATCGCGCCCGGCTTCCATGTGAATCTTGTTTTTGCAGCGTTCGACGACGATGACTTGTTTGATTGTTGGACAGGCTTTGATCGCATCGTCCACGGCGGGTTTCAGCGGCAGCGTTGCTCCGCGACGGAAGCCTCCGTCGGCGGTAATGACCGCTTTGGCTTCGGCGTCGTTGATGCGGTCTTTCAACGCTTCCGCCGAAAAACCGCCGAAAATGATTGAATGCGTCGCTCCGATGCGCGCGCAGGCCAGCATTGCCACCGGCAGTTCGGGAATCATCGGCATGTAAATGGCGACGCGGTCGCCTTTCTCGATTCCCAGGCCTTTCAGCACATTGGCGAATTGGCAGACCTCGCGATGAAGCTGTTGGTACGTCAGCGTGCGTTGATCGCCGGGTTCGCCTTCCCAGATGATGGCGGCTTTGTTCTTGCGCCAGCTTGTCAGATGACGATCCAGGCAATTGTAGGAGATGTTCGTTTGGCCGCCGACGAACCATTGGGCGAACGGTTCGTTCCATTCCAGCACTTTGTCCCATGGTTTGAACCAGTGCAGTTCGCTGGCAATTTCAGCCCAGAACCCCTCCGGGTCCTTGACGGAACGTTTATAGATGCGGTCGTAATCAGCGCGGCTTGTGATGTGCGCGCTGGCGCTGAATTCGGTTGATGGCGCAAAAACGCGGTCTTCTTTGAGCGATGAGTTGATGTCCGGTTGTGCTTGAGACATAAGAAAGTGAGTTTCGCCTTCCCTTCGATGTTGTTGACGGTACAGGGAGCGGTAGCGACCTGATCGTCCCATACCGTCGAATCCACCAGGTCTTGTACCGCGAAGATGTCAGATGTGCGGCCAATAATAAACGCGCACGGCTGCAAAACCAAGATGTGAAAGTGACTGCCTGGAATCTTCTATTGACCGTCTAATCTCACTTGTGTAGACTGCCCACGTTTTTGAATAACCGTTTTCCTTGTCACCCTTTACAGACAAATACTCAAAAGTCGAAAGTAAAAATACCCAGCCGACCCCCGAAATTGAAGTGCCCCGCAGCAGGTAAATCACCTGATAACTATTGCGTGTGATCGAACCGTGGGAAAAGAGAAAATCGTTGCGGTCAGGCTTTCCATCCCTGGCTGCGCAAAGCGTTTGCTTGATTGTCCGCCAATCACCCTCCCGCGAAACATCACTCGCCTTCATCCCGAAGGTGCCAATCAATGAATAAGACAAGCATCGGATCAAGACACTTCCTGGCGTTGATCCTGACAGGAATCGTTTCGGCAATGGTTTTGTGGAAGGGCTTTCCCGCGCACTCCGCACTGTTGACCACCGCATCGCCCGTCAATGACATTGCGCGCGCGGAAACTGTCTTCAATACGGATTTTGTTTCCGCCGGATTTGGCGGGATGCGCACGGTCGGCACGGGCACAATCAAGCTTGCTGGGGTTTCCGGGCAGGTGACGCAGGCATTGCTTTTCTGGCACGGCCCGACCAATTCTGCCAGCGCCGACGCAAACGCCACAGTCATGTTTAACGGCGCAAACATCACCGCCACGAACATTGGGTTTTCACAGTCGAACTGCTGGCCGTTCACCAACAGCCAGGCCTACCGCGCGGACGTGACTTCGCAGGTGAAGGGGAATGGAAACTATTCGCTCGGCAACTTCCGCAAGTCCAACGCGGAGATCAATGGCGTTTCGCTGATCGTCTTTTTCAACGACGGCAATCCGGAAAACAACCGCGATGTCGTGATCTTCAATGGCAACGATTCAAACGCACCAAACTCTTTCGACGCAAATGGCTGGACGGCGGCGCTTCCCGGCATCAATTATTCCGGTGGAAACGCTTCCATCCAATTGCACGTCAGCGATGGCCAGTCATTTCTGGACGATGGACTGAGTATTAATGGCAAATCTCTGGTTGGCAGCGGCGCGAACTTTTCCGGCGGCACGGTTCCGCTGGGAGAAGGTTGTTGCGGATTTCCAGAAGGCGGCGGAACAGGCGGTTTGTGGGACATCGTCAACTACAATCTGGTGCCGTTTCTCAGCCTTGGAACCAATTCGGTCACGCTGACCACGGGATTCAGAGATGACTGCCTTTCGTTGATTGTCGCCCTGATTGACCTGCCCGCCGGAGCCGCGCCGCCGCCAGCCGATGCTGATCTGGCGGTTTCGGTCACCGCTTCGCCGAACCCCGTGTCGGGCAATAACAATCTCAGCTACACGGTCACTGTTAGGAATAATGGCGGGCTGGCGGCAAATGCTCCAGTCCTGTCGGGAAGCCTGGCGCCGCAAACCAGCTTTCTTTCGCTGGCGGCTCCGGCGGGCTGGAACTGCGCGGTTCCACAGGTCGGCAGCGCAGGTTCGATTTCCTGCAATGCGCCGTCGCTGGCCGCTGGCGCTACGGCGAGCTTTACGCTGACCGCGCTGGTCGCTTGCACAGTGACAGATGGCGCGGCGATCAGCCAAACCTTCGCCATTCAATCCGCGAATGATCCAGTGCCGAACAACAATTCCGCCACGGCATCCGTGACAGCGCTCGGCGTTTCCTCACAAATTCGCATCAACAAAACTTCGCTTGAGTTCAGCCCGGTCGCCGCGATGCGCGAAGTCGGCAATAACGCGCCCTTTGATACGTTTACCATCGAAAACGCGGGATGCGCGCCGCTCAGCATCAGGCTGCAACGGATTGGCGCGGATGTGACGAGCGGCAGAATCGTTGATCCGGATGACAGCGCGATTTTCACGCTGCTGCGGGTCAATCCGAATGGTTCGGAAACGCCTTTGTCCATCAGTCCGGGCGCGCCGCCAGTGCTGCTGGCAGGCGGCGAAACACAGGTTTTCAAGCTGCGTTTTCATCCATTAATTCCGATTCTTTCGGGGAAGACTTCTGAACTTTTCGCCAATCAGGCCATCCCGGATGTGATCACTTCGCAATTGCTGATTACGCCGGAGGGGAATGCGCCAAAAGTGATCAACGTCACGGCGCGCGTGGCCACGCCTGTGCAGTTGATTCACCCAACGGATTCGCGGCTGTCTCCGCTGATCGTCTTCACGCGTTCCGCCACGGATTTCACGGTCGAATGTTCCGTGCATGATCCGAACCTGGATTTGTATCTGGCACGGTATCAGTTTTTCGATCAAGGCGAGCGCCCGGTTGGCCTTCCTGCCGATTTGAATCTGACGCAGCCCATCGCACAGCGCGGCTTGGTGCGCGGGCAGAGCTTCACCATCATTCAGCGCTTCGCCGGAGTGCTGCAATCCAATATCGCCAAAGTTCAAGTGACGCTTTTCGACCGCGAAGTGAATGTGGTTTCGGCCAGAGTTCCGCTGGGAACCAGCGAACCTGTGCTGGCCAATGTTTCAGCGGCAAGTTATCTGGCCACGGGCCTTGCCAGCGAATCCATGGCAGCGGCCTTCGGTGCGAATCTTTCATCGAATGTCCAAACCGCCGGGACGCTTCCGCTGCCCAGCGTGCTGAACGGAACTTCGGTTCGGGTGCGCGATGGCGGAGGCGTCGAACGAATGGCCCCATTGTTCTTTGTCTCGCCGGGACAGATCAACTATCAGATTCCTCCGGGCACACGCGTCGGGGCGGCGACAGTCAGCGTTCAGCGCAATGACCAAACCGTGGCGCGTGAAGTGGTCCAAATCGCGGCTTCCGCACCGGCGCTGTTTTCGGCGAATGCCAGCGGGCAGGGCGTCGCGTCGGGCGTGGCTCTGCGCGTGGCGGTCAATGGCGCGCAAAAGTACGAATCGCTCTCCAGATTCGATCAGGGGCGCAACCTGTTCGTTCCCCTACCGCTCAGTTTCAGCCAGACCAACGAAGACCTGTATTTGATTCTGTTCGGCGCTGGGCTTCGCTTCCGGAATCCGCAGGGACAAGTCACCGCCAAAGTCGGCGGTGTGGATGCACAGGTGCTTTACGCCGGCGCACAGGGCGGTTTTGTTGGACTGGATCAAGTCAACCTTTGGCTGCCGCGCAGTCTGGCAGGACGCGGTGAAGTGGATGTGGTGCTGACGATTGACGGCAAACCTTCGAACCCTGTGCGCGTCAGTTTTGGCGGCAGCGGCGGTTCGCTGACAGGAAGTGATGCCAACACCGTAAGGCTAACCCGGATTCAAAGCGCGGAGGATACGGATCACGTTCCGATTCTGCGTTTGCCAACCATCACACTGCCAGTGGCTGACCGAAACAGGAATCAAAAGGAGAACCGGTAATGAAAAGAGCGAAATTCAACCAAACAGTTGCCACGTTTGTATTGTGCGTCAGCCTGCTTGCCAACTTCTGGTTGCCACTGCGTAGTGCTGGGAAGACGCGTGGGTTTGAGGAATTCGACGCGGGCGAATTGATCGAAGCGCCCGCGGACGGAACGGTTCAGGTGTCTTTGGGTGGCGTGGGCAGCGCCTTGCTGGCCAGCGGAACCAAAGTCCGTCTGGCAACGATGAATGATTCCGCGCTGGTGGCCACGGTCATCAGCGGTGATTTGATCGTCAAGTTGCAGCCGCAATCCCGCGCTTTCATCAAAGCCGGTGAAAGCCTGTTTTCAACTTCGCGCGGCGCGCTCTTTCACGCTGGCCTGCGCGAAGGGAAAGCCTTTGTTGACGCTTCGGACACTTTGCGCGACAGGATTTCGGAAATGGGGAACTGGGCAATCAGCCTGCCCCGGCTGGAATCGGAAAAACCATCAACGCCGGTGTCGCAACCCGCGCCGCAGCGAATGAGTTTCAAAGCTTCGGCGCAACCCATTGGCCGCGTCGAATCGCTGGGACTGGTCAAAATCAATCAGGCTTCCGCCGTGCGTGGCGGATTGCTGTGGGGCAGCGAATTGATTCAAGCGCCGGAAGGTTCCAGCGCCCGCGCCATCCTGGACGGCATTGCGCAAGTCACGCTGACCGGCGGTTCACAAGCGCGCTTGCTGACGCCGACCATTGGCCAGCGAAATGACGGGCGCGTTCTCGCCACCTCGCTCGTTTCCGGCAGCGTGGTGGTGCAGTTGAATCCAACGGTTGCGGGAATCGCCGACGCCGCAGGCGCAACGTTTCTTGCCGGGAAAGGCGCCCGGTTCCGCGTGATGCTGGTGGAAGGCCGCGCGGTTTTTGAAATGGTCGAAGGCACAGGGTTTGAAAAAGGCGAATGGACGGTGGCTTCACCGGAATCTTTCTCCGCCTTGATCGCCAGCATCGCGCCGCAGCAACCACAACAACCTGGCGCACCGCTCGCTGCTCGGCGGTACATCGTGCGTCCGGTCGGACTGAATTCCAATCTGGTGGTGCGCGCCCGCAGCGTTCGCCAGATTCAGGTGCGCGTGACTGACGAAGACGACCGTCCGGTGAAAGGCGTGCCGATCATCTTTTCGCTTGGCGCGGCCAGCAGCGGTGGCGCACTGGGAACGCTGGGCGCGGTTGGCGCGGCAGCAGCGGCAGCAGATACTTCACGGACATTCACCAATGATGCTGGCATCGCTTCCGTTTCCTTCACCGCTGCCGCCGAAGCCGCCAGCGGCAGTATTTCCGCGACCGTCGAAGGCACGAATTTTTCCTGGGTTGGGCAGATCAACTTGATCAAGGTTGCCCCCGGTTTCTGGTCGCCGCAAAACGCCGTTCCGGTTCTGACTACCGCCGCTGCCGCCGCCGTCATCGGCACGATTAAAGCCGCAACCAAGGAAGACATCCTTCCCGCAAAGCCGATTGGGGAGACGATTATTAAACCTTGATGCAACCGCTCAATTGCTAGCTTACTCCGCTGCCACGATGCAGTTTGTGCAAATCAATGGGAATGCTTGGTGCCATCAAAAAGCTATTTATTCGTTCACCGTGGGTGATTTTTGCAATGGCCACTTGCACTTGGTCTTTTTCCAGACTCCTTATCTATCGAGCGCGCATTGGCCCAAGTCGGCCAGCTCCATTCGATATTCCAGTTTTGACGCTTTCTCCTGTGGCAACCGAATACAACATAGGATTTACGCTCTCAATTTTCACGGTAGCTGGCATCATTGCATCCGTTGTTGCCTTATCCAGAAAACAAGAAGGTTGGCGCTATCTAGGTTTGATGACTTTGGCGCTAAATTTAGCGGCGTGGTGGTGGATGACAACCCTAGTTGGCTGGGCCTTTAATCCTCCACCGGGAATTGACTACTAAGCGTCTGATAACGAATAAACCACTACTAAACTGTCAGAAGGTAGTAATGAGAATTATTAATAGAATCGCTAGAGTTGCCACTATCGCCATTTTGCTTGGTGGGGCAGTTTTCTGGATAGCTAACAAAAACTCTGCCGCACAAGTTCAAACCGGGCAGGGCGAACGCAAAGTCAAAATTCGCGTTGGCACAACTCGCGCGGAAACAGACAAAGGCCAAACGCCAGAGTTATGGGCGGTCGTCGTAGGGGTTTCGCGGTTTCAGAATGGCGGTCAGAAAATCGAAGGAAATCAGATCACCAACCTGAAATACGCGGCGGACGATGCCCAGGCAATCTACAACTTCCTGCGCAGCGACGAAGGCGGCAGCTTTCGCGATGTCAGCGAAGGTGGGCACATGGTTCTGCTCAAGGACGAACAGGCCACCAAAGCCAATGTCGAGCAGGCTCTGAACAATCTGAAACAGGCGAAGCCACAGGATTACTTTGTCGTCTACATTGCAACGCACGGCGTGCTGGTTCCCAAGTCGGACGCAAAATCCAGATTCACACAGGAAATCCCGTTCTTCTTGCTGCACGACGCCGACCCGCGCGACGCTGAAAGCCTGGAACGAAGCTCTATCCGCATGGATTCCGTCAAGCAATTGACGCGCGCGATTCCAGCCAAAAAAGGTCTGGTTCTTTCCGACGCCTGTCACAGCGCAGCCATCGAAACGGAAACGCGCGACGCCTTCAGTAACTTGCGCGCCAACGCCTGGCTGATTGAAGAAATGCGCGAAATCCCCGAAGGCGTGGGCTTCATCACCGCCGCGCGGCAAACCGAAAGCTCGCACGAACGCGACGAACTGGGCCACGGCGTTTTTACCTGGAGTCTGCTGGAAGGCTTGCGTGGGCAGGCTGACAAGGATCAGGACGGAATGGTGGTTTTCGATGAAATCGCCAAACACCTGGACATAGAAGTTCCGCGTCTGACCCAGAATAAACAGCATCCGCACGTCAACACGACTACGCTTTCTGCCAATCAAATTCCACTGGCGGCGGTGCGGTACGCGGCGAATGGCTGCGGCGCAGCCTGCGGCACGCTGGTCGTGCGCGCGCCCGAACTCGACGACATCATGGTTTCGCTGGACGACGCGCAATTATTGCCGTTGAACTGGCGTAACGAACGCGCCTGGAAACTCCCGCCGGGAAAGCATCAGCTTACCTTCACGCGCGGACAGCAGCGCGAAATCCGAAACGTGACCATCGAACCGAATCAATCGCTGCTGTTTGAAGTCAATCTCAGCTTCACCCAAAAAGACGACACCGAATTGATCGAAGCCGGGCCGGGACAGGTCAACGTTCACATTCGCAACGAGCGTCCGGCATCTGCTGAAGCCAGCGACCTGTTCCATAAGGGCGTCGCCAATTTCGACAATCAGCAGTTTGAAGAAGCCATCGAAACGCTGACCCGCGCCATCCAGGCCAATGGTGGCGAATATGCCGATGCCTTCATTTATCGAGGCCGCGCCGAACAATCGCTGGGGCGTCACAAACAGGCCGTGGCTTCGTTCCAACGCGCTGTGGCCTTGCGCCCAACTGATTACGAAACGCGCACCTTGCTGGCCGAAGCGCGCTTCGCCGCGGGCGACAATCTGGCCGCTGTCGAAAAGGATTTGCGCGCCATCATCGCCCGCCACCCCAATGACGATTTTGCTCGGCTGGTGCTGGCCGATCTGCTGTACCTGCGCCGCGATCTGGTCGAAGCCGAAATGCAATTGCGCCGCGCCATTCGCAACCGCCCGTATTCGCCGCCGGCGCATTTAATCCTGGCCGACGTGCTGATGGATGCTGGCGCGCGCGATGCCGAACTTGCGCGCCGGAATGCGGCCAAGATGTCCTCGCTGCCAAACGCGAAACTCGCCGAAGCCATCAAGGCAGCCGAACGCGCGCTGTTTCTTTTTGGCGAACTGGCGCGCAAACGCACCGTCGCGCTGAAGACTCCGAACCCGCTGGCGATGTCGAAAGTCGTGCTTTCCGGCGCGCGCTACAACAACGACGCTTCGCTGGCCGAAGCCAATCACGCGCTGGCGCGCGCGCTGATCACCGCCATCGAATATGACGACGCGCAGGCGGGCAATAACGATTACCTGAACAACGCCCGCAAAGCCATCGAAGAGGCCGCCAAGTTCGCCAAGGCGCTGCGCAACCCGCTGCGGCTGGCGATGGTCACGGAAACTCGCGCGCGCCTGTTGCTGTTGCAGGGGGATGTCTCCGGCGCAATCAAGGAGGCGGAAAACTCGCTGCAAATCGCCGCCAGCCTGCCGAATGATTCTGACCTGAAAGACTTTCCGGATGCGCATTACACGCTCTATTCCGCTTATGTCACCTCGCTGCAATTCGGCGAAGCCGCCAATCATCTGCAACTCTACCTGCAAAAAAATCGCGAGAAGATGCGCCGCCGCCAGCAGGTGGAAGAGTTGAGAGCCTTGGAAGAGGAACTCGTTTCGCTGCGCGGCAAAGCCAATGCCGGCCAGAAAGACGGCAAGAAAAAAGACGACAAGAAGAGCAAGAAAGTGAAGAACTGAAATGCAGACCACGGAAAAACAACAGGAAGCGTTTTTCACCGATCCGCAAATCGCCGGCAATTACCGCCTGCTTCGACGCCTGGGGCAGGGAGCAATGGGGCAGGTCTATCTGGCGGAACAGATTCATGTCGGCAATCGGCCCGTCGCATTGAAAGTGATGAAGCCGGAATGCGCAGCCAATCCGCAACTGGTCAAACGCTTTGAAACCGAAGCCGCCACCGCCGGACGCATTCAGCACCGTAACGTCGTGACAATTTACGAAAGCCGCCTGACAGAGCAGGGAAACCTGTATGTGGCGATGGAATTTGTCGCCGGGCGAACGTTGCGGGACGAACTGGCCGACCGTGGCGCATTGCCGATCAATGAAGTGATTGAAATCACCAACCAGATTTGCGCGGGACTCCACGCGGCGCATAAACACGGCGTCGTCCATCGCGACATTAAACCGGACAACATCATGCTGCTGCGCGCAAAGCGCGAGGACGACGGGCTGGAGGAATTGACGGTCAAAGTGCTGGATTTCGGCATCGCCCGCCTGGCCGAATCGCAGCAGGAGAGCATGCACACCGCACCCGGTTTGATTCTGGGAACGCCCGCCTACCTGTCGCCCGAACAGGCTGCGGGTGCCATCGGCAACAAGATTGACGCGCGCGCGGATATCTATTCGCTGGGAATGGTGGTGTACGAAATGCTGACCGGCAGAGTCGCTTTTCAAAGCGATTCGTGGCTGGCCGTGGTGCGTCAGCAAATGTACGATCCGCCGCCAGCGCCCAGCCGCATTGGTCCTGGAGTTCCATCAAACATCGAACAGGTCGTCATGCAGGCGCTGGAAAAAGACCGCGAACGACGTCCCCAAACGGCGCTGCTTTTTGCCCGCGATTTAGGGCGAGCTTATGCCCAATGCTTTGCGCCCACGGATGAACTGGTTGCCCGGCAGCGTTCCCAGTCCGCGCCGATTAGTGCAACCAGAGCGATGGAAGCGGCGCCACCGCCCGTCAATCAATCTTCTTCCCTCGCCGTAAATTGGAAAGCCGTTTCCGGCCTGGCAACACTGGCATTGATTCTTGCGGCGGCTGCATTCTGGATCTTCAACCGCAAACCCGAATCATCGCCAGATACGCCTCCAACAAATTCGCCTGCTTCGGCAGTGCTTCCGCCTTCCGCGCCTGTAGACGCAATTCGCCGTGACGTGATGACCTACCGCATCACAAGAAAGCAGCCGTTTGCTGGTTTGCGAACCTTGCCGCTGGACCTCAGCGCGAAATCAGACGAACGAATCCTGTTTGAATTCAAACTCAATGCGCCGGGCGCTTTGTACCTGATGGCGGAACAGGGCGATCATTCCTGGCGCTGGCTGGACGCTTCGGAAAACGGCCAGGCTTCTGTGTTTCCCGCTGGCCGCTGGATCGAACTGCCGCGAGATTCCTGGTACGTGCTGGATAACCGCACCGGCGCGGAAGTCTTCTGGCTGCTCTGCGCGCCGCGCGAACTGAACTGGTCGCTGGCCGAAGCCGCTGCTCCTGCACAGCTCGCCGTTGAACGCGGCGGCAGATGGCAAGGAAGCGCCGCCATCGAACCCGCCACGGTTGACCGTTTGGTAAACTGGCTGAAAACGAACGGCAAGGAAATGAAAGCCTCCGGCACACTGACCGGCGACGAAGTTCAGTTTTCCCTTTGGCAGGAAGCCGAACTCAATCGCGTCTCGTTTCATCGAATCGAGTTGAAACACACTGACTAAACTGGAGTAACAGCGTGGATCGTGGACGGAACGTCCGCGGTCCACGGGAAAGAGGAACAAGAGCATGCCGACAAACAGATTTTTTCTTCTCGTTTTGTTATTCGGTTCAATCGCCACAACAGCGCTGGCGCAGGAAGATCAAGTTCGCGGCGGCTGGCTGGAAAGCCGTTCCCGACTGGAACGCCGCACGAAACCCGCCGCCGCGCCCGCGCCAAAACCGGCCAGACCTTCCAATCCGGCTGTTCCCGCCGCCCGGCCCGCTCCCGCGCAAATGGAAACCGCGCAAGGTTTGGGGATCGGCTACACGCTGTTCAAAAAGGATGCCGCCGGAGAATTCGTCCGCGTCACCACTCAGGAAATCTTCAAATCCGGCGATAGCGCGCGCCTGCTGGTGGAAACGAATGTGGATGGCTACCTGTACATTTTCAGCCGCGAGGACGGCCAGCCGCCGACACTGCTCTATCCCAACACGCAAGTGCAAAACGGCAAGAACTTCATTCCGGCGCACCAAGCCTTCTGGCTGCCGGAAGAAGGCGAACTGGAATTCGACAATGTCAAAACCGGCCCGGCCAAAGAAACCCTGACGCTGGTGTTCAGCGAAAGGCCGCTTGCGAATCTGCCGCCCGCGACCAGCCTGGACGGCGCGCCCGTGGACCTTGCGAAGTACAACGAAATCGCCCGCGCCACCGAAGTCCGCCAGGTTGGCAACCTGCAAATCGGCCTCCGCCTGACCACCGAAGAAGGCACGCGCAAAGTCCGCATCCGCAAAACCGTGCCTCCGCCCGCTTACATTCTGGTCAACCGCGACGCCAAAGAATCGCGCATCGTCGCCAACATTCAACTGACTCACAATTGAAATTTTTCCAGCTACGCCGTAAGCCCAATTTTCTTGCTCAATCCAATTGCTGAGGCGAGAATGCGTTCCTGGGAGCGCGAGCGTCTCGCTCGCTACCGAACCACCGGTTCGGGTGCGCCTTCTCAGACCAATCGTTCCAAACCTTGTCACAGGAGCCAAGCCAATGAGCCAAACTCGCGCCCTTGAATTGATCCAACGCGCCCATCAGCGCCAAGCCAAATGGCTGAATCTGTCCAATCTGAACCTGACCGAACTGCCGCCGGAAATCGGCGAACTGACCGAACTGCGCGTCTTATGGCTGAACAACAATCAGCTTACGCAATTGCCGCCGTCTGATAACGCCGAGTAATGAAATTGCTCAACTTCCAGTGGAATTAGGGCAACTGACGGAATTGAAGGAGCTGAATCTTGGCAATTGGCTGATGAAAAAAGGTCGGTTCCGCAGACCACTTCAAAATGGCAACCAACTGACCGAACTGCCGCCCTCCATCGAGAAGCTGACAAACTTGCAGCGCCTCTGGTTGAACAGCAACCAACTGACCGAACTGCCGCCCTCCATCGAGAAGCTGACCAACTTATGGAGTATTAGTCTCAGTGACAATCCTCTGATTTCCCCACCGATAGAGATTGCCGTGCAGGGGTTGCCTGCAATCTTGGAGTTTTTGCGCGAGGACCAAGAGCGAATCTGGCAATCAAAGATGGTTTTAGTGGGGCATGGACGTGTAGGTAAATCATCTTTGCTGCGCACGCTGCGCCGCGAAGATTTTGAAGAATCCTTGGATTCAACACATGGAATGTTAATCGGCGAATTGAAACTGTCACATCCTGAAATCCCAGGAATTGAGATGACACTCAATTCCTGGGATTTCGGCGGGCAGGATTACTACCATGCGGTGCATCAGTTTTTCCTCTCGGATGAATCGCTGTGTCTGGTGGTTTGGAATGCTGGCGCTAATTACAAAGAAGGCGGCGTTCTATATTGGCTGGACACCGTGACGGCACGTTCGCCAAACGCCACAATCTTGCTGGTTGCCACGCATACTGATCAACGCCAGCCGGACATTCCCTTTGAAGACATCAGGAAACAATATCCGCGGCTCGTTCCCCATCTGTTCCGCATCAGCAACAAAACCGGCGATGGGCGCGAAGAATTGCTTCAAGTCATTGCCGCCACCGCCTCCAAATTGCCACTGATGGGACAGCCCTGGCCTATTCCCTGGCGGCGAGCGGTAGATGCGCTCCGCGACCGGGCGAACGAAACCTGGCACTTGACGCCCAAACAACTCAGCGCGCATTTGACCCGTTTCGGTATTAGCTCCAAAACCGAAAAAACGCTGACGAACTGGTTGCACTGTCTGGGAGAGATTCTTTACTACCGTGAAAAGGAGCGCTTGAACGACACTGTTATTCTTAATCCGCAATGGGTAACACAGAAGATCTCCGAAGTGCTGGATGATCAGGAAGTCAGGGAAAACGATGCTGTGTTGACGCGCGCGCATCTGGATCGCATCTGGGATGCCATTGATCCACCAGCCATGCGAGAACACCTGTTGTGGTTGATGGATGAATTCGATCTTTCCTACCGATTTGAGGAAGAGGTCACCTTTCGCCCGAATCGCAACAAAGATCGCGACAGGAGTTTGGTCGTCGAACTGCTGAAACAAGACGAAGCCGATTATCATTCGTTGTGGGATGAAAAAAATGGCGAGCGCCAGATTTCGATGAAGTTGGTTATGGATAAGGAATTACTGGCTGGTATTCCCAGTTGGTTCATCGCTCGCGCCCACCGGTTCAGTCTGCGCAAACACTGGCGACGCGGCGCACTGTTCACTGATGAATCGAAGAAGCACCTGGCGCTGGTTAAGGCTGTGGGAGATAACACTGTAACGCTGGCAGTACGTGGCCCTATTCCTCACAACTTTTTTGCTTTGTTGAGTGATGGCTTGTTGAAAACTTTCGAGCGATTTCCTGGACTCGGCTACGAACACAAGGTGCCCTGTTCTTGCCGGAATGATTGCCCGCACGAGTTCAGCATCACTCACCTGACACGCGCCCTCGAACGTCAGAAACCGCTTTCCGAGCTTCAGTGCTATGAATCCGGAGAAATGGCTTCCGTCATTGAGATGCTTTACGGTCAATCTTTCACAGCCAGCGATCGCATCATGACACTGATGTCTCACCAACATCGCGAGACAATGCGCGAGTTTCAGGAAGTTAAAGGCGGCATACAGGAAATACAATCATACGAACAGCGCGAATTCACCAAGCTTTTCAACTCGCTGCAATCGCATGAAGAAACCTACTGTCCGAATGTGTTTGCGCTCCGAACCGGCGGCGGAGATGGCAACATCATCGGTTTGCTGGAACCGATGCGCTCCGCTGGAATGTGGGAGAAGTTCCGCGAAACGGTCTGGAAGCGGTCTGTTGAATTGCAGCTTTATTGCCAGCAACCGGGACATTGGCATCCTGTCGGTTCCGAGCGCGGCAAGACAGATCCTGAAAGCGGTTTGTACCAGATCGAAATTGACTCTGATTTTTTGCGTGCGGTCGGGCCATACCTGGTTCGCTTGTCCAAAATAATGAAGTACGTGATGCCTGCCTTGGGTCTGACGCTTCCGTGGATTACGAACAAAGACCAGTACGAGAAACAGTACAAAGCGGACATTGAACGCTGGACGAAATTCGCCGATGCGGCAGCCAAGTCCGTGCCTGATTTGTTTGACGAATCCTCCACATCGAAAGCGGGACGGCGATTGGAAACACGCGCCGCCAGCGCAGCCAGCGGAGATGAACTTCGCCTGCTGCGCGCTCTGCTGATTCAAAAAGATTCGACCGAACGCTGGGGCAAGCTGAAAAAATTCATGACCAAGGAAGGCCATTGGCTGTGGCTCTGTTCTGAGCATTTGAAGGAATATCAGGATTGACCCGCTCAATGACATCACCCGCGAATAACGGTGATTGTTCGGCCTGCGGGAGAGGTGGAGGTTTCGGACGTGGTGCGTTCGCTGATGCCAGGCAGGCCGCTGCGCTGATCGAAGATGACTAACCAGCCGGTATCAAGTCCCAGCCCGCCCAGATATTCATCCAGTTGGGCCAGTCCGTCTTTCAACGGATCGGGTTTGCCATCGCGCCGGACTTTCAATTCCATGCCGAGCGTCGTTTGTCCGTAGCGCAGACAAACATCCATCCGCCCTTTACCAATTGCGTATTCGCGTTCGAGCGAGCCGCCGCCGTTGACCACGCGATGCAGAAACGTCATCAGCCCGTTCGATCAGGATCTCTTTCGCCTGTTGGATTTCTTTGACAGTGATGGGCTGCGCGGCATCCGGCTGCAATTCCTCGACCGCGACCTTTGCCAGCGCGTTGGTCAAATATGGCTGTCCCTGCCTCAGATCGAAGGCGTGCGCCGCCGCTTCATCCGTGAAAGCCTGCCCCGTTTCGGTCGTGTGCTGGCGATAGAGCGTCGCCACTTCGACTGCTGTGAAATTGCCGATGGTCACCGAGCGCGCCTTAATGTTGAAGGGACTGGCGGTATTCAGCCGCTCACTGCCGCCGGATTTGATTTTGTAATCGCGCACATCGCGCAAACCAATCAGCGCCAAGCGCCCAACATCGCCAGTTCCGCCGCGCCAATGTCATCATTGAAGGCCGCGCCTACTTCCATCGAAACCAGCAGTGCGGTGAAGCGCCCCTCGCGCGTCAACTCCTGCGCCAGTTGCATCATCATCGTCGTCTTGCCAACCTGGCGCGGCGCGTGAAGGACGAAATATGACTTTTGGTCAATCAACCGCCGCAACTCCGGCAGGCGCGCGGAAGCTGGAAGCATGTAGTGATCTTCCGGGTTACACGGTCCGGCTGTGTTGAAATATTTCATCCTCGGCATCGTAGCACTCGTAAAAACGAAGGCAAGCCTAGTCAGGATTTAGACAGTCGAAAACTTCTCGCAGTAACTGACGAACTCTCGCGCCTGTTCCAGCGCCGCCTGTGCATTCACCTCATCCGCCGCGTCTGACTTCACGCTTTCAAACATGGCCAGCAGGTTCGTCCACGAACCGCCGGTCTGGCCGGACAGCACGAACAGGTTTTCAAACTCCCACAGCGCTTCCAGCGAAGTAAACGGGTCCACCAGCTTTTGATAAAGCGGAACGCGGGCCGCCGCCGCTGCCGCTTCATAAGCTTCCAGCAAGGCTTGCTCGTAATTGCCGTGATGAATGTATGCCGAAGTTTGCGACAGCTTTTCGCGGGCAATTTCGAAAGTGGGGACGACTTCGGCGATGGTGGTTCCGGCGCATTCGCCGCGCACGCCGGAACGCACAGTGAAGCGTTCGTTTTCGTGGCCGTAATCGTCGTAAAACTGCGGATCGTCTTCAAAGGCGGGAATGGCTTTGAGCGGCTCCAGCGCTTCTTTCACGCGGGCGTCGCCAATGCGCGCGATGAAGCTATTGAAATCTTCGCCTGGCTGTTTTTCCGATTCGTGCAGTTTGAACAGCGTTTCAACGACGTTGATGGCGTTGCGGGCAGGGAAGCGGCCATAGACTTTGGCGGCTTGCGGTTTGCCGTGATTCGCCTGGCCGCCCAGAAAGAGCAGGTGCGCCGGCAAGTTGTGTCCATTTTGCGTGACCGCCGCCGCGTGAAAGCCTATGTTGGCCACGGCGTGCTGCGCGCAACCATTCGGGCAACCGGAGATTTTGATTCGCATCTCGCGGTTGGTTTCGCGGTAGGGCGCAAGCGTTCCGCTGAAAAACGAATCGGAAATTGCCGTTCCCAACCCTTTCGCCGAAGCGATTCCCAGACGGCAGGTATCCGCGCCGGGGCAAGCCGTCACATCCGCCACGGTTTCGGCTCCGGCTTCGCCCAGCGAAACTTCGCGAAGCGCCGCGTAAAGTTCCGGGAGGGTTTCGACGCGAACCCACGGCAGAAACAGATTCTGTTCAATCGAAACGCGCAACTCGCTGGCGGAATATAGCCGGGCGATGTCAGCCAACTGGCGCGCGCGGTCGCCTGTGATGTCGCCGAATTTTGTGCGGATGTGGACGCCGCGAAAACCTTCGATGCGATGCGGAATCACCGAATCCTTCGCCCACTGCTGATAGTCCGGATCGTTTGTAATAGCAGGCAAAATATGTAAAGACTGGGCATTACTCGCATCTGATAACGTAGGCGGTAAAACCAATGCAGGCTCAGGCACTACTTCCAGAAATTGTTCGACAGATGGCAGCGGACCCAAAATCTCGCGTTCGGCGTCCACTGCGGCGCGGAACTTCTCCCAGCCCATGGATTGCACCAGAAATTTCATGCGGGCTTTCATCCGCTGTTTGCGTTCGCCGTACCGGTCGAAGATGCGTATCACCGCCGTGGCAAAATTGAACATTTCCTCGACTGGCAAAAACTCGCTGTAAATTTTGGCGATGTGCGGACCGCTGCCCATTCCCCCGCCGACATGAACCAGAAAGCCGCGTCGGACTTCGCCGTTTTCTTCACGGGTGACGGCATGGAACCCGAGATCGTGAAAGGCGAGCGCGGAATGATCTTCGGCGCAGCCTTCAAACGCAATCTTCACTTTGCGGCCCATGTTCTGATTGAACTTGTTGCGCAGGAAGTATTGAAACAGCGCCTGGGCATAAGGATAAACATTGAACGCCTCAGTGTGCGACACTCCTGCGCGATAACAGGCAGTGATATTGCGAACGGTATTGCCGCACGCTTCGCGTGTGGTGATGCCTGCACCGGCCAGATCCCGCAGTAGGGAGGGGACTTCTTCCAGTTGAAGGTAGTAAAGCTGAGCGTCTTCGCGCGTGGTGAAATGAATGAAGCCGTTGGCATAACGATCCGCCGTATCGGCCAATCGAGTCAACTGATCAGCGCTCAGATAACCGCCGGGGATTTTGATGCGCTGCATCTGGACGCCTTCCTGACGCTGCGCATAGGTGCCAAACTGCAAGCGGAACTTCTGCATCTTGGTTTCGCCCAGTTCACCGGCGCGAAATTTTTTGATCTGCTTTTCATACAGCGCCATCTCATCCTGAAAATATTCAGGATGGATTTCGGCGGACTTTTCTGTTTGAGTTGACGTAGCGTTCATGGTTCTCCTGAAGTCTTTGCAAAAATGAAAGCGCCCCGGTTCCTTCTGCTGGAACCGGGGCGCTTATTCTTTACTTTTGACCTTGAATCTCAATTCGAGATGATGGCGTGCGCAAATGTCCGGGTCCAGTTGATCTGGCTTTGACAGCGACAACAACACATCTGAGCGCATTTGGCGACCAAGTTTTTCGCCGGTTGTGAATGGTAAAAAGGATGATTCATCGTTCGTCTTTAGAATAACTTTGAGAATTGGTCACGCCAAAAATACCGGCGCGGAACGGGATTGTCAACGCAGCTTTCGCGCAAATTCGCTTCGCTTGACAGGTTCGGCGATGAGTGCGATTCTTTGCGACTTTGAATGCGGTCTTACCGCTTCAATCCAACCACATCAGCATTGCGTGACGGCGAATCGCTTTCCTGGCTGCCCCGGCTGTAGGTGGCAATTTATCCTGATTATTCCTGACAAGTTCATCGAGGAGGAACTAAGTTGAAACAACACGGCAAATTTTTATTCACCTCTGAATCCGTGACAGAGGGCCATCCGGACAAGATGTGCGATCAGATTTCGGATGCGATTTTAGATGCAGTGCTCGCCGAAGACCCGCGCGGGCGCGTGGCCTGCGAAACCATGGTAACGACGGGACTGATCGTCATCAGCGGCGAAATTACCACGACGGCGCGTGTGGATTACGCGAAAGTTGCGCGTGAAACAGTTCGTCAAATTGGTTACGACCGCGCCAAATACGGCTTCGATTGCGATACTTGCGCGGTGATTTCGGCAATCAACACGCAATCGCCTGACATTGCGATGGGCGTGGACACGGGCGGCGCAGGCGACCAGGGCTTGATGTTTGGTTATGCCAGCAACGAAACCGCCGAGTTGATGCCCCTGCCAATTCAATTGGCGCATCAACTGGTTCGTAAGCTCAGCGAAGTTCGCCGTGATGGCACGCTGGATTACCTGCGCGCCGATGGCAAATCCCAGGTCACAGTCGAATACGACAACGGCAAGCCTGTTCGCGTGGACGCGGTTGTCATTTCTTCGCAGCACGGACCGGATGTCACCATCGAACAGATTCGCGAAGACGTGATTGACAAGGTCATCAAACCCACCGTTCCCGCCGAACTCCTGGACGAAAATACCAAGTATTACGTCAATCCGACCGGCCGCTTTGTCACAGGTGGTCCCCAGGGAGATACCGGTCTGACTGGCCGCAAGATCATTGTGGACACCTATGGCGGCGCGGCCCCGCATGGCGGTGGCGCGTTTTCGGGTAAAGACCCGACAAAGGTGGATCGTTCGGCCTGCTACATGGCTCGCTACATCGCCAAAAATATCGTGGGCGCGGGCATTGCCGATCGCTGCGAAGTGCAATTGGCGTATGCCATCGGTGTTGCTGAACCGGTTTCAGTTTATGTGGATTGTTATGGCACGGCGAAAATTGACGAAAGCAAACTTTCGGACATTGTTCGCGCCAACTTCAACTTGACGCCGAAAGGCATCATCGAAACGCTCGATCTGCGTCGCCCCGTTTATCAACAGACTGCGGCATTCGGCCATTTTGGGCGCAGCGAAGACGGCTTTTCCTGGGAAAAGACAGACAAAGCCGACCGTCTGCGCGCTGAAGCCGGACTGAGCTAAAAATCGCTTTTGTCGCCTGGATCGCGGACGAAAACGTCCGCGATCCAGCAATTAGAAGAGGGAATTACCGTGGAAGCTACAAAAGAAGTTCGTTACGAAATCAAAGACATCAACCTGGCCGATGAAGGCAAAAAGCGCATTGAATGGGCGGAGCGCGAAATGCCTGTGCTGCGGATGATCCGCGAGCGTTTTGCTAAAGAGAAACCTCTGGAAGGCTTGCGTCTGGTCGCCTGCGCGCACGTTACCACCGAAACCGCCAACCTGGCCCGTGCGCTGAAAGCCGCCGGCGCCGATGCCGTGCTGATCGCGTCAAACCCGCTCAGCACGCAGGACGACGTTGCCGCCGCGCTGGTCAAACATTACGGCATTGCCGTTTACGCCATCAAAGGCGAATCTATCGAAACCTATGTCAGCCACGTTCACACCGCGCTCAGTCACAATCCACAGTTGATTATTGACGATGGATCGGACGTGGTCGCGACAATGATCAAAGACAAGCCGGAACTGATCAAAGACATCATCGGCACAACGGAAGAAACCACCACCGGTATCGTCCGTTTGAAAGCGATGCTGCGCGACGGCGTGCTGACCTTCCCGGCGATCGCCGTCAACGACGCACAAACCAAACACTTCTTTGATAATCGCTACGGCACAGGCCAAAGCACGCTCGATGGCGTTATCCGCGCCACCAACGTTCTGCTCGCCGGCAAGGCGGTCGTCGTGGTCGGCTACGGCTGGTGCGGCAAAGGCGTTGCGATGCGCGCTCGCGGCATGGGCGCCAACGTCATCGTCACCGAAATCAATCCGATCAAGGCGCTGGAAGCGACAATGGACGGGTTCCGCGTGATGAAGATCAGCGATGCCGCGCCGCTCGGCGACATCTTCATCACCGTCACCGGCAACCGCCACGTGGTGGACACTCCGCACTTCGCAAAAATGAAGAGCGGCGCGATTGTCTGCAACTCCGGCCACTTCGATCTGGAATTGAATCTGGTCGGATTGAAATCCATCTCGAACGATGTGCAAACGCTTCGCCCCTTCGTCGAAGAGTACACACGCCAGGACGGCGGCAGCATCATCGTGCTCGGCGAAGGCCGCTTGATCAATCTGGCCGCCGCCGAAGGCCACCCGGCCAGCGTGATGGACATGAGCTTCGCCAACCAGGCGCTTTCCGCCGAATACCTGGTCAAAAACAAAGGCAAGCTCGCCGCCGATATTCACGTGTTGCCGGAAGAAGTGGACAACGAAATCGCCCGGCTGAAACTGGCGGCAATGAACGTTGCGCTGGATGAACTGACACCGGACATGGTCGAATACATGAATAGTTGGCAATCCGGCACTTAAAAACACCTGCCTTGTGTGTGGAACAAGATGACATCTTGTTCCACACATTTTGCTTTTTCGGAAGTACCTGCTCTCTGCATTACATGCCAAAGCGCTCCCGCCGCCAAGATTCCCTGCACAACAACTCAACCACGTTGCAATCACAATCAAATCGCCTGCGCAGCCGAAAAGACGCCATGCGGATCGCGCAAACCTGTTTGCGCCGCCAAAAAGCTCTCTTGCACCACAAAAATTGTTCGTAGTCCCGCTTTCAGGTCGCAAACCAGCTGATGTGCTGATCGAACCTTCGAGGAACTGAAACTTGGCGAGGTCGTCTGACGCGCCGCCGCCTCTGCTGGCTGATGTGCTGATCGAACCTTCGAGGAACTGAAACGTTTCCGCCGAACTTTCCAGTGGAGAGCGTGGGCTTTTTGCTGATGTGCTGATCGAACCTTCGAGGAACTGAAACTGAGTGCATCATGTCTCTTATTCTTATAATAGTGCTGGCTGATGTGCTGATCGAACCTTCGAGGAACTGAAACCTCGGATCACCGTCCTTCTATAGTGAGTGAAACCCAAGGCTGATGTGCTGATCGAACCTTCGATGAACTGAAACCTGGGTCGTTGTTTCGACGACATAGATTGACAGTTTGCTGATGTGCTGATCGAACCTTCGAGGAACTGAAACAGAGACGGGAAAGACTACACTTTCATTATTCAATCGAGGAGAACAACATGCGCGTTACGATTAAGTTACAGCCATTGTCTTATCCCGCCGCGATTCCCGCGACGCATCATCAATTGCAGACATTCATTTACGAAATGGTTGGGGTGGCGAATCCGGCGCTGGCCCAGGCGGTTCACGATCATGAGTGGCCAACGCAGGAAGGGGCGCAGGGCAGCGCCAAACGATTCAAACTGTTTGTCTTTTCCATTCCCGAAGCGCCGCGCGGATTTCGGTTTCAGGGCGACGACAAAGTGTTTGACGCGGGAACGGTTTTCTGGCAAATCGCTTCGCCGCAGGTGGAATTCATGACGGCGCTGATTACGGGGTTAGCCATTCAAAAAAATGTACGGATTGGCCACACGCAGTTCGCTGTCGAAGATGTGCGGATCGTCCCGCCGCCGGTGTTTACTTCTGAAATGTGGTTCATTGCATTGCCTCCGCTGGTGGCTTCGGCGGCGGAAAAGCGCGAAGACGGACGGCGAGTCAAATCTTATCTGCGGGACGAATCGGCTTTTGCGGCGGCCATCGCAGGCAACCTGCTTCAGAAATACACCGCGTTGCACGGTAAGCCGCCGGATCATCCGGCGTTCGAGTTCGCGTTCGATGCGGAATACTTGCAACACGCGGGCAGATTCGACAGCCGGAAAGTGACGCGGATGATTACCTTTGTCGCTTCGCGCGGAGCCGGGTTCCCGGAACGCATTCAGATTCGCGGCATTCAAGCGCCGTTCGTGGTCAGAGGAAATCCGGCGTTGATCGAAACCGGTTGGGAATTTGGAATGGCGGGCATTGGGAAATGATCAGGAGGAAATGATCAGGCGTGCGCGCGCTGTCTGAAGTTCAAATAAAGCCCCACAGCCAGAAACAAGATTTGCGGTCCCCACACGGCCACACCTACAGGTAAGTTCGATTGTTTTCCCGCCGCTTCAAACAGTGTCATCAACAACCAAAACACCAAGCCGATGCCGATGCTGACGGCAATGCTGAGCAGCGGGCTGTAACGGCGCGCGCGTTTGGTCAGCGCAAAAGGCAAGGCCAGAATCGCCAGCGTCAAACAGGAGAAGGGAAACGCCAGGCGTTTGCGCAGGTCCAGTTGTGGTTCGATGGTGGGCGCGCCGATGCTTTGCAGTTGGCGTATGTAATTGTGCAGATCGTCCGTGCCCATCTTGCCGGATTCGTTGACCGTGCGTTTGAAAATGCCCGCGCCGTCTTCCACGGTGAAAGATTGTCCCGCTGGATCAAGCGGTTTTCGCTCGGCGATCAAGTCCTGGCGAACGGTTTCCGCCCAGCCGTCTTTTGCCTGCCATTGCGTTTCAGCAATTTGCGTTGCCGCATTGAAGTGCAGCGACCGTTCCAGCAAATGCGTGGTGGGCGAAAGGTAGTAGATGGAGGAATTGAGCAAACTGTTTTTGTCGTCAATCTGCTGGAAGCTGTAAATCGCGTCGTTTTTGCCGACCACCCATTTTTTGCCGAAAGCGATGGTCGTCTGTTCAATTTGCCGGCCCTTGATCTTGTTGTAGCGAATGTCCTGTTCGCGATTGGTGAAGGGAATCAGGCCGTCTGAAAGAATCCACAGTCCGCCGGCAATGCCAATCACCGCCATCAGGATCGCTGTCACCAATCGAAGCTTGCTTTGACCGGCGCTGTACAGAACGACTAATTGATTGCTTCGCGCCAGCACGCCGCAGCCCATCAGGATCGCGACCAGCAATGCGAATGGCGAAACGTAATAGGCCAGTTGCGGCGTCAGGTAACCAAAGTAGGAAGCCGCGTAGCCGAAGCTGGTGCCGCTTTTGATAATTGCCGGAATCAGATCGAAGAGGGTAAACGCCACTGAAGTTGCGACCAGCGCGGTCAAGGCGATGGCGTAGTATTTGACGATCTCGCTGATCAGCAGATAGTTGATCAAATTCAGCGGGCTGAGACCGGCCAGCATCGAACCGCTTCCGGCGGATGCGGGCAGGGAAGTCCGATCCGTGACTTCCTGCTTGGCCGATTGAGCCGAAACCGGAAAGAGAAATGAAAAGACATCCGCCAAGCTCCAACTCGGACGATTGCCGCGCGCAAATGCATGAATGATAAACGCGCCATACAGCAAATGCGCCAGCCAAACGCCCAGCCACGCGGGAATTTTGCCGGACATCGCCAGACTTTGTCCGGCCACCAGAATCACGTAAAAAAACATCGCGACAAAAATGACGGCAACGGCAGTGCGCGGTCGCGTGGAAAGTCGTTTGCCGCGCATTGCGATGACAAATGCCACCAATGACAACGTGACGCACGCAAAAGGAAAGGCCAGGCGTTTATGCCATTCGACCACGGCTTGGAGTCTGTCCTTATCGGAACTGGCGGACTTGGCGGCGCGCACGACTTCGCGCATGCTCATTTCCGCCAAGGGGCTGGGCGGCGCAAGCGCCTCCGGCTGGTCCGGCTTGTTATCTGTCGGCTTTAGCGAAGATCGGACAAAGGCGGACGCGGCTTGCGAATTTTTCGCAGTGTCTTGTTCCAGTGTCATTCCGTGAAGCAACTGCACTTCGAGAGAGTCGTTCGATGGACCTGCGATTCGCAACTGACCGCGTTCCGCCGTCAGCAGGCGTTCCGTTTTCTTCGTTTCGTCGCGCTGCATCAGGAAGACGCCCAGCCAGTCGCCAGTCTTCGGATCAATATCCTTGACGTAAAGTAATAATCCGGGGAAGCGAGTCGTAAATGCGCCAGGCGTGATTTGCGAAGTTGCGCCTTGCAGCAGAATGCTGGCTCGCAGCGTTTTCAGACTCTTTAGCGCTGTGGGCGCAATATTGGCGGAAAGATAAAACGCGAATGTCGCGGCCAAAAGTCCAAATGCTGCAAACGGAAACGCCAATGTGAGTGGACTGACTCCGGAGGCTTGCGCTGCAGTCAATTCGCCATCCGCTGACAAACGGCTACAAGAGATGACAGCCCCTAATAATAAAGATACAGGCAACGTGATTATCACAATTCCAGGAATCAGACTGCCCAGAAAGACGAGCTTGGTTTGCGTAGAAGTATAAAAAGATAAAACGATGGCCAGATATTTTCCGGTCTGCTGAATAAAAACCAGCGTGGTCAGCACAATGAACGGGATCATCGAAAACGGAATGATTTCTCGAAAGAGCAGAAGTGTAAGTTTCCGAGGAAGAAAGCGATGTGGCATCTGGGTGTTATTGCTGGATAACTGAATATATCTATTGCGTCTGATAATGAGTCTTATGTAGTAAAAGCATCATGCAGATAATAACGTCAAATGAAGAACTCGCATACGATACCTGATTAATGACTGTGTCACGCCAAAATGCTTTGCGATGGACCCAATCGAACGTCCTCGCGACAAATCACAAGCTAAGGAGCGATATGGCACAAGCGCAGCGGCTCCGGTTGAATATGCTTCCTCCTCAATAGAATCATTATAGTTACGATGATTCTGCCCGGCACCGGCAGCCTGTACAATTTGGCTGGGACGATGACCAAGCAAAATATGGCATATCTCTTCCATTAAAGTGGCAGCTTGCCGCCCAGGACTCTGCGACGGGTTTAGGATAACGATACGTGATCCATCAGGAAGCTCTGGAGTCGCACCTCCTGACCAGCCTAGAGATGCATCAGACAATATCTGCTTCGCTTCGCAAGATAGTCCGCTGACAGCGTCCAGCGTCAAAATCTTGACTCCGATCACGTCAGCCAACTGAACCGGATCAAGCCTGTGATGAATTCCCAGATTTAAGAAAGATCTGACACGAAGCCCAAACTGTTCGTACTGCCGAAACTTACTGGTTGTGGCAGGTAGATAGCTCAACTGGTCTGAGCATTCTTTATTGTCACAGAAAGCACGCATCAGCTTTTTGTACTGAATTGGGTGTAAGCGACGCGAAACAACTCGGAAAGAGCCTTCGCTGTTTCAGGCGATAATTTTCGATCCGCTCGAAGATGCGCTTCGACAATATCAGGCAAGGATTCTTGTGGAAAGTAAACGATTGGGGTTTCAGCAGGCGCTTCGAGTCCGATAACACGTTCAAAGGGTAAATTCAGCCATTTTGCGAGTCGCGCCAGTGTTTGGGCATCAGGGGTTCCTGTACCGTTCTCAATTCTGGAAAGCGTCGAAGCGCTGACCTGTGTCTGCTTGGCAACAGCTCTTAAAGAGAGATGGTTTGTCTCTCTTTTTCGTTTTATGTAGTGGCCTAATTCGGCAACATTGATGATTGGATCATTGCTGTTTAGGTCAATCTCAATGGATTTCACTGTCTTTCGCTCTTCCATAAATGCTTTTGTTGTAGATAATACTTTTGCGTTTCCCAAATCTGAAATCTTGCGAAAAGTTAGCATAGAGTATTTGCAAAGGCAAGATGCTGTTGCAATGTTGCAACGCTCCAAGAAGGACGCCGCAATTACCATGTTAGTTGATCAATCCATTCCACATCCGCCATTTAGTCTCGGTTCAACGGAAGCAGATGCAAATCGCCTCCCTGCTCCCGCCCTGGATTCTGATGATTACTTGATAGAGTTGACTTTGGCTGGCAATGAAGCAGCTTTTGAATCACTCTTGCGCAGGCATCATCGCCGTGTCTTTTCGATAGCCAGAAGATTTTTCCGCTCGCGGGAAACAGCCGAAGATATCGTTCAAGAGACTTTTGCCAAAGCGTTCTTTTCTTTGGCGAGTTACAGACGGGGTGCGACTTTTGAACAGTGGCTTGCAAAAATAGCCGTAAACAATTGTTACGATGAGTTGCGCCGCAGGAAAAAGCGTAGTGAATCTCTTATCACAGATTTATCAACCGATGAAGAAAGCTGGTTGCAAAGCAAGCTTTCCCAGTACGCCTTTGAAACGCACCTGAGTGAATCGGAAAAAGGCATCGCAATGGAAATTTCAGGCAAACTTTTATCCTCCTTGTCGGTTGAAGATCGTCTGGTCCTAACGTTACTTCACGCGGAAAACAACTCCATTAAGGAGATTGCGCAAATCACGGGCTGGTCAGAGGCAAAAGTGAAGATTCGCGCTTTTCGGGCACGCCATTTAATGCGAAAAGCTTTTCTAAGATTAAGAAAAGCAGAAGAGCGAAAGTCCCGTCTAACAGGAGAGTCCACGCGATGAACTGCAAGCAAGTAAAAAAGTATCTGCGGTACTCCTACTCGCCAACATCAGATTGGCAACAGAGCGAATTGGAAGCCCATGCGCAATTTTGCGAATCATGCGGACGAGAACTGGCGATTGACAAACTAATGGACACATTGGTTCTCAGTTATGGCAACTCAGACTCTGATGATTCCCCCTGGGATGAAGTGCGGCTTGCCAATCGTATCAAGTCGCGAATTCAGGAAATGGGTGAGCGCGGAACAGGCTCCTGGGAGACAGGAATTATCGCAGTCAGAGGCTGGCTGGTGGCCTTTGGAGCGGCCGCCGTTTTACTGCTGGTGCTGAGCAACCAACTCACGACAAATCACTCTTTGGATCAAACTGATCGCGATCAAGTTAGCCTGAGCAGCCCTCTGCCGAATGAAGAGATTATCAGCAGCAACTTTTCTTCGACCGGAGTATTTATAGAGGAACCGGAGCATGCTCAATAACAAACATAAAGCGCAACTAATCATCATCTCAGCCTTTGTTCTGGGCATTATCGTAGGCGCCTCTGGACAATACCTTGTTCTGCACAATTCATTAAGCAAACCCGCCAATTCCAACCAGGAAATACTGGACAGTCTGACGCGAGAAGTGAAGCTGACCAAAGACCAACGAAGTCAAGTGGAGCAGATTATCAATGAGTCACAAGTGAAGTATCAGGATCTGCGAACTCAAACACGGCCACTATATGACGCTGTTCGCAACGAGACCCGCAAACGCATTAGCGCCATACTTTCCCCTGAACAACAAACACTTTTCGATCAGCGCAATCGCGAACTAGACGCCAAGAGAGCGCAAAAAGAAAAACCGCCAACCAGCAAATAAAATTGCAATCACGCTCGATCATTACAATCGTCAATTATGGAAACTCGCGGTAAACGTCCGATAGTCGCTTCACCTGCTTTTCGTTTCATCTTTCTTGCGCTGTTTTCGATTGGATTATCCGCAGGATGTCGCCAAGGCAACTCCGCTGGCGAACTGGTGATGATGATTGAAAAACGCATTACCACCTTCGATCCGCGCGTTAGTTCGGATTCGGCGGATGAACGAATGCGGCAACTAATCTTTAATGGATTGACTCGAAAAAATGAAAAGTTCGATCCAATTCCAGACCTTGCCGAAAGTTTTGAAGCTTCGCCTGACCAGAAAACCTTTACATTCCGCTTGCGACAGGGCGTAAAATTCCACAACGGACAAAAACTTTCTGCGCTCGACGTCAAATACACCTTTGACACAATGATGGCTCAGGGCTTTGCTTCGGCAAAGCGAGTGGAATTGGCCAGACTGGTGGAGCTGAACAAACCCTTACTTGAAAGAATCGAGGTCGGCGCCGACCCGCTGACAGTGATCTTCCACTGCAATACTCCCTGCCCTGGCTTGCCGAACCTTATTCTCCCTGTCGGAATTATTCCGGAAGGCACAAACGACCAGCAAGCTAAAAAGCCTGTTGGCACTGGGCCATTCAAATTTGATAGCTATACGGATGAACAGGAAGTGGCGCTGACCTCGTACTCTGAATACTTTGGTGGCGCTCCCGGCATCCAACGACTAAGGGTCAAAATCATTCCGGATAACAGCACTCGCGAAAGTGAATTGCGCAAGGGCTCGGTTGATCTGGCAATCAACGCCGATTTCGATCCAGTGACAGTGGAAGGACTACAGAAAGCGGAAGGACTGAAAGTTCAATTAGCTGAGGGAACCAACATCACACATCTTGGCGTCAACCTGCAGGATCCAATTCTGAAAGATCAGCGCATACGGCAAGCACTGGCTTTTGCGATTGACCGTGAGTCAATCATCCGGGATGTCTTGCGCGGCCAGGCGCGAGTCGCTAACAGCGTGTTGCCCGCCTCTCAATGGGCGTACGAGCCAGGCGTCGCAATTTACGCTTACGATTCTGAACGTGCCAAAAAGCTGCTGGACGAAGCGGGACGCATCAGTGGCAAAGACGGACAACCCAGAATGAAGTTGACTCTCAAAACCTCAACAGTTTCTCTTTCACGTAAAACCGCCGAAGCCATCCAGGCGCAATTGGGCAAGATTGGAGTCACGCTGGAAATACAAACTCTTGAGCGGCAAAAGCTTACTCAGGATATGAAGGATGGAAACTTTCAGCTTTACCTGAATACATCTGTCGGCGGCAATCAAAGCACGGACATCTTCAACTTTATGTATAGTTCAAAATCCATCCCGCCCGACGGCCAGAACCGCTCACGCTATAACAATCCGGTTATTGATAAGCTGCTGGAAGAGTCCATTCTTGCAACCCAGGATCGCCGTAAGCAGATTTTTTCCGAAATCCAGAAAACTTTGGCGAATGAGCTGCCACAGATTTATCTTTGGTACCCGGCAACCATCGTCGTCCATCGGGACCGGGTCAGCAATCTAAAAATCGAACCGTCCGGCGATTGGCAAATCATCCGAAATGCGAAGTTGAATTAACCCGCCACCAAGCTATTCAAAAATAACAAACCCGGCAGCCGGAACTGTGACCTGGACCGCTTTGCCGTTTCGCCCCTCAACTGTGACAACCTGACCAATTTGGTTCGCATCCGTTGAATAGAGACAGGACAATTGCTGTCCCGCTTGGTGAAGCCCATCATCAATCGTTACCCATGCAGTTCTTGCGTGATCTTGATCCGTGTTGATCGCCAGCAGAATTTCCCGGTCATTGAAAACACGCGACCAGGGAACCACGGATCGAATTTGTCCTCCAACCATTTCTGGCAATCCAAACTGTACACCGTCACCAGAAATCTTCCGCAAAAATTGCCGGCCGCGCCGGAGCGGCAATTTCTCTTGCCGAATTTTCAAAATCTTTGCCAGCTCCTGGTAAACAGGAAAATCCTCTCGGAAGCAGTGGCGGTTACGGCTGCGGAACGCACCAAACTTTCCGCCGAACATCGCTTCCCGCAAATAGCGATCGTTTCCGCCTTCTCCATCAAAAGCCTGCTCGCTGCCGTAGTAAACGCATGGAATGCCCATCGTCGTGGCGTTTAACGCCAAGGCATTCAAGATCACACGATGCCCTTCGTCATATGCACAAAATCGGTTTTTTTGTTTTCCCTTTCGCACCTGATCGTGGTCATCAAACATGGTTACCACCTTGTCGCGGAACCAGACGTGCGAATCTTTATCTAGTAACTCAGAGTTTCGAAACAGGCTGAAGTATTCTTGAGGATTTCGATAACCTTTGACCAGATACTCCAGTTTGTCTGGAATATCGTCAATTCCCAGCGCCGCATTCAATCCTGTCGTTTGCAGCGTGACGAACGCGCGCTTGCGTCCGCCCGTGATCTCACCGATGAGGTAGAAATTCTCCTTGCCGATGGCCTGGGTAAATTCGTGAATGACAGAGGCAAAATACCGTGTCGCGCCATCTTCCATATGCTTGACGGTGTCAATCCGAAACCCATCCAGATCGGCGTAGGCAATCCAGTACTTGTAGATCTCTCCCAGATTTCGCAAAGCTGCTGAAGGCTGATAATCATCCAAGCCCCCATGCCCGTGGTGAATATCTTTCAAACTGGAAAAATCCCCTTCCCTAAACTCCGGCTCATGGTCCCAATTGGTAATGCGGCCTTTTTGAGTAAAAGTCTCAGGGGACTGAAACTCTGCTGGCCAGACAGCACCGTCCGGCCATGCGTTCGGGTGCGAATTGAGGTCAATAGTCTCAAATGGTAATGTCGGCGCGCCGACAGCATCGTGAAACCCCTGCACCTGATAGCCTTGCCCGTCCCATCGTGGATCAAAAAATTCGTGCCCCTGATCATCTTTGACTAGATACCGGTCCGCATCGTAACGGAAGACATCGCCAGCGTGATTCAGGATGATGTCGAGAATAACGTAAATTCCCTGCTCGTGAGCTGCCGCCACAAGCTCTCGCAATTCTTCACGTGTGCCGAAATGGGGATCCACGTCGAGAAAATTTTGAATTCCATACCCGTGATAACTGTCCTGGAAGCTTACCTGCTTAAAGATGGGGCTGATCCAAAGTGCTGTCACACCTAATCGTCGCAAATACCCCAACTTGCTCTGTATCCCGCGCAACGTACCACCATTCCACCGCGTTCCAGCTTCTCGCCAGACAGCCGCATCGTCTTCATTGATCACAGCATTATCCTGATCTCCAGGCTGAAATCGCTTTGTTATTCCTGAACTTACCGGATTTCCATCCAAATCCAGAAAATCTGTTTCATTGCCATCCGAGAATCGGTCAACCAGCAGAAAGTAAAGTGCTTGATCTTCCCAATGTGCAGGGGAGGAGAAAAATTTTCGATTAGTGAGTTCAGACATCTCGAGGTTGCGTAAATTTTGATGTGGCATATCATCTCCTGAATTCTGAATTTGCTGGCACGCTTTCTTTTCCGCGTGAGCTTACACAATGGCTGAATAAGCTATAACATAGAGTGGCTTTCCTAAGCCAGCTCTTGATCGTTGGGATTGAATTACTTAAGATCACGTCGAAATTCCTGGTTGAACAATTCGATTTTCCTGATGAAAGAAGATAACAAGCTGGTCGAAGAATTCATTGCTCTGCTGCGCGTGGAAAGAGGCCTGGCGGATAATACTCTGCTGGCTTACCGCCGCGATTTGCAAAAACTGATTGAGCACACCAAAAAACTGAAGAAGAGCCTTTTGACCATTGATCGTGGTGATTTGATCCTGCTATTGACTGAATTGAAAGACTCTGGAGCCAATCCGACCAGTATTGCCAGACTAATTTCAGCAGTTAGAGGCTTTTACAAATTTGCTCTGACGGAAGGCTTGTCGAAAAACGATCCAACCGCTCACCTTGAATCCCACAAGCCATGGCAAACGCTGCCGCATTTTTTAAATCAGGAGGAAATCGAGCGCCTGCTGGCGCAACCTGATCTGGAAACGGATTTGGGGCTTCGTGACCGGGCAATGCTGGAAACGCTCTACGCGACCGGCTTGCGAGTCTCGGAACTGGTCAATTTGAAAGTCGCCGACATTGATCTCGAATCAGGTTTTTTGAACTGCCTTGGTAAAGGGAGCAAACAGCGCCGTGTGCCGCTGGGACGTTCGGCAATTCATTTTTTGAAGCTGGGTTTTCCCGCTCGAATGCGGCTGCTCAGCGGAAAGCAATCCGACCGACTGTTCATTGATCCTTATGGAAAAGAGATTTCCCGCCAGAAGTTCTGGAAAATGATCAAACTTTACGGTAGTGCGGCGAAAATTGACTACATTACACCGCACCTGCTCCGCCACAGTTTCGCAACAGTATTACTGGCCAACGGAGCGGACTTGCGGTCAGTTCAACTAATGCTGGGACACAGCGATATTTCAACAACCCAGATTTATACCCACGTTACAAACGAACATCTGAAAACGGCGTATAAACAATTTCATCCTCGATCCTGAACTAATGAAACTTGCAGAAATTGCCAGCCGATTAAAATGCGCGACTGTCGGCGACACAGAAATCGAAATCACTGGATTGGCCCCTATCGAAGCTGCTCAAGCCGGCGAACTTACTTTTATCAGCAACAGGAAATATAAGCGTTACCTCGCCACAACCGAAGCTTCAGCAATTATCACCGACAGCCCCAAGGACTTACCTGATGGCAAGTCCGCCCTAATTTCCGAAAATCCGTATCTGGCATTTGCCGAAGCGATGTGGGTGTTCCATCCACCGTTTCAACATCCAAGAACTATACATCCTTCGGCAGTTGTGGCGGCATCGGCGGTGATAGGAAAAGACGTTTCCATAGGGGCTTTTGCCGTGATCGGCGATGAGGTAAAACTGGGTGACAATGTGACGATTCTTGATCATTGTTCGATCTACCCGGGAGTCGAAATTGGGCACGGCGTGCTGATCCACTCGCATTGTGTTGTACGTGAAAGATGCCGGATCGGCGCCCGCGTCATATTGCAAAATAACACCACCATTGGCAGTGACGGCTTCGGCTTTGCCAAAACATCTGAAGGCGGCTGGTTCAAAATTCCTCAGGCCGGAATCGTCATCATCGAAGACGATGTAGAGATTGGCGCCGGCAGCACGATTGATCGTGCAACGATCGGCGCAACCATCATTGGCCAGGGAACGAAACTGGATAATCTGGTTCAGGTGGGACATGGCTCGACCGTCGGTAAACACACTTTGCTTTGCGCCCAGGTAGGCCTGGCTGGAAGCACGCAAGTGGGCAATGAAGTCATATTAAGTGGTCAGGTTGGCGCCGCAGGCCATCTGAAGATTGGAGATAGAGTCATCGCCACTGCGCAGACCGGCATTCCCAGTTCAGTTGAAGCGGGAAAAATCATCTCCGGATATCCAGCGATTGAAAATCGTGACTGGCTGAAAGCCTCTGTAGTCTTTGCGCAATTGCCGCACCTGCAAAAAGAAGTTCGGGCTTTGAAGGAAGAGATTCAGAATCTTAAAGCATTACTTGAAAAGGAAAACCACACAGATGCTAGTGAAAGTTGAAAATAAATCCGGCTTGAAATTGCCCAAAAAAACAGAAGAAACGATTCAAGGTGTACTCGGCGCAGTGCCGCGAGAACACCTCAGAGGATTGGGGAGAGTCGTTTTGGTTGATCGAATCATTCCTGATTCCAGAGTTCAGTTGCCAACAACGATGGAATTGCCAGGACTTTATCATCCACGACAGGGTGGTTCTCAACCTTTTCTTGAAATCGCCCTCAATTCCCTGCTACTCCCTTCCGAAGGGTTTTTCAAGCGTTTGGCTGCACGGCTCAATTTCAATGCCAGCCTGGCTTATCTGACGCTTTCGCTTCAGGCACAGCATTATCATTTCACACTTTCTCACGGGCTGAAGAAACACCAGTATGAGGGCGCTATTCGATCATACGTTGAAAAACACTTGGAAACCTGGCGCGAGAGTCAGGGGGGATGGCGAGTCAAATTATTCAAGCCGCTCAGACCTTTCCTGGAGAAATGGTCTCGTAAGCTGAAGAAGAAGTATGACGCTGAAAAACGTAAGTCTTAGGTATTATTGAAGCTCAATCAGAGATGCGGATCACATCAACCTGATTGAGCTTCAATGAATGCACTCACCGCGCCTCGGCAGTCTGTTTTGTTATCAAGGGGCACTTTTCTCTTTTCTCTTTTTCTTGTCTCTTCTGCTCTTTTCTTGAAGGCCATTTGAGCTTGCCCAATTCATTGTCTCCGTAATAAGGAACGCTGAATACCCCTCGGTCAGATCGGAGGGCCTGGCCCGATTGAGAGTCAACAACAACCCAATCAAAATTGACTAGAAGGGATTTCAGATTTCGAGTGCCGTCAGGATTTTGTCCATGTCCTATCTTGGTAATGATAAACGACGGGAGTTCTGATTCGGCAGCGGCAGAAATATCCCCCTTCTTCGCCCCCACCCAGCCGCTTGGGCCGGCATAGCTATTTTTATTTTTGTTGGAGGGGAAAAGGAATTTCATGAAACTCAGATAGCGTTGTGCAAAGGTGTCTTTGAAGGCGTGGTTATGAAACAATGCCAATGAAGCAGGAGCACGATAAAGGTTTTGTGGCCGATACTGCTTGTTGTCCCCAGGTTGCCCGGCAACCATGGTGACCATTGCCATGTCCTTATCATAACCCAGATAGCCACCACCTTCGCTCCGCTCATTCTGCAGATCCAAAGAAACATTCCAGCCAACAGTGTCCAGGAATCCGGGCACTTCAAGCGAGCGATGGAAAATAAGCAGGCGGCTAAGCTGTATGTTTGTCAATTTGCCTGGTTCAACCCGCTCCGTGTAAGCTCGCTTTTCTTCGTTTATGAGATTTCTTAGCCTTCTGACTGTACGAAAGAGGCCATTTCTGTTTGCATTGTCAATTTCCCTCTCTAATTCCTTAACCAGATCGTTGTTGCTTCTTTCAATGATTCGATCAATTTTTATGTCTTTGACGGCAGCAATCAACGCATTACGATCTAGAAGTAGCTTTGTCTCTTCCTCATTGTCACAGATTTCCGCGAGAAACATGATATCGGCCACTTTAACCTCTTCGGAAAGACTGCGAACCAATTTCGTAATTCTCGACCGTTTTTCTGGAGTGAGTGTCTGGGTGAGAACTCCGATTCGCTCCATATTCCACACAGTTGAGGGTATGGGTATGCCAAGGCTTTTCAAAAATGCCTTCGTCTCACTGTATTCAGAAGAGAGTAAAGCGCTTAACCCGTCCGAGCTATCTTTGTACTCTCGGAATGAAAGGAGGAAGAGCCTTGCTGACTCCTGGTTAATGTCCGTACCAAACTCATCCAGCATTTTGCGTAGAAACTGGGCAAAAGTAGGACATTTGATTTCGCCCGCGAGTCTGTACGGTGCCAGGTTGTAAATCACAGCGCTGAAGGGATTGAAATCCTTCGGGTTCAGTTTGAGCTGATCGACGAAAGCATCCAGCGACTTGAATGGAATCTTATTTTCTTCACCAAGAACCAATAGCTGTAGAGCCGGAGCAAATGCATTCCCTGATCCTTCGCTTGATGGAGGCGCTATCTTATTAAGTAGTTGATGAAATTCTTGAGGCGTAGTTTTCCGGGAGAGAACCTGACGCAACCAGATCGAGTCTCCAACGCTGGCCAACATTGGGCCAATAACATGATTGGGAACCTGGAAGCGATTATGCAACAGGTTCGCAAAGAGCTTAAACTTTGGAGCCTCAAAAGTACCAAACCACATGGAGTTGCTGATTCTGATCAGTGACTGCGTTCCAATTCTGCCATCCCGAAACACTCCGGCAAAATAGCGTTTGATCATCTCCCGATTTTCCATCAGGATTGGATAGTTTTTGAGCAACTCCGGCCCGTATTCACTGATTGTCTCGAAAGAATCGTCAACAATTTTTCCATTTCTGTTTTCGTATCCACACCCAAATTCCTTTACCAGACGCTGATATTGGCGGGCGTTGATACCATCAAGAAAAAAACGTCGAGCTTCCTCTTCGTCCTCCGAGAGCAACGTTTCTATATGGCGCGGACGAACTTCGGTAAATTTCCAGTCTTGAGTTAGCGATTTTTCAATCCGCGTTCGTAAGGGAGGAAGTTTGAAAACCCGAGCCCAAAATGATCTGCGTTCTTCCGCTGCGGGTTGCTGCAAGGCGGGATTATTATCCTGGGATTTCTGATCAGAAGCGTTTGCTTCTTGAGATACTCTTTCTGAAGTTCCATTTGCCACCTTTTCTTGAGAGTCTTCAGATCTGGGAATTTGAATGACAGGGTGGACTCCTTCCAACAGTTCGAGGCGAGAAGCTCCAAAAAACAAAATCTTCGAGGCAACCATCAGGCGTGGATGCTCAATCACTGGTTGATTTGGCAAAGATGGTGGATTGACAATCACGATTTACTCCTAGATTTGCTTCTAAGCGCAGACGAGAGGTCAGGTTAGGAAAATAGTAGCCAATTGCGCACAGCATGGCGGATTATGCAATTGGATACAGTCCCAGAAAACCCCTGCTGCAGAACCCTGATTTTTTATTTGCTGCTGGCCTATCTAACCCAAACAAGCCAGCACCAAACAGGCTTACTCTGAAAAGTTGGACGACCTGTATATTCAACTGAAACTTGCTTTCAGCGATCTGGTAGATTCGCCCTGACAATCGTAACGAATCCGAAATTTCAGCCGCTGTTGCACTGAGTTAAAAACTTATGGCGACAGCAGACAAAAAATGCATCGTGCTAAATGGCGTTATGGCTGATAAACATATTTGCGCAAAATACTTTTATTTCTCAGTCACATTCTGCGCTTTGTAAACTTAAAACGAATTTAGATATAACGCAATATTGAGTGGGAGCCTGAGTGGCTAGACGGGTATTTTTCAGTAAATCGAAGGCGAAGAGATGTCATCGGGCTTGGATATACAATGCTCTAGCCTATTTTCCCCAATTCTTCTAAAGCAGTCCGCACAGCCTGCAGCAATTCCTCGTGTTCAACCGACGAACGTCGGAATTTCACTTCAATTGTGAAGTCCTTGGTTGGAGCCTGATAGCGATAGACAAAGGGCTGCGCCCTAGTCTGCTTCTGTTTGCGTGCCTGACGAGCCTCATCGCGATTCAGCCCCTGAGTCGCAATTCTTCTGACAAAATCAAGCATCCCCTGTTGATCATTTTGTCTGGCGACCTGAAGCAATAATGATTTCGAGTTAATATTTGCAACTCGGCATTGTTCTCGGACGTCCGCAGGCATAGAGGCAATTGATAGAGTTTCCGTGATAGAGGATCGGGATTTGCCAACTTTCTGTGCAACCTCTTCGTGAGTGTAACCAAATCGCTCGATTAACGCGAGAAACCCTTCGGATTCTTCATATGGGGTGAGATCTTTACGCTGAAGATTTTCAATCAGAGCAATCTCCGCGACCTCCCTGTCATCCACATCCATCTCAATGCAGGGAACCTCGCGCAGTTCCACTTCAATTGCAGCTCGATAACGACGTTCTCCAGAGATAATCATATATCTGCCACCGACCTCCGAAGGCCGTACGAGAAGCGGCTCCAGAATTCCCTTCTCCTTAATGGAAGCGACCAAATCTGCCAAATCTCCCATGTCTATCCTAGGTTGCTGTGGATTTGGCTCCAGTTTTTCAATAGCGATCATTTTTCCAATCGGAGCCCCACGCAAAGAAGCCAATTCCTCTACATAATGGCGATCATGTCTCATTTTCAAAGTTGAGGGCAACCCTCGTTTAGCTGGCACGGCGCATCACCTCTTCGCATAAGTTAGCGTATTCAACTGCACCGCTGGAAGCGGGCGCAAAGGTAAAAATAGATTCCCGATAGGCAGGACTTTCTTCTAACCTGACAGATTTAGAAATCGTGGTATCAAACACTTTATCACCAAATACTTGATATATTTGATCATAAATATCTCGAGATAAAGTTGTTCTACGGTCGTGAAGCGTTACAACAACGCCTAAAACCTCAAGTTGTGGATTAGGTCTAGCCTTAATTCTTTCTATCGTTTCCAAAAGATCATCAGTTCCTTCCAAGGCAAAATATGAAGACTGAATTGGAATGATTAAATGAGTAGCAGCAACAAGTGCGTTTACCGTTATCAGTCCCAGGGTTGGTGGCGTGTCAATAACTACGACATCATAATTACGAACCACTGGGTCAAGACGGTCTTTCAGGCGAAACGGTGCATCTAGCTCACCAATCAATTTCCCCTCTAATTTTGCTAAGTTTATGCGCGATGGGAGAATATCCAAATTTTCGATTTTGGTCTTTTTTACTATATCGGAGAAATGGCTAGTAGGATCAGCTAGCAAGTCATAAACAGAAGGACCGCTATCTTGTAATTCCAGAAAAGAGATCGTGCTATTAGCTTGTGGATCCAGATCAGCCAACAGAACTCTCTTCCCCTGTCTTGCAAGTGCGGCTGAGAGATTAATGGCTGTAGTGGTCTTCCCAACTCCACCTTTCTGATTGGCGATTGCAATCTTAATCTCTGACAATGCTTCCCCCTTACGAACGTTAGCGTTACATTTTATAATCACTAACGTCGTCAATCTCTTCAGGCCATTCGACTTCTTCGTCAATGTCCCCTTCTTCATCAACAATTTTATCAAGTCCATCCAAGCGAGAAGATTCCAAGACGGATTCTCGAACAAAAATCGGACAATCAACTCGTAGTGCCAATGCGATCGCGTCGCTTGGCCTGGCATCTATCAAAACTGCCTGACCATTTGCAACTATTTCTATAACCGCGTAGAAGGTACTTTCTCTCAAATCTGTTACCGTCACGCGATTCACCACCCCTCCCATCTGGTTAATGATGTTACGCAAAAGATCATGCGTCATAGGACGGTGTGAAGATAGTTTTTCAATTTCAGAGGCGATTGAGTTCGCTTCGTAAGGGCCAACCCAGATCGGCAGCATCACATCATCACTTGCTATATCTTTTAACAATACAACCGGTGAATTAGTTGTCGGATCAACTAATAACCCACGAATCTTAACCTCTCTATCCATTTACATCTCCCTTGCTTTTATACTACGTGACCATAAAGACTATTTGGCTTTGCCTCTGTGATCTTTACTTTAATGATCTCGCCGATAATCCCCTCAGATGCCGGGAAGTTAACGACTTTATTGCATCGAGTATGTCCATAATAATCAAGTTGAGAGCGAGCACTCCTCCCTTCAACTAATACTTCAACATTCTGCTCCAAGTATCTGCCGTACCTACGCATTTGAATTCTTTTTTGCAATTCTTGAAGCTTTGTAAATCTTTCAGTTTTAACTTCCTCTGGAACTGAGTCAGTATAAGCGGCGGCGGGTGTATGAGGCCTGGGTGAGTAATTGAAAATATACAATCCGTCATACTCTACTTCCGCAATCAGGCTTAGCGTTTCATTGAAGTCCTCATTGGTTTCACCAGGAAACCCTATGATGATATCGCCTGTGATAGAAATATCCTTCCTTGCATTTTTGATAAAAGCGATCTTTGCCAAATATTCCTCTCGAGTATACCCGCGCCTCATTGCTCTCAGTATACGATTGCTACCAGATTGAACAGGAAGATGAATCCATTCACAAAGATTCTCATGATCATCAATCACTTGAACTACGCTTTTGTCAAAATCCCTGGGGTAAGAGGTCGTAAACTTAATTCGTGGAATGCGGCTTTCTGATGCAACCTTGGCTAGAAGCTGGGCAAACGTACCTTCACCTGATTTCTCAAAATCTGGTATGTTGTTGCCGTGATATCGCCCACTCAGACCATAGCTATTTACATTTTGCCCTAGTAAATGAACTTCCTTATAGCCCTTATCAGCTAAATCCCTCGCCTCGGCGACAATTCGATCCACAGACCGACTACGCTCTCGACCTCTTGTGAAAGGAACGATGCAGAATGAACAAAATTTATTGCACCCTTCAATGATGGTGATGTAGGCGATATGCTTTGTTTGGCGAACATTCGCACCGAGCTCAAAGAATTCGGCCGTCTTTGATAGACGAACGTCAATCGCTCTCGGAAAACCGTGATCAAGCTGTGAAATTAAATCAGGAAGTTTACTGATTGCCTGTGTTCCCAGAACCAGTTGTATATCTTTGCTGCGTTCAAACATCCGATCCGCTTCAGCTTGGGCGACACAACCCATTACTCCAAAGATCGGCTTAACTCCATTTATATGCGCCTGATCACGTAGCTGTTTTTTTAGATCGCTGATTCTGGAATATACTTTTCTCGCAGCCTTCTCTCTGACCATGCAGGTATTGAGAAGAATCACGTCTGCGCCTGTTGGATTGTCCGTCAGTTCGTACCCTGCATTAGACAGCGAAAAGGCTGCCTTTTCGCTGTCATGCACGTTCATTTGACAACCGTGTGTTTCTAAATAGAGCTTCTTACTCATAATTTTCTGGCAGTTACTTACGTATCCCGAAAACATTCTCTGCATGCTGTGAATTGGCGGGGACCTCTTTGCCGAACAAAAGGTAGAGAACTTAATTTCGGAATACTTAAACTCTTAATTATTCAAGCTATACATGAAATCTATCAATCTAAATCATTGAAGCTGAAGTAATTCCTTTGCATGTTTTCTTGCCGCCACGGTTGCGGACGTTCCACCGATCATTCTAACCAATTCGTCAATTCGGCCATTATTGTCTAGCTGCTCGACACTGGTTACTGTCCGATTTCCAGAAATGCCTTTTGAAACGAGGAAATGAGCATCCGCATATCTTGCAATTTGCGATTGATGCGTAATACATAACACTTGATTAGTCTTAGCAAGCCGTTTCAGACGATAGCCGACGGCCTCTGCAACTCTGCCACCAATGCCAGCATCAATCTCATCAAAAATAAGTGTTCTTGGAAATAGGGTCGGTGCGGTGATAGTTTTAAGAATCAGCATCAGCCTGGACAATTCGCCGCCGGAAGCAACAGACTTGAGCGTTTTTAATTCTTCTCCTGTGTTCGCAGAGAAATAAAACTCAACAATTTCACCACCCAGCCGACTAAGGGAGTCAATTTTTAACCCGGTAAGGGTAAGGAGCTTTTCGGCGAGTTGATTTGTCATTGAGGCACTGAATCGAACTGAGAATCTGCCTGCTCCAAGGGCGACATCCGCCAACTCTTTAACAACAGCCTGCTCAAGTCTTGGGGCGGCTTTATGACGCATTCCACAGATTACGGAAGCTTCCTTTTGATAAGCGTCCAGCGCCAATTTCAAATCTTTCTCAATTTCTTTGCCACGTTCTTCACTATGCAGTAGAGAGTTCTTTTCTTCAAGCAGTTTATCTCGAGTTCCTAGAATTTCAGCGACTGATCCGCCATACTTACGCTTCAATCGCTTGATTTCAGTGAGCCTGTCTTCCACTACCTGTAACCTATCCGTTGATGCCTGAATATTCCCCGTATAGTCACTAACAAAAAAAGCCACATCATCAAGAATATATTTTGCGTTGGCGATCTGATCTAGATAAGGACCAAATCTCGTATCGAGCTCCGCCAATTCACCTAGCCTGCGTTGCGCCAGCGCAATTCGCGCCAATGCGGAATTTTCATCATCATAAAGGTACTGATAAGATTCTGAACATAAGCCAACCAGCTTTTCAGCATTTGCAAGCAGATTTCTTTCTAGTTCCAATTCAACATCTTCGCCATCTGACAAATTAACCTGCTCAATCTCAGAAAGTTGGAACTCAATCGTATCCAGCGTTTTGAGCCTTTCGGCTTCATTTTGACGATTGACTTCCAACTCTTTTATCAATCCCAACAACAGGTCATAGCCTCGTCCAACCACTTGCCTATGTGATGTAGCACCAGCAAAGGCATCCAGCAAATTCAAATGAGTATCTGCAGAAAGCAGGCTTTGCTGGTCCCCCTGGCCATGAATATCAATAACGTGGGGCTGAATGGCCTTCAGTAGTCCCAGAGTCGCAATCTGGTTGTTTACGAAAATGCGCCCCCTGCCGTTAGCATTAACTTCTCTTCTGATAACAATCTCCTCTTCCGCGCCTTCGATGCCGGAAGCAGTAAGCAGTTCGATTAACGGAGAATTGTTTTGACAGTCAAAGACGCCTTCAACGAATGCACGAGCTTCACCAGATCGTATAACCTCATGGGATAAACGATCCCCGAGCAGAATTCCCAGAGAGTCAATGATGATTGACTTGCCCGAACCTGTTTCACCGCTTAAAACATTCAATCCGGGCTGAAACTCGATCTGTAAACTATCAATCAATGCTAAATTTGAAATATTAAGAAACCGAAGCATAAGAACTGGAGCATAGGAAATGCTGATTTAGAAATGCATTTACGCAATAGCGGGGAAGGATTATACTTCCCACGTTTTCGAGCGAAACGATTACAGCCTTAGAATATATGTCGCAACCTCAGTTTCCAGTTTATCAGGAATGCGAGCGAAACGGCAATCCGATCACCGCATTTGACCACATTCAAAATGCTTATCACAGGAGATAAATATGGCCTCGTTCAACAAGATCACAATCGTTGGTTATCTGGGAAAGGATCCCGAAATTCGTTATATGCCGGATGGCACGGCGGTCTGTAATTTCTCAGTGGCGACAACGGAAAAACGCAAGGATCGCTCTGGCGAAATGCAGGAGAGTACAATCTGGTTCAGAATTAATGTCTGGGGAAAGCAGGCAGATGCTGCCAATCAATATTTGACCAAAGGTAGACAGGTATATGTTGAAGGGCGTTTGTCTCAGCAGGAGTTTACAGATCGGGATGGTAATAAACGAACTTCCCTTGAGGTCAGGGCAACAGATGTCCAGTTCCTTGGACCGCGCGGAGATGAAGGATCGTACTCATCAGCATCTTCTTCTGCTACACGTCAAACTTCGGGGTCATCTCCTAGCTCCAGCGGAGGTGATGATAACGAAATCCCCTTCTAAATAAATAGTTTAGGTGAATTGTCGGCGCGCCGACAATTCACCTAAACTTAGTCCCTGGACTAAGTTTCGACTTCCCCCATCGCACGAAATTTACGATAACGCCTTTCCAATCGCTCAGCTACAGGCAAATCTTTAACTTCTAGCAACATTTTAAGAAAATGAGATGCAAGCATTGAAGCGGCAACATCCCAGTCGTTTTGAGCGCCACCTTCCGGTTCAGAAATAATATGATCAATGATCCCCGCCTTGAGCAGGTCAGTCGCTGTCATCTTCATGCTGGCGGCCGCCTGAGCGGACATTTTGGCATCCTTCCAAAGGATTGCAGCACAACCTTCCGGAGTAATAACCGAATAAACGGCATTTTCCATCATGCAGATAACATCGCCAACGCCTATGGCCAACGCTCCACCAGAACCACCCTCACCTGTAATCGTAACAATAATAGGAACCGTAATTCTGGCCATCTCTCTTAGATTAAACGCAATCGCCTCGGCCTGCCCCCGCTCTTCAGCATCAATTCCCGGGTAGGCGCCAGGGGTATCAATCAGAGTAAAAATTGGCCGATTGAACTTTTCAGCAATTTGCATGACTCGTAATGCTTTGCGGTAGCCGTCTGGCTTCGGCATCCCGAAATTACGAGCTTGGCGCTCCTTGATATCACGGCCCTTTTGGTGCGCAACAATGGCTACGGGCAAACCTTGAAAATTCGCGAGTCCAGCAACGATGGCTGGATCATCCCCAAACTTTCGGTCTCCATGAACCTCAACAAAGTCCGTGAAGATTCTCTCAATCAAATCCAATGCATAAGGACGACGGTCATGCCGGGCGAGCTTTACACGGTCAAATGGTTGCAGTTGCACATTTTGTAGTTGAGTCATTCTTTATTTCCTCATTTCCTTATGGGTTAGGCTTCACTGTAAGTTTCGCTCATTACCAACTCCACTTTCCACGAAGCGTCTACTTTTTCAATCTCCGCCGTCAGAATTGGAGAAGGATTGATCCGGAAGAATTGATTGGGACGAAGCCTGACAACCCAGCCGTTGTCAGTCATTACATCCAGGTAGATCTGCGTGCTTCCCATATTTGAGCTAATCAGATCATTGAGTTGTTTTAGGTTTTGCAGATTCGCAGAGGTCTCTTTGATTTTTACCACCATGGCCTTTGCGGCCTTTGCCTTGGCACCTTCAAGAGGCAACAGCTCCTGCGTGATAATACTGGCATCCTGCTCGTCGCTTAATTCCAACTTCCCCTTCACCAACACTGCAACATCATTTTGGATCAGAGATTTATACTTGTTGAATTGTTCCGGCCAGCAGACAATCTTGATGGAGCCAAACTGATCTTCCAGCCTGAACAACGCAAATTTATCTCCTTTTTTCGTAATCTTGATTGCCAGGTCAAGCACAATTCCCCCCATGGAGACAATTTCTCCATGTTGGAATTCAGCTATATTCCCACCATCTGTTTTGGCCATTGCTCGTATTGAGTCAGCATAATCCTCCAGCGGATGCCCACTGGCGTAAAAACCCAATGCCTCTTTTTCAAAGGCGAGGTATTCCTTTCGCGTCCACGGCTTGACTTCAGGCAGCAGCGGCTCGTCCGTCAGGGAATCGTCTGCTCCCAACAAGCCTGCGAAAAGATCTGTTTGTCCAGACAGTTTGTCTCGTTGTGCTTTGGCGCCGTACTCAATTGCTCGATCCAACGCAGCCATCATCGCGGCACGATTGGTCGAGGTCGAATCGAAAGCGCCAGATTTGATCAAGGACTCCAGCACACGCTTGTTGACGGCACGCTGATCAACACGCTCCGCAAAATTGAATATGGACTTGAAATCCTCACCATTTTCCCTGGCGCTGATAATCATCTGGACTGCCGAAGATCCAAGTCCCTTGATCGCCGCCAATCCAAAGAGGATTGAATTCTCCGAGGGCGTAAACCCTTCATTACTGGAATTAACATTTGGTGGCAACAGGCTGATGCCCAGCACCTTCATCTCGCTGATGTATCGTGCAAGTTTGTCGGCATTGGAGATTTCGTTCGATAGGACTGCGGCATAAAAATGGGTGGGATAATGCGCTTTCAGGTAAGCCGTTTGATAGGCCAGATAGGCATATGCAAACGAGTGAGATCGGTTGAATCCGTAATCAGCGAATTGCGCCATCAGGGAGAAAATGCGGCGCGCCTTATCTTCGGCAATTCCGCGCTCCATTGAGCCTTTCACAAATTTCTCTTCATGAAGCGCCATCTCTTCTTTTTTCTTTTTGCCCATCGCGCGACGCATCAAGTCAGCTTCCCCCAGTGAGTAACCTGCAAGTTGCTGGGCCAACTGCATAATCTGCTCCTGATAAACCAGGATCCCATAGGTGTTTTCAAGAATGCCTTTCATCTGGGGCGTGATGTAGGTCACTTTGCGGCGGCCGTGCCGGCGTTCAATGTAATCATCCACCATTCCTCCATCGAGTGGCCCTGGGCGATAAAGTGCATTTAACGCTGATAAATCCTCCAGGCTTTCCGGTTTGAGTTTACGGCAGATTTCGACCATTCCAGAGCTTTCAAACTGGAAGACGGCATTCAGCATCCCATCGGCGAAAAGCTTGAGCGCCTTTTCATCGTCAAGCGGAATCGCTGCCAGATTGGGACGGCTCCCCTTCTCTTTTTCGATTGTCCGCAGACAGTCTTCAATGATGGTCAGCGTGGTCAGCGCCAGAAAGTCCATTTTGAGCATGCCTGTTTTCTCAAGATCAGACATGACAAATTGGGTGACGAGTTCATCATTTTGCCCCGTGCATACGGGAATCAGTTCATGGAGCGGCTTCGGGGAAATCACCACGCCCGCGGCATGCACGGATGAATGCCGCGCATTGCCTTCCAGCTTTCGGGCGGTATCAATCAGATCCGCAATTCGCTGATCTGTCTCAATCGCCTTTTTGAGATCAGGGTTCTGTTCAATGGCGGCTTCGATTGAAACATTGCGGCCACGCACCGGGGGCGGGATCATCTTCGCGACCTTCTCAACTTCAGCGTAAGTCAGCACCTCCTTCATCGCACGCCCAACATCCTTGATTACGGCGCGTGAGGCCATCGTGCCGAAAGTAATAATTTGCGAGACATTCTGACGCCCGTACAAATCGCTGACGTAATTGATAACGTCGGCACGCCCACGAACGCAGAAATCCACGTCAATATCAGGCATCGTTACGCGTTCGGGATTCAGAAAACGCTCGAAAAGCAGATCATACTGAATAGGGTCAACGTCAGTAATCTTCAGGCAGTATGCAACCAGGCTGCCTGCGGCTGAACCACGGCCAGGGCCGACTGGGATCCCTTTGCTTTTGGCATAACGGATAAAATCCCAAACGATCAGAAAGTAGCCCGGAAATCCCATACGCTTAATCGTGGCGATCTCATGTGCCAAGCGATCTTTGTAAACTGTTAGGGTTTGGCGCATCGAACCGCTTTCCTGCAAAGGCTGCCATATTTCCCTGAACCTTTCCTCGAAACCATCCCAGGCGACTTTTTCAAAATAGCTGTCAATTGTGTGGTCATCAGGAACCGGATACATTGGGACCTGATCAATGGTTTTTGGGAATGTCAGATCACATTTTTCAGCGATTTCAAGCGTTCGATGGAGCAGGTCAGGCTCTTCTCCAAACACCTGCCACATTTCTTCAGCACTTCGGACGTAGAATTTCGGCGCGCCGTAGGTCAATTGATTCGGGTCATACTGCTTATTCCGCCCGATGCAAAGAAGCATTTCATGAGCCTTCACATCGTCCGGCATCAGGTAATGCGAATCATTTGTTGCAACAATCGGGATGCCCGTCTTCTTCGACAGCTCAACCATGGGTTTTCGAATTCTTTTTTGGGCATCCAATCCGTGCTCTTGAATTTCCAGATAGTAGTTCCCTTTGCCGAGAATATCCTGAAATTCCAACGCCTCTTTTGCCGCCTCTTCGAATTTATCCCGCAGGAGTAAATAGGGAGGAACTCCGCTGATACAAGCAGACAGGCCAATCAGACCTTCGCTATGCCTGGCCAGAAGCTCTTTATCAATTCGCGGTTTACGCCAGAAACCTTCGGTGTAGGCGAAGGAAGAAAGTTTCACCAGATTGTGGTATCCAGTCAGGTCTTTAGCCATCAAAACCAGGTGATTAGTCGCCTTTTCACCCGGCTGTAAATTTCCTGCCCCCCTATCGTGACGGCTGCCGCGAGTGAGATAGGTTTCGATCCCAATGATCGGTTTTACGCCTTCAGCCTTCATCTTGTGATAAAAGGAAAGCGAGCCGTGAAGATTGCCGTGATCGGTGATGGCAACCGCAGGCATCTTCAATTCTGCGATTCGTTTCGCTAGCGGACCTATCTTGATCGCACCGTCCAGCAAGCTGTAATCAGTATGCAAATGTAGATGTACGAATTGCTTGTCCATTTATTTGTCCAGATCTGTTTTAAGCGGCCAGATAATGTCTTAATGCTTAAGTTAAGAAGGCGGCGTACTGAGGCTTAAGCTTCCACTTAAGCCTCAGTACGCCGCCTTAAGCCATACACTGTAAGTGTTTTTTCTTAACTTGGCAGTTCATAAAGCAAGCTCTTACTCCCACTCAATTGTGCTTGGTGGTTTTGAACTGATGTCATAAACAACCCGGTTGATTCCTCTGACTTCACTCACGATTCGACGGCTGATATTTTCCAATACATCATAGGGCAGTTTTGCCCAATCCGCAGTCATCCCATCCGAGCTTTCAACTGCTCGAATGGCGATTGCGTTTTCGTAAGTTCTGTAGTCTCCCATAACGCCAACGGTTTGGATCGGAAGGAGTACGGCAAATGCCTGCCACAACTTGTCATAAAGTCCCGCCTGTTTTATCTCCTCCATCACAATATTATCCGCTTCTTGGAGAAGCTTCACTTTATTGCCATCCACTGGGCCTAAAATGCGAACTGCCAGCCCGGGACCGGGAAAAGGCTGGCGATTAACCAGTAATTCAGGTAAGCCTAACTCTCTCCCAACCGCGCGAACTTCATCTTTGAAAAGCTCGCGTAACGGCTCGACAAGTTTAAGCTTCATCTTTTCGGGTAGGCCACCTACATTGTGATGACTCTTAATCACTGCTGATGGACCTTTGACGGAAACGGATTCAATGACATCTGGATAAAGTGTGCCTTGAACCAGAAAATCCACCTCACCAAGCTGATTCGCCTCCTCTTGAAAGACTTCTATAAATTCGTTGCCAATAATCTTGCGCTTCCTTTCAGGATCGGCCTGATCTTGCAATGCCTGCAAAAATCGCTCACCCGCCGCGACTCCCTTGACATTAAGTTCGCCATAATCGCGGAAGGCTTGCAATACTTTCTCGAATTCATTTTTACGAAGCAGTCCGTTGTCAACGAAAATACAAGTCAGACGATCACCAAGCGCACGCGCAACCAGGGCAGCGGCAACAGCAGAGTCAACGCCACCGGAAAGGCCGCAGACAGCGTGCCCCTCGCCAACTTGCTCTTTAACACGCTCAACAGCGATTTGAACGAAAGATGCGGGCGACCAATCGGCGCGGCAGCCACAAATCTGGCGCAGGAAGTTTTTCAGAATTTGTTTTCCATTTGGAGTGTGTGCGACTTCTGGATGAAATTGCAAACCATAGATTCTGTTTGCATTGTTTTCTATGGCGCCAAGCGCATTGTCAGTTCTGGCGACAATTTCAAAGCCTGTGGGTGGAACGGTAACGTGGTCTCCGTGGCTCATCCACACCGGAAAATCAGTTGGCAACCCGCTGAGCAATTGGCTTTCCCCAACCAGGTTAACTCGCGCAGCCCCGTATTCCCGTCTTGGAGATGGCTCCACTTTTCCGCCGAGGAAATAACTCAGGAGCTGCACGCCGTAGCATATGCCCAGAACCGGGATACCCAATTCAAGGACTTCTGATGAGCAGTGCGGTGCATCATTTTCGTAAACAGAGTTAGGTCCACCGGAAAGAATAATTCCCTTTGGCTGTATCTTCCGTAAAATCGAAATAGAAATGTTGTAAGGATGTATTTCGCAGTAAACGCCCACTTCGCGAATGCGCCGGGCAATGAGTTGTGTGTATTGTGAGCCGAAATCAAGTATGACGACGGTCTCGAATGTTGTTGGCACGAGATCGCTCCTTTGTTGCTGTTTAACAGTTTGAGGATAGGGTTATCGAGGCGGGAGTATACGCGAGAGCAATGCCGACCTCAAAGTTAGTCGGCGTTCGTTGCGGTCGGTGTGATGGACTCTTCTTGTGTTATCGGACGCTTGGTACGACGAAACAGGCTCCAAAGCTTCATCAAGGGGCCGTGGGAAACATAAAGAATGGAGAGCACCAACAGTACTGGTTGGGAGTAGAACCAAATGCCTGCGATTAGAAGCGAAAGGAGGGGGAGGACAATAAATGGTTTATTGCTCTTTGGACTAATATTTTTGAAGCTTGTGTATCGGAAAGTGCTGACCATCAAAACAGCCAGCAGGGCCATAATGACCAGCAGTCCCCAGCTATAAAGTTGTGTCTGATCTGTAGTGTAAGTGGGGATGGGCTGCGGAGTGAAATGAATAATCGAAGCAAGCAGTAAAGCGGCTGCGGGAATCGGCAAGCCAACAAAATATCGCTTGTCCAGTTTCGGAGTACTTCCGGGAACGGTGAAGCGCGGGGATCGTGCCATAACATTGAAGCGCGCCAGTCTCAACGCTCCGCAAATCAGAAAGAAGAATGACACTCCCCAGGCCCATTTTCCGAGTCCAGGTGTTGAACCATATCCCCAAGTATAAGCCACCACTGCTGGCGCAATTCCAAATGTCAGCACGTCTGCGATGCTATCCAGTTCGACACCGAATTCGCTGGTGGCTTTCGTCATTCGGGCGATGCGTCCATCAAGTCCGTCAAGCAGAAATGCATATCCAATCGCTCGCGCGGCATTATCGAAAAGATGCGCCGCCTGCTCCATATGCCCTGGAGAATTGAATGCCTGATAGCCCTTAACCGCATTAATCACAGCATAAAAGCCGCAGAAAATGTTTCCGATTGTGAAGGCGCTGGGAATAATATAAACGCCTTTGCGTATTCCGTGCCGCGGTGGATTGACTTGTGTTTCTTCGTTGGCTTCGCTCATTCACTGACCTTTCCAATGATTGAAAAACTGCTTCTATATGAATTGTTTGGATGATTGGTGTCTGGTTTGAAGCTTATCAGGCTAACTCGTAAAAGAAAACGGGGACACAACTTTGTGCCCCCGTTTTCTTTTACTGTGATCTGAATATTCCGTGTGTGCTTTTTAGTGTGACGCGTAACTCGTTTTATATTGGCTGGCAATCGCCTCCATTTGATCTTTCAAGAAGAGCTTCTTTTTCTTCAGGACAATCTCTTCGATCTGTTCTTCTTCGTTGGGATGAGGGAGTTCTGAAAGTTCCAACAGTCTGGCGTCATATTTATGATGCTCATTAACAAGCTCGCGGTACTTGTCATTATTGGCAATCAAATATTCCTTTAACCCCGTGTCGCTAGCTGAAATGCTCATTGGCTTTTCCTCCACAGAAAGATGAATTTGCCGATGTTTTGGTAATGTTTACCGATTAGTTGCTTAACTGGCGGCATAGTAATACAAAGCCGATGCGCCTTCAAGCCGCATTTTTACGCGTGTTTACTTGAGTTTAGCAACATTGTCAGGGCGTCATCCGGAGGATTGTGATAATAGTTTTTGCGGTAACCAGCGACGATGAATCCGTGTCGTTTGTATAGTTTTAGCGCTGCTGAATTCTTTGCCCGAACTTCCAGCACTGCGCTGTTCATGCCCTTCTTTTTCGCTGCTTTCAGGGCTTCAGCCAACAAAATCGTCGCCAGTCCCTTTTGCCTGTAACTTTCCGCCACAGCAATATTATCAATCTGTAGCTCGTCAATCACCATTTGTGCGGAGAAAATTGCGACCACTTCCGATGAGGAACAAACCGGCAATTCCACAGTTGCTACGAGCAGAATTGAATTTGGGTCTTGAAGAGCTTTTCGATAACCGATGTCACCTAATGAACTGAGGTGACACTCCTGCTCAAGTGCGACGACAGCCAGAATATGCGTCTCCTGCATCTGCTCAATTTCGAAGCTCAAGCACTGTGCTCCTAATCTGTTCGTTTGATTTCGGCATCGGAGGGGCGAATGTAGTGCGGACGCAAATCATAACTGCTTTGCCTGGTAAGAATCTCGGCGGCATAAATAGCGATATCTTCTGCAACATTGGACGTAACGCGGATGGTTTGTAACCCCAATTCAAGATCATGTTCTCGATCTTCTTCTTTAAAGCCTGCTCTGATGATTATCAGCCTATCTTTCTGAATATATTGATCAAAAAACTGAAGAATATTTGAAGCAGGGCCAACCAGATCCTCCCCCAATACTTTAACAATCTCGCCAGACCGAACCAGGCGCAGGCCGGCATAAGCCTCATCTCTTCCCGCGTTAATGATCACCAGAACCTTTCCAAACGTTTTTGAGGCCAGTGCGAGAGCATCAATCGAACTGACACCAATCGCAGGCTTTCTGGCTGCATGTGAAAGACCTTTGATTGCGGACAGGCCAACTCTTAAACCAGTAAAACTTCCTGGCCCGGTGGTGGCAGCGAACGCATCTATTTCCGTTAAAGACTTACCTGCACTTTGAAGCAAGCTCTCGAGCAAATTGAAAAATGTCTTTGAGTGTGGGACGGGCACCTCGGTCTGTATGGAAGCAATGATCTGTTTTCCGCTCGCGATGGCAAAGCAGGCAGAAACGGACGAAGTGTCTACGGCTAAAACAAAAGGTGGCGTTGCTTGACGAAGTTGATGATTTGACATGGTTTGAGCGCGAATTATATCTTGCGGGTTACGGGCTAACAATTGGTCTCTCAGTCCGTTTACGGAAAATTCATCACACCGAAATGCTTTGAAAGGCCGCGAAGAAATGTCTGCTGAAAAATCATCCTCCACGGGGCAGCTTACCCCCATGCTCCGTCAATATTACGAAATCAAGAAACAGTACCCTGGAACGCTTCTCTTCTTCCGAATGGGTGATTTCTACGAAATGTTCTTCGATGATGCGCTGATCGGGGCGCGTGAAATGGAAATTACTTTGACGGCCAGGCATAAGGAGCGAGGTACGCCTGTCCCGATGTGCGGAATTCCCTATCACGCGGCGGCAGGATACATCACCAAACTGGTGAAAAAAGGATTCAGAGTCGCGATTTGCGAGCAAACTGAAGACGCAAAAGCTGGAGTTAAACTGGTCAAACGCGAAGTCGTTCGAGTCGTCACTCCGGGTACTGCCCTCGAAAGCCAATTACTAGAATCAAAACAGAATAATTATCTTGCTGCCATCTGTGGCGCAGGCGAAGGAATGGGGTTGGCAGTGCTTGATCTTTCCACGGGAGAGTTTCTGACCACACAATTTTCTGGAGAATCCGCCTGGCAGCGAGTTCAGGAACAACTTGAAGTTTTCTCTGTTCGTGAAGTTCTTTTTCCTGGTTCCCTCTCACCTCTTTTCGGCCCAAACAACTCCATAAAAGAATCTCTTACCACGAATTCCATCTCGTTATCAGACTCAAGTTCACCAATCTTTAAGGATTGCACGTTGACTCCACTTGACGATTGGCTTTTCGGGCACGATCACGCGGATTCGCTGCTGCGAACTCAACTGGGGGTTGCCTCTCTGGACGGTTTTGGATTGAGCGGGCGTGCATTTGCAGTTTGCGCTGCCGGGGCGGCTGTACATTACATTAATGAAACTCAGAAGTCGCAGGCTGCGCATTTGAGCGAAATTACTTACTTCGAGCCGAGTGAGTATTTGGTGCTGGACTCAACGACCGCCACCAATCTTGAATTGGTAACTGCATCTGATGGTGTAGCTTCACACAGCTTGGTTGGAGTAATGGATCAGACATTGACCGGGATGGGTGCGCGCCTGTTGCGGCAATGGATTCTGCGTCCTTCAGTCAAATTAGGGGAAATTGGAGCACGGCTCGATTCGGTGGACGAGCTGAAAGGTTCAACTATCAAACGGGATCAGTTGCGGCGGTTGCTGGAGCCGATGGCGGATTTGGAAAGGCTTTGCGGAAAAGTGACACTGGGAAGAGCGAACGCGCGCGACCTGATAGCGCTGCGGCAATCCATCGAAATCATTCCCAGATTACGGCAATCCCTTGCTGACAGCCGCGCTTCCCTGCTGCAGGTGCTGGCGGAAAGTCTGGATGAATTGGATGACGTGAGGTCGCTGATTGCCGGGGCGATTGCAGATGATCCACCGGCGGCGGCAAATGAGCCTGGGATGATTCGCGACGGGTTCAGTCCTGAATTAGATGAACTTCGCAACCTGGCGCGCAGCGGCAAAAGCTACATCGCCGCCATTGAGGCCCGCGAGCGCGGACGCACGGGCATTTCAACGCTCAAGGTGAAATTTAACAATGTCTTCGGCTATTTCATTGAAATCAGCAACTCCAACAAAGATCGTGTGCCGTCGGATTACGAGCGCAAGCAGACGCTGGTCAACGCCGAGCGATACACGACTCCTGAGTTGAAAGAATACGAAGCGAAGGTGCTTGGCGCGGAAGAACGAATCATTGAACTGGAGGTTGAACTTTTTAACGATGTGCGGCGTCGCGTGGCTCAACAGGTGAAACGCATTCAAGGCGTCGCACGCGCCGTGGCGGCGCTGGATGTTTTGGCGTCGCTGGCGGAAGTCGCGGCGCAGCGAAATTATGTTCGGCCACAGCTTCACGAAGGCGACGAAATTGAAATTCGCGCCGGGCGGCATCCAGTGATCGAAACGCTGGGCGAGCGATTCGTGCCAAATGATTTAAGCATTAATAACACGACCGACCGGCTACTGATTATCACCGGGCCAAACATGGGCGGAAAAAGCGTTTTCTTAAAGCAGGCAGCGCTGATTGTGGTGATGGCCCAAATGGGAAGCTTCGTCCCGGCCAATTCCGCGAAGATTGCGCTGGTGGATCGCATTTTCACGCGGGTCGGCGCGTCTGACAATCTGGCGCGCGGGCGTTCGACGTTCATGGTCGAGATGATCGAAACATCGAACATCCTGAATACGGCCACGCCGCGCAGTCTGGTTTTGCTGGATGAAGTCGGACGCGGCACGGCGACGTTTGATGGATTGTCGCTGGCATGGGCGATTGCCGAATATCTGCATGATCATGACCGGCATTCGGCAAAGGCGCTGTTCGCCACGCACTACCACGAAATGACCGAACTGGAAAAACTCCGCCCCGGCGTTCGCAACTATCAAGTCGCGGTTTCGGAATCGAAGGGCGAGATTGTCTTCCTGCGAAAAGTCGTTCCAGGAAGCGCGAGTAAGAGCTACGGCATAGAGGTCGCGCGTCTGGCCGGATTGCCGAAAACGGTCGTCGAACGTGCGCGCGAGATTTTGACGAACCTGGAACAGAATGAATTGGACGTGACGGGCAAGCCAAAATTCGCCAGGCATCTGAAAAAGCCCAGCAAGCACGTCAATCAAATGTCCCTGCTTGATGCTGTTGAAGACGAAAATTGAATCTGGACCCGCTGTCAGGAAATGGCTGGCAAAAGTCTGCCTGATGGAAATTCGGAGCAATCAGCGGCAGAAAAAGAAATAGGCGCTACAGTCGTGGGATTGCCTGTAGCGCCTGATAAATCGCGGTTACCTTCCTCACCGTGGTAACCGCTGACACCGTCAGTGGATTAACCACCTGGTATCTCGTTGCCCCACCTAAGCTATTGCAAGCACGGTGCCACAGCTTTTCAGATACGGTAAAACCGTCTACCCCCAATAAAATCAACTGATTTGATGTTTATCGATTTACCGTCCGCCGATTCGCTTTCCAGTTTCGAGCAGTTCTTACACGAACGGCAGGAAGATTTTTCACTTTCTGCCGAATCTCCTGCAATTTGCCAAAACAAACCGGGTAAATTTTGACCTTGTGATCTTCTGCGCCCGTAGCCAGCCTCATCAACTGCATTCACGCGTCAGCATTTTCGGTGTTTTCTTTCTCAGGGTACCGCTTCTTCACGTATTTCTCAGGATGCCTGCCTATCTCGCGAAAGTCGCGAATGGTGTAAAGCCACCCACCAAGCAACAAAAGAGTCGCAAAAATTCCGTCGGCAGTAGTCATGCGATTTCCCCCCTGTTTTCAGCTTGAAGTAAATCTCCACAGCCAAAATCGAAGGCCCCCAGATATCGACAACGATTCCTGCCTGTTTGTCCGCCTCTCCCAAAAAACCGAACCACAAACTAATGGAAAATAGAAAGGATGCGAAGGCGGATCCCAAAATCAACCAATCAGATTTTTTCAACATGATGTTTTTTACCGTGGTTATTAATTCTTGGTGACCTGCGGCATACAGTGTTACCGAAAGTTGTGTGAACAACAAAACTCTCAAGATCATCAGCGCGGTCTGACGGTCGCCAATCCACCATCCACGCCGAGTACCTGGCCTGTCACCCAACTGTTCGCAGGATCAAGAAACCACGCGATGGCGGAGGCGACTTCTTCGGGGGTGCCGATGCGTCCCAGCGCGTGCATGGCGGCAGAGGCTTTCACCGCTGTTTCATTGCCTGTAATCCGCGATGTGAGCGGTGTAGCGACCAATCCCGGCGCAACGCAATTGACGCGAATGCTGCGCGCGGCATACGAAGCCGCTGCCGAAAGCGTCAACCCGATCACACCGGCTTTCGCGGCGGCAATGGCTTCGTGATTGGCAAGGCCTGTGCGTCCGGCGGCGGAAGAAAGCAACACGATAGAACCGCCTTCTTTCATCGCCCTGGTTGCGGCGCGCAACAGATAAAACGCTGAGTTCAAATTTTGTCTTATGGTGAAATCCCATTCGTCATTGGTCGTGATGTGCGCTGGCTTGAGCAACAGTGAGCCTACGCAATTGGCAACGCCGCTAAGTTGTCCATTGGATTTGATGGCATGGGCGATGAAAGCGTCTACCTGCTCTGATTGCGTCGCGTCCGTGACCAGATAAGCCGCATTGAGTTCACCAGCCAACGCAGTAAGTTTGTCTTCGTCGCGTGCGCCGATGACGAGCCGTGCGCCTTGAGCGGCGAGGCGGCGACAGAGCGCGGCTCCGATGCCACCAGTGGCTCCAAGAATTGCGTAAACAGGTTGAGTAATTGATCCAGTCATTGCTTTAGAAACGCCAGTCCAGACCGACCAGCGGAAAGATTCCGAGTTGATAAGAAAGGTATTGTTGATTCAGACGACGATCCCAATTCACCTGGGCGAAGTTTTTGCGATTGGTCGCGTTCTGCAATCCGGCAAAGACGATGAGCGGTTTGTCGCGCAAGGTGAAGGTGCGGTCTACGCGAAAATCCAAGCGGAAGTAATCTGGCGCGCGTTCGCCATTGACGCGGTTGAAATCGAAGATGCCACGGCTTTGCTGGCGCGAAAGTGTTTCATTAAACGGCGTGAAAGGACGCCCGCCTAAATATGCCACCCGCGAAGAAAACTCCCATTTTGCGTTAAGTTTGTATCCGCCGACCGCGTTAAAAATAATCGGGTAATCAAAGCTACCCGGACGCAAAATGCCGTCCCGTCCGGCGTGGCGAGTACGCGAAAAAGCCAGATTGGTTTGGCCGAACCATTTCGAAGTGAATTTCTTTTCGACGAAAAATTCGATGCCGCGCGCGCGTCCGCGTCCTGCGCTGGTTAGCGGAAAGAGTAAATCCCTCACCGCGAAAGTATCGCCCGCGTTGGCAAGCGAAAACGCCGGATAATCAAGCGACACCGGATAATCCCGATAATCTTTCTGATAAAGCTCCATCGTCATGCGTAAAGTATTGCTGGCCTGATAAGAAAGCCCTGTTACGTAATGGGTGGCGCGCGTTGGTTCCAATTGACGATTGACAGGAAACGCCGAAAGAAACAGGAAGAACGGTTGCTGAAAATACATCCCGTAACTGCCGCGCCAACTCAGCTTGTCAGTCAATCGCAGGCTGGCTCCAACGCGCGGGCTGAAGCGACTGGACGAGATGTATTGGTAGTTGTCGAATCGTCCGCCCACTGTGACGTTGAATCGTGGCGTCAGATTTTGCGACGCCTGCACGTAAGCGCCCGTCTGTCGCGCGGTGAAGTTTCTTTGCAGCGTGAACGGGTTCGCATCCGTCCTGATCGCAAATGGATTGTCGCTGTTGCCAAATGGTTGAGCGGCATCGTAACGGATACGGAAAAATTTGAGACTGGCACCCGCCTGCACTTTGTCCACCAAGGAGGTGTAAAGCGTCAGGTCGTATTTCAATGTCGTTTCACCTTCACGGCTGTTTTCACGATAAACCGGCGGCGTGCGTGCGATGATGTCATCTAAATTCGTGCCCGTGAAACCAAACTGTAATAAGTCTTTGACCTGTTGATTGACGCTGGCTTCGGAATGCGAAAAGCCCAGCAGGCCGACACCACGTGTGCCGAAAACCCGCTGCCAGTTGATCCCTGTGGCACTGCGCCAGCCGCGATAACGAATGTCCAGGTTCTCAAGCTCACGGTCTTCACCGGTTTTCGGCTTTCCCGCAATCGGCCCCAGACGAATGCGGTCAATGCCGGTGAAATTCACCATCCAGACGCGATTGTTTGCATTGAGGTCGTAAACGGCTTTGCTGTTAAAACTGTAATTTACCGGCACGCCGCCGAAACCCAGATCGTCACTGAAAAAATCCAGAAAGCTGCGCCGCGCTGAAACCACCCATGAACCTTTGCCTTTGTTGATGGGGCCTTCAAGAATAACGCCAGCCCCGGCAAATCCCACCGTCGCACGCCCGCCGAGTTTGTCTCGATTGCCTTCGCGCTGAGTAATCTGCAAAACGCTGGAAAGGCGATTTATGTACGGAGCCGGATAACCACCAGTCAGAAAGTTCACGTCCTGAATCAGTTCGGCATCAAGAATACTGACCGTGCCACCCGCCGCCGCAAAGTTGGCAAAATTGTTGATGTTGGGAATCTCGATGTTATCTACGACAAACAGGTTTTCGAGCGGCGAGCCACCGCGAACGATGATGTCGTTGCGAAAATCGTTCGATCCGATGGCGACTCCGGGCAAGGTTTGCACATAACGCGACACGTCCTGCAAAGCACCCGCCGTCTTGGCGATTTCGCGCTGCTGAACCAAATAGCCTGAGTTTTTGATTTCTTCGGGGGCGATAAATGAAGGCGAAGAAATTGTCACCGAATCGCTGAGACTCTCAAAATTTGGCAGCGTGACTTCAATCTGTGTTTCCAGTCCAGCGCGGATTTCTGTGTCCCTGTTGGTCAGTGAACGTTGATTAGGCGAGGTGATTACCAGTTCGTACTTGCCTGAACGCACATCAACCAAGCTGAAAACACCTTGAGCATCGCTTTGCGCGCACCGATCAAGCGCGACGATGCAAGCCTTCACATTTGGGACTGGCGATCCTGCCGCGTCTTTTACGACTCCACGTAAAATACCAATTCCAGTGGTGTCTTGCGCCATTACCACCAGCGCAAACAACATTGAGCAAGCCGCTCCCCGAAACATACCTGACCGCTTTAACCTGTTCCTTCTCATCTTCTCCGTTCTCACCGCGTTAAAAAAAGACAGTGCTTTATAGATTGAGATTTATCGCAATTGGAGTTTCACATTGCTGCCAATAAGTTCACGACGATTCGTTGGCTGGGTTAATGGAAATCGCTTCCTCAGCCTTGCCCGTCTGACTTCTTCTTGTGAACAAATCGTTCTGGGTGTTCGTCAATCTCACGGAACTCACGAACCGTATAGACAAGGCCCCCAATCAGCACCAGGGTCGCAAAAACTCCGTAAACAAAGATAATTAGATCGGCCTTGGTCATTACCTGCCCCCTGTTTTAAGTTTGAAGTAAATCCCTACTCCTAAAATTGAAGGCACCCAGATGCCGACAAAGATGCCCGCCTGCTTGTCAGCCTGCCCTAAAAACCCGAACCAGAGACTGATCGAGAAAAGAAATGAGGCGAAGGCTGATCCCAGAATCAACCAATCGGATTTTTTCAACATAATATTTTTACCTTAGTTATGAATTCTTGATGGCCCATAGAAAATGCCAGGGCCGTAATTGCAATGGCCCTAGGCCCAGGATCGCTTCGACCAATCCTGGTCGGCCAGCATTTCCAAGCATTGCCACTGTTCGGCCAGCCAACCTAAACTCCAATTGCAGCCCACTTGTAATCAAACCAGCTTGTATGAGTTCAAGCAGCTTCTTTCGGTGGCGGCGGGTTGGGCGCTCTTTGAACAGCGCCCAACCCGCACGAAGATTCGGCAATTCGATGTTGATTCTTACGCCATCATCGGCCTGCGCCGAAAACTCGTGCCCTGCCACCGAGACCGACAGCCGCGCGAAAACTTCCAAAGAATTCGACGCATGGCTCATGCCTTCGCCGTGTCGCGCGCGCGCAATTTCAGAATGCCGTTGATCTTCCACTTGGCAAATTCGACCTGCGTGCCCGCGCCGCTTGGCACCACGACTTCGAGATTCTCAAACTCGTAGGTAATCTCTGCCCCGCGTCCGGTCAACTTGTCATAAAGTGAAATAGCCAATTCGGGCCAGGTTGTCGTATCTGCGTTTTTGTCATTCATATGAATCCCCACTAAGAGAGCTGTTAATTGTCATGCAAACTGCGCCAAGGCAGCCCGCGTTGGTTATAAGTGCCAGGGTCAGCCACGCCTGCCTTCCCGCATTGCAGCCGCGACGATTCCCCGCAACATTCCTGCAAACACAAACTGGTGCAGCGGGACAAGGGCGTACCAGTAGAGCAATCCGGACAGGCCAACCGGGTCAAAGAAAGCGGTCTGCCGGATAAAAGAGGTTTCGTTGTCGCCCTGAACCTCAAATTCGAGCCAAGCTCGGCCCGGCAATTTCATTTCCGCCGCTAGCCGCAGCCGGCGTTCCGGCTCAAATGTTTCGACACGCCAAAAATCCAGCGGCGCACCTACGTTGGGCAGTTCCGGGTCGCGTCGGCCACGGCGCAAACCTACGCCGCCGACCAGCAAATCCAGCCATCCGCGCAGCCGCCAGAGCCAGTCGCCGTAATACCAACCTGTCTGACCGCCGATGCGGCGAATTGGCGCGAAGGCATCTGCCGGGGAGCATTTGACGTGGGCGATACGCGAATCAACGATTCGCGCGCCGAAACGCACACCTCCCCAACCGCGTTGTGCCCCGGCAGAAGACAGCGCGTCCGACCAGCGCGTCTGTGCCAATTCTTGATCTTCATTGAGAATGGCCCTGGCAATTGCTTCACGGAAACCGCGTGGGCGAACTTTGAAGACACGCAGCGCCGACTGATCTTTCAACACTGTGGGATGGCGCAGGCTTTCAATCAGCTTGCGCCCGATGCGGGCGTACAGTGGCGTGACAAAGCCCAGCCAAAGACTGGAAAGGCGCGGCGTCAGCAATGGCACGGGAATGATGAATCGTCGTAAACCGCGTTGCCGCGCATACTCCTCCATTATCTCGCCGTAAGAGGCTTGCTCAGTGCCACCGATTTCGAAAATTTGCGTTTGACCGGCTGGCAATTCAAGCGCCTCGACCAGATATGCCAATAAATCTTCGATCGCGATGGGCTGCGCGGGCGTCTCGACCCAGCGTGGTGCAATCATCACGGGCAAGCGTTCGGTCAAAGCCCTGATCATCTCAAAGGAGAGACTGCCGGAGCCAATGACAATCGAAGCCCGGAATTCGATCACAGGAACTCCGGATTCCCGCAAGATCCGGCCAACTTCGTGCCGGCTGCGAAGATGCGCTGACAGCTTCTCATCACTTTCGCCCAACCCACCCACATAGATGATCTTCCGAACGCCTGCCTGGCGCGCCGCATTGGCAAAATTTTGCGCGGCCTGCCGATCCTCAATCTCAAAATCGCCGCCTGATCCCATCGAATGCACCAGGTAATAAGCCGTGTCCACCCGTTGCAGTGACACCCCAAGGCTGGCTGGATCGAGCACATCACCCGCAACCAGTTCGGTATCCGTGGCTGCGCTCGAACGAAGAGCCACAGGATGACGCGCCAGGCAGCGCAAACGCTGACCTGACTGCTCCAAATTCTTCAGCAACCGCCCGCCAATGTAACCAGTCGCCCCGGTCAGCAAGATGAGAGGCCGCTGGTCATTCTCTTTAGTTGTAGCGGAATTGTCGGATTGCATCTTTTCTTGATCCGAAATGTCTCTAACCTAGAATTTCAAGGGCGTGGTTGGAATCGCATATTAATTCCAACCACGCCCCACAAAACTTCGACAGCTTGGTTATTTGGGCAGGATCACGCTGTCAATCACGTGAATCACGCCGTTGTCTGTCTCGATGTCAGTCTTGACCACGTTCGCGCCATCCACTTTGACGCCATTGATAGTGGCGATCGTCACGCTCTGGCCATTCACAGTTTTCGCCGAAGCAAGCTTGATGACATCAGCGGCCAGGAACTTCCCTGCCAGAACGTGATAGGTCAACACAGCCTTAAGCTTGGGAATGTCTTTGAGCAAACCCTCGACGGTACCGGCAGGCAGTTTGGCAAACGCCTCATCGGTCGGCGCCAAAACCGTAAACGGTCCTGGCCCTGAGAGCGTCTCAACCAATTCAGCCGCCTTCACTGCCGCCACCAACGTGTTGAATGTGCCTGCCGCAATTGCGGTCTCTACAATATTCGCCATTGAAAAAATCTCCTGTTCTTATTCTTGTTTCGTGTTGCAGCCGGAGCGAGTAACTCCCGCTTTCGCACGGCTCGATTCGTAAGCGAGGACGCTATTTGGGCATGATCACGGTATCAATTACGTGGATCACTCCATTGCTGGCCGCGATGTCGGTTTTGACGACATTCGCGTTATCAACCATTACTTTGCCACCCTTGACCATGATCTTGACCGAAGAACCCTGGACGGTTTTCGCCGACTTCAGCTTGACCACATCTTTGGCCATGACGTTGCCGGCCACCACGTGATAGAGCAGGATTTTAGTTAGCTTCTCTTTGTCCTGGAGCAGAGCTTCGACCGTGCCTGCCGGTAACTTGGCAAATGCCTCATCGGTTGGCGCAAAGACAGTGAACGGCCCTTTGCCCTTCAACGTCTCGATCAGCCCGGCCGCTTGCAACGCCGTCGCCAGAGTCTTAAAGCTGCCCGCTGCCACTGCGGTATCAACGATGTCCACCTTCTTCATCTGGTCGTCAGTTGCACCAACCGGCATCACGGTTAGGCCCAGGCCAATCAGGCCAACCAACATCAAACTTGCAAGCTTCGCTTTCAAAGTCATTTCGCTTCTTCTCCTATGCGCTGTTTCAGATTGATTTCTTGAGCCAGAGAATAAATCTCTGACCTGTTTTATTTCGCCTCTGGCAAAGAGGAGCGAACAAAGCAACCGCTGTTTGCCAGCCATTAACTCCCTCCCGATCCAAACGTAGGCTACGCGCCTATCCAGATCTTGTCAAGGGCTTATCTTGAACAAAAGCTGGATAGGCAAATTATTCCCTATACACAACCTTGACAGAGCATAATCAAGCAATTAAGCTGCGCCAGCAAATCTACGGAAGGGAGCTGAAGGGATTGTTCTATTCCGATGACTACAGATTTAGTTCGGATGAAGCAAAGCATCAGCAACGTGAAAGAATTGCTGAGGTGAGTGAATCATTATGAAGTCTTTGTTGTATCCAATTCGCGCCGTTTCCAAACTAACGGGCATCAGCATTGATACGTTGCGTGCCTGGGAGCGGCGCTATCAAGTGGTCACGCCGCAGCGCGACGAACGTGGTCGGCTTTTTTCAGAGGCCGATGTGCGACGCTTAAAGCTGCTACGGGCGGCCGTGGAGCAAGGTCACGCAATTGGCCAATTGGCGTCGCTTAGCGATGAAGAATTACAAGGCCTGCTTGCCAGCCCGATGCTGGCGGCAAATGAAACCTCAACGACGAAGGTAGTTCGCTCGACTAAGTCTACCCTCGAATTGAATGCGGTCATGACAGCCATTGAACGCTTGGACTACGCGGAGGTAGAGCGGGAACTGGCCTTAATGGCCGCCGTTCTGACACCGCGCGAACTGGTTCATCAGGTTGCACTGCCGTTGATGCGGCAGGTAGGAGAGGCTTGGCACGAAAACAAGCTCGGCATTGCGCAAGAACATATGACTTCAGCTTTGCTGCGCAATCTGCTGGGTGCCTTGGTGCCGCTACACCGCCACAACGCCCCGCAAAGTAAGCTGTTGTTGGCGACCCCCAGTGGAGAGCATCACGAATTCGGCATTTTGCTGACAGCCATGCTGACGGTGGGCGGTGGTTTGGGCATCGTTTATCTGGGCACGAACCTTCCAGCGAAAGAGATCGTTGGCGCGGCCCAAAAGACCGCACCGCAAGCAGTCATTCTGGGATCGGTTGGAGCCAACGGGGCGAGGACTGCGATCAAAGAAGTACAAGCCATTGCCCACACGCTGCCTGCGCAAATTGAGTTGTGGGTCGGGGGAATGCAGGGGGAAGGACTAATCAATGAAGTTAAGCAGACGCGCGCCCTGCTGATCGAAGATTTCGAAATGCTGGAGCAACATCTAACCCGGCTGGGCGCGCGGTTTTAGGGCGATGAAAAGGCACCGATTCTTCTGACGCGACAACACTCAACACCAAGCGCTCGATTTGCGTGGTGATACATCCCACTTGATTGCTTAGGCCACCGATACTGAACCGCAAACTCTCAGCCCGTTATCAGACTGAGGTCAGTCATTTTTCTCCAAAACAACATTACCGGAATTTGTGTGGGTGATAAGAGCAGGTAGGACAAGTTGAGAACCTTGCCTACCTATAATTCCCGTACGAGTGAATTACACATGTTTCTGTTTCGATCATGGAAGTAGGCGATTTCAGCCTGCAAAAACCCCAAAACTGTACTCAAGGCAGGAATATAGAGATTTATGCTATGGCTTGCTCTTTGCAGAACGAGTGGCAATGTGGAGAAAAGTATTCGTCGGTCGAATACCAACAACAAGGGAGAAAACCAATGGAACCAAACGAACAGAATTTTGATTTCGCAGGCAAACAGCTCAACCGGCCTTACAACCAGATGAATCCGGATCAAGCTCAGGAGCGCAACGGCTCGACTTTTGATCAGGTGAAATCCACCGTGGCGGAAAAGTTACGCTCAGCGGCGGAATCACTTCACCAGACGGCCAGCCGCAGCACCAAACAAAACGATTTGACCGGCTTCGGCCATCAAGCGGCGGATTGGCTGGGTCGGTCGGCGGATTACGTCAGTGAAATCGAACCGGCCCGCGTGCGCAGCGACATCGAATCCGGCGTACGCAAAAATCCCGGTCGCAGTCTTTTGATTGCCGGAGCGGTCGGACTCGTGCTCGGCGGCTTGCTGCGCCGGAGGTAAACGTCATGGCCTGGAACAAGGATTATGTGCAGCAGGAGAGAGGACAACAGGTGAGTTGGTGGCCGCAAAATTCACAGGAGCGCGAAAGCCTGGGCGAGTTGCTGGGCGATCTGGCGACGCAATCGGCCAGCCTGGTGCGCGATGAAGTGGCGCTTGCCCGGCAGGAAGTCCGGGAAAAGGTAAAAATCGTGCAGTCCGCCGCCATCGTGGTTGCGATTGGAGCGGCTCTCGGGCTGGTTTCGATTCTCACGTTTTGCGCCACCGTCATTCTGGTGCTGGCTCAGTACATTGATCCATGGCAGTCGGCGCTGATTGTCGGCGGAGTCCTTGCCGTGGCTGCTGCGATTACGCTTGGAATTGGCATTGGCCGGTTCAAACAGACGACGCTCAAACCCGAACAGACGATAGAAACTCTGGAGGAAAACAAGGAATGGCTAAAGGAAATTACCTAAATGCTTCTTCCGCTGAAATGGCGCTGGATCGGACGGAAGCGTTGGAATCAGGAAGAAGCGCCGAAGAAATCCGGCAGGACATTGCCGCTAAACGAGAATCCATTTCGGAAACAGTGGATCGGTTAAGTGACCGGGTCCAGGAAACATTCGATTGGCGCACGCATGTAGTCAGGCATCCTTTGGCTGCAATCGGCGTTGCGGCCGGGCTGGGAGTTCTGGTATCCGGAATTTTCAAGCCCCGCCCAACACCGATGGAACGAATCCAGGAGGCCTTTGCGGATGGCTTCGAGGATTTCAGCGGTCAGATTCGCAGCCAGCTTACTGGAATGCTGGTAAAACCCGCGGTGACTCAAACGGTAAAAGCAGCGGCAACCGGCTTCCTGGTTAAAGCTGCGGCAGAGTATCTCAGCAACAGATATTTGGGCCAGCAGGTAGAAGTGCCGCAGGAAAACGACCAAAGAGCCGAGCCTCGGATTCCGAGAACGGCTCCGATTGACTAAGCGAATATTCGATTTTCTAACAACAAACAAGAGGAGCGGTTTGCGGGCTGCAATATTGGCAGCCTGGCGACTGCAAAGCATCAAATTTTAAGGAGGAATTATGGCAGATACGATCAATAACACACCGGGGACACAGACTCCGGCAACAACAATCACTCCGATTGGCGGACAGTCTTCCAGTGCCAGCGCGGCTCGAACGGCGCGCGACCAGTCTCCAGCCGGAGATAAGAACTGGGGCAAATCAACGATGGAAAACCTTGAGCAGACAGCCAAAAAGGGGGCGGAAAAAGGCGCGGAAGTCATCGAAAAAGCCAAGGAGAATTTGGGCGAGGCATATGACCGTGCCAGCCGTGGCGTGACGGAAACCTACGGGCAGGCGGTAGATTACACTCGCAGCAATCCAGGGACGGCAACACTGGTGGCCTTTGGGGCAGGAGTTGGAATCGGTTTGCTGATTGCCAACAGCGTCACTTCGCGCAGCCGCACGCAGCGGATTGTGCCACCGGTGATGAGAGCCTTGTCCGAAATTGCCGGCGAACTCTTTCGATAGTTTCAACGAATAGAATGCCATTCGGCACATTCTCCATTTGCCCTTTCCCCTCTCTGATTTTTGGCCGAAGAAAGACCATCTTTCTGCTGAAAATACGGATAGAAAAGCGGCGAATGGAGAATGACTCATTCCAGCCTTCAGCTTTCGCAACTTCACAAATCAAAGCCCAGCAATCTAATTTTGAGATCAGCATTCTTCCACTTAATGGCTACGCGTTATCAGACTGTGGTTAAGCTAATTTATGATCATTGAATCAGGACTTCAGCTTCAGGACGACAAATGTGATGTCATCATCTTGCGGGCGGCCATTTGCCCAGGCTTCTCCAGCGGCGGCGAGGCGCTCGATAATTTCAAGCGGTGAACTGGTCGCAGCCTCTGACAAGACAGCTTTCACGCGCTCGTAATCGAACATCTCGTCTTCAAAATCGAATCGCTCTGGCAGTCCATCGCTCATCAAGACAACCACATCGCCAGGAGATAGGGAAAATTCTTCTTCGCGATATACGTAGCCGGTGATACTGCCCAGGGGCATCGCTTTAATCAGTACTTCTTCAACCACCTGATTCTGCGAACGGTAAATGAGCATCGGCGGCATTCCGGCGGAGGAAATTTTGAGCGCATGCCCTCGGAGTTTGATCACGGTCAATCCCATAAAAAGCGACCGCAGATTCATCTGCTTCAGCACGCGGGAAGATCTGTGCATGGCCGGAAGCAATTCCGGTTCGTCGGCAAAACAATGAAACAGGCTTTTCATTGCCGTGACGACGGTTCCGGCTTTCAGCCCGTGCCCGGTGGCGTCTCCAACTGCAACGGTCAAAGTTCCGTCAGCGGTCAAATGAAAATCGTAGTAATCGCCTCCGACTTCCGTCGCGGTCTTCATGTACGCGGCAATTTCCAGGTTGGGGAGTTGCGGCAGATGTTTCGGCAGCATGGAAAGTTGCAGTTGGCGGGCTTCTTCCAACTCTTTCGCCCGCTGATCATTTTCGGCTTCGATCTCTTCGCGGCGACGAGCTTCTTCGATCATCTTCTCCACCAGACGGGCATTTTCAATCGCGAAAGTCGCCGGGCCGGCAACGCTCATCAGCAGGTGCTTATCGGAACGTGAAAATGGCAGGTCGCCCAGCCGCGGGCCAAGCGCGATCAATCCCATCATTTCTTCTTTCGCAGTCAACGGCAGCAATAATGCAGCGTTCAATTCCCGCAGCGTTTGCCATTCAGTTTCAGCGCTGAGCTTATCCTGTTGGTTGTCAATCGCCGTTTCGACATCAAGCGGCTCTCCGGTGCGAACCAATTGCTGTATGGGGTCTGAGTCCGGCGATAGTTGCCAGGTGGGTGAAGAGATCTCCTTCCCTGCCCCAGCAGATTGGTAATTGCGTGAATAGACTGCCTGATAATTGTCTCCTGTCCGATCACGTAAAAAGACGGTTACGCTCTCAATTTGCAGCGCGGTCTGAATCTTTGTTCCCACCAATTCCAATAACTGCGGCAGGTTGGTCACAGAGCGCAGCGATTGCGTCAAATCAGTCATAATCTGCTGCGCGTCATAAGACTGGCGGAAGAAATGACGGTCAATTGCCGGCGCCAGTACACGACGATGAAACCAGTAATTCAAATTCCAGAGAAGAATCCCGACGGCTGCGGAAATAGCGCCGACTGCCCGCCCGCTCAAATTCGGCGTCGCGCCGAACAAAGCTTCCATGAAAACAAACATCGCCAGCACCGCCAGCAACAAATGAAGCACCAAGGAGCCGCGCGAAACCAGCACGTAACGCACGCCGCGCCGTAAAATCAGGCTGACCGGAATGACTTTATGCCGAAAGATGGCGTAGGCGAACGAAAGCGGAATCAACGGCAAAGTGAATTTCAGCGCCGTTTCCAGCCAGTCTTTGGCCCAGGGGAAATCAACGCTGAAGAAGGCTTCCCAAACGATCAGTAACAGCAGATTCAACACGCCTGCTCCGCTGCCGGCGGCAATCACAATCAACTTGCGTCGCGCGGCCACGCCCGCCGAACGATAACCAATCACCAACGCCGACAGCCCCGCCGCCAAATACCCAATCACAATGCCCAAGGTCAGCAAACCAATCCAGCGGTTGCTTAAAATCTGAGACCTGTGGACAAAAACATTCAAACCTTCGTGCAGACGGAAAATCACAGTCAGGCGGTTGATGGAAAGAAACGGCAACACCAATCCGAAAGGCCAATACAGCCTCGCTTCCAAACGCGGAAACCGGTTCAACAGCGGCGAACGTTCCGGGAAAATCAAAAAGAAATGCAGAAACACAGGCAAAAACAGCAGTCCCACGGCTCGCGCCGCCGCCGCCATCACCAACAAAAAGGGCGGCAACGACGGAAGCTCGTTGTTGAACAACCCCGTGAACGTGGCGAGCATAACCGCCAAGAGCCAGGCTTGTTTGTCCGAGGCTTTGAGCAGATAAACCATCAATCCCGTCAGCAAAAACAGCACTTGAACCAGCAAGTCCGCCAGCAGCGGAAGCCGGCGAGTCGCGGCATACGCCGTGGTCACGAGTGGAATTTCGAGCAATTGCCCCTGACGACGAATCAGCATCGTGTAGCGCGTTCCCGGCGGCACGCGCCGGTTGAAATTCGCGATGTCCACATCCTGCTGCCGCGTCAATCCGTTGATCGAAACCAGTTCATCGCCTCGACGCAGCGCCGCCGCCGGGCCGTCGGCATCCACGCTGACGATCAACAGCGTGCCGTCCGATTGCAGGCGCGACGACCAACCGTCGTAACTGCCGCTGCCGAGTTGTGACAGTCTGAGCCAGGTGGAATACGCCCCGACGCCGAAATTTCCAAACATCAGGACAAAGATTATCGCGCCAACCCATTGGCGTTGTCGTAAGCTCATCGCTCTCCTATTTCACTTTCACCACAACGAAAGTCACGTCGTCATCCTGCGGACGGCCTTCTGCCCAGAGTTCTCCCGCGCGCAGAAATCGTTGAATGATTTCCTGTGGCGAATCAGTCGCCGCTTCAGCCAGCAATTCACTGACGCGAGCGTAATCCAGCATTTCGTCTTCCTGATTGAAGCGTTCGGGAAAGCCGTCGCTCATCAACACAACCACATCGCCTGCATCCAAGGGAACTTGCTGTTGGCGGTAGCGGTACCCGGGCATGCTGCCCAACGGGATTCCGGTCAGCGGTATTTCCTCTATGGATTCGCCGGCCGCGCGATAAATCAAAGTCGCCGGCATTCCGGCGGAACTCAATGTCAGCTCATAGCCCTTGATCCGCGCCACGGTCATCGCCATAAACATCGAGCGCATATTCATCCGCTTCAATGCGCGCGAGGAATGGTGAAAAAAGTCCGTCACGTCCGGTGTTTCAGCCAGGTGATTGAACAAACTCTTCGTCGCCGTCACCAACGTTCCCGCCTTCAACCCGTGCCCGGTCGCATCACCCACCACAATCGTCAATTCCCCGTTATCAGACAGATGGAAGTCGTAGTAATCGCCGCCGACATCGGTCGCCGTCTTCATGTAAGCTGCGATTTCCAGTTGCGGCAGTTGCGGAACGGTTTTGGGCAGCATGGAAAGTTGTAATTGGCGGGCTTCTTCCAGTTCTTTTGCGCGTTGCTCATTTTCAGCTTCAATTTCTTCACGGCGGCGGGCTTCGGCAATCATTCTCTCAAGGAGCCGGGCATTTTCAATCGCGAAGGTTGTCGGACTGGCGACACTCATTAATAGATGCTTGTCTTCGCGCGAAAAGGGCAGGTCTCCCAGCCGAGGGCCCAGCGAGATAATCCCCGCCAAACCATCTTTGGCCCTCAACGGCAGCAGCAGCGAAGATTTCATTTCGCGAAGTCCGGCATCCTCGCTCAAATCACCCGCGCCGTTCATTCGCGACTCGATTTCAACGGGTTCTCCACTTTCTTTCAGTTCAGCCACGAAACCTGCTTGCGCAGGTAAACGAAATTGCTTCTGGCAGGAAATGGAGTTCCCGTTGCCGGAGTACTCGCAGGAATAGCCGCTCAGATAATCGCCGGTCGCTTCGTCGCGCAACAGCACGGAAACGCTTTCCGTTTGAAGCGCGGTTTGAATCTTCGTCGCTACTTGTTCGCAAAGGTGCGGCAAATCCGTGGTCGAGCGCAGCGAATCGGCCAGATCGGTCATGATCTTCTGTGAGTCATACGCCTGACGAAAGAATTTGCGGTCAATCAGCGGCGCCAGATATTTGTTGTGCCACCAGCCTTCCAGCTTCCACGTTAAAATTGCCACCGCTGCTGAAACCAGGCCGATGACGATTCCCGGCGGATTGAATCGGCTGAAGACGTATGTCAGTACCCCCGTCACGGCGATTGTCACGGCAATGCCTTCGATCAAAACAGAGCCACGAGACACCAAGACATAACGCACGCCACGCCGAATAATCAGGCTGACCGGGATGACTTTGTGGCGGACAATCGCATAAACAAATGAAAGCGGAACCAACGGCATGGTGACAAACAGTGCTCTGTTGAACCACGGCCAAAGGGTTGGCAAAGACGCCTCCATCCCTGTCGAATCACCAACAATCAACACCAGCAGATTGAAAAAACCCGCAGCGCTGCCTGCCATTACTACGCGCAACTTTCTTCTGGCGCTGGAACTTGCAGCGCGATAATTGACCATCAGGCAAACCAGTCCGGCAGTCAAAAATGCACTGACAAAAAAGATTGCGGCATAGACAAGGTACTTAAACCATTGAAAACCCATCAGCCGTAACGCAGTCGGCGATGACACTCGTCCAGGGGCAAGAGCAGGCAAAACAACCAGCAGACAAGGCAGGTAGATCCAGGTTTGCATTTGCGGCCATCGGCGCAACAGAGGCGACGGCTCAGGAAAAAGCAGAAAGAAGTGAACAAAGATCGGGAAAAACAACAGCCCCAATGCATTGATGGTTCCGGCGATCAGGTGTAATCCATCAGGCAGATTCCCGGGCGCGTTATCTACCATCCCGGTAAATGTCCCCAGCATCAGTGCCAACAACCAGGCTTGTTTGTCAGCCGGCCTGAGCAAAAAAATCACCCATGCGGTCAGGAGAAACAGCAGATTGATGTAATAAAACGTGTCGAACTGTACCCGTCCACGATGAGGAACGGTGAGTATTGAGACGTCCCGCAACTCGCCTGCTCGCCGGATCGTCAACGTGAACCGGGTTCCTGGCGGCATTTCGTTGCCTAACAAAATGTTGGGATTATCTTTGATGTTGATGCCGTCAATCGCAATCATTTCGTCGCCGACCTGCACCAGGCCAGTCGCCGGACTGTCTGGATCAACACTTTTAACGCGCGGATCGCCAGTGCCGTCCCAGCTTGCAGAAAATCCGTCGGAGCTTCCCTTCTTCGGCAAAGTCACAGAGTAAACGTAGATTCCGAAATACGCCGACATCAGCGATAAGACAGCAGCGCCGAGCAATATCCGCACGCCTTTAGGCATTGGTCATCTCCCAAACGGTTTCTCAGTTTTTTTGCAGTGGTGAAAAGTTGCGAGCCTTGGCGATTATGCTAAGATTGGCCGCAGTTTCAAGCGCTGAACTTTTCCCTGCATTCTTAATCTTGTTGGAGGTTTTTTCAACGTGCCAAATCCGTTCGCGATTCAGACCGCCCTCGAAGACGGTCTTTCGATAGTTACGCTCGAAGGTTTTGTGGACGCGCACACCGCGCCGGAGTTCGAAAACACGATTCAATCCGAAATCAAAGCCGGCCGCCACCGCATCATCGTGGATTGCGCCAAACTAAGTTATATCTCTTCCGCGGGTCTGGGAGTATTTATGAGCTTCGTCGAGGAAGTGCGGGAGATCGGCGGAGACATCAAAATCTGCGGCCTGGTTCCCAAAGTCAAACACACCTTTGATATTCTGGGATTTCAGGACATCTTCGAAATGCTCGATGATAAACAAACCGCCAAACAGAGCTTTACCGCCAATTAAATGTCAGGCAAACGGATCGTTTGCCCTGGTTCGATCAAAGATGTCTTGGAGAAAATCCGGCAAACTGTCCGTTTGCCCAAACTTCCACGGGGAGGCTATAACTGATGGCCGCCATTGAAAGAAAATTCAATCTACAAGTCCCTTCCTCCACTGAAAACCTGGCGCTGATTCGCGAGTTTGTAACAATCATCGGCAGACAGGCGACGCTCAACGACGAAGAAATCACAAACCTTGAGCTGGCCGTTGACGAAGCCTGCGCGAATGTCATTGAACACGCTTACGGTCACGACATTACTAAAGCCGTCAGCGTCCGCGCGATTTTCGACGACGAAAAGCTATTGATTTCGGTAATTGATGAAGGGCATGGCTTTGACCCCGGCAAGGTTCATCAGGACTCTGTCGAAAAACTTGTCCACGAGCGTAAATCCGGCGGCCTGGGCATTCGGCTCATCCGGACGCTGATGGACGAGGTCAGCTATGAAATTGTGCCCGGCCAGAAAAACGAATTGCACATGACCAAGCGGATCAAAAAAGCAGCTCAAGACTGAATTCAACCCGCCTATTTCCGAATGACCATAGAAAACCTTCCCAAGTTGGACACCACACTCGAATCCGCGGAAGCGCTGCTGGAATCAGCGCAACTGCTCCATTCGTCGTTGGACCTTGATCAACTGCTGCGCCACCTGCTGCGCTCTGTGATGGGGCGCCTGCTGGTCAGCAAAAGCCTGATCGCGGTTGTCGCGGACGGCACGATGCGGCTGGCGCTGGTTCGCGGCACGGCGAAGATCGCCAAGGGCGAGGAGTTCGACGAGGATGCCGCTCGCGCCGCGGGTATCAACATCATTCTTCCAATTGGCGATGAATCAGCGCCGGTTGGCCTGCTCGGCATCAGCCATCCGCCCAATCGAGAAATCGGCAGCGACGAGATGGAGTTTTTGAAGGCCTTGCTGGGCATCGCTGCCAGCGGCATCTCCAATGCTCGCGCCCACACCGAAACGCAACAGCTCAACCAGGAACTCGATCAAAAAGTTCAGGAGCTCAAAACGCTGCTCGATCTGGTTCGCGGATTAACCGCCACGATTGAACCGGATGAGGTCGCGCAGTTGCTGATGCTGACACTGGCTGGACGCTGGGCAGTGCGCAAATATGCGCTTATCGCCTGGAAAACAGGACATCCGCCCGTCATGCGACGCAAGGGTATGGAGATGGAAGCGCTGGCCAATTACGAAAACTTCGGAATTGACGTGGAAGCGCTGGATGAAGCCGTCAAGGTTGCTGATCTGCCTGAATGCCCGCTCAAACAACTGCTGCGCGAAGAACAGGGAGAAGTGTTGTTTCCAATCAAAGCCGGCGATGCCACCACAGGCGGCTTTGCTTTATTGGGGCCGCGGCCGGGCAATCTTTCGTACAGTGAATCGGATATGGAATTCGGAGCCGGCCTGACTGCGCAGGCGGCGGTCGCATTCGAGAACGCCTGGTTCGTGCGCGAAACCCTGGAACGCAAAAAGATGGAACAGGAACTGGCGCTGGCCGCCAGCATTCAGGAAAATCTATTCCCTGCGTCTTTGCCCAAGCTGGCTGGATTCGATCTGGCCGCCCGCAATCGCCCGGCGCGCAGTTGCGGCGGCGATTATTACGACGCCCTGGGCTTCAATACACCTGAGGGCACTTGCTGCCACCTGATTTGCGTCGCCGACGTTTCCGGCAAAGGTTTGCCCGCATCATTATTAATGAGCAATATGCAGGCGACCATGCGCGCGCTGCTTGGACGCATTCCTTCTCTGACCGAACTTGCCACCCACACCAACGCCCTGCTTTACGCCACTACACCATCAAACAAATACGTCACGGCGATTCTGGTGGAACTCGATCCGGCGACCGGCAAAGCCCGCTATGTCAGCGCCGGCCACCAGGACTGCCTGCTGCTGCGCGCCAATGGCGAAGCCGAATGGCTGACCTCCACCGGAACGCCCCTGGGATTGATGGAACCGTCCATCATCGAACTGCTGTCACCTTATGAAGAACGCTATTTTGAGATGCAACCTGGTGACCTGCTCGCGCTCTTCTCCGACGGGGTGACTGAAGCCCAGGACGAAGACGAAAACGAATATGGAGAAGCCCGCGTCGCTGACTTCCTTCGCCCCATTTCGCTTGAACCGGCTGCCAGCATCGTTGAAAAAGTCTTCACCGAAATTGACCGCTTCGCCGGCTCCGCGCCCCAGTACGACGACATCACCTTGTTTGTCATCAAGCGCGAGATTTGAGCACAGCCGGAATTATGTTCACGTTGTGGAAATAAATAACGGCGGCATAAAATCGCGCTACTTTGATCAGTTTCGACGAATTTCACCGAGAGAAGACGCAAAATTACCACGGCAATCCAAGCTGCTTTTGAACCCAATCATGACAAACTTTGTAAAATCTGAAACTGGTGTTTCCCGCAGACAAATGTTATCGCAAACAATCGCGACCGTCGGAACGGCGACGTTGTTCGGCGGGTTCGGGTCATCACTGGCAGGGAATCTGATAACGTCACAAAAAGTCGGCGGCAGATTGAAACAATCGGTCTGCCGCTGGTGTTACAACAAAATCCCCCTTGAAGAGTTTGCCCAGGCGGTTTCCGAAATGGGATTGAAAGGAATTGACCTGCTCAACAATCCCGCCGAATGGCCGATTGTCAAAAAGTATGGGCTGATTCCAACGATGACATCCGGTGCCGGATCAATTCCCGATGCCTGCAATCGTAAAGACCTGCACGACAAGCTGCTCAAAGATTTCGAGACGAACATCCCGCGCGCGGCTGAAAACGGCATTCCGAACGTCATCACCTTCTCCGGCAATCGGAAAGGCATGTCCGACAGCGAAGGTTTGGAAAACACAGTGCTGATGCTCAATCGCGCCAAAGGGATTGCGGAAAAGCACGGCGTGACGATCTGCATGGAGTTCCTGAATAGCAAGGTGGATCACAAGGATTACATGTTCGACCGCATGGCGTGGGGCGTTGAAGTAATCAAGCGAGTCAATTCGCCGCGAGTAAAGATTCTTTACGACGCCTATCACGCCCAGATTATGGAAGGCGACATCATCCGCACCATTCGCGAAAATATTCAGCACATTGCTCATTTTCACACAGGCGGCAATCCTGGACGTAACGAACTGGACGACACACAGGAACTGAACTGGCGAACTATCGCAAAGACGATTGCCGATCTCGGCTTTCAAGGGTATGTCGCGCACGAATTCGTGCCGAAACGTGATCCGCTGAAGTCCCTTCGAGAAGCGGCAGTGCTTTTTGACGTATAAGGCGACTCAATTCGCGGTCAGGGATTTCACGACGGCAGCCCAGAGCAAGCGCGCTCGCACTGTGAGGAAGAAAACCGTGCCTCCCTGATCCTTCGCCAGATAAAGAATCGCGCGGCGATTGAGTTTGAACAGCATTTCGCTGCCCTTGAAATAATCCGTTTCCTGCATCAATTCGATCAAACGATCAATGGTTTCGAGCTGATTAGGCGTTCCGGCTTCGCGCATCTGATGAAAATCCCGCAGCGCGCAAACGATTTGCCACAATAAGCCATCCCAATCACGCAGCGTCGGTTCATTGATTTTGGCGATACGCGCAAGGGCTTGAGCGATATTGTCCCCAAGCAATTCGTGGAAGGCGCAATGTAGCGAGTGGGATTGAGTCAGATCATCTGGGGGCAACCTCAGCGCATGTAAGCTGACTTCGTGTGAGTCCGTGTACCGGCCTTCAGTGCTGAGGGCGATCGTCAAATTCCACAACATCCAGGACTCCACGCCAGAGCGTTCGCGCCAATCCGCCAGCCAGTCAATCGCCGCGCGCACATCTCCCATGTTGAATAGCACATAACCGGCATTGCCCCATGTCCGTGTATTGCCACGAAGATCGCCGCGAATTTCCGTGATCAGTTTTCTGGCGCGATGCTTTTCGCCGGCGTTCGCCAGCGCTTCCAGATAGGCCGACATGGCTCGCTGCCACAATTCGCCGCGTTCGGGCAAAGCCAATAGACGGCGACGGCAGACCTCCCATTTGCGCACAGCTTCACAGCGCTCGACGAAAACAATGCCGACGTAGGGATTCGCTTCCGGCGAGTCCAGCGCTTCCGCAATCACATTGTCCACGATTGCTCCCCAGTCGGTTTCCATATCGGCGGAAACGGCCTGGGCAATGAAACTGGAATCGCCGGTAGACGACAGGCACAGCGCGTTGAAATGCTCGCGCGCCGCATCGAAATGCTTTCGTTTCCCTGCCAGTTTCAAATCACGCACCAGGGCGGCGTCACCGCCAATCTGCTGGCGCAGAACTTTCAGTGTCGCTTCGGCGTCGTCAAGCTCGTCATCCTGCAATTGCAAGTCAAAGAGCGCCGTTCCGGCAAACTCGTATGCCGGATCCAGTGTCAGCGCGTGATGCAATGATTCTTTTGCGGCTTTTCGGTCGTTGTTGAGCAATTGAGCTTCGGCCAGATAACCGAGCGGAACGGCGCGATGTGGAACCAGCCGCACCATCTCCTGTGTGGCGTTCAGATACTTGGCGTTATCCTCTGCCGCCCGATGCCAGTCCGCCAGCAGATTCCAGGCGGGGTAATAGTTCGGCTCGTTTTCAACCAGTTGTTCCAATTGCCTGATGGCCGCTGGCAGGTCGCCGCGTTCGGCGTCAACAATGGCTTCGGCGCAGCGCAAATCCGGTGGCGGGTTGTCGCCATAAACCTCCGGACGGCAAGCCGCACGCGCTTCATCGTAACGCCGCAACTGAGTCAGCAGCCTTGCGCGCAAACCATATGCATCGGACAGACGCGGATTGAGTTCGATGGCGCGATCAACAGCCTGCAAGCGTTCCTCAATTCCCTGCCCTTCGGTTTGCGCCAGCACCAGATGCGAGCGCGCCTGTCCGGGGCGCTTTTCGGTTAATTCGCGCGCGCATTCAAGGGCCAGCTCGGGCTTGCCGGCAGTTTGCGCCCACTCGCGCAATGCCCGCCAGCCCCAATCGTAGCCAGGCTCTATCGCCACCGCGTGCTTGATTCGTTCGATTGCCTGTTCACGCTCGCCCATCTGCCACAAAATATCGGCCAGATATCCATAATTGGTGTGGTCCAGTGGCGCGTAGGCAATCGCCTGTTCAATCAGTTCGCGCGCTTTGCCAAAGTCGCCTGCCCGCTGAAAGCCTTCAGCGAGTTGCTGCGTCGGCACGCTCCAGGCTGGATTGATCCGGCGCGCTTCTTGCAGGGCTTCAATCATTCCATTTTGGTCCAGCCTCGCCTGATAAACAGTGGCCAGATCCAGCCACAGGCGCGGAACCAGCGGGAACCGCTCGGTCGCCTCCCGCGCCAGCCGCAATGCTTCATCCAGACGCTGCAGATCCATCAACTGATAAACCATCGCCGACCAGGCGTGCCATAAATCGGGCCGGGCATCGAGCGCCGTCTGCAACAGCTTGAGCACTTCTTCGCCATCCAGCGCCATCCGCGCCGCTTGCCTGTAAGCCTGCAACCCGTCACCGTAGGTCACCTGGCGAACCAATTCCTGCCGAATGAATTCCAGTGATTCGCGGCGTTCAGCAACAGTGTGTGAATTCACCATCAATTCGTTGATGGCATATTCGGTGTCAACTGACAGCCTGATGGCTTCGCGATACGCCTGCCGCGCCAGTGGAAAGTTCCCCATCTCCGCGTGAACGGTGCCGATGGCGCAATGGCCCAATGCCCCATCCGGTTCAAGCTCGCGACCGGTGATCGCTTCTTCGAGAGCCTCTTCGTAACGACTTTGCTGGCATAGGTTATGGGCCAGTTCACGCCGCGCCCAGGCATTGGCGGGCTCAATTTCAACCACGTGGCGCAGAGCTTCTTCAGCAGCTTCGACATCATCCCGCAGCCAGTCAATCCGCATTTGATACAGCGACAGCGAATGCGGAAAGCGCGCGGTGACGCCTTGCAGAAATTCCAACGCCTGCTCGCGGCCCCCGGTTTCGGCCAGCAGTTGCACAACGTTGCGGTTGGCGTCAACCGCCAGCGGCTCGGCTTCCAGCACCTGCCGCCACAGCGCCAGCGACTCAGGCAGCCTGCCCTGATAAGAATCAATCATGGCCGAATTTCTCAACCATTGAACCCGCGGCGCCTTGCCTTCGGCTCTTTGCAAAAGCCGCTCCGCCTGATCGAAATCACCGTGCCGGGCAAAAACATCCGAAGCGTAAAGCATCAACTCGCCGTCATTCGGCCTCAATTCAACCGCGGACATCAAGACGGTCAGCGCCAGCGGCGATTGCCCTGTCTGTTCGTACGCCCAGGCAAGCGTATATGCCGGCGCGCCAGAACGTCTGCCGAAACGCTGAAACCGCAGCTTCAGAAAATCCAACGCTTCCTGCGTGCGGCGCAGGTGGCGCGCGGCGACAAAGTAGGCTTGCACATACTGCTCGTGCGTGTCTTTCAAACAAGAGGCAAAACGGTAAAGCTCCAGCGCTTCGTTGAACTCGCGCTGCGCCCAGCGAAGGTTGGCCAGTTGATAAAAGTTACCGGCTTCCAATGGCCGCCATCGCAAAGCACGGTGCAGCAAGCGCAGAACAGTTCGATGCTGGCGGGCGTCTTCGCTCAACTCCTGCGCGTATTGCTGCCAGAAAAGCGGGTCGGATTTTCCGTTTTGACAGATGGTTTCCAGGTATTCCAGCCGTTCGCTGCGCGCATTGAGCATTCGCAGACAGACGATTTTCTGCATCTTCAAGTTGGCGTCTTCGGGAAACTGTTCGAGCAATCTTTCGACCATGGCCAACACCTGAACCTGATCTTCATCGTACCAGGCAATCGCCAATCGGGCGTTGAGCGTTAACCGATGATCAGGATTTTCCGCCGCCATCGTCCGCCAGATTTGCAGCGCGTCTTCCCTGCGATGCTCGAAGAGCGCGTGTTGAATCGCGTGCATCTGGTCATACAACGGCGACTCTTTCAGGTCGAGTTCATCCAGCAGGAACGCATTTTCCTTCGGCACCAGTGCCATTCCGCGCGGCCCGGTCGAGCGATAGTGATCGAAAATCTCCGGCGACAAACCTTCCCCCAGACTGCGCAAATAAGGGTCTCGCATCAGCACTGTGCCGCGTCTGTCGTCATAACCGACGATTGCCTGCAAGTGAGCGTTTCCTGGCTCGACTGTCGCCACCGTGAAGGGGATGCCACGATCAAGCAGTTTGACCGTGTCTTCCCAATTCACGCAAAATTCCCTGGTCACCCAGCCATTCTGCTCCGCCCACTTGCGTTCGCTGTGATCGGTCGTACCGCCGTAACAAATCTGCTCCGCGATGTTCAGATGTTCGGCCGGCATCCGCCAAAACTTGCTGATCGTCGTCAGCGTTGCCGGAGCACAGGTCACGTGATGCTGACGAATGAATCCGACCGGCAGCAGCACACGTTTTTTTTCCGGCGTAGCCTGACGCAGCCGCTCCGTAATCGTTTTGAAGAAACCTTCTCCAGCCTGTTCGGCAAAAGCCAATGCATCTTCAATATTACCGCTGAGGTACGCCGCATCCGACAAACGACCACTCAGGGATTGACGCATCTCTTTTTCAAGCAGCGGAGAGAGCGTGAGCGCAAGTTGAAAGTTGGCGCGCGCCGCTGGGAAGTCGCCGGTGTCAATTTGCAGTTGCGCCAGTTGAGTCAGCAGCGAAGGACACTCCAGATTTTGCACGGCAGCTTCAAGCAATTGACGGGCTTCATCTTCACGGTCAAGCAGGCTCAGCAAGTGGCTGAGTGATTGCAACGCTGGACGGTAACCTGGCCGCAGTTCAAGCGCGTGCCTGGCCGCTGCCAAGGCGTCCTCATAACGATCTTCCTGCTCAAGCAGTGAAGATTTTTCGATCCATAGCCAGGGATTATCTGGTGCAAGTTCCTCGGCACGCGCAATCCACTCTTCCGCCGCATCGAAATCACGCAACAGTGCGAACAGTCCCGCCCGCAGGCTGAACCAGTCCGACTGTATCACCGCGTCAGCGTCCGGTAGTTCATCAACGCGTCGCATAAACATCCAGGCTCGCCAGGGTCCCCGCCATTCCCAGACAGCACGCGCATAGTAATAAATCGCTTCTGCGTGAGCCCGATCATCCCGCCAGGCACGCAAATGAAACCGCCTGCCAAGCTTCGGCGCTCCCAGCATTCCCGCCAGCCGGCCGGCAATCAGCAAAGCATCAGTGCCTTCCCATTCGCCAAGCGGCGCAAATTGCGTTGCCGCCGCGTAAGCCTGCAAATATAAACCACGCTGGTAAAGCTCTTTTACCGTCTGAATCTGTGCTGATGAAATGAACATTTCTGATTGTGATATGGCTGTGAGTTGACTCGCGGCGGCTACGCCAGTCTCTTTGCCGCCTCTTCCATCTTTTGCAAATAGGCTTCGCTTTCAGGCGAGCCTTCTTCCGGCGACCAGGGAGCGAAGTTTTTGTCTCGCGCTTGAACATAACCTCCCGCCGGATGCCCTTTGACTTCATAGATCACCGATGCCTCCAGCGCAACCAGGCTGTGCCAATGCCTTGGCGGAATATCCATTCCAAATAATCCATCCGCCGGCGACAAAATTCGACTATGAACAATATCCTCCATCCCCTCGTCATCGAAGAGCAGCAGCGCCAGCCTGCCACGCAGTAAGATGAAGGCTTCGCTTTGATGGTCACTGTCGTGACGGTGCGGCCGGACGTAAGTGCCAGGCGTCAGTGCGTTCAGCATTCGATGGCAATGCTCCCAATCACCACTATGCAAACAATGAATCGCACGGCGGCGGGATGACTGGGCAGCCCGCTGTAATAATTCGTCCAGCAACGAAGAGGTAATCGTTTGAATCGGTCTCTGACTCATTCCTTGCTCTGTGTCTCCTGAAGTTGGCTAAGTGGGGAACCGCACGGAAATGTAGCGCAATTGAGTGAATTACGCTACCGTGGATTTATGAGAACGACGCTCCCCCCGGAAATTGAAGAATACCGCGACCGGCACTGGCATCGCGAAGGCACACTACGAATTGAGACCGCAAACGATGCCGAACGGTTTATTGAAAAGGTTGGTTTTAGTGCCTGTCTGACTGATTCGCGCCAGCCTGGGCCATCGCTCTACATCGCCGTCTGCGGCAGGCGTGACGCCGTCATGCCGCGCAATGTTCAAAAAGATCCGGAGAGTTCCCAGACTTGGGTGCTGAAAGACGAGATCGTACGGCGAGGCAAGGTTTATTACGGCAAACTAGCTCGCGGTAAAACAATGTTCATTGCGCCACGAATGATCCCTTACTTTAACGCGATCTGGGGAGTGCCAAAAAGCAAAGAGAAAAAACAATTGGGAAAAGACGCATTGGCGGTGTTGAAGGTGCTGCGCAAGGAATGGGAAATGGCAACGCCAGATTTGCGGGAGGATTCCGGAGTAAAAGACCGCAAAATATTCGCAAAGGCAATTGATGAACTGCAAGCCGCCATGATCGTCGTCCCCAGCGAGGTCATCTACCACCCAAAATTCACGTATATTTGGATGCTGGCTGAGGGGCGGTTCCCCAAGGAACTGGCACATAAAGTGAGTCGCCCAACGGCTCTGCGCGAAATTGCCAGATGCTTTCTCAATGGAGCGGGAATGACACTGCCCGGAGAGTTGGCCAAAGTCACAGGGCTTTCACGACCTGAAGCAGGCCTGGGCAATCGTGCGCTCGTCATTGAAAAGTATGCAATCTCTCCAGAATCTGGAAAATATTTTCTCTCGAACAATCCCTTGCTTGATTTCTCTGACGGTGATGAGTAGTATGCCTTGCGTTCAGGATTTTGTACGATATTTACCCCATCGTGATTTCAACTTCGTTTTTCAAATTGGAAATTTAAGCAGCAACGACAGAGATCGTAATTTAGTGCTGCTCAGGCTAGCTTATGGTTTTGCGCGAAGCCACGGCTTCATAAGGGGAACACATGCATGAATGATAATCAGCCAGGTTTTAGCTCACATCCAGCAGAGACGCTACTTGCAGCATATGCAATTGGCAGATGCTCTCCAGCAGAGCAGGCAAAGATAGACGAGCATTGTTTTATTTGCGAAGAGTGTCGCACCAGACTATCAATCCTCTTGCGAGTCTCTGCAGCCGATGCCAGTGACATGGAACGCCGTCAGTTAGAACGCCTGTTTCCGCTGGGAATGGAAACCATCGCGCAAGCAAGACAGAATGGAGGACAATCAACTCACCAGCCAAATGCCTCCAACTTACCTAATGCCTCCAACTTAAAAGACTTGCAATACATAGCCAATCAAGCGCCCCTCACTCAACTTGGTAGTCGGCGCCTTTTTGGCTCCATATTGCCCAGCTTTCGTCAAAAGCGGTTCCAACTAGCGGCCACTTTGGCGCTGGTGTTAACTTTTTCCGCTGCCGGAGGATTCTATTACTGGTATTCACAAAGCCGTTCGCCAGTGCAAAACAGCTTGAAGGCGATGCAGCGCAGTTACCGCCTTAGCCGTCCATTGGAAGCCCGCGTGACTGGAGGATTTAATTATCAGCCGTATGAACGCAAGCGCGGTGGCGTGGACAACTCCGATATTGATCGAGATCAAATCAATTATGCGATGGCTGAATTAACCAAAGCCGTAGCTTCGCATCCAACGGCTGAAACCCGCCATGCATTGGGGCGCTTGTATTTATTGTTGGGAGATTTCGATAAGGCTCAGGATCAGATGACGGAGGCATTGCTCGACTCGCCACAAAATGCCAAGTTATATACAGATATTGCCGCTCTCTACTATGAACGCAGCAAATACTCAGATACCGTGACGCTCTTATCCAAAGCCGTAGAACACTACGATTCTGCGCTCAAAATTGAGCCAAAATTAGCTGAAGCCTGGTTTAATCGAGCACTCTGTTATGAGGGAATGGCTCTTTACGACAAGGCGCGTCTTGATTGGGAGAAATATCTTGAAATTGACCCTGATTCTCCCTGGTCCAAGGAAGCGCGAGATCGGTTGAAGAAGCTGAAGCTTAAAGCTGCTAATCCAAACGAGAGCAGAAAAAACATTGACCTTGCGCTGCGTAAAGCCGCTGAATCTAACGATGAAGCGGCTTTACGCCAATTGATCAGTCAGAATTTTGTTGCTGCCCAGATGTTTTCAACGGGCGAGCTTTTTGACAATTACTTGAGTGCCTCTCTAAGCCAAAGTAATGAATTGGCAGAATCCTATTTAAAGACGATCCGGCAATTCGGTCAGTTGACTGACGAAATCAAAGGCGATCACTTTGTGACTGATTTAGTGGATTTTGCGGCGCGAGCCAGTCCGGAGGTTAAAAAGGGAATGCAAAGTGTCCGCTTGATGCTGCGGCAGGCGGACAAGGAGTTCGAGCGCAGCTCCTACGACATATCATTTAAGCATTCCCAGTCTGCATATAACGCGGCAGAAAGCATCGGGGATAAATACCACGCCGAACTCGCCTCCCTCAAGCTTTTACGCTCTCCAAACATTCAAACCAAATCAGAAAACCCGACTAATCTGGGCACTGAGCTTGTTTTTCAGGCTGAGCGTCGCCGTCATCGTCTGTTACTGGCACAAGCCCATATTGCAATTGCCAACATTTATATTAGCTCTAGTCAAATTGCCCTTGCCCTGGAAAATAGCTTACAAGCGACAGTAATTGCGAAAGAGTTGGGAGACACAGATACGGCCATTAGAAGCTTGGGATTTTCCAGTACGGCTTATACTCGATCGGGTGATTATGAACACGCATTGGATAAGAATTTTGAGTTGCTGTCTTTTTTGCGCGATCAGCCAGTCAGTCCGCCTCGTAGACTGCAAGCTTATCATCAGGTAGGTGAAACATTTTTTCTTCTTGATAAGTATCACCTTGCGCTTGATTACCAGGAAGAGGCGCTGAAAATAGCAATGGCCCTGGGCAGACCATTGCTTCTGGCGGGAACCAATGGCCGGATTGGATTGACCTTGTGGAAGCTGGCGCGCAATGACGAGGCCAAGCGGCATCTCGACGAGGCAATCTCCAAGATGAAGCTGGTTGAAGATCAAGCCACCCGTCAATTGCTGCAGATAGAACTTAACACCACGCTTGGAGATGTGTTTTTAGAACAAGGCAAGACGGATGAATCCATTTTTGCCTACAATCAAGCCATACAAGTAATTCAAGGAACTAATAACCGTGTTTATCTAACGGCAATTCATCAAGGCCTGGCTTCGGCATATCTTAAACAAGGTAAAATCCTTAAAGCCGAATCGGAGCTTCAGATCGGCATTTCGTTGGTCGAACGGGATCGCCAGCAAATAAATGACGCCAGTGGACGGAGCGTTTTCCTAGCCAATCGCCAAAATGTCTACCACGCAATGGTAGACTTTCAACTCAATACTAAACATTCGCCTGCCACGGCATTTTTCTATGCAGAAAATGCTAAAAGCCGTAATTTACTCGACACACTCTCTCAGAAAATAACAACAAAATGGCATGATGGACGAGTAGTGTTATCTCTAGTGGGCAATGCCCGCCCATTAAATCTGAAACAGGTACAACGCTCGCTACCACAAAATATTCAGTTGGTGTCATACACGGTAACTGAAAAAAAAATGATCATCTGGTACGTGACCAGTAATACCATCGTTGCGGAGAGTGCTGACTGCAATTCCGAACAACTACAAAGAAGCGTTTCCAGTTATTTATCTGATTTGCGTTCCCGGCGCGATATTGAAACAGTAAATCGTCAGGCGATGGAATTGTATCGCCTTCTGATTCAGCCGATCGCGGAAAAGCTTGACCGAAATCGCCTCCTTTGCATTATTCCTGACGGCATATTGTTTCAACTGCCGTTTGCAGCATTACTTTCACCAGGCAGTAATCGTTACTTGATCGAAGATTTTTCAGTAACAATGAATCCAAGCGCCAGCGTAATGGTAAAAACGTCGAATCTGGCGAGTGCAAAACGTGGCAATAGTTCCGAGGCATTTATCGGTGTTAGCAACCCCCGGTTTAATTACAAGCGTTTCCCTGGATTACCGACGTTGCCATCTGCTGAAGAAGAAGTAGCTCGCGCCAGTTCTCTTTATCCGCAAAGTGAACTTATCAAGAATGAACAGGCAACTGAAACGGCTCTGGTTCGCGGCATCGGCCGGTACGAAATCGTTCATATTGCAGGCCATATTTTAATTGACGGGCAGTCGCCTTTGCAGTCGTCCATCTTATTGGCAGAAGATCTTCCTCAGGCAACAAAAGAAAAAAATCGCAACGGGGCGGCATCAGATGGAACATTACAGGCCATTGAGATTTATCAATTAAAACTGCCTCGAACTAGATTGGTCATCCTCTCGGGCTGTCAATCCGCAGTGGGGAATTATACGCAGGGCGAAGCGCTCAGCCTGTTGACTCAGGCGTTCTTTGCATCTGGAGTTCCCGCAGTTATTGCCAGCTTATGGGAAGTAGATGATGCGCTTTCGGCGGAGATAATGTACTCATTCCATTACAATCACCGAGTAAAACATCAAGAGTTCGGCGAAGCATTAAGTCAGGCATTACGATCACTTATTTATGAATCAGAGGCGAAACGCCGACATCCCTATTATTGGGCCGCATTTCTGCTTTCCGGCCACGGCCTTGACAACAAAGTCCATTTGAATTGATTATAGCTTGGAAGTACCCTAAACCTAACAGTAGGACAGCAAAGAAGCTGCGAGCGTCAATTTGAATCTATACCTGATTGTGTTTATTGCTAAGCTTCGCGACGACGATCGGGCTTCAATCGTCAGTTCTACACCATAATGTCGTGGATTTCCTCCCCCAATCCCCGATGCAATGAATTTTGCCTGGAGGAAAAATGAGTACGATTAGTTTCACTTTTGAGGATCTTTGCTCTCTATTCACAAAGTATCCTGACCGGTTGATGGTTGGAATGATTTCAACTGATAAGGAACCAGCGGAACATGTCCATCGCCCACATATCATCATTCGAGAAAATGGTGTGGTGAGACGCGAATATCACAATTTTTCCGAGATTAACGGCGACATCTCACTTGACGTTTATCCACATAGCAAACCTTTTACGCGGCACATCGCGCGTTCCGCCCGTGACCCACGTCAATCATTTGACACAATCGTAGACATCCAAAAACATTTGTACCCAGGCGAAGGACTTCAGGCCGATGCCAAGAGGTGCCGCGCGAGAATGCATTTCAATACTGGGACGCTTTATTCCTGTGCTCATGCTGTCAACGCTGTTTTTGCTGACGCGAAAACAAAGGCCCCAGCAACTCATGCTCCATCAACGATAGCGACTAAAGCGGGTCTTGACGTAGAAGTACCCAAAGATGGATACGCTGTGTTGCATTTTCACGGCGACACAGAGGACTTTGTGTTCAAAGGCGGCAGGAACTATCAGGTTGAAGTGACCAATCGAGCCGACGCGATTGAATTCAATCACTTCCAGTATTTTTACAACATCGTCACCCCCAAACCCAAGCGCAGATTGATCCCAGTGGCTGGACAAGGCGTTGGAGTCAATGTGCGTGCCGGTGATTGGCTCTGCATACTGGATTCTTTTAGCGAGTCGGATTACACCTGGCCTGGAGCAAATAAGCGGTAGCTATATCGCGTGGTGAGCCTGAGCTTTCCTATCACGTCATCAATCAAAGACGGCCCGCCGGCTTATTCAAGTGGCGGGCCGTCTTTGATTTCTGTCAAACAATTGGTACCCGTGCACCAACGGGATCACCAAATGTCCGACTAACTGAAGGTTTGTCTGGGCTCAACAACTGGTCCCTCACTGGAACTGCGAGAGCCTGAAGTCCATTTGACCAAGGCAACCACAAACTTGCTCTAACTCATTTTCCCCCACCTATCTCCTGCGCTGGCAATCAATCAGGGCTGCTGTAGACGTCCACCAATAAATGCGATGAGGCCAATGTAGCCTGATCAAAATAAGCACTCTAGGCTATTTCTCCCCCGGATCCCCAATCCGTTTGCTGAAGGTTATGTCCCCAGAAATCAGCAAAGAACGTAGAAAATCCAGCCCCACAGTCGCTTTGCTTTCCCAAGCGACTTGGGTCAATCAGCAGTTGGATCAAGCATCGTGGCGGCACGTTGGGAGTACTGCGCGAAAAATCGTGGACTCCCTGTCGGCAGCGGAACTGCGCCTGCTGCCCCAACAGACCCGTCAACGGCTAATGAGCCATCTCAGCTCGGGGCGCATTACCAATGCCAGCCGGAAAGCAGTTGATAAACTGCTGACAGTCGAATTGGTCGAAGTCGAATACCAGCAACGCATCACCATCAAAGGCCCCTCTGAGTTTGTAGACAAAACCAAGTCTCATCTGACAAGCCTGGCAAGCCTCCCAATTGGTCAGGAGTTATTCAATAGTCTTCGCCAAAGCGGAAAAAATGTAACAATTATTCCAACAGACAGAGTCAGCGAGGCTCCTCCCGACGATTTTAAGGCGGCTGTACCTAAAGGGAAAATACTTAAATGGCGAGATATTTGGGGAGGGGAAAAAGTCATGCGAGGAACGGGTAAGGGTTCAAATACCACAATAAAATACAATCCGTCATTAAGTTGCTCCATGGACACTATTGATCGGAGAAAATTCCCTCCTGAGATTGCGCTTGCACACGAATTAATACACGCGGACGATGCTGCTCATGGCCGTCTGGAGCCAGATGAAATCAATGGAGTGCGGAATTATGAGCGCCAGGCAGTCGGGCTCCCTCCTTACGAAGGCAAGCAATTTACGGAAAATAAATTCCGCGCCTCCTGGCATTCTCCTCTGCCCCCTCGAAACAGTTATTGATTTGCCAATCATTTGCTGAAAACTTAGTTAGTGATTCAAGGGGTAGAAGGCGATGGGTTTGCAGCATTTTCCCCCAGTGGGATTCGCACGGTGACTGTCGTCCCCTTTCCACGCACACCTCGAATATTAAACTCGCCCCCCAGAAGCAGCGCCCGTTCACGCATGCCTAATAGGCCAAGGGATTTGGGATTTGAAAACTCACTGGCTCTGATTCCTCTGCCGTTATCCCGAGCTTCCAGAAATAGATTTGTGCCCTGCGTTTTTAGAATAATGCTGACATTAGTCGCCTGTGCGTGGCGTGTCACATTTGTCAGTATTTCCTGAAAGACGCGAAAAACGGCAACGGAACGGCTTTGGTCCAGTTCCACATTGGTCTGTGGCAGGCTGAGTTCACACTTGATGCCGGTGCGCTTCTCAAATTCCTTTGCTTGCCATTCAATTGCTGCCGTTAACCCAACGGCATCCAACAACCCAGGACGTAATTCAGTTGAAATTTTGCGGACTGTCAGTATCGCGTTATTAATCAGTGTGGCTATGGATTGTGACCGTTCTTTCAACATATGCCAGTCAGTTTGGGCATTGGCTTCAGCCATTCGCTTGGTCAGGGACACCACATCCATCTTCAATCCCGTCAGGACCTGACCCAGCTCATCGTGAATTTCACGAGCGATTCTCATTCGCTCTTCTTCACGAACAGATTGCAACTGCGCGGATAATGCACGTAATTCCGAACGGGAATTTTCCAGATTTTCCGCTGCCCGCTGGTGATCAGTAATGTCACGCGCCACCACCACCAATCCAGCAATCTGTCCAGCGTAATTCCGATAGGGTGTTTTGGTAAACAGAAAAGCCCGAGTCACACCTTCAACAGTTATTGCCAATTCATATGCCCTCGCCTCCCCGCTCTCCATGATCTGATGATCTAAATTCAGGACCCGGTGTGCCTCTTCCCAGGGAAACAAGTCTTCGTCATCCCGGCCAATAATCTCCTCCATCGGTTTTCCGAGGAGGCGACTCCCTGCCGCATTGACGATCACATAACGTCCTTGGTGATCCTTAACGAAAATAACGTCGGGCGTTCCTTCAACAATCCCTTGCAGTAAATTCTGATTTCGGAGTAGAGCGTCTTCAGTCTGTTTATAGCCGGTCACGTTCTGCACCTGAGAGATAAAATAGAGTGGCTGGCGTTGAGAATCTCGAATCAGCCAGATGCTAGAAAGTCCCCAGATGGTATGGCCGAGCTTATGGAGGTAGCGTCTTTCAGTCTGACAATGATTATCCGCCCCGGCAAGAATTTGGCCCATCTGAATCAAGTCGTGCGGATCAGCAGGATGGGTAATTCCCTGAACGCCCAAACCCAATATCTCCTGATAAGAATAACCGAGCATCTGGCACAAAGCCTGATTGACTCTTAATAATCGGCCGTCAGGTGAAATCAACGCCACTCCAAATGCCGCCTGTTCAAATGCCATAAATACCGTGTGCTCATCAGGCGAGGGGCGAAATCCGACAATTTCCGCGCTTCTTCGGTCAGCAATGTCCTCCGAAGAATCTTTGCCAAACCAGGCGCGCTTTAATCGTTGCTTAATCCAGACTGCTGATGTCATAGCAAATGGCTAACAAATATGACGAATTGAGACGAAAAAATTATTGCCCCTTACCTGTACCAAATATTGCATCATCGGATATCGCCAGTGTTCCTCCACGAAGCGATCCCGGTGTCCTGGGCCTCGCTCCTCAATGACGCTTCATCTCTTCACGTTCATCAGCCTTTGATCGTTTTTCTCCTCGCCATGATCAGGAAAATAATAGCGATGATCAGAATTACAGGTCTTCCTGCGCCTAAATCCCAAGTGGTGACTCCTGTCATCCGAAGAATGGTCAAAGTGACCGAGACCAAAAGCAGGGCAATGGCAATCGCCCGCAAAGCACTAGGCGTCATTATTTGTCCTCCCATAAAAGATTTGTGTACGTGGGGAAAATCCAGCCAATGCTAGTTTTGCGCGTTCGGCCTGTCAACATTATGGCCCGCTTGTTCTATACTTTGCTCGTTTTTATAAAGTTTTTCCACATCATCCACTCTGTTCTTACAAATCGTTTTCTTTTGCTGAGAAAGTTGAGCAAAAGTCTCTCTTCCCTGGAGGTCCGATCGTGAATCATTTAAGCGTGTAAAGAATGCGAAAACGCAACCATGGCGGCCGCCAATGGATTACGGAGTATCAAAACCGCGCGCCGCACCCCCCCCTGACAAATTTTTGATGGCCAAATTCATATGCGACTCAATGCTGGATGCGAATTGAGCTTCGAAGTCGGCGCGCCGACACCGATGGTGCTGATGCTTCGCCCACGAAGCGGATATGGCCAGTGGGTGGCGCGCGAGGAGTATTTACTCTCGCCCCATGTGCCGGTCACAGAATACACGGACAATCATGGAAACCTCTGCCAACGTCTGGTTGCTCCGGAAGGAGAATTCAGTGTGCGTGCAACCGCAACGGTTGAAACCGCCGATATGATTGATGAATCACCTGGCGCACAGTTCGTGCTCCCGGCTGAATTACCCGATTACGCACTGCAATTTTTACTTCCAAGCCGCTATTGCCAGTCTGACTTGCTTGGTCAAACTGCAATTGAAATCATCGGCGATGCCGCGCCCGGCTATGATCAAGTTGAAAAGATTCGATCCTGGATTTACGACAACCTGAAATATGAATACGGCACCAGTAACGCCTCGACTTCAGCGGTGGAGACGATGCAAAGCCGCGTCGGCGTCTGCCGCGACTTTACGCACCTGGGCTTGGCGCTGTGCCGGGCCATAAACATTCCGGCGCGAATGGTGGTCGGCTATTTGCACGATCTCAAGCCGATGGATTTGCACGCCTGGTTTGAAGCCTTCGTTGGCTGGCGCTGGCATACCTTCGATTCCACCGACGAAAAGACGCTCGGCAACCGGATTACGATCGCTTATGGCCGGGATGCCGCGGATGTCGCGCTGACCACGCAGTTTGGTCCGGCAATCTTGAAAGAGATGCAAGTCTGGGTTAATGCGGCCTGATGATTGTTTTTGGCAACAGGAGGAAACAATGAACAGGATAATTCCCCTTCTGACAATTCTTTTGCTAACGCATTGTCAGGTCCGAGCGCAAGAGAAAACCCACCGAGACCAATGGCGGCTTCGTGGCCCCGTTCGATCACTGGGCGTCGAAAAAATCACCTTGGCAGAGGACGGTAAGCAACAGGACTCCACTGAATTGCTGGACGAGGTTTCTTTCGACGAACGCGGAAACCTGACGTTCCAGGAAGCTTATCATCCGGGCCTGTCGCGGCGTTATGCCAACAACTTCGTACACACTTACGACGCCCAAAGCAGGATCACCAAGACAACTGTTTACGAAGCTGACGGCTCTCGAAACAGAGACGAACTGTTTTCTTACGACGAACAGGGGCGAAAAATCAAAACGGAGTGGCGAAGAGGCAAAGACCAGACATTCAGCGAAACATTGTATCTCTACAATTCTCTTGGGCAACTTGCGCACGAGCAGACTCGATTTCTTAACCTCGATTGGCGTCAAAGCCGTACCGACTACACTTATGATGAAAAAGGCCGTCGCGTGAAAACCGCCTATTTCCCTGAAGACGCCTCCCGATCCACCCGGACAACCTACGAGTATAATGAGTCCGCCAATCCTGGCATCACAACAGTTTATGACGCCGAAGAAAATGTCATCGTCCGCTGGAACTACCGCTATGATGCGCAAGGCCGTGAGATGGAAGTTTACGTTTATGGCCCAGACGCAGCCCTAAGATGGCATTCGACGATGGCCTACGAATCCGATTCTCACGGCAACTGGATCAAGCTGAAAATCACCAGGGAAGTTTTTGAAAACGGCCAGCCCAGAATCGAACACGAACTGCACCGACGCAAAATCACCTATCACCAAACGCTGAAATGAAGAAAAGCAATTCAATCAAAATTCCCCGGCGGCAAATGATTCAGTCACTTGGCACCGCTACCATCACCCCAATCAATCCCATGAGCTTTTTCGCGGCCTCATCCGCGAAGCCAATAGACATTCGGATTGAAGACCTCTCGTTCAGTTACGAAGAATTTCTCTATCGCGCCCCCTACAAATTCGGCGGCGTGCCGGTAGATCGCGCGACAATTCTCAACGTCAGCGTGGTGGTCAAATCTCGTGAAGGAAGAACGGCAAAAGGGTTCGGCTCAATGCCGCTCGGCAATGTCTGGTCGTTCCCTTCCCGCGAGATGGACTACTCGACAACGCTCGGCGCGATGAAGGCACTCGCTGACCGAATCGCCAGGCTCACTTCCGATTACAAGGAATACGGCCATCCGATTGACCTGAATTTCGCCCTTGAACCGGAATATCTGAATGCAGCAGCCGAAACCTCAAAAGAGTTGAAACTTGCCGCGCCGATTCCGAAACTTTGCACGCTGGTGACCGCCAGCGCATTTGACGCCGCGATTCACGACGCTTTCGGCAAGCTGCACGGGCGAAGCAGCTTTCAAACCAATGGCCGGGACCTGATGACGCACGATCTGGCTCATTACCTCAACCTTGATTTCAAAGGCGAATATCCGGATCGCTATATCCTGTCTCAACCAAAGCCGCGCATTTCCATGTTCCATTCCGTCGGCGGAGCGGATGCGGTCCTGCCTTCCGAACTGAAACAACGCCTGAACGACGGGATGCCCGAAACGCTGGCGGATTGGATCAAGTTCAATGGCCTGACGCACATCAAAATCAAGCTGCAAGGCGAGGATTTGAAGTGGGACATCGAACGCACCGTCAACATTGACCGCGTAGCCGCCGAAGTTCGGCCCAAGACAGATTGGAAATACTGCGTGGATTTCAACGAGCGCTGCCCGAACGTCGAATACGTTCTGGAATATCTGCGCAAGGTGAAGGAACTGACGCCGCAGGGATTCAACAGAATCCTGTATCTGGAACAGCCGACAGCGCGCGACCTGCGGAGTAACCGCCAGAACGTGATGCATCAGGCGAACAAACTCCGCCCGGTGCTGATTGACGAATCGCTGGTGGATTTGGAGACGCTGCTGCTGGCGCGGGAAATGGGATACACCGGCGTCGCCTTGAAAGCCTGCAAAGGCCAAAGCCACGCGATGTTGATGGCGGCGGCGGCGCAAAAGTACAAGATGTTCTTGAGCGTCCAAGACCTGACTTGTCCCGGCGCATCACTGATTCATTCCATTGGCATCGCGGCTCACGTCCCAGGCGTCGCCGGAGTTGAAGCCAATGCGCGGCAGTACATGCCCGCGGCAAACAAGCCCTGGGAAAAGCGCTTTCCCGGCTTGTTCATCGTCAAGGACGGAACCTTTCGGACCGCCGGTTTGAACCGCAAAGGACTGGCTGTCATTGACTGATTCATCTCTTGCCAGTTTTGACCGGTGTGATAATCTCCGGTTGCAATCACATTTGGACCGGTTCAGGCCGGTCATCCCAACACAAAATCAGAAAAAGGAGAATTTACGATGAAAAAGAATCTCATTGCTTATCTGCTGTGTGGTGTTTTCGCCCTGGCAGTCACCGGAATCGCGGCTTCCGCCCAGATGATGGAAAAAAAGAAAACTCCGCCGCCACCTCCAGCGAAAGCCGATGGACAAATGATGGCGAAGGCTAAACCGGAACTGCTCGATATTAACTCTTGCACCAAAGAGCAGTTACTGGCGTTGCCAGGCGTTGGCGAAGCTTATGCCGATAAAATCATTGCTGGCCGTCCTTACAAAGCCAAAAATGAATTGGTGACGAAAAAGGTTGTTCCGGCTGCCAATTACAAGAAATTCTCGGCGAAAGTCATCGCGAAACAAAAATAGGAATTGGGATCGCGGACGTTCCGTCCGCGATCCCAAACCGTGGCTTGTGGAGTCTCAAGCCACGGTTTATGATGCCTCATCGTTGATTTCAACAATCCATTTTAAGAACAAAAGAAGTACAGCGGACTGTCAGTCTGCTGATGGCCTCTCTCCACTAGGTCATTGGAACCAACCGGACGACTGGCCAAATCCGTCAGCGGACTGATAGTCTGCTGTACATTTTCGGAGGAACGGCAATGAGTATGGAAGCTCTCGGCATGGTCGAGACAAAGGGTTTTGTCGGCGCGGTGGAAGCCGCCGACGCAATGGTCAAAGCAGCCAACGTGCAGTTGGTCGGCAAGGAATACATCGGCGCGGGATTCGTCACCGTCTTCGTCCGTGGTGATGTCGGCGCGGTCAAAGCCGCAACGGATGCGGGCGCGGCGGCGGCTCGCCGGGTTGGTGAACTGGTTTCCGTCCACGTCATTCCCCGCCCGCATATTGAAGTGGAGCGCGTCCTGCCGCGTTCAGCAGGCATCCTCACCGGTAAAGACCCGAAAGCATTGACCGACGGCAAATCCAAGAAGGATTAAAGCCAGGTTTTGATTTGTTAAGCATCTGATATGGCGGACAAAGACCTGCAATCAATCCAAGCCGCACGCGATTTGGTCGAAGCGGCGCACCGCGCACAGTCAGTCGTTGCCACTTTCGATCAAGCGAAGATTGACGCGATTTGTGAAGCGATGGCCATTGCCGCCCAAGCCCAATCTTTCCGGCTGGCCACCTTGGCGCATGAAGAAACAGGCTACGGCAATCCGAGCGACAAGAATGTCAAAAATCTTTTCGCGGCGGTTGACGTTCACAACTACTTCAAAAATCTGCGCACGGTCGGTGTGGTTCGCGACACAGGTTCCGTAGTCGAAATTGCAGCGCCACGTGGCGTGGTTGCCGCCATCATTCCTTCGACCAATCCAACCTCGACCGCCATCTTCAAAATTCTGATCGCGATCAAATCCCGCAATTCCATTGTGCTCAGCCCGCATCCGTCCGCGACTCGCTGCGTGGTGGAAACGGTGAAGGCGATGCGTGAAGCTGGAGTGAAAGCGGGCCTGCCCACCGAAGCCATCGGCTGCATCGAACTGACTTCCATCGAAGGCACGGAAACTTTGATGAAGCACAAACTAACGGCGGTGATTCTGGCGACGGGCGGACTTGGCTTGGTGCGCGCGGCGTATTCTTCAGGCAAACCGGCGTTTGGCGTTGGCCCTGGCAACGTTCCGGCCTTCATCGAACGCACTGCCGATGTTGCCAAAGCCGTGCGCGACATTCTGGCCGGAACTTATTTTGATTTCGGCACGATCTGCGCATCGGAACAAGCTGTCGTCGTGGACGCGCCGCTCGACAAACAAGTCCGAGAGCAGTTCGCCGCGCAAGGCGGATACTTTCTGAACGCCGCGCAAGCCGATCAACTGTCCAAAATCGTCGTCACGCCAAATCGCTCGCTCAATCCGAAAATCGTCGGCAAGCCCGCCACCACGCTGGCGGAATGGGCAGGCATCAGCGTGCCGCCAAACACTCGCTGCCTGATTGCCGAAGTCGGCGGCGTTGGCCGGGACTTCCCGCTTTCCGTCGAAAAACTTTCCCCGATCCTGGCCTATTACGTCGCCGACGGTTTGGAAGCGGGAAGCAAATTGTGCGACGAAATTTTGCACTTCGGCGGGATGGGGCATACGTCTTCGATTCACACTCGAAATCGCGAAGCGGCGCTTCGCTACGGAATTCTGATGCCGACGGCGCGCGTGGTCGTCAATTCGCCTTCGACGCATGGCGCGATTGGCTTTTCGACGGCGCTCGCGCCTTCGATGACCCTGGGCTGCGGTTCCTGGGGAGGCAACGTTACTTCTGACAACATTTCGCCGCTGCATTTGATGGACATCAAACGAGTCGCGTTTGAGACACGACCAGTAACTGCTGATTCATCTGCGCCATCTACGGTCCAAACCAGCGGCATTACAGTTCCTGCACTTCAAACGTCCGCACCTCTTCCAGCTATTAACCGGACGGCGATTGCAGAATTAGTGGATAAGTTTCTGGTCGCGCGTAAACCTGTTGAAAGTGTGCCTGCTCCTGCTCCTGCCCCTGTTCCGCTTCCGGAACCCAAACCAGCGCCTCCGCCGCAAGCCAAAAACTCCGGCCACAAAGCAGTTGATTTCGTCTGCGAAGATGACGTCAAACGCGCACTTGCCAAAGGCGAAAAGATTTATGTCAACGCCAAGACGATCATCACGCCCTCCGCGCGTGATCTGGGCCAGTCGAGCGAAATCTTCGCAAATGGGAATTAACCGCGAAAAGACCAGCACTTTCTAAATAGCTTTTTTCTATTCGTGATTCCCGCATTATTTGGCGTGTACAAAGCTTGCAAGTTGCCGTCGCCGCGATCTCCTCAGAACTAAACAGGCCCCGCCGACGCCTGCCTCATTGAATAAAGTTGGCAAATCCCATTCCATTTAGGCAATTGCGGCAAGTCAGCAACACAACTTTAGATCCGCTGGTTTATGGCAGCCATTTCAAGTGTAAAGCTTCCGTGAGGAAAGAAAATGATTCGTCACCATATTGTCAGTTTGCCTCGAATCACGTACAAAGGTGGGTCGGCATTTCATCACCTTTGGAGTTTTTGAGGATTTCGTAGATGGCTATTATTTTGCAGCTTGCCGGAGAGTTCCCTTCGACCGTGCGCACGTTCGGCAACGAGGCCTTTCGGCAGGGCAAAGTCAAAATCAAAGATGGCTCGCCGTGGAACCTGGAAGCAGTGGTCCAGGATTCGACAGATCAAAAAGTGCGGCTGCAACGCGACGGCAACGAAATCAGCGCACGCTGTTCCTGTTCATATTTCGACACCGAGGGCTTCTGCCAGCACCTTTGGGCGGCCTTGTTGTCGGCGGATGCTGAAAATTACCTGCAAGGCGGAGCGGGCGGCGCCGGGCGCCTGACCCTGATTGCGGATGATGCGGAGGAAGAGGATTACGATTACTTCAGCGACGAGGACGACGAGGACGACGAGGACGAATGGGATGAGGAAGAAGCGGATACAAGCAGCCCTGTGCCGGCTTCCCATCACACCTTACTGGCATCGTCTCCCGCGCCGCATCATAAGAAACGTTCCTCCAATTGGCGCGATCAGTTGGCTGCGATCAATCCGGCTGCCAAAGATGCGCCCGCGTTATTTTCCGAATGGCCGGAAAGCCGCGAACTGCTCTACGTAATTGATGTCAACCAAACCTTGCAGGGGCAGGGTCTGGTGCTGGAGATTCATTACCGCGAGCGCAGGAAAGATGGTGAGTGGACCAGGCCGAAATCTCAGCGAATCCCGCGCAATATCATCCCGGAGCTATCCGATCCCGCCGACCGCGAAATCCTGACGCTGCTTGCGGGCGGCAAAGACCTTGCCGGCAACAGCACCTACTATGGATTTGGACAGACCTACGATTCGATTCCGAACAATTATCAGATCGGCGGCCTGCTGCCGCCAACAGTCATTCCGATCATCGCGCGGACCGGACGCGGACGGTTAAAGCTGTCGGAGTTCGGTGATGTGTGGCTGCCGTTTGAATGGGATGATGGCGCGCCCTACGAATTCTGGCTGGAAATTGAGCGCGGCAATCAACCTGAAGCATATCTCATCACCGGTTCGCTGCGACGCGGCGAAGAACGCCTGCACCTGGCCGCGCCCGTTCTGATCATTGACGATGGATTGTTGTTCACGCGGGAAAAGGCTGCGCGATTCGATTCCCACGGCGCATTCAACTGGGTTTCCTTGATGCGCAGACAGGAAATGATCACCGTGCCGGTTGCGCAACGCGATGACTTTTTGGGGGAAATGCTCAAATCGCCGCAACTGCCCAGACTTGACCTGCCCGAAGAGCTGAAATGCGAAGAAGTGATTCTGGCTCCGCGTCCGCATTTGAAAATCAAAGAGCCGGAAAAAAGTTATTGGGGACCGCAAAAGCTTCGCGGCCAACTGGCCTTTGAATACGAAGGCTCGCTCATCGAAAATCACAGCCTGATTCGCGGCGTGTATCACCCTGAAAGCCGGCGCTTTTTACGCCGCCATCGCGAGCTTGAGAAAGCCGCCGCTGAAACTCTTCGCAATCAGGGGTGGCGGCTAAAACCGCCCGACAACGGGATTAACACGCCCTATTGGGAATTGGCGCCCAGCAAGTTGCCGCGCGTCGTTCGCGATCTGTTGATTGCGGGCTGGCATGTCGAAGCCGAAGGCAAGGTTTACCGCCGGCCGGGCAAGTTCAACCTGGAAGTAACCTCCGGCATTGACTGGTTTGAACTGCATGGCAAGGTTGACTTCGGCGGGGTCACCGCGGCCTTGCCTGCGCTGCTGGCAGCCTTGCGGCGCGGGGAAAGCCTGGTCAAGCTGGATGACGGCACTTACGGCATGCTGCCGGAAGAATGGCTCAGCAAGTATGGCCTGCTGGCAGGGCTCGGCCAGACGGAAGGCGATCACCTGCGATTCAAAAAAGCGCAGTTCGGTCTGCTTGACGCCTTGCTCGCCTCGCAACCCGAAGCGAATTTCGACGCCGCCTTCGATCAAGCGCGCCAGCAAATGATGCGATTTGATGGCATTTCGCCCGTGAATCCGCCAGATGGCTTCATCGGCGAACTGCGCCCGTATCAACGCGAAGGCCTGGGCTGGATGGCCTTTCTGCAGCAATTTGGATTCGGCGGCTGCCTGGCGGATTGCATGGGATTGGGCAAAACCGTTCAAGTGCTGGCGCTGCTGGAATCGCGCAGCCAAAACAGAATTTCGGATAACATTCCGCCCTCGCTGGTCGTTGTCCCAAAATCACTGGTCTTCAACTGGCATCAGGAAGCCACACGGTTCGCGCCCAAATTACGCGTGCTTGAACATACTGGCCAGGAACGCGGCAATGTGATGGAGCAGTTGGACGATTACGATTTGATCCTGACAACCTACGGCACACTCCGCAATGATGCAGTGGAGTTCAAAGACATCCATTTCGACTACGTGATCCTGGATGAAGCGCAGGCCATTAAAAACGCCGACACCGTCTCAGCCAAGGCAGTGCGTCTGCTGAAATGCAATCACCGTCTGGCGCTAAGCGGCACTCCGATTGAAAACCATCTCGGCGAATTGTGGAGTTTGTTCGAGTTCCTCAATCCGGGAATGCTCGGCTCGGCTTCGGTCTTCAAACTGACGGGAACGAACTCGCGCAATCCGGATGAAGAGACACGAAAGCTGTTGTCACAGGCCTTGCGCCCATTCATCCTGCGGCGGACGAAAGATCAGGTCGCCAAAGATCTGCCTCCGAAACTGGAACAGACGCTTTTCTGCGAATTGGAGCCGGCGCAGCGCAAACTTTATGACGATCTGCGCGAACATTACCGCAACACACTGCTGGGCCGGATCGAGCGCGAAGGCATTGCCAAAGCCAAAATCCAAATCCTGGAAGCCTTGCTGCGATTGCGCCAGGCAGCGTGCCACCCCGGACTGGTGGATAAGGAACGCACCAAGGATCCAAGTGCCAAGCTGGATATGCTGCTTCCCCAATTGCTGGAAGTGATTGACGAAGGCCACAAAGTGCTGGTCTTTTCGCAGTTCACCAGCTTCCTGGCAATTCTGCGTGAGCAACTCGACAAGGAAGAAGTCAATTACGAATACCTGGACGGCCGGACGCGCGACCGCCAGGCGCGCGTTGAAAAGTTCCAGAATGATCCGGATTGCAAACTGTTTTTGATCAGCTTGAAAGCTGGTGGATTGGGTTTGAATCTGACAGCGGCTGAATATGTGTTTTTGCTTGATCCGTGGTGGAATCCAGCCGTCGAAGCGCAAGCCATTGACCGCGCTCATCGCATCGGTCAGGTGAATCAGGTTTTTGCCTATCGAATCATCGCGCGCGGCACGGTGGAAGAAAAAGTGCTGGAATTACAAAACACCAAACGCGACCTGGCGGATGCCATCATCAGTGCTGACAACAGCATCATTCGCAGCCTGGGCAGGGAAGATTTGGAACTGCTCTTATCATGAAAAAAGACGTGGCCAGCGTTTGAGCCTGGCCACGTCTTTTTTGAATTTGCAGATTTTCCGTTAGCGCAACCCGTAAACCCGCAGATTCGGTTTCCGCCGTCCCCAGTTCCCGTTTTCATACCAAACCTCAACGCTTTCGATTCTGCGCTGATCGCCCGGCAGATCAATGGCACGGGTTTTCCCGCCGGCACGAATCCGCTCCCGGACGGCAACTTCGGTGTCCGCGCCATTTTCAAAATGGACCACGACCCGGTTGAATTCAATCGCGCTTCCCTGAACCTGAAGCTGAATCGCACGAAATGCTCCAGGCCGATTGACACGAATTCGGTCGTGGTCCGCGCGCCCATCCACATTGGACTGGCCCAGGTATTCCCAGCGTTGCCGCCCCTGGTTGTAACGTTGCGCTTCCGCTACAAAGTTGAGACTTAGCACCATCAGGAGTGCGCCAGTAATACGAAGTAATTTTTGTAAGATCATATTTTCCTTGCTCCTACTCTCTTATTTATTTCCCACTGCAAATATACTCAAGCAATGTGCCAAGATTCACTCGGCCGCATAACAAGCTTTCATGTCTACTGTTTACAAGATAAGAGTCTGTTTCCCGGCCTTCCAGCGACTAGAGTATCGGCTCATCGCCATACATACTGTTGCTGAAAAATACACTTCCCTCTGCCTGCCTGGTTACTGCCATTGCTTCAATTGTTCGACGAAGCGCAGTATCTCCTGGCGGCGGCGCTCGAACATCGCGAAGCTGTAAAGAATAAACAAACCAAGCGCGATTCCCATCACATACCACAGCCACGTCCAGTGCAGATTGACCGAAGCCGACCAGATCATCGTCAACATCGAAAGCACCAGAAACGCTGTGCCCAGGAAAAGGAACGCTCGAACGCGCAGCATCAGCCCGGCAATCACGCCTCCCACGGATAGCACCGCCAGCACAATCGGCAGCCATGGCGAATCGTCCACACCGTTGAGAAAAATGTCCGCGGTGGAGGAAACATAAATCACGACCAGCGCGCCGTAGCGAATCGAGCTACGTTGTTCCGCCGACAAACTGTCGCGGTTGATTCGCGACGCCAGCAACACCGACAACGCCGCCGGAATCAGCCACAGTTGCGGATGCTCCGATAAACCGTATCCGGACTCGCCATGCAGGAAGTGCCACAAGCCCCCGTTCCCTGCCAGCGCCGCCAACAAACCAAATCCGAACGAACGCCGCATCACCGAAAGCCAGCCATAAAACAATCCGGCCAGCAGCAACAAGGCGGAATAAGAAACATCAGAGCCCATCGCCCAGAAACCAATCACCGGCAATAGCGGCAACAGAATGCCGGTTCTTTCCAGAGGTTCGGCCAGAACCTGTTTTCCCCGACGCCGAAACAGTTCGCTCAAACCGATTCCGCCAAACGCCAGCAGCATCACCAGCAGCGGCCAGTAAGCAGTGAAGCGTCCGCCAAACAGCCAGGGCATCGTCACTCTCACATGCATCAAGGCCAGCACAATGCTGCCTTCCACTGCATAGACGTAACGCATCCGCCCGCGTTCATCCAGATTAAATGGGTCTTCGCCGGGCAAAACGGCAAAAGCCAGGCCAGTCAGGCAAAGACCGATCAGCGTTCCCAACACCGCCAGAACCACCGGCCAGGACATCAGCGCCGCGCCAAAAGCCACATAGTTGCTAACTTCCGCAACCAGCACGAAAGCCAGCGCCAATCCGCCCAAGGCTGCAATCACGGGCAAATCCGCGCGCAAAATCTTCCGCCATTGGCTCTCACTCGCAGGTAAGTTCATCACCACCAATCGGTAGCCAATCAGCACCGCTTCGGCAATCAGCATCACAATCACCAAGCGATTCACCCACTGCCCGGCCCCGGCCGGTTGCACCCACGCCCAGCTCCACAACACCAAATTCAGCAGTGCCAGTCGTAGACTTCCCGTTATCAGCCCCACGACTTTCTCGCCTCGCGCAAGTAGCGCGAACGCAATCGGAAGAGCGAACGCCGCTGTCGCGGTTGGTAATCGGAGTTTGAGCGAATCGGAACTGAAAATTATCAGGATGAGGGAGAAAACAACGAAGGCCGCCAGTAAAACATTCGTCATTTCCAGCCAGCGCGCAATCCGTTCGTACCGGCCAGCACGTTGCGGAAAGCGAAGCCTTTCCAACAGATGCGACAGGCCGTTGTGATTTCGCCAGAGCAGTGTGGTGACAAGGGCGTAAATCGCAATCGCCGCAGTCGTGCTCGCTTGTAATGATTGGCTGGAAAATCGCAGCGTCGCCAGTGTCAGGCCAATGGCAATCAACCCAACGCCGTACAAGCCGCGCCACGATAAATCCGTTTCTTCATCCCACAAACAAGCAATCAGCAAAGCGGCGACCGAGGCGAGCGACAGCCAGTCCAGAAAAAAGACTTCCCCGTTTCCGAGCAGGCTCAGCGTCCAATGATAGATTCCAGCAAGGGCCATCACCAGGATTGCCAGCCTTGTGGCCACGCGATGAAAAGGAACCACATTGACTGAGGGCCCCTGACGCATCAACGCCAAATCCAGCTTCAACCACACAAGCGATGACAGGCAAAGAGCAATGACGTTGCCCATCACAACTTCGCGATAACTGAACAGCGCGTCATCGCCATGGATCAACAATCGGCTGACCACCAGATTACAAAGCGCCCCGGCCAGATAAACGTATCCTCTGTGCCGCGTAACCATCGCCAGGCCAGTGAACATCAGGCAAAGCGCCGCTCCCGCCCCTGCCGTCCAATACACATCGTTTGGAGCTTCCAGCCCACGCAGCATCAACCCCAATTGCAGCAGGCCCAGGGTCGTCGCCCAGACAATGCTGGTGTCCTTCGCTTCGGCACTAAACCAGGAGAAGCGTGCCAGTAGCGCTTCCCGCTTCCAGCGAAACACCAGCATCAACCAGGCCGCCGCCGCGATGCCAATCATCAACGCTTGATAAGTCGCCCATCCGGCAGCCACACGGCTAAAGCTGCAGGCAATCAGCGAAACAAGAGCCAACAAGGCTACACCCAAATGCTCCACACGCAGTTTTTCCAATTGCCAGCCGCGCAATCCCAGCCAGGCCGCGACGGGCAGCAATCCCGCCAGCCATCCCAAAACGCCGCCCATCTCAGCCGCCATCGCGCTGGGAATTTGCGGCGATAAAATCAGCCGCAGATCGCTCCCAGCCAGCAGGGACAAACCGGCGCACAACGTGAAAACGATTTGAGCCTGCAGGACAACCGGCGGCATCAGGACGGACTTCAGCCTGTCCTCGTTGCCGGAACTGACTGAAGTCTGTCCTGCTCTCGCCAGTCGCCTCCAAATTTCCAGCCAAACCAGCGAGACACCCGCCAACACAATGACATTGGCCTGCAAGGTCGTTATCAGATGCAGGCCAGGGATCAGCAAACAACCAAGCGTCGCCGCCAGATTCAGTATCAAACCAGATGAAAACGCATACGCGGACGAACGCTCCCGGATGGCGTGCGCGGCCAGCGTCAAACTGAGAAGAAAAGGCGGCATCAGGAATACCAGTGTTCCAGTAAACGAATAGTCGCCCAATATCCACTTCGCCAAAAACATGGGTCCGGTCAATGCCAGCGCGGGCAAGGCGAACAGAACAATCGAGGCAACCCGGGAAAGACGCGCCAGCCCATTTGTCTTTTCCGCCATTTGCGGCCAATGAAAGTTTGCGCAGACTTGTTGAAGTCGTTCGCGAAAAAGGATCGGCGCGGCAGCGACTGCAAAGCCGATTGCCAGCAGAGAGCGCAGCGGCGACCACGGCAATGGATTCAGTTGCCACTGGCCGGCCAGCAGCCAGCAAGCGAATCCCAGCAAAGTCATCATGGCCAGCACGGCGCGCTTGCTGAAGCGTTCCCACAAGCTGAGGGCGAAAACAACCAACAATGCAACCAGCAACAACCATGACCCGAAGCCTCGCGCACGAAAGGTGAAATCGCCGAAGTTAACGACGCTGCCAATGCTGAGCACACCCAAGATTCCCCAGGCCGCAATCGTTGCCATGCGGTCTGCTGCCGGCCAGACGGGAAAAAGCAGGCGCTCGAAATCGGGCGCAGTCCCGGCACGGCAAACAGCAATCCGCAACAGCAGCCACGCCAGACTGAGCAGCGCCAGTGCGACGCCTTGCGCTTGTAATGCATGCGGATCGAACCACGAGGAATGCGATGGCAAGGCCTGCGCGTCAAAATACGCCGCGACGCAGCAAACCACGCCGACCGTCAACGCCGCTTGAAACGCCGTGAACAGCCCAGCCCAGCGTTTTGCCAGGGACAGCGCCAGCCAGATTCCGGCCAGCCACAACATCCGCGCGGCCATCTGGCCAACATTCATCCAACCGCCGAACATCAGCAAGGGAGCCAGGGCGACCGAGCTGAACAGCGCGGCAACCGTCAACGGCCAGCCAAAAATCCGCCGCGTTTTCCCGCCGGAATTCCTGAACGCAACAGCGGAAAGGGTTGCCAGGCTGGCGTAAACCAGCAATGCCAGCCGCGCCGGATGATGCGGCGCGAGCGTATGACCGAACTTGAAAACAACGGCTTGAACCAGGCCCAACAGGGCCAATGCCAACCCAATCCAACTGACAATGAACTGATCGCGATACCACGCAATGGCCAGCGCGGCGGCAGCGTAAAAAACAAAAATGAAGGCCAATTGACGCGGATCTCCCGCGCGCCCGAAACCGTGCCAGGTCAGAATCAACAAGCTGAAAAAGGCCGAAGCGGCGGCGGCAAATTCATACAACCGCGATTCCGGCTTATGCGCGTAACGCCGCCACGCTTCCGCCGCCACGCCAAAAAGTGCGAACAACGTCAGCCAGGCGATGCCGCTGGCATTCATCAGAAAACTGGCCGCCAGCCGCCCCCCGTCTTCGCTCCAGGAAGCGTAGTTCCCTGCCAGCACGCTGCCGCCGGTCAGATACGCCAATGCGAAAAACAACAGCGCCAGGCCGTGCGCCAACTGCAATTTGAAGCGCCAGGCAACGCCCGCGCAGACTGCGCACAGAATCAGCGCGACTGCGATCACCACGCCAGCCTGCGGCCAGGCCAGCAGCAATCCGGCCAGCGAGGCCATTGCGCCAAGCGCGGCAATGCTGGTTGCAAGGGTTTTCGCCTTGCCGGATTTCACCCGCCGCATCGTCAATCCGCCCGCGATTGCCGGAACGCCCAGCAAGGCAACGAGCGGAGCAACGATCATTCGCGAATTTGCCAGGCTTCCCGACTTAATCAGCAACAATCCGGCCGGCAACAGCACGGCGAACGAAGCAATCCCGAACAAGGTGAAAACTCGATGCGCTTCTGCTTCGCCGTCGCCCTCACTTTCCCCGACGCTTCGCAACAGAAAGCTGGTGCTGATCCAGTAAACGGCCAGCGGCGCGATTCCCAACAGCAACATGGGCGCGTGCGTCACGGACACATGTTTTGCCAGCAGCATGCTGGATGAAGGCGCAAGCGTAGCGCCCGCCAGCAACCAGGCACTGCCCGGCGTGATGATGCGTCCGGCCTGATAAACCAGAAAGAAGAACAACCCTAACGCCAGCGCTTCGCCACCCAGGATGAGCGCGGAATTCTGCGCGGCGCTTTGCGAAAATGCCGTCATGGCCAGAAAGTTGAGCGGAACCAGCAGCGTCGAAATAATCAACGCGCCCCGGCTGGTTGTGGGCAGTTTCCAGCGATACGCGCTGTAAAATCCCATTCCGAACAAGCCCGCCGTCATTCCGACGAAGACCGAAAACTTCAGCAGCGGAACCGCGGTAATCTGCGACCACAAGCTGATGACCAGCGCCAGCGAACAACCGATGATCAGCAATCCGCCGATCAATTCGCCCCAGCGAATGCTGCTTTCTTCCATGAAAGTTTCCAGCATTTCAGTGAACGAACGGCGCGGCTCTGTTTTGATTGGGACGGCGGGAATCGCCGGTTTCGGTTCCTGCTGAATCATCGCGTCAACGCGGCATTCAGGCAAACTGGCAGCAAGACTAAATGCCGGTTGGGGGTCAATTGCCGGAGGCGGCGCGGCAGGTTTTATCACCGGCTCCGGCTGGACGGATTCAGGCTGAGGCGGAGGCGGCGGTTCAACCACGGGAGCGGGACGCTTCGGACGAGTCAGCCGCTCGCGCTCTTCTTCAATGGCTTTCACGACCTTGCGATGCGTTTCCAGGTCAATCCGGCCTTCGTTCAAAAAACGATCCAGTTGCCGCGCCGTCATCGCCAAATCCGCGAGCGGGCTGCTGTCTTGCGGCTTCTTCTGAGGGCGGCCACAAACCGGACAAAAGTCATCGCTGATGTGCAGATTGACGCCACAGGCAACACAGCGAATCTGCAATTCCACCGGCCTGCTTTCCGGCTGGCCGAAAAACGCGCGAAAGATGGCGGCCAGCAAAACCCAGATGCCATGTCCCAGCAGCGTAATCGCGCCGATAACGATGACCAACCAGAAGAGTATTTCCATTGCGTCCCCTTTTGCGATGAAGAGCGGCGGTGTCGTCAGAATCCATCACCTGTCAGTCGTCACCTTGCCTCAATTGTTTGAAATTGCGTCTCACAGTGTCGCCGGGCAATCTCCAAGCCACAAGACGCATTGCACAACCGGGGCAGAGTAAGGGAGTGGAAGTCCGGCAGCCACAAAGCTTGTGACACTTCTTACAGCGTCCCAGGTCATGGCGCGCCAATTCGGTAAAGAAGCCAATTTTAGAATGGCAACGGCGCGTTCTTGCAATTGATTGCGGCCATTCAAGACTTCCCTTATGCTTCGCGCTCCGATGCGCAGGGCAACAATGTTTTCCAGCATTTGGCCGTTCGCGTGCCCGACCCGTTCCACCATCTTCAGTAACGTAGACCATGACGAAAGAACTTTTTGATCAGCTTATCGCCGAACTATTGCCCGAAATGGGCGATGTCGGCGCTCGTAAATCCCTGATTGAAAGCGCGCTTTATGATTCTCCCCTGCTGCTGAATATTCAGTGGGAGGGAGCCGCACGACCGTTTACCGTGCAGATTGTGAAGACGCTGGAGGAATTCGGCGAAATTGCTTCGGGGCGGTTGGCACTTGTGGCGTTGCTGGAAGAAGTCAGAAAGCAGGTAGGTGCGGGCAGGCAAGCCCGCATTGATAAGTTACTTCCGCAGCTTGAAATCGCCTTTGCCCGATCAACGACACTGCCCCGGTCTGCTGCCTTGATCGAGTTTCACCAATCGCGCATCTCGGAATGGGAGCAGAAGCGGTATGCCCTGGAAAAACGCTTCGTCAATCTGACGCTGACGCTGGACAAAGCGGATGAAATGGAGCGCGCCGAAGACCTGCGGTTTGATGATCTGCGCGAAGTGCTGGCGCGAACCTACGAACACGGTGCGCGCGTGGTGCTGGGCGCGCCCGGCAGCGGTAAATCCACCTTGTTGCGCCGTTTGCAATACGACCACAGCCGGGATTGGCTGGCCGGTAAAGCATCTTCGCTGAGCGGGCAAATCAGTTTTTTCGTCCCGCTGAACGGCTACCGACCGAATGAGGAGGGCAAATTACTCTCGCCGCGCAAATGGTTGAATGAACGTTGGAAAATCAGTCATCGGCAATTGCCGCCGCTGGAAGACTGGTTGCAGGAAGGCCGCGCGTTGCTGTTGCTGGATGCGCTGAACGAAATGCCGCACAGCGCGGATAGTTATTTCGGCCTGATCGAATCGTGGCGCGCTTTTGCGGAAGAGGCCGCCGCCCAGGGCAATCAATTGGTCTTCACCTGCCGCCGTCAGGATTACGGCCTGGCGTTGCACGTGCCCGTCGTCCAGGTTCAGGAAATGAAACCCGAACAGGTGAAATTGTTCCTGCAAGCCTATCTGCCGCAACACGCAGCCCATGTCCAGCGGGAATTGTCTCAATCGCCGAAGCTGCTGGAACTATATCAACGGCCTTATTTCCTGCGTTTGTTGTGCGAACAGGTGACATTGACGGGAGGTGAAATCCCGCGAAGCCGCGCCGAATTGTTCACCGGCTTTGTGCGCAATGCCTTGCAGGAAGAGATCAAGAAAAACAGTGAGCTGTTGCGCCCCAGCGAACTGCTGACCGAAGAGGATTTTTTGTTGTTAAACGGAGCGCGGAAATATCCGCCGTTCGGTTTACCGGAAGACGGCGAACTGATTCCAAAGTTGTGCGAATTGGCCTTCCGAATGCAGGAAAAAGGGGCGCAGGTTCGATTGGCGAAGAAGGAAGCTCGCGGTTTGCTGGCGCACGAACGCGCCGAAGCCATTCTCAAACTCGGTTTGTCGTTGAACGTGCTGGATGACGACAGCACGGGCGTGGCCTTCTTTCACCAGTTGTTGCAGGAGTATTTCGCCGCGCGGCGCTTGGCCAATGAACCGAGTCCTGAGTTGGTGCGAATCGAATGGGAAGCCGACAGAATTCATCCGCCGCTGGCCGAAGTCATCGCCGGGTTGGATGAGTGGGAATGGCTGCCCCTGCTGAAGCCAACGGCCTGGGAAGAAACGACGCTGACCGCCGCGCCGATGGCTGCCGATCCTTCGGCTTTCGTCCGGGCGCTGATGCCGCACAATCTGCCGCTGGCCGCGCGCTGTGCCGTCGCCGCCGAAACTCGCCTCGGCGAAGAACTGAAACGCGAACTTCAAACCGCCTTGCTCGACCGAATGAAGGACAACAGGGCCGAAGTGCGTGCGCGCATCGCTGCGGGCGAAGCGTTGGGTTTGCTCGGCGATCCGCGCTTTGAACTACATCAGGGCAAATTCGGCGCTTATTTGATGCCGCCATTGGCTACGATTCCCGCCGGGCGTTACACCGTCGGCGACGAAAACAGCAAATACGGCGGGGAAAAACCGCAGAGCGAAGTCCAATTGCCGGAATTTCAAATTGGCCGCTTTCCGGTCACCAACGCCGAATACAAGCTGTTTATCGAAGCCGGCGGTTACAAAGACAAATGCTGGTGGGAAACAGCCGAAGCGCGGAAGTGGTTGCGTGGGCAGGAAGAACATCTGCCCGGCTACTGGAACGACATGGATTTTAACAATCCGGTGCAGCCGGTGGTCGGCGTGTCGTGGTTTGAGGCGTGCGCTTATTGCCGCTGGCTGACGGAGACGGCGGCGAATGGAGAGGTGTTCCGGCTGCCGACCGAAGCCGAGTTTGAAGCGGCAGCGCGAGGCAAACAGGGGCGGATGTTCCCGTACGGAGAAGAGTTCGACGCCAGCCGCTGCAATACCCGGGAAGGACACGTTGGACGCACAACGCCGGTCGGCATTTTTGCCAATGCGACGCCCGAAGGCGTATTTGACCTGTCGGGGAATGCCTTCACCTGGACGCTATCCATCTTCGATCAAGAGAAATTTCCATATCCGTACCGAAGCGACGATGGCCGCGAAGACATTTCTGCAACGGACGTTTATCGCGTCCTGCGTGGCGGCTCGTGGAACAACCTTCAAGACCTCGCGCGTGCCGTCTTTCGTTACGACATTCATCCGGCGGGCCGTAACTTCAATATCGGTTTTCGTGTGGTTGTGTTTCGTCCCCCTTCTTCCTGATCACTTTCCTGGGACGGTGCGCGCGAGCGCAGGTGCGTAGCACCAGTCCCTTCTGCGCCGTCAGGCGCATCGAATTTTTTTTTGATTTTGACTGTTTTGAAAGGCTGGCTGATGACAAAAGACCTTTTTGATCAAATTGTCGAAGTGTTGTTGCCTGAAATGGATGATCCCGACGCGCGCAAAGCTCTGGTTCAAGGCGCCTTGATCGGCTCGCCTGTGCTACAGAGGATTTCGTGGGCGGGCGGACAGCGTCCCTTCACCATTCAATTGGTGCGAATTCTGAATGATTTCGGCACCTTGCCGTCAGGGCGTCCGGCGATTGTGGCGCTGCTGGAAGAAGTCAGGCGGCAGGTCGGCGGTAATCGCCAGGCGAAACTCGATCAAGTGCTGGCGCAATTCGGCGTGCCTGCGTTGCCGCTTGAGGAAGTCACCGCGTCAAGCAACCCACCGGAACCTGAAAGAACAACTACGACACAACCCGCACTAAGGCCGATGCCAGCCGAGCCTGTGGCAACGGCACCGGTCACGACACCGATTCCTCCGGCAGTCAGCACCATCAAGCCAGGCACAAGCCTGACGATCAATGAAACCGTGCGCACGCCGCGCTGGCCTCGCCTGAAACCCTTTCACCCGAACATGCTGGTGATGAAAGGCGGCGGGGTGAAAGGCATTGCCTATGTCGGCGCGCTGGAAGCGCTGGAAGAATATGGCTACCGGTTCAACCATTTCATCGGCACGTCCGCCGGGGCGATTACCGCCGCGCTGCTGGCGGTCGGGTACACCTCGCAGGAACTCAAGACGGTGCTGGCCGAAACGGATTTCCGGCAATTCAAAGACGGCTGGTTGCCGCTGTCGCTGCCGCTGCTGATGTTGACCAAAGGGCTGTACGAAGGCGAGAAGTTCCGCGTCTGGCTGGAAAACAAATTACGGCAGAAATTCAAAAAGTATCCGGGCGTGGCGATTTGTTTCGAGCATTTAAGGCGGACTGACGGCCAGGCTCCGCGTTTGACCGTCTTCGCCAGCCGTCAGGGACAAACCGCTTACTCGTTTGATTCCGAGACGCATTCCGACGAAGAAATCTCCTTTGCCTGCCGGTGCAGCATGGCGATCCCGTATTTCTTCAAGCCGGAAAAAATCGGCGGCAAATGGGTGGTGGACGGCGGAATGCAAAACAATTATCCGATTGACGCGCTGCTGAAATACTTTCCCGAACTGCGCGATTCCGGCAATTTCATCGGCCTTTATCTTGGCCCGAAACAGGCGGAAGTCCGCGGCAAATGGATGTTGCTGAACCTGCTCTCGATTTGGCAGGAATCCGGCGATGAGGAAGCGAAGCGCGAATTTATTGATCGAACGATTGTGATTGATCCGCGCCCGGTCAGAACGACGGATTTTTCGCTGTCAAAAAAAGATGTTGCGTTTCTACTGGGCGAAGGCCGCGCTTCGGCATTGCGCTGGCTGTACGAATGGTCGGATGACAAACGTCCCGACCTGAAGGAAGTCGAAGCCGCCGAACAGGAAGCCGAACGCTTGCGCGGCGTGACGATTGACGAACGATTTCGGCGTTTCTGGTGGAAAGTCGCTTTCAGAGGTTTGCTCGCCGGACTGCTGATCGTGGTTGCTTATTTCATCTGGCATTTATGAACAAAGACCTGTTTGACCGATTGCTCGCCTTGCTGTTGCCGGAAATGACCGATGCCGGCGCACGCAAGGCGTTGGTGGAAAGCGCGCTGATTGATTCGCCCGTGCTGTCGCACATCGAATGGGATGGCGCGGCGTGGACGTTCACCGCCCGGCTGTTGGGGCGGCTGTACCGGTTTGGCACGGTTGCGCCCGGCAAACCGGCGATTGCCGCGCTGCTGGAAGAAGTCCGCAAGCAGATTGGCGCGGATCGGCAAACGACGGTGGATGCGTTGTTGCCGCTGGTGAACAAACTGTCCGCGCAGCCGACGCCGGTTTCGGCGAAACCTGCCGAAGAGTTCGTCTTTCCCGTTGAACCCGCCGCGCCGCGCAAAGACGCATCGCCCGCCAACCTGATGCAATTCCGGCTGAGCCGCATCGAGGAATGGTCGCAGGAGCGTTACGACCTGGAAAAACGCTTCGTCAATTTGACCTTGCTGCTGGACAAAGGCGAATCCGAGCCGCAACGCTGGCACAGAGCCGAAGACTTTCGCTTCAACGATCTGCGCGACGTGCTGGCCGAAACCGCAAGCGACCCGGTACTGGTGTTGCTGGGCGCGCCGGGCAGCGGCAAATCCACGCTGCTGCGCCGCTTGCAACTGGATCACAGCGTGGACCGTTTACGCGACGACGCGGAGGAAATCAGCTTTTTCATTCCACTGAACAGTTATTTCGCCGACCACAAAGGCGAGCGACCGGAACCGGGCGAATGGTTGCAACATCGCTGGGCGGAGCTGTATCCGCAACTGGAATCGCTGGAAAGTTATTTGCAAAGGGGCAAGGCGTTGCTGTTGCTGGATGCGCTGAACGAAATGCCGCACAAAAGCACGGACGATTATTTTCGACTGGTGGGTTTGTGGAAAAGCTTTGCCCAGCAGGCCGCGCGGCGGAAAAATCGCGTGGTCTTTTCCTGCCGCAGCCTGGATTACAGCGCCAATTTGAGCGGCAAGGAATTGCCCGTGCCGCAAATCGAAGTCCAGCCGATGGACGCCGAACAGGTGCGCCAATTTTTGGAGCGTTACACACCCGATCACGCCGACCGCGTGTGGAAGGAACTGGAAGGCACGGCACAATTCGGTCTGTACAAGACGCCTTATTTTTTGATGTTGTTGTGCAAACAAATCGAAAGCACCAACGGTCAGGTGCCGAAAGGGCGTGCGGGTTTGTTCACTGGATTCGTGCGGCAGGTATTGCGGCGCGAACTGGAAGGCGAACTGTTCCAACCCGGCTTATTGCTGGACGAACGCGATCACCGGCGATTGAACCGCGCGGATTGGGGAGATTTTGAATTGCCGGAACGCGGCCTACTGCTGCCCAAACTCAGCGAACTCGCCTTTAAAATGCAGCTCAAGGCGCTGGAAACCGAAAGCGCGCAAGTCCGCATCGCTTATGACGATGCGTGTGACCTGTTGCCGCCGGGGTGCGCCGCCCAACTGCTGAAAGCGGGTGTGGCGCTCAATGTGCTCGACGAAGACAAAGACGTGGTACTCTTTTTCCATCAACTATTGCAGGAGTATTTCGCCGCCCGGCAATTGGCCAAAGCGCCGGACCCGGCCCTGGTTCATGTCGAATGGCAGGCGGATAAAGTCACCGAAGCGCTGGCCGATACCCTTGCCAAACTGGCGGATGGCGATCCGCTGCCGCCGCTGCCACAGACAGGCTGGGAAGAAACCACGCTGACCGCCACGCCGATGGCCAGGGATTCCGCCGCCTACATCCGCGATCTGATGGATCGAAATCTGTCGCTGGCCGCTCGCTGTGCCGCTTCCTCCGAAGTCAAAATCCCTGCCGACCTGAAACGCCAGATTCAGGATGCGCTGATTACCCGCACGCAAGACCACAAGGCCGATTTGCGCGCTCGCATTGCGGCGGGCGAAGCCCTGGGGCTGATTGGCGATCCGCGCTTTGTGCGCCGCACCGGGCCGCACGGCGATTATTTGCTGCCGCCGCTGGTCGAAATCCCCAGCGGAACGTATCCGATGGGCGACGACAAGGGAGAATACGACCGTGAAAAGCCAGCGCACACAGTCGAACTTCCGGCTTTTCAGATTGGGCAGTATCCCGTCACCAACGCCGAATACAAGCTGTTCATTGATGCTGGTGGTTACGAAGACGAACGATGGTGGGACACGGAGGAATCGTTGGCTTGGCTGCGCGGCGAGGCCAGCACGGAAGGGCAGAAAGGGAGCTGGCGTGACACTCGCCACCAATTAATGCAAATGAGCGAAGCCAGCATTCGAGCGATGACGAATCTGACTTCCGAGCAAAAGGATTCTTTGATTGATCTTCGGGAAAGAACGGATGAGCAATTTGAGCAACTGCTTGATGAAACGTTTCCAGCCAAAAAACGCTATCGTCGCCCGGAATACTGGGACGATGCGCGCTTCAACAATCCTGCTCAGCCCGTCGTCGGCGTGACGTGGTTCGAAGCGCGGGCGTATTGCAACTGGCTGACAGCAAATGCAGCGGAAGACAGGCAGTACCGGCTGCCGACCGAAGCCGAATTTGAAGCGGCAGCGCGAGGCAAAAAAGGACGGCTATTTCCATACGGAGATCGGTTTGACGCGAACAGGTGCAACACCTTCGAGAGCCACATTCGCCGCACCACGCCGGTCGGAGTTTTTGACAACGCCACGCCCGAAGGCGCTTTTGATCTTTCGGGGAACGCTTACACCTGGACGCTGTCCATCTACGATCAGGAGCGGTTTAAGTATCCTTATCGAATTGACGATGGCCGCGAGGAAGTCTCTGCAACGAACGTTAAGCGCGTCCTGCGTGGCGGCTCGTGGAACCACGATCCAGACTTCGCGCGTGCCGTCTCTCGTTACTTCAATCATCCGGCGGCCCCTAACGTCAATCTCGGTTTTCGTGTGGTTGTGTTTCGTCCCCCTTCTTCCTGATCACTTTCCTGGGCCGGTGCGCGCGAGCGCAGGTGCGTAGCACCAGGCCCTTCTGCGCCGTCAGGCGCATCGAATTTTTTTTTGGATTTTTGACATTGCGGGCGGGACGGTTATGCTGTCGCGGCAGCGGTAAGCTGTGGGGTTCGCTGCGACGCACCTGCGTGGCGGCTCGTGGAACAACAATCAAGACAACGCGCGTGCCGTCTATCGTAACAACAATCATCCGGCGAACCGTAACAACAATATCGGTTTTCGTGTGGTTGTGTTTCGTCCCACTCCTCCATCCCTCTTCATTGGGCATCTTTTCGGTTCCTGCCATTTCGCCAAAGGCCACAGGCCGCGGCCACTGGCAACCGGAAGAAGCCGGGCCGTCCCCTTTTATCAGGGATTCACGGCCTCCGGTAATGCTGGCCGAGCACGCTTTGCCAGCCGAGGCGAAGAGATAGAGAAGGCGCAGAGGAATCCCGTCCGCACGGGCGAAAAACACCGTCGGGCGCATATCAAAAACGTTCGTAGTTCCGCCTTCAGGCGGCTGGTTTGGTGGTTCGCTGTATGTTGAAACAGAGCGGCCGCCGCCTGAAGGCGGAACTACGAACGTGGGTAACTACGAACGCGCCTTCATCCAACCGCCCAGCAAATCTCCAATTTCGGCAACCATTTCGCTGACGTGGCGATATTGTCCGTCGTTCAACCATTTCCATTGATGCACCAATCGCAGATAAAACCGCAGCTTGTTCAGGTGAGCGTCGGCGGTGCGCAAGTTTTTCTGGCGGGTAGTTCCGCCCTGGCTGAGCGCATCAAACAGCGCTTCCTGAAAGTTGAGCGCGGCATCCATCAGCCGTTGCGTCACAGTGTGGCGAAAGGCTTTCGGAAACTTTTCCGCTCTCGGCCCCAGCCAGGCCAGCAGGTCGAAGGTGCGCGTCAGGATAATCATGTCATTGGCCATCTCGGAGTCCTCTCAATATTCACAGGTGATTGATTGGTCGAATTTGCTGCTGGCTTTTCGCAAAGCCGCAAAAGGCAAGCGCGGCAAACCGTCCGCCGCCGGTTTTGAGCATCAGGTTGCCGACCGGCTGCTGCAACTGCAACGCGAACTGACAGATTTCAGCTACCGGCCCGGCGGGTATGTCAACTTTACGATCCACGAACCCAAACGGCGGCGGGTCAGTGCTGCGCCCTTTCGTGACCGCGTCGTGCATCACGCGCTGTGCAATGTGATCGAACCGGTGTTTGAAAGTCAGTTCATTGCCGATTCCTACGCCAACCGCGCCGGCAAAGGCACGCACGCCGCAGTTGACCGATTACAGGAATATGCCCGCCGTTACCGCTATGTGCTGCGGCTGGACATTGTGAAGCACTTTCCCTCCATTGATCACGCGGTGTTGCTCAGCAACCTGGCAGGCACGATTCAGGAAACGGAGATGATGTGGTTGGTCGAACGCATCATCCACAGCGGCGAAGGCGTGCTGGCCGGTGAATACGAGATGGTTTGGTTTCCCGGAGACGATCTTTTTGCCGCAAGTCGCCCGCGCGGATTACCCATCGGCAACCTGACCAGCCAATTTTGGAGCAATGTCTATCTGACGCCGCTGGATTGGTTTGTTTTGCGAGACCTCGGCTGTTCAGCCTACTTGCGCTACGTTGACGACTTCGCGCTGTTTAGCGACAGCAAACGCCAGCTTTATGAATGGAAGCAGGCCATCATCCAATTCTTATGCGGCTTGCGGCTGACCATCCACGAACCGCCCGCGCAGGTCATCCCCTGTGCGCACGGCATTCCCTGGCTGGGTTTTGTCGTTTATCCGACGCACCGCCGCATCAAAGCACGCAACGTGGTCAAATTCTCCCGGCGATTCCGCGCGAACTGGGCGGAATACTGCGCGGGCAAAATCACCTTTGCCGAATTCGATGCTTCGGTACAGGGCTGGGTCAATCACGTTCGTTACGCCGACACCTGGGGATTGCGCGCACACGTCCTGGGCCAGGGATTGGTTTTCAAAAGGTCAGATTTTTGAAAAATAAATTCGATGCGCCTGACGGCGCAGAAGGGCCTGGTGCTACGCACCTGCGCTCGCGCGCACCGGCCCAGGAAAGTGATCAGGAAGAAGGGGGACGAAACACAACCACACGAAAACCGACAACGTTGACACGGAACGCCGGAAGACTGAAGTTACGAAAGACGGCACGCGCGATGACTAGATTGACGTTCCACGAGCCGCCACGCAGGACGCGACTTTTGTCTGTGCGTAAGTTCTCTTTCCGCGCATCGAGTGCGGGGTTGTCGTAACTGCTCAAACACCACTCCCAAACGTTTCCGCTCATTTCTTCCACACCGTAAGGCGATGCTCCATTTGGGAAAATGCCGACCGCACTGGTCTGGCCAATGCCGGTTCCGGATGTATTCCCCTTTGCGGCGTCGAAATCATTTCCATAAGGATAAAGCCGCCCGTCCGTGCCACGCGCCGCTTTTTCCCATTCAAATTCGGTTGGCAATCGCACCGCCCATTGGTCAATCTTTTTCAGGTCATACCCGCCGCCCAGCCGCCACGACAGCCAGCGGCAAAAAGCCATCGCCTGATACCAACTCACACTTTCGCGCGGATGATTGCTGAATTTGAAAGCCTGGTCACCCGCCTGGTGTTCGTCTTCGCCGCCCGCCAATCCATCAAACCAGCGCGGATCGGCAATTCCTGCCGGATCGTCCAAAAAGGTTTGGAACTGCGCGTAAGTCACCGGAAAGCGGCTGATGCGAAAAGCAGGAAGCGTCAGTTTCTGCGGCTTGTTGTCTGACTCGCTTTCATCGCCATATTGAAACTCTCCGCCGGGAATCTCCACCCAATCAATGTCGGGAAGGCCGTTGACAACTCCAACGCCTGGGCGATTGTCACCTCCGACAAGCCCGATTGCCCGACCGACCGCCGCGCGCGCTTTCGGATCGCGGTCGTGTTTCAAATCCGTCAATCGCGGAATCCATCTGGCGCGCAGCTTCTCTTTGGTGACTTCGGCCAACGCCGCGCCGCTGCGAACTATGCACTGCGCGGCGACTTCCGGATTGGCTTCGGCAATCCATTCAGCGACCGTTGTGCAATCGTCGCTGTACAGCCCGGCCAGCAGAATGGCGGCCTCTTCCCAGTTGGTGCGCTCCCACCACTGATCCGGCGGCCAGATCTCTTTGGCCTTCAACCTGTCGGCGAGAATCTCGCAATCCATAAAGTGAGCGGCGAAGTATTCCTGCAACAGTTGATGCGTAAAGCGCACCTGTTCGCCTACGCTGAGGATGCTGGCGCTGCCCGCCAGATAAAGCTGCCGCTCGTTCAATATGGCGCTGACTTCCGCTTTGGCCAGCACCGTCAACGCATCTCCTGCGTCATCCTTGGCGCGCCGAACCTGCATTTCGTAAGCGACCCGCGCCAATCCATCCCGTAAAAGCCGCTGTTCACTCTCTTCAATGTGTTCGCGTTCAAGCAACGTCTGCACGAACAACCGAAACAATTCGCCGCGATTTTCCGGCAGCGTCCCCTGCTCCGCATAAACGCTGGTCAGCATCAGCAACATGTAGGGATTGCGCGCCAATTCCATCAGCGTGTGTTTCCCGCGTACTTTTTCCTGCCAGATGCGGTCGTGGTCACCGGATGTTATGCCGTAAACGTCCGGGTTTTCTCGCGGAATTTCCGTTGCCGTCCAAAACAACTCGAAACTTGCGCCTGCCTCCCGCCACTTTTCCCAAACGCCCTGGACGTCATCTCCGCCAGCCAATCGCCAGAACAAGGCTTCGCCCTGCGTTTCGCCCAGGTAGCGTCCGGCAAATTCCCGAATCCGCTGTGGATCGAGTGGTGTGATGTTGATCCGGTCAAAGCCCAAATCAATCGTGTAATCCAGTTCGCGGCAGGAAACGACGGCCAGCAACTGCGGATGCTGCTGGATGAACTGCTGAATCTGCGGATATTTGGCTGCGTGCTGGCTGGCCGGAAGTTCGTTTAATCCGTCCAGTAACAGCGCCGCCCGCTTTTCGCTGAGCAGCAACTCCAGGTGTTCGCCCAGCCCACCCAACTGCGCGGCGATGAATTCCGGCAACGGCTGTTCGGCGTCCGTCCAGCGGCCCAGCCGGATCAGCAGCGGGATCGGCGCTTGGCGATCGTGCAAGGCATCGGCGACCAACTCCGCCGCCAGCTTCCACAGGGTGGTCGTTTTGCCGCCGCCCGGTTCGCCCAACAAAACCGCGCGGCGGAGATGCCGAATTTCGGCGACTGCATTTTCAAACCGTTTCGGTTCGCCGAGCGATTCGCGGTCTTTGCGCATCGGCAGCAGTTCGAAGACGGCCCGCATCTCGGGGCGCTGTTGTTTCTGCTGCGCCGTGCCGCCCAGCGGCGTGTATTTGTCGGTATTGAGCAGTTCTTCCAGTCGCAGCCGCTCAAGGTAAGCCAGTTCCAGTGTTCGCGGAATGCCGCGCGGTGTATTGGCTTGGGTGGCAACGGACTGGATTTCCGGCTCACACTCCACCGGCTGCAAATCGTTTCCGGCAAGTTCGCGCAAGGTGGGACTGGGCAGCGAACGCAAGAGTTTTTGCAGCGCGGCGGCGTAATCGCTGTCAAAAAACGTCACCCCCTGGGAACTGGCCAGCGGGAAAAAGCGCGTGTCGCCCAATACGTCTTCCAGAATCAGCGGAATGATCAGCTTCTTCTTCTGTCTTGCCCAGAGGATTTCATCCTGCACCCAGCGGCTTTGCAGCGCCTGGCGCGTGGCCAGAATGACAAAGGCGTAGGAATTGATGATGCCTTCAGCGATGGTCACCAGCCATTCATCACCGCCTTTGAGTTTGGTGGTGTCAATCCAGCAGGCGTGACCGGCGGCGCGCAAATCGTCAATCAATCGGTTGGCGAAGTCTGCATCCTGGTGCGCGTAACTGATGAAAACGGTCGGTTGGCGATCCGCGCTCGCGGTGGCAATGGTTTGGAGTGGCGCGGGGCTGCTGATTGAAACTGTGGGAACCGTTTGGTCCGGTTCTTTGTGTTCGGCAGAACATATCCCATTTGCAATCGTGGCCAGTTCGTCAATCTCCGGATGCTTGTCCACTCCGCAACCATACCGAGCTGTCAGCAACAGCCGTGCGAGCGAATGCTCGCCCGGTGTCAGACATCCGTAATCCAGCAGCCGGGTTAAGCAGCGAGTGGCAAAGACACTGGGTGCGCCTGCTCGGTCAATGCCGGAATAAAGTATTGCCTGGTCCACATAAAATGCGTCAGCCAACAGCGTTTCACGATCATCCTGAGTCATCACCAATGGCAATAAAATTTGCTTGGCGCGCGGGAGCAAATTAGGCGGCAAAATTTTGTTCATAACCATCGCGGAAAATGCTCTGACTGATGTTTCGGTTTGTTGTTCGGGACAATTGTGGCAATCAGGAAGCGGACCGTGTAGCCGGGCGGAATCTAACTTAGGGCGATACCCGAATCAAGCAATCGCAAGCAAACGTTCTTCAATCCTGTAGCGCCTATTGGTTGACGCAGCGTTGTATCGGCACACTCTTCACTGAACCTCATTGAACGTCAGGCGGGTTTGCCGACCAAAAATCTTTCGACGTAGCCACGAAGTTCGGCCAGCGAAGTATCGGCGATGACTTGAAAAGTGCGGACTCGAATGCCCTGCGGAATGAGCGCGGCGGTGGCGGCTTCGGTGATGACGAAGGAGGCGGCGCGCAAGCCCTTTTGCCAGCCGGCTTCGCGGGCGTCGCGGAAACTGAGGGAATCCTGATCCACTTTGACGGCGGCCAGCACGGAGCGCGCGTACTGCAAAAACGCCGGCCAGCGCGAAGCGACGATAATCAGGTCTTCGGCGGTGGGCGGCGTTTCGAGTTTGAGCGTATCGGCCACCGAGCGCGTGCGAATCAACATATACGCCATTTTTGGCGGCAGGCTGGCGGCAATCATTTCCGCGTGGCCATAGAGCGCGACGGGAACCGCGCCGACCAGATTGCCGCGATTGGCGCAGTCTTCAAAGTTCGCGCCAACGACGCGAAACCCCGTGGCGTTTCGGACTTCGGCCATCAGGACTTCCCGGAAATCAGGATTCGGATCAATGACCAGAAAATGATCCGGCGGCTGCAACCGCAGCCAGTGCCGGATGCGCGATTGAATGTCGGCCAGCGAATAGCCCTTGCGGCGGGCGAGCTGCAAAAACTCCACAATCAGATTGTCCAGATCGAGTTGGGTTTCCAGCCCTTTTTCGCGCGAAAACTGGCGAACATAAATGCCGCTGCCCGCGCGCATATCCACCCAGCCTTGTTCCGACAATTCGCGGTAAGCGGCGCTGACGGTATTGGAGTGAATCTGAAAGCGTCGCGCCAGTTCGCGCGTGCTGGGAAGTTTCTGCCCGGGGGTCAAATCCTGACTCAAAATCGCCAGTTTGATTTGCGCCGTCAGTTGTTCGCGGATCGAAACATCGCCTTCTTTTGAAATCCAGAAGTGCATAAGAGTGGGAGTCAGACTTCGCGCTTCCAGGTCAGCGTGACCTTGAAATTGGCTTCGGCGTCGGTGGCAGCAATGGCGGCGCCGGTTTTGGCGGAAAACTTAATGCCGAATTCCAGGCCGATTTGATCCGGCGGAGATTTCAACTCTTTCAACTTGGCGATGATCACGGCGGCGGCGGGTTTGACCTTGTCCAGCGCATCTTCAAAATTCTGGCTGGCGCGCTCGACAACTTCGTGCGACGGAAGTTGAACGCCGCGCATGGCGGGGTTGGCAGGCCGTTCCGGTTCCTCGACTTCGATCAGAACCAGATTGCCGTCTTTCAGGGGATATTCGATCAGTCTTTTCATTGGTCAGTTCGTGGTGCTGGCAGAGTCGAATTTCACGCGCTCGTAAATCTCGCGCAATGACAAAGTAACGTTGATGGATTCAAGCGTGACTTCCGCCTCCAATCCTTCAATATCCGTCCGCAGCCATTTTCTTTTCGATTGGCGAATGTGGTGAATGACGTGCGGCTTGTCCTGGGAAACGATCAAATACTCTTGGAATGAATCAATTGATTGATATTCAGTAAACTTGTCTTTGAGATCGTATGCGGCGGTTGACGGCGAAAGAACCTCGACGATCAGGACGGGATTGACGAGCATCGCCTGTCCGCTAATCTCATCAAAGATTTGCTCGCCGCACACCGCCGAAGTATCCGGGTACCGATATGGGAGGGCCTTCGGTACTTTTATGCGCATCTCGGAATTGAAGGCTTCGCAGTTCCCCCCCTTCAGCTTCTGCTGAATCGCAGAATAAACATTGCCACTGATGCGTGCGTGACTGGGGCTTCCGCCCGCCATCGCGAAGACTTCGCCGTCAAAATACTCGTATCTTTCCTCGGAGTTTTTCTCCAGTTCCAGATACTCTTCGAGCGTGTATTTCCGTTTCGCGATGGCGGACATCAGTTCTCCTTACTTTCCCTTCACATCATAAGCGGTCAGCATATTCTGGTTGCGGATGTACAATTTGCCGCCCGCCACGACCGGATGCGCCCAGGTCGGCTTGCCCAGGTCATTGATCGTGAAAGTGCCTTTTTCGACGTAACCGGTTGGCGTTGCTTCCGCCAACCCCACCTTGTTCGTTTCGCCGAACAGGTAAAGCATGCCATCGGCATAGGTCAGCGAGCCTTTGCCGACGCTGCGATGCGCCCACATCTTTTTACCGGTGGCGAATTCCAGGCAGGTCAGGATTGAATTGGAAAAGCCGTACAAGTAGCCGTTGACCAGCACCATGCCGCCGTGATGGTTCATCATTTCCTTGGTGAAATAGATTTCCTGGGATTTGACTTCGCCGCCCTGGGCGCTCAAACCGAGCAGTGCGCCACCCGTGCCATACGCCGAAGAAAAGAAGACTTTGTTATCGGCAAAGATCGGCGTGGTGCAATTGGCCGTTCCGTTGGCGGCGCGGTCGTAACTCCACATCGGTTTGCCGTCGCTGGCGCGAACGCCGACTGCCGCGCGTGCCGTGAAGTTCATGATAGTCCGCACGCCGCCGATGTCCGCCGCGATGCACGATGAATAAGCCGGGCCATCGCTCAGGCCAGCGGTTTTCCAGATCACCTGACCATTCATCTTGTCCAGCGCGACGATGCTGGCGTCCTTGCCACCGGGTGAAACGATCAATTTGTTGCCGTCCACCAGCGGCGATTCGCTGATCAGCCAGTGCGGGTTGCTGCCGCCGAATTCCTTCAGGATATTCTTGCGCCAAATCGGCGAACCGTTATTCGCCCGCAGGCAGGCCAGATCGCCGTTTTCCGTCAGCACGTAAATGCGGTCGTCGTCCAGCGTCGGCGTTGCGCGGGGGCCATTGCCGCGGCCTTCATCCACCTTGGGCCCCAACGCCGCCGACCAGATGGTTTTGCCGTCCGCGCGGTTCAGACAAAAGATCGTGCTGGCGCTGCCGTTCGAGCCTTGCACGTAAATCCGGTCGCCCTTGATCGCCAGGGAGCCGTACCCTTCTCCAAGTGAAGAAATCGTCCAGTTGGCTTTCGGGCCGGATTCGGGCCAGAGTTTCAACAATCCGGTTTCCTTGGAAAGACCATTACGCTCCGCGCCGCGCCATTGCGGCCAGTCGCCCACGACAGAAGGCGCTGGCGCGCCGGTCGTTCCCGCCGTCACCGCCACGGCCAGCGTCAAAATCAGCAAATGAGCAAACAAACGATTCAATCTCATCAGAAGTCTCCTTGTCTTCTCCCGGAAGTTCGAGTTCACGAAGTGTTATTCAGAAGTTGGGATTTGCAACGCCGGAATTATAAGCCAACTTGGGAACGTGCGGCAGTCCGTACGCGCCAGCCAGGCACTTCTTTCGCGGAACCTGGCAACCGCCATACAGAAAATTGAAATCCGATCCAGCTCAACCGCCTCGCAGGCCAGGCAATCGCTCACGATTCCGGTTTTGGCTTGTTTGCCTGACCTGCCTTTTTCGCGCTTGCCTTTTTTGGAGTGTATGGATTGATCCGGTAACGTTTTTTGACCTTCAGCGGGTCCGGCTTCAAATAGAAACTGACCTGCGTTTTTGGATTGGCTCCGATTTTGACGAAGATCAGGATGCCGAGTTCTGTCTGACTTTTATGCCACGCCAACCGGGCATTGATATTTTCCGGTAATCCATCCACCACGGTTTCGTAATCCTGCGTCCACTTTTCCAGCGTGGTTCGCCCCGAAGGGGAAACCACAATCTGGTACCCGCTCACTTCGGGTTGATCCGGAAGAAGCGCCAAAACTTCGAATCTGGTCAACAGCATGTTTCGCATTCTACCGAAGTGTTCTCTCGTATCAACCGGTAAGAGTCCTAAGGCCCCTGGCAACAATTGAGTTTTTTTCCTTTCAATGGTACTTCAACCGGGCTGGCCGTAGACCGTGGTTCAACACTTTCAACTCAACATTGGAGCTTCATATGAAAATGCTTCGTCGCGCTGTATTCGTGCTTCCTCTGCTCTTCGTGCTTTCGGCGCTCACATGTGCGCAGCAGATTGATATTCGCAGCCGCATTCCGCTGATCGAAAAGATGGTTGCCGAGGAGATGGAAAAGAATGCCGTTCCGGGCGTCGCCGTGGCCATTGCCAAAGACGGCAAGCTGATTTATTCGAAGGGGTTCGGATATTCCGACCTGGAAAATAAAGTCCCCTTCACGGCAAACACCGTTTCTCGCATCGGTTCCATCTCGAAAACCTTCACAGCATTGGCCGCGATGCAACTGGTGGAACAGGGCAAGCTCAATCTCGACGCCGAAGTGCAAACCTACGTTCCCACCTTCCCGAAAAAATCCGCGCCGATCACCATCCGGCAGTTGCTCTGCCATCAATCGGGCATCCGTCATTACAAACCCGGCGGCAACGAAATGTTCAGCAATGTGCGTTACAGCACCGTCGAAGAAGCGCTGGCCATTTTCAAGGACGATCCGCTGCTGAACGAGCCGGGCAAGAAATACAGTTACACGACCTACGGCTACAACCTGCTCAGCCGCGCGGTCGAAACCGCCTCCGGAGAAAGCTTCACCGATTACGTGCAGAAACACATTATTGATCCGCTGGGATTGAAGCAGACTTACTTCGACGACCGGATCAAAATCATTCCGCTGCGAGCGCATTTTTACACCCGGGCGGCCAACTTCAGCCCGGTCATCAATGTGCCCCAAGTGGATCAAAGCAACAAATGGGGCGGCGGCGGCCTGCTTGCGACCGTCGAGGACCTGATCAAATACGGCGCGTCTTACGACAGCGAAAAACTGGCCAAACGAGAAACCATTGAACAGATGTTTACCTCGCAAAAAACGCGCGCAGGCAATCCAACGGCATACGGCCTGGGCTGGGCCACAGCCACCGAGCAAGGCAAGCGCCGCGTGGAGCATTCCGGCGGTTCGATGGGCGCAACCTCCATCCTGACAAAGTATCCCGAACAGGGGCTGATCATCGCCGCGCTTGTCAATTGCGATCATTACAGCGCGCCGCAAATCAAAACCCGCATCGCCAAACTCCTCTTCGAGGCTCCCGCCGAAACCAAGTGAGCGAATCCACGAATCTTGAGCCAGGCGCAATGCCTGCCGCTTCCAGAGGCTATCTACTGGCGGCAGGCTCGGCGGCCATGTGGGGATTTTCCGGTGTTGTGACCAGCTATCTGCTCCGCCAGCGGCAAATGCGCCCGGACGATTTGCTGGTGTTCCGCACCGGCTTCGCCGCGCTGATCCTCTTCGCGTGGCTGGCGCTGACCGCCAGACACCTGATTAAAATCCGTTGGGCTGATCTTCCCTACTTTGCGCTGCTTGGAGCCGTCGGCCTGGTCATCAATCAGGGAGCTTATTATCTGGCGCTGACGGAAGTCAGTGTCGGGTACGCGCTGATGCTGCAATACCAGGCGCCGATTTTTCTGATGGCTTATGGCGTTCTCTCCAAGACCGAGCGGATGACCGCCGGAAAAGCGCTGGCAGCCTTGCTGGCGTTGAGCGGCTGCGCCCTGATGATGCTGGGCCAGCCGGGAGGATTGGCGAAAGTCTCATGGATGGGAACGCTTGGCGCGCTGGGTTCGGGAGCGGCTTTTGCGTTTTACACCATCTATGGCCAGCGCGGACTGCGGCGGTACGATTCCAGAACCATGATGGCTTATGCGTTTTTTTCGGCGGCAGCCGTCTGGCTGTTGATTCGCCCGCCCTGGAAAATTGATTGGGGCAGCTACAACCTTTCAACCTGGGCGTTCTTTTTCTACCTGGCGGCCGTGGCGACGGTGTTGCCGTTCCTGCTTTATCTGGCCAGCCTGCGTTATCTGGAAGCGAGCCGCGCCAGCCTGACTTCCATTTTGGAGCCGGTGGTTGCGGCGGCAGCGGCCTGGTTGTGGCTGGGACAGGCACTGCGTCCGCTGCAAATCGCCGGAGGAGTCGCGGTTTTGGCAGGCGTTGCCATGCTTCAATTGGAAACGGCCTGGTTTGCCAGACGGGCAAACCAGGCGGCCTGACTCAATTCGTCATTAATTCGCGGGAAAATTCCCGACCTCCCTACATACAAGACCGCTCCGGCTTGTTAAGATTCCCCGTTGTCTATCCTTTTACCAAACGATTCCATCATCCTTCCTTCAACCCAAACTGTGTAAAGACTTTGGCGACAAGGGTTTTCCGATAGGAGACAAATGCAGAAAGATGCGACTCTTCGATTTCGTGGCGGCGAATTCAACTGGCCGATGACGGCATTTATGATTTTTTTCCATGCGGGCGCGGTGCTTGCGTTATTCAATTTCAGTTGGGCTGCCTTGGGCCTGGCTGTTTTTCTGTGGTGGCTGATCGGAAGCCTGGGCATCGGCATGGGCTACCACCGGTTGCTGACGCATCGCGGCTTTAAGACGCCGAAATGGCTCGAACGCTTTTTGGTCCTGTGCGGGGTGCTGGCGCTGGAAGGCGGCCCGATTCCCTGGGTGGCAACGCACCGCGTACATCACACAGCCACCGAACGCGATGGCGATCCGCATTCTCCCCGGCACGGGTTTTGGTGGTCGCATATGGGATGGCTGTTGCGAGGCCAATCGCCTTACAAGGAAATAAAAGCGGAAGCAGCCCACGTCAAGGATTTGACCAAGGACGGATTTTACCGCTGGCTGACCCGGTGGCATTTACTGCCGCAAATCGTTCTGGCCGTAATTTTGTATGGCCTGGGCGGATGGAAGTTCGTGCTGTGGGGAATTTTCGTCCGCGTCGTTTTTTCGTGGCACGCGACCTGGTTCGTCAATTCAGCAGCGCATGTGTGGGGAACGCGGCGCTTTGAAACGCGCGACGATTCCCGCAACAACTGGTGGGTTGCGCTGATGTCACACGGGGAAGGCTGGCACAACAATCATCATGCGCATCCGTCCGCCGCCCGGCATGGACTTGCCTGGTATGAGGTGGACGTGAACTGGTATGGCATCTGGACGTTGAAAACTCTGGGCCTGGCAAAAAATATTCGCCTCGCCGCTCTGCCCGGGAAAGCATCCGGAACAGAGCCTATCGTCCGTTTCCCAGCATCGTGAAACCGGCCCAGAAATACGGCTGACGGAATTCTTCCCGGATCAGAAATTGTTTGACGGCGGCCTGCCAGGCGGCCGCCTTTGATTTACCGGATGCCGTTTTCATCTGCTGATGAAAAGCCTTCATCAACGCCGTTGTGCCGGGCGATTCGGCGCGCCATTGGCTGAGCAGTGTCGCCGGAGCGCCCGCAACAAACCAGGCCCAGGTCCAGGCGGTCATCGCGCGATTGGCAACCGTTTGCGGCCTGGCCCATTCGCCGGCTGAAACCACCACGAATTCAGTTTTCAAATCCAGCCGCAGCACTTCGCGCAGATCGAGCAGCCCGTCAGCGCCGTCTTCGACGTTCGGCGCAACAGCGAGCAGTGAAAACAGCGGACTGGCTTCGTGATGAATGCCGCGCACGGCCAGATGAATAAACCGGTGTTTGCCAATCTCTGCCTTGATGCGATCTTCGCCGGCTTCCGCGCCGGTCAGCAGCAGACTGTCCGCCGCGCCGTAAAATTCCGCCAATTCCGCAACCTCCTTTTCAGCTTCCGCCAGCGGACTGACCGGCTCGACCTGCAACGCTGATTTGACCAACTCTGCCGTATTCTGGCTCAAGAGCGGATTGGCCACGGCAAACAGCGCGGCGGATGGAGCAAGACGAGTCTCGGCACGCCCGGCTGGAGTGGCCGAAATGGTTCGCATGTTCGCAACGGCATTGAAGACGGTCAGCGAAGGCGTGTAGGAGATGGCGAAATCCTCTATCAAATAACGCGCTGATTCGTCTTTCAATGCCTGAAACGGCAATCTCCACGAAACCGCATCAGGGGAGATGATCAATTGCGTCCTGCCTTCAAACAAGGGCTGAGCGTCTTTCAACAGCAGGTCGTAAAGTTCACGCGACAGCGCGTTGAGGTCAGCGGTCTGGTTGGCGATCTCCTGGTTGAAACGGGAAACACGCGCATACAAATCGGCGCGAGTTGTTCCCAGCACAAAGATTCTCAGCCCCACCCCAGCCGGGATTTTGCTTTTCGCCGGCATCGCAATTCCTTTCGCGAAGACAAACAGATGAACGCGCTCGTCCGTTTCGACAAATTCCAGAAAAGCTGTTTTTGCGTTCGTCAGCACCCCGGCAACTTGTTCGACAGTGGCGGGCTTGACCTCCCCGCGCAGCGTCTTGAGTTGCGGATGCAGCAGATAAAGCCTGGTTCGGTATTCCGAATAATCGCTCTGGGCTTTTTGCAGCCTGGTTTTCAATTCGGCAAGGCGAAGCGGATTCGGTGTATCGCGCTCCTGCTCTCGATACAACTGCGCGTTCAGACTGGTGATGTTGCCGAGCAGTTGGCCTTCGCGTTCCTGCTCGCGCGCGGTCATGGTTTTGACGATACGGGTTTTGGCGTATTGCAACACGCCGGTCAGCACACGCGCTCGTGCGCGTTCGGCAAACGCGAAGGCGTCATAGCCCTGCCCTTCCCCGATGGCGACGTCAACCATGGCCAGATAAGGCGCGATTTTGCTCTCAAAAAACCTCGGCTGCTGCTGGCGGCTGCTTTGCGGACGCATGGCTTCAATCGTGGCAATGGCTTCCGTCAGGGATTTGCGCGCCGCCGGCAGATCGTTCAGCCGAAAGTGCGCTTTCCCGGCGCGATAGCGGGATTGCCAGAACAAGTCCAGATCCTGGCCCGCGAAACTGGCGGCGCGCTCGGCGACTTCAAGTGTCCTGGTAAAATCGCCCTGCTGGTAATGAACCATCGCGGTATTGATCAGCGTCGCCGCGACGCCGGAAGCGTTGTTCAATTGCTCATAAAGCTGGCGGCTGCGAGTGTAATGCTCAAGCGCCGCTGGATAATCCAGCCTGGCCGCCAGAGTCACGCCGACATCCAGCGTCGCCAATGCAACCTCTTCCATTTCGCCAATCTGTTCGCGCAAGGCCAGGGCTTCCCGGTAGGCCGACAGCGATTCATCGTATTTGCCCAGACTGAACAGCGAGCCGGCGACTTTTTGCCAGGCCGCGGCCCAGGCTTTCTTTTCTCCCAGCGCATTGGCCACCGCCAGATTCAGTTCGTGCGCCTGCAATGCCAGCGCGTGGTTGCCGTTGAGCGAATGGACGAGGCCAATTCCCTGCAAGGCTCCGGCCTCCCCCAGGCGCGTTCCGGCGGCGCGTTCGGCGTCCAGGCTTCGCTGATAAAACGTGAGCGCCTGGTTGTAATCGCCCTGGTCGTAAAGAATATTGGCAATGTTGTGGAAGGCGTAGCCCAGGCTCCGGCGGTCGCCTGCGGCGGACAACCGGTCGGCAGCCTGTCGGAAATAGTCAATCGCCAATGCATCGCGGCCCTGTTCCAGTTCAACGCGCGCGATCTTCAACATGAGATGTGCAGCCAGTACGGCTTTTTTGTCATCGTCCCGCAACTTAACGCAGCGCAGGTAGAACTCGACTGCGCGTTCGGAATTTCCCTGCTCGTAATACACGTTGCCGATGTTTTCGACCGTCTGAGTAATTTCGTTTTTCCGGTCCAGCGTTTCGTAGATGGCCAGCCCGCGTTGAAAATGATCCAGCGCTTCCGAAAATTTCGACTGTCCCAGAAACAGCAGCCCGATGCTGGTGTACGAACGCGCGATTTCGTACTTTCGCCCGGACACTTCTTCAATCGCCAGACTCTTTCGGTAGGCAGCCAGCGCATCGTCAAAACGTTTCTGCAGAAAATGAATAATGCCAGACTTATGCCAGGCGTCAGAAACTTCGTTTCTGTCATTGAGCCGTTCGGCAACCAGTATGATGCCTTGCAGCAATGCCAGCGAACGCGCGTAATCCGCCATGCCATAAGCGCGGTCGCTTTGGCCAAGCAGCAGAATCAGCAAATCGCGCTTCACCAGGTCGGCATCCTGATTGAGCAGCTTCCGCCGTTCGTCATCAGAAGTTGCCGCAGCCAACGCATTCAACAGGCCGCTGACTGGAGAAGCTTCGTTCCACAGCTTCCACTCACCGTTCACTCTGACAAATGACAGTTCGGCGCGCACTTCCGTCAGCGTTCGCGAATTGTCATTTTTGCCGGAGGCTATGCGCCGCGTCGCCACACGAAGCGAAGCTCTGTCGCCTTCGACTTTGAGTTGAGAAATGACCGGCTCCGTGAACCGCAGTTCGGAATCGGAAAATTGCCGCGCCAGCGCCTCATACCGGCGGCCCAAGGAAGGCGAGCGCTCGTCCCACAGCGCGATCATCACCGGCCAGTCTTTCCTGGCATAAGCCTCGAAGTATTTGCCGACAATTGCCTGCAACGCCTCTTCGTCGGATTGTGCGCCTGTTTGCGCAAAAGCCGCGACGGCAAGGCAGAGCGTCAAAACAATCGGGGGGATCAAGCGCGTTAAGTTCGTAGGCATAGGCTCTCTGGTATGTTCGAGTCATTGAATCTCAAATCCGATCACACAATGGAAACGCGATATTGACCGAGATACGCGGGTTTGCCAATTCGTAATTGAGTAAAAAAGCATCGCAAAGTTCCCGAAATTCTTCCCGGCCAGTTCGAAGTCAGCACACTGACTTTGGAGTGCGGGGACTTGTCACCGCTTTTCGTTCATCACTAAATCGGAACAACCAAACATGGGACGGACTTTAGTCTGTCCCGGCGTGGAGACAGACTAAAGTCCGTCCCACGTGTACCAATGTTTTGTGGTCTGATTTAGGAGATTCGTTTCCCGGAAACGCTGTCGCCTGGAACGGAAAGCTGCGCCAAGCCGCAGCACTCCAAAGCCGCCGCCCTCATTATCAGACAGTTATTGCCGTGGGCCGGGACGCTGAGTAGAATGCGCGCTCACTGTCATCATTTCTTTGCAAGATCGCTGCAACGGATCAACCAACCACGCTTCGCCCGGAAAACGCCGCACAAGTTTGACGTAAATTTAACGTCTCAGGCTTGGGCATCCATCGTAAATCCGGTTTGTAAATCCACCTATGAATACTGAACTTCTGCAAGCCCTACCTGCCAATGTCACACGAGTCTTAACCGATTTCACTTCCGCTGCTGAGCAGGCATTTGGCGCTGACCTGCGCGCCATCGTGCTTTACGGCAGCGCCGCCGAAGGCCGTCTGCGCGCGACTTCCGACGTAAACCTGTTGCTGGTGCTTTCCCGGTTCGAGCAGGCGAATGCCGCGCGATTGTCAGAACCGATGCGCGTGGGACAAACCGCCATCAATCTGACCGTCATGTTTTTGCTGGAATCGGAGATCGCGGCGGCGGCGGAAGCTTTCGCCGTCAAGTTCGCCGATATTCTGCAACGGCGTCAGGTTTTGTATGGTGCGGATCCGTTCGTCAATCTGGTCATTTCGCGCGCGGCGGAACTGGGCCGCCTCAAACAGTCGCTGCTCAATCTGACGCTGCGCTGGCGCGAAGCCTTTGTCGCTCGCGGCCTGCGCGAAGAGCAGCTTGCGGCGGTCATTGCCGAAGCCGCCGGCCCTTTGCGCGCCTGCGCCGCGGCGTTGCTCGCGCTGGAAGGCACGCCTGCCGCTTCGCCCAAAAAGGCGCTCGAACAGGTCGCAGCAACGTTGCCCAATGCTGGCGTGGATGAAACAGCCCTGCTGGGGCGAATTACCGAAGCTCGTCAAACGCGCCTACTGCCTCCCGGCGTTGCCGGGACCACCCTGTTTCAATTGATCGAATTGGCGCAGGCCATGCAAGCGCGTGCCGCCTCGCTCTCGTAACAGGACGATTTTCCCTGGAGGTAAAATTTGTGAATCCTTTTGATTGGTATGGCCCGGAGTTTCTTCTCTTCTATGTTTTCTTCAGCGTGCTGGTAATTGGCGGCATGGTCTGGCTGCGAAACAAAAATGAATCTGGTCCCACGCCGAAACTGGAGCTGTCCGATCCTTACCTGATTGCCTATTTGCGCGGCGGAGCAAACGAAGTGCTGCGCGTGGCAATTGTCTCGCTGGTTGACCGGAATCTGTTGTCGGACAATGGCTCAAAACTCATGACGCGGATGAAGGTCACCCCAGACCGTGTGCGCCATCCGGTTGAAAAAGCGTTGATCGAATATTTCAAATCCGAAGCTGAAGCGAATTCCGTCTTCTCCAACGCAGGCTTGGAAAATGCTTGCGAACCCTACCGCGCACGTCTGGAAAGCGTGGGGCTGGTTCCTGATGATGCGACGCGCAACGCGCGCCAACTGCTGTTGATCATCGCCATCCTTCTGCTGGTCGCAGTCGCGCTGATCAAAATTTCCATTGGCGTCTCGCGCGAACGCCCGGTGACATTCCTGATCATTTTGATGGTTGTTGCCGCGATCATTCCGTTCTTCGTCTGGTCGCCGCGTCTGACCGCGCGAGGCAAATCCGCGCTGGAAGACATTCAGTCGCTTTACCGGGATTTGCGGGACCGTTCTCACACGCTGCGCGGCGGCGGAGCAACAGCGGAAGCGGTGATGCTGGCGGCGGTTTTCGGCGTTGCCGCGCTGGAAGCCGAAGCTTTTGCCTACACCAGAACCCTGTTTCCCAGGGCCGCCAATTCCTCCGGCGAATCTTCCTGGAGTTCCTTCTGCGGTTCGTCGTGTGGTTCTTCCAGCGACTCTTCCAGCAGTTCGTCCTGTGGCAGTTCCTGCGGCGGCGGCGGCGGCGGCTGTGGAGGCTGCGGCTCATGAAAGCTGGCGCGGAAACCAAAGACCGCTTTGGCCTGGGTTGGCGGCGCGAACTGGCGCTGGACATTTTCGCCAACCTTGACCGAATTGACGTGGTCGAAGTCATCGCCGACGACTACTTCAAGGCTTCGCCGCGCGACAGACGCTCTCTGCGGACGCTGGCGGCGCAAACGTCCGTCGTGCTGCACGGCGTTTCCCTGGGAATGGCGTCATCCGTGCCGGTCGAACGCAAACGCCTGGAGCAGATGGCGCGGCTGTGCGAGGAAGTCCAGCCGGATTTCTGGTCGGAACATCTGGCGTTTGTCCGCGGCGGTGGCATCGAAATTGGCCATCTGACCGCTCCTCCACGCACGGCCTCAACCATCGAAGGCGCAGCAGCGAATCTTTATCGCGCCCGCCAGGTGGTCGGCGCGACTCCGCTGGTTGAAAACATCGCCACCTTGATTAACCCGCCCGGCAGCGATCACGACGAATTCAGTTGGATTGCCTCTATTCTGGCAATGTCGGATAGCAAGCTGCTGCTGGATTTGCACAACCTCCATGCCAACGCGACCAATTTTAATTACGACCCGTTCCGGTTCATTGCCGCAGTGCCGCCCGAACGCATCGCCGCCGTGCATCTGGCCGGAGGCAAATGGGTGAGCGCGCTGGGCGAAAAACGCCTGCTGGACGATCATCTGCACGATGTGCCCGCACCCGTTTATGAACTGCTGGCCGCCGTCGGCGCGCATGCACCGCAACCCCTGACCGTTATTCTGGAACGCGACGGCGAGTATCCACCGATGGAATCGCTGCTTGCTCAACTCGATCAGGCCCGCGCGGCTCTGGCTGCTGGCCGCGCTCGCGCCAGACAATTGGAGGCGGCATGAGTTCTTCCCGCCTCGAAGCCTTCCTCGCCAAAATCTACATTGACGAAAAAGCTCGAACCAAATTTCTGGCTGATCCACGGGGGGAAGCGATTCGCGCCGGATTGACGGAGTCAGAGATTGCCGCAATGGAACAGATTGATCGTACAGGCCTGGAGCTAACCGTGCGCAGTCTGAAACACAAGCGCCAACAAAGAACCTCGAAATAAGCCAAGCGGCCTATCCGAACCAGACAATGGACTGGCGTCGAACAGGCCGCTTTGTTTTTTTCCGGCTTTGGAAGCACTACTGCTTGACAGCAGGCAAGCCAAACAGCGCCTCATCCACCTTCGCATTGTGTTTTATGTCGGTGAATTTGCGCGTCGAATTATAAAACTGATCCAGATACGTCGTGCGGATGGTGTGCGGGACTTTGACGCCGTCCACGTCACGGTAATCTTCGTAATCGGTTTGTTCAGGATCAATGCCGATGGGAGTGATGGTCTGCACCACGCGGCGCAGCAGCAAACCGGATTCCTTGTCGAAGCCGAACCGGACGCGGCGCCCGTCAGGCAGCCGGGTTTGCAACACATTGGTTTCGCGGTCGCCGACTTTTTCCGTGCCGGCGAAACCCAGGCGCGGATAGGGTTCTTTCAGTTGCAGGATTTCCAGACTCCAGGCCAGCGATTTCGCCCGCATCAAATCCACGCCGTCCATTGCCCGATCTTCGCGGGAGTTCTTTAACCAACCCGCCGCTCCGTTCAGCTTTTGCGCGCTGGCGCCCTGCGGCAAAGCAACGCTAAGCGTGTATTTGTCTGGCGCGGCGAAGTTGATTTCCAGCGGGAAGCTCTGTCCGTTGGCGGCGACGCTGGCACCTTTGATGACGCGGGTTTTGATTTTCTCGACGGCTTCCTTGCCGCCGATGGCCTGGACGTATTTGGCCAGAATCTCTTCCGCCTTCGGCGCAGCGCCTGCCGCCGGAGCGTCAGCTTTCGGCTTGACCAGCGGCGGAACGCTGGGCGGGTGATCAAAACCCTGATGGCAGGTAAAGCAAGTCACCTGGGTTCTGCCGCCGAAGTGCTGCTTGTTCAGTTCCATCGTCATGGTGATCATCCGGCGGGCGATCTTCTTGTGGTTGTTGTCGTCTTTTTCAAACTCCCACTGGTCGCCCGTTCGGACGTGGCAATCGGCGCAGGTCATGCCGAGCGAAGCGCTGATGTAGTTCATCATCGGGCGCATTTGCGAAGCGGGCAGGCCTTTCAGCGCCTGGATGTTTTTGTACTTTTCTTCCATCGTCGGCTCCGCGGCCTGTCCGGCGCCGGCCTGCTGTTGAGCATACGAAGTTGTGAGTGTGGTTTGGCTGGTCAGCAAGTAACCGCACACCAACACGAGTGCGGCGGCCAGCAAACCACGCTTGATCTGGGGTTGAGACATAAATGTTCCTCCTGATTTTGGTCTTTGGATTTGACCTGTGTGCATTTGCGCAAGGTAATCAGCAGAGTAGGTTTATCCGGAGGAAAGTCAAGGCTGAGTTGTTTTCATCTGCATATCGGATATTTTTCGGCTATTCATATCGGAGGGCGATCATTGGATCTACTTTCATCGCCCGCCGCGCAGGCAGGTAACAAGCAAGCAGCGCAACCAGCGACAGCAACAAGGCAATTCCGGCAAACGTCAGCGGGTCACCGGGGCTGATGCCAAAGAGCAAATCCGTCATCAGCCGCGTCAGCGCGAACGATGCCGCCAACCCGAAGAGGACGCCAAGAATCGTCAGCTTCATTCCCTGGCCCACGACCAGTTTCAGCACATCGCGCGCCTGCGCGCCCAGCGCCACGCGGATACCGATTTCATGTGTGCGCTGCGTGACCGAATAGGCGATGACGCCGTAAATGCCCAGCGCAGCCAGCAACATCGCCACCGCGGCAAAGCTGCCAAACAGCAACATCACCAGACGCGGCACGGCAATCGAATCGGAGATGATTCTTTCCATCGTTTGTTCGCTGGAAGTCGCCAGATTTTGGTCGAGCGCGCGGACTTCGCCGCGAATGGAAGCGACGTACCGCTGCGGATCTCCGTTTGAGCGCAGCACCACGGTCATGAAATTTCTGGGACGCTGGCGGGATGAAAAATAGAAAGTTGGCCGCGCATCCGTGCTCAAACCGAAATGATGCACGTCGGAAACCACACCGGCGATTTCCACCCATTGCACTTGATCGCCCCCGAAACCGATGCGTTTGCCAACAGCGGTTTCGCCGGGCCAGTAACGGCGCGCCATCGCTTCGCTGATGACAACCGTGCCGGGCGAATTCTGGCTTTCCCGATCATCGAAAGTGCGGCCTTCGCGCAGGCGAATGCTCAGGGTGCGGAAGTAATCGTGGCTGACCACGCTGAACCAGGCCGTAGGCCGTTGGTCGGGCGGCGGCGCGGGACGCCCTTCGACAATAAAGCTCGTGTCTGTATTGACGCCTGTCATCGGCGCCGAGGAGCTGAAGGAAACCGATTGAACGCCGGGCAGCGCCTTCAGCCGTTCGTGCAGTTGGTCGTAAAACAACGAAATTTGTTCGCGTTTCGGATAGGCGGATTGCGGCAGGCCGATGCGCGCCGTCAGGACATTGACCGGACTGAATCCCGGATCAACGCTTTGCAGAACCACGAAGCTGCGCATCAGCAACCCCGCGCCAACCAGCAAAGTCAGTGCCGTGGCAATTTCGGCGACGACCAATGCCGAGCGAACCTTGCCGCCGCCCGCACTTGCTTTACCGCCTGCGCCGGCTTCGCGCAGAGCCTGATTGAGATCGGTTTTTGAAGCTTGCAGCGCGGGAACCAATCCACACAGCAATCCTGTCAGCATCGAAATGCCCAGGCTGAAGAGAAGCGCGCGGCCGTCAATTCCGACTTCATCCATTCGCGGCGTGCCATCAGGCGAAATGCTTTTCAGAAAATCCACCATCCAGAATGCCAGCAGCAGACCCAGTCCACCGCCGATCAGCGCCAGCAGCAGGCTTTCGCTGAGCAATTGCCGGATTAGTTGCCAGCGGCCGGCGCCCATCGCCGCGCGAATGGCGATTTCGCGTTCGCGCGTGGCGGCTTTCGCCAGCATCAGATTCGCCACGTTCGCGCAGGCAATCAGCAACACGAATCCAACCGCCAGCAACAGCGCCAGCATGGCCGGACGGATATCGCCGACCATAAATTCCTGCAGTGGCACCAGCGTCACACCGACATTTTTATTGTCTTCGGGGAATTGCTGCTCAAGACGACCGGCCAGTGCGGCCATTTCGACTTTTGCCCGGTCAAAGGTCACGTCTGGCCGCAACCGCCCGATCACGCGCAGAGTGGCGCAGCCGCGCTGACACCCGGCAGTAAACGTCGGCGCAATGGTTCGGAAAATCTCCGCATTGTTGATGATTGGAAGTTGAAAGCCCGCAGGCATGACTCCAATCACAGTGAAACTTTCCCCACTCAGCCGAATGGCTTTTCCGACAATTGCCTGATCACTGCTGAATCGGCGCTGCCACAACCCGTGGCTGAGAACGACGACCTTGCCGGCGCCGGTCTGGTCTTCTTCGGCGGTGAAATCCCGGCCAAGAATCGGTTTCACGCCAACCACGGAAAACGCGCCGTGCGAAACGCTGGCGCCGCGCAACATCTCCGGCTCGTCCGATTCGGTCAGCGTCGGTCCCCAGCTATTTACCGCCGCCACGTGCTCGAAAATGCCGGTTTGCGCTTGGCAGTCCTGAAAACCCGGCGGCGAAGTCCATTCGCGCGCAGGGCCTTCACGGCGGGTGTGATCTTCCCAAATCGTCAGAATCCGCTCTGAATCGGGATAGCTGAGCGGCCGCAACAACACACTGTTCACCACGCTGAAAATGGCCGTGTTCGCGCCAATTCCCAACGCCAGAACAACCAGCACGATCGCGGTAAAGCCCGGACGTTTGAACATCAGCCGCAACCCGTAACGCAGGTCTTGCCAAAGCGATTGCATAAGTTTTCCTCAAAAAAGTGGGTTCGTTGCCGGATTCTTCCGAATCCGGTAGGTCTCGCAACAGCCAATCTGCGTGCCACAACCGGGGAACGTCTAGCTGTTTGTGATGAATGATTTAGCCAGACAAAATCTTCATGGCCCGAATGATATTTGTGCGATTCTGGGACTCAACAGTGCCAAAATCGGAGAGCGACTTTCATTATTTTTGTTGAAGTAGAATCGTGTGCTGGCCTGAAGCCGGAAAGTGAATATAATCGCCGTTACTTCCACAATACCCAACGATAGATTGCGGCTCTACCAGACCTGAATGGGTTTGGCGGCAGTGGCTGGCAGGAATACGGCCATCACCCCTGATCCCTCAACGCTCTGAGGAATAATGTCATGAAGACCGAAGAGAAAATGGAATCTGAGGCGTCGAAACAAGCGCCAGAGTTCGGTCAATTGCGTCAAAAACAGCAGCAGGCGCGTGCGACACCCGATGGCCTGGGATTTTTTGCGCGCCTGCGCTGGTATATCTGGCGAGCCTGGCTGTGGGTGTTGTTGCGCAGCGCCGAAGCGAGTTGGAAACGCTGGCTGCTGATTGGAGCGGTCCTGCTGCTGATCGTGGTTGCCTATCTGTTTAACCCGATCGAAGATTCGCCGGAATACGGGCTTAACCACGATTTCGCCATCGAATCGGCGGAATTCCTGCCCTCCATTTCCGGCGCGACTGACACGCCGTTCCAGCCCGGCAACAAGATCGAAATTTTCAACAACGGCGGTGAGTTTTATCCGCCGATGCTGGAAGCGATCAATCAGGCGCGCGCCTCGGTGACAATCGAAGCTTACATTTATTGGGGAGGGGACATCGGGCGCAAATTCGCCGAGGCGCTGGCCGCCAGGCAGCGCGCGGGCGTGCCAGTCAGAATCCTGCTTGATGCAGTTGGTTCATCAACGATCAGCGACGAGGTTCTAAAAACGCTTAAGGATGCGGGTTGTGATGTGCGTTGGTATCACCCGCTTCATTGGTATTCACTCAACCGCATCAACAACCGCACGCATCGCAAATCGCTGATCGTGGATGGAAGTGTTGGCTTCACGGGAGGGGCAGGCATCGCCGATCACTGGCTGGGCCGTGCAGAGAATCCCGATCATTGGCGCGATATACAGATCCGGCTGGAGGGACCGGCAGTGGCAACCCTGCAATCAGCCTTCTCACGCAATTGGCTGGAAACAACCGGCGAGTTGATTTCCGGAAACACTTTTTTCCCCGCACTAAATTCGAGCGGAACACTGTCCGTTCAATCCATCCTCAGTTCGCCTGACACTGGATCTTCGACCGTGCGGATCATGTATTACCTGTCTATCGTTTGCGCGCGCAAATCCATCTTCATCGCCAATCCCTATTTCATTCCGGACAAACAGGCGATCAAGATTTTGACCGACGCCAAGCGGTGCGGCGTGGACGTCAAAATCATGGTTTCCGGCCTTCATAACGACGCGGCGCTGGCCCGCTACAACACTACGCGGCTTTATGGCCCGCTGCTGGAAGCGGGAGTCGAAATTTACGAATACAACCAGACAATGCTCCACCATAAATACATGGTTTGCGACGGTGTCTGGTCAACCGTCGGAACAACCAACTTTGACAGCCGGTCATTCGCTCTCAATGACGAGAACAACGTCTGTGTTTACGAGAAAGACTTTGCCGCGAAGTGGGAAGAGATTTTCCGCGGCGACCTGCCCGCCTGTCAGCTCGTCACCCTGGAAGGCTGGCGCAATCGGGGTGTCAAGACCAGGCTGGGCGAATGGCTATTCTTTTTGCTCAGGAGCCAGGTATAAGAAACAGCACAACGCCTGCGTCTCGACTTCAACAAAATCAACGCGGCCACACAGCCGCTGGAAAATAAAGCAAGGATGAACATGTTACTTGGAATTGATTTTGGAACGACCCGAACCGTAGTTGCGTCGGTGGATCGTGGCAATTATCCCACCATCAGCTTTCAGCCGGAGAACGGCGATACGCTGGGATGGTATCCCTCCGCCGTCGCCGCGCGCGGCAGTGAGATTGTCTTCGGCTTTGACGCCGTTCAGAAACAGACCCGTCCGGACTGGCAGGTGCTGCGCTCGTTCAAACGCCAGTTGGCGACAATCGGCCCGGATGAGCTGATTGAAATTGGCGAATTGAAACTGACGGCGCTGGAACTGCTGACAAGTTTTCTGTCCGCGCTGCGGAGCGATCTGCTTTCGCGCTCCAACCTGCGCCTGAAACGCGGCAAGGATCTGGAAGCGATGATCTCCGTGCCGGCCAATGCGAACAGCAACCAGCGATTTTTAACCATTGAAGCCTTTCGCCGTGCGGGTTTCGTCGTGCGGGGAATGATGAACGAGCCTTCGGCGGCGGGCATTGAATACGCGCACCTGCTTTCCAGCAGCAACACGGCAAAGCGCGAGACGCTGGTCGTTTACGATCTGGGCGGCGGAACCTTTGATTCCTCCGTCATCAGCCTGATCGAACGCGACCACGAAGTTCTGAGCAGCGAGGGCATCGGCAAACTCGGCGGCGACAACTTCGACATCATTCTGCTCGATCTGGCGTTGAAAGAGGCGGATATTCAGCAAATTTCCGACGCGGCGCTCGGCAAATTATTGGAAGAGTGCCGCAACAAAAAGGAAAGCCTGCATCCGAACACACGCCGCATCACCATTGACCTGGGTCTGGGCGTTGAGGGCGTGGGCGAAGTGGCCGTTGCCGTCAATGACTTTTACGAAGAATGCCGCCCGTTGATTGAAAGCACCATCGAGGCAATGGAACAGGTGATGGAAAAGTCCGCGCGCGAGGCCGGTTTTGATCTGCACGAATCGGCGGCGGTCTATCTGGTTGGAGGCTCCAGCGACCTGCCGCTGGTTTCGCGGCTGCTGCGGGAAAAGTATGGGCGCCAGGTGCGCCGCTCGCCATATCCGCACGCGGCAACGGCAATCGGCCTGGCCATCGCGGCGGATACCGATGCCGGATTCAAATTGCGCGAACGTTTCACCCGGCATTTTGGCGTCTGGCGCGAATTGCAGGACGGCAAGTCAATTGTGTTCGACACACTGTTTGAAAAAGACACGCTGCTGCCCGCCAAGAACGAAACACCGCTCCAGCGCATTCGCCGGTACATACCCAGTCACAACATCGGCATTTTCCGCTATCTGGAATGCAGCCGTGTGGGGCAATCAGGTGAAGCACTGGCTGGGGAAACACTGGCTGGGCAGCCGCAAGGCGACATCGCACCATGGGATGAGATCCTCTTCCCCTTCGATTCCGCCCTGCAATCATCGGATCCGCAATCAGGGAAAGAGCTAAAAGACTGCCCAGTCGTTCGCAACGACACTTTCGGCAATCTCATTGAAGAAGTCTATTCCTGCGATGCGAACGGGATCATTCAGGTTGAAATCACGGACACAACCAATGGCTTCAGCCGCCGCTACAAACTTCGCGGAAAGTAATTGTGGATGTCTGGGGAACTTGACGGTTCCCCAGACACCCACAAGAGTTCTTCCTGACTTTTCATAAGAGCCCCTCGCCAAACATCAGTGCGTGGCGTTGACTCGAATGAAGCATTTAACGCTACTGCGGATCGCCGACGTCGTAGGCGTCACTGACGCGCAGTTTCACCCGAAAGCTGCCGATGTTGTTCTGCCAGTGGCCGTTGTCGTTCACGGCCAGATAGAGGCGGCCTTCCCCCAAGCCGGATTTGTCCAGGTGACGCCCGACGATGAACCGTGTCCCAGCGGCGCTGACCTTGCCCACCAAAGCGCCAAAGGGGAAACCATCCACCAGGTTGGTCTTGTAATTCGGCCCAGGCACTTTCAATCCATCCGGATCGGATGCCCAGCCATCTATGGCAAAAGATAATCGCACGTACCCGGCGGCGGTCACCTCCACGCGCGAGTTGGGGCCAATCACCACGCCGGTATCCAGGAACTCGATCTGGGTGCAATGCCGCAGCGAATGCAGCTCAAAGCTTTTTTCGATCCTGGCCTGCCGCATCGCCAGCGAACGAATCGAAGAAAGAGGAATCCTCATCTCGGAACCACCCGGCGGCTGGATCACGAGCGATTCGGCCGCGACCTGTCCGCGAATGGCGTCTCCATTTTTCAGCCGGATAAGGTCGAGCGAGCGATCAGCAGCGTCGGCATAGCCGGGCATCAAGCGGCCAAAGAGGCGGTAGAGAGCGTCCGGCTCGCGAAGGTCTCGATCCTTGTAGGCGTTGAGAACGGGCGTGAGCGCCGGAAGTCCGATGTCCGTCAACTCCGCAATCGCTGTGTCGCGGACTGCGCGGTCAGCGCCCTGAATGGCGACAAGGCCGGCGGTGATCCGTTCTGCCTCACGTGGACTTGCATCAGCAGCCAGATTGATGGAAAGCAAAGCCTGTCCATCAACGGAGCGGGCCGAAACACCGTTCACTCTGAAGCTCCCCGCGGAAAGGCGGCCTTCCAATACCTTGCCGTCGCGTGTCAACAGACGAACCGTGCGGCCAGTCATCACCTTCTCTGCCTGCTTCTGGAATTGCTTCTGGGCCGGCTTCTGGGCCGGCTTCTGGGCCTGGATGCTGCTGCTGCCGGCGAACGTAGCGCAGACAACAGCCAAAAGTATGAGCGTGCGTGCTGGTATGGATTTGACGAGACGATGCGGCATAGGGGTCTTCCTTGTTTTTACGGGATTAGATCTCATTGCGATTCTTGACGTGAAATCGCCCATTGCTGAAAAAGCACTGACTGCTGCTTTTCTTTGGGAAAACACAATGGCGGGCGAATGTTAAGAAGTGATCTTAGGCGATATTGGGTGCAGCAGCCAAATTCTACAAGACCTGAAAATTAGCCGGGCGTTGCCAGACGCGCGTCAAACAACGAGGCCAGACAGGTGCGCGTCGCATTGCGTCGCGCACCTGCCTGGTTGCCAATCCGCTTTCGCCTTCTCAGTGGCCCGCGATGGACAGCCGGAAAGAGGCCATTTCCTCACCGTTGCGAACCAGCAGTTGGTCACCGATCAACACCGGATGGTTCCAGGTTTTGCCTTCGATTGCCTTGAAGCGCGCAAGTTCCGTGAATTGGTCGGGCGTCGCCCTGACCAGCGCCAGATCGCCTTCCTCCGACAACACCAGCAGCAAATCCTGGTCGGGCAACACAACAAGCTGTCCGTGGCCGTAGCGTCCGCCTTTCCATTTGCGCTTGCCGTCTTCCAGGGTGATGCAGGCAAGGATGCTGCCGTCAAAGCCGTAAGCGTGGCCTTTGTGGACGACGAAATCGTTGTAGTACGGCTTCAGACCGTTCGACGTCCACCGCGCTTCCACTTTCCATCCATCGCTTCCCTGTGCCACTGCAATGCGGCGCATACCGCTTTCAGCCGTCCCCATTCCGGAACCGCTGCCCAGCAGAACATCGCCACCCGCAATCACCGAAGGCTGCACGATGCTGTCGCCCGGCCATTCGTGTTTCCAAAGCAACGCACCATCTTCCGGGGCGACACTGATTACACCGTCTCCGTTCAACAGCAGAATTTGCGGGACTCCGCCAATCGTCGTCAGATGCGGCGAACTGTAGCCCGATCCACCTGCCGGGCCTTGCCATCGAGGATTGCCAGTGGCGCGGTCATAGGCGGCGAGCACCCCGGCAGTGGCGACAATGACCTTGTCGCCCAGAACCAACGGCGAACTCGCAAACCCCCAGCCCGGAAGCTTCGCTTTGGTGTCGGATGCTGCGTTGCGCGACCAGAAGACCTTTCCGGTGCCGGCGTCAAGCGCGTTCAGAATTCCGGTCGCTCCCATGGCGTAGACACGACCGTTGCTCAACGTAGGCGTCCCGCGCGGGCCCGGCCCGGCGTTCGATTCGTAAAACCGCGCCTTGTCGCTGTGTCGCCACACCGGTTCGCCGGTTTTCAGGTTGTAGCAGGAAATCATTTCGTCTTCGCCGCGCTGCTCCTGGGTGTAGACCAGATCGCCGTGAACGGCGAACGATGACCAACCCGGCCCAATTTTCTTGCGCCACAATTCGACTGGCGGGGTTTTCGCCCAGTCAGTTTCTATTTGCGCGGCGCGAACCACGCCGTTGCGATTGGGTCCGCGAAAGCCTGGCCAGTTGGTGATCTTTTCAGGAGTCTTTTCGGATGCCGGAGTTGGTGTCGGACTCGCCGATGGATCAATCAGCGGAGTCGGCGACGGTTCAGCCGTTGCGGCGATTGGCGATGCGGAAGGCAGCGGCACGGGAGTGTCATTGGCTTGGGCCAGCAGCCGCTCTTCGGGCGATGGCGTCCACCGCCAGTGGAAATCCGATGCGGCCTCACCAGTGATTCCGCCAGTCCGCAGAAGCATAAACGCTCCGCAGGCGAACAGAATGGCAGCCCCCATCAAGACGCGCCGAGAGCCGTCGGCAAGGTTCCGGCCAATCGCGGCCGCGACAACCAAGGCCAGGCCGGCAAAGGGAATGGCAATGATGGGAAGCATCATCCCCATCATTCCACTTGAAATGGACTGGTGGACGGCGAACTTCGTGACGGCGATGACAATCGCCATCAGAATGATTGCGCCCACCCGATCCGGCCAGCGGGCACGACTGAAAAACAGCCACCACACGATGATCGCCAGCCCACCGGCAAGTCCGCCGAGCATCGCAAAGGCGCTGGCGTCCGGCACAAAGATGGGAACGATAAATCTGATCAGCAGCAGCAAGATTGCGAGAACCACACCGGGCCAGAGCCGCAGCGGTTTTCGAGATTTCGGCAAGTCGGTTTCAGCGGTAGTCATGCCGGCCTATACGCTCCTTCCTCAATCAAAGGTCCATGTTTTTGCGGGCTCCGTGCATTCCAAACCGGAGCAGACCTGCCGCGTCTATGAATCGAAACCATCGGCGGCCGGTTGGATTTCCGCCCACGGCTGAAGGTGGTTGCGTGCGCCCATCAAGAGGAAGAACTTAATTGCTTCTCTTCCGCTCCTTCATCCCTCCTTCGCGACAGCCGCGCGAGGGTCACAAGGACCGAGAGATGAAACAGTATGAAGACCGCATACGAGACATGCATAATAGCCCATTCAAGACCGTGGCCATTCCCGTGCTGAATATCCATGAGGGCAAAATTGCTGATCAAGAGAGCAACTGCCGAGAGAATGCCAAGTCCAAGAGAAATCCGAATACTTGTTACTTTGTCAATCATAGTTTCTTCCTTTCCACGAGATGCAAAACCGCGTCTCACAAGACAAACGCGATGAGCCTGTCTGAGAAACCGTTTACGAAGTCCGCGCAACAACTGGCCACGGTTCCGGCAGCGGAATAAACTCGGTCTCCTCTGGGACAGGCGCGAATCCGTTTGACTGCCAATCCTTCTTCGCCTGTTCGATTCGTCCCTTTGAACTCGACACAAAGTTCCACCAGATGTGGCGCGGGCCGTCGAGCGGCGCTCCGCCGAGCAGCATCAGTCTGGCCGGCGAGACGGTTCCAGCGCGAAGGGTAATGGCCTCGCCCGGCTTGAAAACCAGAAGCTCGCCGGCATTGAAGGCGTTGTCGTCGGAAGTCAGTTCGACCGAACCTGCGATGACGTAAACGGCGCGCTCTTCGTGTTCCGCCGGCAAATGAAGCCTGGCCCCGGCTTCGAGCGCGGCGTCGGCGTAAAACAGCTCCGAGCGCGTAGCAACAGGCGAGTGCGCGCCGTATAGCGAACCGGCGATGAGGCGCACGCGCTTGCCTTCGCCTTCGATGATGGGCAACTCCTCCGTTCCGTGATGCGCGAAGGAGGGTTCGCATTCTTCGTCGCGCGCAGGCAGGGCAACCCAGGATTGCAGGCCGAAAAGCTCCGAGCCGGTCTGGCGCAGTTCCGGCGGCGTTCGTTCGGAATGCGCGATTCCGTTCCCTGCCGTCATCCAGTTGACTTCGCCGGGACGGATCATCTGCACATTGCCCAGACTGTCGCGATGCAACAATTCGCCCTGAAAAAGGTAGGTCACCGTAGCCAGCCCGATGTGCGGATGTGGCGCAACGTCCAATCCAATGCCAATGCCCAATACCTCCGGCCCCATCTGATCCAGAAAGATAAAGGGGCCGACCATCCGCCGTTGGGAGTAAGGCAGAACGCGTTGCACCTTGAATCCCCCGACCAGATCACGCGCTCGACCGGCGATCACGATGTCCAGGGCATCGGGCAGCGACGGCCTGGCAAATTGTTCTTGTTGTGCATCACTGTTCATACAATTGCTCTCCGGTTGGAAGTCGCGCTGCAGAAGTAATCTACGCTGAAGCAACGCGTGGGCATTATACAGGGCGGCTTGTGAATCATCGCGGTTTCTCGTACAACAGGCGGCGATCAAGAATTTGCAGCTATCGGCAGGAGCGAACTTACGAATGAAACCCGATCCAAAATTCGGCTTGATTGCAGGCAATGGAAAATTTCCGTTTCTGGTGTTGGAAGGCGCGCGCGCCGAAGGTGTGGAAATGGCCGTCGCCGCCATCAAGGAAGAAACCGACGAAAGCATTGAAAAACTGTCGCGCAGCGTCGAATGGATCAGCGTCGGCCATCTGAACAAACTGATCAAGTTTTTCAAACGCGAAGGCGTGACGCACGCGATTATGGCCGGGCAGGTCAAACACGTGCAGATTTTCAAATTGAACGCCCTGCCCGATCTGCGAATGGCCAGGATGCTGGCACGGCTGAAACGCCGCAACACCGATGCGTTGATCGGCGCGGTTTGCGATGAACTGGAATCCGAGGGAATTACGCTGATGGATTCGACGACCTTTTTGCAGCCGCTGCTGGCGCGGGCAGGCGTTCTGACGAAACGGGAACCGAACAAACACGAACTTGCCGACATTGAATACGGCTTGCACGTGGCGACGGAACTGGCGCGCCTGGACCTGGGTCAAACCATCGTCGTCAAAAATCAGGCTGTCGTCGCGCTGGAAGCGATGGAAGGAACCGATGCCACCATCCGCCGGGCGTCGGAACTCGTCAAAGGTCGCCCGCTGACCGTCATCAAGGTCGCCAAACCAAACCAGGATATGCGATTCGATGTTCCGGTAATCGGTCTGAATACGATGACGACGTTGCGCGAATGCCAGGTGACGGCAATGTCCGTGACCGCGGACAAGACACTGATCTTCGACCGTCAGGAAACGCTCGCGGCCGCCAACCAGCATAAAATCTCGATTATCGGCAGATGAGTTCGGCCCTGCGTCAGCCAGTCGGTTCAAGAAAGCGTTTGATTGAGTCGAACGTGTCGCGCCACCCCTTTTCGCAGGCGGCGTAAAACTCATCCGCCACGGCATCCGCCGGAAATCCGTCTTGCACTACTTGAAGAATTGAACCGCCATCTGTTGGCTCAATGGTAAATTCCGTGGTCAGGTCCGCTTGGAATGGCGGGGATCCGTTTTTGGCAAAGTATTTCGTATTGGTCAGGAACAACCGGCGCGGCGGCTCGAAGGCATTGATCTTCAAGACCGTGACGTAATCGGGAATGTCTTCGTCAGCGCCCCAGGCTGCCGCCCATACGCCCCCCGGACGCGCCACCACAATCGCCCGTGAAGCGCCCCACCAACCGCGAATCGCACTCGGCGTGATCAGCAGCGTGAAGACTTCCGCGGGTGAGACATCCAGTCCGATTTGATGACTGTGCTTTCGTGTCTCCATGGCATTTCAAGAGAGAAGCTCGCGCATCTTCGGCGGAAGCGGGGCAGGCTTTCCCTCGCGCACACAAACGACCGTCATCGAACCTTCCAGCGCCAACTGCGTGCGCTCAGCGTCGGCGAAGATGTGAAAGTCATAGCGGATCGAAGTGTTGCCGAGTTTTCCCACCGTGACGCGCATCACAAACGGGGCATCCAGCGGCAGCATTTGATGAAAGATGGCTTCGACGTGTTTGCGCGGAAAGTCGTACTCGCGTTCTCCAAAAGGCGCGTAGCCGACTGAACGCAACAACTCGATTTCGCCTTCCTCGAAGTACTCAAAGATACGAGGGTAATGCAGCCGCCCGGCGGCATCGGCATCCGCCCAGCGAATCCGGCGCGTCAGTTCAATCGAGGCCATTCTTCTCTCCAATCATTTTTGACAGGATTCACAAGATTGCGAACTGGATTTACAGGATGAATCAGAGATTCCTGTAAATCCAGGAAAAATCCTTTCCATCCTGTCGAAAATTACCTCGCAAGCTTTTCGATCACTTCGTAAAAGAACTTCACGCCTTCGACATACGCCTTCTTGCCGATGCGTTCGTCGTTGCCGTGGTAGCCTCCGCCCAGTTCTCTGCCCGGCGCGATGAACGGCGAAAAGCCATAACTCTGCACGCCCAAATCCCTGTAGAAATGGCTGTCGGTGAAACCGGTCAGCACCGGATGCGTGATCAGCGCACCCGGATGGCAGCGGCTGACGACCTCGGCAACGGATTTGACCAGTTCGGAATCAGTCGGCGAAGCGTTTGATTCGAACGCCAGTACCGGTTCGATCTTGATGCTGTCGTCGCCAATCACGCCGCGCAGTTCGGCAATCCAACGCTCCAGCTTTTCGCCGGGCACAACGCGTGTGTCTATTTCGGCGGTCGCGGCGGGCGGAATGACATTCACCTTGTTGCTGCCACTCAGCATCGTGATGGAGATCGTATTGCGTGTCAGCGCTCGCGCGGCTGGATCGCTTTCAAGCTGGCGCAGGAACGCCGGGTCTTTGATGCCTTCGCGCAGGTTCGCGTACTTTTCAGCCACGCCCGGCGGCATCAACGGCGAGATGGCGCGAAAGGCCTGTTCAACGGCGGGGGTAATCTGCACAGGCGGGTTGTATTCCATCAGCTTATTCAACGCGCGCAGCAACCGGTTGACAGAAGAGTTCGGACGCGGCACAGAACCGTGACCGGGTTCGCCCGTCGCCGTCAGCCGCAGCCAGACCGGCGTTTTTTCAGAGGGGCCAACGCCAACGGCCAGCACTTTGCCGCTGGCATCCACGATATTGCTTCCGCCTTCGTTAAACAGAAATTCGGCCTTGCCGACCAACTCCGGGTGATTTTTGGCAAACCAGCCCGCGCCTTGCAATCCACCCGCTTCTTCATCTGCGGTGGCCAGGAAGATGATGTCGCGTTTGAGCGGGACTTTCGCGCGCTTCAGCGCCAGCATCGTGACGAACTGCGCCATGCCCAGCGACTTCATATCCATCGCGCCGCGCCCGTAAATGAAGCCGTCTTTGATGTCAGCGCCGAACGCCGGAACCGTCCAGAACTCCGGACTGTGCGGAACCACGTCTGTGTGATTGAGCAGGATGACTGGACGTTTGCTGCCGTCGCCTTTCAGACGTGCCCACAACGTGCCGCGACCGGGAAACGGTTCGAAGACTTTGTGTTCGATGCCTTCGCGTTTGCAGATTTCGGCAAAAAAATTCGCGGCGCGAATTTCATTGCCCGGCGGATTGGTTGTGTCAATCTTCAGATACTGCAGGAAAAGCTCAAGCGACTCTTTTTGAACAGCATCCCAGTTGATCTGCGTTTGGGCGAATGCAACCTGTTGCTGTCCCGTGACAACAATCCAAGATCCCATTAGTAAGCTGATCAATGCAGCTTTGCGAACCAATGACATAAAAATTCTCCTGGCCGTTGATTTGAAAAAAGGCTGCTGTCTCAGCCTGCCTTGCGACGGTTGGACAGATAGTCCCGGGTTTCACTCACAATCACGCCACTCAATCCGACCAGTCCGATCAGATTGGGAATCGCCATTGCGCCATTCATCACGTCGGAAAACGCCCACACGGTGTCCAGCGACGAAATTGCCCCCACGAAGGAAAGCAAAACCCAGACGATCCGGTAGTAAGGTGCGAATCTGGCGCTGCCAAACAGGTATTCGAGCGCTTTTTCGCCGTAATAACTCCAACCCAGAAGCGTCGAATATGCGAAGAGCGCCAGTCCGATGGCGACGATGAAACCGCCCCAATTGCCCGGCAGTCCGGTGCTGAAGGCCGAAGTCGTCAATGCCGCCCCGGTAGCGCCGCTTTGCCAGGCGCCGGTGCTGATAATCACGAATCCGGTAATCGAACAGACGACGATGGTGTCAATGAAGGTCTGTGTCATCGAAACCAGCGCCTGGGTGACCGGATGGCGGGATTGCGCCGCCGCCGCAGCGATGGCAGCCGATCCCAAACCGCTTTCATTGCTGAAAACGCCACGCGCCACGCCAAAGCGAATCGCCTGCATCACAGAGGCACCGGCAAACCCTCCAATGGCGGCAGTGGGAGTAAACGCATCCTGGATCACATAAACAAACATTCCCGGAACTCCGCGCCAATTGATCGCCAGCACGATCAGGCCGCCCAGCATGTAAAAGATAATCATCACCGGGACAATGGCGCTGGCAATCTTCGCAATGGATTGAATTCCGCCCAAAATCACCAATCCCGTGGCGATGGCGATCACAATTCCCGTCCAAACCGTCGGTATCCGAAAAGTTTCATGCAGCGCGTCGGCCACCGAATGCGCCTGCACCATGTTGCCGATGCCGAAACTGGCAATTACCGTGAAAATGGCGAACAAAACACCCAGCCATTTTTGCTTGAGACCATGTTCCAGGTAATACATCGGCCCGCCGGCCATCTCGCCGCGTTCATCCGTGATGCGGTATTTAACCGCCAGCAGAGCTTCGCCGTACTTTGTGGCCATCCCGACCAGCCCGGTAATCCACATCCAGAAAAGCGCTCCGGGGCCGCCCGCCGCAATCGCCGTCGCCACACCGGCAATGTTGCCCGTTCCCACGGTCGCCGCCAGCGCCGTCATTAACGCCTGAAAATGCGAAATGTCACCTTTGGCGCCTTCTTCCCTGCGCTTGATGAGCGCCAGATAAAGCGAAGGCAGGAGCTGGGTGAATTGCAGGCCTTTCAGCCTGATGGTGAGGTAAATTCCAGTGCCGACCAGAAAGATCAACATCGGCGGGCCCCACACGAAGCCCGAGAGGGAATTCAACAGATCATTCATTGTTGCGCTTTCCTGAAATTGAAGTTCGTGCTTTCCGGGACAGTTCCGCGGATGAAGAAGACGCCAGAATTTAGGCGAATCGCTGTGAAGACACAATGGACGAAAGCAGTTCGGCGTTTTTTTTAATTTGATCCACTGGCAGGCAGGAGATTTGTGACGGCTCTCAGCATTGCCTGCTTGGAATCCTGCGCGAAACGCTTTTGCAACATCCGCGTAATTGGATAGCCGAGTCTGGCCAATAAGGCCTTTGGCCGGGAAAACGCCAGCAAGTCATACCAGACAGTGTCATCGTCAAGATGCCATTCAATCAGGAAGCGCTCTTCGCCACGTTCGCCATGCGCGGGAAGGGTGCCATAAGCAAAGCCGAACCGGCGTACCTGCTCGTTGCCGTCGTCAATAAGATAAACAATTCGCGCCGGATGCAGCGACCAGAACCCAAAGTGCCTGGCTAGCACGGCGACTGTCACGCCCATTTCAATCGGGGCGTCCGGCCAGCGCAACTCCACCCAGCCTAGATCAAACATTTTCCAGGTTCGCAACGCGTTAATGGCCGTGTTGAACACAGCCTCGCCACTGCCCAGGCAGATACGGTTCTGATCAATGGTGTAACCGGCAGGCGGTGAATTGTACGTTGCTCCGTCCTCGGCATAAGAAAATGGCAGGGCCTTCTGCGAATCAATCAATTTGCGGATTTTCTCGTCTGAAGGTTTGGAAGCGCTAAACATCAGAATTCTTCGCTGAAAAACTTTTCAACTTCTTCGATCTTTCGCGTGATGCGCGCCGGCGGCAGACTTTTGAGAAAGTTCTGGCCATAGCCTTTCGTGACAATGCGTGGATCGAGAATGGAAAGCACGCCGCGATCCGTTTCGCTGCGGATCAACCGGCCCAGCCCCTGTTTCAGCGCAATGATCGCCGCCGGGACCGAATAATCCGCGAAGCTGCTGCCGCCCCGGCTGTCAATGTACCGCTGGCGCGCGGCGACCACCGGATCGGATGGGACGGCGAAGGGCAGCTTGTCAATGATCACGCACGAAAGCGCCTCGCCGCGCACGTCCACGCCTTGCCAGAAGCTGGAGGTGGCGAACAGCACCGCGTTCGGCGTGGCGCGAAAGCGGTCGAGGATGCCGGAGCGCGAACCTTCGCCCTGCATCAGGACGGGAAAATCAATCCGATATTCCACCTTTTCGCGCAGCGCTTTCATCGCCGCGTTGCTGGTGCAGAGCACGAAGGCCCGGCCCTGGCTGGCATTCAGCAGTTTGACGATTTCATCGGCGGCGGCCTCTGAAAATCCGGCATCGCGCGGATCGGGCATTTTGGGTGGCAGGTACAGCAGGGATTGGCTCGGATAGTCGTAGTTCGATTCGGCAATCAATTCGTCCGCCTCTTCAATTCCCAATCGGTCGCGGATGAAATCAAATGACCCGGCGCTGGTCAGCGTCGCCGACGCCATCACCGCGCAATCAATTTTGAACTCGCGCTCTTTCTCGGCCTTGTCCGCGCCGGGCTGGTTCCGGCTGAACAGGCGGTCGTTCAGGATGCCGGAAATATCAATCGGCGTGGATTGCAGGAAGATGCCGCGCCCGCGCCGTTCGCACCAATTTATGAACGACGGTTCTTCGTGCAACACCACAAAATCCAGATCGAAACGCAATTGATCCACGCGCCGCAAAATGGCGTCCATTTCGGGCGGCGGTTCTTTGACGCCGGTCAGTTCCGCGCCCAGACGATCCAGCGATTGCCGAAACGCCTGGAAACGTTCGCCGGTCGGCAGCAAATCCCATTCGCCATTGCGGTTCTTGCGTCCGAACATCTGCGGGCGAATGACGAAACGGCCTTCGCCTTCGATCCGGGGCAGCGTTGAACGAGGATCCGTGCCGGTGAAATTCAGCCAGAACTGCTCCGCCATTTTGGACACACGGACGGAGACCTTGGTGATGGTGCGCGCATCGTCTACATCCGAAATCATCAGCCGCGAAATGTCGCCGAGCAGATCATCCACCTGATAGGTCGAAACGCTGGCGCCGAAGTATTGCGCCGCGACATCCTCCAGTTGATGCGCTTCGTCGAAGATGACCGCGCTGTAATCGGGCAGCACCTGTCCGAAATCTTTTCCGCGCAACGCCAGGTCAGCGAAAAACAGATGATGATTGACGATGATGATCTCGGATTCGACCGCCTGCTGCCTCGCGCGCGTGATAAAGCATTCGTCAAAATCCTTGCACTTCTGGCCGATGCAAATATCCGAGCGCGCATCAATGTGCCGCCAGAACGAAACGTTTTCCGGCAATTCGACCAACTCCGCGCGGTCGCCGGTCGCGCTGGTGTAGGCCCAATTCTTGACCATTTCGAAATAATCCACCTCGTCCAGCCCTTGCAGAATGGGGGTGCTGTCGGCGCGCTTCAACCGGCTCAGGCAGACGTAATTCGACCGGCCTTTCAGATACATTGCCTTGAATTTCCGCGGCAGGACGGATTGCAGAAAAGGAATGTCTTTGTAAAAAAGCTGCTCTTGCAGGTTCTTTGTGCCGGTAGAAATAATGACGCGGCGTCCGCTGGCGATGGCCGGAATCAGATACGCCAGCGTCTTGCCAGTGCCTGTTCCCGCTTCCACCAGCAAATGTCGCTTTTTGGTCAGCGCATCCGCGACGGCTTCGGCCATGGCGATCTGGCCGGGCCGGTATTCGTAATTTGGATGGCGTTTCGCAAACAGGCCCTTGCGTCCGAAGATTTCTTCCATTTTGTCTCTTGGCTCACGTTTTAAGTTTGAAGCCGGAGTGTAGCATACACGCAACACAATCACGGAAGTTACACGAAACAATCAGGCAGGCGAAACCGCTTTACAAGTTTTTACGTGAACCGTAAATTCGCTTACTTGACTTGATTTCGCTTTGAACGCACCCTGACGCCGCTGCAAAGCTCTTGCAGCGGCGTCACGACCGAAACCACACCGACTACGAAGAAATAAGGAGACCGAACCTATGAAGCACAGAATCGCCGCGCTGCGTTATATGGCCAGCACCCTGGCCATCAGCATCGCCCTTGGACTGGTTTGCATCGCGCAAGCCGCTTCGGGCAATTCAACCGCCACCCTGTCCGCTCAAGATCACACCGCCATGATGGTCGCAGATTGGACCCGCGCCAGGGACTACACGAAAGAATATCTGGACGCGATGCCGGAAGACGGCTACGCCTTCAAACCGACGCCCGATATTCGCAGCTTCGCCGAACAGATGCTGCATCTGGCCAATGCCAACTATGCATTCGCAGCGGCGGCAACCGGGGCTGCCAGCACGAACAAAGTCAATCTGGAAAAAACGGAGGCCATGAAAACCAAGGCCGCCTGCACCAAAGCCGTGCTGGACAGCTATGACTTCATGATCAGTTCTATCAAGGGCATGGATATGAAAAAGGCCGGCGAAGCCATCAAACTCTTCGGCCAGGACACCACGCGCAGCGGCGCGCTGGCCAAAGCCTTCGAGCATCAAACCCATCACCGTGGCCAGACCACGATTTATCTGCGGTTGAAAGGCGCCAAACCGCCGGCGGAAAAGCTGTTCTAAAAATTCCGACTGGGAGACCTGGCGACGGGGCGATAGGGCGAAACATTTTCACCCCGTCGCCCCGTCTCTTCGTCCCCCAGTCGCCATCACAATGCGTATCACAGAGATATTTTATTCGATTCAAGGCGAATCCTCCTTCGCCGGATTGCCCTGCACTTTCGTCCGGCTGACGTGGTGCAACCTGCGCTGTTCGTGGTGCGACAGCGAATACACTTTCACCGGCGGCACGGAAATGAACGTGGATGAAGTCATCGAGAAAGTTCGCGGCTACGGCTGCAAGCTGGTGGAAGTGACCGGCGGCGAGCCGCTGGTGCAAAAGCGGCAATGCTGCGCGCTGGTGACCCGGCTTTGCGATGAAGGCTACACCGTCCTGATCGAAACCGGCGGCGGTCTGGACACAAGCGTGCTCGACCCGCGAGCGATCAAAATCCTGGACGTGAAATGCCCCGGCAGCGGCGAATCCGAACGCAACGTCTGGGCGAATCTGGAACGGCTGAATCCGCGCGATGAAATCAAATTCGTCATCAAAGACCGCGCCGATTTCGACTTCGCGCTGGACGTGATTGAAAGATTTGAACTGAATGCCCGCGCGCCACACGTGCTGTTTTCTCCGGTCTGGGGAGCAGTTGAATTTAAGGATTTGGCGGAATGGGTGCTGCAATCCGGCGCTCACGCCAGAATGCAGTTGCAACTTCACAAGTACATCTGGGGGCCGGATGTGAAAGGCGTTTGATTGCTGATTGATGTACAGCCGACTGTTAGTCGGCTGAGGTCGTGGCGGGCAAACCCTTTGGATTCAGAAAAAGAATTTCTCAGAATGCTTCCGCGGACTAACAGTCCGCGGTACGTCTTTTTCTTGATGCCTATATTTCAATGAAAGAAAGAGTGACAGTGATGACAATTAATCCGCAATCCGCAATCGTGCTTGCCAGCGGAGGAATGGACAGTTGCGTGACGGCGGCGATTGCCGCGACCGAGTGCCGCGAAATCGCCATGCTGCACATCAGCTACGGCCAGCGCACCGAACAGCGCGAATTGAAAGCCTTCAACGACATCGCTGACTTTTACAACGTCAAGCGGCGGATGACGGTCAGCATCGCGCACTTGGCGCAAATCGGCGGCTCCTCCTTAACCGACCGCAACATCGAAGTCAGCCGGGCGGATATTGAATCAACAGAAATTCCGACCTCCTACGTGCCGTTCCGCAACGCGCACCTGCTTTCGATTGCCACCAGTTGGGCCGAAGTCATCGGCGCGAATCGCATCTACATTGGCGCGGTGGCCGAAGACAGTTCCGGCTATCCTGACTGCCGCCCGGAATATTACGAAGCCTTCAACCGCGTCATTGAAATCGGGACAAAGCCGGAAACCCGGATTGAAATCATCACGCCGGTCATCCAGTTGCGCAAAAGCGAAATCATCAAACGTGGCGTCGAGCTCGGCGCGCCGCTCCATCTGAGCTGGTCCTGCTACAAAAGCGAAGACCTGGCCTGCGGCGAATGCGACAGTTGCGCGCTGCGGCTGCGCGGATTCCGCGAAGCCGGGATGACCGATCCGATTCCTTACGCCAAATCCAATTGAAAAATTCCCTTTCTGACAATCCGGCAACCGAACCGCTGCGTTACGAACTTCCCTACCAGCCGCCGCTGGATTGGGAAACGCTGCTGGCTTACCTGAAGGCGCGCGCGCTTCGTGGCGTGGAATCGGTGGAAGACAAGTGTTATTTGCGTACTTTCAGCGCGAAGCAAACAGGCTGGCTGGCGGTGTCGCCGTCAGATTCCGTCCTGCGCGTCGAACTTTCCGCATCATTGGCGACAGTTGCGTCCGCCCTGCTTGCCCGCATTGAGCGAGTCTTCGACCTGGCAACCGAACCAAAGCAAATCGCCACACAACTGGGTGCGCTGGCGGCGGGAAATCCTGGCCTGCGCGTGCCCGGCGCTTTTGACGGTTTCGAGATTGCAGTGCGCGCCATTTTGGGTCAGCAAGTCAGCGTCAAATCCGCAACCACGCTGGCCGGACGATTCATCGCCGCTTTCGGGAAGCCAGTGGAAACGCCGTTTCCTGCCCTGACGCATCTGACGCCACAAGCCAGCCGAGTCGCCCAAAGCAACATCAATGAAATCGCCTCGCTCGGCATCATCGCCACGCGCGCGAAATCCATTCTGGCGCTGGCCGAAGCCGTTGCCAGCGGCAAAATCAATCTCGAACCTGGCAGCGACGTTGCCCAAACGATGGCGCAGTTGAAAGAACTGCCGGGCATTGGCGAATGGACGGCGCAATACATCGCCATGCGCGCGCTGAAATGGCCGGACGCTTTCCCGCACACGGACCTTGGCGTGTACAAAGCCTTGGGCGAAACCCGGCCGAAGCGCGTTCTGGAAATCGCCGAAGCCTGGCGTCCCTGGCGCGCGTATGCAGTTTTCCATCTGTGGAAATCCCTGGAGGAAAAATGACGGTTTACTACACCTTCGTGGAAAGCCCGATTCAGCAATTGATGCTGACTTCCGACGGTGAATCGTTGACAGGCTTGCGAATGATCGAACACCGCCACGCGCCAACGATGAACGAAGATTGGAAACTGGATGACAGCGTCATTCCTTTTGCCGAAGCCAAACGGCAGCTTGCCGCCTATTTCAATGGTGAGTTATCGGAATTCCACCTACCGCTGAACCTGCAAGGCACGGATTTCCAACGACTGATCTGGCGGGAATTGCAGAAAATTCCCTTCGGAGAAACGATGAGTTACGGCCAGATGGCGCAACGCATCGGCAACCCAAACGCATCGCGCGCGGTCGGTGCAGCCAACGGACGCAATCCGATTTCGATCATCGTTCCCTGCCATCGCCTGATTGGTTCAACTGGCAAGCTGACCGATTACGGCGGCGGGCTGGAGCGGAAGGAGTGGCTGCTGACGCATGAAAAGCGCGCCTGTCTTTAGAGTTTTAGCGGCAGGTTTATCACCGCGCGGCGTGGCGGGTTCTAAGGTTCGAGCAGGCGCGTAAACCCCTCCTGCACAAAATGCTTGTCGGTGGTCAGGGCTTCCGTGATGCCGTACTCGCGTGCCAAATCCGCGTCAATCTGTTCATTGTCCGCCGCGTGCGAATTGCCGCTGCTGACAGCGCCAGCGTAACGCAGCAATTCGTTCATCGCCTCTCGCCTTTCGCGCGCGCCAAGCGGCGTTCGGGTGGGGCGAAGGGGTTCATTGGCGTATTCGCGGGCCAGATCGGCATCAATCGCTTCATTGTCTGAACCATTGAGAGTACCGCTGTCCCAGGTGCCGAAAAACTTGGTGATGTCGCCTTTCGGCTCGGGAGTTTCGGGCACACCGTTGACCGGCACTGTGCCGGTCACCTCTTCCAAAATCAGCGTGGCAAGACGCAGCTTTTCGTCGTTGGTCAGCGGACGAATGGTGCTGGTATAGATTTCTTGAAGGTTTGCTTGCATAACGTTTCTCCTTGGCGCTGATCTTAGCATAGGACTTTGCCTGCCCTCATTCTTCGCCGTCGCGCCCCATCCGGCATTTGATGTCGCACCAACTGAAAGCTTATGACCAACGCTGCCGAGCGGAGCCTTTGGAGTGCTGCTCACTTGGCGCAGGTTTGCGTTCGCTGGCGAAATAGCCAAAGACACCGAATGCTTGAGAATCGAACGAAAAGCGGTGACAAGTCCCCGCACTCCACACGCTAGGCAAACGCGCGATAAGCTTGAAGCGCTGCGTCTTTCACCGCCTGGCTGACCAGCGGAAAGGTCGTCAGGATGTAGGCGAACTCTTCCTCCGTCAGCCCGTACAGATGCGCGACCATCCCATCAAGTTCCGCACGCAACCGCGCCCGTTCGGCTTCGTCCGTCACGCCGTTCCGGTGGCTTCCCAAGCCGACCTCTTTGGCCAAGTCGTCGAATTCGGGCGTCGTGCAGATCAGCTTGGCGGCACGTTCGACGATGGGCACGAACTCGTTGTCTTCCTCAGTCAGGCGAGGCAAACGAAGTTGATACAGAAAGAATAGATTTAGATTCGTTGTCATTCGAGAACGTAGAACGTAATCAACGACAAAACCATTTAGCAAAGAGCATAAAACGATAGTGTCCTTATAAGGTAACTGAAGCTCGTTATAACGATCCTTATGCTGCTGAAACGGGAAGTTTACTGTCAAAGAGTTTCCTGCAAATGAATATGGTGGAATGATAGTGCTTATCAGCGTTCGCTCGTTTGTGTTGGAAGCGATTTTACGGATGGCGAGCCTGTAAACTTCGTAGTCATTCTTCAGATCACTGGGAACAGCAGGTAATCCATCTATTCGCTTAACACGCTTTAGGAGAAAGTTTTCTCGTAAATCATTCTCTTCAACCCAATAGCGTGCATCAGCAAAATTATGATCAAAATGCCAAATCCCCCCCCCCTCAAAGACCTGACACTTCGTAGGCTCATTTTTGAAGTAACCAGATGAGCGAGTCATATTTAGCTCTTCGCCATACAATTCAAGCCCCCAACCAGAAGCTGAATCAGCTAAAAGCGGCTGTTTTAGCAATTTCCCGCTTATCTCAATCTCTACCGAACTTTTGAATTCTGGGATGGATAGGGAATCTGGTGAAAGCTGACGGATAAAATTGACCGGAATGTATTGCGCCCCCTCAGTGGGAAAAGTAGTAAGTTCCTCAACATTGTGACGCATGAAGGCGGAAGGAATTTCTGATGTTCGCCCCTCCTTTTCAAAGGTTAGGACACAGAATTTGAAGCGACTATCTACGTTCTCAAAGATCGCCTTGCGATTCTCAAAACAAAAAAGTCCGGCGATTCGCGTATGACTAAACAGAAGCTCACGCAACTGTTTTGTACCCAGATCGGTATAAATTCCACTGGGAATGACTATCCCACACTCGCCTCCTTTCCTCAGCAGATTAAAAGTTTGCTCAACAAAAAGGCAATAAAGATTTGGCTTATTGCCAACAACTTGGTCATTTACTTTCGATATTTGATTAGCAAATTGCGGAGATCGTTTGAAGAACGCCAGTTGGTGTGGGAACCGGCTGGCAAATTCAAGCCAAGCTTTTCGCAACACGGAATCTTTCATTAGTTCAACTTGTTGCTTTTTCCAGTCTTCGATTCGTAGCTTGTTCTTTTGAATGGCTGCGGTGTTCTTCTCCTTATGCTGTTGAAAGAATTCCTTCTCGTCTGTTTGAAACACTTCCCAGGGAGGATTAGTCAGAATGACATCGAAGCCGCCACGCCCATAAGGTGGTTCATTAACAATCTGATCGAATTCGTAGCCCCAGTGGAACGGGTGCAGGGCTTCCAGGTCGGCGAGTTTGACCGCGCGTTTCTGCGGTTTGCCTTCGGCGTTTTTCTTGTCGTCCCAGGTGGCTTGCTCGAATTGAATCTTCAGCCGTTTGAACTCTTCGTGGAGCAGGTCGTTGAGCGTCGCAGCGGCTTCGGTTTTCAGCCGGGCGATGTGGTCGCGCATCCGGCGCAGGTCTTCGCCGTAGGCCGTGGCGTGGCGGTACTGCTCGATCAGCCGGTTCTTTTCCGCCAGCAGTTCGCGGTACGGTTTGATGAACAGGTTGGTCTGCCGCCGGTTGAATTCGTCGTCATCCACGCGCATCAATCCGATCAGCGAATTTCCGGCCAGAATGTTGAAATCAATGTTGGGCAGCGGTTCCAGTTGTTCCACCTTGCCGCTTTCCGCCGAAGCAACCAGCGCCAGAAACAGCCGCAGCTTGGCGATTTCGATGGCTTCCTCCATCACGTCCACGCCGAACAGGTTGTCGGTGATGATCGTCTTTTTGATGCCGTAGCTGATGTTCGCGTGTTCGCGCTCGAATTTCTTCAGTTCATTGGTCAGGTTGGTGTCGTTCAGGACTTTGATTTTGCCGAAGACGGCGGCGTACAGGTTGATCAGCGTTTTCATCGCCGCCACCAGAAACGCGCCTGACCCGCAGGCCGGATCAAGGATGGTCAATTCGCGCAACGCCTGCAGCAGTTTGCGGCACAAATCGGCGTCCAGGTGCAGCAGCACATCGCCCATCGTTTCAAACCGGCGCTCCGGCCCGGTGAGCGAACCGTCGGCCAGCCGGTTCAGCAACAGCCGGTAGATGGTTTGTTCGCATAGATATTCAGTGATTTCAGGCCGCGTGTAATACGCGCCGAAGGCTTTCTGGTTGATGTACTTTTCAAAAATGTAGCCGAGCACGTCGGGGCTGATTTCGTTGTCATCTCCGCCGGGAATATCGTTCAGATTCCACGAATAGCGGTCGAACAGGGCGAAAAGCGTTTCAAAGGCTGCGTCGGAAATCCGTATGCCGGGGTTTTCGGTTTCGATGCGATGTTCCAGAAACAATCCGCCGTTCAGGTATTTGATTTCGCCCAGCAAGGCGCGCGCTTCTCGGCTGCGTTCGCCATCCGGCTTGGCGAAGCCTTCAAAAAACAGCGCCTTCAGGAATTCGGCGTAATAGCGATTCGCGCCGCGCGCCTGACTGTCCGCCAGATTTCGTTGCAAGTACCGCTTTTCGCCTTTGTTGATGAAGAACTTTTCCTGCAGGAAGTAAATGAACATCAGCCGGTTCAGCAAGATGGAAGCGTACCATTCCTGATCGCGGCGGTTGGCGATGCCTTCGATCAGTTCGACGAAGCGCAGATGCTCTTCGTAAAACTCGCCGAAGAATTTCTTGGTCACGCGCTCGACATCCAGAGCATCTTTCAGCTTGCGGGCGACCTTGGTGACTTCGATGTTGCCTTTGTCGTCGAATTCGCTGAGGTCAACCACCATGCTGCTCAGCTTGCTCAGGAACAAATCGCCCGGCTGCCCCTTGAAATACCAGTGTTCGCGCGGATAGGCCTTGCGGCCTTCGCGTTTGACGTACAGCCACAGGCTCTGTGTGCGCGCGGCGTCCACGAAAATCAACAGGTTTTCGTAATGCAGTTGGCTGATTTCGTTGGCCAGCGCCCGGCAGGTTGTCGCGCTTGGAATGCTGCCATCGTCGGCAGTGACTTCAAAAACGGCGACGCCCGCAAGCTGCGCAATCATCACGCGCTGGCCTTCGGCGCTGTTCTTTTGCCAGAAAACAGGCTTTTGCCCACGTGCGTGCGACCAACCGAGCGCTTCGGTAAACAGCAGCCGGAAATTGAATTGTTGCAGCAAGTCGCGAGTTTCCTGGATGTTGAGGTTTGGCATAACAGTATATGGAGTGCGGCGACTTGTCGCCGCTTTGCTTTCTTGAGTGAGAAAATTGTTTCCAGCGAACGAAAAGCGGCGACAAGTCGCCGCACTCCAAACTTAAAATTCGTCTCTGACGTTGACCTTGTCAGTTTGGAAACTGTAAATGGTTTTGATCGTCGCGGGCGGAGTAACCCACTCAAACCAGGAAGCTGAACACCAATAATATTGATTCGCCACCGGAACCAGACCGTGTTTGACCGGATTCTGATGCACATAATTCAGCCGCGCCAGATAAGACTGCTGGTAGGTCAGTCGCGTATCCCAGAAGTTGTACCAGACGGCGCGGCCCTCCGTCCCATCCAAGCGGTTCAATTCGCGGGCCGTGTTGGCGTGCAGATGTTTGATCAACTTTCCGAGATCAGTTGCTCCAGGCAGGCTGCGCGCGACAACGTGATAATGATTGGAGAAAACCGCCCAGGCTTCCAACTGCCAATGCGATTGTTTGGCCAACGTAAGCAATTGAGCTTCCAGCAGAGTCAATTTTTCCGGACTGTTGAAGAAATGCTGCTTGTAATGCGTTCCGGCTGTAATGATGTATACGCCATCGGTACTCAGCCGGTGGATTGGTGCGTGCGGCCAGTCTTTAACCGTTGGCTGGGATTGGCTGGTGGGCAAATTGGTTTCTGGCATGGCGACTCCTTTGGAGTGCGGCGACTTGTCGCCGCTTTGCTTTCTCTGGCAACACTTTGCCGGAACACTGAAGTTTTTGGTTAAGAACGAAAAGCGCCGACAAGTCGCCGCACTCCATACACTACTCGAACAATCCGAGCGAACAAATAATCTGCGGTTCCTGCTGTTCGATTTCGCTTTCGCTGGTCAGGCACAGACGGTCTTCGTCGCGCAGCGCAATCACCAGGTCGGCCAGTTGATGATCGTTGATGCCTTCGCGAAATTTGCGGTTGAGCGTGTCAATTGCCGACTGGCGCAGCGGATACCGGTAAATTTCATCCAGCGCGGCAATCAGGGTTTGTGATTCAAACAGCGTCCCTTTGATGGAATCGGCATAGGCTTTCAGCCGTTCGTAGGTGCGGTATTTCGCGCCGGAGGGCCGTCCGAGCTGGCCGCCGATGGCGTGCTCTTCCTGAATCAAATGCTCAACGCCACGGTTCACCAGTTCGTGATGCTGCGGATGCCGCTCGGTCGCGGGCGTGTTGGGGTGACACTGCGCGGCTTGCAAAATGGCCAGTTGGGATTGGGTGACACTGTTGCCCTGCCGATCAATCCAGGCCAGCGAATCGGTTCCTTCGGCGGTGCGCAGATAAACCAGCACGCCTTCGGGCAGGCCGTTTGGTTTGTGATGGCGCGACGAATAGCTGACGTTGGGAAGATCGGGGATGAGTTGCGCCAGCCGGGGTTCGGCGTCAATCGCGTTCTTCCAGATTTGATAGGCCTGCGAAGCCAGATCAACTTCGGTGTCGGCTTCGCCGTCCAGGATGCCCGCTTTTTCGTGATAGAGGTCAACCAGGGGCCGGGTGGCGGTTTCATCTTCAAAGAAAGCTTCGTCCGCGCCGACGACTTCGGCGTTCTGGCGCAAACGGGCGACGACGCGCCCGCGCAAATTGATGATGCGTTCGACGCCGTCAGCGGGCAGGAACGAATAACAGAGAATTTCGGTCGCCTGCTGGCCGATGCGGTCTACACGCCCGGCGCGCTGAATCAGGCGAATGATCGCCCACGGCAGATCGTAGTTGACGACAATATGGGCATCTTGCAGGTTTTGCCCTTCGCTCAGCACATCGGTCGCAATCAACACACGCAGTTCGTCTTCGGGGTTGATGTGGTCGCGTTTGCGATTGCTGACGGGCGAAAACCGCCAGGCGGTTTCGGTCGGGTCGGTCGAACCGCCGGTGACTCCAGCCAAATGGGTGATGCCCTCCGCCTGCAATTCGCGGGTCAGGAAATTGACAGTGTCGGCGAACTGCGTAAAGACCAAAACTTTTTCGGCAGGATGCTGGGCGCGCAGCAGCGAAAGCAGCGCAGCGAATTTGGCGTCTTTGGCGATATTCCACGAACCGTTGTCGGCCAGAATTTTCAGCAAGGCTTTGTTGTCGGCGTTCAGATCGTCGGCCAGCTTTTTCTGAAACAGCGACGGGCGAATCCATTTGAAACGGCGCTGATAACTGTTGCGATAGGTGCTGTAAATTTCCGCCGCCCGCTGTTGGTAATCAGCGGCGGTTCGTAATGTTGGCGGCAAGGCTTCCGTGCTGGCGGCGTTGTCTTCTTCGTTCTCTTCGCGGCTTTCATCGTCAAAAAGCGAAAACGTCAGCAAACCTTCGTCTTCGTCATCATTTGCGTTTGGGGCGTTGGCATCGAGCAATTCGGCGACCTGCGAACCGATCGGCAACGGCAGGTCGTTTTCGATCGCGTGCAGGAAAACGAAGTTGCGGAGCACATGCCGTTCCATCGAAAGCAGAAATGCCGGGCCGCCGGATTCCAGCCGCTTGAACAGATTGGTGCGGCAAAATCCCATCAGCCGTTTGCCCGCGCGCGACAGGCCGTCCATCTGCCGCTTTTCGTCCTGCGTGGGCGGCTTCGGCATCTTTTCCAGCCGTTCAACGTAATTGCCCAGGCCGTAGCGCGGCAGGTTCAACCGGTCAATCGCACGGACGATTTTCGGCGAAGCCAGCCGTCCGTACGGGTCTTCCTTGTCGTCTTCGTTGATCGTAAAGCGTATGGTTCTGGGCAGGCGTTCGGGGAAAAAGGATTGCGTGCCGTCTTCGTAAAGCAGGAACTTGCGGCCGGTGGCGTCATCCGTCTTCGCGTAATTGTTCTGGATAAATGAGCGCGTCCGCCGCACCAGATACAGCCGCATCAGTTCGCGCCAGTCGTCCGGATATTCGCTTTTTTCAAACGCCGCCAGCGAACGGATTGGACATTGAAAGCGCGCCTGAAACGCGATTTCGCCCAGTTCGCGGATTTTCTGTTCCGGCCTGATGCCGAGGTCTTTGTCATCCGGCACGAACAGGCGAAGCTGCGCCGACAAGTCCAGATACTGTTTGTTATAGGGCGTGGCCGAAAGCAGTATGCAGCGGCTGTCGCTGAGCCGGATGAACTCCTTGATGGCCTGATAGCGTTTGCCCGCCGGGTTGCGCAGATTGTGGCTTTCGTCCAGCAGCACCGTGCGGAAGCGAGCGGGGATGTTGGGCAGTTCCTGCACCACGCGGCTGAGCGACAGCACGCGGGCGCGCAGGTCGTATTCGTCAATGTAACTCTGCCACATCTTGGTCAGGTTTTTCGGGCAGATGATCAGCGTGCTGCCGCCGGTCTGCTCTTCGACAATTTTGGCCAGCGCCGTCGCCATCAGCGTTTTGCCAAGTCCGACCACGTCGCCGATGACGACGCCGTTGCGCTTTTTCAAATGGTGCGCGGCGATTTTGACGGCGGCGGTCTGATATTCAAACAAGCGGTTGCCGAAATTGCGCGGGATGCGGAATTCAGAAAGCCCGGCGCGGGCTTCCTGTGACAGGTGATAGGCGATTTTCAGGTAGATGTGATACGGCTTGACGGGTTCGGCGCGCGCCCAACTGGTGTCAATGATTTCAGCCAGTTCGTCCGAAATATCCAGACACCATTTGTCCTGCCAGCGGTCGTCGAACCATTGCTGCAACTTCTGGCAGGCGTCGTGATCCAGCACGTCAACATTCAATTCGCCCTGTTTGGAAAGTCCGGCAAAGGTCAGATTGCTGCTGCCGACAAAACCGATGCTGGGATTGTTCAGATCGTTGCGATGCAGCAGGTAAAGTTTGGCGTGCAGCGGGTGCCGCAAGAAAAGTTTGACGGCGAGTTTGCGGGTTTTGATCTGGTCGCTCAGCCGCCGTAACGCCGCTTCGTCCTGATTGGTGGGCGCGCCATAAGTGAGCTGTTCGCGAAATCCTTCAGCGATGCGGCGGCGCAGGCGGATTGCGACGGCGTTATCAATCGCGCCCGCGCTGCCGTCTGCATTGGTCAGGCTGAAGACCTGGCGTAATTCTTCCTGCGGGGCGGGCTGCATCCCGACCAGCAAACGGCAACGCTGCTCTCCAGCGGGCCATTCTTCAATGAATTCGTCCAGTTGTTTCCAGCCGCGCAGATTGAAATAGCCGACACAGAAATCGGCGCGTTCCGAAAGACGCAGCGTTTGCCGCAAATAGGGCAGTAACGAGGTTTCGATGTTATCGAAGATTCTGGGCATATCGGATGGGGCGAATAGTGAGTTGTCCTTGTTTGTTGGAGTTGCCAGGCCTGGGAGCCGTTTCGAAGCCGATGGAGTTTAGCCGAAGAATTTCCGGGAGACTAGCCAGCATAACCTTTTACACCGATTTCAGGTGGGTGCGACTCAACGCAAAGACGCAAAGAAGAGAAACTGGGAAGACCAATTTCCCCAGGTTTGATTCCTCCTTTGCGCCGTTGCGTCTTCGCGTCTTTGCGTTAAAGCGAGTCTCATCCAGGTGAAATTGACGATAAGGACAGAAAACGTTGGAATGCGGCATCCAGTGACTTCATTCTTGTGAAGAATGGGAATCTCTCTTAGACTTCGATTCAAGCAACTCAACTCGATTTCAAGGCAATGGAGACTGAAGAAGAATGATCATCCTTCACGCGGGGTTTCAGGAGAAACACCTGCTGCTGTGGGGCGAATCCGCCCACGCTGACACGGAAACGAAAAGCAAAACGGCGCGCTCTGCCAAAAGAGCCACGAGCGCCAAACTTCCGCGATTGATTTATGACGTTGGGATGGAGGGGTTGCCGGTGGCGCTCGCTGAATTCCTCTCCGGCCTAAAACTCGACAAAAGCGATTTTGAAGAGGTCGCCGTCTGGCTGCCGACCGTGGATGGTCAGGCGCAGGCGTCAAACGTGCTGATTGCCGACTCGATTCAATCGAAATCACCGACGGTGATCTCTCCGTGGCGAGTGACGGCCTTGCCGCTGGCGACAGTCGAAGCCATTGAACTGCTCAGCCTGTGTGTTGATAAACAGATGCTTTCGCCCGGCGTGGTCATCGGGTGGGATTTGGCCTATTGGTCGGCGGCAATGCGCTTTGCCGGTGCGATTACCGCGCGGCAACAGTTTCTGCCTTCGGTGGTGAAAGAGGATGGCAAGCATCACGCACGCTGGCAACCAGTGTTCATTGGTCAGGATGCCGAGCGATTTCAAAAGCTGGCGCGCGCGATGCCGCACATCTGCCGTGCGATGACCGCTGCCAAAGCCGAAGTGCAGACGCCACCTGATACGGCCGCCGCTTCCGTGCTGTCAGAATTCGTCGCCGTCATCGTGGATCATCTGGCGCGTGTGGATCGAGAGCAAGCGCCGAAAACAAAACGATCAATTGACACACTGCACGATCAATGGCTGAACGCACTGCGAACAATGAAGAGCGAGCTTTCGGGCAAGGAGTCCGAGCTTGAACAGCTCGCCGCGCAAGCCCGCGATTGGCGGCGTCCGGTGGAGATCACGACTACGAGCGCGTTCCGCCTCAGCTTTCGTCTGGAAGAGCCGGAGGAATCGAAAGAAGAACTCGCCCCGTCCCCCCGTCGCCCTGTCGCCTCGTCGCAGAATGGCTGGCACGTCCGTTACCTGCTGCAAGCCGCTGATGATCCGAGCCTGCTGATTCCCGTCGCCGACGCCTGGAATGCGAAAGGCAAACAAGCGGCGATTTTGAAGCGGCCCAATTTCAACGCCCGCGAATACCTGCTTTCCGCGCTGGGTCAGGCCGCCAGCGTCAGCCCATTGATCGAACAAAGCCTGAAATCCGCCGCGCCCGCCGGCTATGATCTGGATGCGGCTGGCGCGTTCGAGTTTTTGCAGGAAAAAGCGTGGCTGCTGGAACAGTCCGGCTTCAATGTGATGCTGCCCGCCTGGTGGACGCGCAAAGGCACGAAGCTGCGTTTGACCGCGCGCGCCAACGTCAAAAGCCCGAAACTGCAGGGCGGCGGCCGATTGTCGCTGAGCGAAATCATCAAGTTCGATTATCAGGTCGCGCTCGGCGATGAAGTGCTTTTGCTGAAAGAACTGGAAGCGCTGGCCAAACTGAAAATGCCGCTGGTCAAGATTCGCGGCCAGTGGGTGCAGCTTTCCGCCGAAGAGATTCAAACCGCCATTGAATTCTGGAAAAAGAAAGCCACCGGCAAAGCCACCGTGCGCGAACTGGTGCACATGTCGCTGGGCGCGGGAAAGGCCATCAAAGGAATCGCCTTCGACGGTGTCAGCGCCGACGGCTGGATCGGCGAGTTGCTGGCGCGGCTGGATGGGCGCCTGGCTTTTCGCGAATTGGAGCCGATGGAAAAATTCAACGGCACGCTGCGCCCCTACCAAACGCGCGGGTATTCCTGGCTGGGCTTTTTGCGCGAAATCGGTTTCGGCGCTTGTCTGGCCGACGACATGGGATTGGGCAAAACCGTTCAGACGCTGGCGTTGATTCAACGCGACTGGCAGGCAGCCGATGCCAAAACCAGGCGTCCGGTCCTGCTGGTTTGCCCGATGTCCGTAATGGGCAACTGGCAGAAGGAAGCGGCCCGCTTCACGCCCGACCTGCCGGTGATGATTCATCACGGCCTGACGAGGGCAAAAGGCACGGCGTTCAAAAAAGAAGCCGCCAAAAACGCGCTGGTCATTTCCAGCTACGCCTTGCTGCATCGCGATCTGGCGATTCTGGAGACCGTCAACTGGCAGGGCGTAATTCTGGACGAAGCCCAGAACATCAAAAATGCCGAAACCAAACAATCGAAGGCCGCGCGCTCGATCAAATCCGATTACCGCATTGCGCTGACCGGCACTCCGGTCGAAAACAATGTCGGCGATTTGTGGTCCATCATGGAGTTTTTGAATCCGGGCTTTCTCGGCAATCAAACCGAATTCAAGCGCAACTTCTTCCTGCCGATTCAAACCCAGCGCGACCCGCAAGCCACAGCGCAATTGAAACGCCTGACCACGCCGTTCATCCTGCGCCGTCTGAAAACCGACAAGACCATCATCAACGATCTGCCTGACAAGATGGAGATGAAGGTCTTCTGCAATCTGACCAAAGAACAGGCTTCGCTGTACGCCGCCGTCGCCGAAGACGCGGGCAAGTCGCTGGAAAAAGCCGACGGCATGCAACGGCGCGGCCTGGTGCTGGCCACACTGATGAAGCTGAAACAGGTCTGCAATCATCCGGCGCAATTCCTGAAAGACAATTCAAAAATTCCCGGACGTTCCGGCAAGCTGGCACGGCTGACCGAAATGCTGGAAGAGGTCTTGTCCGCAGGCGAACGCGCGCTGATCTTCACGCAGTTCACCGAAATGGGCGAAATCATCCAACGCCATTTGCAGGAAAACTTCGGACAGGAAGTCATGTTCCTGCACGGCGGCGTGACCAAGAAAAACCGCGACCGAATGGTTGAACGTTTTCAAAAAAACGCTTCGGGTTCGCCGCCGATCTTCCTGCTGTCGCTGAAGGCCGGCGGCACGGGATTGAATCTGACGGCGGCCAATCACGTTTTTCACTTCGACCGCTGGTGGAACCCGGCGGTCGAAAACCAGGCGACCGACCGCGCCTTCCGCATTGGCCAGCAGCGCAACGTGCAGGTTCACAAATTCCTTTGCGCCGGAACCCTGGAAGAAAAGATTGACGAAATGATCGAAAGCAAAAGCGAAATCGCTTCCAGCATCGTCGGCACGGGCGAAGGCTGGCTGACGGAACTTTCGACCAGGGAACTGAAAAACCTCTTCGCACTCAGAGCTGACGCGATTGGCGAATGACAAACCGGAGGAAAAGTCCAATGGGCAGATATGGCCGCAGACGAAGAAAATATTACGACGATGACGATTACGGATATGGCTACGGTCGCTATCGGAAGAAGATCAAGGCTACGGGCGGCATCAAGGCGCAATCCAAGCGCGGCTCGTTCGGGGAAACCTGGTGGGGAAAACGTTGGATCGGCACGCTGGAAAGCTTCAACATCGGTGCGCGGCTGACGCGCGGGAAATCTTATGCGCGCAGCGGGCAGGTGCTTTCGATTGACATTGCCAAAGGCGAGATTAAAGCGAAGGTGCAAGGCTCGTTTCCACAACCATACAAAATCACGATCAAGCTGAAACAGATTGAAGACAACGGCTGGCAGAAGCTAACTAAAGCATTGGCCAGCCAGGCCATCTTCGCGGCCAAGCTGATGGCCGGCGAAATGCCGCAGGAAATCGAACAGGCATTCAAGGACAAGGGCCTTTCCCTGTTCCCTGAAAAACTGCGCGATCTGGAAACCAATTGTTCCTGCCCTGATTGGTCGAATCCCTGCAAACACATCGCGGCGGTTTACTACCTGATCGGTGAAGAGTTCGACCGCGATCCCTTCCTGCTGTTCAAACTGCGCGGACTGTCGCGTGAAGAACTCATCGAAGCATTAAGCAAGATCGGGGGCAAAGCCGGTGGCGAGGCGGCACAGGCTGCTGAACCACTTCCCGAAATCGTCCTGCCGCCGGAACCGCTCGCCGTTGACGCGGCCAGTTTCTGGCAGGGCAGCGCGTTGCCGGAAAACCTGTTTGGCGAAGTCAGAACGCCTCCAGTCAACGCCGCGCTGCCAAAACGGTTGGGCAACTTTCCCTTCTGGCGCGGCGAAGAGAACTTTTCCGACGCAATGAATTCAATATATTTGCGGGCTTCGCTGCACGGGTTGGATGTGTTTTGAATTTGAGGAGGGGTCTTGTCACTGCACATTCGCACATCTACGTCCGAAGAGATTCCGGCGCTCGAACGCCTGATCGAACAGTCCGTTCGCGCGCTCAGCGTCGGCTTTTACTCCCCTCAACAAATTGAAAGCTCCTTGAAATACGTCTTTGGCGTAGACACTCAATTGATCGAAGACGGAACCTATTTCGTGGTGGAAGCCGACGGCCAGCTTGCAGGCTGTGGCGGATGGAGCAAACGAAGAACGCTCTACGGCGGTGACAAACTGAAAACCGGGGAAGACAATCTGCTCGACGCGAAAACCGAACCGTCACGAATCCGCGCCTTTTTCGTCCATCCGAACTTCGCGCGGCGCGGCATCGGCAGGCTGTTGCTCGACGCCTGCGAACAGGCCGCCCGGCAGGCAGGGTTTTCCGCGCTCGAACTTGCGGCTACCATGCCGGGCGAGCCGCTGTATGCGGCCTGCGGCTTTCATATCATTGAGCGGATCGAAGTGGAGTTGCCGGATGGAGTATTGGTTCCGATTGCGCGAATGGGAAAAGCGATTTAGACCGTCAGCTTTCACACCTTGCGATGTTCGCGTGACGGGGACGCCCGCTTTTTATTTCCCAAACTCTTTCATCTGCGCGCGCGCCGCCTCGGTTTCGTCGTAGCGAATCGGCTGCGCACCGCCATCTTTAACGAACTTCACCATGCGCGGATCAACATAGCCCAGCCGTTCCCAGTTCAGGTTATGCGCGACGGAATCGCCCGGATAACCCTCGTGGCCGAGCCGCCGCGTTTCCGCATCGTCGTACCCCGGATGCGCGACGATCAGGTATTCGCCGTCGGGCGCGGCTTTCAGGCCGTTGATCAATTGTTCGACGTAATCGCCTTGCTTTTTGCGGCCAGGGCTGTTCCAGGAACTGGGAATGTTTGGAACCGGTTTGCCGATGCCGCGCGTGTCAATGATGCGTTGGCTGCGGCACCATGGGCCGAACTTTTCCGCCAGTCCCGGCACGCGCTGCACCGTGCCCATGTGCAAGTCGGCATAGCGAATATCGAAGCCCAGCCGCCGTGCGCGATCCAATTGCGCTTGCAGTTCGATCAAGGCTTCTTCGGCTTTGGCATTGGCCCAGACGGCTTCGTTGGTCTGATGCAGCGTGCCGTCCTTGCCGATCAGCGAAGGAACTTTGCCGGCGGGCGCGACCGGTTTCCATCGAACGTTGTCCCATTCGGAAGTCAGGTCGCAGTGCAGGCCGAAGCAAATCGCCCTGGTTTTGGCCAGGCTCCTGGCGGCTTCTTCGACATACGGTGAAGCGGCCAGCACGGAGCAGTTTTTGAGGATGCCTTTTTCGTGGCATTCCTTCATCGCGCGATTCAGGCTGCGGGCACAGCCCAGATCGTCGCCGCGCGTGACAACACGAACGCCCAACCCAGCCGCGAAACCTGGTTGATTCACCGCGAATGCAGCCGCCAGCAGGCCCAGACCGTTTTGCAGAAAAAACCTTCGTTCCATCTTCACTCCCTCGTAATTGCCTCATCCAGATTGAGCAGTATGCGTGAAACGGCAGTCCAGGCCGCCAGGTCTTCCATCTTGACGCCTTTGGGCAGCGGGAAAGGTTTGTCCGGATCGTTTGCCGCCAGATTCCAGGCGTTCAGTTCTCCGGCCAGCAAACGCTCTTTCTGGCGGTTGAACAGGCCGAGCAGTTCGGTCAGTTCCTGCTCCGCCGGTTTCCGCGACAAAACGCGGCGAAAGGCGTATGCCAGTTTTTGCCTGTCGCCCGCGCCGCCATCATTGACAACTTTCAGCGCCAGCGCGCGCGCAGCTTCGATAAACAGCGTTTCGTTCAACGTGGTCAGCGCCTGGAGCGGCGAATTTGAGCGGGTTCGGCGGACACAGGAAATGTCGCCGGTCGGCGCGTCAAAGGTTTGCAACACCGGGTACGGCCCCGAACGATAACGAAACGTATAAATCGCGCGGCGATACCGGTCATCGCCTTTTTCTTCATTCCAAACTCTGGGGCCGTAACTGTACGGGCGGTCAAACAGGAACATCGGCGCGGGCGGATAAACGCTCGGCCCCCCGATTTTGGCGTTAAGCAAACCGCTCGCCGACAAAGCCATGTCGCGCACCAGTTCGGCATCCACGCGGAATCGCGCGCCGCGCGCCAGCAGGCGATTGTAAGGATCGCGGGCCAGCAATTCCGGCTTCACCGTGGATGATTGGCGGTACGTTGCCGATGTCACAATCAAATGATGGATGTGCTTCAACCGCCAGCCGCTTTCCATCAACTCCACCGCCAGCCAATCCAGCAGTTCGGGATGGGATGGCGCATCGCTCTGCATGCCCAGGTCTTCCGATGTCGCAACCAGGCCCGTGCCGAAATAGGACTGCCAGATGCGGTTGACGATGGAGCGCGCAGTCGTGGGCGAATTTCGATCCGCCAGCCAGCGCGCGAAAGTCAGGCGATCAGGCTTCGCAGGATTGGCAGCGTTTGCGCCTTCTGGCAGCGGATGCAAAAACGCGGGCACGCCCGGCGTCACAGTCTTGTCCGGCCTGAGAAAATCTCCGCGCTTCAGCAGATGGCTTTCGCGCATTTCAGACCGTTCATTCAGCACCAGTTGCGTTGCGCCTTCCGGATGCCGGGCCAACACTTTTTCAATTTCCGCATTGGCGTTGCGCCACTCGGCGACCGTGGTCCGCCAGAAACTGAAAACGGATTGTTGCTGCGCGGGGGTTCGCTGGCTTTGCGGAATCGAAAGAATCTCGCGGACTTTGGCGGGCAGCGGATCGGCTTCGGCATGCAAGGCCGTCGTCAGTGACAGCCGCATCCGGCCAAGCTGGTTTTGCTGGTTGTCGTTGTTGTTCCAGCCGCCATGCTTCTGGCTCAGGTAAATTGTCAGAATCGTGCCGCTTTCATTTGCGACAGGCGTTTCCAGTGTGAAGACCGCCTTGCGCGGCTGGTTGCGAAGCGCAGGGCCGGCGTCAATCGTCCAGGCTGTTTCCTCCCTGCCGTCAATGGCGAATTCAATTGGCCCGGTCACGCGGCGCTTGCCGGACTTGTCATTGAAGATGGGTTCCAGTTCGCGTTCGGGCGGCGAGATGTCGGCGGTCGCTTTGGCAATCTTCAGCCTGGTGATTTTCTTCGGATCGCTCGCCGGGGCCGACGTGACTTCAAATTCGGTCAAGGCGCAGGAACCATTGTTGGCGCGTCCGGGTCCGCCGCGCGGCAGGTTCGGGTCGTTGAGCAGTTCCAGCCGAAATGCAGCGATGTTCCGCACCTCGGTTTTCAGCGTCATCTGGACGCGATGTTTGACCGGCGCATAGCCATCCGCCAGAAACGAACCGTCCTTCATCGGCAGATAACGCTGGCCATCGGTCGAAAGATCATCCACTTCCGGTTGGATGACTGTCCATTCAGGCTGATTGTTGGCAACGTTTTTTTCCCAGGCGGCCATTCGCTGAAGCCAATCGGGCGTTTGGTGTTGCAGTTCGGCTTCGATTTCGCTGACGCGGCGGAACACTTCGGCGCGTTTCATCTGCTCGTCCGGCGTGTAAACAGCCAGGTTTGCTTCGTGCGAATTATTCAGGAAGGCGAACATACGGTAATACTCTTCCTGTTTCAGCGGATCGAACTTGTGGTTGTGGCATTGCGCGCATTGAATGGTCAGGCCGAGCACACTTTTGCCGACGGCATCCATGCGGTCGAACATCGCCTCCATGCGGAACTGTTCGGGATCAACGCCGCCTTCCTGATTGATCATCGAATTCCGCAGAAAACCCGTGGCGACAATCTGTTCCTGCGTGGCTTTCGGGTCGGATTTGGGCGGCAGCAAATCGCCGGCAATCTGTTCGATGATGAATTGATCGTACGGCTTGTCTTGATTGAAGGAGTTGATCACCCAGTCGCGATAAAACCAGACGGCGCGCGATTTGTCTTTCTCGTAACCATCCGAATCGGCGTAGCGCGCGGCATCCAGCCATTGCCGCCCCCAGCGTTCGCCGAAATGCGGCGAAGCCAGCAACCGCGGCACCTGCGTTTCGTATGCTTTCGGCGATTTATCGGCCAGGAAAGCGTCCACTTCTTCAATCGTCGGCGGCAAGCCGATCAAATCCATGCTCAATCGCCGCAGCAGTGTCACGCGGTCAGCTTCCGGCGAAGGTGTCACCCCTTCTTTTTCCAGGCGCGCCAGTACAAAAGCATCAATCGGATTCCGAACCCAACTCTCGTTTTTGACTTGTGGAATATCTGGCCGCACCGGCTTCACAAACGCCCAATGCTTTGGCGAAGCCCCCCCCCCGTCTCCCCGTCCCCTTGTCCCCCCGTCGCCTTCAGGCCAGACAGCGCCTTCGTCAATCCACCGCGCCAGCAGTTCGATGTGTGCGGAAGAGAGCGCTTCCCCGCCGAGCGGCATGCGCTTTTCGCCGCCTTCGCCGCGCACGCGATGCAGCAGGCGGCTGGATTTGCTGTTGCCGGCAATGATGACCGCGCCGGAAATGCCGCCCTTCATCGCCGCGGATTTGCTGTCGAGCCGCAATTGTCCGCTGGCTTTCTGTTCGCCATGGCAGCGCCAGCAATTGGCTTGCAGGATCGGCTGAATGTCGCGCAGGAAATCCACCTTTGCGGATTGCGCGGATGATGGCCGCAGCATCGCCAACATGACCCCAAAAGTGAGCAGAACGAATACCGACTTCAGATGGACTCGAGTGATCAGCATAAGGTTTATTTGAAAGCCAGGCACTTCGGTAAATTTCGGCGCCTAATCATCATGGATTTGCCATTGCATTGAGAGCGCGCCATTGGCAATGAAAAATGACAGTCTGTAAATGGAAAATGAAAAGACCTCAAGCTATTGCCTGAACGATCACTGTGCGGTGTAGCCGCCGTCCACCATCAAATGCGTGCCGGTAATGAACGAGGCTTCTTCCGACGCCAGAAACAAAATCGGATACGCGACTTCGCGCGGATGGCCAACGCGATTGAGCAGATGTTTCGGCCCTTCCATCGCCTTGAACTCGTCGAGCGAAATGCCGACCTGATTCCGATGGTTTTCGGTCGCCTGCGTGATGATCGTGCCGGGACAGGCAGCGTTGACGCGGATGTTGAACGGCGCCAGATCCATCGCCATGTTGCGCGTCATCTGGATGATGGCCGCCTTGGTGGCGCTGTAGGAAATGAAGTGCGGCTGGGCGATGAAGCTGGACATGGATCCCAGATTGACAATCGCGCCGCTTCCCTTCCCGCCATCATTTTGCTTCATCGCTTCGCTGGCGTAGCGGCTGACCAGCGCCAGGCCAATCACGTTGACGCCCAGGCTGCGCTGCCAGTCTTCGACGGTGGCTTCCAGGCCTTTCAGGATGAAGGTCGCGGCGTTGTTAACCAGAACATCCACGCGGCCAAACGCGCGCAAGGCTTCTTCAGTCAGCTTTCGCGCGTCTTCCTCCCTGGAAATATCCGCACGGACGAAAATCGCCTGACCGCCGGCGGCTTCAATTAAGGCCTGCGTGGCATCGCCGTTGGCTTGATCCAGATCGCCGATGACGACGTTCGCGCCTTCTTCGGCAAATAAAACGGCGGTCGCCTGGCCAATGCCCGCGCCGCCGCCTGTCACGATTGCCACCTTGTCTTTCAGCCGGTTGCTCATACGTCTTCAAAATCCCGCTTTCTGGGTTGTATGTATTTCAGGTCGGACACGAAACCTTCGGAATCGCGTTCGATTCGGAATCCGATTTGCCCGCCGAAGTTGTATTCCGGCGTTGCCGTGACCTTCAAACCTGGCATATTGCTGCCATTGACGAAAACGGCGGTGAATTGCCGGTTCAACACCACGCGAACGGGAATCCATTCGCCCAGTAGCTCCAACGGCAATTCGACCGTCGCGTTCCGGGAGCCAAACTCCATTGCCAGCCGCAGCCGCTGCGGTTCGGCGTCCACGCGGAACGAAACCATTTCAAAATCGGATTCGTTCTTCGCGCGAACCACCAGGCCGACGTTCTGATTGACCGCGGCCAGACTCAGATCAATCTTGCAGTTGAAGAATTCCAGCGCCTGGAAGAGCGCCAGCCCGTCGCCATTGCTGGCCGTCAGCCGGACGGCTTCCCTGCCTTTGTAATTTACATTCGACGCCGAGCAATGAAGCAACCGCCACTCGACGCCGGAACCCATTTTCCAAAGATCCACTTTGCGCGGAATGGTTCCGGCATCGCTGACGCCGATGCCCATCATCAGCAATTTGGCGGCGTCGGAAAAGAGTTTGCCGATTCCCATAACCAGCGCCTCAGTAGGTGGCGCGCCCGCCGGTCATATCGAAGGTGAACCCCGTGGTGAAGCTGGCGCCGGGTGAAACGATGAAGGCGGCCATATTGGCAATTTCAGCAAGCGTGCCACAGCGTTTCATCGGAATCTTGTCGGTCATGTACTTCACCTGCTCTTCCGGCAGCGCATCCACCATCGCGGTTTGAATCACCGCCGGAGCCAGCGCATTGACGGTGATGCCTGTTTCCGCATATTCCTTGCCCTGCACCTTGGTCAGACCGATGACCGCGGCTTTCGAGGACGAATACGCCAGCATTCCAGCGTTTCCTTCTTTTCCGGCGACTGAAGCGATGTGCAGAATGCGCCCGTAATTCTGCCCTATCATCGTTGGCAGCACGGCGCGCGAAGTCAGAAAACTGCCGGTGACATTGACATCAAAAACAAACTTGAAATTATCCAGTTCGACATCGTGGGTCTTGATGCCTGTCTTTCCGGTCACGCCCGCGCTGTTGACCAGAATATCAATCCGCCCAAATTCCCTGGCGATCTTTTTGATGACCTTGGCGACTTGCGCCTCGTCGGTGACATCCAGTTGAAAAGCTTTGGCGTTCTCGCCAATCTGTTTGGCGGCTTTGGCCAGCGGCGCTTTCAGCAAATCGCACATCGCCACTTTCGCACCTTCACTGGCCAGCCGCTGCGCGATGGAAAATCCCAAACCGGAAGCGGCGCCGGTAATAATTGCCACCTGTCCTGCAAATGAACTGCTCATTACGAGTTGAATGCTCCTTGTTAAATGTCGAGCAGGTTTTCCAACCTGCTCTTGTCTCTGTTACCAGAGTTTGACGAAAAGCAGGGCAGGCTGGAAAACCTGCCCTGCGGTTTTATGCCGCAATGGATTGGTGCGGATCAATGACGAACTTCTTGGCCGCGCCCTTATCGAAGTCCTTGTAGCCTTTTGGCGCGTCATCCAGCGAGATGACCTGAACGTTGACGGCTTTGGCGATCTTGATGCGGTCGTACAGAATCGCCTGCATTAACTGCCGATTGTATTTCAGCACGGGGCATTGGCCGGTCATAAAATGATGCGACTTTGCCCAGCCCAGACCAATACGGATGCCGAGTTTGCCGATCTTGGCATCGTCATCCACGCCGCCCGGATCGCCTGTCACATACAATCCAGGAATGCCGATGCCCCCGCCAGCGCGCGTCACTTCCATCAACGAATTCAAAACCGTGGCCGGAGCTTCCGTCCCGGCGCTGGCGCCGTGACCACGAGCTTCAAAACCTACGCAATCCACCGCGCAATCCACTTCGGGCACGCCGATGATTTGTTCAATCTGTTGGGCGATGCTCGCGTTTTTGTTGGAGACATCCACGGTTTCACAGCCGAATTTGCGCGCCTGTTTCAACCGCTCCGGAATCAGATCGCCGACGATCACGCAGGCCGCGCCCAGCAATTGCGCTGAAGCCGCGCAGGCCAGACCAACCGGTCCGCCCCCCGCGACATAAACGATTGACCCCGGCCCGACTCCGGCGGTGACCGCACCGTGAAACCCAGTCGGCAGGATGTCGGAGAGGCACGTCAGGTCCTTGATCTTTTCCATCGCCCGATCCTTGTCGGGAAACTTCAGCAGGTTGAAATCGGCGTACGGAACCATCACGTATTCGGCCTGGCCACCGACCCAGCCGCCCATATCCACATACCCATAAGCAGCCCCGGGCCGCGCAGGATTGACGGTCAGACAGACGCCTGTGTTGCGTTCCTTGCAGTTGCGGCAACGGCCGCAGGCAATGTTGAACGGAACCGAACATAAATCGCCGACCTTGATAAATTCCACGTCCCGCCCGGCTTCGATCACTTCGCCGGTGATTTCATGGCCCAGCACCAAACCTTCCGGCGCGGTTGTGCGCCCGCGAACCATGTGCTGATCACTGCCGCAAATGTTGGTCGAAACAACTTTCAGGATGACGCCGTGATTGCATTTTCGCTTGCCGAGCGCAAGCTTTGGATAGTCAATGCTCTGAACCTCCACAACCCCAGGTTTGATGTAGGCTACGCCACGATTACTCGCCATTGCTTAGTCCTCCGATGATGGATAGTACAGCTTTTCGGTTTTGCGGCTGGCAATGAATTTCGTCAGCCGATCGTTCCGCGATTTTGTTGTCTTTTGGGAAATTCCGTCTGATTGCGTTCGGAAGTCGGCACTATAGTTTCAAAAGCCGGGGCTGACAAGATCCTCAGTTGGCTTAACCAGTTCCGGTGATTGTTCGGCTTCCATTTCGTCGCGTTTCCTGCCGAATAGGCTTGCTTGATGGCAGGCATGGCTTGTGTTACGGTTCGCCGCGTCTCGAACAAGCACTACCAACCCTTTTCAATTCGATCATCAACTTTCGTGGAGGCAGCGTGCAAACCAAGCAGGCATCCAGCAGGAAAATCTATGACGCCATCGTCATCGGCTCCGGCGCTTCGGGCGGAATGGCCGCCAAGGAACTGACCCAGCGCGGCTTTGAAGTCTTAATGCTCGAAGCCGGACCGCCCATTGATCCGAAGCGCGAGTTCAGCATGAACAAGTTCAGCTATGAATCCATGTATCGCGGATTCGGGCCTCCCGGCTGGAAGGCGAACGAGCAATGGCAGCAGGACACCGCGGGCGAATTCAGCCGTCATTTCTACATCAAAGACACCGAGCATCCGTTTACCACCGATCCGGGCAAGCCGTTTTTGTGGGTGCGCGCGCGAATACTCGGCGGCAAAACACTGCACTGGGGACGCCTGTCGTGGCGATTGTCCGATCTGGATTTCAAGGCCGCCACCCACGACGGCTTCGATGTGGACTGGCCCATCAGCTACAAGGAAATCGAGCCTTACTACGACAAAGCCGAAGAATGGGTCGGCGTCGCCGGCAACAAAGACGGTTTGTGGTGGCAACCGGACGGTAAATTCCTGCCGCCGATTCCGCTCACCTGTGGCGAGATGAAGCTGAAAACCGCCACGGAAAAACTCGGCTGGAAACTGATTCAACCTCGCCTGGCAATGCTGACCGCCGTTAAACCGCAGCACAGAAAGTATGGCCGCGCCCAATGCCATTACTGCGGAAGTTGCGGCAACGGCTGTTCGGTCGGCGCGATGTTCAATTCGATTTCATCAACGTTGCCGGCGGCGAATGAAACCGGAAAGCTGACGTTGCGGACGAACTCCGTTGTTCGTCACATCACGGTTGACACGAACACCCGCAAAGCCAAAGGCGTTGCCGTCGTGGACCGGTTGACGCATCAGGAACTGGAATTTTCCGGCAAAGTCGTGATCGTCGCCGGTTCGACATTGGAATCCACCCGCCTGCTGCTGAATTCAAAATCACGGCAACATCCGAACGGGCTGGGCAATTCTTCTGGCGTGCTGGGACATTATCTGGTGGATCATTTTGGTGGAACCGGCGCCAGCGGTTTCCTGCCCACACTCGCCGGACGCGATCCGGTCAACGAAGACGGCAAATCCTCCGGGATCTTCGTTCCCCGCTTCCGCAACCTGGACGCGGCGACAAAGCAGCAGAAATTCCTGCGGGGCTATGGCTTCGAAGGCGGGTCCTCCATTGGCGCATTTCCCGGTGTGGCGCGCCGGATCGAAGGCTTTGGCAGCGAATTCAAGAAAGAGGTGCGCCGCTGGTACACCGCGCCGGTCAGCTTGACCACGCGCGCGGCTATGCTGTCACGGTTCGAAAACTTTGTCGAAATTGATCCGGGTGGCGTGGTGGATGCCTGGGGAATTCCAGTGCTACGGATTCACATTCAGCATTCCGACAATGAACGCGAGATGGGCAAGGACGCCGCTGCCAGCGCCGCTGAAATCCTGCAGAAGGCCGGGGCTGAGAACATCACTGTCAGCGAAAACCTGACCGTGCCCGGGCGAATCATCCATGAACTCGGCACGGCTCGAATGGGAGAAAATGCCAAAACATCCGTGTTGAACAAGTGGAATCAGGTGTGGGACGCCAAAAACGTGTTTGTCACGGACGGCGCCGCCTTCGTCAATTCCGCCAATCAAAACCCGACGCTGACGATTCTGGCCCTGACAATTCGTGCCTGCGAATATCTGACCGAAGAAATGAAACGGGGCAACCTGTAAAGGAGGAATGACCATGTTCACGCAACCAAAGAAAACTCCAAGCCCCAAAATGCGAAAATTACACTCAATTCACGGCCTGCTCATTGGCCACGAATTCATCGGCGAAATCGAAGCAGCTAAAATTCGCTATTCATTTGCTTATTCGCCGGCAGCAGCGGCGATATCCAATGGCAAACTCGAACTCTCCGGGCGCTTTGCGGTCAAATCGTCCGGCGGTCAAAGTCGAAAAAGCGACAACGTCAAAGCGACTTTGCTGGCAACGCAGAGCGGTTTGACGACCGCTCCGCAAGCTCCCAGAGGCATGGAAGCGACATTATTGGGAAAGCTCCCAACAGATGACTTGCCCGCCACGGATGCGACGGGTGGGCGCGGCTATGTTGGTGTGATGTATTTCCGGCTTTCGCCGCTCGATGGCCGATCCCTGGGTTTGCCGTTCGAGTTAAACGCCGTTCAACTGAACGCGCGTCTCAATCCTTCGGATCATACGGCGGACGCACTGCAATTCTGGTACTCGGTTGCCGTCAGAGCTTTGTATGACCCAATCCCGGATGGCGCTCTGGCCTCGAAATCTCTGACGGAAATTAACCAACTCTTGAAAGTATGAAAATCAAAGGTTGAACAATTCGCCACGTTCAGGCGTTTGAAAACCGGCAGAGACATCCCTCAAATTCTCCCAACTATTGAAGTTTTCGGCTATGGCGACGCAAGAAAAGCCTGGCTTGGCGTTCTCAAATCGCCTTCTAAATGTCTAAATTGTGGCTATCTTGATTTTGACTTGACCGAAGATTAGTATTCCGAGAGAGGTGAGGCTGGAATGAAAATTTGTCCAAAGTGTCAGCAACAATACCCCAACGGTTTTCAGTATTGCCCGAATGATACAGAGGCGCTGATCACCAACGAAGAACATATTCGACGCACCAAACCGCTGTCGGCAGTGCAAGCCCCGCAAAAGACGGAAGCTCATTCGGCTTCTGTCGAATTCGTCCCTATCACAAATCCGTTTCCACCAGAAAAGACCGAATCGCTCTCTTCGTCCAAAACCACCAATATGGCGACCGAAGCGATTGGCCAGGAAAGACAGGCCAATCCATTCCGGTCAGGCGAGACGGCTCGTCCAGCGCCAGAAACGCCCAGAAAGCCTAACGGAACATTCCCCGCTTCGGCTCAGACTTCTCCGAAACAAGCCGCGCCACAACAGCCTGTTTCCAATGGGAACGTCAGCAGTCAATCTGCATCGCCGTTCAGTTTTTCGATTCCGGAAGAGCCGGGGCTGATTTCCCGACTGACAGCAGGCTTGCAGAACATTGGCGAAATATTCAAGAAGAGTGATTACAAGGCATCTGGAGATTTCAAATTCCTGCTGCAGGAAGAATCGCTGAGCACGCGAGTGGCGCGTGAATTTGGAAATGCCCTGGAGGAATTTCGCCGTGATCCCAAGCGTTTTGTCGTGGAATTGGCGCGGGGGGAAGGATCGAACCTGCAGCGCCGCAATGCGTTGCTGGCCGGTTCTGAAATGGCACTGGTCGGTTACGTCACGATCTACTTCATTTCGCTGATCATTGCTTCGATCAATAAGCCCAATGGCATTTTGATCAACGTTTTCTTCATCGGCGCAGCCACGTATTTGACCGCCTGTTATGCAGTTCGTGGCTTCCTGCTCTACCGATTGATCAACCGCGCAACAGCCAAGCTGGCGACGCCCAAAGTCATTCTGGAAGTCTTTAACTGGGCTCCCCTGGCTGCGGTAATGTTGCTGGCGGTACTGCTTTCGAATTACGGCTTTTATTGCCGCATTTTCCCTGGCCGCTGTGAGCTTCCCGAAGAACAGATTCTGGAAGAGACCCCTGATGTGACGATGCTTGACCCTTCGAAAGTGGAGGTCAAGCTTCCGGAATCCGCCAAAGCCAAAGAAAAGATGATCGGCGGCAGCAAATCCCAACCGAAGCCTGCCTCTGGCGGCGGTGGCGGCGGGCGCAATGAACCGACCCCTCCCAGCAAGGGCGTTCCGCCACAGATGGCATTGACGCCACAGATTATTCCACCAGATCCCAATCCGCCGAAAATCAAGAATCCGACGCTGGTCGTCGCTTCGACAATTTATGGCGATCCGAAAGCAATGCCGCCATTAAAAGGCCCCATCGGTGATCCGGATGGCGTTCCCGCGCCCCCATCGAGCGGCCCTGGCACGGGTGATGGGATTGGCAGAGGAACTGGCACTGGCGTTGGCCGTGGAGGTGGTGGCGGTGCTGGCCCTGGTCAGGGTGGAAATACCGGCGGCGGAAATATGGGAATCGGCGGTGGTGGCAGCGTGCAACCGATGACCGCCAGCCTGAGACCGACGATTCTTTATCGTGAACGCGCGAAATACACTGAAGAAGCGCGCGCCAACAAAATTCAAGGCGCCGTGGTTTTGCAACTGACCTACACAGCCGATGGCCGGATCACGGACATCAAAGTCGTTCGCGGCTTGCCGGATGGATTAACGGAAAGTGCAATCGAGTCGGCGAAAAAGATTCGATTCCAACCCGCCATGAAAAATGGTCAGCCAGTGGCTGTCCGTGGCAACGTCGAATTCAACTTCACGCTGTACTAATCTCAGAATCAATCAATCAAACCAAGGTCGGCGAATACTCAAACGGTATTCGCCGACTTTTTCATTTTTGAATGCCCGGCCATAGCCAAAGCGTCACTTTTTCCCTAAAGTACGCGCCGATGACTTCCCCTCTGATTCACACCCAACCAACTCGCGGGCGTTATAAACTTCTCGGGCTGATCTTTTTGCTGGCCGTCATTACCTATCTTGACCGGTTGTGCATATCAGCGGCGATGCCCAGAATAGCCGCTGAATTCAATCTTTCTCCGACGCAAAAAGGCTATGTTTTCAGTGCGTTCACCTTTGCCTACGCCGCATTTGAAATTCCGAGCGGCTGGCTGGGCGACCGCTTTGGCGCAAGGCTCGCGTTGACGCGAATCGTGATGTGGTGGTCGGCGTTCACAATCCTGACCGGAGCCGCGTTCGGCTTCTGGTCGCTGATTTTCATTCGCTTCCTGTTTGGCGCAGGCGAAGCCGGAGCCTTCCCAAACATAGCGCGCGCCGTCTCCCGCTGGTTTCCGCCTTCCGAGCAGGGACGCGCCATGAGCGCCTCATTTATTGGCCTGGCTGTCGGTTCGGCAATGACCGCGCCGATTGTTTTGACGCTGCTGGAGCGGCAAAGCTGGCGCTGGACATTCGTGGAATTCGGTGTGGTCGGAGCGCTCTGGTGCATTGCCTGGCATCGCTGGTTTCGCAACCTGCCCGAAGAGCACAAGGCAGTGAATGAAGCGGAGCTGAAATTGATTCGTGCCGAACAGACCGGCAAAAACGATTTGAACCTGTCGCATCAGGTGCCCTGGGGAACGCTGTTCAAAAGCAAAAACATGATCTTTATCGGTTTTATGTATTTTGCCTATGCCTACGGTCTGTACTTTTACATTACCTGGCTTCCTACTTACTTGCTGGAAGCGCGCGGCTTTTCGACAAATTCGACAAAGTGGCTTTCGTCTTTGCCTTGGGTGGTCAGCGCATTCGCATTCGCATTGAGCGGCTGGCTGACGGACAGATTGGCGAAAACGAAAGGCTTGAAGTTTGCGCGTTGCGGCCTTGGCGTGACTGGCTATGCCGTGAGCGCCATCCTTTTGGTTGCCGTCGCACAGGTCAAAAGCAATCTGCTGGCAGCGCTGTTGCTGGCGGTTGCCTTCGGCTTTCAGACGCTGACGATCAGCGCGGCCTGGGCGGTATGCCTGGATGTTGGGCGACGCCACGCGGGTGTTGTCACAGGCTTTATGAATACGGTCGGCAATTTCGGCGGAACTCTTGGACCAATTGTCATTGGGTACGCCGTCAAAGAATGGGGTTCCTGGTCAATGCCGTTTTACCTGATGGCCGCGGTCTTCGTGTTCGGCATGGCCATGTGGCTGCTGATTGATCCATACCAACCGATCTTCAAGGAGGAACTGAATTATGAAAAAAGCGCCATCAACGCGTAAAGCATTTTTTCCGCTCGCCATGGTTTGCCTGTTTCTGGCAGTCGCCACGTATCAGATCAGCGAAAGCAGACTTGAAGAAACCGCTTCCGCTGCCGCCACAGCCTCCGAACGCCGATTGCTGTATGTTGCGACGCCCGGCATTCGCAATTATCTGGAATACGGCGGACACGGTTTGCTGGTCTTCGACATTGACGACGGCCACCGCTTCGTCAAACGCATCAAAACTTCCGGCTTCGACAAGGAAGGCAAACCGCTCAACGTCAAAGGCATCGTCGCCAATGCCAAAACTGGCCGCGTATACATCAGCACGACGCAAACGCTTCAATGCATTGATCTGCTGACGGAAAAGATTCTGTGGGAGAAAGGCTACGAAGACGGCTGCGACCGAATGTCGCTTTCGCCGGATGGAAAATTCCTGTACGTGCCTTCGTTTGAAAAAGACCACTGGTATGTGGTGGATGGGATAACCGGTGATGTGATCAAAAAGCTCTCGCCAAAATCCGGTGCGCACAACACGGTTATTGGCCTCGACGGCAAATGGGCGTATCTGGCCGGGCTGAAATCGTCAAACCTTTCCATCTCCGACACCAGCAGACACGAAATCGTCAAAACCGCAGGCCCGTTTAGCGCCAGCATTCGCCCGTTCACGGTCAACGGCGCGCAGACGCTTTGTTACGTCAACGTCAATGAACTGCTCGGCTTCGAGATCGGTGATCTTCGCACTGGCAAAATGCTTCACCGCATTGAAGTGCAAAACTTCCAGAAAGGTCCGGTCAAACGCCACGGCTGCCCCAGCCACGGCATCGCGCTGACGCCGGACGAAAAAGAGGTCTGGGTTGCCGACGGCCACAACCAGCAAGTTCACATCTTCGACAACACGGTCATGCCTCCGAAACAGGTCGCCAGTTTGCCTGTGCGAGACCAGCCCGGCTGGATCACCTTCAGCCTGGACGGCAAACTTGGTTATCCTTCGACGGGCGAAGTCTTCGACGTGAAGACCCGCAAGATCATCGCCACGCTGACAGACGAAAAAGGCGGCGAAGTCCACAGCGAAAAGATGCTGGAGATTGATTTCAAAAACGGCAAACCAATTCGTACCGGTGATCAATTCGGGCTGGGGCGAAAAATGAAATGAAGTTTTGACCACGCTGAGAATCGCAGCTTATGCTAAACATATAATGGTGACCAAAAAACAGATCAAGGAATTGTGCGATCAGATCGTCCGCGAGTTTCAGCCGGAAAAAATCATTCTGTTCGGCTCACGGGCTTACGGGAAGCCAACGCGCCATTCGGATGTTGACCTGTTGGTGGTGATGTCTTACGAAGGCGAATATTGGCGGCAACTGGTAAGAATCGCGACGAAGCTTGAAACCTATCTCCCGTTGGACTTGGTTTTGCGCACGCCTCAACAAATCGAAGAGCGGTTGGCGATAGGCGACGACTTCATCAAGGAAATCACTGAGCGAGGAAAGGTGATGTATGAAGCCAAGCACGCTTGAATGGATCGAGAAGGCGGAAGAAGACTTTGCCGCCGCCAGCACTGCAATACGCGCCAGAAAACACCCGCTTTTTAATACAGCCTGTTTCCATGCTCAACAATGCGCTGAGAAATACCTCAAGGCCAAACTGCACGACTCTGGCCAGACAGTGGACAAAACACACAATTTGCTTGACCTGCTCAAGCAAGCCTTGCGAGTTGAGCCTACTTGGAACTCCCTACGCCCGGACCTTGCGATCTTGAACTGGTTCGCTGTTGATTACCGTTACCCCGGCCTGACCGCAACAAAGCTTCAGGCGCAGGATGCCGTCAAACGCTGCCGCGTCATTCGCCGCATTATCCGTCAATCTTTTGGTTTACCGGTTTGAACTTCCGCTTGCCCTATGAACAAAACTCGAATTGTCCTGCTCACCCTGTTTCTTGTCTTCACCGCTTGCAACAAAGCCCCTAAAAAGAATGCTGAACAGCGTCCTTACACCGCGCAGGAATCGCTGGCGGCGATGCAACTGAGCGAAGATTTCAATGTCGAAATCTTTCTAACCGAACCGCAGGTGATGTCGCCGGTGGAAATGGTCTTTGATGAAGATGGGCGCATTTACGTCGCGGAGATGCTGGATTACCCGGACGACCCGCCGCCGGGCAAACCGGTTCGCTCGCGCATTAAGCTGCTGGAAGACGCGGACGGCGACGGCAAATACGAACGAACGGTCGTCTTCGCCGATCAGGTTTTGCAAGTCAGCGGCTTGCTGCCGTGGAAAGGCGGCTTGATCGTCACCAGCGCGCCGGACATTTTCTGGATGAAAGACAACGACGGCGACGGCAAAGCCGACGTGCGGCAGGTGCTTTACACGGGCTTTCCGAAAGTGAATCCTGAAGCGCGCATCACCAATCCCCGGTACGGAATTGATAACTGGATTTATGCGTCAAACAATGGGCGTGACGCGCGAATCACTTCGCCAACGCATCAGGAACGTGAACCGATTCTGGTGCGCGGCACGGATTTCCGGTTTCATCCGGTTCGCGATGTGGCCGAACCGAGCGCGGGCGTCGCGCAATTCGGTCTGACCTTCGACGACTGGGGCAACGAATTCATCACTGAAAACACTACACACCTGCGTCACGTCATCTTGCCGATGCAGTACATCCGCCGCGCGCCGCTGCTGGAAGTTCCCGCCTTCGCCTTGAACATTTACGAAGACGGCAAAGTGCCCGCGCCGATCTTTCCGCTGACCGGTCCGCAGGAATGGCGCAAACAGCGAACGGCGCTGCGTCAGCAACGCTACGACGAGCAGGGATTGAACCGTGTCGAACGGCTGAGCGGCTTTTTCAGCGGCGCCAGCGGCGGCACGGTTTACAACGGCGACGCCTGGCCAGCGGAATATCGCGGCAGCATTTTCACCGGCGAAGTCAGCGCCAACCTCATCCACCGCGATGTCTTGACGCCGGACGGCGTGACGTTCAAAGCCGCCCGCGCCAAAGAAGGCACGGAATTTCTGGCTTCGACGGATCAATGGTCGCGCCCCTGCAATTTCGCCAACGCGCCGGATGGCAATTTGTACTTTATGGACATTTACCGCCTGTTCATCGAAACGCCCGAATCCATTCCTGAAGAAATCAAAAAAGGAATGGACTTTTACGCAGGTGATATGACCGGGCGCATTTATCGCTTCACCTCGAAAAATCCCCGGCTGAAACGCGGCTTGAAACCGGAGCTTGGCAAGGCGAGCACGGAAGAACTGGTCAAAACCCTGGCGCACGAAAACGGCTGGCATCGCACCACGGCGCAGCGACTGATTGTCGAACGGCAGGACAAAACGGCAATCCCTTTTTTGAAACAACTGTTTGAACAAACCCAATCGCCGCTCGGCAAGGTTCACGCGCTGTGGACGCTGGAAGGGTTGTCGGCGCTGGAAGAATCGCAGGTATTGCAGGCGCTGAAAGATCAGCATCCGCGCGTTCGCGAACACGCCGTTCGCCTGGCGGAAAACTTCGCCAAATCCAAAACCGCGCAAACCGCCTTGCTGGCAATGGCGAACGACAGCGACGTGCGCGTGCAATTCCAAACCGCATTTACGTTGGGCACACTGGGTCAGGTAAAAGATCAATCGGCGCTGAATGCGCTGGCCGATCTGGTGATGAAACATGCCGACGATCAATGGTTTCGGCTGGCCGTGCTCAGTTCGGTCAACGATTCTTCAGCGCAGTTTTTCTCCCTGCTGCGAACGAAGAATCCGCAGTTCGAGAACGAACAGCTTTTCTCACAACTGGCAGCGCTGGTTGGCGGCAAGCACGACGCGAATGAACTCGCCGGATTCTTCAAACTGCTTCCGACTTTGAAAAAGCCAGAAGCCGCGCTCACGGGCTTGAACAAAGGCTTGAAGCTGGCCGATGCCAAAAATCTGCGCGTGGCCAACGCCGAACCCGCCTTGCTGTCTTTGTTGAGCAATGAGAACGAACCTGTGCAAAAAACCGCGTGGGAAACGGCGCGTTTTTTTGAGTTGAAAGGCTTGGTTCAGAAAGCACTGGCGGAATCGCAGAACGCCGCGTTGCCAGTGAAAACGCGAGTAACAGCGGTTCGCGCGCTGCGCGGCGGACAATTTGCCGCCGTTTCGGGAGTGCTGCAAAAGCTGCTGGCGGATCCGAATTCGCCTGAACTGCAAGCCGCCGCAGTGGAATCGCTAGCCGCCTTTGACGATCCGAAAATCGCTTCCAGTTTGCTGGCGGATTGGCAGAAGTTTTCGCCGGAGATTCGGCAAAAGGTTTTGGAGGCGATGCTCAGTGAACGCGAACGGATGAAAGTCCTGATGAAAGCCCTGGAGGAAGGCCAGATCGAACGCACAATGGCTGATCCGGCAATGCAAGCCAAACTGTACGACCACCCGGACAAAGAAGTGGTCAATCGCGCCCGGCAGTTTTTCAAACAGGAAAGCGACGAACGCGCCGCCGTGGTCGCCAGCTACACCGATGCGCTGACGCTGAACGGCGACGTGAACCGTGGCCGCGATCTGTTCTCTTCGACCTGCGCCAAATGCCACATCCCGCAACCGGGCCGTCCGCGCGTTGGCGCGGATTTGTCCGGCATCAACAACAAGACAAAAGAAGAACTGCTGAATTCGATCATGAATCCGAGCGCGGGAATCGAAGCCCGCTTCGTCAACTACATCGTAACAACCAAAGACGGCAGGATTGAGGACGGCATTCTGGCCAATGAAACTCCCGGCGCAGTCACGTTGCGAAATGCCGACCGCGACGTAACCATCTTGCGGAAAAACATCGCCGAGATTCGCGCTTCGACCATTTCGCTGATGCCGGAAGGCTACGAAAAGTCGCTGACAAAACAGCAGGTCGCCGACATCATCGCCTACCTGCGCGGCGGATTATGAGAGTTCATCTCTGATTTAACGCAAAGACGCCAAGACACAAAGAAACCTTCAATATGCACGCTCTTGCATTTGTTTCTTTGCGACTTGGCGTCTTTGTGTCTTTGCGTTAAACCGTTACTCCTCTTGAATCCAATTTCCAGTTTTCGAGCTTTCAAACACGGCTTCGATCACCTTCATATTCGCCACGGCGTCTTCCAGCGGCGTCGGCACGGGCGTATCGTTCAAAACGGCCAACGAAAACAGATCGCCCTGGATGGTGTACTGGTCGCAGATGTCAAAGACGATTTCTTCGATCTCGCTTCCCTGTTGCAACCACATTTTGCAGGGTTTGTCAGGCGGCGCGTTGAAGGGGATTTCGATCTCGATGCGTCCTTCGGTCCCGAAGATGTTCACGCGCTGATATGGCGAAAGCTGCGTCGAGCAGGTAAAGTTCGCCGTGCCTCGGCCAAAGTCCAGAACGCCGGAGGAAAGCCGATCGGTTTGAAACTGTGGATCGCGTTCAACGATGCCCAGCACGCGCTTCGGCTCTTCGCCAAAAATGAATCGTGACAGTGAAACGTTGTAACAGCCGATGTCCATCATCGCGCCACCGCCGATGTCTGCCTGGTTGCGAATGTTGTTGGCATCCGTGTTGAAGTAGGAAAAGAAGGATTGAATGGTGCGCAACTCACCGATCTTTCCGTCCGTCACCAACTGCTTGGCGTGCTGCCATTGCGGATGGTGGCGGTACATAAAGGCTTCCATCACTTTCAGCTTCGGATGCTGTTTCGCGGCATCCAGCAATCGCTGCCCTTCAGCGGAAGACAGGCCAATCGGTTTTTCGCACAGCACGTGTTTTCCAGCTTCCAATGCCTTGATGGACCATTCGACGTGCATGTGATTCGGCATTGGGTTGTAGATCACATCCAGCTCGGCATCTGCCAGCAGTTCTTCATAGGAACCGTAGGCTTTCGCGATTTCCAGGCGCTGCGCCGCCTCCTGCGCAGCCTCCAGATTCCGCGAAGCGATGGCGGTGATTTCGGCGTGCTGGCAATGCTTCATCGCCGGGATGATTTTAGTTTGGGCGAACTTGGAAGTGCTCAGCACTCCCCAGCGAGTCTTGCTCATTCTTCTGTTGCTCCTTCGTCTTGATGGTAAGGTTTCCAGCCCTTTTCCCACTCGTAAACTTCCAGGCCGGAAAAGTTCTTTTTGTAATCGTAAAAGGACGGCCCGCGATAGGCGTAGCCGGGATAATAGTATCGGCAACCGAGTTCGCGCGCGTGGCGAATCGCTTCTAGAATCATAAAAATGCCGAGACTGCGCTTTGATTCTTCCGGCTCGAACATCGCATAAACTGACGAACAGGCAGTCTGGCCAACATCCAGAAAGCTGACGCCGATCAGCTTGCCATCGGCCAAAACAGCGATCTCCCGGTTTTCGCAAGGCGTCCCCGCCGGACGATTGGAAAGAAAGTCATGGATCGAATCCGGCACATTGTGATCGAAACGCTGTTTGTGGCGATGGAAAAGCTGCTGCTTCTCTTCATCAATGAACGTCGGACGAACGATGATTTCCAGGTTGCGATTTCTCGCCGACGCTCGCTTCTGGCTGCGCGAAGGCGAGAATTTATCCAGTTCGATCCGCAGCGGAATGACTTTGCGCGCTTCGCCGTCGTGATACCCGATGGAGTAGCGAAAGAAGTATTCGCCAAAATGACGCCAGCCGCGCGCCCAGAGTTGATCCATCATCTCTGGCGCAACCTGAGCGCGCATAAAGTATTCGTTGATGAAGAGCATTGCTTATCGAATTGAACTGGAACGGACGGAATTGGCTGAGCACGCCTACTCCTTGAAAATCTGCTCGGGCGTGATTTGTAGAAACTCCAAACCCGGCGCGGGCAAAAATTCATCACCACTGAATTGTTGCCGCAAAACATAGCCGCTTTTACCTGGTTGAGTGTGAACCCAGACAGTGTTTGTACGCCGGTCAACAATCCAGTAGACAGGAATTTTCAATGCAGCATAAATCTCCGGCTTGGTGGTCATATCGCGAAAGATGTGTTTCTGACTGGAATCAGAAAGTACTTCGACAACCAACAGCGCCGGGGGAATTCGAGATGTATCCAAATAATCAGTGAAGCTGACCGAAACATCCGGGCAAACATCAGTCGGACTTTCCAAGCCCAGGGCAGCCAGCTTTTCGCTGATTTCGTCTGGCACCTCAAAAAAGTAGTTCGCCCCTCCAATCTGACAACCGACTTCGACGATTTGTGCTGCCCGAAAACCAAGCAACGTGATTAACCGTCCAGTGTGCTTTTGGTGTCTTCTGTCAGGCGGTGGTGACATAACTATTTCTCCGTTGATTAGCTCAAGCCGGTGATCGGGGAAAAGATCGGCGACCAACTCGAACTCCGGGATCGTGAAGTAATCTCTTCCCTGCTCCGGTTTGACGACAAGCTGGCCGAAAATCAATTCAAGCTTCAGGTCGGGCAGGGCGTCCTTTATCAGCCAGAACTCCTCTCTCGTGAAGCAATCTCGTTCCCGATCTGCCACACTGCGCGGTGTCGCGTTGATCTCTTCAATTGCGGTCGCCATAAATCCCTCCCGGAATTGCGTTTATGTCTCACTCATCTCAATCCACTGCACGATACCTTCCAGCGGCTGGTAGCGGAACAGTTTTTCGAGCAACTCTTCCGCCTCCGAAGCCACGACGATCAGGTTGCGGTAACGTGGCAGGATGAATCCTTCTTCCACGGCGCGGTCAATCATCATCAGCAGCGGATCGTAATATCCCGCCACATTGAGCACGCCAATCGGCTTCTGATGAATGCCGAGCTGGCCCCAGGTGATGATCTCCATCAACTCTTCAAAGGTTCCGAAACCGCCCGGCATGGCGATGAAGGCGTCGGACAAATCGGCCATCATCGCTTTGCGTTCGTGCATGGTATTGACCACGCGCATTTCACCTTTTGGATTGGCGCGCTCTTTCGTCGCCAGCGCATACGGGATGATGCCGATCACTTCGCCTTCTGCCTCGGTCACGGCATTCGCGACTTCGCCCATCAGCCCGATTCCGCCCGCGCCGTACACCAGGCCAATTCCTTTGGCCGCCATCGTCTGTCCCAGCAAGCGCGCCTGCTCCACATAGGCCGCACGCATGCCCGAACTCGATCCGCAAAACACACAAATTCGTTCGATCTTTACTTCATTCATTCGATTACAACTCTACTTCTTGTCTACTTTTTGTTAGAGGATGTCGTCTTGTTTTGATCCGCGAACGGATAGACATCGGGAATCACTTTCACGCCGGTCGTGAACTTATACGGCGCCAGCAGCAAACCGCTCGGAAACGTCAGTTCGACCATATACGCCGTCCAGCCCTGCTTCGGCAGCGGAACCTTTGCAACATAAGTGCCATTCCCCTGCTCTGTCAGCGGACTGCTTTTCCACTTCGCGCCGATGCTGGTCAGCCGGAAATCGCGCGCGCCGGGATTGCTCGCCTGCCACAGTTTCACTTCGCTCGGTTTGGTCTTCGTCGTTACGCGAATCGTTCCGTCCTTTTCGATCTTCCAATCAAACTGCGGCAATTCGGCATTGGTCAGAATGGCATTGTATGCCGCCAGCAAAGTCATCCAGGCATCCGAACCGCGCATGGAATGGTCAGTGTTCGGCACGTAGCGCAGGTACTTCACACCCGGCAGATCGTTGTAATAGAACTGCCACGAATCCGGCAGGAAGAATTGATCGCCCGTCGCGTTCAGCATGAACTTGGGCATCGTGAACCGGTGGCGGTATTCGTACGGTTCAACAATCTTCATCAACTCCTTGTACCGTGGCGAATCCTGCTGATCCATAATCCCCATCGTCTCGTAATCGCCCACCGCCGGCGCGTAATAGCCGTATACCGACAAATGATGTATGTGAATCAGGGGTTGAAATCGCAGGCAAGCAGGTTAAACGAGTAGAATTGTTGTGTGAAAACGATACTCCAACTCATTGAACTCTATACACTTGCCTGCGAACTGCACAATAAAGGGCGTGCCGCTTGTTTTCAACGC
>JAJNQA010000009.1 GCA_021155085.1 Heliomicrobium sp. | reverse complement strand
AATTCAACGGAAACTCGATCATCGGCGGCATCGATTGGTACCTTTCAAAAGAGGATTGATTCGACCTCAGCCTGCCACAACTTCAACCACGCTCCAAGATCACAAGATATTGGGGTTTATCCGGCAGTTCCCAGAGAACCCAATTTATCTAACCCCCTGGCTATGGCGTCTGTTACTGGGTTGGTGTTGCTGCTGGGAACAATCGGGCTGGCCGGCTCGCACGAACCACCCCCCAGACAACAACAACCTCAAAGAAAGACGAATGAAAAGAAGCAACAGAAGGAGAACCAGGAACAGCAGAAACAAACCGATCAGAAGCAGCAACGTCAAGTTAATCAGCAACAGCAGAAGCAGGCTGATCGCCAACAGCAGCGTCAAGTTGAGCAGCAACAGCAGCAGGAGCAGCAGAAGCAACGCCAGACTCAACAGGAGCAGCAGCGTCAAGCCCAGCAACAACGCCTGCCTCAGCAGCAGCAACAACGTCAGGTTCAACAGGATCAGCAACAGCAGCAGCAGCGTTTGAATCAGTACAATCAGCAGCGGCAACAAATGGATCGTCTCGCGCAACAACGGGAACAGCAACTGCAACGACAGCAACGTCAGGCGCATCTGCGCTTTCAGCAGCGATATCTGGAGCGCCTGCGTCAGGACCAGATCAGTCTCCAGAATGCGCGCGCCTTCGAATATTCCGCTCCCAATTATCGTTACTCCCGCAGCGGCAGGTACTACCAGACGGATCAATATGGTGCGGATATGATCCGGCAGGCGTTGAACTACGGCTATCAGGAAGGCTATTACGCCGGACAAGCCGACCGAGAGGATCGCGCGCGCTTCAACTATCAGGATGCTTACGCCTATCAGGATGGAAGCTACGGTTACAACAGCTATTACGTTGACTTGAATGAGTACCGTTACTACTTCCGCCAAGGTTTCAATCGCGGTTATCAAGACGGCTATTACAGCCGTTTTCGCTATGGCCGCAACGCGAACGGTGTGTTTAGTCTGCTGGGTAACATACTCCAGCAACTCTTTGACGCGCGGCGTTACTAATAGTCAGAAGAATATCCATAACTGATAAAACAGGAGGAGTCGCCATGAAAGGTTACGTGCAAAACATCGAAGGAATCACCATCAAGAATGAAGAGTTTCGCCAGGTGCTTTACACGGCGAAGAACTGCCAGCTCGTCGTGATGGCATTGAAGCCGGGAGAAGAGATTGGAGCGGAAGTGCATCAACTCGATCAGTTCTTTCGCGTCGAGGAAGGCTCCGGCGAAGCCGTTCTCGATGACGTTCGCACGGCGATCAGCGCCGGCTTCGCCGTGATTGTCCCTGCCGGGACGAATCACAACATCATCAACACCGGCGGGGCTCCACTAAAGCTCTACATGCTGTATGCGCCGCCGAATCATAAGGACAAAGTTGTTCACCATACCCGCGCCGACGCAGAGGCGGACAACGAACACTTCGACGGCAGAACGACGGAATAGAAAGCTGCAACATGAGAGGCATTGTCCACTGGCGGTAATGCCAAAATAAATAGTTTCAGATGAAGGCAGGCGATCCGCCTGTAAAAGGAGTTTCGATGAAGTTTCATAAAACACTTTATGTAGTTGGTTTGTTGATTCTGGTAAGCGGTCTCACTCTGGTGACCAATGCCCAGCGTCGCGGCAACGTTCAAGAACGCTGGCAATTTCTGGGACAATCGAATGTAGACGGCGCGAGGGACCACGACAATATTCGGGTGAATTCCAGGGAAGCGTTCCGGGCAATTCAATTGCGTGTCCAGGGGAGCGAGATTGAATTCCAGCGCGTGGTCGTGCATTTCGAAAACGGCGCGGACACCGAAGTCGAAATTCGTGATCGTATCCGCGCCGGCGGTCAGACACGAGCGATTGACCTGCCGGGCGACAATCGCAGGATTGACAGTGTCGAGGTCTGGTACGGCAAGGGGAACTGGGAACGCCGCCGGCCCACTCTGAGACTTTATGGACAGGTGTCCGCAGGCGGAAGAGGCCGAGATCGCGACGACCGGGATCTCAATCGCCCTGTGCAGACCGTCTATTGTGAGTCTGGCGATATGAAGCGTCATTGGTGCAGCGAGGGGATCGGGAGGACCGTGCGCTTGCTGCGCCAGCGTAGCGAGGCGCGTTGTGTGCAGGGGCGGACCTGGGGCGTTGATCGAAGCGGCATTTGGGTTGATCGCGGCTGCCGCGCCGATTTCGAGGTCCGGTAACTATTGCGGCGCTTCCGCCAGCCTGAAGCCGAGGGGGGAAGCAACGCCTGTCCGGCAATTAATCCCTGCGGTCGTGAATCAGGAAAGATTGGAAACAGGTAACAAGTGCGATGAAACGAAAAGTTCAAAAGCCGGGGCGCTTTTTCATTCTTGCGTCAGTGCTTGGGGCGCTGGGATTGGTTGCATTGGCCAGGCTGCCGTTTCATCGGCCGCCGAAGGCTGCGGCTGGCAGGCAGCAGCCTTCGGCAAACCACCCCACGACGGTGGGGCTGACAGGTGATCTCGTCATTGCGAAACTATTGGATCGCAATCGCCAGAGAGAGGCTCGACTGCAACAGTATTCAGTGCCGAGTACCTACCGGGTCAAAAACGAAAAAGGCGCGGTACGCGCGGAAGTCCGGGCGGTGTTGCGCTATCAGGCGCCTGACATCAAAGAGTTCAAGATTGTCGCTGAATCAGGGTCTGGATTGATCCGCAGCCGCGTTTTCAAGCCGTTGATGGAGATCGAAGTCGAAACTGCCGCCGGGCGCCACCGCTACGACAGTTCGGTCACGGCGAACAACTACACCTTTAATCTGCTGGGGGAAGAGGACGTGGATGGCGTTCACTGTTTTGTGGTGCAAACCACCGCGAAGCGGGCGGACAAGTATCTGTTCAATGGGAAAGTCTGGATTCACGCCACTGAGTTTGCGCTTGTCCAGGTTGCGGGGCAGCCCACCCAAAAACCGTCGGTTTGGATCAAACGGGTGGAATTTGTGCGGCGCTACCAGAAGCTCAAGGAATTCTGGCTGCCGCTCAAAAACGAATCCATTACGCAAGTCCGAGTCTTTGGCAAAAATATTTTGACCATTGACTATGACCAATATGAGATCACTCAAGCGAGCGGCGCAGCGCCTTAAATGGCCGGCGCTCCCGCGAGATTGAGAAGGGGCTGGAAACTTCAAACAACAAGATGCTCAGGCGCCAGGCCGTTTTCACCGCCAATCGTTCGTCAGGCGGTTGAGGGCGAGCAAAACAAAGAGGGTTTCCGAAAGGTGAAAGGAGGAAAATATATGAACGACAAAAAGTCATTGGTCGTCACAGCCACGAAATACACCCTGGCGCTGTTTCTTTGTCTGATTATGGCTCCGGCACTGGCGAGGGCGGATGTTTCATTGTTTCTGCTGGAGGCATTGGGGGTTTCGGGGGAAGCGAGTTCGGCGGGCCATGTGTCAATTTACTTTTCCAATATCTGCGCGGACACCCCTGTGGCGTTGAGGCTCTGCCGGCCTGGGGAGATGGGGATTGTGATTTCCTCCTATCCTAAGTTCGGCACGGACAAGCCATATGAATGGATCGCTGTTCCGCTTCTCCCATTCCTTTATGGCGTTGAGGATGAGCGAAACATTCCAATTTACGTCAACGGAGAAGTGCGAACGCTGATGAGAGAAACGTATCGCCGGAATTACCTGCGCGGAATGATTCCGGACCGGGCGGATGGCAAACTCCAGAAAGGAGACTGGCAGGGAATGATCGGCATTACTTATAACCGTGATGTTTATGGCTTCACGCTGAAAACGACTGCCGTGGAAGATGCCGCTTTAATTGAGAAATTGAACAGCCTGCCCAACATAAACCACTTCGATACGGTCTTTCATAACTGCGCGGATTTTGCGCGTGAAGTGATCAACACTTGCTTTCCGCACGCTGTTCATCGAGATGCGCTCAACGATTTTATGATGACTTCGCCGAAAGCCGTGGCGCGCACGTTGACGCGTTATGCCGCCAAACGGCCGGAGCGGCTCCTGACCATAACCAAATACGCGCAGCTTGCCGGACCGATCAGAAGGAGTCTGGATAATCGCAACTATTCCGAAATGGCGCTTATTTCCAAAAAATATGTGATCCCGCAACTTCTCTTCAAACGCGAGTTGCTGGTGATTTTTGCCGCTTCGTATTTGATCACCGGGCGTTTCGCCGCTCATCAGAAATACTTCGAATATGCGACGCCGGAAATTGCCGAACTCAATCTGGAAAAGAGTCTACTGAAAGAACAGTCCAGCCAGGACAGCGGCAAGGACTCAATCTACGCCGGCATTGATCCCAATTTTCTGGGGATTGACGTTGTCAGCCCCCGCCTCATGCGAAGCGAATTCGAAAGCAGAAAAGCGGCCGCGCGAGTACGCATCTTTGGCACAAAACAGACCTGGCAAAACTACCGGGCGGCATTTGCGCCGATGCTTCAAAAGGCGATTTCCGATGGACTCTTTGCCGATGAAAGAGAAGTAAAGACATTTTTCAAGGACCTGGAATTACAAAGCGAACCAGCTTTTGACGCGCGGGGCGCGCTGATTTTGCAGGTGAGCGCCTACGGCGAAGATCAAATCCTGGGGCTGACACGCGACAATATTCTGAGCCGCCAGTCCAATGCTCAACTGGCTTATAAACTACTGTTGGCAAAAGTAAACGCCAGCTTGAAAGCCAGCGAGAAAAACCGCGATTCGTTGGAAGTGTTCGAAGCCGACTGGAATCTGTTGCACCAGCTCTCGGCTCATTCGGCAGAGACTTTCCCGCCCATGTCCGGACGCCCGAAGCGATTTCTGGTTACGCCGGAAAAAACAACCTTTGGGCAAAAGTTCAAAAAGGCATTCGTGTTGATCACCCATTAGGCAAATCAAAACGCGCCGGCCACTGTCGCCGGGGGCCGCCCAAGCTATGGATGAGCAGAATGAGCTATGCCGGCCGATTCGGTTATGGCGAGGCCGTAACATGATTCAAGCGAACTCTCAAATTGACTTGTTCAAACAACAATTGCGGGATTCATTGCGGCGCGAGACCCTCAATGCGCGCGCCATCACGCTTGCGAAACGTGCTCACGTCTACACGGGCGGCGATCCAGCAGAGACGGTTTACTTTATTGAAAGCGGACAGGTCAAACTTCTCATCCATTCGCCTGAAGGGAAAGAGTGTCTCCTGGCTATCCTGACAGCCGGAGATGTTTTCGGCGAGTTGTGCTTTTCCGGGTCAGGGGCGCGGCTGGAAACAGCCGTCGCCATGGGAAAAACGGTCTTAAAACAAATCCCTGCCGCCAAGTTTCTGGCGAGGTTAAGCCGCGATGGGTTAAACGAGGGTTTTGTGCAGTACCTGACGGTGCGGATTGCCGAACAACAACGGGTGATTGCCAATCTGGTAATGGTGGACAGCGAACAGCGCCTGGGCAAGACGCTGTTGTATCTGGCCCACAAGCTTGGAAAGAAAAATGCCTGCGACATTTGCCTGAATGGTTCCGCCATTTGCATTGAACAGAAAATTTCACACGAGGAACTTTCGGAGATGGTGGGCACGACGCGACCCCGGATCAGTCTGTTTATGCAGCGCTTTCGACATCTGGGCCTGGTTGAGACGAGCGCTAAACGCTTCCTCATCATCAAAGAAAATAAGCTCACTGATTATCTGGCGCAGGTTGGTGAGCTTCGCGATCACTCTTTTCAAAACTGTCCAGTGCTGGACAGCAACACATTCCGAGCCAGCGTCGCACTGAATTCCAATCGGAGTCGTACGGGAGCAGTGTCCGGCCTGGCGCGGAAAGGATAAACATCAATCTAAACTTGGAGGTGAATCATGCTTTGGACAATTTTTGTAATCCTTTTGGTTCTGTGGCTGCTTGGATTTGCGACCGGCACGACCTTTGGCGGGTTAGTTCACCTGCTGATTGTGTTGGCGGTGATCGTGCTGGTCTACAACCTGATCAGCGGTCGCCGGATCACAAGTTAAGTGGAGCCTGCATTATTCGGCGCCAAATGTCCGGCAGGCTTCAGTTTGCCGCTGTCTCGGCAACAGGTTTCTCCCGGGACTTCGGCTCACTGAAATTTGCCGGACATTGAGTCTGCCTACATCATTAATTGGTAAGAAATTTTATTTGCACCGTCTTCAGTCAAGTCAAGCGGATAGGATATGGCGTCTTTCGTAAGATGTTATGACTGTTGTTTTAATCCATAACAAGTAGTTGCCAGAAGGAAGATGGATGATGTGGGATGCGAATTTTTGAACTGACAAATAAAGAATGTGCTGAGGCGTTGACACGGCTGAGGCTTGGCAGATTGGCTTGTTCGCGCAACGAACAGCCTTACATTGTGCCAATTTACTTCGCTTTCCACGAAAGACAACTCTACAGCTTTGCCACGCACGGTCAGAAGATTGATTGGATGCGTATCAACCCGCGAGTCTGTATTGAAGCAGACGAAATCGTCAATCGTGATGAGTGGACGAGTGTCATCGTCCACGGTCGCTATGAGGAACTGCCAGATACCCTTGAATGGAAACTGGAACGTGAACTGACTCATGACTTACTCCAACAGGAAGCGATGTGGTGGGAGCCAGCCTGTGCCAGCAATATCCATCCCGGCGCTGCGGATGAGTTTATTCCGATCTATTACCGTATTCATATTGACCGGATGACCGGCCGCCGTGCGATGCCGGATTCGATTGATGCTGCAAGACTGGTAAGCCCGCAAGACGTCCCCGAAAGAAAGAGTTTGCTGAAACGCCTGCTGCATCGCTAATGGCTCACTTGTCTGGGCTCGATACGCAAAAGGATGCAAAAGGCGCTGAAAACACGGTCATTGCTCACCGAGAACGACGCGTACATTGTGCTGCTTTCCGTCACTTACTAAAGCGATGTCGAGTGTCTGCTGAAGTTCTCCATCAATTTCCACGCTGCTGACTCCGCGACAGATGCCATGCGGATTTTCAACTTTGATGAAATAACGTGAGGCATTATTTCGGCCATGCGTAAAGTTGATCTCAAATTCACGCCAGCTCCGGGGGATGCAGGGGTCAATTCGCAAGTGGTCGCCCCGCAGATGAAAACCGAGAATTGATTCGAGACCGGCGCGGTACATCCAGGCCGCCGAACCTGTGTACCAGGTCCATCCGCCGCGTCCTGTATGCGGCGGCACCGCATAGATGTCGGCTGCTGCCACATAGGGTTCGACGCAGTATTTGTGCAGTCCGGCGCGCGTCGAGGAGTGATTGATCGGGTTGAGCAGCGCGAACAGTTCACCGGCGCGGTCGCCGTCTCCGAGCAGCGCGGCGGCAATGATCGTCCACAAGGCTGCATGAGTATATTGCCCGCCATTTTCGCGGACACCGGGCACGTACCCTTTGATGTAACCAGGGTCAACTGCGCCATGATCGAAGGGCGGTGAAAATAGCAGCACCAGTCCGTCGCCACGGCGGGTCAGGTGGGTTTCGACTGCGGCCATCGCATGCGCCGCGCGGTGCTTGTCCGCCGCGCCGGACAGCACGCCCCACGATTGCGCGATGGAATCAATGCGGCATTCGTCATTCTGCGCTGAACCGAGCGGGGTGCCGTCATCAAAATAGGCGCGAAGATACCAATCGCCATCCCAGGCGTTCTCAAGGGCTGTCTTCAACTTTGTCATGTGTTCGCGATACTGAGTGGAACGTTCCTGCTCCCCGCGCAGCTTACAGAAGGGTGCGAAGCCTTCGAGCGTGGCGTGGAGGAACCAGCCGAGCCACACGCTTTCACCTTTGCCGCCGTTGCCTACCCGGTTCATGCCATCATTCCAGTCTCCCGCTCCCATCAGTGGCAGACCATGCGCCCCCGTTGCCAGACTGCGGTCAATTGCGCGAAGGCAATGTTCATAAAGCGTGGCCTGTTCTGGAGAAACCTGCGGATGCAGGTAGGAATCGTCTTCGCCTTCAGCTAAAAGCGGAGCTTCGAGAAATGAAACTACCTCGTCAAGAATTGCCGTGTCTGCGGTCACACGAATATAAAAGCTCGCCACGTAGGGAAGCCATAACAAGTCGTCGGAAATGCGCGTGCGGACACCGCGATCTGTTGGCGGATGCCACCAGTGCTGGACGTCGCCTTCTTTGAATTGATGCGCGGCGGCGCGCAGTATCTGCGCCCGTGCCAGTTCCGGCTTGGCATAGACCAGAGCCATCACGTCTTGCAGTTGGTCGCGGAAACCATAAGCGCCCCCCGATTGATAGAACGCCGAACGCGCCCAGATCCGGCAGACCAGTGTTTGGTACAACAGCCAGCGGTTGAGCATCAGGTTCATCGCCGCATCCGGCGTGCGGACCTCGACGCTGGACAAGGTCTCATCCCAGTGGCTCGCAACGCCTTCAATCGCTTCGCGGACCGCTGACGGTTCCAGGTAACGTGCGATAAGTTGGCGGGCCTCCTCTGCACTGGCGCTCTCGCCGAGTAAGACGATGATTTCGCGCGATTCGCCCGGCGCAAGCTCGACGAAGCTCTGCAGGGCTGCGCACGGATCGAATCCTGCGCCCCAACGGTTATCAAGTTTTGTGCGACTGAGCGCGGCGGGACGCGCTGCGCTGCCATTGCGTCCCAGAAACGCTTTGCGGTCGCAGGTTGCGCTGGAGGCAACCGGATTCATCGCCGTGAAGGCCACGCGCTCAGCAAATTCGTTGTTGTAAGTATTGCGCGCGAATATGGCGCCGGAATCCCTGTCTCGTTCGGTGACGATGAAGGGAGCGGACTGCTCGCGCGTGACTCCAAGCACCAGTTCCTGGAAGGCCGTCACTGATAACCTTCTGCGGCGCTCGGTTGTATTGCGTAACCGCAATACCGAAATCTTCACTGAAGCATCCATTGGAACGAACAGCTTCAGCTCCTGGGCCAGGCCGTGACTGGTATGCTCAAAAATCGTGTAGCCCTGTCCGTGACGGATGACATAGGGTTCAGTTTCACGCACTGGCAATGGGGTTGGCGTCCATACGGTTCCGGTCTCTTCATCACGCAGGTAAATTATTTCGCCGGGCGGATCGCTCACCGCATCATTCGACCAGGGCGTCAAACGATTCTCGCGGCTGTTGACCGACCAGGTATAGCCTGCGCCTGACTCCGTAACTTGAAACCCGAAATCGTGTTCGTTGGCGATCACGTTCGTCCAGGGCGCAGGCGTCCATTGCCCTTCATTCAAAACCGTGACGTACTCGCGCCCTTCCTGCGCAAATCCGCCAAGACCATTGAAAAATTGCAGGTTGGAGGCGCTGACCGCCGCTTCTTCGGGGTAAATACGTGCCGGGAAGCGCGGAGCGAAAGGCGCAGGCGGATTGCCGTCTTCAGACGGACGCCGCGCGAGTTGCTCTTCGAGCGTGCCGCGTTCAGTGACGAAGATAACGCGAGCCACGGTCTGGAGCAGAATCTTGTCTTCGTCGGACATGATGTCCGCGCGCAGGGCATAAACGCCGCCGGGTTTATCCTGTAAAGTTTGCAAGCCGGTCGAACGCAGCAGCATCTGAATCTCATCCTGCAACGACTGCAAATAGCTGGGCGGATGGTCATTGAGAATCACCAGATCAATGGAGAGCCCCTTGAGACGTAGATATTCATGCGCGCGCAGCGCCCATCGCACGATCTCCAGATCACCTGCCGCGCTGATGCGCACCAGCACGATCGGCAGGTCGCCGCTGATGCCGAACTTCCACAATTCGGATTGCGTCTTTTTGTTCAGCGCCAGTAGGTCAGATCGGGGGCGTAATGAGTTATCAGAATACAGCACGCGCCCGGCGAGACGCTGGAACAGGTGGGCTTCGCGCGCTTCAATGTTCAGGTGCCGCATTTGGATCTGAGCGCTCGTCCACGCCAGACGTTCGACGCGGTCAAAGATATTTATGTCGTGATACTTGTCAGCGAGCATCAGGATGTGTTCGCGCGAGTGGGCAACCGCGGTTGAGAAGGTTACGCGCGCGGTCTCGTTCGGTTTCAGCCGCACGCGCTGGCGCAGGCTAAAGACAGGATCGAGCACTGTGCCGACGGTGTTTGATAACGGGCGGTCTTCAATCACGGCGAGCGGCGTGCGGGTGTCGTGACCGCGGCCGAGAAAACGATTGCGGCTCGTCTCGTACTGCACTGCGCCGACGGCGTCGCCATCGGTGGCAATCGTATGCACGGCGTAAACGGTCGGGTCATGAGGCGAACGCGGCCGGCGGCGAGCGACAAGAGAATTGTCTTCGCGGATGAATTCCGTTTCGATAAAGAGATTGCTGAACGCCGGATGGGCGACATCAGCGGCGGGCGCCGCCAGCACAATCTCGGCGTAACTCGTCAACTCGATTTCCCGCACGTACGGCGAGCGATTGATGAGTGTCACGCAGCGCACTTCGGCATTATCTTCCGGCGACACAATGATGTCGGTCTGTGTCTGGATGCCCGCGTCGAGCCGTTTGAACACGGCACGTTCTTCAGTAAATGTCACTTCGTAGCTCTGCGGTGTGCGTACGGTTGGTTGATAGCCTGTTGACCAGATCGCACCGCTTCGCACGTCGCGGATGTAGCAAAAATTTCCCCAATTGTCGCGAGTGCCGTCTTCGCGCCAGCGCGTCACGGCCCAGCGCGTCCCGGTCTGGCTGCTGCACGTTGAAGAGCCTGCGCCCGCCGAAGTCACCATCACTGAATATTCGCCATTTGAAATCAACTGTGTGCGCGGCGTCGGCAGGTTGGGCGAGTCGTAATAGACGGCCAGCGGCGCCGTCAGCGTGCTGACGACGCGCCCCCGCAACATCTCCTCGGTGCGGAAACGGGCGATGGGGACGCCATGCGGGATGCGTTCCTGTAACAATAGTTCCGTCGCTTGAATCAGCGGATCGGCGTGAAAACGGCGTTGCATGATGTCGTTGTGAAGGACATTGTCGAGCGCGACGAGGCTCATCCCCTGATGATGCGCCATGAAGGAATGGATGATGACCTGAGTTTGATTCTTCGGCAGGCGCTCCGGCGTGTAGTCAATCGCTTCATAAAAGCCATAGCGCGCAAGTGCGCCCGTCTGCGCCAGTCGTTGCAGGTTTTGCAGCGCGGCGCGCGGCGCGACCATCGCGGCCAGGATGGTGGCATAGGGCGCAATCACCAGGTCCGCGCTCAATCCGCGCTTCAAACCCAGGCCGGGCACGCCGAACGGCCCGTATTGATAATTGAAGTGCAAATCGCGCGCGTTGTATGCCGATTCCGAAACGCCCCAGGGCACATTGTGTTCGCGCCCGTATGCAATCTGCCGGGCGACGACGGCCTTGCAGGTCTGATCAAGCAATGTTTCGTTGTAATCGCGCGTGACAAGCAGCGGCATGAGGTACTCGAACATCGTCGCCGTCCACGACACCAGCGCGCGTCCCGCGCCATCCAGTTGCGTCAATTGTCTGCCGAGATGAAACCAGTGTTCCTGTGGCACGTCGCCCTTCGCAATTGCGATGAGACTGGGCAGACGCGATTCCGAGGCGAGCAGGTCGTAAAAGGAATTATCGGGGCGTCCAGTGGAAACGTTGTAGCCGATGACGAACAACTTGCGCTCCTGGTCAAACAGGAAATGAAAATCCATCGTTTCGACAATCTCATCGCACGCCTGCGCGAGCGCGACCGTTCGCCGCAAGAATTCCGCCGTCGCGCGAGCCGTCGTTTCAATTGAGACAATGAGTGTGTTGAGCCCCGACAGCAGCAGGGGGCGTTCCCTGGCGGCAGCTTCAAGCGAGGCAAGTTCGGCTGACATGACTTTGATTTCGTCCAAAGCCCGCGCGTAATGTTCGTCAATCTCTCTGACGCTGGGTACGCGGCTGAACGTTTCGGAGATCTGTTGCCAGCGCGTGACAAACTGCGGTGCGGCATGTTCGATGAGCGGCGTGAGATGGCCAACCTGCGACGCATTACTGGCGATAAACGTGTCGAAGTCGCGCCGCGCCGTGCGCGTCTGATTGAGGAGCGCCGCGATCCAGAAATGAAACTCCGCGAAACTCTCCGTTGTGTCCGCTCCCTGTCCCTGTTCGAGCGCGTGCGAGATGTCTTCGACTTCACCCGCGCGACTTGTCAGTTCATCAAAGAACGCAGCCCAGCGGCCCAGGTCCTCTGGCGCATCCTGCATCGCCTCGATCAATGCGACGCAGGCTTCGATCTCGCGGTTTAACTGCTTGACCGTCACGACCTGTGTGCGCTCTTTGACCGTGCCAAGCCGTTTCGCTTCTTCACGCAACAGGATGAGGGTATCTGCGATGCCTTGCAGCCATCGCGCATCAAATAATTTCTGTTCCGTCAGCTCAAGCGCCGCACGTTTGACGGCAATCAGATGGCCCGCCAGATTGCCGCTGTCCACCGTCGAAATGTATTGCGGCGTCAGCGGCGCGGGCGTCGTTGTGTCATACCAGTTGAAAAAGTGCCCGTGAAATTTTTCCAGTTTGCGCAGCGTCTTAAAGGTCAATTCAAGACGTTCGACAGTTTCGAGCAAACCTAGATAACCGAAATCGCGCGCGGCGCAGGTCGAAAGCAGCAGCAGGCCGATGTTCGTCGGCGAGGTCCGGTGAGCAATGACCGGGCGGGGATCTTCCTGGAAATTATCGGGTGGCAGCCAGTGGTCGGAATCACCGACGAAGGTTTCAAAGAAACGCCAGGTGCGCCTTGCAATCAGGCGCATCATCCGCCGTTCTTCGACACTCAGATTACGGCTTGCTTCCTTGAGCGAACGTCCATTACTGCTGACAAAATACGCGAGCAGCGGTGACACCGCCCAGGTGATTAAAAGCGGCATCGCCAGCAACAACGCCTGCGGCCGCAGCACAAGGACCAACAGCGCAATGACGAGGGCGAACAACGTCACGGGATACATCAGACGCCAGAATGCTGCCCGGTCGTGTGGGGTGCTGCTTTCAGTTTGTGCCGCCGTCACCCATTCCAGTAGATGCCTGCCTGAAATCAATTTGCGATACCCAACGCGCGCGATGGCATCCAGCATGACCCAGGCCTGATGCGGTAGAAAGGCGAATGTCAGGGCAACCTGTTTGGCGTTTGCACCGAAATCTCCCCAGACATGCCAGAAATAACTCGTCCACGGCAATCCACGCGGATGCAAAAACAGGCTTGTCGTGACATGCGCATAGACTGGAAAGCCCACGGTTAAGATCGTGAACAGCGTCCACCAAATGGGCGATCCAGGCAGGAGCGTCCACGCTCCAACCAGCCAGAACAGCAGCGCGGGCGCGACCAGGCTGCGTCGCAGGTTATCAAAAATCTTCCAGCGCGAAATCAATGGCAGGGTATTGCTGACTGTCTTGCCCTGGTCGTCGGGTACGCGCGGCATCAGCCAGCGCGCAATCTGCCAGTCGCCGCGCGTCCAGCGGTGCTGACGCTTCGCATAGGTGTCGTAATGAGCCGGATGATCGTCGAGCAACTCAATGTCCGACACGAGCGCGGCACGCGCATACAAACCTTCAAACAGATCATGGCTGAGCAGGGAATTGTCCGGCACGCGCGAGGCCAGCGCCGCCTGAAAGGCGTCTACGTCATACAAACCTTTGCCCGTATAGCTTCCCTCGGCAAACAGGTCCTGATACACATCCGATGCGGCAGTGCTATACGGATCAACACCGGTATTGCCGGAAAAGATGCGGGCGAAACGCGAACGCGCACTGCTTTCAAGCGTGACGCTCACGCGCGGTTGCAGGATGCCGTAACCACGCACGACACGGCGCGTGTTTGGGTCAAGCTGGGCATGGTTGAGCGGATGCCTGATGGTGGCCACCAGTTTGCGCGCTGCGTCGCGCGGCAGTTGTGTATCGGAATCCAGCGTAATGACATAACGGATACCGGCGAGCAGTGCGGCATCGGCATCAGCTACAACGAAGCTGGTATCGTGCGCGCCGCGCAACAGGCGATTAAATTCTTCCAGTTTCCCGCGCTTGCGCTCCCAGGCAATCCATTTGCCCTCCGATTCATTCCATTGACGACGCCGATGAAACAGGAAGAATCTTCTTGTCAGATCCGTCACTTGCCCGCTCTCTGGCCGGAAGTCCTGGGTATAACGCCTGTTCAGTTTTTCGATCCCGTCGAGTGTGTAGGTCAGCAACGCGTCGTCATTCGGCAGCTCTTCCGTGGGCGCATCGGCGAAGTCAGTCAGCAGCGCGAAATAGAATTGGGAGTCTTGATTGGCGAGGTAGCATACTTCGAGTTTTTCAATCAACTCCGCCGCGACCTCCTCACTCGTCAACATCGTCGGCACGACGATCATTGTGCGCGCTTCAACTGGCGTCCCGGCATCCTTATCCATCTTCGGTAGGACGTGCGGTTTGAAGGTATGCGTGACCCACCAGTTGAGCACGCTCAAGGCAAGATCGGTCGCCGGAATCAACGCCAGCAGCGCCACGGCGATCAAACCGAACGGTGCCGCGCCAGCGCGTTCCGCGATGAACAGCAACGGCGTCAGAATCAGTCCGGTGAGCAGGGCGAAGAGGGTGAAATAGAAGAGTGTGGGATGCTTGAGAGCCGCGCGTTGGCCGCGTTCAATGAGCGAAGGACGGTAATTAAGTTCGTGTTCCAGAGCGGTGCGGCCGGCATCAATCAGATAGTAACCGGCGTGAGCCCGCGCCAGATCATGCGGATTGCGTTCATGAGATTTCTGGGCGCATTCGATGACGCGGCGCGCGACATCCAGCTCGCTGGTGCGGGTGCGCCTGGCGATGCGCTCTATGACGTGGCGGTAACGGTCACGCGTCGCAAAATCCATTCTCGCATATGCCCCCGCGGGGTCGGCGCTGAGAATCTGTTCGGTGAGACTGACGCTTTCGACAAAGCTCGGCCAGTCGAGTGTCGAAAGCAGTTTCATGCTCGTGATGATGTTGCCGACCGTCACTTGCGCGGCGGCCTGACGATGATTCTCAAGCTGAACGATCTGCTCAATGCTTTGATCCTGGCTTTGCACTCCGCGCTCAATCCATTCGATGAGCGGCGTGACGTCCGGGTCCTGATCGCGCAAACGTTGCGTCAACTGCACGATGAAGGCGCGGCCTGCCTGTTTTCGCTTATCCAGTTGCTGGATAAGATCGGCAACGGCAGACCGCTGTTCCTGGTCCGTTGCCGCCAATAGTTTGTCGGCCAGCCTGTCGGCCTCTTCACGCTCCTCACGCGCTGCCACCACGCGCATCGTCAACCGCTTGAGATTTTCCAGCAGGGCAAGCCGCAGCGTGATCGCCACAGCCCAGAGTTCGCCAATCGTCAATGTCGCGATCTGTTGATATGCCCGGATATAACGCCGCAGCGAATCGCCGTCGAAGCGGCTGTCGGTATGGGCAATGAAGGTATGGGCGATAGAATAGATGCGGGGGTAGCCCTGCATCTCGCCATTGCTGAGCTTCGGCAGTTGGTAGTAATAACTTTTCGGCAGGTCTTCGCGGATTTGGCGGAGCTGTTCTTCAACGACATGAAAATTATCAACCAGCCACTCGGCTGCGGGGGAAATTCCCCGTCCTGAAAATAAAGCTTCAGCGAGCGTGCGGTAAGCTGCCCTCAACAGCCGTCCGTTTTCTTCAAACCGTGGCAGTAATTGTCGCCCGCGTTGCGGCCCCTGACTTACCTGATGTTCTGCCGCCAGCGTTGCCGCATACTGCTCCAGACGCTCAATACTGAATATCTCCTCGCGAATCGGTTCCTCATCAGTCCACTTGCTGGAGGCTGCGAAACGGCGATCACTCCTGATGTTATTTATTTTCATTCCTGTCAATAGTACTACAAGGAGAGCAATGTCCGGCTGGAACGGAGAGGGAATGCAACGAGACTTGGCAGCGCAACTTTCTGCTGTGGAATTTCACCTGAAACAAAATGGCAGTCGGGGCCAGCAATTATGGCGGGGGATGATGACTGATCCCTCCTCCATCCCGGTTAGGAGCTTATGGGGAATGAGCTTCCATCCTGCCTGGGATGAGCAATTCGACTCTTTCCAAACTTGTTCAATATTGGACGGCGATTTATCACACGCTGGCCCATCATCGGTTTGAAGCTTAAAAGCTTCTTGCCTGGCTTTGTTGCGGCTTCACAACCGAAAGCTGGGAGTGATTTATCTGCTCCAGGCTGAAAATCAATCGAGCGAAAAGCCTGAACTAACTGACGGCGGCTGGGGACAAGCACCATTGCACGCGTATTTACCCGAAAATTCATGAAGGAGATTTCAAATGCCAAATATTATTGAAACCGCAACTGCGGCTAATTCATTCAAAACACTGATCACAGCGGTTAAGGCTGCGGGCCTGGTGGAAACGCTTACCGGGACGGGACCATTCACGGTCTTTGCGCCGAATGACGAAGCCTTTGCCAAACTGCCTCAAGGCACTGTCGAAGAACTGCTCAAGAATATTCCGAAGCTGAAACGAGTGCTGTCCTACCACGTTGTGGCGGGCAAAATGATGGCCTCTGAAGTGTCGAAGCTTCCATCAGCAAAGACTCTGGAAGGACAAAGTGTAGGCATCGCTTCTAACAACGGCGTCAAGGTGAATGATGCCAAGTTGATCAAGGCCGATATTACCTGCGACAACGGCGTGATTCATGTGATTGATACGGTTTTGACACTGCCAACCGCAAAGTCAACCGCGTTTTAATTTTCAAGCAGGGCACGAGCAAAAGCCGTTGGCCGCTTATTTGAAGCAGCCAACAGCTTTCCTGCTGACCTTGAAAAGATGTCTTGTATTGAACAGCGCAGAATATAAGACCAGGGTTTACTCATTTGGGCATTAAGGTGAAATGACGCTGTGATGCCTAAAATAACAATCTGTAGAAGGTAAATGAAAAAAGGGAATTATGAATCGAATCAAAATGGCAGCAACAATTATTTGTCTTAGCCTGGTGGCTCTGACCTACTCATCCAGTGTGCAGGCGGACACCTGGAACAAGAGAACCGTCGTCACATTCAGCCAGCCGGTTGAAGTCCCCGGCGGCATCATCCTGCCTGCTGGAACTTATGTCTTTGAACTGGTGGATTCGTTGTCGGACCGTCATATCGTCCGGATTTTCAACAAGGAGAAGACGCACGTTTACGCGACGATTCTGGCGATACCGAATTGGCGGCTGGAAACAACCGACAAAACAGTCATGACGTTCGGAGAACGGGCTGTTGGTTCACCAGAAGCCATCCGGTCATGGTTTTATCCTGGGGCAAATTCAGGCGAAGAGTTCGTGTATCCCAAGAGACGGGCTGTCGAGTTGGCCAAGGCCACGAACCTGCCGGTGTTGGCGATGCCTTCCGAACTGGAATCGAATATCGCCAAATCCACGACTTCGATGAATGATGAGCCGATCGTCGCCCTGAAGCAGGCACCGCTGACGGCCGTCGAGCCAACTGGCGACGAGGTAGACATCGCCAAAGTGATTGTGGCTTCGCCGGCTGCGCAAACTCCGCCGGAGCAGCAGAGCGCAACGGCCGATGGTTCGCGGCGCACCGGGCGCCTGCCCCAAACGGCCAGCCCGCTGCCACTGTTTGGCCTGATTGGATTGTTGTCTTTGGGCGTGGGCTTTGCGCTTTGGTTTATCCCCAAGCGAATTGGTTAAGCCGCCTCAATGCTACCCGCTTGTTATCAGAACGAGCAGGTGGACGAGGACCCGCTCGAGCGGCAGCCGGAAGGGCGCTTCCGGCTGCCGCTTCGGATTTTATGGAAGGACTGGACCGATGAAAAAGCCATTAAAATTGTTACAACTTGCAAAAACAACCAGAGCCTTGCATCGGGTCACGACAGTTCTGTTTTTCCTTCTGTTGATACTTCCGATTTTGGCCCAGTCTCCCAAGTCCGGGCAGTTGCCGCATCACCCAAAGCAGCAGGCTGATGATCAAGACACAATCAAGATCAATGTTGATCTGGTGGTCTTGCATGCGAGCGTGCAGGACCGCGAACGCATTCCCGTGGCGGGCCTCGGCAAAGAGGATTTTCAGATTTTCGAAGATGGAGTTCTTCAGCAGATTGAATCTTTCCGTCAGGAAGATATTCCGGTCACGGTCGGTCTGGTGATTGATAACAGCGGAAGCATGCGCCCGAAGCGCGCTGAAGTGATTGCGGCTGCCCTGGCCTTTGCCCGTGCCAGCAACGCAAAGGATCAGATGTTCGCGGTCAATTTCAACGAGCGCGTTTTCTTTGGCCTTCCGGCAAATACGGCCTTCACTAACAGCCCGACGCAGTTGGAAATCGCCCTGTCCCAATTTGCGGCCGAGGGGCTGACAGCGCTTTATGACGCCGCCGCCGCCGCGCTTGAGCATCTGAAAAAAGGGGATCGTGAGAAGAAAGTTCTGGTGGTGATCAGCGATGGAGGCGACAACGCCAGTAGTCACAGCCTGGACCGGATTTTGATCGAGGCGAAGCAGTCCGAAGCCATCATCTACACCATCGGCATCTTTGATAAAAACGATATGGACCGAAATCCCCGTGTGCTCAAGAAGCTGGCCACAGCCACGGGGGGAGAGGCGTTTTTGCCGGCCTCGGTCAAGGAGATCGTTCCGATCTGTGAACGAATCGCGCGTGATATTCGCAACCAGTACACCCTTACTTATGCCCCGATAAATGGTACGTACGACGGAAAGTACCGGGTGATTGCGGTCAAGGCTGGGGCGCCGAAGCGCGAGCGCCTGGTTGTACGAACCCGCGCCGGTTATTACGCGCCCTTGAAGCCTTGATCGCCACCGGCAGTCTGAAAGCAAGCTCTGGACATCAAGAAAAAGATTCTTCCACGAAGGATCACGAAGGTTCACCAGGGGAAGCGAATGACCTGGTCCTAATTGGTTTTTCTCTTTCTTCGTGCTTTCTGGTGTGAGTTCGTGGAGAAATTCCTTTTCTTAAAAGCTATAGACTTCAAGAAAAAGACGTACCGCGGACTGTTAGTCCGCGGAAGCATTCTGAGAAGTTCTTTTTCTGAATCCAAAGGGTTTGCCCGCCACGACCTCAGCCGACTAACAGTCGGCTGTACATTTCCTTTTCTTAAAAGCTATATGAAGTTGAGACTTAACTTTTTCCCGGCACGAAGCAACCAGGTTCTTCTGTGGAGCCGAAACGCTTTTTTGATTCTTGGCGCGATTACGCTGAGTTACGTCGGCTACGCGCTGCTCGACGCGCGGCTCCATCAGGCGAATCAAGCTCGTCAATTTGATCAGGCCTTGAAGGGCGCAAACATTGCCCGCGGCCACAGCCAGGGCGGCGCTGCCCGTGAAGGCGCCGCGTTGGGGCGCATCGAGATCAGCAAAATTGGTCTTTCAGTAATGATTCTGGAAGGCACCAGCGATCAGACTTTGCAACGGGCGGTCGGGCATATTGAAGGGACATCGTTGCCTGGGCAAAGCGGCAATGTTGCGGTTGCCGGGCACCGGGACACGTTTTTCAGAGGACTCCGCACAATTCGTCTGGGAGATGAGATCACGCTGACGACGTTAAGAGGTTCCCATCGCTATCTGGTGGACTTAACAAAGGTGGTGGCGCCTGAAGAAATGGATGTGCTGGACGCTGTTGCCGAGGACATTCTCACCCTGGTGACTTGTTACCCCTTCAATTTTGTCGGCTCCGCGCCGCAGCGGTTTATCGTTCGCGCGCGCAGGATTCCCGCTTATTAATGCCTGAAACATCTGCTAATCCATTCCTCTATTCCGGAGTGAAACACAATTCGCAGGATGCGGGAACCGCCGCGCGCCTCACGCTGTCTGAAAATGCGCTTGATGCTTTTACTGAAACATTAAACATCGTCACTGACAGGGTCAACACGGCTGAGCGGATCGTACCATTGCTCTGGGAGCGGCTGAGGGCCGGGACGAATGCCGGCGATGTCCGGATCCTCGTCACCAAATGCGGACGATTGGTCTGCTCTGCGCTCTTTTGATTCTATACGGCGGATTTCCTTCTCCTTTTGCTTCTCAATGCGCGCTTTTTCTTTCTCACGTTTTTGAAACGTCGGTCCATTTTTTTTGGCCATCCTTTAATTCCTTATCTTTAATTTTCATCTCGGATTGGGAGGTTCCGGCATCGGATACTTCGTGGAACCCTCAATCCGAAAAATTTACGCTATGAATTGTCATCAGTTTTCAGCCTGTCCTGGAGACTGGCGAAGTTCTTCTCGGTGGATTCCTCTTCCGGTTCCGCATCTTGGGAATCATCCGGATTTTCGTAGAGATCATCCGCATCATCGTAGAGATCATCCGCGTCATCGTAGAGATCATCCACATCATCATCAAAATCGTCCACGTCATCGTCTCCGCCGAAGAACCGTCCTCTGACCATCTCCCGCATCGGCCCCTTCGGAGCGCGCTCCGGCCGCGGGCCAGGTTTCTTTTTGTTGCGCTGTGTTTGAGGCGATGCGTCAGGGCCGAAATCGCGGCTTTGCCTGCCAGCGGGTGCTGGGGGTCTGGCGGCATCCGGTTCGGCATGCAGCGACAAGCGAGGCGTGCCGGGGCGATGGGCCGGGGGGCGAGTTAATCCGCCGCCTGGCGGACGATCTTCCTTGGGGCGTGCGATGCTGACAGCGATCGGGCGTCCCTTTAGTAATTGATTGTTAAATCGTCGAATGGCGTCTTCGGCCTGGGCGAGGTCATTGAATTCCACGAAAGCGAAGCCGCGCAATTGACCCGTCTCTCGATCCGTGGGGAGAGAGAGATAGGAAACTGGACCTGCGGCTGAAAAGTGTTCCCTCAACTCCGCTTCGGTTATGTTATACGGCAGATTTCCAACAAATAAACGAACTGGCATGTTTCCTCTTCACATTGTTAAAACTCAGAATACAAACAGTTGTAAGACTTTAACCGGTTTTCTGAACGGCTTGTACCGCAATCTTGACGCCATACTAGCCTATCCGGCCCTTGCTTGCGAACTTGGCTGCGCGAAATAAACTTCGCGCCTGCCCGCGCTTCTGACAACCACAACAGATTTTCATGGATCCCCTCCTGCTTCTGACAATAGATGTCCAATATTGAACATCTATTCATCCCGGTTTTCGCAATGATCAGGGCATGCCTAATGCAATTATCGAACGAGACCATCTGTCGTTTCATCGCGGGGTCGAAAATCTGAAAGCGGAAGTCGTTGTGCTGGAAGATGGGCTGGCCGACCTGGAGCAACAAAATCTCCGCTCTTTTCCGCTGGTTCGGAAACTGGGTCATCTTTTCGGGTTTGGCGTTGCCGGAAAGCTTGAATGGGCCAGATTCAAGCTTAATTTCAAACAGGAGGAATTGGCGCGGTTCAGGGTTCAGGAAATTCCTGGAGTGAGGGCAACTGGCCCGGCAGGAGAGACCACGCGGCAAAAAATGGCGCGAATGATCGCGGAGAACCCGGCTGAGCTGGAGCCTCACCTGAGACGTGTCTATCAATCAATGATTGATGCCGGGAAATAGAATCTGAGGACAGGAACTTTAGGGAAATCCAGGGAGTGACAGATGGGAGAAACAATCAAACCGGGAACCATGCTGATCGCGGACGGCGCCATTTTACCGGAGTCCTTGCACTGTGAAACCGAGCCTTATGCTTATGGGTGGAGGCTGGTCAAGAACTTCGACAGTCAAGGGTTCAATCAAATGATCAGCCAGGCAGGTTGGAACTTTTTCTATATCGCGGGGGCGATAGAAACGAGCGCTTTCGGCAGTGATGAAAAGAAAACCACGCGCAAGGCAATCAAACAAGTCATCGGGAAATTGAAATCGAAGAGTTACAATTGCCTGGAAATTACCCTGGTGGCGGCGAAACGCTCTCTGGGGATGCCTTATGTAAGAGTCTCCGCTCATTCAAGGCACATCCAGAAAAGCCTGGTCCTTTTCGAGGACGGCGCGCCCACGGAATTGGAACAGCCGCTGCCGCTGGGAACAATGCCTCAGGCGGACAACGGTTGACCATGTCAAAAAGAACAGGCGACAGAGCCAAATTCAATCGGGAACACAAAAAGCGTGTGCAGCGGCGAAAGCGTAATCAGGAACTGCGGCAGACATTGGAAGTCAAGGCTTCAGGACTGGAATCGCCGCCGCCAGCCGCGGCGGGAAAACAGGTTTTCACCAGCCGCCTGCGGCACTTGACCGGCGATCAGAAAAACGACGCAACGGCATTTGAAATCGTTGTGTATCAGGTCCCGCCTGGAGGACAAAATGAATAATGCCCTCATCATCGCAACCGCAGTTTTTGATTTGGCGCCGGGCAGCCATCCGCTTGGATCAGCAGGAAGCTCCGCAAAGGGAACTTGCGCGTCAGAAGAAGAAAGATGATGAAAACCGCCTGCAACTCGAAATGGCCTGGCAGGTGAACAAGGCCTACTTTCGTCCTTAAATTCTAATCGGCTGCTTTTCTGAAAGCAGTCACCACAATCAGTAATTCGAGAAGAAGAGAAAATATCATGGCAAAGCAAGTAGTTTATGGAACGGATTCGCGCGCGGCGATTTTACGCGGCGTCAATCAACTGGCCGATACGGTCAAGATCACACTTGGCCCCAAAGGGCGCAATGTCGTGATTGACAAGAAATTTGGCTCACCGACGATTACCAAAGACGGCGTCACGGTGGCGAAGGAAATCGAACTGAAGGATCCATTGGAAAACATGGGGGCGCAGATGGTGCGCGAAGTCGCTTCGAAGACTTCCGACATCGCTGGCGATGGAACGACGACGGCCACCGTGCTGGCGCAGGCGATCTTCCGCGAAGGTGTCAGAACGGTGGCGGCGGGAGCCAATCCGATGGCTCTGAAGCGCGGCATTGACAAGGCCGTCGTGCGCGCTTTGAAGGAAATCCAGCGGCTTGCGAAGCCCGTGACGGGCGACGCCATTACACAAGTCGGCACCATTTCGGCCAATGGTGACGCGGCCATCGGCAAGACCATTGCCACGGCGATGGAAAAGGTCGGCAAGGACGGAGTGATCACGGTCGAAGAATCACAAACAATGGACACCACCCTGGAATTTGTCGAAGGGATGCAGTTTGATCGGGGCTACCTCAGCCCTTACTTCGTCACTGATCCGGGGCGCATGGAAGCGGTGCTGAAGGACGCCCTGGTCCTGCTTCACGAAAAGAAGATTCATTCAATGAATGAACTTCTGCCGCTGCTGCAGTTGGTCGCGGAAAAACGCCAGCCCCTGTTGATCGTTGCCGAAGACATCGAAGGCGAAGCGCTGGCCACGCTGGTTGTCAACAAACTGCGCGGCACGCTGAACGTTGCCGCCGTCAAAGCGCCAGGTTTCGGAGACCGCCGCAAATCCATGCTCGAAGACTTGGCCATTCTGACCGGCGGTCAGGTCATCAGCGAAGACCTCGGCATTCAGCTTCAGAAAGTCACGCTGGAAGACCTGGGCAGCGCCAAGAAAATCATGATTGACAAGGACAAAACGATCATCGTCGAAGGCAATGGCAAGCCACGCGAGATCGAAGGCCGCGTCAAAACCCTGCGCGCACAGGCGGAGGCCTCCACATCGGAATACGACCGCGAGAAGTTGCAGGAGCGGTTGGCCAAACTGGTCGGCGGCGTTGCCGTCATCAAGGTTGGCGCCGCGACCGAAATGGAAATGAAAGAGAAGAAAGCGCGCGTCGAAGACGCCATGAATGCCACGCGCGCCGCTGTCGAAGAGGGCATCGTCCCGGGCGGCGGCGTCGCCTATGTGCGCGCGGCCAAGGCGCTGGACAAGTTCAAGATTTACAAGGACGAGGAAGGCGATCCGGACGAACAGATCGGGGTCAATATCGTCAAGCGCGCTTTGGAAGAGCCGCTGCGGCTGATTGTCCAGAATGCCGGTAAGGAAGGTTCGATCATCGTTGCGCGCATCCGTGCCGAAAAGAACGAAAACATCGGTTTCAACGCCCTGACCGAAGAATATGAAGACCTGGTGGCGGCGGGCGTGATTGATCCGGCCAAAGTCACTCGCACGGCGCTGCAAAACGCTTCCTCGATTGCAGGCTTGCTGCTCACCACGGAGGCGATTATTTCTGACTATCCCGATGATGATGACTCCGCAGCCATGCCCGGCGGGATGGGATTTTAATCCCATTCAACGGAAGCGCCGGGCCACCCGGCGCTTCCGTATTTCGTGGCTTCGTGTTTTCAGGCGGATTAAGCAACGGGCAGGAAACAGATGGAAATAAGCGAGCGGAAGTTAAGCGATGTTACGGTTGTGGACCTCAGTGGGAATCTGGCGCGGGAAGAAAACGCGCAATTCAGAAAACAGATTGCCGCGATCGTCAACGCCGGCTCCCGCAAGCTGATCCTGAACCTGGCCGGTGTTTCCCACATGGACAGCAGCGGGCTGGGAGAACTCATCTCCTGTTACAGAACCATTCAGGCATTGAGCGGGCGCGTCAAACTGCTCAACCCGAATCACCGCCTGCAAAATCTGCTGATGATCACGAAACTCAATACCCTGTTCGAGACCTACGATTCCGAGCCGGCCGCCATTGAAAGCTTTGCCCCAGCCTGCCCGGCCAGTTCGTGATCAACGGGCGAATTGTTTATTTTGTTCGCTCAGTGGTTGCAGGCTGTTCCAGATAAACGCGCTTGATCAGGTCAACGATTTCCCCGGCCAGGGCATCGTGGTCTGAAACCAAGTGTGCCTTGGCCCGGTCTCAGCCTCTTGGGTGAAAAGAAAAATTCTGAACATGACATCGTCGCGCAACCGGCGGGTATTGTCGTGGGCGTTCGCAGCGTGCAGCATGGCCGGGAAATATCATTCGCCAAAAACCTGGGAAGATATGCGCAGGAGCAGATTGATCCGCGCCAGGCAATTGAGAACTTCGGAAATTAACGAGGCACCATGCAACGCACCAGTAGATTCCTGATTATCAGCATTCTCGTCATCGCCTTTGGTCTGACCGCATCCAGTCAAACATCCAGACAATCCACCGTGCGGTTGAAGGTCAGCGACAACAAACGCTTTCTGGTAAAAGCCGACGGCGCGCCGTTTTTCTGGCTGGGCGATACCGGATGGGAATTGTTCCATCGCCTGAATCGCGAAGACGCGGACCGCTATCTGAAAAACCGCGCGGACAAAGGTTTCACGGTCATTCAGGCCGTGGCGCTGGCCGAATTTGACGGCCTGAACACGCCGAACGCTTACGGCCATCGCCCGCTGGTGGACAACGATCCCGCCCAACCCGATGTGAAAGATGGCGCGAACAACGATTACTGGGATCATCTGGATTACGTGGTCAGGAAGGCCGACAGCCTGGGCCTGTACATCGGCTTTTTGCCGGCCTGAGGCGACAAGCGGAACAAAAAGTGGGGAGTCGGGCCGGAAATCTTCACTGCGCAAAATGCCGAGGTTTACGGCCAATGGCTCGGCCGCCGGTACCAGGACGCGCCAAATATCATCTGGATACTGGGTGGAGACCGGCCTGTCGAAAACGATGCGCAAAAAGAAATCATTCGTGCGATGGCGCGAGGCCTGGACAAGGGCGACAGCGGCACGCATCTGATGACGTTTCATCCGACCGGCGGGCGCGGTTCGTCTGAAGTTTTCCATACGGACGACTGGCTGGATTTCAACATGCGCCAGAACGGCCACACCACGGAATTCAATCCGCGCTACGAACAGACGCGGGTTGATTACGACCGCACGCCCACCAAACCCGTGCTGGACGGCGAACCGATTTACGAAGACCATCCGATTTCCTTCAAAGCCAAGGAACTTGGCCATTCGGTTGGGGCGGACGTGCGCAGGCCGCTGTACTGGGATTTGTTCATGGGCGCGTTCGGCCACACTTACGGGCATCATTCCGTCTGGCAGATGTGGCAGCCGGGACGCGTTCCCGTCAACAACCCATTGCTGTACTGGCCGGAAGCGATGGACCAGCCCGGCGCGGCGCAGATGCAGTATGGCCGCTGGCTGATGGAATCGCGCCCCTTTTTGACGCGTATTCCTGATGATTCGGTGATTGTTCCGGCAGACCCGCCAAGCTCCGTGCCCGGCGCCGGATTGAAGCGTTACGTCGCCACGCGCGATTCCGAAGGTGCTTACGCGATGGTTTATGTTCCGGCGGGCCGTCCCTTCAAAGTCCGACTGGACAAGGTCACAGGCGGCAAGGTCAAAGCCTGGTGGTTCAATCCACGCAATGGCAAGGCCACGTCTGCCGGCGAATTCCCGAACAGCGGCGAGCGGGAATTCACGCCGCCGGACGCGGGCGAAAATCTGGATTGGGTGCTGGTGCTGGATGACGCAACCAGGAAATTTCCGCCGCCGGGCACGGTCAGAAAGTAAGGCGCTCAATTACGGCTTCTCGAAAATCAGAAAGTACATTTTCTTGCCATACTCTTTGTCGTCAAATCCTGGGCGGCTTTCCTTGTAAACAAATCCATGGCGGGTGATTTCCTGGCGCACCAAATCCGGCGGGATGACGTGCAGGCGATGGTATTCAGTCCGGGGCCGGCCAGATGGCCCCTCTCCGTCAATCAAACCGAGCCGTCCGCCTGATTTCAGGGCCTGGAAGACCGCTTGCAGGATCCGCTCGTATTCGCGAAATTCGTGGTAGGTGTCCACGATCAAAACCGCATCCAGACCGGCGGGCAAACGTGGGTCATCCGCCGCGCTCAGGATCGGTTCCACCTGCGCCAGCTTTTCGCGCGCCTTGCGCTCGCGGACTTTATTGATTGCCGCTTCGTCAATGTCCACCGCGTAAACCTTGCCCTCCGCGCCAACGCGCGCAGCCAGTCGAAAGGTGAAATAGCCCGAACCGCTGCCGAGGTCCGCCACCCGCTGTCCGGACCTGATGGCCAATGCGTCAAAGACTTCGCTGGGACGTTGCCACTCGTCACGGTTGCGGCTCCGCTCGGATTCCTGTTCGGCGGGGCGTTGTGACGTATCCCGGCTGGGACAGCGTTCTCTTTCAGGCGTGGCCTGTGTGGCCTGCGTAGTTGTTACGCCTGGCAGGTTCAACGCGCCGGCGCTGCTCAAAACCAACGCGGCGAAAAGCAGGTTGAGAAATTTCATCTGGTTGTACCTCTGTTTGTCAGTTTGAACGAAAAGGACGGCGCTTGCGGCGGCTCGCCGTCCGGCATTCGAAAATCCACGCCGCCAAAGCGCATTTTCCCAGAAAGTCTGTCGCCCTCCAGCCTGCCTTCAAAGAGCAATACGCCGCGCGGGCGCATCCCATTCATATACCCGTAAGTCAGTCCCGCCGGAGTGATGCGCAGATATTCGACTTTTCGAATTCGATACGGCATGGGCAGTGGGGCGTCTTCCACCTCGGCCACGACGCGCCCATCCACGACCTGGATGCGCAAGGTCAATCGGCCTGTTCGGGCTTCATCGGGATTCATCCACTGATCTCCCACCCATTCGCCAATGTAGGCGCGGGCTTCTTCTGCTGTGGGAAACGGTGTTGCCAGCAATCCTTCGACCGTCTCCGCCGGCGGGGGGCGGCGCTCGACTTCGGCGATGCTTTCAAGTTGCCTGGCACTGTCGGAAGGTGCGCCGTATCCGGCGACGAGCGTGTTATAGGCTTCTCGCGCCGCCGCGCCGCGCCCTTCCATCAGTAAATCCTCCATGACATTCAGCAGCAATTTTCTCGGTGGTATGACTGTCGCGCCAAGCGACGCGCCGATCTGGGAGTAATACGCCAGGATGCTGGTCGTGGGCGAAACCGGAGCGGCGAGCATTGAATAATCGCTGAACGCTTCGCGCAAGCCCAGGTACATCGCCAGCATCACCACGGACTCATGGGATTCCCTCGGTTTGAATTGTTCCCGATAAAGTTTCCACGACGCAGGCGATGCCGCAACCAGGGTTTTCCAGGCGTTTTCCGGCCAGCCGAAGCGCGCTTCCAGCGAAACGTATCGAAGAGGCACGGCGGGCGCTTTTGCGCGTTCGGTCAATTTGCTCGCCAGCCAGTTTTCGCCAAGATGAATCGGCGTGTCTATCGCCACAATTGCGCGATAGGCCGAGCGTGTGGCAGCCGCATAGGTCGCCAGAATTCCCCCAGAGGAATGACCGATAAATATGCGTGGCGTGCCGCCGCGAAACTGGCGATCCACGGCGGGCAGCAATTCCTGTTCGATGAAATCCAGGAAGCGGTCGCCGCCTTCGTGCAGGCTGCTGCCGCTGACCGAAAGACCGGGCGGCGTCAAATCGCGCAGCCGTCCACGCATCGGGTCAAGGTTCGGAATGGCAACGATGATGGATTCGGGAATCTGCCCGTTGCGGCTGAGTTCATCACTGACGGCGGCAACCGGCGGCACGCTGGCTTCGCCGTCGAGTACGATCATGACGGGATAGCGCCGCTCCGGCGCACTTTGCCGGTAAGAGGCCGGGAGCACGACGTTGATTTGACGTGTTTGCTTGAGAATCGCCGACTCAATCTGAAACGCCTGAGCGCCGCCGCCGCGCGAGATGGAAACGGCACGATCTGCCTCAGCAACCAGCCTTGGCAGCGCAGGCGGCTGTTGAGTCTGAGCCGCAACTGGTTTGAGTTGAACGGCGCAGACGATCAGACAGACGAATCCCTGTAGCACGGATTTTCGCAGGCTCATTTTCTCCCCCTCTTTTTCGTTGGTTCGTTGGTTGATTTAGCGATGGCGGCGCATCGCGCCGCATTCATCTGTTTTCAATCCCGATCTGTTTTTCCAGGCTTTCGCGGCGGCTGCGGCTCAGTTTCAGTTCCGTTCCATTGTGCAAAATGATCAGGGCTTCACCATTGAAAAGCGGCTGAAGTTCCCTGACGCGGTCCAGGTTGACGATGGCCGAACGGTGAATGCGCGCGAACTGTTCGGGATCGAGCGCCGCTTCCAGTTCGTTCATCGTCTGGCGCAGCAGATGCGTTTTGCCAGCGGCGTGAAGTCGCACGTAGTTGTCACAGGCTTCGATCCAGTCAATCTCCTCGGTTTTCAGAAACAGCACGCGGCCAGCGGTTTTGACCATCAACCGCGTCAGGTAGCGTGGCGTATCGGATTTCAATTCGCGCGCGCCGATCAGCGCCAGCATTTTCTTGCCAAACTCGCTCGCGTCCTGCTGCTGGATTTGTTGTTTGGCCTGCTGGAGCGCCTTGCGAAATCGTTCGTCGCTGAAGGGTTTCAGCAGGTAATCGAGCGCGCTGACCTCGAACGCCTTCAGCGCATACTGGTCATAAGCCGTGACGAAAATAATGACCGGCAGCGGATGGCCGGCCAGATGGTCCAGCACGGCGAAGCCATCCATTTCCGGCATCTGCACGTCCAGGAAAACCAGATCGGGCGCAAGCGCGCGAATCTGGCAGACGGCGTCTTTGCCATTGCCGCATTCCTTGACCAGTTCAATTTCCGAATCACCTGTGAGCAGGGCACGCAGATTTCGCCGCGCGGGCGGTTCGTCGTCCACAATGAGCGCTTTGATCTTTTTGCTGTTTGCCGTCATCAGGTTGTTGTGTCCGCGAGTTTCAGCGGAATGGAGATCAACGCCTCGACGCCGCCTTGTTCGCGGTTGCGGATTTCCAGTTTGAAGTCCGTTCCGAAAAGCTGGCGCAGCCTCGCCATGGTGTTTGCCAGTCCCAGGCCTTGATTCGTTTCGATCCGCCAATTTTCCGGCAGTCCGCCGCCGTCGTCGCGGACACGCAATTCCAGCCGTTCGCCCGCACGTTGTGCCGTCAACGAAACCGAACCCGGCGCAACGCGGCTGCCCAGACCGTGCCGAATGGCGTTTTCAACCAGCGGCTGCGTAATCAGATTCGGCACCAGCGCATCCAGGGTTTGCGGCGCAGCCTCGATGCTGATTTGCAGGCGATCCGAAAAGCGCATCTGCTGAAGCTTCAAATACAGTTCCAGCCATTCCAATTCTTCGCCGAGCCGGACTTCTTGTTTGCCGGAATTGTCCAGCGTCTGGCGCAGCAAATCGCTCAACCCGACCAGCATCTGCACCGCCGCCGCGTTGTCGTTATCGCGCACCAGGCCGGTGATTCCGTTCAGCGTGTTGAACAGAAAATGCGGATGCAACTGCATTTTCAGCATCTGCAACTGCGCCTGCGCCAACTGTGTTTCCAGTTGCGAAGCGCGCAATTCGCGTTCGCGAAACTGCCGGTAAAATTCCAGCGCGCTGCCAATGCCCAGAATCAGGCCGTAAAAGAGAGCGCAAAACGGCAGGTCGCGTATCCACCAATAAACCAACAGTCCCGCCCATTGCTCTTCTGGAAACGGCTGGCGAGCCTGCAGGATGATCCAGTTCAAAGGCAGCGCCAGCACTGAATGGGCCGCGCATAACACTGCTATCGCTGTCAGATGCACCGGCACCGAACGCGCCAATGCGCCGCGTTCCAATGGCCAGCGACGGCGTAGCCAAAAGATGCCGGGAGCGAATGCCGCCCAGGCCAACCACGTGGCAAACTGCAGCAGAGAAATTCGCTGGGCCAGGCTTAGCCCCCCTGGCGGCGGGCCGGTGCGCCGGAGTCGTGGCAATTCAATGAAAGGTGAGCCTGCGGAAAACAGCCCTATCGCCACCCAGAACAGCAACAGCAACGCCCAGATTGTCCAGCGCCCGCGCCGGAATCCAGTTTCCGTGGAATCTGCTGCAATGTGTTTTTGCTTTGGTTTCGCGATTTTCATCGGCTTGACAGGCAAACCTTTGCTTTGTGCAAGCCGCAATGTAATCGGGATCGGTCAGCCGAGGGAAGGTTTTGTTGCCAATTGTGAGGATTTTGCCGTGAAATGCACTTGAGGGGGGCGAAATGCCCGCTCAAGTGCATCCGGGTCGGGAATGTTCCGGTTTGCCTATTGCTGCGGCTGAGCGAGCTGCACGCGCATGCCTTCGCGCAGGGCGTCTGAAGGTGTGGCGATGATGGTTTCACTGCCATCCAGTCCGGATAGAATTTCCACCTCTTTGCCGAAATCGCGCCCGACTTCGACTGCCTGATAATGAGCCGTCTGATTGACGCCGATCAGAATTACCTGTGTGCCGGCCCCATTCACCACCAGCGCGGTGGCGGGAATCAGGACGGAGCGCCGGGTGGTTGGCAGGGAGAATTTGACTTGCGCGTACATTCCGGGCAGGAATTGCTGGTCGGGATTGGGCACGCGGATTTCGGCCATCATGGTCCGCGAAACCGGGTCAACCGAATGAGAGGTGCCGATGACCTTGCCCGTGTATTTGCGGGGGGCGAGTTCCTTGACGATGACTTCTGTTTCCAGGCCGGCCTGGATGGCGGGCGCGAAAGCCTGCGGCACGTTGACGAAGATGCGGATGGTGTCCAGGCGCGAAAGTTTGTACAACCCGGCAGCCGTGGAAGTGCCGCCGCCGGGCGTGATCAATGTGCCGACTTCGATGTAACGCGCGGTGATCGTGCCGTCGAAGGGCGCGACCACGCGTTGATGGGATTTCATTTCGGCGACGCGTTGCGCGTTGGCCTGGCGCGCGCCGGTGGTGGACAGGCGCGCGTCAATTGCCGACTGATGCGCCCGGATGGCGGATTGCCGCGAACGGATGCTGGCTTGCGCGGCTTCGACATCGGCCTGGCGCGCGTCGAAAAGCGCCTGTTTGTCGTCCAGGTCCTGGCGGGAAAGCACTCCCTGCGCGACCAGCGTTTTCGAGCGTTCCAGATTGACGCGCGCCAGTTCCAGATTGGTGCGCGCCTGTTTCAGGGACGCTTCGGCGTGTTCGAGTTCGGCCTGCGCCTGGGCCAGTTCGGCTTTTCCCTGAGCCACGTTTTGATTGGCTTCGGCGGCTTCCTGTTGCGCTTCGGTCAGCAGTTGATTGGTTTCCGGCACATCAATTTCGGCCAGCAGTTGGCCGGCGCGCACAAACTGTCCCATGCCGACGTACCACTTGCGCACGTATCCGCTGGTGCGCGCGGAAACGATGGTGTCCTGAATCGCCTGTGTGGTGGCGGGCAGCAGCAATTCGCTGGTGGCGTCCGCCTGGCGCGGCTTAGTCGTTTCCACCAGGGGAACGGCGCGTTCCCGCTGTTGTGCGGAGGCCGCCAACTCGGAATTTCGCCTGAGCCGGGGCAGGATGCCGATCACCAGCAGCGAGATCAGCAACAATCCGACGGCAATGAACGGAGTTTTTGATATGCCCCCCACGGATGACGGCTCCAATTCAGTTTCCTGCTTCGCTTTCGTTGCGTTTGACGAGCCGAGGCTCATGAAAATTCTCCTGTTGAATTGTTGGGCGAACTGTCAGTTTGCCTGGTTCGCGCGAAGTTCTCTTTGGTAGAGCGAGGCAAACTGACAGTTCGCCCAACTCGTGCCATAAGTTTTATTCTTGTTGCGCCAACTCCATTGATGAAGTCGCGATCGAATCGGCATAACTATCTTCAATGCTGACGACGGGTTTACGGCGCAGCACGCTGTAGATCACCGGCACGAAAAACAGCGTGGCCACGGTGGCAACCAGCAATCCGCCGATCACCGCGCGTCCGAGCGGGGCGTTCTGTTCGCCGCCCTCACCCAGGCCCAGAGCCATGGGCAGCATGCCGATCATCATGGCCAGCGCCGTCATCAGCACCGGGCGCAACCGTGTAAAACCGGCGGCCAGCGCGGCGCTGACGGCATCCAGTCCCAGCAGGCGTTGTTCGTTGGCGAAGGTGACCAGCAGGATGCTGTTGGCCGTCGCCACGCCGACGCACATGATCGCGCCCATCAAACTGGGCACGCTGATCGTCGTCTGCGTGACGAACAGCATCCACAGAATCCCCGCCAGCGCGCCCGGCAATGCCATCAGGATGATGAACGGATCGAGCCACGACTGAAAATTGACGACCATCAAAAAATACACCAGCAGAATCGCAAACAGCAGCCCGAAGCCCAGGCCGAAGAAGGAAGACCGCATGTTTTCCACCTGACCCCGCATGACCAGCGAACTGCCGCGCGGCAACTTCGGCTGGAATTCAGCAATCACCCGATCAATTTCGCGCGCCACGCCGCCCAGATCGCGATCCTGCACATTGGCGTAAATGTCGAAAAGCGGCTGCACATTGTAATGATTGACGACCGCCGCCGAAGTGAAATGTTCAACCGTCGCCAGATTGCTCAACAGTTGCGGGGTTGCCGCGCGTCCGCCGGTGACGGGCGTGCTTTGAATCGCATCCACCGAATTCATTTTGTACTGCGGTGTCTGCACGCTCACCTGATAGCTGACTCCATTTTCCGGATTCAACCAGAAATTCGGGGCAGTCTGGCTGCTGGAACTCAAAGAGGTGAGCAACGTGCCGGCCACATCGCGCTGGGTCAGGCCGGCCTGTTCGGCTTTTGTGCGGTCCACGTTGACGCGCAGTTCCGGCGCGTCCATCACCTGATGCAGATGGACGTCCGCCACGCCCGGAATGCGCGCAATGCGCGCCACCATCTGCCGCGCGATGTCGTAATTGGCTTTCTGATCGCGCCCGACAAGCTGCACATCAATCGGTGCGGGCAAACCGAAATTCAGAATCTGGCTGACGATGTCAGCCGGTTGGAAGAAAAAAGTCAGTTGCGGAAACTGCTCCTTCAACTCGTGCCGCAGCCGTTTGACATATTCCGGCGTTGGTTTGTGACCTTCCTTCAGCGAAACCAGAATTTCGCCGTCGGCGGAACTGATCGTGGAACTGTCGGAATACGCCAGATTGATGCCGATCGAAGGCAGGCCGAGATTGTCCAGAATCAGGCTCAACTCTTCGCGGGGGATGATTTTCCGAATGGCGTTTTCCACGTCGCTGAATATCCGCTCGGTTTCTTCCAAACGGGTTCCGGCAGGCGCGCGCACGTGCAGGCGGAACTGTCCAGCATCCACTGCCGGGAAAAAGTTTTCGCCGATGAACGGCAGAAACAGAAATGACCCGCCGCAGAAAAGCAGAAAGGTGGCGATCACCGCGCGGCGATGGGCCAGAGCCCGTTTTAGCCAGTTGCAGTAGTGTTCGCGCCCGCGCTCGAAAACCGCTTCAAACGCGCCATGGATGCGCCAGATCCAGCCTTTGCCCGAAATGTGCTCGCCTTCGGTTTGATACCGTTTCGATTCATCGCGCAGCAGGTACAGGACCATGGTCGGAATCAGCGTTCGCGACAGCAGGTAGGAAGCCATCATCGCGAAAACCACGGCCATCGCCAGCGGCGTGAACAGGGATTTGGCCGCACCGCTCAAAAAGACCACCGGCACAAAAACAATGCAGATGGCCAGCGTCGAGACAAAAGCCGGCGTGGCAATCTGCTGCGCGCCGTCCAGAATCGCCTGGCGCAGCGGTTTGCCCTGCGCCAGGTTGCGGTGAATGTTTTCAATTTCGACGGTTGCATCGTCCACCAGAATGCCCACGGCCAATGCCAGTCCGCCCAGCGTCATCACGTTCAGGGTCTGGCCCAGCAGGCTCAGCAGAATCAGCGAACAGAGGATCGAAAGCGGGATCGAGACGGTCACGATCAGCGTCGAGCGCCAGCTTCCCAGAAACAACAGGATCATCGCGGCGGTCAGACAGGCGGCGATGATCGCTTCGAACAGCACGCCGTTGATCGCCGCGCGCACGAAAACCGATTGGTCGAACAGCAGGTTGACATCCAGCTCTTTGGGCAGCGTCGCCATAATGCGCGGCAGCGCCTCTTTGACGCGGCTGACGATGTCCAGCGTCGAAGCGCCGCTGCTTTTCAGCACGGTCAGCAGCGCCGAACGCCGCCCGTCCTGGCGCACGATGTTGGTTTGCACCTGCGAACCGTCGCGCACCTGCGCGACATCGCGAATGTAAATGGTTGCGCCGCCCACCTGTTTGATCGGCAAATCATTGAGCGCCGCCACGGTGTCCGGGCTGCTGTTCAGACGCACATTGTATTCGCGCTCGCCCAGTTTGGCCGTTCCGGCGGGCAGAATCAGGTTTTGCGCGTTGATGGCGGCGGAAACATCGGACGCCGACAGTCCGTTGGCAAACAGCGCCTGCGGATCAATGTCCACCATGATCTGGCGCGGTTTTCCGCCATAAGGCAGGGGCAGCGATGCGCCCTGTACCGTCGCCAGTTGCGTGCGGATGGAATTCTGGCCGTAATCGAAAAGCTGTTGTTCCGTCAGCGAACTGCTGCTGATGCTGGCCTGCAGAATGGGAACATTTGAAACGTTGTAACGGACAATGAAGGGCGCGGTCATGCCCGGCGGCATGATGCGCAAAACCGATTGCGACATGGCGCTGATCTGGGCCACCGCCGCTTCGATTTTCGCGCCGGGATGAAAAAACACCTTGATGACACTGACGCCGTTCAGCGATTGCGATTCGATGTGTTCGATGTCGTTGACGGTGGTCGTCAGGCCGCGCTCGCTGGGCGTGACTATGCGTTTTTCCATCTCTTCCGCCGCAACCCCATTGTAGGACCAGATCACCGAAACGACCGGAATATCTATTTCGGGAAAGATGTCCGTGGACATGCGGCGAATGGTCACCGCGCCCAGAATGGCGATCAGCAGCGCCGCAACGACAAAGGTATACGGACGGCGTAAAGCGAGTTTTACTATCCACATATCGGCAAATTTTGAAGGAAAAGATTGGTGATCACTTCTACCAGACGCTGCTTTTCCGCCAATGGTTACATGGCGGGCGGAAGCGGGAAGTGCTGGCAGTTTTTATGTGATTATTCGGACGTAACTGGCGGATGTTCTTCAGCTTTGTCGGACTCTTCAGATTCGCGTTGCTGTCGGAAGCGTTCCAGAATTCGTTCGGGTTGTTCCTGCCCGACGAAAGGCCGCAACTCTTCGATGCTGGCCCCGCCGGCGCGCTTCAATCATTCAAAATTCCGCAGCAATCTTTCTTGTAGTTTTTCGCCCACTCTGGGATGGATGTCAACTCCGTGCCTGCGCGATGCAGCAATCCGATGGTCAGTTTCAGCCTTCTACCTCCTCCTCTCTTTCTCAACGCGCCGCCACCTGTCGCCGCACGCCATAATGCTTGTCTCGTAAAGCGGATAACAATCCATTTGCTGCTTCCGTATTGCTCAACCTCAACTCTGCCAACCTTATTCCGCAGGCCCTCGCACTCATCGTGCAGCGACGCCAACTACCCACTTGCCACGCCCGCCGTGCCCGCCCTCATTCCACCCACACATCAAAAATTGGTCATCAGGGAATTGAAGATTGGAAATTCAATAATCGGAGAGATTTTTCTCCTGAACACCAATGCTCAATTCTCAATTTCCAATGGCCAATGGTTGAGAGGAGAACTTGCGAACTTCTCCACTAGCCGCTCGAAGACCTGGATTCATTGGTTCCGCAATCGCCGATACGTTGCCCGGCGAAAAGCAGATCACGGCGCAGCACGACTTGATAAAGACTGGGCGTGAGGCCTTCTTTGTGCGTGTCGTCACCCTCGGCCAAAATCGCTGTGTGAAAATCCGTCTGGCCAGCCGGAATCCATCCGGCGGCTGAAGGCCAAAGTGCGGACGATCTTTCGAGCAGGAAAAGGCAGCAATCTGCCCAGAGTGATTCAAGAACTAAACGAGCTACTGCGGGACAGGATTCAATAGGCGGATGTGAATGGAGCCTTTGAAGAGCTTGACGGCTGGCTGCCTCGCAAGCTGCGTTGCCTGCACTGTCGGCAATGGAAGCGGCCTTTCACCGGGGGAGGAACTTGATGGAACGGGGACGGGGGAAACTACCCGCGCTGAAATCCGTAAGGAACGGACGCTGCGCACGTTGGAACGCGGGGCATCGCATCTGAACGAAGCGTTCCCGAAGTTCTGCTTTGATTGCCATGGGCTCATCTCGCTTTTCGAGGTGAACCGCCGGATGCCGGAGCCGCACGTCCGGTGGGGAGGGAGGGAGCCGTGAGGCTCCCTCCTGCCCGTTGCTACCCTGGAATGATTTACTCTCCCGGCTCCGCGTGCGGAATCGAGCTCAGGTACAAGTAGATGGATTGAAGATCGCGGTCGCTCATCTTCGCGTAGACGGGCCACGGCATGACCTGCAACAGCGGGCTGATTTGCGTATGCAATTCGTCGCGATCCACTCCCGTGCGTATGACGCGGATGAATTGTTCCAGAGTCATCCCGGCGGGACGATTTCCTTTCGTGGGATCGGGCGTCAGGTTCCGCGAGGTGAAGGGACCGAACTTGACGCCGCCCGCCAGAAAATTGGTCGGATTCACTTTTGTCGGCTGGCCACGGAAAGGGTCGCCGCCTTCAGCATAAGGCGGATTGGTGTGGCAATCATTACAGCCGCCGACCCCGTTTACCAGATAGCTGCCCAGTCCGATCAACACGCGTGTTCTGCCAAATCCGGCGTTGGTTTGAACCGGCGAAATCGCCAGGCCCAGTTGAGCCCGTTCAATTTCCGCCTGTGAAAATTCCTGTGGGGGCGCAAATTGTGGGGCCCCGGGTTCAGCCGCGTTCTCCTTGTTGAAAAGATCCGGGCTGGGTTTCGAAGCGCTTGTGATACCGACTTTGCCCGCGAGAATGACTCCCGCAAACGCGATGACAAGCATGAGGTTTCGCTTCATCAGTGTTCTCCTTAATTTTGGGTGGTGTAGATTGATTGGATTTGCCGGGAATTCCGCGAATCCTTTTGCGGGGTTCAGGCGCGGAATCCGAAGCATGAAGATATTTATTGGGGGCACCCTGTTCAAAATCCGCCGTCGCGGATTTCATACGTCTGTCGCACGAACTTTCCGGCAATTCCCGGTTTGAGCCAGTCCAGAAGCAAGATGGAAACTGTACCGAAGGTTGTCTCCCTTGCGGTGCGGCCAAACACGGAATTGCTGCTAACTTTCCAGTTCGGTTGTCAGCGCTTACAACTACCTACACTTCGATCATGGACGATTTTCCAGGTTTCCGCATCGGTAAGGTTACCTATTTTGTCCGTGATCTTTACAAACTGCTCCGCGCTATCCGAACTGCCAGACGGTTGCTGAGAGGGAAGACCGGACGAAAAGCAGGCAAATGCGAAAGAGGGCAAGTCCCAAAAGACATGCCCTCTGGCGTCGCACTGCTTCAGATAAAGATTTCCAGGGCGTGGCTATAGTGGAACCAGGCACAAGTTTTTCACCCGGTTAGCCGGAGCGAAAGTAGGACAATTTGCCAAATTGTCCTACTTCGCGGGGTAGAGAACTATCAAAGCGTTCCACTAGGGCGCGAAAAAGCCCGACGCATCAATCACCAAATCCGTCGTGAACTGAGAGAAGATTTTGAATGCGCCATCTCCTCCGCCCAGGCCCACCGTGAAGTGACGATTGAATACCTGCCCCGGCGAAAAGTTCGATGCGGCCACCGTGGGCTGCGCGGAGTTACTGGGCCAGAAGGTCAGTAAGCCGCCATTCGAGTTGACCACCGTGGCGTTGCCGACAATGCCCAGCGCAGTTGCGGCAATCGTGACTCCGTCGCACAGGCCGCGCGCTGTTTGCAACCGCTCGGCGCCGCCCAGGACAGGCGTGCCGGGTGCGGAACAGCCGGTAAAGCCCGCGCGCGTTTCCAGTAATCGCACCGGTTTGGGCAGCGGCGAAAACAGCAGGCCCGCGCCGTTCGCATCAATGGGTTCCGAGCTGTAATAGCCCAGCACGTCAATCACCAGGTCGGTTTGCGTCGTCGGATACACTTTGAATTCACCCGCCGGGGATAACCCGATTGTGAAAGGCGCATTGATCACCTGGCCCGGCAGGTAGTTTGAACTCGCCACCAGCGGACGTGCGGCATCCGCCGGGAAGAGCGTCAGGTAAGGAAAGCCTGGTCCCGCCGGATTGACCGTCGTCGCGTTGCCGACAATCGCGCGCGCCGCATCCGGGATGGTGATGCCTGCGCAGGTCAGCCGCGCCAGCAATGTGGTGTCAGCGTTCCCGGATAATGGCGCGCCCGGCGCATTGCAGCCGCTGAGGCCAGCACGCGTTTCCAGCAACCGGATCGGCGTTGGCAGCGGATGGAAGAACAGGCCATTTGCTTCCGGCGGCGCGAAATAGCCGGTCACGTCCACCACCACGTCCGTATTCGAGGTGACGAAAATCTTGAACGCGCCAGCGTCCAGACCGGTCGCTCCCAGGGTGACCGTGAAGACATTGTTCAGGATTTCGTTTGGTTCGTAATTGGAATTTGCGGCCAGCGGTTGCGCAATGTCGCCTGGATAAAGCGTCAGGTAACCACCGCCGGATTGCACCGTCGTGATGTTGCCGGTGATGGCCTGGGCATTGACGGGCAGGCCGCAGAAGCCGCGCGCCGGTTGTGTCAGCGATGTCCCGCCGGGAATCCGGGCATTGGGCTGCGAGCAGGCGGTGGGGCTGGTGCCCGCGCGCGTGTCCAGCAGCCGCACCGGACTGGGCAAAGGATAGAACATCAGCCCGCTGCCGCTGATGACGACCGTGTATTCACGCGTGCCTGTGCAGCCGTTGGCGTCAGTGGATTGAATCGTGAAGATGGAAATGCCCGTCGCGGTCGGCGTGCCGGACAGCGCGCCTTCGCTATTTAGCGCCAACCCGTTCGGCAAACTTCCCGTGCTGACAGCGAAGCTGTATGGCGCGGTTCCGCCGGTTGCGCTCAATGCCTGCCCGTAAGCCGCGCCCACAAACCCGTTGGCAAGATTCTGGGGACTGACAGTGATTGCCCCGCATGGTGGATTGACGGTCAGCGCGTATTCCCGCACCCCCATGCAATTGCCGGCATCCGCCACCTGCACGGTGAAGTTGAACAGGCCGAAGACGGTCGGCGTGCCTGCCAAAACGCCGGTTGTTGGGTTGAGCAGCAAACCGCCCGGCAACGAACCCGCGCTGATGCTCCAGGTTGGCGCGTCCGCCGCGCCGGTTTGTGTGAAGGTTTGTGTGTACGATACGCCGGAAGTCGCGTTGGGCAGGCTTTCCGGATTGACCGTGAGCGCCGGACAGTTCGCTACTTCCAGCGTGTAATCCCGGAAACCGGAACACGAGCCGAAGCCACTGGCCGTGACGCGGAAACTGAAACTGCCCGATTGCGTCGTCGTGCCGGAAATGGCGCCGGTCGAAGGATTCAACGACAATCCAGCCGGCAGCGATCCGTTTGACAGCGCAAAGGTGTAACTGCCAGCAGGCGATGGCGTGACGGGCTGACTGTATGTCACGCCCGGCTGTGCGTTTGGCAGCGTCGTTGGACTCAAACTGATCGTCGGACAGCCAATCATCAGCGAATACTCTCTTGACCCGGTGCAGGAACCGCCAAAGCCCGCCGCCTGAATCGTGAAGCTGAATGTGCCGGTGCCTGCCGGTGTCCCGTCAAGCACGCCTGTTGCCGGATTCAGAGACAAACCTGCTGGCAGCGCGCCTGCCGTTACCGTAAATGAATAATTGCCTCCGGCGGGCAGCGCCGAAATCGTCTGGGTATAAAACAGTCCTGCTTGCGTGCCGGGCAGGGTTGCGGGATTGACGCTGACCGTGCCGCAACCGATCGTCAGCGTGTATTCCTGCGTGCCCGTGCATCCGTTGAGATCCGTCGCCCTGACCACGAAAGTGAAATTGCCGGTCTCAGTCGGAATGCCGGAAATGACTCCGGCGGCTGACAGCGAAAGCCCCGCGGGAAGGGTGCCGGACATCAGCGTGAAACCATACGGCACGGTTCCGCCAAAGGCCGCCAGCGCGGCTCCGGAATAAAGTTGTCCGGTGATGCCCGCAACCAGTGATCCCGGGGTGATGCCGATTGTCGGGCAGGTGACGGTGATCGTGTAGCTTTGCGTGCCCAGGCAGCCGTTGGTGTCAGTGGCTTTGACTGTGAACATGAATGTGCCGCCGGCGGCCGGTATGCCGGAAATGACGCCGGTTGACGACAAGGCCAGTCCGGTCGGCAGCGCGCCCGCGCTGATCGAAAATGCGTACGGTTCAGTCCCGCCGCTGGCTGTCAGCGTCGTTCCAGGATAGGGCGTGCCGATGGAACCGCCGCCGGGAACCGTCGGTGGTGCGATGGAAATGGTCGGACAGCCGTTTCCAGTGGTGCAGGCACTGGCGACACCGGCATTGGCGATGGTGACGGAATCAACAAACCAGCCGATGTCGGCGGCGCTTTCGTCATCGCCTTCGCGCCAGCGAAGCATGACGTTGCTCCCGGCAAGCGAGGCCAGGTTGACGGTCACTTGCGTCATGGAACCGATGGTTCCGCCGCCCCAGGCGCGCAAACCGCCGATCGGGCTTTGGAAACCAGTGCTGATGGTTGCATTGAAACCGCCCGCCGTGAAATTCGCGTCCGGCATCACCGTCCAGGTTCCGCCGCCGTTGGTCGAAAATTCCAGCGTTCCGCCATCGAAAAAGGTGGTTCCGGCGCTGTTGGTTTCAAAGTCGAAGGTATGCCAGAAGCTCAAGGTCGTGTTGGCATTGGCGCCGAAAACGGGCGATACCAGCGCGCGCTGCGAAACAAATGTCTGGCTGTCTGAAAACCAGGAATGAGACGGCGTTTGCGATTGATTGGTAGACCAGACCCAGTCCACGCCGCCGCTGATCGCCTGATGCGCCCAGCCAGCGTTGTCGAAACCGCCCCCGCTCAAGGAGCCTTCAAAGGTTTCCGTCAGCGTGCTCAGGGTGACGGGGCCGGTGGGTGTGCCGCTTTTTTCGACCGTGTTGGCATCCGCCGCCGAATTCGAATTGTCCACCGCGCGCACGACGTAATAATAGGGCACGCCATTCATCAGTCCGTCGCCGTCCGTGTAATTGGTCGCGGTGATTGTGGCAATCAGGTTGCCCGCGCCGGGCGTGAATCCCGGTGTGGTTGCGCGATGAATTCTGTAGCTGACCGGCCCATTGCAATTGGCCGCCGCCGCCGCCCACGACAGATTGAGCATGCAGCTCGCCGTGGCTGCATTGGTCACGCTGGCCAGTCCGGCGAAGGTTGGCGGCAGGGTGCAAACGCCCGTCGCCAGCGCCGCGCTGCAAGCGGATGGCGCGGATTCGCAACTGCCCGTTTCATCCAAGCCGGTGATTCTGTAGGCGTAAGTCGTCCCGCCCGACACCATCGTGTCCACGTAATTTGCCGCCGGGACGTTCGTTGCAATCAGGGCGAATGCGCCTGGCGATTCGCAGGTTCCGACCGCGCGATAGACGTTGTATTTCGCCGCCGCCGGCGCGCCGTTCGACCAGTTGACCGTGACCTGGTTTGCGGCGGTTGCCACAGCGCTTGTGCCGGTTGGCGCACCTGGCGCGGTGCAGGCCGGGTCATTGATCCGGGCGGTCCAGATTTCTTCGCGCGCGCCGCCGCGACGATCCGTCCAGGAAGGGAAGAGGATTCCAGCATACGCCGACAAACCATTGTAATCGCCAAACTGATTGCCGCTGTCCGCGCCCGTCGTGGTTTCGTCGGTTTGGGCCGTTGTCACCTGCTGCGCCGCCGTCCAGGTCACGCCGTCATCAAACGAATGATGGTAATAGACGTGAACCTTCTTGCGCCCGCTGTCAGCGACGGTGTCGTAATACATCAGGCCCAGCGCGCCGGTGGTTTCATCCACCGCCAGCCATTGATTGAACTGATCATTCAGCCCGGTCTGATTGTTGATTTTAACTGCCGGCGACCACGTCGCGCCGCCATCGGTCGAGCGCGAGAACCAGATGCGCGTTTTGCAGGCAGAACCGGCATTGGTGCCGGGTTCATTGGCCGCTGCGGTGCAACCGCTGTCACCGCTCAAATCCGTCCACGAAGCGTAGACCAGATTTTTCGTCCCCGTTCTATAAGTTCCGCCGGAAACGTAGATCAGCGCGCGGCGTCCAGCGAAAGAGGGCACGCCGATATCGAAAGCGTCGAAGGTCGTGCCAATCTGCACCGGCGCGCCGTAGGACTCGCCGCCGTTGGTGGATTTGACGACAAAGATGCGGCGGTTGGTGGTCGTTGGCCAGAAGCCGAAGACATCGCCCGCACTGTTGGTTTTCACGTCCGAGCCAATGGCCGTGCCCGTGCTTTCCGCGCCGCTCACTTGAATCGGCGTGGTCAGCCAGGTCCCGGCCACGCCCGCCGTGCGGCGATTCATAAACGCGGGCTGTCCGTTGTGCCAGATGGCGTACATCCGGTTGAAAAATGGCGAAGTCGGGCTGTGATCCACCCAGACCATCTGTTTGTCCACGCTGGTTTGTGTGCCGGAGGGAGTGGCGTCCAGCACCCAGTTTGCTCCGTTATCCGTTGAAACGTAATTCCGCATCCGCAGCGTGCTGCCGACGATGCCCAGCGTGGACGACCAGCCGCGCCCGTCCGAGGTCCAATCCACTGTCGGATCGGAATGCGATGAATCCGGGCTGATCAATGGCAGCACGGTTTGTCCCCAACTCGTTCCGCTGTCGGTGGAAAAGAACATGGCTTGCTGCCCGCCGCTCTGGATGGCATTTGAACCGGACAGGATTTTGGTGGGATCGAAAAAGTTGATGCGAATGTCGGATTCGCTGCGGGCGGCGCTTTGCAGGCCGGAAATGCGCCGTTCGCCGGAGATGGTCGCTTCAGGCGCGAGCATACCTTCCAGCTTTCGTTCCAGTTCCGATTCTTCTTCGCCTTTTTCCAGTTTGGCCGGAGGCGACCCGGGGCCGGGCTTCAAGTCCTGATGCCACATCATCCATTCAACGATTTCTTTCAACACCAGCGGATATCCGCCTGTCGGGTCGGAGGCCAGATAGGCCAGTTCGGGATGTGATTTCCGCCACCAGACCCGCGCCCAGGGCGGCAAGCGTCGCAAGTCCGTCGCTTCGTCAAGCCGCAGTAAAGACAATTCCTGATTATCCCGGATGAGTCGTTCCAACGCCGTGCCGGGCCTGACGCCCGATTTTTGCAACTGCTCGGCAATGGATGGCCAGGGAGAAACAGGACCTTGTTGTGCGGCGCTGGTTCTGGCGGCCAGGCTGGCCAGCAGTTTTCCAGCGTTCGTAGGCGAGGTGAATAAAAACAGCGGCAGCATTACTACGAACAAGACTGCGGACAGAACGATCACTCGGTTTTTCAAATCAGGTCTCCTTTTTGCGTAAAACGGGGTTAGGCGTATGGAATGTCACCGACTTTGCCTGTGAGTTTTTCAAACGGGTTCGAGCAGGTTTACAGATTCTGGATATTTATGAGGCAGCGAATTGATTAGCGGATTATTCCAGTAAACGGCGAGCATCATATGCTGTCATCGCAAAACTGGTCAACGCGGGTTGCCGCGGATCGCTTTGGTGGGATTGTTGTGGCTTGATTTTGCCCGGTGCGGGTGGAATGATCCGGGCCATGAAGAAGGTCAGCTCGATTCTTTTTATCGCCCTGCTATTGGCTTCGTGCGCCGCGCCTGGACAGGTTTCCGTCAATACGCCGCAAGGCCAGGCGAACAGCTACCCGCCGGTGATCGAAGATTCCCCCGCGCGGGAGCAGGCGGCCCGGCAAGCCTGGACCCGATTTCTGGCGGAATGGAGATTGCCCGAAACGGCTCTGGATATGATGCCCGTGACTCACACGCCGCGCGCGCTGCCAACCGGAATTGCCGGGCGCATCAACATCAACACCAGGCCGGGCAAGTTCGGCGAGATCGAAATGAAAGAAGCGCTGCGCCTGTTTATTGACCGTTTCCGCGATGTGTTGTCGGGTTTGGAAAAGAATGTGGCGCTCGGCCCAAGAGACCTTTCGCTGATTACGTTCACGAACGAAGGCAACTTTTATCGCGCGACCTTCCGGCAGGTGAACTACCCGGTTCGGCTTGCCGAAAATTACGGCGAACTGCGCTTCGTCATCGGCAGGAACGGCGAATTGATGCAATGGAGCAGCAGCCTGCTGCCCGATGTCAGCCTGCCTGCGCGCGCCGAAATCAACCCTGACTCTCTTTACGACAAACTGCTCAATCGCGAATTCACCTACACCACCATTGCCGGTCGTCCGCAAAGCTTCAGAGTCACCAATCGGGACGAGATCCGGATTGGGGGATTAATTGTTTACCCGAAAATGAATGGCAATCGGCTGGAAATCCGCCTGGCTTTTCCCGTCACAATCGGAACCAGTCTGGCATGGACAGTGTATGTGGATGCGATCAATGGTGAGGAACTGGACGTGAAGCAGAATTTCGCATCATAGGCCAAGGAGGGAAATTCCCTGAATTTTCCATTTCCCATTTTTAAATTGCCATTTGTCATTGCTGGTTGCGTTCCCAATGCAATGACAAATGGCAAATCCAAAATGGAAAATGAAAAGACTTCAGAGACTATTCCCGGCAGATTACCTTCGTACCAAAGTGAAGTTATCCACCACGAAGTTGCTGCGGACGTAGCGGTTCTGATTACCCACGGCATAAATCGTGACCGGAACGCTGCCGTTGGTCACGGTGAAATTGACGTTCAGCCGCATGCGCGTGCTGGCAGGTGACTGCGCCGTCACGCCGGGCGCGCCGGTGTTGAAACTCACGCCCAGCGTGGCAATCGTGCCGATGCTCGGAACGACATCCGCGCTGAGGGTGTAATTGCCCGGCGGCAGCGTCAGGTCCTGCGCGCAGTAATCCGCCAGCCGCCGGCCATTGGCCTGGAACTTCAGCGCGTACTGTCCGTCGCTGACCACAGTTGCATCCGTCACGATCGAAGCCCCGCCGCCTTCAAAGTAATAGGTAAACAAGCGCCAGCCGCTGGTGTTGCCCTCCTCAAAACTTGGGTTGACGATGACGTTCAGCGCCCCACCCCCTGGAGTAGGTGTCGGAGTCGGAGTTGGAGTCGGAGTTGGAGTAGGCGTTGGCGTCGCTGTTGGAGTAGGCGTCGGCGTCGGGCTTGGTGTTGGAGTCGGAGTTGGCGTTGGAGTAGGCGTAGGCGTAGGAGTCGGCGTCGCAATTGGCGTCGCTGTCGGAGTAGGCGTTGGCGTCGGGCTGGGGCCGGGAATGCGCGGACCGATCCGCCGGATTGTGTGCGTGAAGTAATCGCTGACGAAGATGTTGCCTTTGGAATCCACCGCCGCCGCGCCTGGACGCACGAACGAAGCTTGCAGCGCGGGGCCGTCCAAATGGTTTTCATCGCCGTTGCCCGCGATGGTCGTCACTACTTTGGCCCTCACGTCCAGTTTGCGAATTTGTGCATTGTGCCAGTCGGCGATGATGTAATTGCCATCCCGATCGCGCGCGATGCCGGTCGCGAAAAAGAACGAGGCATCGAGCGCCGGACCGTCTTTCAAACTGCCGCCGCCCGCAATGGTCGTCACAGTGCCATCCGGCGTCATCTGGCGAATGCGGCTGTTGAAGAAATCCGCAATGATCAAATTGCCCTGCGCATCCACCGTCGCCTGCGGCGCGCCGCCCGTGAAGCTGAAGGCGGCGGCATTGCCCTGCCCATCGGCAAAGGCGTTGTAGCTGCCCGCCACGGTCGAAACATAGCGGAAGCGGTCAATTTTCCGTACCAGATTCGTGCCCGAATCCAGCACATAAACGTTGCCATCGTTGTCTACCGCCACGCTGGAAGGGTTGGCGAACCGCGCAGTTGTTCCCACGCCGTTGAGCGAACCGTACTGCCCGCTGCCGGCCAGTGTCGTCACGATTCCGCTGGTCGAAATCATCCGGACGCGGTTGTTTCCGTAATCGGCCACGATGATGTTGCCGTCTTTGTCTATTGCCACGCCCGCCGGGCCGAAAAAACGCGCCAGTGAGGCATTGCCGTTGCCGAATCCGCTGACGCTGCCCGCAATGGAAGTCACTCGGCCTTCAGGGTCAATTTTGCGAATGCGGTGATTGCGGAAATCCGCGACAATCAGGTTGTCATCTTTATCAATCGCCAAACCGAGCGGCGCATTGAACCGCGCCGTCGGCCCCTGCCCGTCGGAAAGCCCCGCCGAAAATCCCACGCCGGCAAAAGTGCTGACATACAACCCGCTCTGCGCGGTGCTGGGACGAGTTGTGAAGACGGAAGTGAGAAACAGAGCCAGCGCCAGGACGGCGATTGTGCGGAAGGTCAAACTGCGAGAAATGAACGAACGGGAAAAATCCATTGAATAAGCTCCTTCAGGAAAATACGGTTGAGCCGATTGGGAAAACGTCAGGTTGAGAAATTTCGCCAACTCGAATGAGGGGAGTGAACTGGCGGATCAAACAAAGTATAGCGCATTTCAGGAACGCCTCAGATTGCCATTTCTAATCTTGGGTTGCTTGCGTGAGGGAGAACTTTTTAATCTCAACTCACTCATTTTCTTGAGATTCGCCCGCCGATTCGTAGGAACGCTGTGCTTTTACGGCCTGGAATCTCGTCAGGCCGTCGTGATTAATCTGCGGAAAAAAATCGTGCCTGCATGGTGGTTTTTCTCTGCTTCAATCGCCTTAAAGGTAGTCGCAAAATGCGGCGAGAAAACCAGGAGGAGAATGTCATGAAAAGCCTATTTACAGCAGTGATTTTGGGAATTGCGTTTGCGGGCGTTTCGCTCGCTCATACTTCATCAGTAAAAAACATCGGGGAAGAAAAGACCATTGAACGGCAGGCTGCCAGGGCGGCCGGAGTGAAGGTGGCCGTGGTTGAATTCAGTCCGGGGCCAAATGCCTCCGGGATGATCCCCGAGGCCAAGCGGCAGCTTCAGGCCAGCCTGGCGTTCGCACTGGTGAAAAGCAACAGATTTGACGTCGTGGATGTAAGGCGGACGCGGGATGCATCACAGGGCGATCTCGCGGCCATCAATGGCGGTTCTTCTACTTCCGCGGCGGTCAAGCTCGGCAAGCAGCTCGGTGTGAGCTATGTCCTGACCGGCACCGTGGTGGAATACACGCCGAAGGGGGCGGACGACTTTGGTCGTGTGATCTTGAAAACCCGGCTCATCGAGGTGGCCACCGGCAAGATCAAATACGCGGGCGAAACGACGCAGACCAGCACCAGCGCAATGAGGACGAACGGCGCCGCCGAAATGCAAACGAAGGCGGTGAAGCCCGCCCTCGAGAAGTTGACGGAGACGCTCGCGGGATTGACGTTTTGATCGCGGCAAGGGACAGGCAAACAGGGATGTTTGCCTGTCCCTTGCAAGAAAGTCCTTCTGGGGATTCCTGATCTGACATTGGGAAATCACAACACCTCGCGTCTCAATTCTGGAAACACTTTTGAGACTTTACCGAGCAGGTATTCGCCGTAAGTTCCATTGAAGTCGTAAAGGTTGGCCTTGTCCCAGCGCTCCTGACTGCCATTTGCCGGAATCAGGTCTGACTGAATCGGCTTCACTTGGGCGTCGAAGTTCGGATCGAAGAAGAAGGGAAAGGACAGGCGGTTTTTGGTAGCCTGGTTGCGGACGCGATGGGGCGTGGAACGATACAGACCGCCGGTCATCCGATCCAGCATGTCGCCGATATTGCAGACAAAAGAATCGTGAAGCGGCGGCGCGGCAATCCAGCCGGAATTTGTCCAGTCGTTCCTGGATTTTATCTGCAAGCCGCCGGAATCATCTTGTTTCAGAATCGTCAAAATGCCGTAATCGGTATGTTCGCCCACGCTCCACACTTGTTGGCCGTCAGGCAATGGCGGGTAGTTGAAAATGCGGAACAGCGTCAGCGGATCGGCAGTATAGCGGTTGGCGAAGTAGCCTTCTTCCAAGCCAAGGCTGAGCGCGATGCCAGCCATCAGCGTGTGACCGAGCCGCGTCATTTCGGTCATGTATTGCAGCACGGTTTCGCGAAAACCGGGAAGCGCCGGAAACAGATTGCGACCGTGCAGCGGCGTTCCGGCTTTGACCAGCGGATGGTCTTCATCGAGTTCCGCGCCGAAATAAATGCCTTCTTTTTGGTCTGGCTGGCCGGAGGTGAGTTCGTCGCCGACGGGAAAATAGCCGCGCCAGGCCTTGCCGCCGAGCGCCATTCGGATTTGGAGTTTGGTTTCCAGCGGCTGCGCGAAAAACTCCCGGCTCAGAGTTTCAAGTCTTGCCTGCAAGCTTTCATTCACGCCGTGGCCGATGACGTAAAAGAACCCAAACTCGCAACAGGTGGTTTTGATCTGTTCAGCGACTGACCGGCGATCTGCTGGTTCGCCGGTCAGCGCGCTGATGTTGATGACGGGAAGTCGCGGCATCAGTACTTCGGCATGTTTGGATCAACTTGATCGGACCAGGCCAGAATGCCGCCTTTCAGGTTGCGAATCTTCTGGAAGCCGGCTTCTTTCAGCACACCGTACGCTTTGGCGCTGCGCCCGCCCATTTTGCAATGCACGACGATTTCGTCATCAGGATTTAGTTCGCCCACGCGCGCGGGGAATTGCCCCAGCGGAATCAGCTTCGAACCGTATTGTTCCAGATTGCCAATCTGCCATTCATGCACTTCGCGCACGTCAATGATCGTGATCTGCTTGCCACTGTCGAGTTCGGCTTTCAGTTGCACGGGCGTCACTTCCCAATCGGAAACGGTTTCGACTTTTGGCGCCGGTTCCGGCGGCGTGATGCCGCAGAAAGCCTCGTAATCAATCAACTCTTTGATCGTCGGATTTTCGCCGCACAGCGGGCATTCCGGATTGCGCCGCAGCTTCAATTCGCGGAACTTCATCTTCAGGGCATCAAACAGCAACAGGCGGCCAATCAGCGGTTCGCCTTCGCCGATGATCAGCTTGATGGCTTCGGTCGCCTGAATTACGCCGATGATGCCGGGCAGGATTCCCAGCACGCCGCCCTCGGCGCAGGACGGAACCAGTCCCGGCGGAGGCGGTTCGGGATACAGGCAGCGATAGCAAGGTCCGCCGCCGCCCGGATAAAAGACAGACGCCTGCCCATCGAAGCGGAAAATCGAACCGTAGACGTTCGGTTTGCCCAGCAACACGCTGGCGTCATTGGCCAGATAGCGCGTCTGGAAATTATCCGTGCCGTCAATGACGATGTCGTAAGGCTTGATGATGTCAAGCGCGTTGTCCGCGCGCAGCGCCGTTTCGTAAGTATCAATCTGGATGTGCGGATTGATGTCGGACAGCCGATCTTTGGCCGATTGAATCTTCGGGCGACCCACATCCTTGGTGCCGTGAATGATCTGGCGTTGCAGATTGCTGAAATCCACCACATCGAAATCCACCAAGCCCAGTCTTCCGACGCCCGCCGCCGCCAGATACAGCCCCAGCGGCGATCCCAACCCGCCGGTGCCGATCAGCAGGATGCTGGCGGCTTTCAACTTGCGCTGACCTTCCATGCCGACTTCGGGCATGATCAGGTGGCGGCTGTAGCGGGCGATTTCGTCTTTGGTCAAATCGGGCAGGGAACTAACGGCGCGAGCTTCCGCGCCCGAGCCGCCGGCGATTGCCGGAATGATGCTGATGTCGTCGCCTTCCTTGATCGGCGTGTTTTCCTGTTGCTGATGGCGAATGTCTTCGTCGTTGACGAACACATTGACGAAGCTGCGCAGCTTGCCGTTGGCATCGTACAAATGCTTTTTCAAATCCGGATGCTGCGAAGTCAGACTCGCCAGCACTTCGCCGACCGTCGCTCCCGCCACATCCACCGCCGCCGTGTTGCCGGCGTATTGGCGCAGCGCGGTCGGAATCACAATCTTTGGCATTTCAGTTTTCTCCTCGGTTATTTCATCCATGAAGTAACACGAAGAAGCACGAAGTTGTTTTTAAGCCTTCGTGAATCTTCGTGTGGCTTCGTGGAAAGTATCGGTTTTCAATCTTGAATGATTTCTTCTTCGTCGAACTGCGAACGGTCTTCGCGCACCGTCCAGGCGCGGACTTCCTCGGCTTTGCCTTCGCGCACGGAAACGATCAGGTACGACCATTCCACGAACGGCGCGTGGTCCAGATCAAAGCCCGAGGGAATCGCCGGATGGTTCGGATGCGAATGGTAGTAGCCCCACACGCCCAGGTCGCGTTTCGCCGCTTCGCGTTCCGCTTTGGCGTAATCGAGCGGATTGAGTTCCACGCGATTGTGGCGCGAATCCTTGCGGATGTTTTCCAGCGGCAAAACTTCGTGAATTACGCGCACGCCGTTTTCGACCGTCCCCAGCAGCAAGCCGCCGCATTCTTCGGGAAAGGCTCGTTCGCCATGTTCCCTGATCGTTTGAATGTGGTCTGTAGCTAGCTTGACACTCATGCTTCACTCCAAAACTTTTCGCTTAGATAGCGGCTGCCGCCATCGCACAGGATTGTGACGATGACGCCTTGTTCCAGCGTTTCGGCGACTTTCAACGCGGCGACGATGTTGGCCGCTGCTGAAACACCAACAAACCAGCCTTCGCGCCTGGCAAGTTGGCGGACCATTTCGTGCGCGTCTTCGGTCATGATTTCCATCTCTTCGTCAGCCAGCGTCGGATCGTAAATGCCGGGCACGATGGCAGTCGGCATGTGTTTCATGCCTTCCAGACCGTGGTAAGGCGAATCGGGTTGCATCGAAATCAACCGTGTTTCCGGTTTCAATTCGCGCAAGCGGCGGCTGACGCCGACAAAAGTTCCACTGGTTCCCAGGCCCGCGACAAAGTGCGTGATGCGTCCCGCTGTCTGATTGAAGATTTCAACCGCTGTGGTTTCGTAATGCGATTGCCAGTTGGCCGGATTGTTGTATTGATCGAGGTAGACGTAGGCGTCAGGATTTTCCGCCACGCGGCGGCGGACTTCGACAATTGCGCCGTCCGTTCCCGCCATCGGATCGGTCAGCACGACGTGCGCGCCATAAGCCTGCAAGATGCGTTTGCGTTCGGCGCTGGCGTTTTGCGGCAGGCAGAGTTCGACTTTGTAACCGAGCGCCGCGCCCAGCATTGCATAAGCAATTCCAGTGTTGCCGCTGGTGGCGTCAATAATTGTTTTCTCTCTGGTCAGCCAGCCGGAGCGTTCCGCTTCCCGGATCATTTTCAGCGCCGGACGGTCTTTGACCGAACCGCCGGGGTTTGCCCACTCTGCCTTGGCGTAGATTTCCACCTGCGGATTTGGATTCAGATTGTTGAGCCGGAGCAGCGGAGTGTTGCCGATCAGATCGGGAAGGGAAGTAACGCCAGCGTGAAGAGCAGGGATTGCGCGTTGAATCGGCATAACAGCAGTGTTGAGTCTTGCGAACGAAAGTTGATTTTCCATTTGCCATTTCTCAATTGTCATTTCTCATTGATGAAATGAGCTGACTCGCTCCGGCAAGGACAAATGACAAATGGAAAATCCACGACAACTTATTTGCCCGGCTGCGCAACCACGCGCAGGTAAGGCTTGACGGTCTTCCAGCCGCCGGGGAATTTCTCCTTGGCCGCTTCATCGGAAACCGCCGGAACGATGATGACATCATCGCCGTCTTTCCAATTGACCGGCGTCGCCACGCTGTATTTCGCCGTCAGTTGCAGCGAATCAATCACGCGCAGAATTTCAGCGAAGTTGCGTCCCGTGCTGGCAGGGTAGGTCAGCGTCAGTTTTACTTTCTTGTCCGGCCCGATGACGAAAACCGAGCGCACGGTGAAGGTGTCGCTGGCGTTCGGGTGGATCATTTCATACAGGTCCGCGACTTTCTTGTCGGCGTCGGCGATAACAGGGAAGTTCAGCGCGGTGCCCTGGGTTTCGGCGATGTCTTCCGCCCATTTGTGGTGAGACTCAGACGGATCAACGCTCAGGCCGATGATCTTGACGTTGCGTTTGTCGAATTCGGGTTTCAGGCGGGCGGCTTCGCCGAGTTCCGTGGTGCAGACCGGCGTGAAGTCCTTGGGATGGGAAAACAGAACGCCCCAGCCTTCGCCAAGCCATTCGTGAAAATTGACGGTACCTTCAGTGGTTTCTGCCGTAAAGTCCGGCGCTACGTCGCCGATGCGGATAGACATAATCTTCCTCCTTGAATTGGGTTTGGGTTGCGAAAAGAGAAAGTCGGATTGTTCACCGACAACAGGTGCTGTGACAAGTGTAGGGACAACAGCGGAATGTATGATGTGGATCAATCATAACGATGCGCGAAATCTTATGCCCGTAAATCTTTTTGTCAAGACCATAAATTTTTTCTATCTGCCCTTGACAGCAATTTTCCTCCGGGTGTATCGTCCGGCCTGGTCAATTGAATGTGGTGATTTAAGGCAAATTGCTCCACGTTAAACAAGCGCTAAACAGCCTGAAGGTTTAAAAAGCCTCGCGCTCGTTTCAAGCGCGAGGCTTTTTCAGTTATTGCCTTTGAAAATTTGCCTTTGAAAATTTGAAAGTGGCGATTTACAGCGACTTGCTCCACTTAAAAAAACTGCTAAAGAGCTGCGGGAATCGAAGAACATCGAAAAAGCCCTGCGCTACAACTTTAGCGCAGGGCTTTTTTCAGTTTTAGAACAGCGCCGGAAGCGTAAGCGGCCGGAATAAGGAGAACAGAGAATGAGTTTTGTGAAGGGATTGAAATGCCGGGAATGTGGCACGCCGTACAAGGTTGAGCCGGTGGCGATTTGTGAAGAGTGTTTTGGGCCGCTGGAAGTGGATTACGATTACGACGCGATCAAAAACACGCTGACGCGAGAAGAGATTGCCAGCCGCCCCAAGACGATGTGGCGGTATCAGGAATTGCTGCCGCTGGAAGGCGAACCAACTGTTGGATTGAATACCGGATGTACGCCGCTCGTTCGTGCCGAGCGGCTGGCCAAAGCGCTCGGTGTGGGCGAGCTGTACATCAAAAACGACGCGGTGCAGCATCCGACCTTGTCGTTCAAAGACCGCGTGGTTGCGGTCGCTCTGTCAAAAGCGCGCGAATTCAAATTTGAAGCCGTCGGCTGCGCCTCCACTGGCAACCTGGCGAACTCGGTTGCCGCCAACGCCGCCGCCGCAGGACTTCCCGCCTTCATTCTCATCCCCGACAATCTGGAAAAAAGCAAAGTCACCGCCACGCAGATTTACGGCGCGAACGTCGTCCCGGTCCGTGGCAATTATGACGACGTGAACCGCCTGTGCAGCGAAATTGCGGGCCGCCATCCCATCGCTTTCGTCAACGTCAACCTGCGCCCGTTTTACGGCGAAGGTTCGAAGACCTTCGGTTACGAGATCGCCGAACAACTCGGCTGGAAAGCTCCCGACGCAGTGGTGGTGCCGATGGCTGGCGGATCGCTGATCACGAAAATTCACAAAGCATTCGGCGAACTCCAGAAACTGGGTTTGATCGAAGAAACGCAAACGCGCTTTTACGGCGCGCAGGCCACGGGCTGCAATCCGATTGCCGCCGCCGTCAAAGCCGGCACGCGCGACATCCGACCGGTCAAACCGGACACGATTGCCAAATCGCTGGCCATCGGCAATCCGGCGGATGGATATTTCGCGACCGGCGTGATCACAAACACCGGCGGCTGGTCGGAAGATGTCAGCGACGCGGAAATCATCGGCGCGATGAAGCTGCTGGCCGAAACCGAAGGCATCTTCACCGAAACAGCGGGTGGAACGACGCTGGCCGTGACGCAAAAACTGATCGCCCAAGGCCGCCTGACCGCCAAAGACCGCATTGTCATCGCCATCACCGGCAACGGTTTGAAGACGCAGGAAGCGCTAACACTGGAAGACTTGAAACCCATTGAACCCAAGCTGGCTGCGTTTGAAAATCTGGTTGGATTCAGCCGCGCAGCCAAAGCGACTGCGTAAAAATGTAGGACAGACTTCAGTCTGTCCCTGCTGCGGACAGGCTAAAGCCTGTCCCACGTTTGCAAAGAAGGAGATCGTTATGTCACAGACTGTCATTATTCCAACACCGCTACGCAAATTCACGGGCGACACCGAACTGGTCGAAGTCGAGGGCGCGACCATCGGCGAAGTCTTCACGCAACTCGAAGCGCGCTATCCGGGCATCCAGGCGCGCTTATGCGAAGAGAACGGCGAATTGCGCCGCTTTATCAACGTCTATGTTGATGGCGAAGACATCCGCTTTCTGGATCGGTTGCAGACGCCGGTTGGCGCACAGGCTGAAATTTCCATCGTGCCGGCGATTGCCGGCGGTTGATCGCCGGCGTTCCTTATTCATTCAAAAACAACCCAAGCCGCTGATTGCTCGGATTTACGACGGACGCTGATTCTTGAACGGTTTCAGCAAAAGTCTTTCCACGCATTGGCGGCTTGATTCGTTAGGCGGGCAACTTTCCGGGACTCGGGGCAAAGTGTGGGCGAACTTCGTCTGGCTTCGATTTTCATTCAATCAGGCGCAGCAAGTCTTTAATGCCCGGATGATGGGGGCAAGCTCAACGGGAATTGGCGGTAAAAATGGACGCGCGATTATCGGGGTTTGATTTCGCGTCCGTTGACTGCCGGGGCATTGGCAACGGCTTCCTTGAGTTTGGCGATGACTTCGCTGCTGAGTTCGTCGTAGTCGGCTTTGATGGTGAAGCCGGCGGCGTTGGCGTGGCCGCCTCCGCCGAAGTGTTCGGCGACGCGGGCGACGTTGACGCGGTTCTTTGAGCGCAAGCTGATGCGATAGGTCGAGTTTTGCAGTTCGCGGAAAAAGGCCACGGCTTCGACATCGCCGACGGTCAGCGGGTAGCTGATGATTCCATCGGAATCGTCTTCGGTCGCGCCGCTGTCGGCCATGGCTTCCTTGGTCATAGTGATCCAGGCGATGCGGCCCGTTTCGTCCCGGTGGAGCGTGGAAAGGACTTCCCCGACCAGGCGAATTTTGGCGTAGGGGTAATTGTAGAAAATCGCTTGCGACAGTTTGGCCGGTTGCGCGCCGTGGCGCACCAGTTCGCTGGCGATTTTGAAGGTGCGCTCGGTGGTGTTGGAAAAGTGAAAGGAACCGGTGTCGGTCAGCAGTGCGGCGTACACGCAACTGGCGATTTCGCCGTTGATTTTCGCGCCGATGGCTTTGGCCAGGTTGTAGATCATTTCGCCCACTGCCGCCGCCGTCGAATCAATCCAGTTCAAATCGCCGAATAGCGCCGTGGTTGAATGGTGGTCAATGTTTACCACGAACTGGTCTTTCAAACTGGGCAGACCGGGCCGCGTCACATCGCTGCATTCGATGACGAAGACAGCGTCGTATTCGCGGTCAATGTCCTTGACGACGCGGACTTCGTCGGCGCCGGGCAACCTGGAGTAGGAGTGAGGCACATGGTCGCACATGATCACCTCGGCCTCTTTTTTCAGCGCACGCAAAATCCAGCAAAGCGCCAGCGACGACCCCATGCTGTCGCCATCTGGACGAATGTGGGAAGTGATGGCGAAGCGTTCATGTTTTTCGATGAGTTCAATTACCTGGCCTAACATACTGCGTGAAGGATGAAGGATGAAAGATGAAAGATGAAGTGAAGGACGAATCGTCGAAGTGTGACTCATCCTTCATCCTTCATTCTTCATCCTTACCCTCATCCGGTAACTCCTTCTTAATTTCGTCCATCAACCGCATCATGTGATCGGCGTTTTCGACGGTTTCATCGTAAACGAACGTGATTTCCGGCGTATGACGCAAGCGGAAACGACGGCCAATCAGTTGGCGGATAAATGCTTTCTCGCTGTCCAGGGTTTCCAGGGTCCGAATTCTGTCTTCTGAAGGCCCGAGAACGCTGATGAAGACGCGAGCGTAGCGGAGATCGGGGCTGACTTTGACATCGGTGATGGTGATGAAGCCGAGCCGATGATGTGGCAGTTCGCGGGTGATGATCGCGCTGATTTCTGATTTCAATTCCTGAGCTAATCTGACGGGACGATGCTGCATAACGAAAAATCAAAAGGCAAAAGTAAAAAGTCAAAAATTAAAAGCGGTTTGTCGAGGCGTGCAAAACGATTTGTATTTTTGCTCTTTGCCTTTTGCCCTTTGCCTTTTGATTTCTACAAATGTGTGGCCGCGACCTTCTCCGTGATGAAGGCTTCGATGATGTCGCCGAGTTTGTAATCATTGAAGCGATCAACGGTGATGCCGCATTCATAATTTTGCTGGACTTCGCTGACGTCGTCCTTGAAGCGGCGCAAGCTGCCGATGGAGGATTCGAAGATCACCACATTGTTGCGGATCAGCCGGGCCTGCGCCGTGCGTTTGATCAGGCCGTTGATGACCAGGCAGCCAGCGATGGAGCCGATTTTCGGCACGCGAATGATGTCGCGAACTTCCGCTTTGCCAAGTACGGTCTCCTTGGACGTCGCGTCCATTAATCCAAGCATCGAGTTGCGAATTTCTTCCTCGACCTTGTAGATGATCGAGTGCAGGCGAATGTCCACGCTTTCCTGTTTGGCGATATCTTCGGCACGCGATTCGGGGCGGACGTTGAATCCGATGATCACCGTGGCCGCGCCGGATTCCGTGGCCTGCGATGCGCTGGCCATCAGCACATCGTCGTAGGTGATGGCGCCGACGGCGGAGCGGATGATGCGAACTTTGACCTTGTCGGTGGAAAGCTTGGTGAGGGTGTCTTTGAGCACCTCGACCGAACCTTGCACGTCGGCCTTCAGGATAACCAGCAATTCCTTGACGGTGCCCGTTTCCATTTGAGCGGCCAATTGATCCAGCCCGCGAGCGGCTGACCGGGCCAGCGAAGTCGTGCGGTCTTTCGCCTGGCGGAATTGAGCAATCTGCTGCGCTTTGGCGACGTCGTCAACCGCCAGAAATTGATCACCGGCGGAAGGCACGCCTTCCAGTCCGAGCACTTCGACGGGCGTCGCCGGACCGGTTTCCAGCACGCGCTCGCCACGATCATTCATCAATGCGCGGACTCTGCCGGAGAAACTGCCGACGATGAACGGATCACCAATGTGCAAGCTGCCGTTCTGCACCAGGACGGTCGCCACCGCGCCGCGTCCGCGATCCAGTTTGGCTTCGAGCACCGTGCCGGTGGCTCTGCGCTTCGGATTCGATTTGAGGTCCAGAATGTCTGCCGTCAGCAGGATCATTTCCAGCAATCCCTCAATATTTTGGCGCTTCTTGGCAGACACCTCGACCATTTCCGTGTCGCCGCCCCAATTGCTCCACAGCAATCCGCGGTCGGCCAGTTCTTTCCGAACGCGGTCGGGATTGGCATCGGGTTTATCAATCTTGTTGATTGCCACGATAATCGGGACTTTGGCGGCGCGGGCGTGTTCGATGGCTTCCACGGTCTGCGGCATGACGCCGTCATCCGCCGCGACAACCAGAACGACGATGTCCGTCACTTTCGCGCCACGGGCGCGCATCATCGTGAAGGCTTCGTGACCGGGCGTATCCAGGAAGACTACTCGGCGCATTTGATCGGGCGTGTCCGGATTGGGAACTTCGACCGAATATGCCCCGATGTGTTGAGTGATGCCGCCCGCTTCGCCTTCAGCGACGCGCGCTGAACGGATGCCATCGAGCAAACTGGTTTTGCCGTGATCCACGTGGCCCATGACGGTGATGACCGGGGCGCGCAGATAGGTATCTTCCATCGCTTCGGGCGTGATCTCGAATTCCGATTCGACGCTCATGTCTTCGAAATCGCCGAAGGAAACTTCAAATCCATATTCCCGGCCAATGTCAAAGGCCATCTCGTGGTTAATGATCTGATTGATCGTGGCCATTACTCCACGTTGCATCAGGGCCGCGACCACATCGCGCGGTTTGGCATCCATCTTCTCGGCGAACTCCCGAACGGTGCTGCCTTCGACCAGGCGAAGCTGCTTCAGATCAACCGGTTGCAAGCGCGGCGACGAGACGGGCAGGGCATTTTTGCGAAGCCCCAGCTTCTGTGTATTGCCTTCCTGGAATTTTCCCTTGTCCTTGTCTTTGGCGCGGTGCTGATTGCGGCCTTTCGGCTTTTGATCCTTGGGCGGAATGTATACCGTGCGTTGTTGCGCACCGGAAGGAAGCAAATGCGCTTCTTTCTCCTTGCCATCGCGTTGCGGCAGATCCTTTTTGAGCAGCAACGCCGGAGGAAGCTTGCCAGTGCCTTTTTGCCCCGGACCTGGAACAGGCGCGGTCTTGGGCGCAACCACTTTGGGTGCGGGAAGTGGCATGGGCTTCGTCGGAGTAGCCAGCTTGATTACTTTGGTCCCCGTCGAAGTCGTCGCGACGTGTGGTCTGGGCACGGATGGTTGAATCGGCGCGGGCTTGATGGGTTTGGGGAGTTCGGCCGCAGGCATCACCGGTGATGGCGCGGGTAGAGGCACGATTGCTGGTGCTTCTGCGGCGATTTCAACCGTCTCAGGTGCTTGAACGATAGGCGGCTCAATCTCTACAGGAGCTGGCGCCACTTCAATTTTTTCTGGCTTTTCTGGTTCCGCCTCCACAACTTGCGGCGCTTCTGTCAGAACGGGCTCAGGCTCCGGTTCGGGCGTTGCCGGCGCAGGCAGTTCCACCAGGGGCGAGTTGTCGGTTCCCTCATCCAGAATCGGCAAAGTCGGCTCGACGAGTTGTACCCTGGACGATTCAGCAGATTGTACATTGGACGGTTCTGGCGCAGGGGCCGGTTGGGGCAGCGGTTTGATTTCGGCTGCTGGCGGCGGCGCTAGAGGTTTGATGATCGTTCTGGTCGTCGTTGGTGCGGATTGGTGGGCTTCTGGCGCAACTCGTGGCGCGGACTCAGCCCTGGCGGGAGCGGTACTAATGGGTTGTTCCTCGGATTCGGGTGTCGTGGCGGGAGCGGGGGCTGTCGCCGACGGATGGTGTTTAATCAAACGGGCTGTCGGTTTTGCCGCAACAGCCTCTTTTTTGGGGTAGTACATCTCGCGAATTTTAGCCGCAACGAGATCAGGGACGGTGTTTGATGGCACGCTTGCATCAACGCCCAGACGACGGGCGTCTTCGAGCACTTTCTTGCTCTCCAACTTCAATTCTTTCGCTAAATCGTAAATTCTGACCTTGCCCATTTATTCCTTTCACACAGGCCGCACTCGGAAAAGCCGCACGAGGGGCACAACTCACAACTTGTGCAGTAAAAGACGACCAGATCATTGCTTTTCATCCTGGTCTTGAGCTTCCGCGCCTTCCGCAGAAGTGTCTTCTTCATTCGCAGCCTCAGCCGAGCTTTCAGTATCAGCAGTTTCTCCGCCTTCCTCATCACTCGCTGCTTCTTCTTCCTGGTTTTCCTTTTCCAACTCTTCTTCTTCTTCTACTTCTACTTCCGGCTCGTCGAAATCATCGGCTTCATCGCCTTCTTCATCCGCCTCGGGGTCCATCGCTTCCCCTGAGGTCAGGCTGGCATGCGCTCGGCGCGCATCGGTGATGGCGCGCGCCATATCGAGCAAGTCTTCGGCTTCGTCAACGCTGATGTCCAGCCAATCGCAGAGGTCGTCAACGCTTGCTTCCGCCAACTGCTCAATTGTTTCGATATCGTGCTCGGCCAATGCATCGGAATCGCTGGCCGAAATGCCTTCGATGGACGAAAGCTTGACGACTGGCGCGGAGATCATCTGCTCCATTTGCGAAGCGACCTCACGTTTCATCTCTTCTTCGCTGCGAATGTCAATATCCCAGCCGACCAGTTTGGCCGCCAGGCGAACATTCTGGCCACGTTTGCCGATGGCCAGACTTTGCTGCTCATTTTCGACGATGACTTGCAGCTTTTTATCTTCAAAGTCCAGAACGGTGACTTTGCTGACTTTTGCCGGTGACAGGGCATTGGCCGCGAAAATCGCCGGATCTTCCGACCATTCGATGATGTCAATTTTCTCTCCGCGCAGTTCGCGGATAATGGATTGAACACGCGATCCCTTCATGCCGACGCAGGCGCCGACCGGATCAACATCGCGTTCGTTGGAAACGACGGCAATCTTGGCCCGCTCGCCGGGTTCCCGGACAGCGGCTTTGACCACCACGGTGCCATCGTAAATTTCCGGCACTTCCATTTCAAACAATCGCTTCAACAGTTCCGGGCTGGTTCGCGATACTTCGATTTGCGGTCCTTTCGATTCGCGGTTCACATCGTGAATCACGACGCGGATGCGCTCGCCCTGAGTGAAGCTTTCGACCTTCGATTGCTGCTGCTTCAGCATGACGGCTTCCAGGCTGTTGCCGATGTCAATGATGATTTTGCCGCCTTCAAAGCGCTTGACGAAACCATTGACCAGTTCGCCCACGCGGCCGATGAACTCCTCGTAAACTTTATTGCGCTCGGCTTCGCGGACTTTTTGCAGAATAATCTGTTTGGCGGTTTGCGCGGCAATGCGGCCCAGTTCTTCCATCGGGCGGGGGAGCTCAAGCATGTCGCCAACTTCAGCGCCTTCGCCGACTTCCGCATTGGCCTCTTCCACGGTCATTTCGCGCGCCGGATCGGTGATTTCTTCCGCGACGGTCTTGATGGCGTATAGTTCAATGCCGCCGGATTCCAGATTGTACCGCGCATGCAAATCCTCGCCGGACTTGAAATGCTTGCGCGACGCTGTCACGACCGCATCTTCGATGGCGCTGATGATGACCTGCGGGTCAATCTTTTTCTCTTTGCTGAGAAAATCAATATTTTGCGCAATGGAGCTAAGTTGGTTCATCTTTAACTATTGTCAACAACGATCTGTCAACGATTACGGTTCAATTTCAACGTTGGCCTTGATGATCTTGGCCAGGGGGAGGCGATGGCGTTTGCCGTTTTCTTCTTCTATGACCGCCGCCACTTCACCTTCCCGATCAAGGCCGATTAACTTGCCGTGAAAATTTCTCTGCCCGTTCAACGCTTCCGACAACTTGACATGGGACGGAAGGCCGGCAAAACGTTCGTAATCAGACTCTTTGTACAGCCCACGATCCAGTCCGGGTGACGCCACTTCAAGCGTGAATTGATTCGGAATTGGATCTTCAACATCCAGAATCAGGCTGATGCGTTCACTTACCGAGGCGCAATCGTCAATTGTGACCCCGCCTGGCTTGTCAATGTAAACGCGCAGGATGGGGTTCCGGCCACTGGTTATTTCCACATGAACCAGTTCCAAGCCTTCGCGCGCAGTCACGCGCTCGGCAATCTCGCGAATACGCGGATCAACCATCAACTGCTTCACTCCTCCAACGTTAATGTCGGGCTGAATGGGGTTAAGAACCTGTCCTACCTGAAACTAATGAGCCTGATAAAAAAGGTGGGCGCTTGCCCACCTCGAAAGTAAGCCGGATGATAGCCGGAAGAATATTTGAAATCAAGCCATGCAGCCGAAATCGCTGAATTAGCTACGGTTTTACCCAATCCATGACTGCGCCTTGCTGGAGCAGTTTGGTTTTCAAGGCCTTTGTATCCACTTCCTGCACCGTAATTTTCTTTTCCAGCGCCATCTTCGCCGCGACGCCGGCAGCCTGGCCGATCATCATATATTGCGGTTCCATACGGAGCGTCGAATACGTGACGTGGCTGGCGGAAAAGCAAACCGGCACGAACAGATTGGTCGCCTGCGACTTTTTCGGCAGCAAAACGCGGTAGGGAATTTGATAGGGAGTGACGGCCACTTCCATGTTGCCTTCGTTTTGGGCATCGCCTTCGGGTGTGACGTAACGCTGAACATTGTGCGAATCGCTGTTGTAACTGCCCATCGCGATAACGTCCGGTTTCGTCAATTCCGTCTGGATGTCTTTTTGCACGACGACGTAATCGCCAACCAGCCGCCGCGCTTCGCGGACGTAAAGCTGATAGGGCCAGTGATTGTTATCTGTGAATTCGTCTCTGGCCAGACCGAACTGCGCGATTTCGGCCTGCGTCTCTTTCGGCACCCGCGGATCAGTGGTCAGGAAATAAAACAGTTCTTCGGTGTAGACCTTGTGATCCTGCCAAATCTCGGCGCGGCGTTTGTAGCTGGCGTTCGGGTAGTCCCAGCTTTTGCCGATGTAATCGGTCGAAAACGGCCCGCGATTGTTGAAGTCCCATTTCTGTTTGCCGGCGATTTGCGCGGGCAGCAGGATTTCGTTCATGCGCGGGGCGCGGCCTTTTTGTTTGACGAATTCGGGCAGGAAGCGGGCGAGCAGTTCAAAGCGCTTTGGGTTGTAGCTGGCAGGCTTGGCAAAGGGAATCCGGTTTGCCGGATCGTCCGTCAGGATCATACGGTAGTTGTAGGCCTGCACTTTGCGGTCGCCCGCGCCGATTTCGCCGCGCGGCTCTTTCTGAATTTCCGGCAGCAGCCTTTTGTTGGCGTCGTACGCGGAAACCGGAAAATCAAACTGGTGATTACGGTCTTTGGGGCGGACGCCCGCCAGCGATTCGCCATATTGCGCCGAAGATTCGCGGCCCCAGGTGAAATCCACTTTGGCCTGCGCCATCAGGTCGCCTTCGTAACTGGCGTCGGCGAAGATCGGGCCCGCGAAACGCGCGCCGTTTTCCATTGTGATTTCGATCACCTGTGTCCCTTGTTTTTTGACGCCGCCTTTTTCCTTCAGGCGATGATTCAGGAAGACCGTGACGGTTTTGGCCTCCTGAATCATTTCGTTCAGGATGGCTTCGGCGACGCGCGGTTCAGGCATCCACTCGATGTCGCGGCCATACTTTTTGCCCGCGCGCTTGTAAAACTCCAGCGCGATGCCGCCAATGACTTCCTTCTTGCCGAAGTCCGTGCGGCTTAATCCGCCAGTGACCATTCCGCCCAGATGTTTGCCGGGTTCCAGCACAGCGACGTTCAGGCCTTCGCGGGCGGCGGCAACGGCGGTCATGACGCCGCCCGCCGTCCCGCCGTACACGACGACATCGAACTTTTTCGTTTGTCCAAATGCGGTTGAAGTCAGCAGCAGCAGCGCTGCCAGTTGCAGTAATCGTTTCATTGCTTATTTCCCCTGCGTCGTAGCGGTGAGTTGAAGGATTTGTTTGTCTTTCAGCATTTGTTCGCGGAGCTTCGCGTAGGGCACATCCTGCACGGCCAGATTGCCGTCAATCGCCAGCACGGCGGCGGTCGCGGCGGACTGGCCCAGAATCATGAAGACCGGTTCCATGCGGATGCTGCCGAAAGCGATGTGCGTGCTGGATACGCAAATCGGCACCAGCAGGTTGTCGGCCTGGCCTTTTTTGGGCACCAGCGAACCATAGGCGATTTCGTACGGCCCTTTGGTCGAAACGCCGATGTCGCCTTCATTCTGGACGTAAGCGTCCTTGGCCGACCCCCCTTCTGGAGTAATGATGTAGCGCTGGATGTTGTGCGAATCAATGGAATACGATCCCATGCCGACCGACTCCGGTGTGGCGCGTTTTTTGGTCAGTTCCAGTTCGGTCATCACGTAAGCCCCGATCATCCGGCGCGCTTCGCGAACATAAATCTGATGCGGCCAGTTGCCGTTGTCCTTGAATTCGTCCCTGGCCAGTCCCCACTTGCGCATTTCTTCCTGCACGTCCTTGGGCACGCGCGGATCGTTGGCGATGAAATAGAGCCAGCCTTTCTGGTACTGCTCGTGTTCCTGAATGATCTGGCGGCGGCGTTCGTAGGTCGCGTCCGGGTAATCGTAGTTGAATCCGATGTTGTCGGTGCTCATCGGGCCGTGATTGTTGGTGTCGGTTTTGCGGTTGGGAATGCGGTCGAATTTCTGGAAGGTTTCGCGCCAGCCGGCGTCGAAAATCCGCAGCATCAACTCATATTGTTTCGGATCGTAGCCGGCGGGTTTGGGGAAGGGAACGCGGTTGTCCGGATGATCGCTCAGGCACATGCGGAAGCAATAGGCCTGCACTTTATTGTCGCCTTTTCCGAATTCGCCCGGCGGCGCGGTGCTGATGCGCGGCAGCACGCCGCTTTTCGGATCGCCGGGTACGAGGTACGGGCTGATCCTTTTGGCCACCGCATCGAAGTGATGCCGGTGATGCAGCACGCCGGTTTGGACGCCGTTCAAGGTTTCGCCGTAAGCGCTGTTGGCTTCGCGTCCGACGTGATAATCCACACCCGCCGCCGCCATCAGATCGCCTTCATAGGTGGCGTCAATGAACATTTTGCCGGTGTAGCGTTTGCCGCTCAGCGTGGTGATGGAAGTGATTCGCCCGCCCGCTTTTTTCACGCCGGTTTTGCGGTTGAGCCATTCGTTGCGAATGACGGGGATTTTGTGTTCCTTGATCATTTCATCAAAGACCAGTTCGGCGATGTGCGGCTCGAAAATCCACATCGTGCGATTTTCACCATCCAGCGCCACGGTGCCCTGACCTTTGTTGCCGAACTGTTCGCGCTTTTCCCATTTCCAGGTTTCCGGTTTCTGGTAGTGCTGATAAACGCGATGGTAGAACTCGCGCGCCAGACCGCCGATGACGGCCTTGTTGCCGGTGTCCGTGAAACCCAGGCCGCCGCTGGAGAGTCCGCCCAGGTGCTTGTCGGGCGAGACGATGATGACGGTTTTGCCCATCAGCTTTGCCTGCACCGCCGCCGTCACAGCCGCCGCCGTGCCGCCGTAAATAACCAGATCATATTGGGTTTGTTTGGTTGATTGCGTGTTTGCTGTTGAAGTCAGAAATAGAAGCAGAAGCGGTAAGAAAATACGACGCACGAATACTCCTTCGGAAACAAGATGTGGATCGGTAGGGAATTGAACGTACGGCAGCTTGAACAAGCTGCCGTACGTTGTTATGCAAACGGAAGGGAATTTTCAGCTTTAGAACGACAATCGCAAACCCAACTGAATGCGCCTTGGGTCCAGCGAACTCAACACCCGTCCGAAGTTCGGATTGGCATTGACGCCTTGGGGATTCGCTTGGAAAGTCGTATTGGGATCATTGAGATTGACGAAGTTAAAGGCATTGAAGGCTTCCGCGCGAAATTCGATGTTGACCGTTTCAGTCAGTTTTTGCGTGCGGAAGAGCGACAAGGCCACGTCCTTGTATCCCGGCCCGCGCGTCGAAGGCAGTGTGCGGGGCACGTTACCGATGACGAAGTTCGCGGGATTGCGGAAACAGGAGGTGTTGAACCAGGCGTTCTCCGTGCGATTGTCCAGCGTTGGGTCGCAAACCATATCCGGCCAGTTGATGCCGGTGAAGTTGTTTGCGCCGCGCACTTTCAACGGTCTGCCGGTTTGCAGCGTTGTGATGGTGTTGAGTTTCCAGCCGCCGATGATGTGGCTGACCACGCCGTCTTTCAGGAAGCGCTTCCCCTTGCCGAAAGGAAGCTCATAGACGGCGCTGAAAACCGCGCGCTGCGAAATGTCTTCTTCGTCAATGGCGCGGTCCAGTGCGCGATCCAGCCGTCCGATGCGGAAATCGCCCGCGCCGCCGCCGCCGCCCGCAATCGAAAACGAATCATTGATGGATTTCGAGTTGGTGTAGGACAGCAGCGCGCTCAATCCGTTGGAGTAACGCTTCTCCGCCGTGAACTGGAACGAATGATAGGTGCTGGACGCGCCGTGATTGGCGAGCAGCCCTACGCTCAGGTAATCCGGGAATGGCCGCAGTAACTGGCTGCGCGCCACCGTTGCGCCCGACAATGCTCCGGAGGTGATGATGCCGCGATAGGGATTCGGAACCTGATCCTGCAACGCCAGCCCCAGCGAGAAGAATGAAGGATCGAGCTGGTTCAGATCGTAGTTGCCGCCGAACAGATGCACGCCGCGATTGCCCGCGTAGGTTCCGGCGACCACCCATTTGCCCCACAGTTCCCGCTGAATCGTCAGATTCCACTGCTGAACGTAAGGCGTGGGCTGGCGCAATTCCTGATAGCGGACGTTCTGGCCGCGAAACGCGGATGGGCCGCCCGCCGCGCCGCGCGGTTGGAGCAGCGATGACGGACCCGCTGAAAACTGGAATGCCTTGACCGGGCCGCCGCCCGCCGCGACGAATGGGGTGTCAATGCTGAAGCCGAGCGAGTTCGCCGTATCACCGGCCGTGTCGCCGCTTTCGATGGCGCTGTAAATCAAACCGAAACCGCCGCGAATGGCTGTCTTACCGTCGCCATTCACATCCCAGGCGAAGCCGACGCGCGGGCCAAAGTTCTTCCTGGGCGGAATCGTGAAATGAGTGTCTTTGGTGACGCCCGCATAAAGGAGCGCGCCCCGCGTATTGGTTTCAGGGTTGGTGACGAAGGGATCGAAGTTCGAACTGCGATTCCAGCGTTCGATTGGTCCGGTGGCGTAATCGTACCGCAAGCCCAGATTCAGCGTCAGCCGCTGCGTGATTTTCCAGTCGTCCTGCACGAAGCTGCCGTTCGACGCCGTGTGGAAAGCGAAAAATGGCCGCGAAGACAAACTGCCGCCCGACACCTCGCCGAGCAGGTAACTGGCAAAGCCTACGCCGGTGCCGGCTGGAGCCAATGGATTGTTCGTCAGGCCGCCGCCGAAATTGAAACTGCCAGATGGATTCAACCGGTTGACGAAATTGAACCGGTTCCAGCGTTGGTCGGTGCCGAATTTGAAGACATGGCGGCCTTTGGTCCAGGTCACGCTGTCGGCGACTTGAACAGTATGCTGGCGGCGATACCCGCCCGCGAATCCGCCGCGTCCCGAACCGAAGGGCAGCACGCCGTCAATGATGATGGCGGGAAACGCATCCTGCGGGATGATGGACGGGAAACCGAGTTGCGCCGGATAGCCTTTGTCAAAACTCGGATGGACGAAATCCAGAAACTGGCGTGTCCCGTTGACGCGCAGTTCATTGATCAGCGACGGCGAGAAAATATGCGTGTGGCTGACCAGCATGTTGAAGTTGTTGCGTTGATCGTTCCGCGCATCCGTGTCGGCGTCGCCGTTGCCCCAGGCGCGGTTCATACGTGTATTCTTGGTGCCGGTGAAGCGGCCAAAGACCTTGTCCTTTTCGCTGAAGTTGTGGTCAATTCGCACGCTGGTTTGGAACTGGTCCGTCGGAAAGCCGATCAGTGAAAGGTAATTGTTCGAGTTGGTGAACGCGTTATTCGGCGCGACGTTGGGCAGCGGCAAAAATTCCAGCAACCGTCTGGACAGCGGGTCAATCCGATTCTGCGGAACGATGTTGCCGGGAAACGGGTCGCGCACGAAGCCGCTGCCATTCGGATTCGGGCGTGTCGTCGCCGGATCGTAAATGGTCAGCAGGTTGCCGTTGCCATCGCGGGTGTTTGAAAAATTCCCGCTCCGTTCCAGCGCCGTCGGCACGGTGGCGCGGTTGATATTGGCCTGGCGGTGATTCCACTGCTCCATGCCGAAGAAAAAGAAGGTGCGATCCTGACCGTTGTAGCTGGCGGGACCGAAGACCTTTTTCGGCAGCCTGATCGGGCCGCCAAAGGTTCCACCGTACTGGTTGTACCGGAGAATGGGTTTGGTGCGGCCAGTGAGCGGATTGGGCGTGGTCAGAAACGCATTGCGCGCATCAAGCGCGTCATTCCGGAAAAATTCGTACAAAGATCCGTGATATTCATTCGTTCCGGCGCGTGTGGCAACGCTGATGACGCCGCCGCTGGTCTGGCCGAATTCCGCCGCCAGTGAATTGGTCTGCACTTTGAATTCTTCGACCGTGTCCGCGATGGGCACGACGCTGATTTCGTTGTGAACCGGAACGGTGTTCGTGCCGCCATCCAGGAAGACCTGGTTACTGTAGGGCGAACCGCCGTTGAAACTGATCTGCGAAAAGCTTTGATTGTCCACTTCGGCGAATCCGTCCGAGCCTTTGAAACGCGGCTGCACGCCGGGAACCAGTTTGACCAGGTTGAAGACGTGGCGGCCATTGAGCGGCAGATTTTCGATCCGCTGCCGTTCGACGGTCGTGCCCAGGCTGGAAGCTTCCGTCTGAACGCGCGAAACCGCGTCGGTGACGGTGACGGTAGTGGAGACCTCGCCGACCTGCAGCGAGATGTCCAGGCGCAGCCGCTGGCCGACTTCCACCACCACGTTGGATTGTTTGGCGGTTGAAAAACCCGGCGCGGTCACCGTCACTTCATAGGCGCCGATTGGAAGTGATGAAATCGCATAGACGCCATCTGACGAACTGACGGCGTTGAATTTTTGATTGGTGCCGATTTGCAGCGCCGTGACGGTCGCATTTGCCACGCGCCCTCCCTGGGCGTCACTGATCGTGCCGGTTATTGTTCCGAGCGAGGATTGGGCGAACAGGCCCGCCACCAGGCAGGCCCATAGCGAAATGGTCGTGGCGAGGCGTGTGCTCAGCCGGTTGAGAGACATAATTTACCTCCGCGTTATGACAGGATTGTGATGTTTGTTGGAATATTCAGCGTTGTAAATTCTGATCCCAGGCAAAGCCAGCCTTTGACAGTCTTCGTGGATTCTTGACCTGTGTCTTTCCTGCTCTTATAAAGTAGAGTGGTTTCCCGGACTGTTCATATATGGACCGATTACTACTCTTCCCAAAACCGAAAAACAAGGTTATCGGAGTGCATTAACCGTTAAGAACTGCCCAGTACGGTAAGAAAACTCACCAGAGGTACAACATGAGCCAAACACAACTTCATCAACCTGCGGATGCGGATAAGTTCCCGGAAGACATCGGCCCTGAGAACATTCAACGCCAGACGGATCTGATTCTCGAAAGTAAACATTTTCGCCAGGCGAAAAGTCTGGAAAAATTTCTTCGTTATGTGGTGGCCAAAAGTCTGGCTGGAGAAGAGAACGATCTGAAGGAATACACCATAGGAATGGAAGTCTTTCAGCGGGGCGCGGATTATGATCCCCGCAAGGATGCAGTGGTTCGTGTTCAGGCCAATGTGCTACGGAAACGGCTGGCGAGTTATTACGAAGAAGAAGGATTGCTGGATGAAATCGTCATCGAAATGCCGAAAGGACACTACGTTCCGCAATTTCATCGCCAGTCGTTGAAGACAGGCCTGATTTTGCCAGATGCTCAGGTTGCGGCGCTCGCCGAAGCCGGCGAAACCTCACCCGCTCCGGCGATGGAAAATCGCCAGCGATGGAAAATCTTCGGCCTGGTGGCCGCAACTTTCGCGCTTGGGTTGGCCATGGTGCTGGTTTGGCAGAATTGGCCGGGGAAACCCAGGGCGGCGGAAAAAGAGTCGGGCAACGTGAAGGCCGTGAACATCGTCCCGGACCGGAACACCATAGACCCGGCGTTGACACCCCTGTGGGAGAAATTCCTGGAACCGGGAGTGGAAAATATTCTGGCATATGGAACGCCCCAGTTTTTTGTCTCGTCTGGGCTTTACCTGCGCGATGTCGAGGTCAATTCGCCGGAGGAATCGGGCGGGGCGGCGCGGCTGAAATTGGTGCAACAGACCATCCATACGCCTTTCATTCCCGCCGAAATCTATACCGGAGTCGGCGAAACACATGGGGTATACCTGCTGACGAAATTCTTTACCAAGCTGGAAAATGAATTGCGCGTCACACGCAGCCGGATGGTGGGCTGGAGTGAGATGAAAAATTCAAACATCATCTTTCTCTCCTCAATGCGCTTTCACACCCTGGCCAAAGAGCTTCCGTTTCCCTCGGATTTCGTCATGGGCACCGGAGTGGCGAGCAAGTTGATCAATCTGCATCCGCAAAATGGCGAACCCGCGACTTATGGCGGGGAGGGCAACGGCGATTATGCCGTTCTGACGATGTGGCCAGGCAAATTGAATCAACGGCGGATTATGGTTTTGAGTGGCAGCACGACATGGGCGACGCTGGCGCTGGCCGAATACGTCACCGACGTCGAATATCTGCGCCAACTCAATCAGCACCTGGAGCATTGCCGCATCAAATCCGGTCTGGCCAAGCATCCACCCTATTTTCAAGTGCTGGTGCGCACGGAAGTGAAGGATAATCAGCCGGTCAATCTCAATTACGTTACGCACCATGACCTGGAGATTGACAATTCAAAGCCGCCTTCCTCACAGCCCTCAGGCAGTCCGCCAAGCTCAGCGAAGGGACCGAATATCGCCCGCTTAACCCCGCCGCAAAGATGACGGCGAGCTCCGTTCAGTAAATCGCGCCCCCGAGTCGCATTTCTGGAAGATCAATTTTTCATCAAGAGGTATTTCGTTTGGAGTTCAAAATTCACCGCTTTACCGCGTGGCTGCTCGCGGCTCTCAGCCTGATGTCAGCCGCCAGCCAAAATGCTTTCGCGCAGCAAATGAGGCCATCGAAACCCGCTGAAAAACCAGCCCCTTCACGCCGCATCAGTTTGGCGGAAGCGCAGAAGCTGCTGGCCGGCGAACCCGAAGGAAATCTCAGCAAACAGCCTGGTAAATTCACTCGCACGCGGCTCGGCGATGGGCGGGTATTGGAAGTTTACTACCCGATTACCGTGGCCAATCCTTCGCGCAAGGGAAGAACCGCGACCGCGCCTGGATATGCCGTGTTATACGAATCCGAAGCTTCCTTTAAGGACGTGACACGCCCGCACCACGCGCTGGAAGATTTGATTCCTGATGGCCGCTCCTTTGTCACAAACGTGCCGATGCTGGTGGCGAGGTTGGAAAAGCGTTTGGGGACAACGCTGGATTATTCGCGCGCCAGCCTGCGGCGGCTCGATTCATTTATCGCCGGGCAGATCGGTTCGAATAACACGGACCCGCGCGTCTTTCAGGAATTGACGGCCTATTATGGTGAAATCCTGCGTCGCACGCTTGAAGGCGAGTGGAAGATTCGCGAAGAGAAGATCAGCAGCGTTCGCGCTCAAGCCGAACCGAACATTACTTTTGCATCCGGCGGCAGAACAAAGGAAATCAAACCCTGGAGCAGTGTGCTCAGCGCATTGCTGAATGAGGATTTGCGCGCCGTCAAAATCTCGAAAATCTTTGAGAACGATCTGCGCGCCGCGCAATGACAACTATTGGAGCAAACGATGACGCCATCACCCATCAAACCGCCAATCACAATTGATGTAGTTGATAAAATTGACATCCGCGCCGGTACGATTGAACTGGTCGAAGATGTCGCCGGCTCAGGCAAATTGCTGAAGCTGACGGTTGATTTCGGCGATCACAAACGCATTATTCTGGCCGGGATGAAACAGGAGCGGCAGAATCCACGCGAGATCGAAGGCAAGCAGGCTCTGTTTGTTGTCAACCTGGAACCGAAGAAAATGGCCGGGCAGGTTTCAGAAGGCATGCTTTTCGACATTGGTTACGCCGACGGCATCACCCCGGCACTGGCAATGCCCGAACGCCCGGTTCCCAACGGTTCACGGGCCGGGTAACAATAAGACAAAGACGATAGAAATGAATCAACAACGCGCGCAAGCGATTCTCAATCAATTTTCCTCCCAGCATTTGATTGTGCTCGGCGATTTGATGCTGGACGAATTCATCTGGGGTGAAGTCCGCCGCATTTCGCCCGAAGCTCCGGTGCCGGTGGTCGAGGTAAAACGCGAATCCTGGCATCTGGGCGGTGCGGGCAACGTAGTTTCCAACCTGCTCGAACTCGGTGCGCAAGCCTTGCCGATTGGGATTATTGGAAATGACGAGGCCGGGCAATTGATGAAACAGCAGTTTGCTGAACGTGGCGCGGGGACGGACGGTCTGGTTGTTGACCCTACGCGCCCGACGACTCGCAAAACACGTATTGTTGCTCACAGCCAGCAAATGGTTCGCGCTGACAGGGAGAGCCGCCTGCCGATTCAGTCTGAAATCGAAGAGCAAGTTATGACTGCCTTTGCCGCGGCTTTGTCCAAAGCCGGAGCCGTTGTCATCTCGGACTACGATAAAGGGGTGCTGACGCCGCGTCTGCTGGAAAAGGTGATCAGCTCTACACAAGCGCAAGGCAAGATTGTTTGCCTGGACCCGAAAATCAAAAACTTCCTTAGCTATCGCCAGGTTGATGTAATTACGCCGAACCAGCCGGAAGCAGAACGCGCCAGCGGAATTGAAATCGTTGATGATGGATCGTTGATTGCCGCCGCGCATCGCATTCGAGAAATGCTGGATTGCATCAATGTTTTGATCACTCGCGGCGAACAGGGAATGAGTCTGCTCGATTCGGAAAATAGACTGACTCACATTCCCACTGTTGCTCGCGAAGTGTATGACGTAACCGGTGCCGGAGACACTGTGATTGCTACACTTGCTTTGGCAATGGCTGCGGGCGCCACTGCCCGCGAAGCCGCCGTCATCGCAAACCACGCGGCAGGCGTTGTGGTCGGTAAAGTGGGGACTGCAACTGTTTCCCACGCTGAATTAAGCTCAGCCCTGATGGATTTGGCGTCCAGATAAGGTAGGCGTCCGCGAAAAACCTTGTTCAATACTGATTTCCAAATCCCATAACCGGGAAATCAACTGAAACGACTCGATACAAGCTTAAATTCATTGCATTGTCCTGTTTTGGGTCACTTATTCCTTTTTACATAGTTTATTCCCGAAACAGGAAAATTTTTTCCGGCCTAACATTCCCATAACCTTTAAGTTAAGCCATTACCCGAAATGGTGTGCCCAAATTCAAAATTTCGGATGTTATACTCCACCCGTTCTTTTCAGTGCTTCGACTAACACCGTGAAGTTCTTTCACGTTTGCGGTTGCAGTCTCGAGCCGCAAGAGAAGCTCAAAATTCTTCAATGAGTGAAACAACATAAAACGTGAATAGTGCCCCCTGCTCGGTTAGAACTGTATTTGCCGGGAATTTGGCTGGTCAGTTTTAATCGGGACCTTTTGTGTCCGATCCACACAGACGGGAAGGTGTTGGTTTGAAGTTGGTGTCAACCATAACAAGGAGACAAATGGATCATATGAGTAATCAACTAAACAAGACCGTGGGAATCGCCTGTTTATCAATGATGCTCCAATTCGGCGCAAATGCTCAGGAAGCGGCATCAACAATTTCGTCACCAAATTCTGTGCAAGATAAGGTGGCAAATTCTTCAATCACTTTATCCGACCCGTCATCTTCTTCATCACCTAGTTCATCTGACCACCTTAATAAATCGGCTCTGAAAGCCAAAAGCGATGACAAGTCCGAAGCGAGCACTGAACCGGCAATCGTCTCACCTAAAGTCAATCCGAAAAATCCAGCCTTAAATCTAAACGTGGCCGTGCGCGAATCAAAGACAGACGCCCGTGTTTTTGCCGCGCCCGATCTGAACGAAATGGGCGAACCGCAAAGCTTTCATGCGACTGCTTACGCATTGAAAGGCCGCACTCGCATGGGGACTCAAACGCGTCGTGGTGTGATTGCGGCGGATCCGCGAGTACTGCCGCTCGGATCGGTTGTTCAACTCCGTGCGGGCAAATATTCCGGCGTATATACGGTTCACGACACCGGCAAGCGAATCAAAGGAAATATTATTGACGTGTGGGTTCCCGATACACGGGAAGCCCGTCAATTCGGACGCCGCCAAATCAAGCTTCACGTGTTACGCGTTGGAACAAAAGGCCGCGTCAAAAAATAGACCTGCATTTCATCTCCTGTTCGGCTTTCGCCGCCTGATGACATCATTGGGCGGCGATTTTCTTTTGAACGCAGGCTGATTATTATCGCGGCATGAATTCCGAAGGCAATCACTGTGCTGCCATTCCACTGGTTGAAGTCAGGCGGGGGGCGATGACTGAATCGCGTCATCGTGGCTTCATCGCGGTTGTTGATGCTGAAGGCGAGATTCTGGCCAGTCTCGGCAAGATTGAAACGCGGACCTGGTATCGTTCAGCGGCAAAACCATTCCAGACAATTCCGATAATCGTCAGCGGCGCGGCGGAACATTACGAGCTCTCCGATCAGGAACTTGCCGTGATCACCGGCTCTCATAGCGGCGAAAATATTCACCTTGAAGCCGTCAGCTCAATCTTGCGAAAGATTGGTTTGAGCAGTGCGGACTTGCTGTGCGGCGTGCATCCGCCTTTCGATTCCGCAGCCGCAAAACAGCTTCAAGCTGAAGACCGCCAGCCGCAGGTTCTGCACAATAACTGTTCTGGCAAACATGCCGGGATGCTGGTTTTCGCGAAGTTTATCGGTGAACCGACGGCCAATTACGTTGATCCTCAGCATTCGATTCAATGCCAGATTCGCATTGTGCTTGCGCGTTTTGCCGATGTTCCGGTAAATGAAATTGCGATTGCCATTGATGGATGCAGTGCCCCGGTCTTTGGAGTAAGCCTCGAAGCGATGGCCCGCAGTTATGCGCAGTTGGTTGCCGTCAGGCAGGCAGGCATTGAGCCGGAGCTACCATCTCTGGCTGCGGCGGCGGAGCGGGTGGTTCGGGCAATGACGCAATTTCCGGAAATGGTTGGCGGATCGTATGGCCGATTGGATACTGACTTAATGCGCGCGTCTCGGGGCCAGATTGTTTCCAAAGTCGGAGCCGAAGGCGTGCAGTTGCTGGGCGTGCGGCCTTGCCCGCAATATCCGAAAGGGTTGGGCATTGCCATCAAAGTCGAAGATGGCGACACGCGCCGCGCACGCGATCCGGTCGTTATTGAAACGTTGCGGCAACTCGGTGTGCTCGACCAAAATCAACTGGCACAACTGGCACCGTACGGGCATTCAACAATTTTCAATCATCGCGGGCTGGAAGTGGGAGAAGTCCGCACCTGCTTCAAATTATGACGCCAGAAATTCGCGCGCTTTTTCCTGTCACTAAAAATTACGTTTACCTGAATCACGCGGCAGTCGCGCCGATTTCGTTGCCTGTCTTTGAGCGAATGCAGGAATACGCGCGCGATCTGCTGGGACACGGCCTGGTCCATTTTCGCGAGTGGGGCGAAGCCGTAACGCGGGTGCGCGAACTCGCCGCGCAGTTCATCAATGCCAAGCCGGATGAAATCGCGTTTGCGCCGAATACCTCGTCCGGTTTGGCATTCGTGGCCAACGGCATTGATTGGCAGGCAGGGGACAACATCGTAACCGCCGATTGCGAGTTCCCGGCCAACATCATTCCCTGGCGCCGCGTCAGCCGCGAATTCGGCGTCGAATTGCGAATGGCCCGTGAACGTGATGGGAGGCTGGAAACCGAAGAGATTCTGAGTTTGATTGATTCGCGGACGCGCGTCGTCACTCTGAGCTTTGTTGAATTCGCCAGCGGTTTCCGCAATGACCTGGCGACTATTGGCCGCTTCTGCCGGGAGCGCGGCGTGTTATTTGTCGTTGACGCCATCCAGGGATTGGGCGCATTACAGCTAGACGTGGGGGCCTGCTGCATTGATGCCTTGTCCGCGGACGCGCACAAATTCTTGTTGGGACCGGATGGCGTTTCTCTGTTTTACGTTTCCCGGTCAGCCATGGAGCGGATCAAACCAACCGTTGTCGGCTGGATGTCCGTGGCCAGGCCCTTTGACTTTGACCCGGATCAACCCTATGCGCCCAACGCGCAACGCTTCGAGGCGGGCGCGCTCAACACTGCCGGGATCGTCGGCCTGGGAGCAGCCATCGAATTGTTTCAGCAAGTCGGCATCGAACGGATTGAACGTCACCTGCTTAAACTCGGTGATTCTCTCTGCCAGGGATTGCTTGAAAAGGGCTATCAAATTGTCAGTTCGCGGCGTGAAGGTGAGAAGTCGGCGGTGATTTGCTGCCGTCATGACAGGTTTTCAGCCAGCCATCTCTATCAAATTCTGAATGATCATCGTATTATCACGACGCCTCGGTTAGGCCGATTGCGTATTTCGCCTCATCTGTATAACACGCGAGAAGAAGTTGATGAGTTGATCAAGAGCCTGCCAGCGTGATTCCCCTGGATTCATTTGGCCGCCAGGCAACTGCTCGCAAACATGAACTGCAAAATTAAAGGAGACACTCGATGGATAAAGAAACCGTAGCCCTGATTATTGCTCAGAATGGATTGAACACTGCCGCCACGTTGTTGACGGTCAAGGTTGGCAAACTCGAAAAGCAGTTGGCCAAAGCCAGTGCCGATAAGGCCGCCGCTGCCAAATTGACCAAGGAAATCGCCAAGACAAAAAAGCTGTCCGCCGCTTTGGCTGCCGCCAATGATGGTTTGACGTCTTACCTGACAAAGACAGGAGAAGATGCCTAATTTCATCGCTTGACAATCCGTTTTAATCTGGAGCGCGCGAATTTTTGACTCATCTGATTCTCTTCGCGCGCTTCGGCATTTTTGTTTGTTTTCCGGAAAACCGAGCCTGGGGAAGATGACAGCTTCTCAGTCTCCGCTTATAATCCTGCCTCAATCCGTTTGACCAATTCACCTGAATAAGAAATCTCTTGACGCTTCACCGCCCATCGCTGCGGGTGAAGGAAAAATAAGACAAGCTGGGATGATGAAAAATTCGTGTCTTCGTGGCCGATGACCGTGACCGGTAACGGTCATTCCGTCATTGGCTGTTGGCAATTACATCAACTAGATCATCTCGGAGGAATATCCCATGTCTGGACTCAAAAGGATCAGAATCGGTTTGTTCGTAATGGGCCTGCTTGCTTGCGTGAGTGCCCTGGCTTTCGCGCAGGAGTTTCGCGGCTCCATTGCGGGGCGCGTAACAGAAAGCAGCGGAAGCGCTGTGGCGAACGCTCAAGTCGTTGTTACCAATATCTCAACCAACAACTCTGTCAGTTCTGTCACAGATGGAAATGGCGAATTCAAACTTCTATATTTGATTCCCGGCACATACAGGCTATCAGTTGAAGCTCCTGGGTTCAAAAAATCCATTCGCCAAGGGCTGGAAGTCCGGGTAGGCGATAAACTGGAACTCGACGTCGCGCTTGAGGTCGGCGCGGTGACTGATTCGGTGAATGTGACGGCGGATGCGCCGCTGTTGGAGGCCGGGTCTGCTTCGGCGGGGCAGGTAATTGACCAGCGGCGGATTTCTGAACTGCCGCTTTCGGATGGGAATCCGTTTGTTCTGTCGCGGCTGGCATCCGGAATTTCTTATGTCGGCGATTTGAAGTTTTCACGCCCCTTCGACAATGCAGGGACTTCAGGGATCGTGGCGGACGGCGCGCCTGGACGCAATGAGTTCACGCTGGACGGCGTGCCGAATATGGCCAGCGGCGGCGGTTTGGGCCGTGTAGCTTTTGTGCCCCCCGCCGATGCCGTGCAGGAGTTCAAGGTCGAAACCGCCAGCTACGACGCGCAGTCTTCACATACAGCCGGTGCGACAGTTAACGTTACGCTCAAGAGTGGTACGAACAGACTGCATGGCACGGTGTACGAATTTGTCCGCAACGACGTCCTGTCGGCCAATGACTTCTTCCTCAACCGCACGAATCTGACGGCCACGCCAACGCGTGACCGCAACCAGGACGGCAAGGCGGACCGCGATCCGCTGCGCTACAACCGTTATGGTTTTACCGTGGGCGGCCCCATCTGGACGCCTAAGAAAATCTTTGGAAAGGCCGCTTATGATGGCCGTGATCGAAGTTTCTTCTTCTTCTCTTTTGAAGGGCTGAAAGACGTTTTCCCGGAGCCGGGAAACTTTACTGTTCCAACGGCCAAGATGCGTAATGGAGACTTTTCGGAATTGCTGCCGGGCATCATCATCTATGACCCGGCCACCGCGCGCGCGGAAGGCTCCCGTGTCCGGCGCGATCCATTTCCCGGAAATATCATTCCGGCCAACCGCATTAGTGCAATTGCGAAGAACTATCTCAGTTACTATCCATTGCCGAACCAGACGGGCAACGCGCAAGGTCAGAACAACTTCATCAGCGGTCAGCCGCGCACGGATGATTTCCATTCCGAATCGTTCCGTTTTGACCAAACGATTAGCGAGAAGCAGCGTTTCTTTGCCCGCTATTCTCATAACAACCGCGTCGAGGCGCGCGGCAATTGGGGCGGAGTCGTCAATGGGGTCAATTCAACGGGTAATTTCCTTTACCGGATCAACGACAACGCTGCGTTCGATCATGTTTACACTTTCTCTCCGACAGTCACCCTGAATTCGCGTGTCGGCTTCTCGCGTTTCAACGAACCAAACATCCGTCAGCACGAAGGGCAGGTCACGCCAGCCAGTCTGGGCTTCCCCGCCGCCACGGCTTCTTTGTTCGGTGCTGAGTCTTATCTGCCGCGTTTTGAAATCAGCGGCTATAACGTGCTGGGAGATTCAGTTGGCGGTGGTTCGACGCATAACATCTACTCCTTCCAATCAACTATGACGAAGATTGCCGGCAAGTTCGGCTGGCGCTTCGGCTACGATTTCCGTTCATATCGCGAAAACGCATATGGCGCGGGACATTCGGCAGGCCGGTACGACTTCGCGCAGAACTTCACGCGCGGGCCACTGGACAATTCGACCAGTGCCGCCGTCGGGCAATCGCTGGCATCTTTTCTGCTTGGCCAGCCGACGGGCGGCACGATTGAGCGCAATGCCGCGCGCTCGAATCAGACTCTCTACAATGGAATGTTTGTCCACAACGATTGGAAAGTGTCTAGCCGGCTGACGATCAATCTGGGCCTGCGTTATGAATACGAAGGCGCCATGACCGAGCGCTACAACCGCAACACGCGCAATTTCGATCAATCGGCGAGCAGCCCGATTGAAGCCGCTGCCAAAGCGGCCTATGCCACCAGCCCGATTTCCGAAATCCCCGCCAGCAATTTCCAGGTCAAGGGCGGCCTGCTTTTCGCAAATGACGACAATCGAGGCTTCTGGGACGCGGACAAGAACAACTTCCAACCCCGCGCCGGGTTTGCTTACAAACTGACCGACAAACTGCTGATGCGCGGCGGATGGGGCATTTACACCGTGCCGCTCGTTATTTTCGGCAACAACCAACCAGGCTTTTCGCAAAGCACGCCGATTGTGGCAAGTGTGGACAATGGGCTGACCTTTCAGGCAAATCTGGCCAATCCCTTTCCCACGGGCGTGCTGTCGCCGGTCGGGGCGAGCAGTGGTTTAGCGACTTTTCTCGGCCAGGGCGTTTCTTTCACGCCGCTTGATTTGAACAACACACAGGCGCAGCGGTGGTCGTTCGGATTTCAGTACGAGTTGCCCGCCAACTGGCTGGTCGAAGCCCAATACGTAGGCAATGCCGGTTACGACGGCGTGGTGAGCGTCCCGCTCAATGGGATTCCACTGCAACACCTGTCCACCAGCACATTCCGTGATCAGAGCATGATCAATACCATCAACCTGCTGAGCGCGACGGTGACCAACCCATTCCGAAATTTGATTCCAGGCACCGGACTGAATGGCGCGACGGTGCAGCGGCAGCAATTGCTGCGGCCATTCCCGCATTTCACGGGCGTGACGGGGATTCGTAACGATGCTTCGAGCCGTTTCCACAGCGCGCAACTGCGCGCTGAAAAGCGTTTCAGCCGGGGGTACACCTTACTGGCCGCGTATAATTGGTCGAAATTCCTCGAACAGGGGTCGCTGCTTAACGAAGCGGATACCACCTTTGAAAGGCGCTTTTCAGATGCTGACATTCCACATCGGCTGGTAATGAGCGGCATCTGGGAACTGCCGTTCGGACGGGGCCGCCTGATCGGCAAGAACTGGCATCCCGCGCTCAACGTGGTGGCGGGCGGCTGGCAGGTGCAGGGCATCTGGAACTGGCAGGGGGGACGACCGAACATGGCGCTTGGCAACGTCTATTACAACGGCGACATCACCAGGCTGAAGACAAACATCAAGAGCAGCAACATTGACGGCACGGTGTTTGACATCAGCGGCTTCTATTTCACGGACGCCGCCGTGCAAACCAATGGCGTGATTGATCCGAACAAGCAGCGCAACGACCCGCGCATCCAGTTGGATCGTAACGTCCGCAAACTGCCAACGCGCTGGGCGGGCTTCCGCGGACAAGGCTTGAATCTGTGGGATTTGTCCGTCAGCAAAAATTTCTCGTTGACCGAAACGATTAAGTTCCAGCTGCGCGGCGAATTCATCAACGCGTTCAATACAGCGGTTTTCAATAATCCGAATCTCGATCCGCGCAGCGCCAATTTTGGCATTATTACCAGCCAGGCCAACCTGGCGCGCAACGTGCAAATTGGCTTGAAGCTGATTTTCTAGTTTGGTTGCCAGCGGCTGGGAATTTCCAGCCGCTGGCAATATGATGATTCTCGAAACGGGCCGAAGATCATCGGCGTCATAATCACCAAAAGCAGAAAACCAAAAAGTTCGGTTTGGAGTCCCGCCTTGCTGGCGAGGATCAATTGTCATTCAGGATTGCCGCCTGCAGCGCGGTACTTCAAAACTTTAGGAGATAACATGAGCAAGACATCACGCAGAGATTTCATGAAAACTACATCGGCTGCGGCTGCCGGACTGACAGCGGCGAGCATGCCGGCATACAGCTACGACCGCGTGCTGGGATCGAACGGCAAGGTTCGCGTCGCCATTATCGGCGCAGGCGACCGGATGATGCAGTCGCTCGTTCCCGCATTTTTCAGCCATTCCGAAGAACTGAACTTCGAACTGGTCGCGGTCAGTGACATCTGGAAATATCACCGCGAAACCAATACCGCGAAAATCGCAAGCAACGAGAAATACAAAAGCAAGCTCCCGAAAATCGCGATGGCTCGCAACAATGATGAGCTTTACGCGATGAAAGACATTGACGCCGTGATCATCGCCACGGCGGATTTTCAACATGCTTATCACGCCATCGAAGCCGTCAAGGCTGGCAAAGACGTGTACGCCGAAAAACCCTTCGCCAACATCATGTCCGACGCCAACGAAGCCTTGAAGGTCATCGGCGGTTCGAAGCAGGTGTTTCAGGTCGGCACGCAGCGCCGTTCGACGCAAAGTTACATCAAAGCCAAGGAATATCTGGATTCAGGCAAATTCGGAGATATTGTCTTTGCCGACATGACCTGGAACGTCAATCAACCTGGACGCTGGCGCCGTCCGAAAGCGGTGCCGCTGATGAAGCAGGAGGACACGGACTGGAAGCGCTTCCTGATCAACCGCGATCCGAAGATTCCCTTCGACGCGCGCAAGCATCTGGAATTCCGCCTGTTCTGGCCGTTCTCGTCGGGGATTCCGGATCAATGGCTGGTTCACCAGATTGACACCGTGCATTGGTTCACGGGCATTCCGCATCCGCGCAGCGTGGTGGCCAACGGCGGTATTTATCTGTGGAAAGACGGGCGGGCCAACTGGGATACGATGACGGCGGTGTTTGATTATCACAATCCGAAAACCGACAAAGCCTTCCAGGTGCTCTATTCCTCGCGCATGACCAACGAAGCAGGCGACGTGAAGGAGATTTATTACTCGAACGGCGGCTCGCTGAACCTTGACACCAACAAGGTCGGCCCCGAAGGCGGGATGAAAGAAGGCCCGGCACGCGCGATGGGAATGAAGGCGAATCTGCTGGAACCGTATTCCCTGGGCGAAGCCAGCGGGATGGAGACATCCGCCAACACAGGTGTGGACAAACAAACCCTGGCACATATGCGCAACTGGATGGAATGCGTGAAGTCTCGCAATCAAAAGACCAACGCGGACATTCACGCGGCTTACAATCATTCGACCGCGCTGTGCATGACGATTAAAGCCATTCAAACCGGCACTCGCGTTACATTCGACGACAAGAAGCAGGAAGTCGTCGCGGGCTAATGGATTTCCACGCAAAAACGCGAAGACGCAATGAGGTTGACGCAATCTCATTGCGTCTTTGCGCAAGCTTAACAAGGAAAGCTATGAAACAGATTCTGACTTTTGTATGGGCGCTTTGCCTGGTCGCGATCGTTTCGCTATCTGCTCAGGCTCAAAGCGTCAAGATCACCGAGAATAAAGAAAAGAAACAATATGATGTGACGGTTGATGGCCAGCCATTCACCTCTTATGTGTTCTGGGACGATCAGAAAAAGCCGCTTCTTTATCCGCTGCGAACCTCGAAAGGAACTGTCGTCACGCGCAGCTTTCCGCTGGTCAAGGTCGCCGGCGAACGCACGGATCATCCGCATCACATCTCATCGTGGTTCAATTACGGCAACATCAACGGAGTTGATTTCTGGAACAACAGCGGCGGCAAGGGCTCTGAGAAAATGGGCACCGTCAAGCATCAGGCCGTCAAAGGCATCAAAAATGGCAAGGGCATGGCGCAGATGGAAGTGATGGCGGATTGGATTATGCCCGATGGATCCAAGGTGATGCAGCAGGATGAAACGATCACTTTTCGCACGGCCAAAGATATTCGTATCATTGACCGCGTCATTACACTGACGGCTCAGGAGAAGAAAGTCGTCTTTGGTGACAGCAAGGAAGGCGCGCTGGGGATTCGCGTCGCCCGCCAGCTTGAGGAGCCTTCGACAAAACCGGAAATTTTCACTGACGAGCATGGAAATCCGACCAAGGTGCCGGTCATGGACAATACCGGAGTGGCAGGCGTTTATCTGAGCAGCGAAGGCAAGATTGGCGAAAAAGACGCCTGGGGCACCCGCGCAAAATGGATGACCCTGAGCGGCAATGTCAAAGGCGAAGACCTGGCGCTGGCCATTTTCGATCATCCGAAGAATCCGACTTATCCAACTTACTGGCACGCGCGCGGCTACGGCTTGTTTGCTGCCAATCCTTTTGGCGCGAAGGAATTCACGAAAGGCGCCACGACGCTCAATTACACGCTGGAACCAAAACAATCTGCAACGTTCCGGTTTCGCATCCTGATCCATTCAGGAAAACTGTCGAAGGAACAGACCGAAGCGTTGTATCAGCAATTTCTCAAGGACATCACCCGGTAATGGCTGTCAGAGAAAACGCGATAAACAAAACGCCTCGCCACTATTGATTTTGACATCATCAGTGACGAGGCGTTTGCGCAATGCGAACCACAGAAAAAACTTTGATTACGCAGCCGTGCGGCGTACCGGGTTCAGGTGGAGTTGCCTGCGCAATCCCGCAAACCAAAAATCAAAGCGTGTCTGGGGAGCTTTGATTTCCGATTGAGAAATTACCTGGATCTGAACCTGTCGGCCACAATTCGGGCAACAACGGGAATACGCAAAGATCTGATACTTACAGTGTTGACAACGCATCGGGGCACACCCTCCAATCTATGGGTTAAGCGTTACTATCAGTACTTCTTGAACCAGAGCAGCGATGGGGGAGGAGTAAATTCATTATAAACGCCTCAATATTTTTGTCTATACAACATGGAAAAAATTTCGCACTTGCTAAGAAAAAAATTCACTGTTGGTTGTCTGATTGTATTGCTCGCGGGATTTTTGGCGATATTGGATAACGATTTCTCCTCCGCCAAAACAGTAGCTCGGGCGACTGTTCAGAAGATTCAGTATCGGCAATGGCCTGACTCCATGGTCCTGGGCAATGGGAAGGTCGAAGCGGTCATTGTTCCCGCGATCGGACGTGTTATGCAATTTCGGTTTGCTGGAGAAGAGGATGGACCGTTTTGGGAAAATGACGAACTGTTTGGAAAATCGCCTGATCCGAAGTCACTGACCTGGGGCAATTTTGGCGGTGATAAGACCTGGCCCGCACCGCAAAGCGATTGGCCGAAAATCACTTCGCGCGGTTGGCCTCCTCCTCAAGCATTTGATTCGATGCCGGTGACGGCGGAAGTCAAACAAAACCTTTTGACAAGCAGGGTTGAATTGACCTCTCCCGTTGATCCGCATTACGGCATTCGCACACGGCGATTGATCCAACTCGATCCCCGTCGCTCGCAGATGTTGATCACCACACGTTACGAAAAGGTGGAGGGCGACCCGGTCAGGGTGGGCGTCTGGATCATCACTCAGCTTAAAGACCCACAAGCCGTTCATATCTTTCTGCCCAAAAATACGATCTTTGCCGAAGGCTATACAAAACAATCAAAGCAACTGCCTGCCGGGTTGAAACAGCAAGGCCGCTTGCTTTCGCTGACGCGCGACCCGAAAGTCTCGACCAAGATTGGCACCGACGCGAGTTCGCTCCTCTGGATTGGCGAAAAATATACCCTGCGGATTGATTCTCCGCGTATGCCCAACGCGACCTATCCTGACCAAGGCAGCAGCGCGGAGGTTTATACCAATTCTGATCCGCTCAAATATGTTGAATTGGAAATGCTCGGCCCGCTCAAGACGATGAAACTTGGAGATCGCATCGAACACACCAACACCTACACGTTGAGCCGAAAGTAACTCCGGAGCGCGGACGTTCCGCCCGCGCCCCAATTAACGTTATCTCGCCAGTCGCAGACTATTCAGAATTTGCTGGAACGCGGCTTTATAAGCCTCTGTTTCGTCTTCAGGCGAGATGGTGATGATGTAAAACATTCTTCCGTCCGCCGTGACCGTCGTGTAGGTGATGTCAAGTTCGGCCACGCCGTTGATCGCCGACGGGCCGGCGACCGCGGCGGCAAGGGCGGGCTGATTTGCCAGTTTGGTCTGCCGTATCTGGCCGACGGGTTGGAAATCCGCATTGGTTTCCAGTTGGCGCTGAATGAAGGCTCGTGTTGCCGATTGCAGATCGCCTTGCGCGTTGAGCACGCCGACAAAGATGCCATGCGTGACCATCATCGAATCTTCGCTCTGTCCGGGCATTTTTCCGTAAGCGCCTTTTGGGGCAAAGATGTAATTCCCGCCGCCACCGGGCAATGCGTCCCAATTCGCGGGGACCTGGATGGCAAATGAATTATCTTCGGCCTGGAAAGCTTTGAATTGACCGGCAGGGCGCGGCGGACGGTTTTTCAGTTCCAGATCGGTCGGGTCGCTGGGACCGATGCGCCGCAATTGGCTGCCGGCGCTCATTTGCGGAGCGCGGCCCGTCAGCCGGGCTTTGACTTGCTCGAATTCCGGCGAAGAATGAGTAGGGTTTGAACTGACAGGCAGTTTGGGAATTTCCGCCAGAATGTACTGAATGCGGTTGCCCGGATCTGGATGATCGCTCAGCATTTCAGGCACGCGCTGGCCGCCTTCGGCCTGAAGCGTTTTGAAGAAATTGGCCATGTCGCGCGGGTCGTATCCGGCCTCGGCAATAATGCGCGCGCCTTCAATGTCGGCCTGCTTTTCCGCCGTGCGTCCGAATTTCAGGAAGAGCATGTTCGCGCCCAGGCCTCCGATCGCGGCGACGGCTCCGCCCGTATCTCCCGCTTCGCCACTCGAAGCGATCGTCCCGAGAACGCCCAGCCCAAGCTGCGCCAGCCTTTGTTTGGTTGCCTGATTCGTTCCATGCCGCAACGCGGCGTGAGCGATTTCGTGCGCCATTACGCCAGCCAGTTCACCCTCGTTGCGTGCGGCGGCGATGGTTCCGGCGTTGACGAAAAGAAACCCGCCGGGCAAGGCAAAAGCATTGATCTCTTTCGTCGCCACGACGCGGAATGAATAGGGAAAGCGTTCGCCAGCGGCTTTGGCGGACAACTTCGCGCCAAGCTGGCTGATGTAGCCGCCAATCTGCGGATCATCCAGCATCGGCGTTTCGCGCATAATCTGTTCCGCCGACTGCTGCCCCATTTGAATGTCCTGCTGCGGGCTGAAGAGGTTGAAGCCGGGTTTGAACTGTGGCTGGGATTTCGATCCGGCGGGCGCATCCATCGAACCGCCGCCACGGCAGGCCTGCCCGGCGAGCAACGAAAAGACCAGAAAGAACAGTGTGATTTTTCTTCCGAACATAGTTGAGGCATCTCCCGCGAAAACGTGGGACGGACTTCAGTCTGTCCACACTGGGAACAGACTAAAGTCCGTTCCACACTTTGTTTCAGTTATTTGGCAACGGATCGAGCCGAAAACGGGCGATAGAGTTTGGTTGCCAGACGAGTTACGAAACTGCGCGGCACGAAACGTTCAATGAAAACCATCGCACGGTTATTGAAACCCGAAACGGCCACCGCGCAATTGTCTTCCAACGCTTTCAAGCCAACTTCAACGACTTCTTCGGGCGTCTGCATTTTGACAGGCCGGCTGTGGTTTTCGGTTCCGGCGACAACCTGGAAATTGCTTTCCGTCGCGCCTGGACAAAGCGCCGCAACACGCACGCCCAGCGGCTGGCATTCCGCCCACAAACCCTCGCTGAAAATCATAATGAAGGATTTGGTCGCCGCATAAACGCTGAAGTACGGCACGCCTTGAAACGAAGCGGTCGAAGCCAGATTCAAAATCGCGCCTGAGCGGCGGCGAATCATCGGCTGCAAATACAAATGTGCCAGCGCCACCAGCGCCATGACATTGACCTGAATCATTTCCAGTTGACGGTCAAGCGGAAGATTATCGAAATCTCCCACCAGGCCGAATCCGGCGTTATTGACGAGCAGATCAACCTGCAAACCGGCGGCTTCAGTCTTTTCAAAAAGCGTCTGGGGAGCGGACGATTGAGATAAATCGGCTTCGATTACTGTTATGCCGATTTGGTGACGAGTACGAAGCTCGTTCGCCAGCGCTTCCAGCCGGTCGCCCGAGCGAGCTGTAAGAATCAGATTGGCTCCGTCCCGGGCCAGCCTGTGGGCGAAAGCTTCGCCGATGCCGTAAGACGCGCCGGTAATCAGGACCGTTTTGCTTTTCCATTCAGACATAAGGGTTGATTTAAGCCGCAATCAGTTCGAGTAATGTGATTTCCGGCGGACAGCCATATCGCAGCGGGGCGACCACGGTGCCCAAGCCGCGGTTGACATAAAGCTGTGTTCCGCCCAGTTGTGTGTGTCCGCGCATGAAACGGCGGCTGGGACGTTGCAGCCAGCGCCGGACTTTGCGGTCTTCGCGGCCGGTCAGCAACCGCCAGTTAATCTGGCCGCCGTGCGTGTGACCGGACAGCACCAGATCAATTCCGGCCCGCGCGGCTTCGCGGATGATCCGGGGATTGTGCGAAAGCAGAATGCGCGTTTCCTCCGGCTGAGTGTCAATCAGCGCCTTTCGCAGATCGTCGCGCCCGACAGTCAAATCGTCCACACCGATCAGCTGAATGAAGGAGGCTCCGCGCTCGATCCGTAAATTTTCGTTGTCCAAAACGCGAATGCCTTGTCCGGAAAAGGCCGCCGCCATTGCCGGACCATCCGTCCAGTGGTCATGATTGCCGAGCACGGCCAAGACTCCCAGTGGCGCGCGCAACTGTCCGAGCGCACGCGCGCAGCCGACAATGTAATCGCGCGAATGCGAAATATAATCTCCGGTCAGCACCATCAGGTCGGCGCGTAATTCGTTGGCGCGGCGGACTTCCGCCGTGATTTCCGCTTCACTCAAAAACGGGCTGTGGTGAATGTCGGAAAGCTGCACAATGCGAAATCCATGAAATTCGCGCGGCAACTTCGGGATGAGAATGCGTTGATGCGTGATCTCGATCTGGCGCGGTTCGATCAGCGCTGCCTGCAGAATCGCGCTGAAGGTTTGCAACCATCGCCTGCGCGGGCGAGGCGGCGAATCCAATGTGCGGCGTTGCTTCAACCGCGAGATGACAGAAGTTTTCATCCAGCTTGGCTCCTACGGGAAATGCCGTTGTTCTGTTGTTCATTTGTTGATGACGAAAGGGGAAGCTTCTGATGGCTTCTTATAGAAAACCGCAGCAAGAAAGCACGCGGATTATATTCGCCGACCACGGCCAGCCGCAAACTGCGACTGGCAAAACGCGCCTGACTGGAGAGGCCGAAATTTGACTGATTCACAATCCATCAACGTCATTATTCCGGTGCTGAACGAAGCGTCCCAGATTGCCGCGACGCTGGCTTCAGCGCTGGCGGCGCTCAACACTGAATTGAATGGACGGAATTTTGAAGTCATCGTGGCTGACGGCGGCAGCCATGACCGCACAACGGAAATCGCCGCCGGCTTTGATTCCGTCCGCGTCATTGCCTGCCAGCAGGCCAACCGCGGCTGGCAGATGAATCAAGGCGCACAGGCCGCCACTGGAGACATCCTGTTGTTTTTGCACGCCGATGTAATACTGCCGGAAGGCGCTTTGGCCGCGATTGGCCAGGCCCTGACCGACGAGCGCGTGCCGGGCGGATGTTTTCAGATTCGCTTTCCCACGTCCGCACCTGCGTCCTTGCGAGTGGTGGCGGGCGGCATCAACTTTCGTACCCGGCTGTTCCGGACGGCGACCGGCGATCAGGCGATTTTTATTCGTCGCGGGGTTTTTGAAGAGATTGGCGGATTTCAGATTCTTCCGCTGATGGAAGACATCGCGCTGTTCAACCAGATGAAACGTCGCGGGCGAGTCGCCGTGCTCGATGCGCAGGTGGAAATTTCCCCGCGCCGCTGGCTGACGCACGGCGTTTGGCGAACCGTTCTGCTGATGTACCTGCTGCGGTTTGGCTATTGGCTGGGAATTCACCCCGCAACCCTCAAACGATTTTTTATTGATGTGAGATGACCCTTGACGATTTATCGCCGCCAGGGATATAAAACGCCTGCCACACCAGTGGACTAGACCACTAGATAACCAGGCCGCATCGAATCTTCCCTTGCTGCAAGGGGAAAAGCGGCGCTGGAAAATCGGAAGCTGGGATCAACCAGGACCACATAACAAAAGGCGCGCGTATGACCACAGGCACCAGTCTGAAGCTGGACAAAAGCAGTTTCATGCCGCTTTACCACCAGATTGAACAGGCTTTGCGAAGCCAGATCGAAGGTGGAGAGTTGGCGCCCGGGCAGGCCATTTCCGAACGCGAGCTTTCGGAGACGCTGAAAGTCAGCCGGATGACGGCGCGCCAGGCGCTGCACGCGCTGCGGGACGAAGGCTTGATTTATACCGAGCGCGGACGCGGAACCTTCGTCGCCGAGCCCAAGATGACCGTTCACACCCGGCAACTGCTCGGATTTTCCGAAGACATGCGACGGCGCGGGCTGGCCGCCGCATCGAAAGTCTTATCCTTTCGCCGATTCCGTCCGGAACCGGCGATCGCGGAGAAACTGCGCCTGGAAGAAGGCGAAGAGGCATTTGAAATTGTCCGGCTGCGGCTGGCCGACCGCGTTCCGATGGCTTACGAAACCTGCCTGCTGCCCGCGCGGCGCTGCCCGGAATTGAAGCGGGCGGAGGTTGAGCGCGGTTCGCTGTATCAAATCCTGGAACAGGTCTATGGCGTGCGGCTGGGTCAGGCCGACGAGATTCTGGAAGCCGCCTGCGCCACGGCTTACGAAGCACAACTGCTTTCAATCAGGCCCCGCTCGCCCGTGCTGGTGGTCACCCGCAGGGTGTTTGCGACGGATGATTCCGTCATTGAAGCGGTGCGTTCGGTGTATCGCGGCGACAGATATCAAGCAACCATTCAACTGAAAAGAAGGTAGGCAGTCAGGCAAAGATTCGGCAATCGTTTCATTCCCCGGTGTCCATGTTTCATTTTTCGTTCCATTTTTCATCTGGCCTGCAACAGTTGAGCCAATGACAAATGACCAGTCAACAATGGCAGATAGGAAATGAAACGTGCCGATGATCCGTTCGGAATCTTTGCCCGCCTGCCGAGAAGCCACTATTACTCGGAGAAACCTATGAAACCAAGTCATTTTCTATTGAGCCTCTGGCTTGTCGTGCTCAGCGCCTCGTCAACGCTGGCGCAAAGCACTACCGGCACACTGACCGGCACGGTGACAGACCCGCAAGGCGCGGTTGTGGCTGGCGCGAAAGTCATCATCACCAACCCGCAAACCGGCATCGCGGTTTCGTTGACCAGCAATGGCGAAGGCATTTACGTCGCCCCCGGATTGCAGCCCAGCACGTATGACATCAGTGTCGAAGCGGCCGGCTTTCAGAAGCTGACCAAGCGCGGCGTCAGGCTGGAAATCAATCAAACGGCGAATGTGGATTTGCCGTTGGCGGTCGGCGGCACGGAACAGATTGTCGAAGTTTCTTCGGCGTCCGTGTTGTTGCAGACCGAGCAATCCTCACTGGATCAGGGCGTCGAGCAAAAATTGATCGAAGACCTGCCAATGATTGACCAGAACGTCATGCAACTGGTGCAAATCACCGCGGGCGTGGTTTCCGGCAATCCGGGCAACCCGTCACCGATTGGCCTGATCGGCAACCGCAGCTTTTTCGATTCGAACTTTTCGGTCAACGGCGGGCGCGCTTCGACCAACGACGTGCTGGTGGATGGCGTGGCCAATACCATCGGCGATTTCAACGGCGTCGGCGCAACACCGCCAGCGCGTTCGGTGCAGGAATTCAAAGTTCTGAGCGGCGCGATTTCCGCCGAATATGGCCGCGCGGGCGGCGGCGTCGTGACCTATGCCACCAAACCGGGCGGCAATGCCTTTCACGGTTCGGTCTTCGAGTTTCACCAGAACAGCGAGCTAAACGCCAACGGCTGGGACCGCAACCGCAACCTGCTGCCGCGCGTCAGCAACAAACGCAATCATTTCGGCACGGACGTTTCCGGGCCGGTCTGGATTCCGAAAGTCTACAACGGCAAAAACAAGACTTTTTTCTTCGCCAACTACGAAGGCCGCCGCAACCGCGATCCGTTCACAGGCTTGTTCACCGTGCCGACGCTGAAGCAGCGGCAAGGCGATTTTTCCGAAACCCGCAATCGCAACGGCCAACTGATTACCATCTTCAATCCCTGGTCCACGCGACAAACCGGCGCGAACCAATTCACGCGCGATCAATTCGCCGACAACAAGATCAATTGCACGGCGATCAACCCGGCGACGAACAAACCTTTCTGCGATCCGGTGGCGCTGGCCGCGCTGAAATTCTTTCCGGAGCCAAACCGCGTTGCGCCAAATGCACAGGATGCGGCGGCGGGCATTGATAATTTTGCCGCGACCGGCACGAACAAGCTCGATTACGACTTTTATTCGCTCCGCGTGGATCACAAAATCAACGACAGCCAGAACCTGTTTGTCCGTTACACGCGCGTGCGCCGCGACGACGAACTCTACAATCCATTTCAGAACGTCGCGTCCAACGGGCGCGTGGTGATTGATAAATTCACGCACGCCGTCATCAATCACAACTACACCGTCACGCCGACGCTGCTGAACAACTTCCGTTATGGTTATGTGCGTTCCCACGCCAACCAGGTTCCGTTCGGAGCCGGCTTTGATCCGACACAGTTGGGGCTTTCGGCGAACATCAAAAACAACGCGGCGATTTTGCAATTCCCGACCTTCAACATCAGCGGCAACGGATTCAGTTATTCCAGCCTGGGATCGCGAGGGTACAACGATCAGCCGCGCGACACGACGACCATTGCCGACACGGTGACGAAAGTCTGGGGCAACCAGACCATCAAAGCCGGCGCGGAATACCGCCTGCTGCGGTTTTATCCGTTTCAGGTGTTCGACACGACGGGCAATTTCAGTTTCAACCAAAGCTACACGCAGCAGAACCCGAATGTCGGTTCCACCAGTTCCGGTCTGGGGCTGGCGTCGTTTCTGCTGGGTACGCATGCCAGCGCGATTTTTGAATACGGCACGCCGGTGACGATCTTCCATCATTATCTGGCGGGCTTTGTGCAGGACGATTGGAAGGTCAATCGCAAACTGACCTTGAACCTGGGCGTGCGCTGGGATTTGGAAACCGGCACGCAGGAATCGCACGACCGGTTGACCAGCTTCGATTTCCGAGCGCCCTCGCCGATCAATTCTCCTGGTTTGAAAGCGGCGCTGGGACGCGACGTAAACGGTTTGTTGCGCTTCGTGGACGAAGGTGAAGCCGAATGGGCGGCGGACAAAAAACGCTTCGCGCCGCGCATCGGCCTGGCGTATCAGATCAACGAAAAGACGGTGGTGCGCGCCGGATACGCGCTATTCTATCTGCCGACTTCGGTCGAAAATCTCGGTTCGATTGGGTTCAACTACACCATCAGCGGGCCGCAACCAGACCCGCGCATTCCGCAAAACCTGGTCAGTAATCCCTTTCCGTCCGGCGTTCCGACGATCATCGGCAGATCGCAAGGCGCGCTGTCGCTGTTGGGGCAGGGCATCACGGCGGTCGAAGATCGAATCGCCAGCGCCTACAACCAGATGTGGAACCTGGCGGTTCAGCGCCAGTTGACCAAGAGCATTTTGTTCCAGGCGGCTTACGTCGGCGCGAAGGGCGTCAACCTGCCGATCAATAACTTCAACCTGAACCAGCTTGATCCGGCGCATCAGCAACTGGGCAATACGGCGCTCAATCAACAGGTGCCGAATCCGTTCTTCGGCATCATTACCGATCCGTTGTCGAACCTGCGGCTGGCGACTGTGACGCGCGGCACGCTGCTGCGTCCATTCCCGCAATACACGTCGGTCGGTTATTCACGCCCGGTGGTCGGCATGGGCGATTCCAGCTACAACGCCTTGCAGGTCAGCTTGCAGAAACGCTTCACGGATGGGCTTTCCTTCCTGTTCAACTACACCTGGTCGAAATCGCTGGACATCGGTGGCACGGGCAATGGCATTGCCTTCACCGATCCGACGCCGATTCAGAACATCTATAACATTCGCGATGAATGGTCGCTTTCGACTTCGGACGTGCCGCATGTTTTCAAGCTGAGCGGCGTGTACGAACTGCCGTTTGGCAAGAAGAAGAAGTTTTTCGGCGATGCCCCGCGCCTGGCCGATCTGATCATCGGCGGATGGCAGTTGAGCGGATTCGGCTGGTGGCAATCGGGCACGCCGTTGTCCATGACGGCGAACAACTTCCTGGGCATCGGCAATTCGGTAATGCGCGCCAGTGCGCGCAGCGGCGCGGAGCCGCGCTATAGTCAAAGCATCGCCCGCGACAACGTGCGCGCCAGTGGCGTCTGGTTTAACACGGCGGCATTCTTCAATCCCAACGACGAAATCACCGCGCCGGCAGGCGAAGATCGCTCGAAGCAGTTCGTCTTCGGCAACCTATCGCGGACGATTGGCAGCGTGCGCCGCGACCGGTACATCAACATGGACCTGTCACTGTTTAAACGCTTTGCCGTGACGGAAAAGGTCAAGTTTGAATTCCGGCTGGAAAGCTTCAATACGTTGAACTATGTCGTATTCGGCACGCCGGTGACGAACGTCAACAGCCCGCAGTTCGGTCGCGTGACCACGCAATTGAATTCGCCGCGCCGCATTCAGTTGGCAGGGCGCATTACGTTCTAGATTGATTGGCTGAAGGGCGCGCGAAACTCCTTCCGCGCAATGAAGAACACGCGGAGAAGTGTTATACTTCGACGCGTGTTTTTCTTCCGGTGGTCACCAATCATTTTCAAATAACTCAGGAGTTGGAAGATGGGGGTTTCATTTGTGCGTGCCTTCAAATGCCTGCTGGCGGCCTTGATTGTCGCGGGAATCTGTTTGAATGGCCTGGCGCAGGAGTCAAAAAAACAGGACCCGCGTTTCAAACCCGTGCCGATGAATCCGGGGCCGCTTGGCGTGGCAGGCTACATCACGCTGTTGCCGATTGACGACCGCCCGGCGGTAGGTCAATTCGCGCAGATGATCGGCGCGGTGGCCGATCACAAGGTGACAATGCCGCCGCTGGAAATGCTCGGGCGCTTTACGCAGGCTGGCGATGTGGCGCGCATTGCGCAATGGCTGAAATCGCAGGATTACTCCCGAACCGATGCCTTGATCGTTTCGGTGGATATGCTGGCGTACGGTGGCTTGGTGGCTTCGCGCACGCACAAAACCTCGCTCGAAGAAGCCAAAGCGCGGCTGGAATTTTTCCGCTGGTTCAAATCGAAATATCCGCGCGTGCCGGTGTACGCTTTCAACGTGATTATGCGCGTTGCGCCAACGGCGACTGCGGCTACGCGAGGCGTTCACGACAAGCTGGCGCGCTGGGCGGAATTGAAAGATCAAACCGCGAAATCGAAAGACAGCAAGCTCGACGCCGAGTTGGCGCAATTGACGAAAGACCTCGCTCCGGCTGCGATTGAAGATTACCTGGCCGCGCGCAAACGCGATTTGCAGGTCAATCTGGCGATGCTCGATCTGGTCAAAGCCGGGACGGTCAATGAACTAATCCTGTTACAGGACGACGCGCGCGAATTCGGATTGCATCGCCAGGATCAGGCCGTGCTGAAAACCAGATTGAAAGATTTGGGGCTGGAATCAAAAGTGCCGATTTACAATGGCACGGACGAAGGTTCGCTGTCGCTGGTCAGCCGCGCGGTGCTCGACAAGTTTCTCTACAAACTCAAAGTCGCGGTCATCTATTCTTCGGAAAAGAGCAAGACGATCATCAACCCTTACGAAGACCATCCGCTGCAATTCACTGTTGAAAGCCAGATTCGCGCCGCCGGAGGAATCCCGGTCAGCGAATTCGACCAGGCGGATTACCGTTTGTTCGTCAACGCGCCAGGCACGGACGACGAACAGTTCGACGCCTTCCTGCAAAAGCTGCTCAAAGAGTTGAAAGAGAACCGCCACATTGCCCTGGCCGATGTGCTGTTTCCGAAACCGCACTTCAGCGGCGCGGACGAACGCATCATCGCAGCGTTGAAAAAAGAAAAACTATTTGACCGCTTTGCCGGATACGCCGCCTGGAACACGGCAGGGAACACGCTGGGGACGACGATTCCGCATGCGAACATGCGCGTCTTTTTCCGCTCAAAGCTGAACGACCGCGCCGACCGCGCCGCGCGCACCGAAGCCGCGCATCTGGAATTCCTGCTCAACCGCTTTGCGGGCGATTACCTCTATCACGACATTGTCCGGCTGGATGTGAACGCGCGGTTGCGCGGCCAGACGCAGAATCAGGAAGTGACCTACGAATTCACGCCGCAGAAATACGAAGAAGTGAACCGCGAAGTCTCGCAGAAGCTGACCGCCGAGATCGAAAAGTTCTTCGCCGAATATTTCAAAGGCCGCACGCACCGGCTGGCGATTTACAAAGGCGTCGAAAAAACGATCACAGTCAACGGGCTGAAAGACCTGAAAGTTTATTTGCCGTGGGCGCGCGCGTTTGAGTGCGTGATTGAATTCAAGCTGGATTATTCCGCGAACTAAATGACAGCCTTCCTTATTATCCTCGTCTTTGTCATTTTCGCCGCCTTGATGATTTCCAGGCGCATGCCTGCAATTCTGGCAGTGCCAGCGATGGCGATTGTCATTGCTGCGATTGTCCAAACGCCGCTTTCGCAAATCCTCAACCAAGTCATCGCCGCGGGGACGACCCGGCTGGCAGACGCTTATATGATGGTTTTCGCCGGAGCGATGCTGGGACGCGTGGTAATGCAGACCGGCATTGCCGAAGGCATCATCAAACGCGCGGCGGAATTCGGAGGCGATAAGCCATTGGTGGTGGCGGTGACGTTGATGATTGCCATTGCGCTGCTTTTCACGGCGCTGTACGGCCTGGGCGCGATTATTATGGTCGGCGGGCTGGCGCTGCCGATTATGATGAGCATTGGCGTGCCGCGAAAACTCGCCGGGGTATTGTTTCTGCTGGCCTACGGACTGGGATTCATTTTCAATATTGCAACCTGGGGGTTTTATCAGAAGACGCTCAACCTCGACCCGCAGGCGATCAAGGGCTTCGCGGTGACGCTGGCGGTGATTGATGCGGCGGCGATTGTGGTTTTTCTGATCATCGCCTCGCGGCGGATGAGTTCTTACGGCGCGTGGGCAGTGGCCGTGGAAGAAGATTCCGGAAAAACGCCGAAACGAAGCGCGCCGTTGATTGCGATGCTGATTCCGCTTCTGCCGCTGGCCTTGCACATCGGGTTGAAATGGCATGTCGTGCCGTCGTTTTTCGCTGGCGCGATTCTGGGCGTGCTGATTACGCGACCGCGCGAACTGGTAAAACAACTTTCCAGCGCCGCCGTCAAAGGTCTGGAAGACGTGGCTCCGGCAGTGATTTTGATAATCGGCATTGGCATGCTGCTCAATGCGACGACTTTGCCGGCGGTGCAGGATTCGTTGCGGCCCATGATCGAATCGGTCAATTTCCGCTCGCCACTGGTGTATGTGCTGTTTTTTGGTTTGCTATCGCCGCTGGCATTGTATCGCGGGCCGCTTAATCCGTACGGTATCGGCATCGGCGTATATTCGCTGATCAGCACGCTGGGACTGATGCCGCCGCTGGCGTTGCTGGCTGCGCTGATGAGCGTCGTCCAGGTGCAAACCGCCTGCGATCCAACGAACACTCACAACGTCTGGGTTGCCAATTACGTTGGCATGCGCGTCGAAGAAATCACGCGCCAGACCCTCATTTTCAAGGTTGCCGTCTGCCTGGCCGGATTGATTGTCGGCAGCTTGTTATATTTGAAATGATGTCCGGCTGGCCGTAGCTTGTCGGAGATTCAATCAGGAGAATTCCCCATGCTCAACTCATTCCTGCTTTCACTTGCTTTGCTTTTCGTCTTCCAAGCGCCGCCACCCACCGCACAGCAGCGCCCGCAAACGCCGCCAACTCCGGCAGGTCAGCCTGCGGCGGCAACGCCAACTCCCGCGCCGCCGGTTCCCGAAGTCCCGCCCGTCGTTACCAAACACGAACTCAAGCTCGGCGACAAAACGCTGAAGTACACCGTGACGACCGGGTTGATGCCGATCAAAAACACCCAGACCGGCGAAACCGAAGCGCAGATGTTTTTCATGGCTTATACGCTCGACGGAACTGCTGAGCCGGCCAAACGCCCGCTGATGTTTTCTTTCAATGGCGGGCCGGGATCGTCTTCGGTCTGGCTGCATCTGGGCGCGCTGGGACCGAAACGCGTGAAGATGCAGGATGACGGCGGATTGCCCGCTGCGCCTTATGAACTGGTTCCAAACGAGCAGACCTGGCTGGATCAAACCGATCTGGTTTTCATTGATCCGGTCGGCACGGGCTACAGCCGGGCGACGCGGCCTGAGCTGGCGACGAAATTTCAGGGCTTGCAGGGCGATCTGGATTCGGTCGGCGAATTCATTCGCCTGTACCTGACGCGGAATGAACGTTGGGCGTCGCCGCTGTTTCTGGTTGGCGAAAGCTACGGCACGACGCGGGCTTCGGGCTTGTCTGGATTGCTGGTGGATCGTGGCATCGCCTTCAACGGCGTGTTGCTGATTTCGACCGTCATGAATTTTCAAACGCTGCTGTTTGCCAATGGCAACGACACGCCGTTCGTGCTGATGCTGCCTTCGTACACGGCGACGGCGTGGTATCACAAAAAGCTTCCGCCGGATTTGCAGAAACTTCCTTTGCGCAAAGCGCTGGACGAAGCGGAGAAGTGGGCGCTCAATGAATACGCCGTCGCGCTGGCCAAATCCGCGCGGATGACAGCGGCTGAGCGGCAGAAGACAGTCGAGCAACTGTCGCACTACACCGGATTGAGCAAGCAGTTCATCGAGTATTGCGACCTGCGCGTTGACCTGCCCAAGTTCAACAAGGAATTGCTGCGCGCCGAACGCCGTACCACGGGGCGGTTGGACAGCCGCTTCAAAGGCATTGATTCCAATGCGGCGGGCGAACGCCCGGATTTCGATCCCAGCATGTCCGCGATTCGCCCGCCATACACGGCAGCCTTCAACGATTACGTCCGGCGCGAACTGGGTTACAAAAGCGACGCGGTTTATCACATTCTGGGCGGCGGCTTCACTTCGCCGTGGAATTGGGGTTCGGACAATACTTACGTGGACACGAGCGTGGCGCTGAAAAGCGCGTTCTCAAAAAATCCGTTTATGAAGCTGTTCGTGGCTTACGGCTATTACGACATGGCCACGCCGTACTTCGCCGCCGAATACACGATGGATCATCTGAACCTCGATTCGTCGCTAAAGCCGAACGTCAAGACGGCGTACTACGAGGCCGGGCACATGATGTACATTGACCTGAAATCGCTGGCAAAGCTGAAGCAGGACGTGACTGTGTTCGTGCAAGATGCGCTGAAGAAGTAAAAATGCTTTCCACGAAGTCACACGAAGTTTCACGAAGTAAAGCCTGGAAAGCCTTCGTGTGTTCTTCGTGTGACTTCGTGGAAATAAGGGAGAAATGAAAGTTCGCATTGGCATAGATGTGGGCGGAACCTTCACCGACGTGGTCGTGATTGACGGCAAAAGTCACGAATTGGTCGGCCAGTTGAAATTTCCCACTTCGCACGCGGCGAAAGAAGGCGTCGCGCTCGGCATCGTCACGGCGCTCGAACGGGCAATGGCTGAATTCAATTTGCGCGCGGAAGACGTAGCCTTCATCGCGCACAGCACGACGCAGGCGACCAACGCGCTGCTGGAAGGCGATGTGGCCGAAGTCGGCGTGGTCGGCATAGGCAGCGGATCAGCGTTCAGCCCGGAACGCTGGCTGGCAAAACGCGCCACGCTTGTCCCGCCGATTGCTCTGACTGCGAGCAAAAGCCTGAGCGCGCACCAGGCCTTTGTCAGCGCGGGGAACGGAAAAGCCGAAGCCGAAATGGATGCAGCGATCCATGCGCTTTCGGAAAAAGGCGTGCGTGTCATCGTGGCCAGCGAAGCTTTCGGTGTGGACCAGACCGAACGCGAAGACTTCGTCGCCAAACGGGCGAAAGCGCATGGCTTGCTGGCCACGTCTGGGCACGAAGTCAGCAGTTTGTACGGCCTGCGCGTGCGGACGCGGACGGCGGTGATCAACGCCGCCATCCTGCCGAAGATGGTTGAAACGGCGGACATGACCGAAAGCTGCGTAAAAGCGACGGGCATTCGCGCGCCGCTGATGATTATGCGTTCGGATGGCGGCGTGATGAGCGTCGCCGAAGTTCATCGCCGCCCGATTTTGACGATGCTTTCCGGCCCGGCTGCCGGAATTGCCGGCGCGCTGATGCACGAGCGAGTTTCCGACGGTATCTTTATCGAAGTCGGCGGAACCAGCGCGGACATCTCGGTCATTCGCGACGGTAGCCCGGCGACGCGGCCTGCGCGCTTGAACGGCCATCGAATGTATTTGAACACGCTGGACGTGCGAACGCTCGGCGTTGGCGGCGGCAGCATGATTCGTGTTGCTCCGGGCGATACCACGAACTTAATTTCCGACGTTGGCCCGCGCAGCGCGCACATCGCCGGGCTTGGGTATGTCTGTTTTGCCGAACCTGACGAATTCCTGAATGCCGAGGTCGAATTGATTCAACCGACGCCGAGCGACGCGGCGGATCACGCTGTCATTCGGACAGCGAGCGGCAAACGATACGCGATGACGACGACTTGCGCGGCAAATTTGCTGGGACTGGTTGAGGCGTCGCACTTCGCTTTCGGCAAGAAAGAATCGGCTGAACGGGCTTTCAAACTGCTGGCGGATAATTTCGGGGCAAGCCTTTCGCCGGAAGCGATTGCCGAACAAGTCTTGACGGCCGGTTGCCGCAAAATCGCCGCGACGATTGAAGAGTTGATTGCTGAATACCACTTGTTACGTGATCAAGTCGTGCTGATCGGCGGCGGCGGCGGCGCGGCTTCGCTGGTTCCGTTCACTGCTCGGCTGATGGGATTGCAGCATCGCATTGCGCGAAACGCCGAAGTGATTTCGCCGATTGGCGTGGCGATGGCGATGGTGCGCGACACCGTGGAACGGAACATTGTTGATCCTTCGCCCGAAGACATTTTGAAAGTCCGCCGCGAAGCCGCCGAAGCCGCGATTGCCGCCGGAGCCGTCGCCGACAGCATTGAAGTGCAAGTGGAAGTGGACAAGCGGCGAAACCTGGTGCGCGCCACCGCGATGGGCACGACGGAGTTGCGGCGGCGCGATGAAGAGCAATCGGGTTCGAGCATCGCGCAATGTTTTGAGGCGGCGGCGCGTTCCATGCAGAGCAACCAAAATGAAGTTAAGCTGGTCGCCGAAACCGCATCGCATCTGGTTTTCACCGGCAGCCAGCAGACGAAATCGTTCTTTGGATTGTTCCACTCCGTACGGCAACTGCTGCGCGTGGTTGATCGAACCGGCGTTGTTCGGTTACAACGTGGCAAGGCGTTGGTGACCGATACAACGCTTTCACGCATTCAGGAAACGCTTGAGCAGGCCGTTGAATCTCTGACCGATTACGGCGATGCCGGGCGCACAATTCCTGACATTTTTATTTTGTATGGCGCGCGCATCGCAAACTTTTCCGGATTGGCCGATTTGGAGCAAGTGACGGCGCTGGTTGAAGTCGAATTACAGTCGTTGGACCCGGCGACGAAACTGGTCGTGATTGCTTGTCCAAAGCAGGTTTGATTTTCCGCAAGTCATGATTAAAGCGGCATCAAAATTTGGAGTGCGACGGCTTGGCGTCGCTTTGCTAGTCCTTTTCTGGGGCGCGATCTTGTTCGACCTGAAACTGCCAGCAAGTCCTGCTAATGTTTCTGCTTCTTATCAAGACGACTCGCCTGCCGAGCGGACTGCCAAAGCGACGCCGGAGTTGCCGCACTCCAAAGACGACAACGCTGCCAAATCCGTCCGCGCGCAGGAGTTGCTCAAAAGCGCGCGCGCGGCGGCGGGAATCGAAACCGCTTCCGGTGGAATTCAGACGCTTTCTTTCAAGGCCAAATCTCAACGGTTTTCCAAATACGTCAGCGTGCAATCCCCGACCAAAGTCGTCGAAAAAGAAAAAACGCTTTCCGGCAAGATCGAAGCTGACTGCTGGCTGCCGGATAAATTCCGGTTGAAGACGAAAGGTTCCACGCTGACGGGCTTCGGCTTTTCCTACGCGAATTTTCTCAACGGCGATCAAGCCTGGCGGAATCCACCGATGAGCGTGCGCTCCTTTGGTCGTGACAGTCGGGTCATTGACGTTGGCGATGTGGAACGAACGCTGCTGATGCAGGAGCGGACGGCCAAACAACAAATCACTTTTTATGCGCTGGGCTGGCTGATGCAGGCGCCGCCGTCGCTTCAGCTCAAGCTGAGCTATGCCGGAGTATATGAATTGAATGGTCAGACCGCGGATGTCGTAGTGGCCGACGGGCAGGACGGATTTCGGATTTTGCTGTTTTTCGACCGGAAGACGCATTTGCTGGCCGCGCTGGGGACAGGGTTTTTTGATTCCTATCGCGAAACGGTGATTGTCGAAGCCGCCAGCTTTGACCCCAGGTTCAACCGCGCCACGTTCATGCGCGCCCGCGAAGAGCGCCGCCTGCGCACCCAGCCGCCGAAACAGCACGAAGTGATCTGGCAGTTTTCGGATTATCGCCAGGTCGGCGGCGTGACCCTGCCGCACCGAGTGGCGATCAAATTCGATGATCAAGTCGTTGAAGAACTGACCATCAACGAATTCAAGGTCAATCAACCGGCCAACCCGAAAAACTTCGACGGCAAGCCGGAAGTTGTTTATGCCAGACCGGGAGGCCGGAACTGATGAAATTCACCCCTCCACAGGAGTTTACTTCGCTGACTGAAATGCTGCGCTTTTACAGCGACGCGGACGAGATTGTTTTCAAAAGCCATTGCCGGCTTGACGAATCGGAAATCGCCGAAGCCTGCCATAATGCCCGGCGACTGGCGCACAGGCTGCAAGTCCATCACGGCGAAAAATCGGCCGAAAAGATCGCCATCAGTCTGGGGATCAACGTTCTGCGCGAAGCCTGGGAAATTGCCGAAAACAAGGTGCTTTACCTGGGCGAATGTTTTCAGCAAACAAAGGGAGGCGGCGCGGCGATCAGGATCAATACCGGAGCGACGAAACTGCTGGCCGATTTTCAGAAGCTATGGACAGCCGAGAGCGAACAGGAATTTTTTACGGAAGCGAAAATCAGCGAAGTCGTCATTGCGCATGAACTGTTTCATCTGGTCGAACAGCGCGCGCCTTCAACGCTGGTCGAACTGGAAGCGCATGCCTTTGCGCGCGCCTTCGCTCAGTTGCCGTTTTCGCCTCTGCTTTACAACACGCTGCTGCACCAATTGGCAAAGGGAAAGAGGGTGCGATTGCTGTGAGCTATTTTCTGGGCATTGACGGCGGGCAGAGTCACACCACGGCGCTGATTGCCGATGGCCGCGGACGGATTCTGGGACGCGGCGGCGCAGGGCCGTCAAACCACACGCGCGAACCTGGCGGGCGCGAACGGTTAATCAGCGCGGTGATGAAATCGGTAGGGGAAGCGCTGGATCAGGCCGGTCTGCTGAAAAACAAATCCATCCGCGACTTCAAATTCGCCAGCGCACATTTGGCCATGACGGGCGAGCCGGAAGACAAGGTCGAAATCGTCAATGGACTGCTGCGGGCTGAGCATCTGTTTGTTGGCCACGATGCGCCCGGAGCGTTGGCAGGCGCGCTGGCTGGCGGCGAAGGGGTGATCGTGCTGGCCGGAACCGGAACGGTCGCCTGCGGCGAAAACAAAGAGGGTAAGTTTGCACGTGCTGGCGGCCACGGGTATCTCTTCGGCGACGAAGGCGGCGGATTTGCCATTGCGCGGGAGGCCTTGTCGTCGGCACTGTGGGCGCAAGATTACGGCGGGAAGAGCGATTTGCTGAAAGCCTTGCTGACTCATTTCAAACGCCGCACGCTGAAAGCGATCGCCGAAGATGTTTATGCAGGCGTTTTGTCGCGCGATCAACTGGCTTCGTTTGCAGCGCACGTCAGTGAGTTGGCCGAGCGCGGCGATGGCACTGCCAGAGGCTTAATTGACAAAGCCGCCTTTGAACTGTTCAGACTGGCGCTGATTGCCGTGCGAAGGCTGACAATGGAACAGCGGCCAGTGAAAATTTCATACGGCGGCGGCGTCTTCAAAAGCCGGCGACTGCTGGCGCGGTTTACCGCCGAAATCACGGTTGAACTTCCACAGGCGCAGGTCGTTGCGCCAATATTTGGGCCTGACATCGGCGCATTGCTGCTCGCTTATCGTCAGGCTGGAAAAAAGATCACTCCCAAATTGCTTGATGCGCTCACAGAAACTCAAAAATGAACGAAGTTGAAATCGAAAAACTGCGCGGCGGGCTGATTGTTTCCTGTCAGGCGCCGGCTGGCTCACCGCTCAACGACCCGCAAGTCATTGCGGCGCTGGCCTTGGCTGCGGAACAAAACGGCGCAGTTGCCGTGCGCATCAACTCGGCGGAACACGTCGCTGCGACAAATGCTCGCGTCAGTGTTCCGATCATCGGCATCGAAAAAGTCGTCAGCGCGGAATCCGAAGTTTACATCACGCCGACACTTGACGTGGCCAGTCGCCTGGTTCGATGCGGCGCGAGCATTGTCGCGATGGATGCGACCGGGCGGCGGCGGCCCAATGGCGAACGCCTGGAAGATTTGATTCGGCAGGTGCAGGAAGAATTGCGGCGGCCCGTGATGGCGGATGTGGCGACGCTGGACGAAGGATTGTACGCGGCGGATTGCGGAGCAAAGATCGTCGCCACGACGTTGTGCGGGTACACCGCCGACAGTCGCGGCGCGCAGCTTCCGGCGTTTGATCTGCTGGAAAAGCTGGCCACACGCCTGGAAGTTCCTGTGATTTGCGAAGGCGGCGTCAGTTCGCCCGAACAGGTGCGGCGGGCTTTCGATTGCGGCACCTTCGCGGTTGTGGTGGGCACGGCCATCACCGGCGTTGGTCAATTGGTGCAGAAGTTCGTTGCGGCCAGCCGCAGGAATTGAGAGTTGAAAGATTGAGATTGGAAATCAGAACCATGAAACCACACAAACCACACTGGCTTTGTACGCCCAATCTGTTTGCCCTGTATTTTATTCTGGCGGCGCTGAATGTTTCGGTGTGGGCCCAATTGCCCGCTCAGCCCTCCCTGGATCAAATCAAGGCGGAAAATTTTGTTGTGCAAACGCTCGCCGGCAAAAAAGTCCGGTTGAACAAATTGCTTGGGGAAGGGAAGCCCCTGGTGCTGGACATCTGGGCGACCTGGTGCGGGCCTTGCCGCCAGGAGATTCCGCATCTGGTGGAACTGGCGGAGAAATATCGCCAGGATGGCTTGATTGTCATCGGTCTGACGACTGAAGACCCAACGGTGTATCGCTCCAGGGTGAAGGATTTCGTCAAGCAATACGGCATGACCTATACCGTCGGCTTTGCTTCCGAAGCGCTTTATCTATCTTTTAACAACGGTTCGCCATCCATGCGCATTCCGCAGACTTTTATCTTTGGCGCGGACGGCAAGTTGATCAAACGGCTGATCGGTTACAGCGAACGGATCGGGGCGGAAGTTTTGAACAAATCCGTGCAGGAAGCGCTGAAAGTTTTGAAGCCCGAATCGAATTAGATGACCTCGCCCTTACCAGGAATGAAATTTCGAATGCAGGCCGAACTTCATCGGCCCGAACTTCGGAGAGGGTGGTTGTCAAGTTGGGAAAGAGCGGGCTATGATACCGGCCTGAGTTCGCCTCAGGCTTTGTGAAAGCCAGATGTCCCAACCGCGAACGCAATTTTCAAATAAAGGCAGATCAGAACGAATGTTTCAACGCATCACGCTACGGCGTTGCTCGCCAGCCTCGCTGCTGCGCTTCACCCGAAATCTTTTCCTGGTGTCAGTGGTTTTGTCGGTTGTGTGCTGTTCATCGGGCGGCAAACTGGACAAAAGACTGGACGGCAGGGTGGGCGAGATGAGCATGCCGATGCTCAATGGCGGCAATGTCAAGTTCAATGAACTGGTGGGGAATAACAAGGTTGTGCTGGTCAATTTCTGGGCGACCTGGTGTGGCCCCTGCCGCCGTGAAATTCCTGATTTGACCGCCTTGCACAATCAGTTCAAGGACAAAGGCGTTGAAATCGTCGGGCTGACCATCGAAGACCCGCAGCAGGCAACCGAGCAGGTGAAAATGTTCGTGCAACAGTTTTCGATGAACTACCGTGTGGGCTTTTCAAGTAAGGAGATGTTCTTTCTCTTCAATAAAGCCAACGGCGCGAATCCGGGCGCGCCGATTCCACAAACATTCATTTTCGGAAAAGACGGCCAGATTGTGGATAGCATTCCGGGCTTGCGGCGGGATTTTCGCACCTGGGCGGAAAGCGCGATTAATCGGGCTTTGAGTTCCTAATCAGAGGTCTTCCGCAGCAGTTTGGCCCGGCGGATTTTCAAGCAGCGCCCCTCAATTCTTCACATATTCAGCGATTCGTGAATCGGAGGTAATCAAATCATGCGTCATCGTCAACTCAATCTCATCTTCGTTCTTGCGCTCGTGGCGTGCTTTGCACTGCTGGGCGTATTCAGCGCGGGCGCGCAGCAAAAATCCCCACCCGCAAAAGCCGGGCAAGCCAAAGAAGAAGAACCGGTCGCCATCACGCCGAAAGTTGTTGCGGAAAAAACTGTCGAAGCGCCCCGAACTCCGACGGCGGAGGAGTTCGGGAACTTCCGTTTTCCGATCATCAACAACAAAAGTGAAATCGCCTTTATGGCGCTTTACAGCAATCCCAACGGCGTGAACGGCGCCGGGCAGGCCATTTTTGTTCGCCAGCCGGACGGTAAATGGCGGATTACTCGCGATGGTGACAAGGCCGTCAATTTGCCGGAAGGGATTTACAGTTTCAGCATGCCCACGTTCAACGACAACGGCGATCTGACCTTTTATGGCAGCTTCGGTTCGCCTGCGGCAAGGCAGGCTGCCGTGGCGCCCGCGGATCCGAATGATCCGGTGGGCGCGGCAGCGCCCGCTCCCCGCAATGGCGCACTTTACGTCAAAACCGCGCAGGGGTTGAAAAGCCTGGTCAAACTGGGCGAAGAGGTGCCGAATATGCCGTCGCATTTCAGCGGCTTCAGCAATCCTTCGACCAACACCAAGGGCACGACGGCTTTCATCGGAACCTACAGCGATCCGGATGGGCGCGGGCTGTTTATGGTGGAAGGGGGCAAATTGCGGCTCGTTGTGCGAAGCGGCCAGAAGGTCGGCGACACCAATCCGGGGGAAACTTTCTCAGAGCATTACTATCCGACGCCGATCAATGATCGCGGTGAAGTCGCTTTTTTATCCAGAATCGGCGGTGACGCGAGCGGCATCTTTGTTTCGCGGCCGAGCGGCATTGAACAAATTGCCTATGTCGGCAAACCGACGCCGATCAAGGGCGCAAATTATCTGGGTTTCGGAAACCGCACGCCATCCATGAACAGCAAGGGCGAGATTGCGTACGTCGCCTTTTACGATGGCCCAGACAATGGGCGCGGGCTGTTTTTCAAGGGGACCGGCCCGGTTCAGGTCATCGCCAGGAGCGGCGACAAAGCAGGGGATGCCGGCGGCGAATTCAGGGACTTTCTTTCGCCGGCGCTCAATGCCCGCGGCGACATCGCCTTCATCGGCAGAATGATCGGACGCGCGCAAGGCATTTTCCTGAAGACGGCCAAAGGCATTGAGACTGTTGCATTGCTGGACCAGAAGATTCCCGGCGGCAAAGGCGAGATGGAAGTTTTCAATAACTTCACCCAGCCTTCGGTCAACGACAAGGGCGAGGTGGTTTTCTACGGACAGATGAAAAACGCTGAAGTCGGCATCTTTTACCGCGACGAAAAAGGTGTGCTGCACACAGTCGCCAAACGCGGCGAGAAAATGCCGAAGTAGAATGTGGAAAACAAGCAGGACAGAGCCAACAAAAAAGGCGCAGCCGATACTTCGGTTGCGCCTTTTTGGCAATGTGCGTTCTGGATCAGGGATGAGCGCTTAACGCCTGCATCTCGCCAAGTTTGTTGCGCAGCCATCCATGCTCTCTATGCCCTTGAAGTAGGTTTCATGGACTTCGAGAGGAACGTAGATATTTCCTCGTGCGACGGTTACCTGAAGCTGGCCAGGCTGCTCTTGTGTAAACGCGCTAACTTATCAGGGGCAGCAGTTGGTCGAGGCTTGTCAGGTGAAGAACGTGCTCGCTGTCAGGATGCTGGCGGTGACGATCCAGCAAAACCGCTTGCAGGCCCGCCGCCGCCGCGCCTTCCACATCTTCGCGAAGAGAATCGCCGATATGCCAGGCTTGGTGCGGTTCGACGCCGTGAGCATCGAGCGCTGCTTGAAAAATCGCCGAATCGGGCTTCGCCGCGCCTACCCGCGTCGAGATGTGAACCGAATCGAAGAATTGATCCAGTTCACAAGCCCGCAATACATCCGGCAGCCGGGAATCGAAATTGGAGATGACGCCAAGCCTAAGCCCCTGCTGTTTGAGCTCTGTCAGCACGGGCACAACATCGTCATAAACCTTCCACAACTTGCCGTCTCGAAACTGCTCGAAGATGTCCTCGAAAAATTCATCGAAGTGCTGGAACGCGCCGAAGTCCGAAAACACCGCTCGAACCAGGTTGCGCCACCAGCCTTTTTCCAGTTCCAGCAGCTTTTCGCCAGGCGTACGGGCAGGAAATGCCATCGGCGGTTGCAGCCGGAACCAGCGCGCAAAGTTTTGTTGAAGTTGTCCGGCATCAGCTTCAATGCCGTATTGGCCGGCCACGCGGCTGTAGATTTCGCCGACGCTGCCGCGCACTTCCAGCAGCGTTCCGGCGGCGTCAAAGAAAACGACTCGAACCTTACTTGCTTCGCTTGCCATCGTATTTGCACTTTGCATTGTCTGCCTTCAGGAAATACGACTTGTAATTCGACGCCTTCGGATCGGTGCAGCCAACCAGGTTCAGCAATTCGACTTTGCGGAATTCGACCGGATGGCTTTCGCTTTGCACGGAAATATAGCCTTCGCTCAAAAGCATTCCGTCTTTTTTTACCGCCGGATCGTGGCCGCTGACGTTGCCCGCGCCGATTTGCGGCTTTTCGTATGAAAGCACGGTTTCGCCGTTGACCATGTGTTTGATCTGCTTGTCGCCGTCCACCAGGATTTCGACGCGGACCCATTGGTCGCCGTCGTAGGTTTTCGATTTCGAGTTCAGGCAATGCGTGGTGAACAGTTTGCCGTCAATTTCGACGTTCGTGCCGGGGGTGCAAAGGTTTGCTGTTGTGCGTGGTCCTTTGCCCAGTCCGCCGAGCAACTGCGCTTCGATGGAAATGGGGAAATCCTGATCCTTGCCCATGCTCTCGGGCGATTGGCAGTGCAGCATGATGCCGCTGTTGCGCGTCGCCCAGCCCGGCCCGCCGGGACATTGTTCGCCGACAAAACGGTATTCCGCCGCGATGATGTAATGCGAGAACTTCTCCTTGAAAAACATATGGCCGAAGCGTTCGTTGTATTGGTCGTATTTTTCGTAGCCGACTTTGATCACACCGTTTTCCACGCGGAAAGTGTTCCCGAAATTGTCATTCAAGGCATAGCCACGGATTTTGACTTTCCAGTCTTTCAGGTTCCTGCCATTGAAGAGCTGCCGCCATTCTTTTTTGTCGGGATCGTTTTTGGCTTTCTGGGCATTGACGGTTGATGTTGGCGCCTGGAACGCAAGGAGCGCCAAACCCAGATAAAAGCATAGTGCAGCACAGTAGCGGGTAGGTTTCATGAGTTGATCTCCAGAGTTTGTTATTTCAGCCGAAGCAGCCGCTCGGCATTTTCGTGATAGACCTTCTTCAAAATCCGGTCGGGCAGACCGATGCCGTAGATTCGCCAGCGGCCTTGCGGTGGAACAGGCGCCGGAGCGTAATCGAAATACTCGTCCTCGGTTTCCAGGAAGCGGTAGTAAATCTCGTAAAGCTGTTCGCCGAAGATTTGCTGCGGCGTTTCGTTCCCGTAGGGAATCGCGTCAGTGCCAAACAGGATTCGGTCCTGATATTTGTCGAAGAACTTTCGCGCCGCGCGCGGCTGGCGGCCCAGTTCGCCGATGCGCGCGCCGATTTCGACCGAAATGTTGGGATAACGATCCAGCCATCCCGACACCCAGGCCAGGTCTTCGGCGTTGCCGACGTGCAGGAAGACGAATTGCGTTTTCGGATGCCGCGCCACCACACGCAGGCGCGCTTCGTGAAGCTCTCGGTTGCTGGGAAAATCCTTGCCGTGAAACGACCAGTCCGGATGCGCGTTCAACTCTTCAAAGCGTTCGTTGTAACGGTCAATCGGCAGAAAGAAGGCTTCCGGGTCGGACGTATGAATCGCCACGGGAAGTTTGACCGCGCCCGCCGCTTCCCACATCGTGTCAAAACGGCGGTCATCAATCGAAATCAGCTTGCCGGTCGTGACGTTTTCGCGCAGGAACAGCCCCAAAGTCTTCAACACCTTCAAGCCTTTCGCGCCGAGCTTGGCTGCACGTTCGATTTGTTCACCCTGGAACTGCGAGTAGTTCGGCTCAATGCTTTTTTTGAACCAGGGTTCGGTGAAAACGACGAAGCGGTCCGGATTCGGCTGCTGCCAGTAACGCAGATTTTCTTCGAGCGCCGCGCCGTATCCGCCGGTCAGATGGACCATCGTGCGGATGTTTTTGCGATCCATGACAGGCAGAATCTCTTCGCGTTTGGCGCGCGGCGAAGCCTTTTCGACCGGCCCGGAAGTGTTGGTGAAAGACAGATGCGTATGGAAATCAATGACCGGAAATCGCGAACGTTCGATGCGAGTTTCCGCGACGTGCAGCATGCTTTTCGGTTCGTATTCGCTGATCGGGAGCGGTTGCGGCGGTTTTTTCTCTCCCTGCTGGGCCAGCGCGCCGCCGGAAGCCAGCGCGGTCAAGGCCAGGCTTTTCACCCATTGCCTGCGCGTGAGTGTGGTCATCGTTGAAAACTCCGGTTGTCGGTTTGTTGCCTGAAGGAATGATTTCTTGCTTGCGCCGAATGAAACTTCGCAAGCGGCGTCAATCTATCCCAGCCTGAAGAGTTTTGCCAGATCAACGATGTACCGTGGACTGTCAGTCCGCGGAAGCGTTCTGAGGAGTAAGCTTCCTGAGTCAGAAGAGGTTTGCCCGCCACGACCTCGGCCGACTGACAGTCGGCCGTACATTCATTTCAAAAAATTTCGCGAGGCAGTTGCTCAAAATTGTCTGGAGCGGTCACAATCCGCTTTCCAACTTTTTTGCGACTTCACCACCCACTTGCGAACAGGAGCCTGAATGAGAAGCAGACTGGAAATCGGTCTTGTGCTGAAACTCTCTTTGTTGTTGCTGGCAGCCGTATTCTTCACATCTGAAGTGTTCAATCGTGCCGTTTCGGCGTCCCAGGGCGGCGCTCCGGTTCGGCAAATTGATTTCAACCGCGACATTCGTCCGATCCTGTCCGACAAATGCTTTGCCTGTCACGGACCGGACGCGACGGCCAAAAAGATCAAACTGCGGCTGGATTCCGAAGCCGCCGCGACGGCTGATTTGGGAAGAGGTCGTCGCGCCGTGGTTCCGGGCGATGTTGAAAAGAGCCAGCTTGTGCGTCGCATCACCGCCACGGATGAAGCCATGCGGATGCCGCCTGCCGATTCCGGCCACAAACTGACCGAAGCCGAAGCCAAACTGTTAATCGAATGGATCAAACAAGGCGCGAAATGGCAGCAGCATTGGGCCTTTGTCGCGCCCGTCAAACCGGCGCTGCCGCAGGTTCAAAACAAAAGCTGGCCGAAAAATGAAATTGATTCTTTCGTTTTGGAACGTTTGGAGCGCGAAGGCTTGACGCCTTCGCGGGAAGCAGACCGCGCGACGCTGATTCGCCGCCTGTCGTTTGATCTGACCGGCTTGCCGCCGACGCTGAATGAGATTGACGAGTTCCTGAATGATCAATCGCCGAAGGCTTACGAGAAAGTCGTTGACCGGTTGCTGGCGTCGCCGCGTTACGGCGAACGGATGGCCTTTCGCTGGCTGGATGCGGCGCGTTACGCCGACACCAACGGCTATCAGATTGACGGCAACCGCAGCGCCTGGCGCTGGCGCGATTGGGTGATCGAAGCCTTCAACGCCAACAAGCCTTTCGATCAGTTCGTGGTCGAACAACTGGCTGGCGACTTGCTGCCCAATCCGACTTTGGATCAGCGCATCGCCACGGCGTTCAACCGCAACCATCGCATCAATGCCGAAGGCGGGATTGTTCCTGAAGAGTATCGGATTGAATACATCGTTGACCGCGTGGACACGACTTCGACTGTGTTTATGGGCCTGACGCTGGGTTGCGCGCGCTGTCACAATCATAAATACGATCCGTTCACGCAAAAGGAGTATTACCAGCTTTCGGCCTACTTCAACAGCATTGACGAAGGCGGCCATTCCTTCGATCAAGGCAATTCGCCGCCGCTGATGGCCGCGCCGACCCGCGAGCAGCAGCAGCAATTGAAACAACTCGACGAAGACATTGCCCTGGCTGAAAAGAGTTACAACACATTGGCCAGAAAATCCGCTGAGAAGCAACGCCGCTGGGAAACTGCAAACGCGATTCGCCAGTGGTTTCCGGAAGAGAAGTTGATCGTGCGATTGCCAATGGATGAGCGCGACGCGCCTGTGTTCAACAAATCGGACCGCGCGCATCACAACCAGGAAGACATCAAGAAGAAAGACAAAATCGGTGAACCTGCGGGATTCAAGGACGGCACACCGCGCTACGTCGCTTCTCCCGCCGGGCAGGGCGTGGCCTTTGACGGCAAGTTGTATTTCGATGGCGGATTGAACGCGGACTTTCGTTACAAATCCACGTCCAGCGATTACCGCGAACGCTTCAGCATCGCGGCCTGGGTGTATCCAGAGGTAGAACAAAGCGGTTCCATCGTCACCAAAGTCAGCGACAGCCCGGCGGAAATCGAAGACGGCATTCCGCGCGCCGAAGGCTACGGGCTGTATTTCCTGCACGGCAAGCTGCATTTCAATATGGTTTTTCGCTGGGGCGAAGACACCTTGCGCGCCGAAACCGCCGAAGCCTTGCCGCTGAAACAATGGCATCACGTGGCGGTGGTTTTCGACGGATTGAAACAATGGGAAGACCGGCTGCGGATTTTCGTCAACGGCAGGGAAGCGAAGCTGAACTTCACGCAGCGGAATTTCTTTCTGCTTTTCGGCAATTCAAAAAACACCTTGAAAATCGGCGCGGGCGGCGGGCCGCAGTTCCGCTTCAAAGGCGCGCTGGATGAAGTCAGGCTGTATGGCCGCGCGCTTTCGCCGGAAGAAATCAGCGCGCTGGCTTGCGCGGATTCACTGGAAAAGATTGCCGCAATTTCGGCAGGGCAGCGCTCCGCTGCGCAAAGCTTCAAACTTCACCGCGCGTTTCTGGCCACCGCCGCGCCGGATGAATTGAAACAGGCGCACGGCAAACTCGCCGAGTTGAAAAATCGCAAGCAAGCCTTTGAAGACGACCTGCCGACCTTGATGGTAATGGCGGAGATGTCGCAACCGCGCCCGGCGTTCTTGCTCAAACGCGGGGCCTACGATGCGCAGGATGAAAAAGTCGGGCGCGGAGTTCCCGCTTCGCTTTTGCCGATGTCCGCGAATGGGCCGAACAATCGTCTGGGCTTTGCGCGCTGGCTGGTGAGTGCCGAACATCCGCTGACCGCCCGCGTTGCGGTGAATCGTTTCTGGCAGATGGTTTTCGGCGCAGGGCTGGTGACAACGACGGAAGATTTCGGCGCGCAGGGCGAATTGTCGTCTCATCCGGAATTGCTGGATTGGCTGGCGGTCTCGTTTCGAGACGGGATTGCGGATTGCGGATTGCGGATTGCGGATTGCCAGGAAAAAGCTCAAGTCAAGAAGTCCGGTTCCTGGGATATAAAAGCTCTGCTCAAATTGATTGTCACCAGCGCAACTTACCGCCAGTCGTCAAAACAACATCCGCAATCCGCATCCAGCTCTGGCCGGAATCCGCAATCCATAGATTCCGACAATCGTTTGCTGGCGCACGCGCCGCGCTTCCGGCTGTCAGCGGAAATGATTCGCGATCAGGCATTGTTCGTTGCCGGGCTGCTGGTGGAAAAACAGGGCGGTCCTTCGGTCAAACCGTATCAACCGGACGGCTTGTACAAGGACATGGCATTTTCCGGCCTGACCGGCTACGAGCACGACAAAGGCGATGGACTGTGGCGGCGCAGCTTGTACACGTTTTGGAAACGAACGGTGCTTTCGCCGACGATGCAGGTGTTTGACGCTTCGGCGCGCGAATTCTGCACGGTGCGCGACACACGCACGAACACACCGCTGCAAGCACTGAACCTGATGAACGATGTCACTTACCTGGAAGCCGCGCGGCTGCTGGCTGAACGGATGCTGAAAGAAGGCGGGGCTACACCGGTTGCGCGCCTGGCTTTGGCATTCCGGCTGGCGACTTCGCGGCAGCCGAATGAAAAAGAAGTGGAAGTGTTGCTGCGAAATCTGACTCAGCAACAGGAGTATTTCAGCCGCAACCAACAGGAGGCGGCTAAATTGCTGGCGGTTGGCCAAAAGCACAACAATGACAAATGGAATCCGGCTGAACTGGCGGCTTATGCCACGACGGCGAGTTTGCTGCTGAATCTTGATGAAGTCATTACCAAACAATAACAGGAGATTTTGAATGAACGTTGAAGGCAAAGCCGCTGTCATTACCGGCGGCGGAACAGGCGTGGGACGCGCGACCGTGCTGGATCTGGCGCGGCGCGGTTGCGCGGTGCTGGTCAATTACAGCCGCTCGAAAGACGAAGCGGAACAAACCGCTGCGGAGGCCGCCGCGCTCGGCGTCAAAGCTATCGCGGTGCAGGCCGATGTGGCCGAAGACGCGGATTGCCGCCGGATGATGGACACCGCCGAACGCGAATTCGGGCGGCTGGACATCCTGGTCAACAACGCGGGCACGACCAGCTTTATCAAACACGACGATCTGGAAGCCGTGCAGATGGAAGACTGGAATCGGATTTTTTCCACCAACCTGATCGGCGCGTTTCAATGCGCGCGCGCCGCGCGCCGCCTGCTGGAAGCTTCCGGCAACGGCGAAATCGTCAATGTTTCCAGCATCGCCGGCGTCGCAGGCACAGGCAGCTCGATTCCGTACTGCGCGTCGAAGGCGGCGATGAACAATATGACTGTGACGCTGGCGCGCGTCTTTGCGCCGAAAGTGCGCGTCAACGCCATCGCGCCCGGTTTTATTGACACCCGCTGGCTGCAAAAAGCCTTCGGCGAGAAATACGAAGAAGCCGTGCGCCAGCGCGAAAACGCCATGCTGCTCGGCAAAGTCCTGCAGCCCGAGGATGTCTCCACGGCGATTGTGGGCGTCATTACCGGCTCTGACCTGATGACGGGGCAGGTCATCGTGCTCGACAGCGGAATGCTGATTTCCAATTTCTCCCCTCGCTGAAAGAACTCATGCGAAAAACGCGGCTGGATTTGTTGATTTTGACGCTGCTCAGCCTGGCGTTGATCCTCTGTTCGTGGCGGCGCTGGTTGCCCTACAACCTGACGGAAACGCTGGGTTTTGTGACCGGCGTCGCCTGCGTTTATTTGGTGGTCAGGGAAAGCATCTGGAACTTTCCGCTGGGCATTGCCAACAACCTCTTTTTCCTGGTGCTGTTTTCGACGGCGCGATTGTACGCGGACGCCGGATTGCAGATTGTCTATCTGGCGCTCGGCGTTCAAGGGTGGCATCAGTGGCTGCGAGGCGGGCGTGATCAAACCCCTTTGCAAATTGGGCGGGCTTCGCGGCGAGTGCTGCTGGGCGTTGCGGCCGCCATCGCCATCGCCACTGCCTTGCTGATGCTGGTCTTGCGGCTGGCGAACGGCGCAGCGCCGCTGATGGATTCATTTACCACTGCCTTGAGCCTGGCGGCCCAATACCTGCTGAACAACAAAAAAATCGAAAACTGGTACTTCTGGATTGCGGCGGATGTCATTTACATCTGGCTGTACGTTTCGCGCGGTCTGCACCTGACAGCGATTCTGTATTTTGTCTTTCTGGTGTTATGCATTGCCGGGCTGGCGTACTGGCGGCGGATTCAGGCCGCGCAAACCTCGCCTGCCGGGATGGAAGGAAGAGGGCATGCCTGAACGCGGCTTGATCGTGGGAAAGTTTTATCCACCGCACCGAGGCCATAAATATCTGATTGATTTTGACGCGTCGCAGGTGGACGAACTGACGGTGATTATTTGCCAGAAGCCAGGCGAATCTCCGCCGGGAAGCTTGCGCGCCGCGTGGCTGCGGGAAATTCATCCGGAGGTGAATGTCCTGCTGATTGACGATACGTACGACGAACAGGATTCGCGCGTCTGGGCGGAAAATTCGATTCGCTGGCTCGGTGCTGCGCCGGATGTGGTGTTTACTTCGGAAGATTACGGCGAACGCTTTGCTCATTTTTTAGGCTGCCGGCACATTCAGGTGGACAGGGCGCGGCAGGTCGTTCCGGTTTCGGGAACCAAGGTGCGCTCCGCCCCGCTGGAGTGTTGGGAATACCTGGAACCGCCGGTTCGCGGTTGGTATGCCAAAAGGATTTGTCTGGTGGGCGCGGAATCCACCGGCAAAACAACGCTGGCGCAAATGCTGGCCAGGCATTTCCAAACCATCTGGGTGCCGGAATACGGGCGAGAATATTCCGCGCAAAAGCTGGCACGCGAAGGTGGGTATTTCTGGCGCTCCGAAGAATTCGCGCACATCGCCCAAACACAGTGCGAACGCGAAGACGAGGCTGCGCGGCGGGCGAACAAGGTTTTGATTTGCGACACGAACGCCTTTGCCACCAGCGTCTGGCATCGCCGCTATTTCGGCGAACGCTCCCCGGAAGTCGAAAAAATCGCCGCCGCCCATCGCGGTCCTGACTTGTACATGCTGACGGATGTCAGCACGCCATTTGTTCAAGACGGCACGCGCGACGGCGAATCCATCCGCCAATGGATGCATCAGGCATTTATTGACGAATTGACCGAACAGCAGCACCCCTTCGTTTTTCTTTCCGGTTCGACGCAGGCGAGAGTTGCCCTGGCTGTGGATTGGATTGATGAATTGGTGGAAGTTGATTGCCTCTTTTGAACACGGCCGTGGTTCGGCGTAATGGAAAATGGAGTCGAATATTCCTCCGGATTCCGGAATTGGGACAGGGCTTACACGGAAAGCAGATTTCCGGTTTTCTGATTCTGTCCTTTGGCTGAGAAACATCACCCGCCTTTCATTCGTGACTTGCCATCATCCGTAAAATTGCAACTTGCGCCACATTTTCCGATTTCCACACACTCCCGCATAAACAATACTTCCCGATAAGCAAAACTCAGTCACTCAGTTAGAAGCCGGTTTCCTAAACGGCATAACAGTTGCGCTTTTGGTAGCTGTAATTGATGTCAAATTACCATAACCAAAACCTGCCTCGTTTTGAAAAGAAGCGATGGTTTTTCCAGCCGATTGGCTGAACTTACGTGGCATCAGTAGCCGGTTTGTTACAGAAGCTACCTCATCATCCAAGCTTGTAACTGGAGATCGGGAATTTCCTGGGAAATGGAGCTGCTGCTTGCTGTGTGTATCCAACCTCATGGGAGTTATGACGATGCGATTAAGTGGAATCCACAGGAGCGCGGTGGTCACCGTTGCCTCTTTGTTATTAAGTGTTCTTTTCTATCAGAGCGCCAGCGCGCAGGCTGTTAATACGACAGTTACAGGAGTCGTCAAGGACTCGGCAGGCGCGCTGGTTCAAGGCGCAAAAGTAACGTTAACAGATACGGGCACCCGGTTGTCGCTTAGTACCACGACCAATAATGACGGGTTTTACCTGTTTAACGATGTGCGATCCGGTTACTACACCGTGGCGGTGGAAGCTACCGGATTCAAGAAGGCCGAAGTTCGTGAAGTCAAGGTGGATGTCGGCATTCCGGCGACGGTCAATATCAATCTGGAAACCGGCGAACTGGCCGAAGTGATTACGACCACGGCGACGGAATCGCAATCTTTGGTCAATACCGAAAATGCCGAATTGAGCACCACGGTGTTTGCCAAACAGATCAATGATCTGCCGCTCAATGGCCGCAATCCCGTGCAGCTTGCCGCCCTGCAGGCCGGCGTGGCCACTGCCAGTGGCACACGCAACGCCACCATCAATGGGATGCGTGGTTCTTTCAATAACATCACCTGGGACGGCATCAACATTCAGGAAAACTACCTGCGCGGAGCCAGCAGCAGCGGACTGTTCGCGCAGGCCGCGCCCAGCGTCATTGGCGTCGCCGAATTCACCATTGTGACGCAGAATGCCAGCGCCGCCGATGGGACCGGCGCGGCGCAGGTCAAACTGGTGACGCCGCGCGGTTCGGCGGAATTCCACGGCGAACTGTTCGAGTTTCACCGCAATGACGCGCTCGACGCCAATTCGTTTTTCAACAATGCCGCCGGTCTGAACAAAGAGAAGCTGATTCAAAATCAGTTTGGCGGCGGCATCGGCGGCCCGATCAAATTCCCCAAAAAGATTTTTGGCCCGCTGGGTTTCGATGCCAACAAACTGTTCTTTTACGCCTACGACGAAGAAACGCGCGTTGCTGAAACCACTGCTTTCACGCGCAACGTGCTGTATCCGGCGGCGCGTCAGGGCAATTACACCTATCGCCGCGTGGACAACGGCCAACTGCAAACCATCAATCTGCTCAGCCTGACCGGACGCCAGGTTGATCCGCTGATTCAGGGATTGCTGTCGCAAACGCCTGCGCCAAATGATCCCAGCGCAACCGTCGGCGACCGCGTCAATACGGCTGGATTCCGGTTCAACACGCCCTCGGGCAACACCTCGCGGCTGTGGGGGTTCCGCATTGATTACAACCATTCGGACCGCCATCGCTTCGAGGCCATTCACAGCAACAACCGGAACGATTTTCCGAACGACACCGGCAATGATACCGGCGAGCCTTTTCCGGGACTGCCCGGCGCTGGCCAGTTCCCGCGCCGCATTCGCTGGTCATTTGCCTGGAACTGGGTGGTTGCGCCGACCATCAACAATGAAGTGCGCGGCGGCACCTACCGTCAAAAATCACGCTTCACCAACACGCGCGAATTTCCCGAAGGCTATTTGCTGACCTTCCCCAGCGTCGGTTCGACGGTCACCAATCCTGTGCGCAACACGCAAAACAGTGGACGTGACGGCAATATCACCGAATTCGCCGATAACGCTTCGTGGGTGAAAGGCAGTCACTTTGTGCGTTTTGGCGGAAATTTTCGTCACGTGCAGATTGTTCCGTTCAGCTTTGGCGGCGTGCTGCCCACGTACACGATTGGCTTCGGGTCAGGCAACATCAACCCGCTGAATTCCGGCAACGGCGCGCAATTCCCAGGCGGCATTGCGGCCAACGATTTCACTGCCGCGTCGAACCTGCTGGCGCTGCTGAGCGGCGCGCTGACCACGGCGGCGCAGACGTTTAACGTGGTGGACGCCGGTTCCGGTTATGTTGCGGGCGCGCCGCAACGGCGCGATTTGCAATACAACGCTCTTGGTCTGTACGTTGGCGACACGTGGCGCTTCCGTCCCAACCTGACCTTCAACGTCGGACTGCGCCACGAATATTTCTCGCCAGTGCGTGAAGTCAATGGTTTGGGCATGCTGCCCCGTGGCGGACTGGAAGCGCTGACCGACCCGAATCTGGTATTGGAACCGGCGGGCGGCGGCAATGGCACGCGGCCTTTCTACAATCCGGACAAGAATAACTTCGCGCCCAATTTCAGTTTTTCCTGGGATCCGTTCAAGAGCGGCAAGACGACGATCCGTGGCGGTTATTCCATCTCGTACGTGATTGACAGTCTGATTCAGACCGCCGAAAACGCGGCGATTGACGGCAACGCCGGGCTGACTTCCGCAGTGACGCTGCCGCCCATCAATGCAACGGTCAGCGGCACGCGTCCCACCGTCCCAGTCCCTGCATTTAAGATACCGCGCACGCTGCGTGACCAGCAGGCCATCAACGTCAATCCAACCGTTTTCACGATTGATCCGAATCTGCGCACGCCTTATGTGCAGCAGTGGAATCTGGGCGTCGAGCGCGAAATCTTCCGCGACACCGTGGCCGAAGTTCGCTACGTCGGCAACCACGGCGTCAAACTGACGCGCGGCATTGACATCAACCAGGTGGTTGTTTTCGGCAACGGCTTTTTGGCGGATTTCCAGCGCGCGCAGGGCAACCTGCTGGCTTCTGAAGCTGAAAACGCGCGCCAGGCGGCGGCGGGTATTCCCACCGCACAACGCGTGGTGGTCAGCCCGGATTTCAACCAAGCCGTTCCCAACAGCCAGCGGCTGACAATCCTTCCGCAGGTGGGGCGCCGGGGCTTTTACGCGGCGGCAACAGGCACGGCGCTGAACGCCACGCTGGTCAACCTGATTCGTCAGGGACAGGTAGGCGAACTGGCCAACACCTACGTCGCTTCGCGCAACATTTACCTGACGCCGGGCACGAACGGCGCGGTGCTCACTCCGGGCTTTTTCCTGCGCGCCAACCCGGAAGCGGGCGTGGTGGATTACGTCGGCAATGGTTCGTTTTCCAACTATCACGCCTTGCAGGCCGAAGTTCGCCGCCGTCTGAAAAACGGCGTCTACTTCCAGGCCAACTACACGTTCAGCAAAGCCTTCACGGATTTCGACGGGAGCGACTCCAATTTCTCCGCGCTGCTGGATTTGGAGCAGGGCGCGGTGCTGGAAAAGAAACGGCAGGCCAACGACATTACGCATATTTTCAAAACGAATGGCGTATATGAACTGCCTTTCGGCGCAGGGAAACGCTGGCTGACCGGCGGCGTTGCCGAACGCGTGCTGGGCGGATGGCAGCTCAATGCCATCTTCGAAGCGCGGACGGGCCGCCCGCTTTCGTTCATCACCAACCGCGGCACGGTCAATCGGTCGGGGCGTTCGGCCAAGAACACTGCGATCACTTCGCTCAGCCGTCAGGAACTGCAAGACAAGGTCGGGCTTTTTTATGATGCGACTACGGGCCGCCCGATCTTCGTTGACCCCAGTTTCATCGGAGCTGATGGACGCGCCAATCCGCAGATTTTTCAGAACCCCGTGGCTGGCCAGTTCGGCACGCTGCAACTGACGCCGGTCAGCGGCCCAGGCTACTGGAACGTGGATATGAGCATGATCAAGCGCACGAAGATCAGCGAAACGTGGAATCTGGAATTCCGCGCCGAAGCGTTCAACGTGTTCAACAAAACGAACTTCTTTGTGAACGCTGAATCGCACGACATCAACAGCACGAACTTCGGACGGATCACCGGCACCTTCGATCCGCGCATCCTGCAGTTCGCGCTGAAACTCAAATTTTAACCCTCTCCGCTGAGCAATCGGCGGACTCCACTTCGGCACGGGGCGGGCGCAAAGCTTTCGCTCCGTGCCTTTTTTGTCTACGCGATTGGCATCCTCTGGCGGTTCGTTGTAAAAAGGCGCATACAAGATCAGGAAAAACGGTTGGCGAGCTTCCACAAAGACTTTTCGAGAGATGCATATGAATCCTATTGATGAACAACAGTTGATGTTGACGCGCAGGCATTTTTTCAGCCGCTTCGGAATGGGCATCGGGACGGCGGCGCTGGCGTCTCTGCTGGCCCAAGACGGCTTTGCGCTGGGCGATGACGCGATGACCGGTTTGACGGATTTGCCGCACTTCGCGCCCAAAGCCAAACGCATCATCTACCTGTTTCAGGCAGGCGGCCCATCGCAGCTTGACCTGTTCGATCACAAGCCGAAGCTGGCGAACTTGCGCGGGGAGAATTTGCCGGATTCGATTCGTCAGGGGCAGCGGCTGACGGGAATGACTGCGTATCAATCCAGTTTTCCGACCGCGCCTTCGATCTTCAAGTTTGCGCAACACGGCAAATCCGGCGCGTGGTTGAGCGAACTGCTGCCGCACACGGCGAAAATCGCCGATGACATCAGCTTCATCAGATCCATGAACACGGAGCAGATCAATCACGATCCGGCGATTACCTGCTCACTGACAGGCTTTCAGCTTGCCGGGCGTCCCAGCCTGGGTTCGTGGCTGGCGTATGGCTTGGGAAGCGAAAATAAAGATCTGCCCGCGTTTATCGTCATGGTTTCGGTTGGACGCACGGGAGGCGATCAACCGCTGTACGACCGGCTGTGGGGCAGCGGCTTTCTGCCTTCGCGCTATCAGGGCGTGAAGTTTCACAACGGTCCAGACCCTGTGCTGTACCTTTCCAACCCGCCGGGCATCAACCAGCAAGTTCGCCGGAGGTTTCTGGACGACCTGGCCGAGTTGAATCAGCTCAACGCCAAAGAATATGGCGACCCGGAAATCCAATCGCGCGTGGCGCAGTACGAAATGGCATATCGCATGCAAACCTCAGTTCCAGAGTTGACCGATCTATCGAAAGAATCCGAAAAGACCCTGGAACGGTACGGTCCCGATGCGCGCAAACCGGGAACCTTCGCTTTCAATTGCGTGCTGGCGCGGCGATTGGCGGAACGTGGCGTGCGGTTCATTCAACTGTTCCATCGCGGCTGGGATCAGCACGGCGCGCTGCCGCGCAACATCCGCAAACAGGCCGAAGACACCGATCAGCCTTCGGCGGCGCTGATTCAGGATTTGAAAGAGCGCGGCATGCTCGACGACACCCTGGTCATCTGGGGCGGGGAATTCGGACGCACGGTCTATTCACAAGGGAAACTGACGGCGGAAGATTATGGCCGCGATCATCACCCACGCTGTTTCACCGTCTGGATGGCGGGCGGCGGCATCAAACCGGGAGTGAGCGTCGGCGAAACGGATGACTTCAGCTACAACATCACGCGCGACCCGGTTCATGTTCATGACCTGAATGCCACCATCCTGCATTGCCTGGGCATTGATCACACGCGCCTGACGTTCAAGTTTCAGGGCCGTTATTTCCGATTGACTGATGTTCACGGCAATGTCGTCAAACCGATGCTTGCCTGACCTTTCTCCAAAGCCAATCTCTAAAATCCTGTGACACTTTGCCAAAGTGTCACAGGGGAACCCGCGTCAGGCATTCAGCCAGCCTATTCTTGGCTTGTTTTCAACCCACCAAAAAAGAAAGGAATAGAAATGTCAAAAGCCGCTTTACTCTTACTGGCATTGACGATCAGCGCCAGTCCCGGACTCGCCCAGGCTGCTGTTCTGTATCAGCCTCAAGCTGCAAACCAAAGAAGGAAAGAGGCGCCGGCCGCAACCCAATGCCGGCCAGGCGTGGCAGGTGTGTTGTTTCTGGGTGGATTGGCGTACGCCACGAAATCCACTGCTCCGCTTCGTCTGCTGCCGACTTGCCAGGGAGAGCCGCAGGAAGTACGCCGGAAACCCCAGATGCTCGAGGTCCGAAAACAAACCCCGGAGCGCCGGTTGGCAAAACTGCCCGCTGCCGAAGCTTTGCGCGAAGCGCGGCTGCTCTACATCCGCCCGCGCTCTTCCTGGTTCAATTCGGAAAAGCTCGAACGCGAACTTCTGAAACGGAAAGAGTTCGGCGAAATGGGGCTGGAAATCACGCGCAGCGCCAATTTTGCCGACCTGATTTTGGAAATTACGCGGAAACGCTTCACCACGCGCTTCACATGCAGCATCATTGAACCCGGCTCGGAGCGTGTTCTGGCGGGCACGACAGCCAGTTCACTAGGCGGCGAAATCGAACCGCATTTGGCGGACGCGATCCTGAAACAGTTCAAAGCCGTTCGCGCCAAACCCGCCGCTGAAGAAAAGAAATAACCTGCGAAAGTCAGTGGCAAGTATTTTCCTGCTGGCTATAATGTGCTCCCCTTTGCTCACGATGGTAAACCTTACGGGGAGCGGAAATGGCTACAATTCAACGTCTTTTTGGGGCTGTGATTTGCCTTGGGGTAATTCTTTGTCACGGCGTGGTCGCGCGTGAAGTGAGCGCAGGCAGGCTTAACGAGTTCGTGCTTGACGGCACGGAGTCATGCGTCGAGATCAAAAGAGGAAGCAGTTCGATTCGTCCGGCGCTGACCGCCGTCACCAACGCCGCCAATTACAGCAATCGGATCGCGCCGGGCGGATTGGCTGTCATTTGGGGCGCGCGATTTTCCGAGACTGGAGAAGAGTATGTTGCCCCTGGCGCGCCGCTGTCGCGGTTATTGGGAAGAGTGCAGGTGCTGTGGCGCGCCGCCGACTGGGACAACATGATTTCCGGTTCCTATAACCGATGCGGCTGGCGCGCCGCGCCGCTGCTGTATGTCGGCCCCAACCAGATCAACTTTCAGGTTCCGATGTTTTACTACGAGCCGTTTTCCGAGGAAGACGGTGATGGGTATAGCCGGTTTTCCAACTTTGAAGGCCGGGAGTACGAATTCATCGTGCTCCGACTGATGCCGGATGGATTTACCAGAGTCACTTCAAACACCTTCAAGTTAAAGGTGAATTCACACGCGCCTGAGTTTTTCGGCAATGCGGTGCTGGAATATCCGTCGTGGCAACCCCCTTCTGACGTTACGGCGGGGCAGACGCTGGTGGCCTATATCACTGGCCTCGGCAAAATCTCCGACCACGAACCGGAAGGGTTTCTTCCTCCGAATCCGCCGTGGACGACTTCCTATCCGACTTACGTTGAGTATCGAACCAGTTACGGAGCGCGTATTCTTCGCGCGGGCTACCAGTTCGCGGGGCGCGCTCCGGGCTTTGTCGGGGTGGATCAGGTCAACTTCCTGATTCCGTATTTGCCGCTCGGTTTCAGCCAGTTCATCTCCATTCATATCTGCACTGGCGCGGATAACGCCGACCGGTGCAGTGAAAAGGGTATGTCTTTCTATTACCGAGCGCCATAGTCAGACGCTACACCGTTTACTTGCTGCGCCAGAGTCCGGGCAGAAACCGCGCGTACAGCAAATGCCGCCAAGTGCCCCAATCGTGGCCGCCGTCTCCACCGGCGTAATATTCGTGTTTGATCTTGTGCCTGACCAGCGCATCGCGCAGCGCCACGGTGCGCGTGCCCGGCTTCTCTTCGTGCGTTCCCTGGCCGACGAACAGGTAATCCACTTTCTTGTTGGTGTCGGGATCGTTTAGAAAATCGGCGCTGGTCTTTTCGGTGTCCACATCTCCGGCGCTCAGAACGCCGAAGGAACTGAACAAATCCAGGCATTTGAAGCCGACAAACTGCGTATGCCGCCCGCCCATCGAAAGCCCGGATAGCGCGCGGCCCCGACGGTCTGTACGGACGCTGTAGTTTTGTTCGACAAAGGGGAGAATCTGTTTGCGCAATTCCTCCTCGAAAAGCTTGAAGGTCAGTTCCGTATGCTTCGGATGACTGCGATGAATAACCTGATTGTTCGGCATGACGATCAGCATCGGCACGGCTTTCTTTTCCGCCAGCAGATTATCCAGGATGAAATTCGCGCGCCCGTCCTGCGCCCAGGTCCCGGCGAGTTCGCCGCTGCCTCCCAACAGATAAAGCACCGGATATTTCTTCCTGCGGTCATACCCGGGCGGCGTGTAAACATACAACTCTCGCTCACCATTCAACACATTCGAATGATAAACGTGCCGCGTCACCGCGCCGTGCGGAACATTACGCGCGTCGTAATAAGCCGGGCCGTTTCCATGAATCACCAGTTGACTGTACGGTGGTTGGTCGGCGATTCCGGCAATCGTGTTGTTCGGATCAGGCACCGTCACGCCATCAATGATGAATTTGTAGACGTACATATTCGGCTTCAGCGGCCCAACGGTCAGCGACCAGATGCCGTCGTCGCCTTTCTTGAAGGGCACAGGCTTGTTGTCCGCGCCCAACGCCAGCAACAGCGGCCCCCCTGTCAGCTTCACTTCCTGCGCCCTGGGCGCTTTCAGGCGGAAGATCACGGTGTGGTCGTCGCGGACTTCGGGCGAAATGACGTTTGCGCCGTAGGGCGTCAAATTCTCCGTGTTCTTCTGCGGATTCCAGTCCAGATTGACCTGGGCTTGCTGGGCCTGGACAGATTGCGCTGACGCAAGCACGAGCAGCAACAGCAGGGTCTTCGAGATGGTTTGGCTCATTCGATTTGTCCTTTTCATTTTCTGGTGATCGAATCTTTGTGAGAGCCCAAATTGGCTGACCCCGCCCGTACAGACGCTTTCCGGGGCCTATCCATTGAGCCAGGTGACGTTTTCATCGGTGGCCAACTGCGCCGGCAATTTGCCAGGGGCTTTGACCGTCGTGCCGAGCCGCGAATTGCGCCCCAAGCTGAGCCACATTCGCTCCCGGTAATGGAGAGCGTGCCCGTAAGCTTCGACCAATTTGTCGGGATTGCTTTCAGCCCTTCAGTGAATTGACCCGCCGCTGCGGGCCAGCAATTGGTAAAACTCCGGCAGGGAAACGGACGCGGCATCCGCGCCGCCGACTTCGGTCTCGCCTTCGGCAATCAATCCAGCGACGGTAAAAGCCATGGCGATGCGGTGATCGTCGCAGGATTCGACGCGCGCGCCGCGCAGTTGCTGTTTGCCGGTCAGGCGGAATCCATCCTCGAATTCTTCCACTTCGATTCCCATTTGCCGCAGGTTGTCCACGATGGCGCGGATGCGGTCGCTTTCCTTGACGCGGAGTTCGCGCGCGTCGCGGATGGTCAGGCTGCCGTCGAGTTGCGTGGCGGCGATGGCCAGAATCGGGACTTCGTCAATCAGGTTGGCGACGACCGCGCCGGACAATTCCAGATTGCCGCGCAATTCCGAAGAGCGCGCAAGCAGGTCCGCCACCGGTTCGCCGTGCGCCAGGCGCGGGTTTTCGATTTCGATCTGTCCGCCCATCTGTTTCAGCACGTCAATCAAACCGGTTCGGGAAGGGTTGATGCCGATGTGACGCAGCCGGATTTCCGCGTCCGGCGAAATCAACGCCGCCACAATGAAAAACGCCGCCGAAGACAAATCTCCCGCCACGGTGTATTCGCCAAGCGCCCGCAAGCTCTGGCCGCCGGTGACGGAAATCCGCTCGCCGCCGTCAAGGGCTTCGATTTCAATCGCCGCGCCGGTTTCCTGCATCATCACTTCGGTGTGATTGCGGGTCGGTGTCTTTTCGATGACGGTGGTTTTGCCTTCCGCGAACAGGCCAGCCAGCAAGGTGCAGGATTTGACCTGCGCGCTGGCCATTGGCGGCGTGTATTCGATGGCTTTCAGGTTGCCGCCAGTGATCTTGAGCGGCGCAAAGTTATTTTCGCGGGCTTCGATGCGTGCGCCCATCAAGGTCAATGGATCAATGACACGCTTCATTGGACGGCGCTGGATGCTGGCGTCGCCGGTGATTTCCGTCGTGAAGTTCTGGCCGGCCAGAATGCCGGAAAGCATGCGGATGGTTGAGCCGGAATTGCCGACATCCAGCACGCGCGCGGCTTCGCGCAGACCGTCGAGTCCCACGCCTTCGATCAGGATTTGATCGTTTTCGCGCTGGATTTTGACGCCCAAAGCTTCCAAACAATCGAGCGTGCTCTGGCAATCGCGGGCGGAAGAGTAATTACGGAGACGAGATTCGCCATTTCCGATGGCGGCGAACATTGCGCTGCGGTGCGAGATGGATTTGTCTCCGGGGATTTGGAAATCGCCGCGCAGCCGTGCGGAACGGGTGATTTTGACGGTGGTGGTGTTATGTTCTTTGATTTCAGACATCGTATTTTTCATCGTGGTGGAACTTTACCGGTAAACTGCCCGTAGTTTCGGGCAACGCAGCAAAGTCCATATCTTGACATCACTTTTTACGCTGTGTTACACAAGCCCCGGTTCGACGAAACGCTTGACCGGGATTGCCTGTTGGAGAATGTAGAAATTCACAGGCATCTTAACAGATCAAAATTCGCCTGAAAAAAGGAATTACCGGCTTATGATGCTAGCCGAAAACGTGGTCGAATTGACCATCGCCAGTCAACTGGAATTCATTGACCTGGTCACCACGCTCACCGACAACATTACCCATATGATTGGGTTTGATGAAGAGTCGGCTTATTGGGTGAATATGGCTGTGCGGGAATCGGTCGCCAATGCCGTCGAGCATGGGAACAAATACGATCCGCAGAAGTCCGTGGACATCCGTTTCACGATTGGCGTCGAGGCATTGCGCGTGACCGTTCGCGATCACGGAGAAGGCTTCGATCCGTCAACGCTGCCCGATCCGCTGGACCCGAACAATCTGCTCAATCCCGCCGGGCGCGGCATTTTGTACATGCGGACGTTCATGGATCAGGTCGAATACGAGCGCCATCCCGAAGGCGGAATGATCGTCACGATGGCCAAACGCCGAATGCCCATCATTGCCGCCGAACATGGCAATGGCGAAGGAGACCACAAACACGATGCAGTTAGAAATTAGAGAACGCACCGTTGGTGACGTGACGCTTCTGGATTTGATCGGCAAGATCACGATCGGCGAAGGCAGCGTGCAATTGCGCGATGCCGTCAGCCGTCAACTCGACGCCGGCCGCAATCGCATCATCCTGAATCTGGGTGGCGTGACTTACGTGGACAGTTCCGGGATCGGTGAGTTGGTGTCGCGCTTCACCACGACAAAGAACACCGGGGGAAAGCTGAAACTGCTGAACCTGCCAAAGAAGATCAAAGACCTGCTGATGATCACCAAGCTACTGACCGTCTTTGAAATCTACGAAGACGAACACTCCGCACTCGAAAGCTTTCAATAATCAAGAATCTGGAAAAAACAGGGCGCAGGGAGATGCCCTGGACTTAATCCCAAGAGCCGGTTGATCGTAAAAACGATCCCGGCTCTTTTACTCTCGACCGGCTTCGAAGGCCGGCAGAGCAACATCGTGCTCAAAGCGCACACGCAGGATCGTGCCGGGCGCCAGTTTGATGTCGTTGCCTTTGGTCATCAGCACGCCCCCCAGCACGCCGCCGCCGATGCCGCCAACCACGCCGCCAAGTCCGCCGCCTGCCGCGCCGATGATGACGCCACCAAGGGAACCGAGTCCGCCGCCGATGCCTGCATTTTTGGCCGTGCGCCCGCCGGAACGGCCCGCGCCGACTTTGCCTTCGTCATCCTTGGCCCGCATCTTTTCGTCGTTGGCGTAATCGTCAATCGCGGTGACGACCGTCGCAATTTTCTCGACGCCGTAAGACATCCGCATTTGTTCAAAGACAATGGTCATCGTCGCCTGTTTTTGCGGACGTTTGGCCGCCTGGACCTGTGTCACGCGCCCGATGAACTCCGTCCCGCGCGGAATGGCGATGCGGCCATCGGCGGAGCGCACAGGTTCGTACAGCACGGCCAGGACTTCATCGCCGACTTCGCTGATTTTTGAACTGAGCTGGGATTGCAGGGAAAGCTTGGCCGAAGCGCCCTGCGCCACGGTGATGTTTGAATTGTTGGTTGGACTTTCAGTTGGTTCAGTTTGCGCTTGCGCGGCAAGGCTGAAAATCAGCATTGCCGAAACAAGCAGGAAAAGAGAAAGGAACTTCTTCATTTTACCTCCGAATACTGCTTGGAATTTTCGCTTTGCGGAAGGCAGACGATTTGAGTGAGATTTAATTTCGCTACGATCGCCTGCGTTGGTCGCTGCGGCGGATTTCATCAATCTCGAAATCGCGCACGCGGCTGTGGTCTGAACGCGACTCTTCGAGTTCGCTTGCACCGGAAGCGCGGCGGACCAGACGCAATGCACCATCCCGCGACTTTTTGATTTCGCGCCGCCCGTCTTCAAACGTGATTTCGACTGCCGCGCCGCCTTCCAGCAGCCGCGACACTTCGCCGTAAACGATGCCGGAACCGAATGTGTATGAGACCTCATCGCCGAGGCCGTAATTGGTCATTTTGGATTTATTGGAAGCTACCATTGCCGGAAATCTCCTTGAACTTGGATTGACGTGCGCCATTCTATTTTGAATGGCGCACTGCCAACAACCGCTTTCTTGCGATCACCGAACGGTGACGCGGGTGGGATTGGCTGCCTTGCCGTCCACGCGCAACACGATGTCAACATCGCCCCGGCCCGCCAGGCTGCGCGGCAGTTTGATATTGATTTGATCCAGGCCGGCAAAGCCTGCCGCTTCTCCCGCGTAGCTCACTTCAGCCGGGACGCCGCCAACTGTGCAACTCACATTCATCAGATTGCTGCGTCCTCGCACGCCGGTGCCGTAAAGGATCAGATAGACCTCTTCGTCAGCGCGGCTTAGATCAATGGGCACGGCGATGGCTTGAGTTTGATCAAACCTCGCCAATGGTTCGTAGCCGATTGTGCCGTCGGCATGGCGGCGCAATGCAAGACCCGCCGATACGCCCTGCCCATTGCCGCCTGCGGCAAACAAGCCGGGCGCGACGGCGGCAATCTCCACCGTCCCCGAAAGCGCGCGATTGTCGCGCGTCGTAACGGTGATTTGCGCCGGGCCGGACGCGGTTTCCGGCGGCAGATGATAATTCAGTTGATTCGGCGCAACGAAAAACAGCCCGGCGGCGCGCTCGATGCCCGCGCTGTCACGGACAAGGACCGTTGTGCCGCCCAGAGACAAAGGCAGCGGCAAGCCATGCGCGATTTCCGTTTGATTCGCCAGGCCCGCGCCAAAGGCCGACGTGATGGCATCGGCGGCCAAGTGGTCGCCCCCGAAACTGGCCGCTGAAACGTTGACAACTGGCGCCTCGGCCAGCCGCAGCCTCACGCCATCAAACCCGGCAGTCAGCGCTTGCGCGTTCAGATCGCCGACCTGCCGAGCGACAGGTTCGTCGCCGAAGCCAAGCGTTGTTTCAGGCAACGAGTTCGGCTCACCTGCAAGCGGCACAAAATCAAGCGCCAGCAGCGCGCGCGCGCCGGGAGCAAATGTCTGTCCAGCGGGCAGCGCCAGCAACACGCCCAGTTGTCCCCGCGCCGCTTGCGTTTCGTTGACCAGCAGCATTGCGCCGCGCGCGTCCTCTTCAAGTTTGGCGCCCGCAAAGCGCAACCGCGCCGGATCAAACATCAGACTGAATCCAGCCCCGTTTTCATTGCCCGCGGCATCCAGCCAGACGCGCAGCGCGCCGGTTTGCCCGCGCAATAACGTTGCCGGCCCCAGACGTATTCTCCGCGCTTCGTTGGCCCCGCCAGCCAGGCCGAGCAAGGGAGGCAAACTCAGCGGCAAGCTGGGCGGACCTCCCACAACCACCGGTTCATCCAGTCCCGCCGCGTAGCGCGCGGTCTGTTGCAAGTCGAACAGATTCAATACCCCATCGCCCTTGTCCGCGCGCGGCGCGGTGTCCGCGCGTTGAAACTCCGCTTTCGTGGATGGCGCTTCAAGCAGCACGGCCAGGCGTGCGGTGCGTTGCACGTCTAGAACATTCACCTGTCCATCGCCATCGGGCGGCGGAGTAACGTCGCCCTCAAAATTTGGAGGCAGGGTGACAACACCGGAAGCATACATCGCGGGCAATGCCATCGCATTCGCGCTGCCGACCAACCGCGCCACCGGTAAATCGCCAAATTCGATGCGCCCGGCCGGCTCCGTCGTTCCGGGAACGATTTTGAACGTCAGCCCGGCCAGCTCCTGCCGTCCCGGGACGAAAGTCTTGCCCGGCTCAAGCGCAAGCAACAGGCCAACGCGGCCTTTTCCTGCTTGTGTTCGATTGACAACAAAAATTGCCCCCGTGCTCAAGGCGCTTCCTTGCGTCACCTCTTCCAACATCAATATTGCCGGGTCGAATTCCAAACTAAATTGCAGTGCGTTTTCGTCGCCGCTCGACGCCAGTTCCACTTTTACCGTAACCGATTCCCGTTGAACCGCGCTTGCATCTGCTACACGAACCACGCGCGGAGTTGGCGTTGGCGTTGGAGTTGGAGTTGGCGTTGGAGTTGGCGTCGGAGTCGGAGTTGGCGTTGGGGTTGGCGTCGGAGTTGGAGTTGGCGTCGGAGTTGGAGTTGGCGTCGGAGTTGGAGTTGGCGTCGGAGTTGGAGTTGGCGTCGGAGTTGGAGTTGGCGTCGGAGTTGGCGTTGGCGTCGGAGTTGGAGTTGGTGTCGGAGTTGGCGTTGGCGTCGGCGTTGGAGTCGGAGTCGGAGTCGGTTCAGGAGTTGGAGTCGGCGTCGGTTCAGGAGTTGGCGTTGGCGTCGGAGTTGGAGTCGGCGTCGGTTCAGGAGTTGGGGTTGGCGTCGGAGTCGGAGTTGGAGTCGGGTCAGGAGTTGGCGTTGGCGTCGGAGTTGGCGTTGGCGTTGGATCAGTGCCTTGAATCGTGATTGTGCCCGGCGTGAAAGTGGCGGGCAGGGTATTGGCGAATGCGTCTACAACTTCCTGCACCACCGGCTGATTGCCGAAGCCGAGCAGCGTTGTCGCAGCGATTGCATCATTGCGCGCCACGAAGACGGCTTTGACGATTACCAATTCGTTGCGCGGAAAGGTTTTTCCGCTTGCCAGCGCCAGTGTGACGCCGATGCGCCCGCTCGCAATTTGATTCAGGTTGAAATTGGCGGCCGCAGTTTGCCCATCGCTGGATTTCGCATCACTGGCAAGTTCGGCCTTGATGAATGTCAGTTGCTGCGGATCGAACAGCAGGCTGAAACCGATGGCGTTTTCCGTGCCGAGCGCGGCGAGCCGGATCTTTACTTCGTCAGACTGCGTGCGAGTCAGCGATTTGCTTTCCACACTGACGACGGTTTGAGTTTGCGCCCGTCCGTAGGTCAGCCAGGCGCCGGACTTAAAGGCGGTTACAACTGCACATGCGCACAGCAGTGCCAGCAGCGTGAATGGAAATCGGTGGAAACGATGGCCTGTATTTTTCATCTTGTTCTCCTTGCAGGTTGATCCGGCCTGGTCATTCACCGGAGTTGCATTACAACGGTTTTGCAACCAGGCGATGACAAATGACGCTCGACGGGTAGTTGCTTCAGTGGCGGGGATTGGCCCATGCCAAACTGCCGCGCAACATTACATCAATGCCGCACATCCAGCCAGACAAAATGGCCTACCGCGAAGGATGACTGACCTGCTATTTTGTCTGCTCGATTTTGAAACAAAACCATGAAAGAACCTCTCTCGATGAATCCGCGCGTGATCCTGTTCGATTTTGACGGTACGCTGGTCAATACGACTCCTTTAATCCTGCGTTCGTTCCGTGCCACCTGGCAGAAGGTTTTCGGCTTTGCAATGAACGACGCCGATTACATCAAAACCTTCGGCACGCTGTTGCACACGGCCTTGAAGGGGCTGACCGAGCAGTGCGTTGCGGATGGTCGAATCCGCGCGGTTGAGGATTTAACGGCCAAAGCGGATGAAATGCTGCGCATCTATCGCGAATTCAACCTGGAATGGCACGACGAAGCGATTGAACCCTTTGCCGGAATTGATGAGGCTTTGCACGAATTGAGAGCGCGCAACTACCGGTTGGGAATCGTTTCGTCAAAGATGCGCTTTGGCGTCGAACGCGGCTTGAATGTCTTCGCGATGGCGGAATTGTTTGATGTGATCATTGCCGCCGATGATGTTGTCAATCACAAGCCGCATCCCGAACCCCTGCTGAAAGCACTGGAAAAATTCGATGTCCAGCCGCACGAAGCGATTTACGTCGGCGACAGCATTCACGACATCGCCGCCGGACGCGCCGCCCAAATCGCCACCGCCGCCGCCGCCTGGGGACCGTTTCCGCGAACGGAGCTGGAAGCCTGGCAGCCGGATCATCTGCTGGATGAACCGCACGAATTGCTGAGGCTGTTGGGGAAATAGACAGGATTCACAGGATTTCTCAGGATGAATGCAATGTGCCCATAGCCAGCGCATAATCCTGTGACTGAGTGTCTCCTACCGCTTCATCTGAAAATCCTGAAAAAATCCCGTTAATCCTGTCTATGTCTTGCTTGTCTGGGGACTTTCCGGCCATGGGTGGCGAGGGTAACGGCGGCTGAGTTCGCGGCGAACTTGCGGGTAGGTGCGCTGCCAGAATCCGGCCAAGTCAGTCGTCACCTGCACCGGGCGCTGGTTCGGCGCCAGCAAATGAATTACGACACTGGCCCGGCCTCCGGCGATCTTCGGCCCGTCGGTCATCCCGAAAAAATCCTGCAAGCGCGAAGCGATCCATGGAGTCTGGCCAACTTCATAATTCACGCGCACATTGCGCCGCCCGGCAAGATTGACGAATTCGGGCGCATTCTGACTCAGCAATCGGGCCTGTTCGCCATTTAATTGGGCACGAAGTTGATTGATCAAATTCCCGCCTTTTGCCGCCTCTTTCAATTCGCTGAAACTTCGCAGGCCATTGCACGCTTCGGTCAACGCGGCGCAAATGTCGGATTCGTCAAACGCGGGCATTTCGCTTTCGGGGAAGTGACGGGCGATGAATTCAGCTCGGGCCACAAACTTCATCAGAGTTTCTTCGTCGGCGAATTTCCGCCAACCGGCGCTCAGGGCGGCATCGGCCAAAACCTTTGCCACTTCCTCGCCGCGAGTTTTGTTGCTGCGGCGCTCGTCAATCACCAACTGGTCGTACAGCATCCGTTCGGAGACTTCGACGCGTTCGTGCTGCATATTCCATTTGGCTTCGACGGTTTCGCGCAGTTCATCAGCAAACAAATCAATCAGCCATTCGGGCTGGATCGCGCTGGCCAGCCGGACAACGCGAGTTCGGTTGGCCGAAGCATCCCGGCGCTCTTCGGCGTCAATGGCGACCAGAAAATCCGATTGGCGGACGCTGCTCGATGGTGAGAGCGTGACTGCGCCTCCGCCGGAAAGAAGCAATTCCGCTTTTTCGTCTTTCAGGTTGCGGCGTTTGGCCACGCGGTCGGGATACCCGGCCAGGATCGAAATCAGTAAGGCATCGTCATTTTGCGGCTGGGAGGCTGGGAGACGGGGAGACTGGGAGATTGGGAGTCGTTGTAACTGCCGTCGCACACGATCCACAGCCATCGTTGCCCCAACGTCCAGATTCATTTCGCGCAGTGTTGAGGCGGATAAATTCGTGCGTTCGGCTGCGATGAATAAATCCAGCCGATCAAGCAAATCGGACGGGCTGTGATGTTTAGTTTGCTGCGCGCCTCGACCGCCTTTGAAAAGTTCAGCCGCTGTGATGTCGCGTTCGCCGATCAACGCCGCGATGATGCAGGCTTCGGCAAACACGCCGCGCGATTGGGCTTCGATCAGCATGCGCGACTGGCGCGGATGCAGCGGGAAGCGCAGCATCTGCTGGCCGGTTTTCGTCACGCGGCCTTGCGCGTCAATCGCGCCGAGTTTCCGCAACAAAGTGTCTGCGGCGTCAATGGCCGAAGGCGGCGGCGCTTCAAACCAACCGAACGAGTTCAAGTCCGCAATGCCTGCCGAATGAAGTTCCAGCGCGGGTTCAGCCAGATCAAGCCGGTGAACTTCCGCCGTTTCGTGGTCGGGCCGGGCATTGAAATCCTGCGCGGTGTACAGCCGCTGGCAGCGTCCGGGCCGGGTTCGTCCGGCGCGTCCGGCGCGCTGCGTCGCCGAAGCTTTGCTGACGCGCTGCACGTCGAGCGTCGCCAGTCCCGACCACGCTGAATGCCCGGCAACGCGCGCCAGGCCGGAATCAATCACCGCGACCACGCCGTCAATCGTGACGGAACTTTCCGCGACGTTGGTCGAAAGAATGATCTTGCGTTTGTCAGCAGGTTTGACGGCGCGGTCCTGTTCCGCCGCTGAAAGATCCCCGTGCAAAGGCAGCACCAGCAAGTTGTTTTGATCGGCAAACGCCGCGCACGCAGATTGCGCCCGGCGAATTTCCGCCGCGCCGGGCAGGAAAACCAGCACGTCGCCATCCAGATTTTCCGCCAGCAGCCGTTTGACCGCCGCAGCGACTTGTTCGGCCAGCGGGCGATTGTCGTCTCTGGCCGAATATTCAATCGCGACTTCAAAGCGTTTGCCTTCGGAAGCAAGCTTCGGCGCGTTGTCCAGGTACGCGGCAATTGGCCCAGCATCGAGCGTTGCGGACATCACCACCAGTTTTAGGTCTGGCCGTGTCGTTTGCTGCAATCTCCGCAGCAAAGCCAGCGCCAAATCGGCTTGCAGATGGCGTTCGTGGAATTCGTCCAGCACGACCGCGCCGACATTCTTCAGCTTCGGATCGGAAAGCAGCCGCCGCGTCAGCACGCCTTCGGTCAGAAACCGCAATCGCGTCTGGCGGCTGGCGACTTCTTCAAAGCGGACTTGATAGCCGACGGTTTCGCCGATTTTTTCGCCGCGCTCTTCGGCAACGCGGCGCGCCGCCATTCGCGCGGCCAGTCGCCGAGGTTCCAAAACCCAGACTTCGCCGCCGGCAATTTGGGCATCCAGCAAAGCCGACGGAACGCGCGTGGTTTTGCCCGCGCCGGGCGCGGCTTCGATAATCAGGTTTGGCGACCGCCGCAACTCGGCGACGATTTCAGGCAGCAGGGAATCTATGGGAAGAGAGGAAAAAATCTGAAAACTCCGATCCGATTGTTGGTAAATTGATTGCCCGGCGGGGCGGCGGGGATTATACTCCGCGCCGTTTTGCAGTAAAGCCGCTCGGCAATTTCGACCACCAGATCAATCAAGGAGCTTCCCGATGCAGGCGCGTTCGAAGCATGGCAGAAGGGCACCGGAAAGCTTCTTGAGCTTTCCGGTTCTCGTCTGGTCTGCGTTCGTTACCGTTATGACGAACAACGTCAAATGCGATTCAAAACCGTCGAACTGATTGTCGAGGAAACTCCGTGGACGCCGAACACGACGAAATTGGCTCCGGCTAAACCGGAAGAAATTGTCGGCTTGAAAATCGCCTACGGCGAAGTTGACCTCGGCCGGCAGATCAAGGCAGCGGGCGGAAAATGGAATCCGGTCAGATAAGCCAGACGCACGAGACAGTCCCCCGGCGACACATCAAGATCAAAGGGGCAGCCAACCCGTATGATCCCGACTGGGAACTCTATTTCGAGGAACGCACACAGCGTCAACCGATGGAGCGAGTAGGTGGGAATCAACGATGGTTGAAACTTTGGCTGGAACAGAAAGGCAAGTGCGTGGTCTGCGGCCAGGAGTTGGAGTATGAAGGCGACTGGCACATCCATCACCTGGAAAAGCGAGTGAATGGCGGAACCGAGGCCTTGTCGAATCTGGTGTTGCTGCACGCAAACTGTCATCGGCAAGTTCATCAACAAGGTTGGCGACTTGCGAAACCGCGTCCCGTGAAAGGGGCGTTATCCGAGGCTTGAGCTGTGTGCGGTGAAAGTCGCACGCACGGTTCTTAGGGGAGGAGGCGACAGCAATGCCAGCCTCCTTACCCGACCGGACGGAGTGAAGATGCGTCGACAGGAAATACGCTTCGGCTCCTTTGAGCGCCTTCTCGGCACTCCAGTTCATTCGCGGGACTGGTGGTTCTGTCGTGCTGAGGGGGTGAAACTCCAAGGAACGGTGCCGCGTTGGTACGATCTGAATGAGTGCAGGATGTTGGTGGAGGAGCGAGTTGAGAAGCCAGCCCCGCACCAGATTGATGCGAACTGGGTTCGTGAGAAGCTTCCTGTCGGATTGGGGCTCAGCCTGAATCTGGATGTGACGCTTAAGCCGATTGATATAGACCTCGTCGCACTCGGTGCGGATGCCGATGTCGAAGTGGCGTACCCCTTTCTTTTTCGCGAGCGCGAGTATCGGGTCCTGTTTGGTTTCAGTCCTGACGGCCCACCCCCCGAAATTCGAGACAGCATCATCGTCGAGTTGGGAGCCCGCCTGCTGTGGGTGGCCGGGGGCGGTTTTCTCTAGCGCGACCCCTGGCATTTCTCTCGCCGGGGTCCGGCTAACAATGTGTTCGACCGGAGCGCGAGCACAACGATTCCCATGCATCCAGTGTTTTTCGCGCCCGGTCAACACGGTCGTTGGGCGGCTTGAGTTGAGTTGTCTTGCACATCGTAGCAGTTCATATCGCGGGTACCCAATATTGAATCTTGCACCTTACAACTGACTAACGCAGGGCATCTGACTCGGACGTGGAGGTAGACTACAAATCATAACGAGGAGTTCGCTCACGGCGCGCGTCGATTGGCGATTTCCATTCAACAGTTGGAGGAAAAGGCGATGCCTAGTGGAATTTGTATTGGGAGCGCACATTATTTGTCGGGGGAAAGAGAATATTCCTTCCCAAACCCGCATGGCGTGCCGACACAGGTGACTGCATTTAGGATGAGCTTAGAACAAGCAGCCGGCAAAACCTACGACGTGTATCTCACCGATCGTATGTTCGATGACGGGAGCCCAGACTTTGATAGTGCGACAATCGTAACAGGTGTAAAATTCGATGGTTCTGGTACCGCAAAAGTAACTCTTCAAACGCCTTTGGATATGTCTGCCTTTCCGGTGAGTTTTAACGAGACTCTCTATGCTGTTTATTTGAAATCTGTTGACGAGAATCCTGACATCTCAGATTGCTACGTTACTGCTAGGTATTGCCCCGAGTTCACGCTAGGGATGCTGGATACAGCGGACGCGGGAGCTGTTCTAGCTAATGGGCAACAACTAATTTATACAAGTGGCCCAGGCAACGCCGTACTAAAATTACGTTTTCAGGGAACCCGCTTGCTGAATGTTTCTGATTTGGCACCAACATACAGTTTGGCGGTTAACCTTCTCGCGACAAACAATTCCAATACTATTATTTCTATCACCCCTGCGGCCCACGTGAGTAGGACGCGTGTTCCTGCCGCTTTACTTGTTGGCGAATACTCGCTTGAATTCTCATTCTCGAGAGCCAACAAAAAGTATGTGATATTGTCATATTGGTATGCAGACACAATATGTCCGGGTAAAAACGCGACGATAGTGATGCCTGATATCGTTCTAAATAGAAGCTAGGTGAGATACCAATTATGGTCGTTCATTCCAGCAAGCCTTCGGGCCGAATAAGTCATGCTCGGTCGTTTCAGTGAAACGTTTATAGTGGTCAATTGTCTAGAAAGACAGGTGTGCGCTCGAATCGCCGTGGATGGCTCCCGCAGCGCGAACGCACCAGCCCACCATTCATTGCACCGGAGTTTTTCTTCAGGCTTCGCCTGCACAGGGAGGGATCAAACAGGTGGACAGGGTGCGGTTTGCGGAGCAATATCTGCGGTGACCGCAGCCGGTTGAAGAGGCTGTCGCCGCATTGGTGCTGAAGTTTCAAGCCCGCACCGGAGTTTGGTTCCGGCGGTTCGTGAGCAGGTTAGTGGTGACGGCGTGCCTGAGTGATTTGAGCGTTACCGATCCCGTTTAAGAGGGTACGTTTGAGAGGGAGGAAAAACAAAAAAGCCGGGCTTGAACCCGGCTAACTTGTTGGCAGCTTTCATCAGAAGCAACCGTTGTGGATGGGCGCAACAGGATTTGAACCTGTGACTTCTGCCGTGTGAAGACAGCACTCTACCGCTGAGTTATGCGCCCGAATTGTCAATCTCTCAAATGCGAACGCGGATACTAGCAAACGAATCGGGAAAGCGTCAACGGGGCGAACGGCTGTTTTTTGAGTCAATAGTTTCCCGAACCGGAACTGCCCGCGACCTTTACGCCTTTGGATTCCTGTACGATTTTGACGCCCGCGCTGGCGCCGATGCGCGTGGCGCCAGCGGCAATCATCTCCTTGGCCGAAGCCAAATCCTTGACGCCGCCCGCCGCTTTGACGCCGAGTTCCGCGCCAACGGCTTTTCGCATTAGTTCGATGTCGGCGACGGTGGCGCCGCCTTTGCTGAAGCCAGTGGAAGTTTTAACGAAATCCGCGCCGGCTTCCTTGGCCAGAACGGAGGCGCGGACTTTTTCGTCGTCGGTGAGCAGGGCGGTTTCGATAATCACTTTGACGATGGCGCAGGCGTCGTGCGCGGCTTCGACGACGGCGGCGATGTCGCGTTTGACCAGATTGTCGTCGCCGGATTTCAGCGCGCCGATGTTGATGACCATGTCAATTTCGGTTGCGCCGTCGAAGATCGCGCGCCGCGTTTCGTATGCTTTCACATCCGGCAGCGTGGCTCCGAGCGGAAAGCCAATCACCGTGCAAACCTTGACCGGCGAACCATGCAGCAAAAACGCGGATTCCTTAACCCAGGTCGGGTTGATGCAGACCGACGCGAAACTGAAGGCGCGCGCTTCCTGACAAAGCTTTTCGATCTCTTCGCGCGTGGCTTCGGGTTTCAGCAACGTGTGATCAATGTATTTACCGACTTCCGCATTGGCATCCAGAGCGGAGGCCGCCGATTGTCCCCAACCCAGGCCGATGCGCGACGCTCCGGCCTGCAAGGCGCAGGCGATGTGATGCGGGCTGCATTGTCCGTCATCCGTATTTGCGCCGCCCTGTTCGGCTTGCAGGCGGGCGATGATCTGATCGGTGATTTGCTCAACCAGTTTTTCGAGTTCTGCGTTCATTGAGTCAATGCCGTACGCGAGCGTAAGCGAGCGTCATCCGGTAGCCTAGCGGCGCTCGCTTACGCTCGCGTACCGTTAGCAACAGCCTTTACGCGGACGCGATTCGTCAGGGGGTTGTCCCATCAAATATCCGCGCAAGACTTCTCGCGCAATTTGCCAGACGCGGCGAAGTCCAAACCTCATTTGTCCAAGCAAACCTTTGGGCGTTTCAGCCTGAGGTTTCACGGCGGTTTGATTCGGACAAATATGCGCTTGGGATTTCATAACGTTGAGGCGTCAGGCTAGCACAGCGACTGTGTTTCGGCTAGCGCGGCTACGGCGTTTCCGCTGGTGGTGAAACTTGACCGTTGAGATTGGCCAGAAATCTGGCGACTGCTTTGATCTCATCGGGGTTCATCCAAATGGTCGAGGGCAGGCGCGCGCCGGGATGAAGGCTTTTTGATTCGTTGGCTGATGCGCCGGGAATCTCACTGAAATATTTGGTCCATTGCTCGGCGTTACGTTCAGAGGGGCGCAGGATACTCGGAGCGATGCCCGCAATTCCTTTGCCGTCCGGGGCGTGGCAGGATTCGCAACTGCGCTGAAAAATGGTGCGGACTTCACTGGGGAGGAAGGTTTCAACGCTGGCGGTCTGCGTGGAAGGCGAAGCGGTTTCGTGTTCTGAAGTCGCCGCGCAAGCGCCAAGCGCGGCAAGGAAGGTGAGGAGGATCATCAAACTGGGGAATCTGCTTTTCACATCGGGTCTTTCGGCGCGGCAATGGCGCTTTGTGATTACCTTGCGGCAGCTTTGCTTTTGGTTTGGCAGGCGGAGCAAATCCCCCAAATCCGCAGGCTGTGATGCGTGGGACGGAAATTGTAGGTTTCGGCGATTTCGTCCTGCTTCTTTTCGATGGTTTCGCTGTAAAACTCGATCAGAGTGCTGCATTCAGTGCAGATCAAATGGTCGTGATGTTGGTGGTTATAATTATGTTCGTACCGCATGCGGTTGTCGCCCAGGCCTTCTTCGCGGGCCAGGCCACATTCGGCCAGCAGCTTCAGCGTGCGATAGACCGTTGTGAAACCGACGGTCGGGTCTTCCGCTTTAACCAAACCGTATAATTCCTCGGCGCTCATATGGCCTTCGGTTTTCAGGAAGACTTCGAGGATGACTTCGCGTTGAGAAGTCTTTTTCAGCCCGGCTTTCCGCAAATGCTCGAAGAATATCTCTTTTTCTTTTACAAACTCATTCATTCTTTACCTGCGAGTGACATGGCGTTTCTCTGATCGGGCGGAATTCTAGCATTGCCCTGGATGAACTGCGAAATCAGCCTCCACAGCACTCGTGGCATTCGCGCTCATTCACTGCTTGGGCCGGTTTTGAAGTCTCCGCGATTGTAGTGTTGCGTGGGATGCGCCGATTTTGCATTCCTGGCGGACTTCATCTCAATACCGGGCATTCCTGCGCAGGCGCGTAGCGCCGGAATCAATTCAGCTTGGAGTTCCGCCACGGTTTGATAGCGATGTCGAGGGCTGACCATCAAACATCGCTGCACGACGCGATTCAGGGCGAGTAATTCAGAGCTGTCGCCGGAAAAACGGAATGGCCGCCGCCAGATGGCTTCCAGAACATCGGCGGGCGTCTTGCCATCGAAAGGCCGTTGGCCCGTCAAGGCTTCCGCTACCATCACGCCGATCGTAAAGATGTCGGAAGCCTCGCCCACCACTTCGCCGGAAAGCTGTTCAGGCGACATATAGAACAGCGTGCCGACAATTGTTCCGGGCTTGGTCAAGGTCGTTAAACCTTCCCCTGGGTTGCCTGCCAGGGTTGACGCTTCGCGCAATTTGGCCAGGCCGAAATCCAGGATTTGCAGATGGGGTTGTCCTTGTGCGTCGCGGGAAATCAGCACGTTCTCCGGCTTCAAATCGCGGTGGACGATGCTGGCCAGGTGCGCGGCTTCCAGCCCGTCAAGCAATTGCTGGAACCAATCCGCCGCCAGTTCCGGCGACAGGCGGCCAAGGCGATTCAATTCTTCGCGCATTGTCACGCCGCGCACCAGTTCCATCACCAGCCAGGCGCCGCTCGAAGTGACGCCGCCGGTTTGCGTGCGCCCGTAATCGAAGACCTTGACGATGTTTGGATGGCTGAGGCGGGCGGCGGTTTGCGCTTCTTTTTCAAAGCGGCGCAGCAGCTTTTTGTCGCCGAAGTAATCGGCGTGAATCAGCTTGACGGCGACGGCGCGGCGCAATCGCAAATCCGTCGCCGCGTAGACCGCGCCCATGCCTCCTTTGCCAAGCAGCCGTTCGAGCCGGTAACGCTCTTCAATCGTACGCTCGACCGGCAATGGCAAAATCAGGTCGCTGCCGCATTCCGCGCATTGCTGGGCCGAGGCGTCGAAACACAGGCCGCACTCCGGACATTCGCGCAGCAGATTGATTTGTGCTGCGTCCAGGCGCGCCAGCACCTGGCGTTCGCTTTTTGATTTGCGTTTGATTTGCGCGCGCAGTTGGCCGACTTCGAGGGCAGTTCCCATCTGTTGCGCCACCGCCAGCAGCAAGCGCCGGTCGGTGGGGCTGTATGGTTCTTCGGATTTTTTTTCTCCGAGCAGCAAGATTCCCACCAGTTGATCTTCCGAATCCATAATTGGAACCAGCAGAGCGACAGCCAATCGTTCCAGCACCGCTCTTTCTTCAGCAGACATGCGCTGCCCGCGCGGCAGCGGCAATTGCAGCACAGTCTTTTGCCGCTTTATCAATTCAAACAGCGCCACTTCCTGCGCCGGAGAAATTATCAATGGCTCGCCGAGGAGCGAAAAGGCGAGCGGTTGCTGGCCGGAAGTCTGTTCATCGGCGTGATCCCGGCGAAAAAGAAAATAACCCCGCGTGGGATGCAGCGCTTCTTGCAACCGTTCACTGACACCACGGCACAACTCTGGCAGATTGTCGAAATCCTTGATCTCGTCAATCAACCGAAACAACATTTGTTCCTGATTGACCTGTTCCCGGAAAAACCTTCGATCCAGCCAGCCGCGCAATTGTCTGCGAAATGCCAGACTGAGCGCAGCCAGCGCAATCAAAACAAGCGCCACTGGCTGGGCAAACAGTAATTCTCGAATGCTTTGATCCGGTTTGGAAAGCACTCGAATTACCAGCGCCAGCACCGGCAAGACCAGCAGCACGCGCAGCGCGTTTCGCGCCATCACGTACTGCAAGCCGCGTCGCAATGCCACACGCGCCGGATACACCCGCTGCGTCAGGATGGCATAGCCCCAGACCACAGGAATCCAGATGGTTGTTGAATTCGTCACCCAGAGCATGGCTTCGTAGAATTCAATCCATGTGCGGCTGGGGCCGTAAATCAGGCGAATTAGTTGATCAACCACCGACAAAACAGCTACCGGCATGATCGTCAGCAGATTTCCGTAAATGATAAGCTTCATTCGCCGACGGTGATTGACATCCCGGACAATGACGAAATTGCGAATCAGCATGGCGCAAATGCAGGCCAGCCCGATGGCGTAATACCAGCTTCGGGTCACGCGCGGCAGATGAAACCAAAAGAATTCATTCTGAAAGAGAAAAGAGGCAACCGTATCGCTTTCGAGCGCGACTACAGTCAGCCAGGTGGGAAGGCATAGCCAGGCGCTGAGCGCATAAAACAGACGGCGCAATCCCGACCAGAACCAGGTCAGTGGTGGATTGGCTCCGGGTGGGAACAGCGCTGCCAGATGATAAGAAAATGGGATGAAATTCAGTCCGCCGACCAGACACGAAATGATGTATTCCAGCCAGATTTCCCAGCCGGTCAGGTATTCCGTCAGCGCAAAAAGCAGCAGTCGCAGATTAAACGCGCCCAGAAAGATGAATGCCGCCACGCCGACTTGCGCGAAACGATCCGGGCGCTTCAGCAACAAAATCAGCAATGCGATGGCCAGGAACACCATTCCCCGTGGAAAGCCGTAAAGAAAGCGGCGCCAGCGCGCGTTGAACCCTTCGGTCGGATAAAAGCTGGAATCCAGATCAAGCGTTAATTCCGCACCGTCACGTCGGACAAGGAACTGGAAAGGCTGTCCTGGCGCTTGTCGTATACGCAAGGGAGGGTGGAGACGCCCGAAATATCGGTCGCCATTGGTCGCTAAAATTTCGTCGCCGACTTGTAATTTGCCGTTGGCGGGCCCGCGCGGGTCAACCCACACCACAATTACCGCCGTGCCACGAGGCTCGGCTTGATAGCCGAGCCTCTCCAGGCCAGCGTATTTGAACGTCATCCAACCCAGCAGAAAATGCAGCACCGCAACCACAACAATTCCCGCCAGCGCACAGCGGAAAAACCACTTTCCTTTCCATTTATCGCCTTCGTTATCTTCCGTGGCCGAAGCTTCCTTGGGGAGTTCTTCCGGTTGAGGCAAACCTTCAAAGCCGGGTGCGGTTTCCAATTTCGCGCGAATGGACTGACTGTTACGCTTTGACGGGGCGAAAAAATCGCGCGCATCACTTTGCGCGGCGAGCATGGATTCGACTTCGCCGCGCAAGGAATCGTCGTCGCCACAAGCGCCATCCAAAAACGCTTTGCGCTTCTGCGGAGGCAGGGAAACTACGGCTTGGAAAAGTTTGTCTATTTTTTGCCAATGCTCAGGATTCATCGGCGGAATTCTCCTGCGGTGATTCGTCGTCCGCCTGGCTTTTCAGCGCGCGATAGAGCCAGACTTGGGCGGACTTCATTTCGCGCTGGACGGTGCGTACTGTCACTTGTAGTACTTCCGCGATTTCCTGCTGACTCAAGCCGGCGAAGTAATGCCACTCGATGATGCGGCATTTGCGCTCGTCAAATTCCGCCAGTTTGTCCAGCGCCTGACTCAGCGCAATCAGCTCAGTGGCGTCCCAAACCTTTCCTTCCGTCACGCCGGACAATGAAACTTGAAAGGCTTCGCCGCCGCGTTTGACCTGCAAACGCCGCCGCGCTTCGTCCACCAAAACGTGCCGCATCATTTGCGCGGCCACGCCGAAAAAGTGCGCGCGGTTTTGCCAGGAGATTTGCCGCCAATCGAACAGCCGTAGCCAGGCTTCGTTGACCAGCGCAGCCGATTCCAGCAGATGGCCGACTTTTTCGCCGCGCAGGTAATGACGGGCGAGCCTGCGCAGTTCGTGTTGCGCGGCTTGCGCCAGTTCTTCCAGCGCCGAGGCAGAGCCTTCATTCCAGCGATGTAACAGTTGGGTCAAATTCTGTGGCGAGTCGGGGGACATGGATTTTCCTTGGAAAGAAAAAGCTTTTGCAAAAAAAAATTATTGAGCGTGTCGCGTTGAGCAACGCTTTTTCGCCTTACAAAGCGGCAAGAACGAAACGGCAAGCGCCGCTGGTTATTGCCGCCTTCGCGCATTGCTGAAGCCATCAGGCCGGCATCGCCAAGGAGAACGAGGGGAAAAGTACTGCTGCTGATAATGGCCAAGCTCTCTTCGACGACACCACGAATGTACGCGAAGCGTTTTGGGGCGTCAATCAACAGCGGGTACGGCAAATTAATACCGGTTTGTTGTACCGCACAACACGGCATTTCAACGAAAAGGAGAAGCAACCGATGAACATCTTTCAGTCAATCAACCTCAACAACCGAAGTTCACGGTCCCGCGCGCAGCGTGGACGTTCAGCCGGTTTTATCAATCTGCTGGTTTTGTTTTTCTGCGTCGGTCTGACCGCGACCGCACAGGCACAGGACAACTGGCGGCTTTACCTGGACACGGTGCGCGTCGAACAAGCGCGCGAGGGAGGGGGCGACCGCCCTTATTTCAACACAATCATTTTTCGGTCGCGGTTGATGACTCCAGGCTCAACGCAGGTGGAATTACGCAGCCGCGAGCCGAATGATTGGGTGAGCAAATCCGAATACAATTTCGGCGGCCTGCGCGGTGGCAATCACATGCTTGCTGGCGATCAGTTGGCGATTCCGTGGTGGATGGGACAGCACGAGTTTCGCGATGTCAGAATCGTGAAGACCAGCGATCCCGATGTGTTACACGCCGAAATTTTCGGAGCCATGATTGTCTCGCTTGATAACAATAATACGCCGCCGCACCTGGTGCGCGGACAATTGCAAAAAGTCGTTGACCAAGTCACCCAAGTATTGCGCGAGCAGGTTGAAACGGGAGCGATTTTGGGGTGCTTCATCTCGCCCAATTGCTTTACCGACACCCTGGGCGGCATCGGGCTGCGCAATGATCTGTTTGAGTTGCTGGGGCTGGCCATTGGTTCGACATTCAACCCGGATCAACTCACAGGAGTTCAAATCCTGCTTTTTCCAACACTGGACGGCTATAACTTCAATCTCCCGCCAATTGTGAAAAACGGCTATGGCGGGCCGTTTACGATCGGCGTGCCAGTGCTGCGAACTCCGACCAATCTTAGCGGCACACTGCGGTTTGAAGGATCGGGCGCGCGCTACAGCGTGAACTATCGCTTCTTGCGTGACACGGACAAAGCCGAAACGCCCGCGACGGCGCTGACCTGGTACATTCGCACGGGCGAAGACGATTTGCGCGCGGGAAGCCAGGCTCAAGCCTACGCAACGCTTTGCGATGGTCGTGAAATTACGCTTGCCTTGAACAATGGAGCGGAGTGGGGGAAACGCAGCAACAATTACCGGACGCTTTTCCTTCCGGCGGGGACGCGGTTGGGGGACCTGCGAACTATCGGATTGCGCTTTGCTCCCGGTTCTTCCGGCGCGTTTGACACAGGCGACAATTGGGATGTGGATGCGGTCAAGGTTTTATATTCCACGCCCACCGGCAGCGGCTATTACAATTATTGGCCGTTGCTGATCCAGCAAGGCAATCCGTTGCAACGATTCACGGGCAGCGTGCGGAACTGGAACTTCGATGTCGCTCAGGGCGAGTTCAATCGAACCTCCACGCTTTCTGGATTGCGCGTCACCCTACGGACGGGAGGTGACGACTTACGAACCAACAGTCAGGCCGTCGCCATTCTAAACCTGATGGATGGACGCCGATTGCGTTACGCGCTCAATCGGGGAGCCAATTTGGGCAATAACACCACCAATACTTTCACTTTGCCGTTTTACGAACAGTTAGGAGATATTGCCTCCATCTCGGTGGAGTTCACGTCAGGCAGCACCGGTGCGTGGTTCGAGACGGGAGACAATTGGAATATGGATTCCATTCAGGTTGTGGCGCTGAACAAATGCGCTGCCAAAACTGTTCTGGACAAACGCGGCGCACCCTTGTTTCGCTTCACGGGCGAGGCCAGGTTCTGGTCAAGCGACATCAACTATTAAAGCGGTATCAAGTCAGAATGGAAGTTGAAAAAGCGGTCGGTCGTCCTTGATATGGATGACCGACCGCTTTTTCACTCTTCCCATTTTCATCTGTAAACAACGAAAAAGTTATTTTCGAGAAAGTCATGCTGCTCGGCGCGTTTGAAGCCGGCGGCTTTCATCCAGCCGTCCAGATCGTCCACTGTGTAGATCATCTTTTCGTGTCCGGCGGGCCAGTTCTTGCTGAAATCCACGATGGCGACGCGGCCATTTCGCTTCAGGTATTTTTTCAAGCCTTTGACGTAGGTGGGTTGATTGGCGATGTGATGCATGGTGTCAATGATGACGATCAGGTCAACCGGCGCGGGCAGTTTCGGATCGGCTTCGCCAGTCAGTATGGTTTTGATGTTGGTCAGCTTCTGTTCGGCGGCGGTTTTTTCGACGTGTTTGAGCAGTTCCGGGTCAATGTCAACGGCGTAAATGACGCCTTTCGCGCCGACCTTTTGTGCCAGCGGGCGAGTGAAAACACCGGAGCCGGAGCCGATGTCGGCGACGTGATCACCCGATTTCACCTTCAGCGCTTCGATGACTTTGGTGACTTGCAGGCCTTCGATCCGGCGTTCGGATTCGAGCAGTTTGATGTATTCGTCGGCGGAGCGAGCGCCGCGCGATTGGCCTTGGGGCTGTTGAGTCTGGGCGGTTGCGATTGCACTGCAAAGAAATAATGAGATAGCGATGGCGAATTTTCGATAGTTCATGGAGCCTCCCTTTTAACTGGTGTATGGTTTGGCGGACTCGTCGTCGAGCCAGCCCAAAGCGCGCGAAACATAAAAGATGATGATGCCGGCGCCGATGGTCAGCAGCGCCGCGAAAGTGGGCCAGAAGTTGGTTTTCAATCCCTGGATGAAAACAGTGATTTCGACCAGCAGGAACAACGCGGGCGTGACAGGATATCCCGGCGTGCGAAAGATGTTCGGGCCGTTGGTTTTTTGTCGTCTGGAAACGATCCAGACGCCCGCCACGGTCAGCGCCGCCATCAACGACAACGCCGAACCGATGTAGGTCAGCAGATTGCCAAACTCACCGGTCAGAACCAGCAGAATGGCAACAATGGACTGCGCGAGGATGGACGCCGTTGGCGCGCCTCCTTCGCGGCCCAGCCGCCGGAAAATGCGCGGGGCCAGTCTGTCGCCCGCCATCGCGTAATAAACGCGCGGCCCGGCGGTGGTCATCGCGCTGACCGAACCCAGAATGGTCATTGTAATGATGACGCTGACGAAAGTGGCTCCGGTCTTGCCGAACAGGATTTCCGCCGCCTGTTTTCCGATGGCGACATCCGCTTTCCAGGCATCAGCGGGGATGGCGTACAAAAACAACAGGTTCAAGCCCAGATACAGCAGTGTGACGATCAACGTTCCGCCAACCAGCGCGCGCGGCAGGGTATGACGCGGGTCTTTGACTTCGCCTGCCAGATACGACGCCGCATTCCAGCCGCTATACGCGAAGCTGACCTGGATCAGCGCCACCCACCATAAACCGGACGGGGATGAATGTTGCACAATCCCTTGCCAGTTACCGCGCCCGGTGGCAAAGCCCGCAAAGACCAGCAGAACGATTGCGCCAACGACCATCGCGGCAATCGTCGTTTGGAGTTTGCCGCTGTGACGAATGCCTGTGGAGTGAAAATAGGCCAGCGTGGCAATCAAGACCGCCGCCACCGCTGATCCGTGAGAAATTCCGATTCCAGGGAAAAGCGGCGCCTGCGCCTCCCAGTTGAAAACCTGCGCCGCGTAGGAAGCCGCCGCGAGTGACGAAGCCGCGATGGCCGCGGAAAAACCGACCAGAAAGGAAATCCAACCGCTGACGAATCCCCACAACTTGCCGTAGATGCGGGAAAGATATTGGTATTCGCCGCCGGCATCCGGCATCCGCGTCGCCAGTTCCGCGTAACAGAGCGCGCCAGACAAGGCAATTAACCCGCCCAGCGCCCAGACGCCAAGCGTGGCCAGTCCGCTGCCGGTGGCCGTTCGCACAAATGCCGGGACGGTGAAAATGCCGGTTCCGACCATATTGGTGACGACAAAGGCCGACGCCGCCCACACGCCCAGCGCGCGGCGCAGTCCGAGACTGCCCGTCTTCGACTCGTTTTCGGTCATTGCTCTCCTTTTGGTGATGTGGATTTGTTTGCGGTGGCGGCACTATACAACGAGTGCTGGGCAGGCGCTACTTGCAGTTTGGCTTGGAGTCTGGCTGATTAAAGAAACGCCAGGGGCGAAAATCCTGTGCGGATTTTCGCCCCTGTGAATGGAAGGTATTCAAGACGGATCAAGTCTCATTCACCCAGCACGGAGTGTATTTTCTGCTTCAAGGTGTCTGCGTTGAACGGTTTGACGATGTAATTGTTCACACCTGCTTGTTTGGCCGCAATCACATGCTCCGTTTTACTTTCGGCATTCACCATAATGAATGGCGTACCGCTTAATTTCTGGTCTGCCCGGATCTCTTTCAGCAGTTGCAAACCCGTCATCGGTTCCATACTCCAGTCAACGATGACCAATCCGTATTTGGATTCACGTAATTTTTGCAGGGCGGTTACGCCATCTCCAGCTTCATCAACGTCAGTGTAGCCAATTTGAGTCAAAAGGTTGCGGACAATGCGCCGCATGGTTGCGTAATCATCCACGACAAGTATTTTCATAATGCTTCCTCTTCGTTAGGTAAATTCAGTGGGAGAGATTGCCAGGGGACACAAACAATCCTTCTGTGACCGCCTGGCAGCGGAATTTGCGCTTCGCATTATATGCAGGCAGCGGTGAATGGATAGTCGTAAAATCATCTGTTTGCAGCCATTTTCGGCAGAATTTAGAGGCTTGGGGAGAGGGGGTCGAGAAACGGTGATCTGGGTTTTCCCATTCAAGAGAATTGACAAGAGAAGTGTCGAACATACACAAATCTTTTGACCTGTGTTGTAATCCGCAGCAGTTTTCAGGAAAACCAACGGGAGTTGTTCAGACGTGACTGGAAGCCAGGTATCCATTTCAAAAAACGACTGGTTGAAACGTGCGGTTTTCATCGCGCTGATGCTGGGAGCATGTTTTCGATTCGCTGGCTGGCAGATTGGCAGGGCACAGCAAAAGTTGAATCCGGCGCGGATTCGGCTGGGCGAACGGCTGTTTCGCGAACAACGCTTCACCACGGCCAAGGGCGATCTGGCCGCCAGTTGCGCAATTTGTCATAACCTGGATGAAGACCCGCAAGGCACGCGCGCGTTCACGGATTTTTTTAACCGCAGTTGGGTTCCGTTCCGTTCCGAGGACCCGCGCCGGCTGGGGCTGCGGAATTCACCGACGCTGTTTGACGTCTCGCTGATGCCTTTGCTGCATCACGATGGCGAGTTCAAATCGCTGGAAGAACTGGTCGCCGGGACGATTTCAGGACGGAACCTGGGCTGGCTGCCGGGCGAAGAAGAGCAGGCTTTCAATCAGGTGCAGGCGGTGCTGCTGGCCGATGAAGGCAACCCAAAGGAAGTTTCTTATCGCGAACAATTCAAGCGGGCATTCAATGTGGAACTGGATGCGCTCAGCCGCGATCAGATGATTGGCCTGGTTTCAAAAGCCGTCGCCGACTTCATGCGGACGCTGAACAGCAGACAGAACGCGCCTTATGACCGGTTCGCCAAAGCGAATGGTTTGCCGGTCTCTCTCGCTGCCGGCGAATCCGGCAGGGCCTTCGCGCAAAGGACGCTGGCGAAACTCATGGAACTGGAAGCGAAGGGCGCGTTGACGCTGACCAGCGATTTCGGCCCAGCCGCCCTGGATGGATACAAAATTTTCCTGCGCACCGAAGGCAAAGCTTCGGTCGGCAATTGCATCGTCTGCCATGCGCCGCCGTTATTTACTGATTTTTCCTTCCACAATCTGGGTTTGACGCAGCTTGAATACGATCAATTTCACGGAGCAGGGAAGTTCGCCGCCCTGCCGATTCCGGACGCCAAAGCCAAACGGCCCGCGCCGAAGTTTCGCGAATCCCCCGCGCCAGGCGTTCCGGGACAGGCGGATTTGGGCTTCTGGAATTTCATTGATCTGAAAACTTCGCCGCTCCGCCGCGCGCGTGAAAGCGACGACCAGTTGCTGGCGCGAATGATCGGCGCTTTCAAAACGCCAACCCTGCGCCACCTGGCTTACTCGCAGCCATACATGCACAACGGCGCATATACCTCGCTCGAAGAAGTCATGCGCCAGTTGATTCGCCTGAGCGAGATGTCCCGCGCCGGTCGCGTTCGCCAGGCCGACGAAGAACTGCCGAAGCTCAGGCTGACCGAAGCGGACATCCCGCCGCTGCTGGCTTTCCTGAGCACGCTCAATGAAGGTCTGACACGCGAATAGCTCACTCACCAATCAGCTTGTGATAGCGTCCCATCCAGTACGGCAGCAGAAAATATGCGCCGTCGTCTTCGCTACGTCCGCCATTGCCGCCGTCAATTCGATACGGATTTCCATTCCATTTCGTCATCGGCAGTTCGTCGTAAGGCAGCACAATGAGCGCCTGTTTGCGATTGAAACGATCCGCCAGCAAGTCCAGCGGCACGTCCAGCCGTTGTGAATTGGTCACTGTCCATTCGATCAAATCCATCGGAATTTCCTGCAAGGTTCGCAGGGATTCAGCTTGATCAAATTCCTTCGCGCCGCTGCACGCCGCGTAAATGAAATTCCACAGCGGATTGCGTTCGGGACGTTCCACCAGCCACGCGCGTTCCAGGCTTTGCAGATAGACTTCGCGCAGCTTCGCATCTTTTTCGTAAACCAGCAGCGGGTAATACGACAGAAACGCCAGTTCATCGTCCGAATGATTGACGCGGCCCGGATAGTTGATCTTCTGATTTCGCATCAACAGATGATAGCGATGTTTGGTGATCAGCTCTTCGTAGGCTTGGCTGTAGCGCGCGTTGCCGGTCAGGTAAAAAGCCGTTTTCAGGTGCGCCAGCATATGCAGCGCGCGCAATCCGGTTTCGTCCGGATCTTCCCAGATGTCTTCCGGCGCCCACCAACCCCAGCGCGTGCGTTTGCCGTCCACGTCAATCAGTTGGTAGTTGTTGTTCAGAATGTGATCGGTCATTCGCGTGATGACGCCGCGAATCTTCTGCTTTTCGGCTTCGTCGGCGACCAGATCGTAATAGACCGCGTAGCCGAAATAATGGCCGACAATCTCGTCCGAACTGGTGTCGCCTTTCCAGCGCCACTGGCCGTCTGCAGTCGTGTGCCACTCGCCGTCCTTGGGCTGAATGTCTTCGCCGATTTTGATGATCGAACGGGCGTGAAAGCCGGGCATTCCGGTAATTGCTTCCAGCCGCAGCATGGCTTCAAGCCCGGCTTTGGCATTGGCGCGGGCGTCGGCTTCCTTGGTGACGGCGTAGCGGTAGCTTTCCGCCGCGATGTACATCTGCGTCCACAATCCGTCGTTGTCGGAAGAAACCGTTTTGTTGGTGGCTAGGTCGCCGGGCGTTTGCAGGATCGAATCGGAAGTCATTCCCCAGCGGACGTGACGTTTTTGCACGCGTTCGACGAAGGCTTTGGATTTTTCGGCCAGCGTCATTTCTTTGTATTCGATGCGGCTGTAGCCTTTGGGCGTTTCGATCCATACCACTGAACCGGCAAATTCAAATCCAGCACCCGTTACGTGATCGTCAGGGAGCCATCGTTTGCCCGCAAAGAATTTTGGATCGGCATTCTCGCGGGCAACATTAGCCATAAAAATAAACGCCCCCTGCCTGGTGCCCAGGCAAATCAATGGGACGCCTTGTCTGGCAATGACTGTTACATTATTCCAGTCAACGCGCGGAGTTCCGGCAAAACTTTGCAGATCAGTCAACTCGGATTTGGGAACATTGCGGATGATTTTGACTTTACCTTGAGTCAATTTTTGAAACCCTGCTGGAGTGTGAAACGTGCTGACCGGTTGCAGGTAAGTTTCCGGCTTTGAACGCGATTGGGCTTGTCCCGTTGATAGAAATAGAAAAATGCACAGGCAGAGCAGGAACGCTGCCTGTGCGGAAACGCGAAACGATCCCAAAAAAGTTTGTGGCATTGCGGATTCTCCGAAGTTAGAGTGATTGCGGGCTGGATTCAGCCAGCGGCATCTTACCCGAAGCCCGGAGAATTGAAAGATTGCTGCGGAGCGTTTTCTCAGTGTTCGTGTAACCGAGCTGGAATCTCGGTTAGCGAGCAGGATGCTCGCGCTCCCAAGCTTAGAGAATCGGTGTGAACCGGTTCAGTTGGATGACGCTGATCGCCGGTCTGCCGCCGAAGGCAACGATCGGCGATTTTTTCTGAATCATCGTGGCTTCGATGAAGTAGGCATTTTCCAGAAAGCTGATTCGGTTGCCGATGAAGGTCGAAACCGATTGGGCTTGGTAGCCAACGCTCGAGGCGAAGTTGTTGGTGTCCAGTGTCAGCAGGACGGTGGATGCGCCCGTTTCAATATTGACTTCGATCAGCCGCAGGATGATTTGCGCGTTGTTGCCGTCATCGCGAAACCGGGAGCGCAGTCCTAAATGCGATCCGCCATCAAACAGATTGTCGGTGGCGACCACGTTGTAACGAACCGTCGCCGTGACTGTTTCCAGCGGGAGAGGCAGGAATTGTGAAAACGTGTTGTCTTTCGTCGGCGGCAGGATTTCGGGAAATGCGATGGTGCTGCCTGACAGCACGACTTTGCCGGTGTCCGCTTCGTCAATCGTCCCGGCGGAACCGACCGTCGTCCAGGCTTTGAGCCAGGCAAAGTCGTCAGCGCGGGCGGTAGATGTGTTTGCCAAAGTGGCCGTCAACAACAAGGCAAGACTGAGAAAGCAATTAAGGATTTTCGTGTGGCTGCGTTGAAACTTCATAACATACCTCCAAAATTTGATGATTTACCCGCTAATGACGGAGCTGAAAACCGCCATCAGGTGAATCAGGGGAGGCTGAGAACATCATCTCAGCAAATTGATTCGTTCACTGAGGTAAGCGAGATATGACGAAGAAAACTTGCAGGGAAACCGCAGCGCCAGAAACTAATGTGCGGCTTCAGGTATACAGGCCGCCATTCGGACTGATCGTCTGGCCGATGATGTAACTGGATTCGTCGCTGGCCAGAAACAGCGCAACGGCGGCGATTTCTTCCGGTTTTCCGATTCTTCCCAGCGGCGTGTTGGCAACCATCAGCGGGCGAATCTGGTCGGGCAGATTTTCCAGGATCGGCGTTTCGACCCAGCCGGGAGCGATGGCGTTTACGCGAATGCCCGCCGCGGCGTATTCCTGCGCGACGCCTTTGGTGAAGGAAATGATCGCGCCCTTGGCGGCGGTGTAGGACGATCCGCCAGGCAAACCCCGCAGGCCCGCGACCGAAGCGAGGTTGATGACCGCGCCGCCCTGGCCCTGCGCCAGCATTCGTTTGATGGCTTCGCGGGTGCAGTAAAATGTGCCGCTCAAATGAACGTGAACCACGCCATGCCATTGCTCATCGGTCATCTGGTGAACCGGGGTCAGTTGGCCCGCGTTGCCGGCGTTGTTGATCAGCACGTCCACCGGCCAGCTTCGATCGTCAATTGCCCGAAATAGATTGGCGACCGAATCGGAACTGCTGACATCGGTGGCGACGGCGAAGGCTTCGACGCCTTTGGCCTGGACTTCGCGCAGGGTCTCCTCGCCTTTGGCTTCGTTCAGTTCAGCGATAACGATGCGCGCGCCTTCTTCGGCAAACCGCAGCGCCATCGCGCGTCCCAGGCCGGAGCCTGCGCCAGTGATGACTGCAACCTTGTCTTTTAGCTTCACGGTAGTGTTGCTCTCCTTGGATTTGAAAAGTGTGCGATTGGCGGGCGCAGAATAACACAATGAAGTAAAAGACCATTGGTTGACGCGCACCCCATTTGTTCGACCGCTTGCAATTCTCTTTTGCCGTGCTAAGATTCGGCCCGTCTGAAGGTCAGTTACCCCTCACAGTTTCTGCCCAAGAAGAAACGAGAGTGATCAACAAAGCCCCCCGCGCTTTGACGATTTTACTGGCGATAGCGGCGAGCGAATTCGTATCAATTGGCCCAACACAAGATACGTGCCGCTGCCTCAGACAAACAAAAACAACATTCCGATTGAGACTCCATTTTCAGGTACAGGTTTTGTACGCCTGAATTTATTGATGATTTGCTTTGTGCCGGTCTTTGCTGACTGGCCTCCCAATGGTGGTGCCCTGATCGTCACTGTGCCCTGACTCGATGAGCTACTGGGAGATTGTCCGATTTTACGATTAACCTCATAGTTGATCGTTTTCAATCTCAACGGCGGTTTTGTCCATGACAGCCGCTGGTTCTGAATCGGCTCAACAGACGTCTGAAGCTACACACACGCGGCCCACTTTCTTGCTGTTGCTGCTTGTGCTGACAGACGCTCAATCAAACGTGATCCCCGAATATCACGAAATCAGTCGTTTCCCTCACGAGGAAACAGCACATGCGGACTTGGACCGATCACGGGAAAATTCAACTTGGCCTCCTGTTGATTATCGCTGTTGCGTTAGTCTGCCTGCTCCTCTGTCTGCGAAAGTCGGCCATAACGCCTGAAATCGCCGGTCTTGAATCCACACCTGCCGGTACTGCCATCGCCAATTCCGTCCCTGGGAAATCCGGAACGCCGCTGGCCGGGCGCGCCACGGAATTGGTAAATGCGCCTGGCAGAGTTTCGCGAACGGTCAGGTCCTCAACTTCTCGGGATCACGATTTCCCGGAAATTGCGGAAAAAACGGAAGACTCCGCGCTCATCAGCAAACTGGAGCGCGGATTGGAACGAAAGATCAGAAAACAGCGCGAACGGTATGACAAACCGCACGAAGCGGCGCAGTACCAGGTCAGCCGCCGGTTACCGGATGGGGAAAAGGAACTGCGATTCGAGCTTTACCAGCGGGCAGCGGAACATGCCTACGATCTGCCTCAATACTCCACATTACGGAAAAGTTTGCTGCCGTCACGGCGGGAAATGGCGAATGTTCCTCAACAGGATCAGTTGAGTCAGCCGCTGGAAGCTTCCGGATTGCGAGGTTGGAGTCCGCTGGGACCGGGCAATGTTGGAGGGCGAACGCGGGCGCTGCTGGTGTCTCCGAAAAACCCGGAGATTATGTTTGCCGGAGCCTCGTCGGGCGGAGTGTGGAAAACCAGCGACAATGGCCAGGGGTGGGCGCCGATGACGGATTTGATGGCTAATCTGGCGGTGAACGCGCTGGCCTTCGATCCGGGCAATCCGGATATTCTTTACGCGGGAACTGGCGAGGGATATTTCAACGCGGATGGCGTACGTGGCGCGGGCATCTTCCGCAGTCTGGATGGCGGCAACACCTGGCGGCGATTGGAGGGCACGGGAACGCCGGATTTCTGGTATGTCAACGACATTGTCGTCAGCAAAAACAACGTCAACAGACTCTACGCCGCCACGCGGACCGGGGTCATGCGTTCGACCGATGGGGGAGTCACCTGGACGCGCGTGGTCAACGAAGCGGGCAATAATGGCTGCACCGATCTGGCGATTCGTACTGACAGCACGACCGATGTGGTTTTTGCGGCCTGCGGCCTGCCGGAGAACATCAGGGCGCCGATGCGAGTGCAGGCTTCGATTTATCGCAACGATAACGCGGGGGCGCTGGGTCAATGGGAAGTCGTTTATTCCGAGGAAGGCATGTCGCGCACCAGCCTGGCCATTGCGCCGTCGAATCAAAATGTAATTTACGCGGTTTCTTCCTCGAACGGCGTCAACGGCACGCCGCACGCTTTGCATGCCGTCTTTCGCTCGAATGGAGGCGGCGCTTCGGGCACCTGGGTCAAGGTCAATGACGGCGCATCGAGCAAGTTGAACGGATCGCTTTTCACCAATCCGATTTACGCTTTTCAGAATGAATGCCGCCCCGGCGGCGTTGATTACTTTTTCGCGCAGGGCTGGTATGACAACGTGATTGCGGTTGATCCGCAGAACGAAAACATCGTCTGGGTCGGCGGCGTTGACCTGTTCCGGTCGGATGACGGCGGCGTGAATTGGGGAATGGCCTCGTTCTGGCATGAAAACAAGACCAGCCCGCGTTATGCGCATGCCGATCAGCACGCCATCGTTTTTCACCCGCAGTTTAACGGTGTCACCAATCGCACCATGTTCATCGGAAACGATGGCGGCATTTACCGAACGGAAAATTCCCGTGGTCAGGTTGTCACGGGCAACCGGGCGCCCTGTTCTCCCGAATTAAGCCGCATTTCCTGGTCTTCGCTTAACAATGGATATGCTGTCACGCAGTTCTACCACGGCGCGGTCTTCCCCGGCGGGCAGAGCTATCTGGGCGGAACGCAGGACAACGGCGTGATTTTCGGTTCGGACGATCTGGGCCCGAATAACTGGATTGAACTGCTGTCCGGGGATGGCGGTTACGTGGCGGTTGATCCGTATGATCAAAGGAATGTTTACGCAGAGAACAATTATCTTTCGTTGAAGAAATCCACAGATGGGGGCAAGACGTTTGTTGCGGCGACGACCGGCATCAGTAACCTCGGATTCGAGTTCATCGCGCCACTGGCGATGGATCCAAGCGATCCAAGCCGCCTGTGGCTCGGTGGTGAAAGTCTGTGGCGCACCAGGACTGGCGCGGAGAATTGGTCGCAGGCAAGCGCGCCGCTGAAAGGTTCCGCCACCGCCATTGCCGTTGCGCAAACCGACGCCAACTTTGTGCTTGCGGGAACCAATCAAGGGTACGTCCATCGCACCACGATTGGCTTGAATTCAAATGCCGATACTGGCTGGCGTGAGGTCAGGTTGCGCACGGGTACCAACCTCACCGTTTCGTCCGTCGCTTTCGACCCGACGAACCGCGACATCGCCTATGCAACCATTTCCAACTTCGGCGGCAAACACGTTTTTCGCACGGTCAATGGCGGCCAGAATTGGGTCGCGATTGATGGCGGGGGCGTCACGTCCGGGACTACGCCCGCCGCGGCGCTGCCGGACATCCCGGTGAACTGTATTGTGGTGGACCCGACCGACCCGCAACGGCTTTACATCGGCACGGATATGGGCGTGTTCACTTCGCCGGATAGTGGAATGACCTGGGCGGTTGAAAACACAGGGTTCGCCAATGTGCCGGTCGAATGGCTGACCATCAATACATACAAGGGAGCCGCGTATTTATTTGCCTTCACGCGCGGGCGTGGCGCGTGGCGCGTGCCGTTGGGGCAGGTCTGCACGGGTGAGCTTTCGCCGAAGAGCCAAACCTTCAATTCGACCGGCGGTCAGGGCACGGTCACCGTGACTGTTTCCCCCGGCAACTGCGAATGGACCGTCGAAAGCAAAATAGACTGGTTGACCATCACCAGCAGCCCGGTGATGCGCGGCGATGGCACAGTCACATTCAATGTCGCGCCCAGTCCGGACCGCAAACCCCGCACCGGCATAGTGACGATTGCCGGCAACTCCTTTACCGTGACGCAGGCGGGAGAGGCTACCTGTGTTTCCGCCGCGACATTGGCGCAGGGGCCGATTGCGCCGGCATCCATTGTTGCAGCCTTTGGCGATGGACTGGCGGATACGACGCAGATTCCGGCCGGCAGCGCTTTGCCGTTTTCGCTGGCCGGCGTCAGCATCACGGTGCGGGGCGCATCGGACATTGAACGGCAGGCGCCTCTTTTCTTTGTCTCGCCATATCAGGTCAATTTTTTGATTCCTGCTGACACGGCCATTGGCAAGGCGCTGGTGACGATCTACAACGGCAAAGACAAAATCTTCAATTCCCAGATCGAGATCAAACAGGTCAGTCCGGGATTCTTTACCGCAGACGGCAGCGGCAAGGGCGTTCCTGTCGGACAGGCGCTGCGTATCAAACAAAACAGCCAGCCGCAATCGGAACCCTTGTCCATGATGGACTCCACACAGACGCGAATTATCGCTCGCCCCATTGATCTGGGGCCGGAATTGGGCAATGGCTCGGACCGCGTGTTCCTGGTGCTGTTTGGCACGGGCCTCCGATTCAATCGTTCGGTATCGGCGACCCTCGGCGGATTCAACGCTCCTGTGCTGTTTGCGGGCGCGCAAAATGATTTTGCCGGGCTGGATCAGATCAACATCGAAATCCCGCGCAATCTGGTGGGCCGCGGCGATGTCGAATTGCTCCTGCTGGTGGACGGGCAGAGAGCGAACGCCGTGCATATCAGCATCAAGTAGTTTCAAGCGTGGTGCGGAAAATGCCTCAGCTATTTTCCGCACCCGGTGAGAAAGATTCCTCAAACGTTTTCCCCTGACATCTTCACCATATTCTCAAACGCCCGTAATTCCGGCCTTTTTCGCCAGAGCATTGCTGTCCGCAATGCTGGAACGCCGCTTGCACTGACGACGAACGAGGGGAAGCGACAAATATTCTCCTTGCGCTGTTCTCTATTTACCCGATACCCATCACGAACCGGGATAACGATCACAACTTAATCATCGAAAGAAGGCCTATTGCCTTATGGAACTTACCTGGATCGCAATCATCGCCAGTTTAGTGATGGGTATCGGGGCTCTTCTGATTTTCATCTTCGCGGTCAAACAAGATTATTTTCGCAATCTGGAAGAGACCAAATACCAGGTCTTCTGGTCTGACCTGGAAGAGTTGGTTGAATCTTCCGTGGAGGATCACCGTAATGGCGAAGAAGGCCAACGAAACGATTGAGCAAACAACCGAAGGACAGATTACAAGGCGACGGTTACTCACCTGGTTGAGCAGCTTCGGGCTGTTTGGGTCCGCCGCCGTCAGCATTGTTTCCAATCTGGTGTTTATCAAACCGCGCGCGACCTACGGCCAACCCAACCGCTTCAATATCGGCAAACCCGAAGGTTTCCCATCAGGCACACGGATTACATTGGACCAGCACAACGTCTGTGTCGTGCGTGAAGGCGACAAGGTCTGCGCCATCTCCACCGTTTGCACGCATCTGGGTTGCATCGTGTCGGCTTCGGAAACTGGCTTCGCCTGTCCGTGTCACGGGTCACGCTACGATCAGGACGGTACGGTCACCGGCGGTCCCGCGCCGAAAGCCTTGCCCTGGTACAGAGTCACTTTGGCGCCGAACGGCGAACTGGAAGTGGATAAAAGCGAGGAAGTGCCCGCCGGGACTTACCTGAACGCCTGAGTCAGCGCCCGTCCATCAAAACGGGCCGATCTGGAGAATGAAGACGATGGCCAACAAAAGCTATCTCAGCGCGCTGAAAGAAATGCCCGCGAACATCTGGCATTCCATCTTTCGCAACCCGCTTCCGCATACCGATCTGGGGCGCGCGCAAACCAGTTTCACCAATTTTTTTCTGCACGTTCATCCGGTCAAGGTAAACCGGCACACGCTGAAGCCCTGGTACACAATGGGGCTGGGGCTGATCACATTTTTTCTTTTTGTCTTGCTGGTCGCGAGCGGCGTGTTGTTGATGTTCTACTACGTGCCTTCGACCACGCAGGCTTACGATCGCATGCTCGACCTGCGCAGTTCAGTGGCCTTCGGCACCTTTCTGCGCAATATGCACCGCTGGGGAGCGCACGCGATGGTGGCGGCGGTCTTCCTGCACATGGCCCGGGTGTTCTTCACCGGCTCCTACAAAAAACCGCGCGAATTCAACTGGGTGATCGGCGTCATTCTGTTTCTGCTGACGCTGTTTTCCAGCTTCACAGGGTATTTGCTGCCCTGGGATCAACTGGCTTTCTGGGCGATCACCGTTGGCTCCGCCATCGCCGGATATGCGCCCGTGGTCGGCAAAGACATTCAGTTCCTGCTGCTCGGCGACACCAATGTCGGCCAGGAAGCCTTGCTGCGCTTTTACGTCCTGCACATCGCCGTGCTGCCACTGTTGATGACGCTGCTGGTTTCGATTCACTTCTGGCGCATTCGAAAAGACGGCGGCCTGTCGCGTCCTGAAAAGACAGATGCCGACAAGGCCACGGAGCCTTCAACGGATGACTGGCCGAAGGAGCTTGATCTGGCGCCTGCTGCCGCTGTTCCAGTGCCAGCCAACCCGGCCATCGCCGGGATCGAGAAAAGACGGTTTGGCATTCAGGGACTGGTGCGCGGCCCTTTCACCAAAGTCGGGAATGTGCCGGACAACTCCGTGTTCAGTTGGCCGAGTCTGTTTATGGCGGAGTTGTTCGTGTTCGTCGTCACGGTGGCCGGCGTGCTGCTGGTTTCGATTCTATTCAACGCCCCGCTGGAAGAGCCTGTGAACATCCTGCATCCGCCAAACCCGGCCAAGGCGCCGTGGTACTTCCTGGGCTTGCAGGAGATGGTCAGTTACTCGGCGTTCTGGGGCGGCGTGGGCATTCCGACGCTCGAAGTCCTGGTCCTGCTGCTTGTCCCGTATGTTGACCGCAATCCGAAAGGCGTGGGCGTCTGGTTTTCCAAGCACCGCCTGCTGGCCAACACGCTGTTTCTGCTGTTCGTCATCGTCAACATCGGGTTGATTATCATCGGCACTTTCTTCAGAGGGCCGAACTGGGAATTTGTTTCTCCGTGGTAATGGCGTTCGTAGCTCCGCCTTCAGCCGGTTGACTTCGATTACCACACCCACCGCCCGAAGGCGGAACTACGAACGGTCAATCAAGAGGATACAGTTATGCGACTGGCTCTAGCCATTGCGAGTTTCGTGATTCTGGTTGTTCACGGCCTCGTTTTTTACGACCAATTCTTTCACAAGTGGGAGCGCCATCAGACGGCGTATTTCGATCAGGCCCGGGCGATGGCGAAAACCGAAACCGAGCGCGCCGGATTGGAAGGACGCAGCCCGCGCATCGAACAGATTATCGTGACTCGTTTCGGCGACAATCGCGTTGACCGCTGCACGACCTGCCACATCGGCAACGATGACCCGCGTTTCAAGGATCACGCGCAGCCACTGCGCTCGCATCCGTTTTCAGAAGAACTCGGCGATAAACTGGTCAACGGCAAATGGGAGCGCCGCCATAAATTTTCTGATTTCGGCTGCACGGTTTGCCACGACGGCCAGGGACGCGGTCTGGACACCTTCGACGCGCACGGCGAAGACCATTACTGGCCCAGCCCGATGCTGGGGTTTGTGACTCAGAACTGGCGCGCGGATTTCAAACCCAAGCTGAAAGACAAAACGCTGATGCAGGCGAATTGTGCGCTCTGCCACACGGAAGACAATTTCAAAGGCACGCCGCTGGTGGCCAAAGGCCGCCAACTGTTTTTCGATAAGAATTGCTACGGCTGTCACAAGATTGAAGGTCTGGCCGCTGGCACGCTCGGCCCTGAACTGAGCGAGGTCGGGAAAAAATTCAAGCCGGATTATCTGTGGGAATCCATCGTCGAACCGCGCGCCAACAGCGCCACCTCGTTCATGCCGAAATTCGATCTGAACGACGAAGAAGTCAAAGCGCTGGTCGTTTTCCTGAAAAGCCGGCGCGGCATGAACTTCTCCGAAACGTCGCTGGATCGTTATCGCGCCGGTTTGAATCAGGGAAAAGCGGAGTCGTCTGCGTCTGAGGGGGTCGTGGCGACGACGCTCAAGACAGAGCCAGGCGCGGGCGCATCGTTGATCGCCTTGGGAGAAAAACTGATCAACGACCGTTCGTGTCTGGCCTGTCACAAACTGGGCAACCGCGACGGGGGAATCGCGCCCGAGTTATCGTTTGAAGGATTACTGAAGGACGAAACCTGGACGATGAAGCATTTTCGCGATCCGCGTTCGCGCATTTCCGATTCGATCATGCCGTCGTTCAGTTTTCCGGACACGGAGTTCCAGGCGATGACAGCCTATCTGATGAGTCTGAAAACGCCGCCCGTTCTGAACGATTCGTCGGGGACATATTCAACGCTTTGCGCGCGCTGTCACGGCGATCTGGGCAATGGCAAGGGGCTGATTTCGGTCTACCTTGATCCTTACCCGCGCGATCTGACCAAAGCCGGGTTTATGAACAGCAAGACCGAAGAGCGGTTGATGAAATCCATCCGGGAAGGCGTCACAGGCACTTCGATGCCTGCCTGGGGCCGTGTGCTGAACGACGAACAGATTCGCGGCGTGCTTGATCACATCCAGAAAAACTACGTCAAAGACTCGCGCCGCCCGCTCAAAACCAGGCCGCTTCCCGAAACCAATCCGGTGCAGGCCGGCGCCGAATCCATCAATCGCGGCGAGCAACTCTACCTGCAACGCTGCACGGGCTGCCACGGCAAGAAAGCGGACGGCAAAGGGCCGAATTCGCTCGACATCCAGCCGCGCCCCCGCAACCTGCGGAACGCGGACTTTATGAATTCGATCAGCGACCGCCGTTTGTTCGAGTCCATCTTGTACGGCGTGCAAGGCACTGCCATGCCGCCCTGGGTGGATTACGGCCTGACGCAGAAGGACGTCGGCGATCTGGTCAACTACCTGAAAAGTTTCAACCAGGGGAAGAAGTAAGGGTTGGATCGCGGACGTTCCGTCCGCGCCCCGAACCGCGGACGGAACGTCCGCGATCCAAAAGTGAGGCGATATGCAAGCTGAAATGACAGTCAAAGACGCGGGGGCGATTCCGGTTTCGCAAGCCGCGCGCTACAACGAATCCATTCATCAGGACACGACGGCCAAGCTGTTTCTGGTCAGCTCAATTTCCTACTTTTTCATCGTCGGCATCGTCGCGTTGATGATCGCGGCGAAATTCGTCTGGCCGGAACTGCTCGGCACGGTGCAGTATTTTTCGTATGGCCGGCTGCGCCCGCTGCACGTCAACGGAATGTTGTTCGGCTGGCTGCTGGCGGCGGACATGGGCTTGATGTATTACGTCGTGCCGCGCTTGTGCGGCGTCCGGTTGTGGAGCGAAAAGCTCGGCATCGCCACGGCGGTGCTGTGGAACTTCATTATTCTCAGCGCGGTGGTTTCCACCGTCATGGGCTGGAATCAGGGTTTTGAATATGCCGAATTGCCGCTGCCGCTGGATGTGCTGGTCGTCGTGGCCTGGGTGATGTTCGGCGCGAATATCTTCGGCACCATCCTGACGCGGAAGTACACGCAGATGTACGTTTCGTTGTGGTATGCGATGGGCACGATTCTGTGGACGGCATTTGTTTATTTGACCGGGAACTTCGCCACGATCTTTGCCACCGGCGTCAACCAGGCCAACCTGAACTGGATGTATGTTCACAACGCCGTCGGATTGATCTTCACGCCGGTCGGTTTGTCCATTGCGTATTACTTCATTCCGAAGACTTCGAACAATCCGCTGCACAGCCACAAACTTTCCATGATCGGATTCTGGTCGCTGGCCTTCGTCTATGTCTGGACGGGCGCGCACCACATGCTGCACGGGCCGATTTCGCAATGGCTGCAAACCATCGCGATTGTCTTTTCGGTGATGCTGCTGATTCCGGTGTGGGCGGTGGTTTACAACTTCTTCGCGACAATGCGCGGCCAATGGGAGCAACTGCGCAACAACGTGCCGCTGAAGTTCCTGATGTCCGGCGTCGTGTTTTATCTGCTGACCTGTTTCCAGGGACCGATGCACAGCCTGCGCTCGGTCAATGCCATTGTCTCGAAAACCGACTGGATTCCCGGCCATGCGCACATGGCCGTGTTGGGAGCATTTTCGTTCTTCGCGATTGCGGGTTGTTATTACGTCGTGCCGCGCCTGTTCCGCCGACCTTTATATTCGGACGCGCTGGCCAACTGGAGTTTCTGGCTGTTTCTGATCGGCGGCGTCGGATTTTTCGTCACGCTGTGGCTGGGCGGCGTCTGGCAGGGCTGGCAGTGGAACAACCCGGCGATTCCCTTCATTGACACGGTCGTCGCGTTGAAACCGGTCTGGATCGTGCGGTTCTTTTCGGGCGTGCTGATGTTCGGCGGCATTGTCGCCTTTGCCTACAACGTGCTGGCGACCATGGTCGGAGCGGGCGGAGGCACGGCTACGCAGCAAGCAGCGACCGCGACGGCTTAGTGCTGAGAGCGCACGCGGCCTCGCGTGCAGGACTTCCGGGAAAAATCTTCGGGAGCACAGCGGGTTAAATGCCGAACACGCATGCGAGGCCGCGTGCGCTCCCGAGGGCTAGTTATGCCAGTGATTGAAACTGACATTCTGATTGTAGGTGGCGGGATCGCCGGTTCGGCGCTGGCCTGCGCCTTGCGTCACGACGGGTACAACATCGTCGTGGTAGAGCAGCGCAAAATGCCGCTCGATACTGCGCGCGGGGATCACCTGCAACCCTGTAACGTCGAGTTGCTGGCGCGTTGGGGAGTGCTGGATAAGTTTCTGGAACGCGGCGCGGGAAAGCGGGTTGGGCACGAATACCGCACGGCCGAGGGCGAAGTTTTGTTGTCGGCGACGTATGACGAGCTGCCAATTCCATATCCGTATTTCCTGGTATTCAATCACGATCTGATTGCCGAACTGTTTCTGGAACTGGCCGAAGAAAATCCGAACTTCCTGCGGTTGCAGCCCGTTGCCGCGCGCAAGTTTGAAGTCAGCGATGATGGCATTCAGTCGCTGACGGTGGATCTGCCGACCGGCGAAAAAGCGACAATCAAGCCCAGGCTGGTGGTCGGCGCTGACGGCACGAATTCACAAGTGCGCGCGGCAATGAAATTCACGGCGATGGAGCATCAGTACATTCATCCGCTGGTGGCGCTGTTCGGACCGCGTCCGGCGGGGCTGAAACCGCAGGATCGTCTTTTCCGGTATTCCAGCAAATCCGGAATTGTGATGGTCCAGCAACGGCAATCTCAGCCGCAGCCGAGAATGGATGACCAGATCAAGGTCACGCTGCCCATCGGCGCGGAAGGCATCGCGTTTTGGAAGAATTCGACCAAGGAACAGCGAGCGGAAGTGCTGGGGCATCGCGCGAATCTGCTTTGCGAATTCGATTCGGACATCGCGGGCTTTTACCCGGTCAAGATGATTCATAGCGATGAATACGCGCGGGGAAATGTCGTGCTGATCGGCGATGCTGCGCATTCGGTGCATCCGGCGCGCGGGCAGGGACTGAACATGGGGATCGCCAGCCTGTCAAAATTGATTGAAAGTCTGCCTTCCCCCAGCGGCATCGCGAACGCGGAAAAATTGAAAAGGAACCTGCTGCTGTATCAGGCTTTTCAGAAGCCGCTGTTTGACCGCGTCATCGCCCAAAACCACGAAGCCGCGCTGGCGATGGAATCCACCGCCGAGGCCGGAGTTGCAGAGGTCGTCAGACAACTGCAAAGACAATGTCAAAAAATTCATCAACTGCCTGAATTGAGAAAACAACATCTGCTCGAAGCCAGCGGCTATCCGTTCGGCGTTCCGCTGAGCGCGTGGGTTGGCCTGCCGCTGAAAAGTTTGCCGTACGAGATGGACTTGCAGGCTTGAGAAAAACAGGAGATCGCAATGTTACGCAAAGCTGATTACAGCGCCGCCGTTTTCGTCGCCGCCGCACTGGGATTGTTCTTTCTCGGCGGGCTGCTGACCACAGTGGCGCCGCCATTGATAGATAAAAGCTGGTCGAAGCCCTTCGACAATGATGACCCGAACAAGGGCGTGACGGGCAAATTACAGCCCTATACCGAACAGCAGCTCAAAGGCCGCGCAATTTACGTCCGCGAAGGCTGCTGGTACTGCCACACGCAGCAGACGCGCACCCTGCTGGCCGATACCAAACGCTCCGGCTGGCGCGGCGTGGATGCGCCGATTTCGACGCCGGATGAATTTGTGTATGACACGCCGCATCTGTTCGGCACCAAACGCACCGGCCCCGACCTGTCGCGCGTCGGCGGCAAATACGATGAGCAATGGCACATCGCCCACTTCCGTAATCCGCGCGACCTGGTACCGGGTTCGATCATGCCGCCTTACCCGTGGATTGCTGGGAACGAACAGGAAGTCCAGGCGCTGATTGCCTACCTGCAAACGCTGGGACGCGCCAAAAACTGGCGGCCTGATAACGATTACGAGAAGTAAATCCCGGAGGAGAGATGCGCGATTACGTTTATCCGAGCGTTTATTTTGCCTACTTCTACTTTTTCCTCCTGCTGGTTGGCGCCATCTACTTTTTCATTCGTTCGGCCCGACAGGGATACTGGAACGAGAGAAGCGAGGACGCCAAATACCGGATGCTGGAAGAGGATGAAACCGTGGAACAGGCTTCAGTCTGTTCAGAGAGTGGACAGGCTGAAGTCTGTCCTACCCTGCCGAGGAGTTAGTCATGAGCGAAAGCAACAAACCACAGAATGAAATTCACGAATACGCCGACGGTTGGATCACCGAGCGAAAGGGAACGGAAGTCCCTACGTTTCTGAAAATCGCCTATATCTTCATTGCCGGCGGCTGTCTGTCTTATCTCGTGATTTACATGAACGGCGAGGTCAACCATTCGGAACGAGGCGTGCTGGTGCGGTTGTTCAATGCCGCCACCTCTTCGGCGAACGGGTTGATGTACGCGATTGTGGGGTTGGGCGTGATTTACGCGCTGATTCTGCTCGCCTTCGCATTTCGTAAAGGTCACGAGAGCTAAACGCGCAAACAAAAACAAACGTTATGCTGCAAGAAAGCCTGGAATTTGAATTGGCCGATCCGTCGAGTGCGGATTACTGGATGAAAATGGTCAAGTGCCAGGACGCTTGTCCGGTTCATACCAATGCCTGCGGTTATGTGACGGCCATTGCCGAAGGACGCTACGAAGATGGGTATCGCATCGCACGCGCCACCAACCCGTTTGCTTCCATCTGCGGCAGGGTTTGCGGGGCGCCTTGCGAAGTGAATTGCCGCCGGGGCGACCTGGATTCGCCGGTGACCATTCGCGCGCTGAAACGCTTCGTCAACGAGATGTACGGCCCGGAAAGCGGCGATTACAGCCATTACCACGCGGGCGCGAATGAACGCATGCTGTCACCAAACCGTGGCGCGTTTGAACGCATCGCGGTGGTCGGCGGCGGCGTTTCCGGTTTGACGGTGGCGCACGACCTGACGCGGCTTGGGTACAAGGTCACAGTGTTTGAAGCCGGTTCGGAAGCCGGCGGAATGCTCACCGCCGGCGTGCCGATTTACCGGTTGCCGCGCGATCTGGTGCGGGCGGAAATCAACGCGATTGTTTCGATGGGCGTCGAGCTGAAATGCAACATGAAGCTGGGGCGCGATTTCACCATCGGCAGTCTGCGCGCGGAAGGGTATAAGGCGATCTTTCTGGGCGTCGGTCTGCCCAAAGGACGCAAACTGCCACTGCCTGGTTCTGATCTGCCGCAGGTGCTTGATGGGATGGACTTCCTGCGTGCATTCAACGAAGGCAGGCCGATGGAATTGGGCAGGCGCGTGGTCGTCATTGGCGGTGGAAACGTTGCCTTTGACGTGGCGCGCTCCGCTGTCCGGCCGGCGAAAGTGCCAATGGCCGACGCACAATCGGATATGGAACGAACCGAGCGCATCGCCTACGACGTGGCGCGTTCGGCGCTGCGGATGAGCGGCGATAAAGAAATTCATTTGATCTGTCTGGAACAACGTCACGAAATGCCCGCCGACGAAATCGAAATCGAAGAGGGCGAAGAGGAAGGCATCCGGCTGCATCCGGCGCGCGGCCCGCGCGAGGTCCTGCACGAAAATGGCTACGTGACGGGGCTGCGCACCGTCAAATGCCTTTCCGTCTTTGACGAACACGGCAAGTTCAACCCGAAATTCGATGAGTCCGTGATCGAGGACATCGAAGCTGACACAATCATGTTCGCCATCGGTCAGACCTCCGACCTGTCCTTTCTCTCCCCGGAAGATGGTGTGGAAACGGAACGCGGATTGATCAAGGTGGATCCGGATACCTATCAGACCACTGCGTCAGACGTCTTTGCCTGTGGCGACATCGCGCATGGCCCGCGTCTGTTCATTCACGCCATCGCTTCGGCGCAGATTGCCGCGCGCTCAATGCATGATTATCTGCGCGGGACGCGGACGGATGTCGTTGTCCGCAAACGCTGGCTGCCCGCCGATTACACGATGGTTTCGGGCTGGGATCAGTTCCAGCGGCAGAACCCGCCCGCGCTCGAACCTGAAGCGCGCGCCGCCACCGTCAACATCGTCGAGATCAATTTCCCGGAAGCCGAAGCCCGCAAACAGGCATCACGCTGCCTGCGCTGCAATATCAACACGGTTTTCGACACTTCCATCTGCATCGGCTGCAACGGATGCGTGGATGTCTGCCCCGAAAACCTGATTCGTCTGATCGGGTTGGAGCGACTGCGTAAGGACAGCTTCCTGATGAAAATTGCTTCGGAATCGGCGGGCATTTCGGCAGACGATTTGCAAGGCTACAGCGATGAAGAATTGAAAGAATTGGGCGCGATCATGCTCAAGGATGAATCCACCTGCATTCGCTGCGGGATGTGCGCCTCGCGCTGTCCGACGCAGGCAATCAAGATGAAGCGGTTCGATTTTTTCCGCGAATGCGTGACGATCAACGCGCCGAACCCGAAAATTCACAATTACGTCAGCCCGCCGCTTGTGCAGATTTCCGCAGTTTGAAGCCCAACTGGGGAAATCTACGCGGGTGGCGGCAGCAAAAAACGCGATGTCACTGGCAGAGTTTTCAATTATTTTTGGTCTTGGCCTGGTCAGCAGCCTGCACTGCGTTCAGATGTGCGGCCCTCTTGTGGTTTCCTATAGCCTTTCCCTCGGCCCGCGAGCAGCAAGTCAGCAAATACTCGCACACCTGTCGTATAACTTGGGTAGAGTCGCTACCTACGCACTTCTGGGCGCGGTTGCGGGCCTGACCGGCCATTCGCTTGGCCTGGTCGGCCATCTGGCGGGCGTTGAAAACATTGTGGCAATTGTCGCTGGCGCGTTGATGATCCTGGCCGGACTGCTGATGCTTGACCTGTTGCCACACGAATTCCTGCAACGATTCGATCCGCTGCGGTATACCTCCAGACTTCTGCGGCCACTCGGCAGCCGCATTTCTTCTCCCACCATCGGCAGCAAATTCGCGCTTGGATTGATGCTCGGCTTTCTGCCCTGCGGATTGATTTATGCCGCGCTTCTGAAAGCCATGTCCACGGGCACAGTGCTTGCTGGTGCAATGAACATGATGGCTTTCGGGCTGGGAACGGTCAGCGCCTTGATGGCGATTGGCATCTTTTCCACGGCGTTCAGCCGGAAACTGGCGCGGTTAAACGCCAGCGGATGGGGAAGCCGGGTGACGGCCATCAGCATCGCATTGCTGGGCGCGGTTCTGGTCTGGCGGGGGGTGATGCCGATGTTAATGGCTCGCGCCACCGAAGCGGCAAGCTGTCATCACTGAAATCAACGAACAATTCAAACTATGAGCGTCAGTAGTCAAAATCTTTCTGCCGAGCCGGGAACAGTGCGCGCGCAGGTCAAACCGGTTCTCAAACCCGCGATGAAGTCCGCGGGCAAACCCACCGGCCAGCCGGCCCAGCCGCACTCCACTTATCACCGGTATCGCCGGTGGATCCAGTTCGCCTGCTTTCTGATCTTCGTCGCCTTGCCGTTTTTCAATGTCATGCGATTCGACATTCCACGCGAGCGGTTCTATTTTGCGGGCTACGAACTGTGGATCAATGAATTCGGCATTCTGTTCTTCACGCTGCTGTTTTTGCTGTATGTAATCGCGGCGGCTTCGATGCTGTACGGCCGAATTTACTGCGGCTACTTGTGCCCGCAGATGATTTTCAGCGAAGCCTCGCTGGCGGTGGAAGACAAGATCAAGCGATTCGTCAATAAACGCTTCATCAAACTGGATGTGACGAAACGGCAATGGATTAACCACGCGATGTTTTACGCGGTGCTGGGGGCGGCCTCGGTTTTTCTCTCCTTCGTCTTCATTTCTTACTTTGTCGAGCCGCGCGACCTGGCCAGAAGGCTTCTCTCGCTCGACATCAAAACCGCCGGCGGGATTGCCGGCGCGGCGACGACGCTGATTACCTTTCTGGATTTTGCCTTTGTGCGGCAGGGGTTCTGCAAGACGATCTGCCCGTATGGCTATTTGCAGGGGATGTTCGGCGACAACGACACGCTGGTTGTCCAGTACCGCGACGGCGACGGCAAGGCCGCGCCCAAGGATTGCATTGAGTGCAAAAAATGCGTCCGCGTCTGCCACATGGGCATAGACATTCGCAAATCGCCCTACCAGATGGAATGCATCCACTGCGGCGAATGCATTGATGCCTGCGAAGACGTGTTGGGCAGATTCGGAAAACAGGGCTTGATCCATTATGCCTGGGGCGAGCGGGGCGAACTGCTGAGCGACAAACGCGCGCCGCTGCTCAGACGGCTGGGCCTGCGCGACGGCAAGCGGATGGTGGTGATGTTGTTGTTACTGTTTTATGCGTCTGGCCTGTTCGCGGTGCTTTCGATGCGCGACAACGTGCTGGTCAAAATCGCGCCCGTCCGGGCAACGCTTTACCGGCTCGGCGACCAGGGACAGATTTACAACACCTTCCGAATGACCCTGGCCAATCGTCAAAGCAAAGACGCGGAAGTGAGGCTTTCGCTGCAGGGGCTGCCGGAGGCGCGGCTGGAATTGCCGCAGCCATTACAGCTCAAAGCCGGCCAGGAACTGCAAATGCAGTTTGAAATCGTCGCGCCGCCCGGCAAGGTGCCGCAGGGCATCAATCACTTTGAGATCGTCAGCCGGGCCATGCCGGGCGAAGAAACGACCACGACCAAGATGACCTTCATCACACCGACGGAGAAGAAACAACCATGAGAAAGCGATTCGTTAATTTCCTGTCGCGAAAGCAGGGAACCATTCTGGCTGCGCTGCTGGGCCTGATCATCGTGGGTTTCATCGGAATTCTGGTGACGGCCTATCTGGTCGCAAGGCATGCCAACCCCATAATTTTGGACGAAACCGGCAAGCCCGTGAATTCGCAAGCGATTCATCAACGTTAGTACATCGAAGATACACCTTTGGAGTGCTGCGACTTGTCGCCGCTTTTCGTTCTTGACGGAAAATCTGGTCTGACATCAGGTTTTGGGGGGAAGAAAGGAAAGCGTTAACAAGCCGCACGCGCGCCATATTGAGCAACTCCAGTCACAATGAGCGAGGCATTGATTTACCAAAACGAGAGCGGATGCGAGCTTTGCGGTCTGGCCGTTGGCCTCCATCCCTTCACACGCGGCTTCGGCGGTACGGAAAAGAGTTTTTGCTGCCTGGGTTGCATGAATGTTTACGCCATTCTGCTGGAAAGCGGGGTGATTGCAGCGGGACAGGATGTCCGGGAAACGGAAGTCTTCAAGCGCAGCCTGGCGCTCGGCCTGATTTCAACCGGCGGCGCAAAAACCTCGCACGCCGCACCGCCCATTCCCGCCGACGCGCAAACGCAGGAAGCCTTGCTGCAAGTTTCGGGAATGTGGTGTTCGTCGTGCGCCTGGTTGATTGAGCACGCCTTGTCAGGCGAGCGGGGCGTTGTTTCCGCCGAAGCCTTCTTTGCCTCCGACCTGGTCAAAGTCAAATATTGTCCGCAATACCTGCCCCCCAACCGGATCGCCGAACGGATCGCCGAACTCGGTTACAAGGCCAGCGAATACACGGGCGAAAACGAAACGGCGGATGCCGCCAATTCTGAACGCCGCGATTTGCTGCTGCGGTTGGGCATCGGCGGCTTTCTCTATCTGAACATCATGACGCTGAGCATGGCGCTCTACGTCGGATACTTCGAGCAGATTGCCGACAGCGTGCGGCGGTTTCTGCCCTTCGTGCTGATGGGTCTGGCGACGCCGGTGATTTTCTATTCGGCGATGCCGATTTTGAAACTGGCCTGGCGTGGTTTGGTCAACGGCGTGGTGCGGATGGAAACGCTGCTGGGACTGGGGATTCTGGCGGCATACGTGTACAGCGCGGCGCAGGCTTTTACCGGCGGCGAACACATTTACTTTGATACTGCTTCGGCGATTGTCACGCTGGTGCTGGCGGGCAAGCTGATCGAACGCAATGCGAAAGAGCGCACGACTCGCGCCGTCACGCTGCTCTACCGGATGATGCCGAAAAAGGTGCGGCTGTTCATCGGTGGCGAAGAACGCTTCGTGGCCGCCGATGCCCTGAATGTCAACGATGTGTTTATCGTCAAAGCCGGGGAGCGTATTCCGGCGGATGGCCGCATTGTCGAGGGCTGTTCGCATGCCGACGAATCCCTGCTGACGGGCGAATCCACGCCAGTGGAAAAAGAAACCGGCAGTACGGTGGTCGCCGGCAGCGTCAATATCGGCAATGTGATTCAAGTTCGCGCGACGAAGGTTGGCGGCGACACCACGCTGGCGCGGATTATCCGGCTGGTCGAACACGCGCTGGGCAGCAAGTCGTCGCTGGAACGCGCCGTGGATCGCGTCTCGCGCATTTTCGTTCCGGCGGTGATCGTCGTTGCCTTGCTGACCTTTCTGGTTTGCTCCCTGGGCGGATTTACGGATTCGGGCGAAGCGCTGATGCGCGCCATCACGGTGCTGGTCATCGCCTGCCCCTGCGCCCTGGGAATGGCGACGCCGCTGGCAGTGACCTCCGCCATTGGCTGGGCTTCGCGCCAGGGAATTCTGGTCAGCGACAGCCGCGTGCTGGAAACGATTCGTAACGTGGACACGGTTATTTTCGATAAGACCGGCACAGTGACCGAAGGAAACTTCGATTTGCTGGATATTTGGGCGGCGCCCGACGCTGTGCCTGCTTCGCCGGTTCAATTTGCTGCCGGGGCGCAAAGAGTCAGCGACACGGCGGCGCAATTCTCCTCTGCGCTGCTGACAAACTCTTTGCGCCACGGCGGTAATGCGGTTGTTTCCTCTGACCGCAGGTTTGCGCCAATCAACGAATTCCTGCAAATCATCGCCTCGCTCGAACGCTACTCGGAACATCCGCTGGGCCGCGCCGTGGTCAGGCAAGCTGTCGAGCAGGGACTCGAGTTTCAGGAAGCGAAAGAAGTCGAGGTTCGCAAAGGGCTTGGAGTGACCGGCCGGGTTGCCGGCCATCAAGTCTTCATTGGGAATCGGCGTCTGGCGGAAGAGCAGGCCATGTTCATCCCTGAAGCCGCCGAACTTCGCGCGCAAATTCTGGAAAGCGAAGGCCGGACAGTGGCGCTTTTTGGCTGGGACGGAACAGTCAAAGGTTCACTGGCTTTCGGCGATCGCCTTCGGGAAGACGCCGCAACCGTTTTCGCCGAGTTAAAGAAACGGGGCATCCGGACAATGATTGTTTCCGGCGATGCGCACGAAACCACGGCCTGGACAGCGGCGGCCGTCGGGGCGGATGACTTTCTCGCCGAAGCGTTGCCGGATGAAAAGACCGCCGTGATCGAAAAGTTACAGGCGCAGGGGGTAACCGTCGCGATGATTGGAGACGGAATCAATGACGCGCCAGCCCTGGCACAGGCGAATCTCGGCATTGCGATTGGCTCCGGCGCGGACATCGCGATGCGGGCGGCAGCGGTGGTCCTGATGAGCAACTCGCTGGGCAAACTGCTGGAAGTCTTCGATCTGGCGAACAAAACCTGGCGCATCGTGCGGCAAAACCTGTTCTGGGCTTTCTTTTACAACACCCTCGGCATCAGCCTGGCGGTTGTGGGTGTGTTGAATCCGATTCTGGCCGCCGGCGCCATGCTGCTTTCCAGCCTGTCGGTGATTGGCAACTCCATGCGGCTCAGCCGTGACCGGAATTGAGAGAGGTTTCCTGGAGATGAGAGGTGGGCTGCGGCCGCTGCTGATCGTACCCCATCGTCAACTGGCGCCCGTTGCCGTAAGTCAGCACGTTCAGCGCTCAGCTGCCCCGGAAAGTCGCCGAACTGACGACGTTGGTCGTCGCGCTGGGATTCGTGCCGATCAAGTCCGTGCCGATGCCGCCCAGCGCGCTGACCGTGTTGTAGGCGTAGTTGACGTTCTTGTTGAAACTGTAGACCGGAGTGCCGCCCGATAGGGTTGTTGATGCCGTAATTTACCTGCGTCGTCTGGCCAGCCACGTTGTAGGCGTTGGTATTAGCCCGGAGTATCCGCCGCTCTCAACGTTTGAACCTGTTGCCAATTTGTTCCAGCACTTCTTTGGCCATTCCACGGATCACTTCATCTTTGTCCCGGGTTAATTTTCTGAGGGCGGGGAGCGCGGTTTCAATTTGTTGAGGGATTTCTGCTCGTTCAGTCAGGCTGTCAAAGGCGAAAACCACACAACGCCGCACGAAGGGATCATGATGGCTTAGCAATTCAATCAAAACCGCAATTCCTCGTTCGTTACGCAATAAACCAAACGCAGCGTCCTGCCGATCCGCTTTTCCTAATTGCGGATCAAGAAGAAATTCCGGTAATGCTGCCATTGCAGCGGGGTTCTGGTTATCAATTCCTAAAATGACTACAGCACTTCTAAAACGGTGTGCCGGGCTACCTGCTTTCAAAGCTTCCGTCAAAGCAGGAATGACTTGACGGCCAGCCGTGACGAGTTCGCGTCGTGCATACTTTGAAACTTCGTCATCGGGCGAAGCCAAATCCCGGATGTATTGTGAAATTTGCGCAGTGGTAAGCGACTCGATTTGTTCAGAACTAACTGCCTGCGTTGCTGGAGGAATTGTCCCCGCTTTCCGCCACTGAAATGGGCCTGCGCGCAGGTCAGGCTCGCGCTCGAAAACTTTAGGCTCGTATTCCGGGTTTAATTCGATCTGGATTTTATCCCAGCGGCCTGAGCCAATCTCACTGATTTGTGTCGGCAGACTTATTCCATCAATCACTTTGTATGACCTGAATTCCGTTCCCCAGTTCGAGCCAGTCAATGTGCCTTTCGTATCGCGGCAGGTTTGGAAACGCATCGGCAGATGTGTCTTTTCGTCCAGGAAGATTGCATGGCTGGCCGCTGTGTCGCCTGGAATTCTTACATCAACACGGTCATAAGACCTCCCGCCAATGGTGGCCTTCCCCGCCGAGAGCAACTCTGGCCGCTGCCACCGTGTCTCCAGCAGGAAACGCAACTGATTGTCTCTGAGTATTTCGCCCTTAAATAGTTCCCCGCTACCTGTGGATTGAAATGCAGGATCAGTACGGATGTCCTGGTAAGTTTTACGCGGAAAGATTCCCACCTGATTGAAACCGAAACCGCTGGCATAGTTTTTGATTTCGCAAGCCACTCCGGTGCCTTTTGCATCCAGTTCACCCCACCAGTAAAAGCTTTTATCCGGAAACGCTGTCATTCTAACGCTGACTGTTGGCCGGTAATCACGAATGAACGCAATGCTTTCAATCCCATTGATCCGCTCTCTGCCGCCTTTTGCCTGAAGCGCCAGTTCCCATAGCTCTTTGGCGTGGTCAAGCGAGGATGTTTTTTCAGAGGTTTGCGCTCCAACACTAATGCAAGCCAGCAGACAAGACAGTGATAGCGCGAGTCGCCAAATAGTCTGGTAATTATTCACGGACACTCCTTTCCCAGAAGAAATTTTTTAACTGCCCATTCAGCCAATTCAACACCATGCCCAATAAAGCCTACGGCATCCTGGCGGAAGTTGAATTTGTCCAAGTCTACATATCCGCCAATTATTCTATTGTCTTCATAAAGCAGCGTTATTTGCATACTCAGTTCACCGAGAGTGGTATTTCCGTGATTGAAGGAACGGTAATCCCTCACCGCACCGCCTGCCCCTTGAGCACCGAGTGACTGAACATACTTTCTGATTTCGTCTTCATGCAGTTGCCCCCCATAAGAGCCACCTGCAAATAAACCTTGATTATTCAGGATGTCAAATACTGCCTGCGACTGACCATCCTTAAATTTCAGAAGCAACCCTTTGCCTGAGTTTGATACTGTCGGGGTCTCTATCTTATCTGCCAACCCCGCTTTGGCGAGATATTCAGCCACATTTCCAATTTCCTCGACATTTGTGGGGCATTTTTTAGCAGCTCCGCTTTGTCCACCACCACTTCGACCAAAGGGGTCTTTACTTCTTCCATCATCAAAAGTAGGAGTACTGTAAAAATTACCTCCACCTCCAATTGCTCCACGACCATTATTAAGGAAGGGCGCACTCGTATAAAATCGCAGCGTAAAAGGTTCTTCATCCAAACCCGATGGGTCAACGAAATTGACTGGATCATTGCTTGAATAGGCATATCTGTTAAAAGTACCAGGATGCTTTGTATCTGCACTCGCCAAGCCCTTGATATCAGGAGTCATAAAGCGTCCATACTTGCTCACATACATCCGCGCATTCGCGTAATCCAGCCCCGTTGCCCCATCCCGTTCATAGCCCGTGAACTTCTTCGAGTTCAAGTTGTTGTTCCCTGACGACGACCACTCACTCAACGCTTGCCCAAAAGGATCAAACTGTCCCTTGTAAGTCAGATTTCCATTCACATCGGTCATTGCTCGCGAACTGTTTAGATGATTCGTGTGTAACCAATAGAATTGCCCGTCTGTTGCTCGCATTGCGAAAAGCGTACTACCACCATAAATATACGCCCGATGCACACCCGACGAAGTCACTTCCATCACCGACTGCCCCAACGCTGATGAATAGATGTAAAAGACACTTGCCCCGCCATCCGTCACCCGCACCCGCTTCCCGTTCCCATCATAACCATAAGTGCTCGCCCCGCTGTTGACCGACTTCAACCGGTTCACCGCATCATAGGCGAAGGTCTTCGAGTCACCGCTCGTCGTATTCCCCGCCGCGTCGTAGCCGTAGGTCGTCTGTGTCACGCCGCTCAGCGCCACACTGTCCAGCCGGTTGGTCGCCGGTGCGCCGGTCGTGTTCGCCGTGTAGTGATACGTCAATCCAATGTTGACGCTCTTGATGTTTCCCCATTCATCGTATTGGTAGAACCGTCCGTCGCCCGTCCAATTCGCGTCCTTCAGCCGGTTGTAAGGGTCGTAGGTATACGTCGTCGTGTATTGCGTATCAATCTTGTCCGTGATCTTGCGGATGCGATTGTTGTTTTCGCCAGTGCCGAGGACCTTGTAATCGTATTCGTAATCAAGCACCTTGTTGGTCGCATCGCTGACCATGTCCACCTTCATCGAAGTCGGCTGCGGCCGCAGCGGATCGTACCCCATTGTCAGCCTCCGTCCGTTGCCGTAAGTCAGCACGTTCAGCGCTCCGCTGCCCCGGAAAGTCGCCGAACTGACGACGTTGGTCGTCGCGCTTGGATTACTGCCGATCAAGTCCGTGCCGATGCCGCCCAGGGCGCTGACCGTGTTGTAGGCGTAGTTGACGTTCTTGTTGAAACTGTAGACCGGAGTGCCGCCCGACAAAGTGTAAATGCCGTAGTTGACCTGCGTCGTCTGGCCCGCCACGTTGTAGGCGTAGTTCAGCTTGTAATAATTGCCGGACAGCGCCGTGAAGGTGCGGGTTTCGCTCTCCAACTGCCGGAAACTGTTGTAACTGTACGTGGTCGTGCCTTCGCCATCAGTCATCGAGGTGCGCGCGCCGAAATCGTCGTAGCCATAACTGACCGAGGGCGTGCCGTCGCTGTAACTGACGCCCGTCAGCAGGTTGCGCTGGGCGTCGTAGCTGTTCGTGACGGTGATGCTTCGCGCGTCGGTGACGGTATGCACCTGATCGTTGGCGGTGTAGGTGTAATTGACGATGCCGCCTTCGGGCGTATTTTCGGTCACCAACCGGCCGTAACCGTCATGGTTGAAGTACCGGTATTGTACCGGAACTGTGTAAGGGGCGGTGCCGAGTTGGGCGGCGCTATGCTGAATTTCGATCAAACGGTCTAGCTCGTCGTAAAAGTAGGTGGCTTTGCTGTAGACGCTCGAACCATTCATTTCGAGCGCTTCGGAGAGACGACCGAGGAAGTCTGTTTTGGTGATCGTTTTGTGACCGACTTCGTCAATGACTTCAGTTTCCGTACTGCCCGCGCACCCACATCCGGTATAACCCACCTGTTTCGTGTTGCCGTCGGGATGGGTGATGATTTTCAGCCGACTCAATTCGTCCCGCGTCAGCTCCGTGAACTGATCATCCCAAATTTTTGACGCATCTTCATACGCTGGCGACCAGTAACCGTTGATGGCCAGCACGTTGGAAGTCGCTTTGACCTGGCCGACCTTATCCGAAACAATGACCTGGCCGGAGAATTTGCCGGAAACGCCGTCCGGATGATCGCTGCCTTTCTTGAACAGTCGCCCCGCGCCGTCGAACTGTTCGTATTTGTGCGCGACATTGCCGCCGCCGGCATTGGTCGAAATGGCGACGGCCAGAAGATTGTCCCAATGGTCGGTTTGCGTCCAGCCTGTGTCCGGGCGAGTGACGCGCAAGGGCCGGTCGGCGAAATCGTAGGTAAGGTCGCTGATCTGGGTTTCGGTGGAAGAACCGGGCGTCAGGTTGAAGGTTCTGTTGGGCGCGCCCAGAAAGTAATCCCAGCGCGAGCCTGTCCGGAAAGTTATCGGATCTGAGACAGTGTAGGCATAGGCATGTGTCTGCCCGATGCCGGGGGGTTTATTGGAATAATTGTCGGTGTAATCAATCTGCCTGCCATTCCCGTTGACGTCTATCTCCGCCCGCACGTTGCCGTTCGTGTCGTAAGTGATCCGCTTGACGAAGCGCGACGTGGTGGAAGCCCCCCAAAACTGCTCGACGCTGGTCAGATTGCCGCGCGCGAGGAAATTGGAATCGTAGTTGTTATCGTGCTGAATCACGAATGCGCCGGTCGCGTCCATCAAATAGGCCGCCTCATCGTAATGATTCTTCGTCCGGGCAATCGGCGCGGTCAGCGACGCCGCGCTAAAGGTCAGGGTTTCCTCCACCAACCCCAGAATGTACTGCGCGGGCTTGCTGGTGTAGGTCATCTCCGTGCGGCGATAAAGCGTTGTCGTGTCGTTGACGAATTCGTCCTTGTACTGGGGCAGCCACATATCGTCGCGCTGCAGGTAACTGATTGCAGTCCGTTTGACGACCGCGCCGCTGCCGGTATTGGCCGTGGTTTTTGTCTGCGTCGGGCGCAGGTTGGAGAGATAAGACACGCTGGAATCGGAGGTATAGGTCGTCTCATCTTTTTTTGTCCAATTCCCCGCGTTTTGTGCCCAAATCCGTTGCACTTGAAGCCACCCACCGCCCGAGGGTTGAGTGGTTTCCAGTTGGAATGTGCGATAGGTCGGATCTATGACCTGATGGTTGCTGACGCCGTTATAGTAAGAGTAACCATATTGATAGGTGGCAGTGCTGCCACCATGCCAATTTTCGGCCTCTTCGTAGCGATT
>JAJNQA010000107.1 GCA_021155085.1 Heliomicrobium sp. | reverse complement strand
GACTTCAGTCTGTCCCGACGAATTGGACAGACTAAAGTCCGTCCCACGTCCTGGTCGTTCTGGTTTGAAATTGGACTGAGGAAAACCCTGATGAACAGCATCAATGGAAAAGCTCGCGACCTGCTATCGCTCAAATTGCTGCTGCCGCTTTCTCAATTGCGGCAGGTGGTCGGCCCACTGCGGAGGGCTGTCCAGACAGCCTATTGCGAAGGTCTGCGGTTCCGGTGGCAGGCCAGCCGGTGGCAGCCGGAACAGAAACGAGAGTGGGTGCTCCGGCGCTTGCGGCAAACGGCGCGGCGCGCCTGCCGCGAAACGCAATATTACCGCCAGGTTTTCGATGCCATCGGATTTGACCCGCAAGCCGATTTCAGCTTTGAGGATTTCGCGCGCCTTCCGGTGCTGGAACGGGAAGATGTGCAGCGGGCGGGCAATGAGTTGATTTCCACCGCCGTTCCCGCCGGGCAACTGCGCAAGGACGCCACCGGCGGTTCGACCGGCACGCCGACCGAGGTCTGGCTGGGGCCGGAAGAGGCGGGGTGGCGGGAAAGCGGCATCGAATACTTCATGCAGCGAATCGGCGCAAAGTCCGGGACGCGCATCGGCGCGCTCTGGGGACATCATCTCGATCCGGTGGGATCAACCAAACTGCGCGACCGTTATCACGAGTTCGTCACCAATCGGCGCTGGTTCGACTGCTTTCGCCTTTCGCCGGAAGTCTTCGACCGTTACCACCGGGAACTCGAAGATTGGCGGCCCGCCTGCCTTCTCGCTTACGCCGGCGCGCTGGGCCATTTCGCCGAGCATCTTTCGGAACGGGGACATCGCCCGAATTACCCCACGCGCAGTTTGGTGACGGGGGCGGAAAAACTTATGCCGCACCATCGGGAGCTTATCGAATCAGTCTTCGGACGCCCGGTGCATGAGCGTTACGGCAGCCGTGACGCTGGCGGGATCGGCTTTCAGACAGACCCGGCGCGGTCGCTCGATTACGAAATTGACTGGACAAATGTATTGATCGAGCCGGAAACCGAAGAGCCTGAGGCTCAAGGGACAGGGTCTGGCATCCTGGTCACCAAGCTGCACGCAGACGGCATGCCGATGCTGCGTTATCGCGTCGGCGACGCGGGCCGCTTTCCTGCGGGAAGCAAGCCCGGCCATCCGGCCTTCGCCCTGGAAGAAGTCGTGGGACGCCTGATGGATCGCGTGTGGCTGCGCGACGGGCGCTGGATTCACGCCATCCAGTTGCCCCATCTGATGAAAGATTATCCGGTCCGGGAATTCATGCTGACCCAGCACTCGGATTATTCCGTCACCGTACAGATTGCGCCAAAGGCAGGATTTGAAGCCGGCAGCCAGCAGCAGATCGAAAACACGCTGCGGGCCAATCTGCCGGGTCTCTCACTCAGCTTCGAGTTGGTTGAACAAGTGCCTCGCACCAAGGCGAACAAATGGCGGCCCGTGACTAGCTTCGTGGACCAGACTTTAGTCTGTTCCACATCTTCTGGTAAGGACTCCGAATGATGTATCCGCGAACCGAAATGTATTTAGACCCGCGAGTGGCCGCACCAGCGCTGCCGGATGCAAGCTACCCGGCGTGTGGAGAAGCCGTGGCGCAAGCGCTCGACCGGGCGGGAGAACAACTCGGATGGGCCGACGGCGCGCGCGGACCATTCGGCAGGATGATCCCGCGTGGAGCAAAAGTGCTGGTCAAACCGAACCTGGTCGCGCACGAAAATCAGGGGCCATGGGGATTGGAACCGCTGATTACGCATCCGTCGCTGATCCGCGCCGTTGTCGCCGGGGCGCTGCATGCCGATCCGGCGGAGTTGTTGGTAGGGGATGCGCCGCTGCAGGGCTGCGACTTCCAGGAACTCTTGCGCGTGACGGAGTTGGACACCTGGGCCGAGTCGCTCGGCGCGCACGATCCCAGATTCAAAGGCATTCGCGATTTTCGGCGTACTACTTGCAGCTTCGTGGACGGCGCGCGCGTGGCGGCGGAAAACCTGCAGCCGGAAGATCGCTTCGTGCTGTTCGACCTGAAGGGGGAGAGCCTGCTGGAACCGGTCACCGCCAGCGGTGATGCCTTCCGCGTCACCTGTTATGACCCGCGTCTGATGGCCAGAACACACGCGCCGGGGCGGCATCAATATCTGGTGGCGCGCGCGGTGATGGAGGCGGACATCGTCATCAATCTGCCCAAATTGAAAACTCACAAAAAGGCCGGGATCACCTGCGCGCTGAAAAATCTGGTCGGCATCAACGGCAATAAAGAATACCTGCCCCACCATCGCATCGGCGGCGCGGAAACGGGCGGTGATTGTTATCCGGGCCGCAGCCTGACCAAGCGCGCGCTGGAATTTGCGCTTGACCGCCAGTACATGACCGCCTCATCTATCGAAGGAGAAGTGTGGCGCGGCATCGAACGGCAGTTGCAACGCGCGTTGCGGCTGCGAGGCGACCAGTTGGGCGTGGAAGGCTCGTGGTCGGGGAACGATACGGTCTGGCGGATGAGCCTGGATTTGAATCGGATTCTTTTGTACGGCCGCGCGGACGGAACGCTTTCTGACCGACCACAGCGCCAGGTTCTGCACATCGCTGATGCGGTGATCGCCGGCCAGGGCGACGGTCCGCTGGCCCCGCAACCTCTGCCGTTGGGATTGCTGCTGGCCGGGCAGAATCCCGCCGCCGTGGACTGGGTCGGCGCGCATCTGCTGGGTTACGACCCGCTGCGCGTGCCAATTGTCCGCGAGGCATTCGGGGATTTTCGCTGGCCCATTGCGCGGTTCGATCCAAGCGAGGTCGCGCTGGTGGGCGATTGGGGAACCGGAACGGTTGATGAAGTAATGACAGACCATCATGCCGCTGCGCACATCATTCATCCCGTGGGCTGGCGTGCGGCGGCGCGAGTGTTATGAAACTGAACGCGCTACAACTGATCGGCAGTTTTCACCAGGGTGGCTCTGAACGGCAGGCCGTGCAATTGACGCGCTTGCTGCACGAGCGGGGACGTTACCGCGTGCGGGTCGCAAGCCTGGACGGCACCGGTCTATTGCGTGAAGAAGTGGAACGGTTGGGATTGGGCGAAGTTCCCAGCTACCCGCTGAAGAGTTTTTATGACCTCCAGATGGTGGCGCAATTGCGCCGCTTCGCGCGGTTTCTGAAAGAGCAGGAGATTGCCGTCGTCCAGACGCACGACTTTTACAGCAATGTTTTCGGCATGGCGGCGGCGGCGCTGGCAGGCGTTCCGGTGCGCATTGCCGCGCGGCGCGAAACCGGCGGCGTGCGCAGCGCGGCGCAGAAACTGGTGGAGCGAGGAGCTTATCGTCTGGCGCATGCGGTCGTCGCCAATTGCGAAGCCGTGCGCCAGCAAGTCATCGCGGAAGGCACGCGCGCGGAGAAAGCCGTCACGATTTACAACGGGTTGGAGATGGAGCGTGTGACGATCGGGCCAGACTTCCAGCGTGATGAAGCGCTCGCGTTCTTCGGTTTGCCGCGCGATGGCGCGCGCCGTTTCGTTACGATCCTGGCCAACCTGCGCCTGCCGGTCAAAGACCTTCCTACTTTTCTGCGGGCCGCCCAGCGCGTGCGCGAGGTCTTGCCCGAAGCTGCTTTCGTGATTGCGGGCGAAGGCGAATTGACCGAACCCATGCGCGCCTTTGCGGCTGGATTGGGGCTGGCGGAACACGCTTTCTTCATTGGCCGTTGCGCGAATGTCGCACGGCTGCTGGCTGTCTCGGACGTTTGCGTGCTGAGTTCGCGGGCGGAAGGATTCTCGAACTCAATTCTTGAATACATGGCCGCGGCGCGTCCCGTGGTTGCCACCGACGTTGGCGGCGCGCGCGAAGCGGTGATCGAAGGGGAGACAGGATACATCGTGCCGCCCGGAGATGATGCGGCGATGGCCGAGCGCGTCATTGCTCTGCTGCGCGAACCGCAACGCGCGCGCGCGATGGGCGAACGCGGGCGTCGTTTGGTGGAAGAGAAGTTTTCGTGCGCGGCGCAGCTTGAACGCACAGAGAAGCTTTACGATCGTTTGCTGGCACGCACGCCGTCACGTTCGCCGTGGCGTGCCGGGACGGTTCGCGGCGAACTGCGGCAAACGGCAGTTCAATCAAACGAACAGGCCGGCGCCGCGCCCTTGCGCGTTCTGATTGTCGCGGCATCGCTGGACATTCTGGGCGGACAGGCCGTGCAGGCAGGGCGATTGCTGGAAGGGCTGGCGGCTGAAGCCCGCGTTGAAGCTGAACTTTTGCCCGTCAACCCACGATTGCCAGGCGCGCTGCGGCAATTGCAGCGCGTCAAATATGTCCGGACAGTGGTGACATCGCTGCTTTATCTGGGCACGCTGCTCGCGCGCGTGCCGCGCTGTGATGTAGTGCATGTGTTCTCAACCGCTTACGCGTCCTTCCTGCTCGCGCCGATGCCCGCGGTGTTCATCGCCAGGCTGTTCGGGAAGCCGGTGCTGCTGAATTACCACAGCGGCGAGGCCGAAGATCATCTGCGCCGCTCACCGCTGGCACGAGCCGTCATCCGCCGGGCCGATCATGTAGTTGTGCCGTCAGGTTACCTGGTGGAAGTCTTTGCGAAGTTCGGCATTCAGGCGAAGGCGGTTTCGAACACGGTGGATGTGTCGCGCTACATCTTTCGCGCGCGGCAGCCGCTGCATCCGACGCTGGTTTCAAATCGCAATCTGGAACCGATGTACAACGTCGAATGCACGCTGCGCGCTTTCAAACTGTTGCAGCAGCAACTGCCCGAAGCGCGCTTGATCGTCGCGGGCGACGGCAGCCAACGCAGCCGGCTGCGTGTGCTGGCGCGGGAATTGGAACTAAAGCAGGTCGAATTCCTGGGCAAAATCGCCCCGACGCAGATGCCTGCGCTCTATGACAGAGCGGACGTTTTCATCAACGCTTCAGTCATAGACAACATGCCGCTTTCCATCATTGAAGCCTTCGCCGCAGGGTTGCCTGTGGTGACGACGGATGCCGGGGGGATTCCGCACATCGTTGAAAACGGACGCAACGGATTGCTGGCGCGCTGCGGCGACGAACAATCACTGGCCCGGGCGGCGCTCCGTCTGTTCAATGAACCGGGGCTGGCGGTGCGGTTGGCGACGGCGGCGCGTGCTGATTGTGAGAGTTACACGTGGGCGGCGGTGCGTAGCGATTGGCTGCACCTTTACCAGGAACTGGCTGAGGTTGTAGTGGAACAGACTTCAGTCCGTTCTGGCGCCGCGACAGACTAAAGTCCGTCGCCACGATTTCAAGAACAGAGTGCGAATTATCGTGATACTGAGAATGCTAAAAACACTAAAAGGCCGTGGGCTGGATGAATTGCGAGTGCGATCAGCACAGGCGTTGGCCGCGCTGGGCGAACAGTATGCGGGGACGGAGCAGGCGCGTTTGCCGCGCGACGCGGAACTTCTGCGTTCGCTGAATGGCATGTGCGAACAGCACCACATCACTTCCACCGCAAGCCTGTTCGATTACTTCCGCCATCGCACATCGCCTGTATTCTTCGCCGCCTTTGACGACCGCGCGGCCACGCTGGCTGAATTGCGCCGCCGCTGGCCGGGCAGGGAAAGGGCCGTAATTGCCGAAGCGGAGCAGATTGCGCAGGGCCGCTTCAGGCTGCTGGGTTTCGATGCCCTGGATTTCGGCAGCCCGGTGGATTGGCATCTCGAACCTGTTTCGGGCAAACGCGCGCCGCTCAAACATTGGAGCCGCATCAACTTTCTGGACGCGGAGCAGGTCGGCGATAAGAAAATCGTCTGGGAACTGAATCGCTGTCAGCACTTCACGACGCTGGGCCAGGCTTACTGGTATACGCGCGACGAGCGCCACGCGGAAACTTTCATCGCGCACCTGACCGGGTGGATGGACGCCAATCCGCCGAAGCGGGGCATCAACTGGGCCAGCAGCCTGGAGGTGGCTTTCCGCGCAATCTCGTGGTTGTGGGCGCTTCACTTCTTCCGCGAATCGCCGCGTTTGACGGCCACGGTGTTCGCCCGCGTTCTCAAGTTCCTGTACCTGCACGCGCGTCATCTGGAAACTTATCTCTCCACCTACTTCAGTCCGAACACGCACCTGACGGGCGAGGCGCTGGGGCTGTTTTACCTGGGACTGATGCTGCCGGAATTTCGCCGCGCCGGACAATGGCGCGCCCTTGGCTGGAAGATTTTGATTGATCAACTTGACCTGCACGTCAGGCCGGACGGCGGTTACTTCGAACAGACGAGTTATTACCATCGCTACACGGCGGATTTTTACACCCACCTGTTCCTGCTGGCAGGGAGGCACGGAATGCCGCACGACGCCAAACTGGAAAGGAAACTGACGGCATTGCTCGATCACCTGATGCATCTGACCAGGCCGGACGGCACAACGCCGCTCTTTGGCGACGACGATGGCGGCAGGCTGGTCAAGCTGGATCACTCCGAAGCCAACGATTTTCGCGCGGCGCTTTCCACGGGCGCGGCGATTTTCAGACGCGGCGATTACAAACATGTCGCGGGCGGGGCGGCGGAAGAGACGCTATGGCTGCTGGGGACGGAAGCGCTGCGCGGGTTTGATCACATTGCTCCCTTCGCTCCCACCCAATCTTCACAAGCTTTCGAAGACAGCGGGCACTACCTGTTGCGCGACGGATGGGCACAGCAGAGTAGTTATCTGCTGATTGACTGCGGGCCGCACGGAGCGCTGAGTTGCGGGCACGCGCACGCCGATGCCTTGTCGTTCGAGTTCGCGGCGCATGGCGCGAACTGGCTGGTTGATCCGGGAACCTTCACCTACACCGGCGACAAAGGCCTGCGTGATGAATTCCGAAGCACGGCGGCGCACAACACCGCGACGGTGGACGGGCAATCGCAATCCATTCCCGCCGGGCCGTTTTCGTGGAGCCATGTGACCAACTCCAGTGCGTGCGCGTTCATCACCGAAAAGCGATTCGACTACTTCGCGGGCGAGCATGACGGCTACCAACGTTTTACCGATCCCGTGACGCACGCACGCTCGGTGCTCTTTGTTAAAGCGGACGAAGGCGCAGCCCTGCCCGGCTATGTCGTTGTGCGCGATTCGTTCGACGCCACCGCGCGCCACCGTTACGCGCTGCATTACCACTTCGACCCGGCCTGCCGCGTCCCCGCGCATTCCGGCGATGGACTGCGCGCCGCGCGGTCTGACGGCAATGCATTGCTGATGCGCTGGCGCGGCTCATCCAAATTGCAGGCGAGCGTTGTCGAAGGCTGCGTTTCAAGCTGTTACGGCCAGCAACAGGCCGCCCCGGTGGTTGTCTGTGAAGCCGACGGCGTGGGAACGCAAACTTTTATCACTTGTCTGGTTCCCGTGTCCGTGGAAGACGCGACCACTTCGGTCAAGTTCGAGCCTTGCGATGCGAGCGCGGCGGAGAGTTTTTGTTTAAGTGTGCGGTCTGGAGAGGTACACGACGTTGTGCTGCTGGGCGACGGCGAGGCGCGCCTGGAAAGCGGACTGTTGGCGGCGCGCGGCCGGATGGTCTGGTCGCGCGCGGTTCGCGACCGCATTCTTTCAGTGGGTCTGGTACAGGGAAACTCGTTTGAATGCTCTGACGGTTTCGCGTTCTTTGCGCCCACGGCGGCGCATCACTGCGCGATTGAACGGCGACCGGACGAAATCGAAATCAGCATTACGGGCGCGCGCTGCTTTCGCCTGATGCTGCCGGAACCGACAGCCGCCGTGATTCTCAACGGCAGGCGATATGTGCTGGACTCGCGCTGGTGTCGCGTCGCGTTTGTCGAAGGGCCGATGGGCTGGCGGCTGAGCGAGATGGATTGCTGATAAAACCGATTATGTGTGGCATTTGCGGCATCGCCGTTCCCAATCAAATGAAGTCTCGCGTTGACGCCGGTGTGCTCACGCGCATGCGCGACACGCTGGCTCACCGTGGGCCTGACGGCGCGGGGCAATTTATTGATGGTTCGGTCGGCCTTGGTCACCGGCGGTTGTCCATCGTTGATCTGGGAGGCGGCCATCAACCGATGTCGAATGAGGGCTGCGCGGGCGGCAAGGCCGTGTGGATCGTCTACAACGGCGAAGTCTACAACCACGGCGAATTGCGCACGCAATTGGAGGAGCGCGGCCACCGATACCACAGCGCGAGCGACACCGAAACGATTCTCCACCTTTATGAAGAATATGGCGGAGCCTGTGTCGAACATCTGCGGGGAATGTTCGCCTTCGCCATCTGGGATGCGCCGCGACGACGGCTGTTGCTGGCGCGCGACCGGTTGGGCGTCAAACCGCTCTATTACACGCTTTCCGACCGGGGCGTGCTGCACTTCGCCTCGGAGATCAAAGCGTTGCTCACCGGCCGGGCAGTCAAGCCCGAACTCAATTACGACGCGCTCGCCGATTACGCCGCCAACCGCGCTCCGATGGGCGATGACACGCTCTTTTGTGGCGTCAAGCGGCTGCCGCCCGGTCATACCCTGAGCTGGGAAGACGGGCGCGTGCGCATTGAACGCTTCTGGGACCTGAGCTTCACAAAGGAGCCGGAGCCGCTGAGGGAAGATGAATACGTTGCGCGCTTCAGCGAACTGTTCCGCGAATCGGTGCGGCTGCGGCTGATGGCCGATGTGCCGTTGGGGATGTTTCTGTCAGGCGGCATTGATTCCAGCGCCATTGCGGCGGTGATGAGCGAACTGGTCAAAGAGCCGATCAAGACTTTTTCCGTCGCCTTCGCCGAACGCGAAGCCAATGAGCTGGAGTATGCCCGCGTGGTCGCGCGCGCCTTCCAGACCGACCACCACGAGATGATCGTCAGCCCGGAACAGTTTTTCGCGGCGCTGCCGGAGTTGATCTACCACGAAGATGAACCGATCGCGCATCCATCGTCCGTCGCGCTGAGCTTCGTCTCGCGGCTCGCCCGGGAACACGTCAAGGTCGTGCTGACGGGCGAAGGGAGCGACGAACTGCTCGCCGGGTACAACAAATACCGCGCGACCATTTTCAATCTTGCCGCCGGACGCGCTTACCAGCGCGCGCTCCCCGCGCCTGTGCGCCGCGTGGTGCAACAAACGATCGAGAGCCTCGGAACCGGATCGCGGATTGGGCGCAAGCTGGCTCGCACTTTCCTGTGCATGCAGCCGGAAATTGAAGACATCTACTTCGATAACTTCGCCGTCTTTTCGCGGGCGCGGCAGCAGCGTCTGTTCACGGGCGAAGCGCGGGAGCGGATGCAAAACGGAGATCCGTACCTCGCCGTGCGCGCGCACCTCGGTGCCACTGACGCCGGGACGCTGCTTGACCGGCTGCTGGCGGCGGATATGAAGACTTACCTGCACGAACTGCTGATGAAGCAGGACCAGATGAGCATGGCGGCTTCAATTGAAAGCCGCGTGCCGTTCCTGGATCACAAGCTGGTCGAGTTTGCGGCGCGTTTGCCCGTGCGGATGAAGCTGCGTGGCTGGACGACCAAACACGTGCTGCGCCGCGCAATGCAGGGCGTGCTGCCGCCGGAGATTTTGACGCGCCCCAAGATGGGCTTTCCCGTGCCGGTCGGGAAATGGCTGCGCGGGCCTTACCGCCATCTATTGGACGAATACGTCCTGTCAGACCGGTCGCGCGAACGCGGCGTGTTTGCTCCCGAATACGTGGCGGAATTGGTCGCGCGCCATTCGGCCGGCGAAGACCACACCGAGCGGTTGTGGGCGCTGCTCAATTTCGAAATCTGGCAGCGGCGCTTTTTCGATGGCGAAGAGGCTCCGGCTACAGGGGAAGCAGTTGTCGCGCAAGCGGCGGTTGTCTGCGGTTGAACAAACGGAAAAGAACCATGCGCATACTTTGGCTGAAAAGCGAACTGCTTCACCCGGTGGACAAGGGCGGGAAGATTCGCACCTATGAAATGCTGCGGCAATTGCGGCGCGAGCACGAGGTGACTTACCTGACGCTGACATTGCCGGACGATGCCCCAGACGCTGTTGAGCGCGCGACGGAGTATTGCCAGCGGCTTGTCACCGTGCCGCACCGGTTGCGGCCCAAGGCAGGATTGGGATTTTACAGGGATTTGCTGGGCAACCTGGTTTCGCCGCTCCCGCTATCGCTGGCAAGGTACAAGTCGGCGGCGATGCGCCGCGCCATCGTGCGCGAACTGGCGCGCAACCCTTACGACTTGATGGTCTGTGACTTCCTGACGCCGTGCGTCAATATGAATTTCAGCTACCCATGCCCCACGTTGCTGTTCGAACACAACGTCGAGGCGATGATCTGGCAGCGGCACGCCGAGCAGCAGGCCGAACAAATGGCCGGCGCGGCCAGGCGACTCTACCTGCGCGAGCAGTGGCGAAAGATGCGGCGCTACGAACGGCGTGCCTGCCACAAGTTCGATGCCGTCGTCGCCGTCTCGCGCGAAGATGCTGAACACATTCAGCAACAATACGGCGTGGCCAAAGTCCACGATGTGCCAACAGGCGTTGATGTGGAGTATTTCAAACCGCAGCCCGCGCCCGTCGTGCCGCACAGCCTGGTCTTTGTCGGCTCGATGGATTGGCTGCCGAATGAAGATGGAATCGTTTATTTCGCCGAAGAGATTCTGCCGCGCGTGATGGCGCAACTGCCGGACGTGAGGCTGAAGGTGGTGGGCCGCAATCCCACGCCGCGCGTGCGGGAATTGGCGCGCAAACATCCGCGAATCACTGTCACCGGGCGCGTCGGTGATGTGCGCCCGCATGTGGCCGGCGCGGCCGCCTGCATTGTGCCGCTGCGCATCGGCGGCGGAACGCGGCTCAAGATTTTCGAGGCCATGGCCATGGGCAAGCCTGTCATCTCGACTGTTATCGGTGCGGAAGGGCTGCCCGTGCGCGCGGGCAAGGAATTGCTGATTGCCGACGACCCCGCGGCCTTTTCCCGGATCGTCGTCCAGGTTTTGACCGATGACGTGTTGCGCCAGCGTGTCGGCCGAACCGCGCGCGACGCCGTGTGCGCGCGCTTCGGCTGGGCGGCGGCGGCGGCGGCCTTCGCACGTATCTGTGAAGGTGTAATTCAGGGGGTGGACGTGGAGAAAGAAGTGAATGAACAAACCGCCAGCGCCGTCGTGGCGCGGGCCGGCTCGATTTAGTCGGGATGGCAGGAAGGAGTATCTGAAATGAGGTTAAGTATTTTCGGTCTGGGCTACGTCGGCTGTGTCAGCGCTGCCTGCTTCGCCGCGCGGGGCCACGATGTGATCGGCGTGGACGTGAATGAATTGAAAGTCGAATTGATCAATCAGGGACACAGTCCCGTTGTCGAGCCAGGGTTGTCGGAATTGATTGGCGAGGCGGTCAAGGCCAGACGGCTGCGCGCGACCAAAGACGCCGTGGCCGCCGTCACTGACTCGGATGTCTCCCTGGTTTGCGTTGGCACGCCGAGCAATCACAACGGCAGCCTTGACCTGAGCTACATCAAACGCGCCTGCCAGCAGATTGGCGATGCGCTGGAAGCGAAGAGCCGTTATCACATCGTTGTATTGCGCAGCACGATGCTGCCTGGCACGGTCGCAAACACTGTCATCCCCGCGCTCGAGGTCTATTCGGGCAAACGCGCGGGGCGCGATTTTGGCGTGGCGGTCAACCCGGAGTTCCTGCGCGAAGGCACTTCGCTTTACGATTTCGATCACCCGCCGTTCACGCTCATTGGCGCGGACGATGAGGACGCCGGCGCGCCGCTCGCAAAACTCTACTCGCAAGTTGACGCGCCATTGATCAGTGCGGGGATCAAGGAGGCAGAGATGGTCAAGTATGCCTGCAACAGCTTCCACGCGCTGAAAGTGACCTTCGCCAACGAGATCGGCAACATCTGCCAGGAACTTGGCGTGGACAGCCATCGTGTGATGGAAATCTTCTGCCGCGACGACAAACTGAATCTTTCGCCCTACTACCTCAAACCCGGTTTCGCCTTTGGCGGATCGTGCCTGCCGAAAGACCTGCGCGCCCTTCTGCACAAAGCCAAAGAGGTGGATCTGCGCGCGCCGGTGCTGGAAGCCGTGCTGGCCAGCAACCGTCTGCAGGTGGAAAAGGCGGCGGAGATGATCCTGCGCACGGGGCATCGCCGCGTGGCCGTGCTGGGTTTGAGCTTCAAGACGGGCACGGACGATTTGCGGGAAAGCCCGATGGCGACGCTGATCGAAACCCTGATCGGCAAGGGACTGCGGCTGTCCATTTACGACCGCGAGGTCGAACTGGCGCGGCTGCACGGCGCGAACAAGGAGTTCATTGAACGCGGCATTCCGCACATCGCGTCGCTGTTGTGCCCCAGTTTGCCCGAGACCGTCGCCGATGCCGAGGTCGTGGTGATCGGGAAGAAAGACAAGGAGTTCGACGCGCTGCCTAATCTGCTGAACGATGAACAACTGGTGATTGATCTGGTTCGGTTGCCGGGCGCGCTGGGCCGGCGCGCGAATTACCAGCTTATCTGCTGAACGACCAAGGACGTTCCCTTGGGCATTGGCGATTGGCCCCCGGCTGTTGATGATTGATGAACAAAGGAGCGGCTTTCCTGCTTAACAATGGCCAATTCACTCTTCCAATGGAACCAGGCTGAGTCGTTACTGGAGGATTCAGATGTATTTGAACTATTACGGACTCAAAGAAGCCCCCTTTGGCTTAACCCCCGACCCGAAGTTTATTTTCGAGACGGAAAGTTACCTGGAGGCGCTTTCCACCATTCAGTATGGCATCGAGCAGAGCAAGGGAATTATCGTTGTTGTCGGCGAAGTCGGCACGGGCAAGACCACCACTCTGCGCTCCGCAATTCAGCAGTTCAGTCAGCGCGTCCAGTCGGCCTACATCTTCAATCCCTCGCTGACGGCGGCGGAGTTCTTCGAGCAGATTTGCAATGGTTTTGGCTTGGGACTGCCGAGGTCGGCGTCGAAGCCCAAGCGCCTTGATGCCCTTGGCCGCCTGCTCGCCCAACGCCACGCCGAGGGGCTGCGGACGGCGCTCATCATTGATGAGGCGCACGGACTTCCGAAAGGTTTGCTGGAAGAGGTGCGTTTGTTGGCGAACTTCGAAACCAGCAGCGAAAAGCTGTTGCAAGTGATCCTCTGCGGCCAGCCGGAACTGCGCGCCTTGCTCAACCGGCCAGATTTGCGGCAGCTCAAACAGCGCGTCTCGCTGCGTTGCGCGCTCGAACCGCTGTCCCCTTTCGAGGTCAGCGAATACATTCGCTTCCGGCTGAAAACGGCCGGGACCGCACGCGACAACCTCTTTGACCTGGAAGCCGTCACGCTGATCAGCCGCATCTCGCAGGGCGTGCCGCGCGTAGTCAACAACATTTGTGACAACGCGCTGCTCTTCGGCTTCTCCGGCAATTGCCAGACGGTCGGTGCGGGGCTCGTCCTGGAGGTCGTCGAATCGCTCGACCTTGGCCCGACCGAATACGTCCTGGAATCAGTGCCGCGCGCGGTCGCTGGTGGATAAATCCGCAAGTTCCATTTGCCATTTTTGATTTATCAATTGTCATTTTCCATTTTTCCCAAACCACTGTTGAAGCGGATTGTGGGGCCCTGACGAATGAAAAATGACAATTGATATATGGCGAATCAAGCTGGCCCCGCATTTCGATCTACGGAGCAATTCCGGCTGTCGCGGCGTTTATCGCATCAATGTCCGCCCCCGGATCTTTCCCGTCATTCCCGCCATTTTTGAACGGACTGTTGACAGCCAGGCGGTAATTGCCGCCCGTTCGGTTGACAAAGCCTGCGTCGTCGAGCGTCGCCGGGAAGAAGTTACCCGCCGGATAGAGCGACGCTGGGCCGCCCGCCAGGAGATTCCCCACGAAGAGCGCATCGGGGAAGTAAGTATTCAGCGTTCCCATTCCCGTGCCCGTTCCATCGCCGATGAAACCGTAGCTGTTATGCGCCGCGATGTTGTTGCGGTACACGAAGCCTGTGTTCGAAGGCGTATTGAGGTTGGTGTAGCTCATGCCCAGGTTGCCGGTGTGGAAGATGGTGTTGTTTTCGACCTTTACATCCATGGTGTCGGTGATTTGCAGGAAGCGGCCCGCGCCGCCCCAGGGAGTGCCGCTGATATCCTCGAAGAGATTGTTTTTGATTTTCAGCCGCCGCGCCTGCCCGCTTGGATGCATGTAGTCCCGGCCCAGAATGTTCACCGCCGACGAAGTGTGGCGCAGGATGTTGTTGGTCAGGGTCACATCTTCAACCGTTGACCACGGAGCGGCGCCGTCCTGGTTGCGCACCGTAAACAGGATGGCGAAGCCGTTCTGCCCGCTGACCCAGTTATTCTCGAAAACATTGCCCTCTACCAGTACACGGCGCGCGTTTTTCAGCTCGAAGAGGTTTTTTACCGTCCACGCGATTCCGCCGAAGCCGGGGTCCGCCGGCAGCCAGGAACGTGGCTTGAAGAGGTAATTGCGGCGAATTTCAATGTCGGCGGGAACGAGGTTTGGGACTGCCGAGTCGGCGCCGCCGAACAGTATATTTTCGCCCGCGCCTTCCAGGCGGTTATTAACGATCTTGAACGGGCCGGGCCCATTCCAGCAGGCGATGGCCTGGCTGTCCGAGCCGATCTCATGGAAATCAGCGAAATAGGAGTCAATGATCGCGGTACGGCGGCTGTTCAGCGCGATTCCGCGCCGCACGTTCTTCGTTGGCAGTCCATGGACGTAGCAGCGGTCAATGGCCAAATCCGTGGGCAGGTTGTTCGCATTTGTTTCGGCGTCACTGCCTAAACGAATCAATCCATAGTTGGTGGCCGCGCCTGGCGCCGTGGCGATGGGGAGTGCGGTCTCAGCGACGGTTACTTCCAGGCCGGTGAGCCGCCAGAAGTTCGCGCCTGGCGCCGTCGCAATGGCTGGCGAAACATCGGCACTGACAATCTTCGCCATCGCCGATGCATGCGAGGGATTGACGCGCCCGCCTGCCGGCAGGGCGGCCAGGTTGGAACTGCAAACAACAATCCACTGCCCCGCCGCATTCGGCTTCGACGGCAGCATGAAACCGCCGGGTGGTGCGATAAAGGTCGCGCCCGCTTGCAGCATCACTGTGTCCCCTGGCACGGCTGTATTGAGCGCAGCCTGAAGATCGCCACCCTCATGGACCGCAATTGTCCGGCCGGTCGCTTCCGGGAATATGGTGTTGAGCAGCACGCGCGGCAACTCAGGCTCGCTTGTGCCAGCCACCGGAGGCGGGGGCGGTTGGGGCGGGGCGGTGGTGAAAGTAAGATCGCCTGAACGCGCAAGGTTGCCCGCCGCGTCTTTCGAAAGCACACGGTAGTGATAAAGCGTCGCGGGTGTCAGCCCGATCAAATTCATCTGATGGTTGATGACCAGTGGGCTGCTGACGGTCAGGGTGTTGCCGTAGGCAGTCGTCGGGCCGTATTCGATCCCGCTGTCAGCAGCCTTGTCGGTCACCCAAGTGATCACGGCGCCTCCGCTGGTGATGGCTGAATTGGCGACTGAGCCGATGACCGGCGGGTCAGCCTGCCTGGTCGGACGCGCCTCAGGGTCGAAGAACAAACCACTGCAGACGACGTTGATGCCGGCCAGGCGCGTCAAGCGGAATTTAACTCGGCCGCTGACATTCCAGGCCAGGTATTGTCCACCGCCGAAGTTTGTAAGAATTCGGCTGTCGAGCACGGCGTCGGTATCAGCGTTGAGTACCTCTGCCCTCTGCGATCTTCCGCCGTAATCCCAATCAACCAGGTACAACGCGATTTGATGTCGCTTGCCGTCGGTAATGCTGAGGTTAATTGTGAGCGTGTCGTCATCGTACCAGGCGGAGGCAACCCTCCCGGCAGCCGAGACCTTTCGCAACGCACGCACATCATCTGTTGTGGTCTGCCAGGTCCATGCCGCCAGACCGATGCGGCTTACCTGCGCGTAGCCAGGATAGCCAGCCACATCGTTGAAGATGTTGTACCCCTCCGTCCCGTAACGGCCGCCCCAATTGCCTTGTGTGCCGGCGTCGGCCTTGATGAATGTGACCGTTGTCGCCGCGGGCGTGGGGCGCGCCGGTTGCGCGGGACGGGGCGGCAACGTCGCGCGCGTCGGCTTCGCGAGCCTGTGCTGATCGAGATATGGCTTGGCTTGTATCGTGGTGGCGGCGCTCACTGTTACCTGCGCTGCCGCCAGAAGAGCCATAAGCAGTACCAGGTATGAGAAGAAAAACCATTTGACGTGCGGCAGTCCTATGATCGGAGTCGGGAAATTACTCTTTGGGGATATTTTCACTTGTTACCTCATTGGAAAATAACGGTTGTTGCTGTATTGAGCTGGGCAAAAGGTAAACGGGGCGTCCTGCGGAGATATACCTTCAGAGGCAAAACTTGCGCAGGGTGACAATCGTTGCCACCCATTGTCTTTAATGATGAATTCAATGCAGACCTCTGCGAGGCAAGCCTTCAGAACACGCCTTGGGTGCTTACTTTATTGCACACTCGTGACTGTCGCTTGGAATGTGGCCATCCCAAGCGAGAAGGAGTCAGTTACCTAGTCGGTACTCCAGTAATTGAATTGATAGCTGGTATCGAGCACACCTATCACACAATTATTTTAATTGTCTTTGCTAAATTTCTGGGTATGTTGTTACCTCACCAATTACTCAAGGCAAACTTGCACCGCGAATCCAGGATGGTGCGGCAATAAAGGAAAGTACAACCTGCTTAGACGATTACCTTCGGTCCCGGATGAGCAGGCAGGAGCTTTCGTCATTTGTCATTAAGTGAGTCTTCACGAAGAACGTAACTATTCCGAACACACTGGCGGTGGTAGTGATGTTGGGGGCTTGATTTAAGGGTTGAATTATTGAAAGACCAGCGTACGGTTGAAAACTGATGAGGTTGAGACCTCAATCGGAGGAATCTAACGAGCGGATGATAAGGAATTGCAAGGATTTGTCAATAGCAGGGAAACTATTCCGCCCCCGGATGTTATAAGCGTGGTACCGCACTGAAGAAGCTCTGTTTAACACTGTTTTAGTTTGTTGACTGTTTGCCTGACGTGGCGATGTTTCTCGGTCGCTATGAGCCTGCCTGATTGTAATAGCTGGTAATAACACCTCGGCGCCATTATCAAAGAGAAGGAACCGGCAGATCACCTTACACTGCTCGCATGGGCTGCTGTTCATGCCGATGGGTTCACCCATGATTTATTTTACCGCTTGTCCCCTATTGAACAGTGCAGGTCCTTGGTATGGAGTCTACTAAATCGAAGCACAACAACATTGGAACATTGTGTCACCCAAGACCTGATTTTACGAATGTCCTCATCAAACAAATGTTCCAAATATCACGTGTTCTGATTTAGCTATTTACTATGGTGAAACGACACCATGGAAACTGTAGCGTTCTTAAATCGCGTGTTCAGTGCCGGACCAGGTTTTGTCCGATGCTGGCGGGAGCTTGTTTCCCAAACACGAAAGACAAAACGCTATAAAAAGACGAAAAAAAACGATAAATGGAGAACCACAAGGAGGTTAACTCAATGAAGATGTTTAATAGAGGGATTACTTTGTTATTTTGCAGCTTAATAATCTGTCTCGCGGGATTGATCTGGCGAATGCCTGACATCTTGGCAGCAGGTTCGACAACGACATTCCGCGGCGCAGTACCAGACTCCGGTCTACCAGTCGGCGCGGGCATGGCGGGTTCGCCTGCGTCAAATGCGCAGACGAACTGTCCACAATTGGCGGTTCCAGCGATCACCAAGGGATTTGATGCCGGTCAAGACACCTTTGCCTTGCCAGAGCCGTTTTTCCTGACTCTCACCTCGGGTGCGAACGCGGCGGTCAATCTTTTCAATATTACGCCGGCCTCGTTTGGCGGCACTGTCGTCGGGGTTGGCGGGCTGCCGACGCTGAACCCGCAGGGCGTGAGTTTCTCTGCTCCCAATGGCGAGTTGAGCCTTCTTTCCTGCCAGGACAGTGTCTGGGATGTCGCCTTCGTCATCGCCAGCACGGGCACGACAGTGGGGGACAAAATCAATCTTTTCCTGACCAGTCCGGGTGGCGCGGAAATCAGCGTGGCCGGCTTCACGGTTGAGGCGGGCGGAGTCAGACTGACCACGACACATCCGGGCGCCAGACTATTCCTGAATAACCGGCAGGCCAATGGGACGACGTTGGGTGTGGGCGCCTTTCTGCCCTTTGCAAATTCCGGGG